>CBFGUR010000028.1:0-88759 GCA_965652275.1 uncultured Polyangiaceae bacterium | reverse complement strand
AGCAATGCGGAGAACCGCTGCGTCTACCAGCCACCCGACGAAGACGGCGACGGCCATTTCGACGCGTCCTGTCTCGACGAGAACGAAACTCCCCTCGGAGACGACTGCGACGACGACGACTCCAATCGCTTCCCGGGCAATTTCGAAGTGTGCGACGACGATGACGTCGACGAAGACTGCGATCCGGAAACTTTTGGCCTTCGCGATCAGGACGGGGATGGCGCCATCGACGCCGCCTGCTGCAACGGCAACAACTGCGGCGATGACTGCAACGACGAGAACATTGCCCAAAGACCGTTGCAGCCCGAGTTCTGCGACGACGTCGACAACGACTGCGACGGCGAGGTCGACAACGATACGAAAGAGGTCCCGTGGTACGTCGACCTCGACGGCGACGGTTTCGGGACGATGGCGGACGCCGACGTCATCGATTCGTGCATCCCGATTCCCGATCGCTCGCTCGTGGCCACCGACTGCAACGATCAAGAGCCGTCGCGCCATCCCGCTCAGCTCGAGATCTGTGATCTCGCGGACAACAACTGCAACGGCCTCGCCGATGAAGGGAGCGAATGCGGGGTGCCCCTCGGGTTTCCGGTGATTCCCGGGAGCGGGGCGCTCCTTCCTCCAGGAACCGTCGGTGCAGGAGGTTCATCGGGAGGAGGAACTGGCGGCAGCGGAGGAACCGGCGGCTCCGGTGGTTCGGGTGGTACAGGCGGTTCAGGCGGGACCGGTGGCACGGGCGGTTCGGGCGGCACGGGCGGGACCGGTGGAACCGGCGGGACGACTGGAACCACCCTGGAGATTGCTTGTGACTCACGGGAAGTCGACGACGCCACGGTGGTTTCGAATCTCAACTCGGGGAATCACGTGTGGTCCGGGGTGATTCACCTGACGGCCAATGTATCGGTCGACAACAATGAGAGCCTCATCATCGAGCCCGGTACACAGATCGTCGTCGATCCCGGCGTGCGCTTCCGAGTGGGCGCTGGCGATTTTCAATCGCAGGGGACTGAGACCGAGCCCGTGCGGTTCTGCGGAAAGGAAGCCACTCCCGGGTATTGGGAGGGCGTGTTGGTCGACGTAGACAACGCTCTAAACTTCTTCGACTACACGCTCATCGCGGACGCGGGCGGTGGCCAACCTGCCTTTCGGTCCCTGGCCAACGTCCCCATCCGACATGTACGCGTCGAAAACTCGGGAGGAGTCGGAGTCCGAGCCAACGGGTGGGGCTTCGGGAGTTCGGATCTGACGGTCACGACGAGCAGCGGCTACGCCCTCGAGCTCGCGAACGAAGAGGCGCTACGTGGACTCCCCTTGGGCGGCACCTTCACCGGGAACGCTCAAGACGTCGCCTCGCTGGAGTTCACCTCGATTCGGGGCAAGACCGACATCCCCAACGTCGGTCTCGTGTACTTGCCTCAGGGCAACTTCTACATCTACGGGACGGATGCAGATTGTACGATCGAAGCCGGCGTCGAGTTTTCGATGAAAGCCGAGACGTTCTTCGATATCGGCTACGCTTCGAGCGTCGGCCTGGTAAAGATTGCCGGGACCCCCGAAGACCCGGTCATCCTCCGCGGTCAGATCACGACCGGTCCAGGTTTTTGGGGCGGCCTCTTCGTCCGACACAACCTTTCGGCAGGAAGCTACGTCAACAACTTGGTCGTGCAGAACGCCGGCTTCAGCCAGGCCGCGGTATTCTGGGACGCCCCAGGGGTTCCGCTCGACGGCCTCATCCTGGAAAACAACCTGGGGCCGGCTCTAGACGTGGGTCGCGGCATGCATCAGGCTTCCGGCGGAATTTCCATCGCCGACACGGACGGCCTTGCCCTCGAGCTGGACGCGCAAGCGCTGATCAGTATTCCGGCGGACACCGTCATCGGAAATGAGGACGCGGGCTACATCAAGATTGACGGCAGCAGCATCGTGGGTGGCACGGGGACGATTCCAGACCTTGGGCTGCCCTACCGACGCGAGGATCACGTCTACATCTACGACGGCGCGGTAGTGACCGTCGCACCTGGCGTGCACTTCCAGTTCGGTGACGAAGCCTTCTTCGAGATCGGCTACGCGTCGCAAAGCGCTAGCTTCTTCGCCGAAGGAACCGCACAAGACCCGATCGTCTTCGATCACATTCTCGGCGACGCCGGTCTCGGTTGGGACGGCATCATCCTGCGACCCAACGTCGACGCGAACTCGACCTTCAAGTACATAGAAATCAGAAATGCTGGCGCAGGGGGCAACGGCGCCCTGTGGCATCTCGCCAACCCCGGTATCCTCGCGGGCAATATCGAAAACTGCACGTTCGAGAACTCGGCCGCCTACGGGATCTACATGCAAGGAGACACGAGCGTGGATCATTCGGGCTACGGCAACGTCTTCATCAACAACGCCCTCGGCGACATCGGCCCTTAGCCGCCCCGCGCGCTCACCTCGGCACAGGCACCGCACAGAACCCACCGAGGCAAGTGTGCGTCGAGTCGCAGCAATCGCTCGCCTCCTCGCACCGCTCCTGGAGCTGCGAGCAAGAGTGCTCTGGAGGTTCGTTCGAACAAACGAGGGCTCCGTCTTCGCCATTCGGCTGACAGAACCCGCCGCAACATTGGTCACCGCTCTCACACGAATCTCCGTCCTCGCGACACGGATCGAGCACCCAGAAGGCGCGTGAGTTTCCAGCGAGGAGCTCCTGCCCCGGAAGGTAAAAGGCCGGGTGGCTTTTGTCCTCGCCGGGCGCGGCATCGAGATCGACGGCGGCGACCCAGAGCTTCTTCGGCGTGATGTTTTCGATGAGGTCCACTCCGCGCGGATCGCTGCAGAACGGCGGGATGGTGGCGACGTTGCCGTAGCGCCGTCGACTGGTGAACACGACCCAAGCGTAACCGCCCCCACCCACTGGGTTCACCGTGGGTTCGTAGTTGTGATTCACGTCGTTTTCGTGGCTCGTGAACACGTCGCCGACTTGGTGTCCGTCGGCACGACACTCGAGATCGATCGGACTACGCAAGGGGGCAAGGTACGAGTTTCCGTCCTCGTCCATTCCGTTGAGGCGATTGAGTGGCGTGACATCGGCCGACGAGTTCGCACTAGCCCAATGGATCTGTGCGAGCGCCTCCCGCCGCGTCCGGAGATCCCCGACGCCTGAATCAGTCACCCCTGGATCAGACTGGGCATGAAAGACAATCGAACTTCCATCGGGGAAGAACGCGGGCCAACCCGGTCGAACGCCGGCCGGCTCGCCCGTATAGTCCACCACCTCGACAGCATCCGAAAACGTGAAAGTCTCGGAGTCGAACTCCATGACGACGATCTTCTGCGTCGGATTCTCGATGGGACCAGCCATCGGATTGAACGCCACTCGGGCTCCGTTGGCTGAGAACATCGGTGTTCCAATTTCCGTCGCTACGTCATCGAGACCCGTGATGGGAAGCGGCGCGTCAGCGGCGGGAAGCTCGTAGAGCTGTCCGCTGCTACTGAGGGCGAGCGATCCGTCGGGATAGACGCCGGGGAACTCCAAGATCGCCCCGGCCTGTGTCTCCGTGATGCTTCCGTCACCGCCCAAATCATAGGTAAAGGAGTCGTCCTGATTGGAGCTGATGAGGCGCGAGCCGTCGGCCGCCACCGAATGACAGACGCGACAATAGCTCGAGTCACCTGACTCTCCGGCCACCAGACTCGGCCCGGTATCGCCCACGCGAATCCCCAACGTCGCACCACCGAAGGACCCGTCGCCTCCTTGCGCGCCGTTGAAGTTCTTGGCGAGGTTCGTCCCATAAGAGTTGTAGTAGATCGTCCCCGAGAGCCGCGCACTCGCGATCGTCCACGTTTGCTCGAGGGGGCCATACGCTTCCCCGCCGGAGGCCACTGTCAACGAGAATTGGAGCCTGTCCGCATTGCCCTCGGCGCTGTTCGTAGCGGCTTCCCACACGTCCTGAGGGATCGGGTGATGAACGAAAGGTGCTCCAGTATCTTGCAGGATGACGGGGGGACCAAAGGTCCCCGTCCAATCGAACGATCCGGATTCGGTCCGGAGTCGCATCTGAATGGCATCGGCGTCCCCTTCCGTCGAGTCCCACGCCACGAGGGGCGCCAAGATCCCGCGAGGAAAGACAGTACCGTCGTAGGGATACACGAGGGCAAGCTCTATCGCCGCGCCGGCATCGGTCGGATCGGAAAGTGCATCGATCAGGTCCTCGTCGGTCACCGCGGTTCCGAGCCCATCTCCTCCTACACCACCAGGACCGCCCCCCGCGGTCAGGGCGTCGACGTCTTCAGGGATTTGGGTGGCCTGTTTGGGGTTGTCCGGATCTGCTCCGTTCTGCGTTCCGACGAGCTCGACGACGACCTCTCGCGTGACCATTCGATCATTGAGCGCCGCCGTGACGACCACCGTTCCGCCGACGAGTCCGCTCGGCGTGAAGACCCCTTGATGGGAAGGACCACGTGTGACCGTACCGATGTCTCCGCGATCGACGCTCCAAGCAGCCTCGGCATCCTGTCCATCGTAAAACGCGAGAAACTCCACCTCGGAGCTCGTGTCACCGATGTCGATGGTGATGGTTTGCGCGTCTTCGGGTGTCACCGAAAGAACACCAGCGCCGTCGCCATCGCCGTCTCCGTCACCGTCGCCACCGAGATCGATGTCCCCATCGCCATCGCCGTTGCCGGCTCCTGCGAGCGAGCTGTCTCCGTCACCGTCACCTCCCAAGTCGCCGTCCCCGCCGCCATCCGAAAGCGACGGGTCGCTGCCGCAGGCGGCGAAAATGGCCGAACTCAGCGTAAATACCGCGAGAATGGAGTGATTCGAACTGAAGGGTGCGCGCATCCTTCCATGATGGAGGCATGGCAGCAGGCGGTCTACCCTGAGTGGGCGGATCGGGCTCAGATTTTTACATGAGAGAACAATTAGGTGTGAGCTTTCTTACATCCAGGTCCACGCACTCACGTCGTCTCAGCCCGCCCTACTCGATCTCCGAAGATCCCCATCCGCGCGTGGTCTTCGGATCGATTTTGCTCTGCGCAACGGCGCGAAGCGCATCCAAGTCCGCGCCCACTATGTAGGGGAGATTCGCGGTAATCTTTTCGATCGGCCAATCCCACCACGCGATCTGCAGTAGCGAGTCAATCGTCACTTGGTCGAAGCGCAACTTGATCACGGAAGCCGGATTCCCTCCGACGATCGAATAGGGCGGAACGTCTTTGGTGACCACGGACCGTGCGGCAACGATGGCTCCGTTCCCCACCTTCACTCCGGGCATGACGAGTGACTCGTACCCGAGCCAAACGTCGTTCCCAATCACCGTGTCGCCCTTCGAGCTCAAGTCGCTGCGTCCCGGGCTCACCTTTTCCCAGCCCTTGCCGAAAATGAAAAAGGGATACGTACTGAGACCCGTCAGCTTGTGATTGGCACCGTTCATGATGAACTTTGCCCCCCGTCCAATGGCACAGAACTTCCCGATGATGAGTCGGTCGCCGATGAAGGGAAAGTGATACAGAACGTTGCGCTCGAAGTCCTCGGAGCTTTCGGGGTCGTCGTAGTACGTGTACTCCCCAACATGGATCTTCTCGCTCTTGATCGTGTTTTTGATGAAGCACACCTGGGGGAAGCCCTCCATTGGGTGTTTCTCGTCGGGATTGGGTCCGTACATGCCCCAATCTTAGCCGGCGCCTGGTCAAATGAACCTCGCCCCAGCCGCCGGCCCCGCTGTAAATTCGTCGCTTCCACCCGACGGCACCGACGATTTCCTCAAAATCCAGCAAAAACTGCGATTTTCTGCCCTTGAAAGGGAAAGCAGAAGGGCCCAAGTTCCGTACACCTGGGGCCCAGGGCAGGGCCGACCCCCTCCACGTCTCCCGCAGCCATGCGTTTTCTTTCGATGCCAAGCCACCCCGCCGTTCCTCGCTGTCGAACGAGCCGCTTCATCCGCGGCCTCGGACTGTCACTGCTCGTCCTCGGTCTCTGGACCACGACGAACGTAGACACCGCCCTGGCGAAGCCCAAGGTCCACACGGTCTATTCGGGACAGCGACTCGGTTCGATCGCGAAGAGATACAACGTCACCGTAGACGAGCTGTGCAAGGCCAATGGCATCTCCCGACGCGATCCGATTAAACCGGGACAGAAGCTCATCATTCCGGGGACGGACGATGGCTCTGGGTCCTCGGACAAGGACGACAACCCGAGCAAACCAGCTGGCGCCGCGAAGGTCCACGTGGTGGCCAAGGGTCACACCCTCGGTGCCATCTCGGGGCGCTACGCCGTGACGGTCAGCGCCATCTGTAACGCCAACGGGATCGCTCGCAACGAGACACTCGAAGTGGGGCAAAAGCTCATCATCCCCCACAAGACGGACAAGGATGGCGCCTACGCCCGTAAGCAACGACTTCGCGGCCACTTCGATGACAAGATCGAGGACGACGAGGACGACGACGATTCGTCCAAGAAGGACAGCGAGGAGAGCTGGAAGCAGTACGTGAAGCCCGCCTGGCGCCGCGGGTACATCAAGATCTTCCGCTACGGCCGCTCCTGGAGTGGCTATGTGATCGGACCGAAGAACGAGGTTCTTGGTCATGCGAGCAACAAGATCAACTTCGTCATGGGCGCCAAAGAGGACGGCCCACGCATCGATCCGAAGCTGATCCGCCTGATCGCCTCGATCAGTGACAAGTTCGGCGGGCGAGAAATGCGCATCGTGAGCGGATACCGCACCAAGAGCTTCGTCGCCGCCTCCAAGCACAAGGAAGGCAAGGCGATCGACTTCAGCATTCCGGGCATCCCCAATGAAGCTCTTCGGGACTACCTGCGCACCATCAAAGGCGTTGGCGTCGGATATTACCCGAACTCCTCGTTCGTCCACCTGGATGTGCGCGGGTACAACTCGTATTGGGTCGACTACTCGGGCCCGGGTGAAGCACCGCGCAAAGCGCCAGGCAGCCATGACGATCACGAGGAGGACGCGCCCGACGACGGCTCGGACGAGCAGGCGAAGACCTCCGACGAAGCCAAAAAATCGCGGGACAGGGCCGCCCCCAAGAAGGATATTCCGGCCAAGAAGGCTCCCGCCGAAAACGAGTCCAAGAGCTGACGCGAGCGTTTGCGAGGAGCGAGGGGGCAGCGCTCGCTTGTCGCTCTCGAGGGCGGCTCAGAACCACCCGAGCAACAGGGGCGGCAAACCGATCTCTTCGTCGATGCGGTGCTGGCGACCCGGTCCTACCTGGTTGCCCGCAATGGGGAACCGGTGAACAACGCCCCTCCCTGCATCGGCGACGAAGCACAAGCCGCACGGCGCGACACACAGTACGCTTCCCAAGGTAAACGCACGTTCGGAGGATTCGAGTAGGATCTCGGCCTCGCCGAGCCCGCGGGACAACGAGACGATCCGATCGGGGCGCCCCGCATCCTCCCCCTCGAGCGCTCCGTACGTCTTTGCGAGCAACAAGTCGTCGTCCGCGTAGGCGATGGCGGACGAAAACGGCCCGTATCCCCACTCCGAGGCAGAAGCTCGCGCCCGCTCGACCAACGTGAACTCTTCGTCACCGTCGAAAATCTCGAACTCCACGACTCCAGAGTCCGCTGGAGCGGAACCATTGGCATTGTTCACGAGCCCCCCACACGACAAAGCAAGGCGCTTTCCATCCGGTGACAAGGTCAGCCCCCCGCAGTTCTTCATGCCGGGGACCTCGAAGGAGCCTTGCACCTCAGCAGAACGAGAATCCAGAACTAGCACCCCGGCTTGCCCCACCTCTCGAAAGTCGCCACTGTGGCGCGTCAGGGAGACGAACACGTGCCGGTCGGTTCGAATCATGGTGGAGGGGCGCGCCCGCCCGGTGGCATCACTGACGAACTCGGAGAGATCCACGCGACCCAGGATCGCTCCGGATGCCGGATCGATACGCAGCAGATCGTCGCCGCCGTCATGGGGCTGTTCCCCAGGGGTGCGGTTGGCTTCGAGACGACTCACGAGCGCCGTCCCGTCGTCGAGCTCGACGTAGTCCTGCGGATTCGAATCGAATCCCGTGCGCACGGAGATCTGATCGCGGACCTCGGCAGTCTCCACCTCGACGAACGTCAACACCGAAACGACGAGCCGATCGATCAGAACGATGTCGTTCTGCATGCGGCTCGAGGGGAAAACGACGTCTCCACTGAGCGCTGCATTCAACGTGGAAGGGGCACTCGCCGACGAAATGAAGGACCCGCTGAGCGTCGTCCCGTCGAGCCCCACGAGCCCCACGTTGACCGACGCATAGCTATCCGGGTCAATCATTCCGACCGCGATCCCGCGTCCGCAGCTTTTCCCGTTGGCGCCGAAGGACTCTTCGACCACAGCCCCACCGGTTCCGGCGGGCGGCGTGGGTTCACAAGAGGAGAGCGCCAGGATGGTCGCCAGAAGGACCGCGGAGCACTTTGCAAGCACCGAGCTGTCCCTCACTCACAGCGCCCATTGACGATCGAAACCGCGTCGAGATCGAAAACGAAGTCGTCACCCTCGATGTCCGTGATGCGTACGAATCGGGCCTCCTCGATGCCCAAATCCGCCAGATCGAAGGCTTCGCCCCCGGCGCGGTCCGGATCGAACGGGCTGACACTCTCGGGGTCCGTCACGTCGGCAATGACCGGCGTGTAGCCCGCACACTCGGGGTACGGCGGCATCGCGCCCGGTTCACAAGGAAACTCGCGCCACTCTTCCCCATCCACACTCACCGCCACGACCCCGAGTTCGGCGACTGGAGCGAGTGGATCTCCGCCTGCGTAGAACGGATTTTCGAAGACGATGAAATCGGCCCCGGGACCATCGACGATGACGCGTGGTGAAAACCCGAGCGTCAGCCAGCCACCATCGCCAAGCGACACCACGTCGAGCGATCCCTGCGACTCGCCCCCGCCCTGGGGTCCACCGAGCACCAATTCGGGGAACGCGTCTTGCCCGAAATCCTGTCCCTCTCCAAATGCATGGTCCACCACCTCGGTGGCGAATCCCGAGGTGAACTCGGGACACATTGGCAGTTCGTTCGGCTCCCCCTCCTGCTCACCCGGAGCTCCACCGGTCGCCTCGGCTCCGCCCATCCCGCCGCTGCCTTCGATTGGTGCTTCGGGGCCGACTTCGGGGCCTCCCGCGTTCTGTGGGCCGCAACCGGAACAAAGCACCGAAAGGCTGCAAAACAAGCTCGCAGCGACGATTGAATTCACGTGGGGCATCGGGGCGCGGAGTCTGACAAAAGACAGCCCCGTCGGCAAAGCTCCCAGCCATGCTAACGGTGGGACCCATGAAACGCGTGTTCATTACGGGGGCAAGCAGCGGTCTCGGAAGGGGGCTCGCCCGACTCTACGCCGAGACTGGATCGGTGATCGGCCTGGTCGGACGTCGAGAAGATGCCCTACGCACGCTAGCGGCAGAGCTCGAACGACGTGGGGCGCGCTCGGAAATCTATCCGGTGGACGTGCGTAGTACCGAACGAATGGAAGCCGCATCGTCCCACTTCTTCGAGTCGGCTGGCGGATGCGACGTCGTGATCGCAAACGCCGGGATCGGTGAGGCGCGCAAAGACCTGAGGTGTGATAGCGGCGCCGCCGCCGAGGTGATGCACGTGAACGTGATTGGGCTGACGAACACTCTCTTGCCTTGGGTCGACCGCATGCGGACCCAGGGGAGCGGGACGCTCGTCGGCATGGCGTCTGTTGCGGGATATCGCGCCATCCCCGGAAGTCTCTCCTATTCCGCATCGAAGGCTGCCGTGATGACGTTCATGGAGGGCCTGCAAATGGAGCTCGACGGCAGCGGAGTGCACGCGATGTCCATCTGTCCGGGATTCATTCGGACACCGCTCACGGACAAAAACGAGTTCTCGATGCCGTTTTTGATGGAGTGCGACGAGGCATGTCCGAAAATGAAGAAAGCCATCGACCAGAAGCGGCGACGGTACACTTTCCCGTTTCCGATGTTGGTAGCGGCTCAGATGATGCGCGTCGCGCCGCCGTGGTTCCTCAAGCGGATTTCTCCCCGCTGGCGCTCCCGAAGCCCCGGGATATGAGCTTGTTGGCGAAACGCACGGCCTCAGCGAATCGTGCCGACGAGTTCGTCCTCGTCGCCGCTCTGTCCACCCATGCCGCCCATGCTCGTACCGCCACCCGTCCCGTCGATAGGAGGCGCCCCGATGCATTCGTCAGGGAAGTCGTTGCAGTAGTTGGGCGGTTCGCCGACGTAGTCGGGCGGCACGCCAACCGGGTAGTCGCCAATGGGCTCTCCGACCCAATCCCCGACTGGGACCCCTACGATCAGGGCTCCCCCGGTTCCCTCAACCGCAGCGTCTCCGTCACCATCGCCCGAGGAGCGCTCGGAGGGAGAACGGTCGTTTTCATTCCCTTGGGCCTTCCCGCCGCAGGCGACCGCACTCATCGCACTCACCAAGATCACCGAATGAAGTCTTCGCTTGGTCTTTCTTTCAGTCGTCACGGTTCCCCTCCTCACCGAATCCTCAATCCGACGAGTTCGTCTTCTTCGGCGTCCTGCACATCACCGCCCATCCCGCCGAATCCCGTTGTCCCACCCGAGATGGGCGGTTCCCCCGGAACACCGATGCAATACGGGTCGGTGGTCGGGCAGCTCGGTCCGCCGCCAGTGCCGATGACGACCCCGCCGGTTCCGATCGGGATGCCGCCCGTCCCTATGGCGCCTACCCATCCACCCGTTCCAACATAGTAGTCGGGGGGCTGGCCCACAGGTCCGTAGTCCACATACTCGTCGCCGTCCCCCTCGCGATCTTGCGTCCGCGAGCGTTCGTCTCCTTCGGCCTTACCCCCGCAGGCGATGGCTCCGACAGCGCCCACGAGAATCACCGAACGCAAACGCTTCCTTTTCTTCGAGTCTTTCATCGTATTCCTACAGGGACCCCGCCCGCTCCGCTGCCAGCGCCGCCCGCCCCTCCTGGTCCATAGTCGTCAGGTTCATTGCCAGCTCCAGCGCCCATGAGCTCCGGAGGGTCGTGGTAATCGTCCGTACAACAGTCAGCGGGCAGGCCAACCCAATCGGCGCCGGTCGACTGCCGAGGCGCCACGTCGTCGGGCCCCTCCTCGAAAGTCGGTCGCCCCCCGTCGTGCGGCTCGTCGCGATCCCGCACCGCATGACCTCCGCACGCGACCGAGCTCACTGCAGTCACGAGCAGCACCGAGCGCAAGCGACGTTTGGCGGGCCTGGGGGAGTCCATGATGGGAAATTACCGAGTGACCCGAAGCCGCACAATCTGATCGGTATGCCAGAGCCTGGCACACCTGTGCCGAATCTGCGTCTAAGCGATGGAAATCCCCCCAGGTTTTAGTCGTAACTCAGGCTCGGAACTGGACGCAAAAGGCCTACCTGAGCGAGCTGAACGAGAATGCCGGCGAGATCCTCTTCCTCGAACTCGTCGTGCGCGGCGCATAACTCCGCGAGAGAAAACGCGCGTGTCGTTTGCAAGATCCACTCGATGACGGGGCGCGCGTCGGCGTCCATCTGGAGTTCGGACGCCTCTGGCTTGGTGAAGACACGCACCCGACAGCGAATCGAGCTCGGATCGTCTGGGTCCTTCAGAACTTCGCACACCGTACTGGGAAGTCGTATGTAGTGCATGAAGCCCTCTTCCACCGGGTACGCATCCACCGCGCCAGGCTCGATACCCGCGATATAGTGCGCCTCGCGCAATGATCGAAAACTGAACCGCGCAAGCTCCTGCGGCAGTCTCCGCAGAAGCTCGTCGATACGCGCTTCCTCGCTCGCCTCGGGCTGTCCCGAAAGCCCGCCATACACCGGCTCACGCCATTGTTCGGATTGAGAGAGATGTCCCCGAAGCGCCAAAAGGAGTAGATCCAGCCCAGAGGGTGCGCGCATTGCGCTCGTGAGCGAGAGACAGGGGTGTTGCTGACCTTCAGTACGATGCCAAGTCCCGGCGGGTAGGAACAGACAGGAGCCCGGCTTGAGCGTAACCGTCACCAACTCCGCATCGCTGAGAGTTCGGCGATCGGAGAACCCCCGTCGATACACCGCTTCGAAGTTCCTGGGCATGGGACCAGACGGTGAATACGAGATGCGGGGGCTGTCGACGTCCCGCTTTTCTCGATACGAAACGACCTTCTCACCGATGAGATGGATCAAGAGCTGATCGTAGCTGTCGTGATGGAGGGGGAGACCAGAACCCGGCGCGTTGGCGAACGCTGAAAGCCGCATGCTCCGACCCACGGCAAGCTCCGCTTCGATCGCCCGGAGAAAGGGCGCAGCAGTCGGCACGGTCCGCTCGATGTCACCGAAATGAACGCTTAGTCCGAGTCGCAAGAGTGCTGATGCCGTAACCCCGGACACGGGCGTTTGCCCGCCCGCGCCTACGAAGTTCACCGGTCCCGCCCTCTCTTCCGCGAAGGTGCGCCCCTGAGCGATCTGGAGCGGCCCTGTAAAATCACGACAGAGTTGCTGGAGACTCGACAAGGATCCTGTCGTCATCCATTGGGGAAGGCGCGAGGCGGGCCCGTGGACGACCTCCACCTTCTTTCCGCGATAGAGCTCGACCGTAGACTTGCCGAAGAATGGCTCGAGGGGATCTCCCATGAAGCCAGCTTACAGCGGCTCCCCTCAATCCGAAAACCTCGTGCTCAGCGTTTGGCAATCCGTGAATCCTCGACCCCCAGATTCACGTTGAAGTCCTTGGCAATGTAGAACTGTGTCCAAGCAAGAGACGAGTCAGAAAGAGGTGAGGGAGCCTTGATGAAGTTCGGCTTCCTGTCGCTGAGGCAAGTGAGGGCGACGAACGGATCCAGGCGCCGGGCCCGCCTCAAGAGCCTGGATTTCGGCTCGAATCCGTAAGGGCCCATGCAGTCCGTGGAGAGAGTCTCGGCGAAGTAGTCAGCAGCTACGACGCTCGACTGATCGCTGCCTACGTGCCGCTCGTCCATGGCGCCGCGCCGGTTCTTCTGCACGATGAGCTCGAGATGCAGGTGTGGCTGGATATTGGGACTGTCGGCGTTTCCGCTCTTGCCCACCTTACCCACGACCTGTCCACGAGTGACGTCCTTCCATTCGTTGTGAGCCACATCCACCGTATCCAGATGGGCATAGAAGAATGAAGCCCAAGGACGCGGGCCGCCAACCTTCATGTACTCGTCGGGCACGGGGCAGATCACGTGAACCCAGCGACCAAAGGACCGACTGACTCCGGACATGGCAAGGCCGTCGCAGGGTGAGAACGTTGGGGTACCGACCGGTGCGAGGAGGTCGAGGCCATTGTGCTCACCGTGAAACCGCGGCGCACGAAAGTGACCTTGGCCGCTCTTGTCCGAACGAACACCATGATCGACAGGAAGCACATACGTCCACGGAGCGTCGCGCTTGGCTCCATCGCGACCAGGGGACGCCGCTTTTGGCTTGGAAAGCTCGGGAAGCGGCCCCAAAGCAAGGGAGCTCTCGTCCTTGTCTTTCGAAACCAAGCTCGAACACGCCACCGTCGCACCCAAGAGGGCGAGGAGCGGGAGCACACGCTTTACGGCACGCGGAGTCCGGATGGCACTCAGCAACGGCAGCGCCGCTCCCTCCATCTGAACCAATGCCCGTCGCGCCCTCCAGCGCCACTGACGGAGGCGGGCTGGCACCTCGAGCTCCAGTCTATAAAATCCCGCGGCCAACGTCGCCGCCGTCCATTCGGCGGGACTCGTCGCCTTTCCCGAGCCGACGAGAGCCGCTTGGTAGACGTGTTGGTGGCCCGCAACACGACCTCGACGAGCACGCCCCGCACGCATCGCCACTTCGTGAACCACCTGGGAGGGGGAGCCTATTTTCTGTCCGAGCCGCTCGCGCAGCGCTGCCGCTGCCGACAGCAACTCCTCGGCTCCCTGGTCTCTGCGGAGGATCGCAAAAGGACGCCGTCTCGACTGACCCGGCGCGACAATCGTATCGGCGGTAGCAAGGCGATCGGCGTTTTTTGCGGGCGCTCTCATGAATTTCGCCTTCGCACGAGGTGAGAGGAACGGAAAAGTTTTCTGAAGGCCCGGACGGAGGGAAACGCTCGAAAAACCGCTACTTCGACAAGCACCTCCCTAACCCGCCCGGCCCATCTCGGACGCCGCAGAGCCTCGATAGACGCTCCCGAGCACTTCTGCCGAGCAGCTGCAGATACAATGACACAGGCATAGCAAGGCGGAGGCAGGCACTACGACTCGCGGACTGCGACTCAGGCACGGCGACTCAGGCACGGCGACTCAGGCACGGCGGCTCACGCACAGAAGCCCTTTGACGAGCCTTGAAAAACAAGCTACCAGTTGCGCTGTCATGCTGCATTTCGCCATGAAGCGCCATTCCTGGCTCGTATGTCTCATTGCATACGACGGCGGGGATGCGTGCGTGCGATTGTAACGGCTCACACCAAACCCCGCCCGAACGTCGGCGGGGTTTCATGAAGTAGTGACGTAGAGACAACGCCGGCGGGAAGGCTCCCCGACCGAACGTCGATTCCTATCGATGTCCGGAGCTCACCCAGGAGGCGTCATGTCTCATCCACCGCAAGAAAACGAAGGGAAAATCCTCACACCCGGGTTCCTCAGAATCGTCGCCGTTCAGGTGGCCTTCGGGATCTCGTATTCGGCGTTTCTGCTGCTTCCGAAGTACCTGCGCACCGTCCTCGACGCGAGCGCAGCGGAAATCGGCCTGATGGCGGGGGTCTGTCTCGTGGGAGCGGCAGTGCTGTCCCCGATTGTAGGAGCTTTGGCTGGGAGATTCGATCGCCGCTGGCTGCTCGCAGTTTCCCTCGTGATGGAGGGCGGAGCCGCCATCTCCTTCTCTCAGGTGACCGAGGTAGGCCCGCTTGCCTATGCCCTCCGTCTCCTCCAGGGCATCGCGTTCGTGATCCTCTTCAACTGCACGGCAACGTTGGTCGCAGAACACGTTCCTCAACAACGCTTGGGGCAGGCAGTTGGATATCTCGGTCTTTCGATGATCTGCACCAATGCTCTAGCACCCGCGTTGACCGAGCCCTTCGCGGCCCAGTTCGGGTGGAATTGGGCATTCGGATTGCCTGGAGCGTGCGCGCTCTTGGCGGTCTTCGCGCTGGGCAAGCTCGACAGTTCACGTGAGAACAAGAAGACGACCACCTCAATGGCGCGAGCAGCGCCGGGACTGGGAGCCGTGTACTATGGCGCACTTCTGGTCGGTGCCGGAATCGGTACCCTGTTCACCTTCGTCCAGCCCTTCGTGCTTTCGATGGGCGCCAAAGAGGTCGGACCGTTCTTTTTCGGATACGTCGCTGCTGCCATCTTGGCGCGGGGACTGTTCGGTTGGGTTCCCGATCGCCTCGGGCCTCGTCGAGTCGCGGGTGCGTCGATGATGCTCTACGCTCTGACGACGGTGGGCGCCACGTTGGTGACACCGGGAACTCTACCCATCTTGGGCTTCTTCCTCGGGATCAGCCACGGATTCATCTACCCCGCCCTGTCCGCCCGCGGGTTTTCCCTCACGCCGCCGGGTGCTCGCTCGGTGTTCATGGGCTGGTTCGCCTTTGCGTTCAACTCGGGGTTCGCCGTGGCCGTGCTCGTGTTGGGACCGCTCGCGGACTACTACGGTTTCGTTCCCATCTTCCTCGGAACGGGCGTCTGGATTTTCACGGGGGTCGTCCCTCTGCTCTTCGAGCGCAGACCCCGGCCCGTGGTAGCTCTGCTTTGACTGAACGACGATGGGTCCCTGCGGGGACCCGCGTCCTTCATCGCAACTCGTTCTTGCGCAAATGCTCGATCAGACCACGACACGCCCGCTCGCACTGATCGAGGACCTCTTCGAAGCCGCGATCGCCGCCGTAGTACGGGTCCGGAACGCTTGCTCCCGGTGGCGCGGTCTTGTCGAAATCGCGCAGGAGACCGAGGTGTCGTACCTCGACGCCCGCTGCCCGCGCGCGACTCTTCAGGTCTCGAAGGTTCTGCGAGTCCATCGCCAACACGTAGTCGAAGCTCTCGAAATCATCCGAGACGAATTGTCGGGCAATACTGCTCAGTTCGTAGCCGCGCTTCTTGGCGAACATTCGGCTTCTTCGGTCCGCGCGTTCACCGGTATGATAAGCCGCAGTACCCGCGCTATCCACCTCGACGTCCTGGGTGAGGTTTGCCTCCTGGAGGAGCGCGCGAAACACACCCTCCGCGGTGGGCGAGCGGCAGATATTGCCCAAGCAGACGAAACAAACTGATACACGTGCCATGAAAAATCGAACGTCTTGGTGGTGGAGCGTCGGGGATCAATCCAAGTCGTAAACGCCCGGTTCCCCGTCCTCGATGCCCTCGGCCTCGATCGGAGGCTCCTGCGCCTCCCTCTCTTGGTCAGCCTCTGGCGATCCATTCTCCCCACCCTCGCTCTTCACCTGTCGGGGATCGATCAGCTTGGCATCCGCATCGGGGCCGACGAGCGTCTTGACGAACACTTCGTGGAGCGGGAGGTTGGCGGCATGGACGCTCGGCAGACCACGGTCGTTCACGAAGAGTCCGAAAGGTAGCTCGTGATACGCGTGGTAGGCGAAGGAAAGCTCGCGCTCCATGATGAGCGACAACATGTCCGACACCCACTTCACCCCGCCGCGTCCAGGCAGGAAGCTGTCGCGAATCGTCCCGAACTCCCCTAGGTACAGAGGAACTTGCTCGCGGCGCCCCCACGTGACGTAGGAGTCGAGCTCTCGTTCGAGGTACGCCTTGTCTCGGTGGTGAACGGGCACTCTCGACGAGTAAAACTCGAGACGCAGCCCGCACTGCGATTTTTGCGCGAGGTCCTTGCCTTTGGCGAGACCGTGCAACTGATACGCGTACCCCACCTCCGGCCGAAACCGAAGGGGATCAGACCCCAGGTTCGCAGGCCCCTCGGTACCACGGATGAACACGGCCGTGCTGTCCCCGTTTCCGCTCGGCGTGAACGCGGCCAGTCCCTTTCCGCTCGGGTCCCAGAAGTACCAGCCACGTCGCGTATCCAGATCAACCTCGAAAACGGTCTCGACCTCTGCCTCACCTTCCTCGAATGTCCTTGTGGCTGACGCCCCTTTTGCGGTCTCGTCTGAAGGGTCAGCATCGCCAGGCGTCTCGACCCGCGTCAATGTGAGCGAATCGAAGGTCGCGGTACCACCGCCCTGATCGCAAACCAGAAAAGGCTTCCCCACTACGAGTTTCTCGTCGGTGACGACGAAGGGATCCGTCTCGAGCAACGTCCAGGAGGACGCGCCCGGAGGAAGAGGATCACTCTGCACGACAGCTTCGGTCTTCAAATCGTACCACTCGACTTCGGTGACGTGTTCGTCGGGGTACCAGCCCTCGCGCGCCGCAAAGTCGCTCCATTCCGCATTCTGGTGAGTGAAGTGATACGGCTTGTAGAAGTGGAACTCGTAGACGACATTGTCGTCGCTCACCCGGACGAAGTTGTGGTTTTCGCCCTCCGACCAGTCACCCCCTATCGCCACCGCCCTTTCGACGAAGATGATGTGATGTTGATCGACGAGGCGAATCGCATCCACCGTGCGCTGGGCGAGGTGTTGCCACTGTTCCTTGCTCTGCGTCGGTGCGGGTTCGTTGAGGATACCGAAACCCACGATCGTCGGCTCGGCTCGATAACGCCGGGCGAGCGCCTGCCACAACTTCACGAACCGTTCCTGTAGCTCGGGCCTCTCCCAAAGTGCGTCTCCCTCACCACCAGACTGATATCCGCCGACAGGCGCATGCATGTTGAGGACGAGTCGTATCTTGTTTTGCTTGGCCCACTCGACGTTCTGATCGATCCAGTCGAACCCCGACTGCTTGTACCGACCCGGAGCGTCATCGTCCTCGAATGTCTTGTAGCTCAGATAGAAACGAACGCTGTTCATTCCCATCTCGCGAACTCGCTTGTAGTCGCGCCCATCGTGATGAGCGCTCGGGATCTCAGTGTGGTCCCAGACCTCGTTGCCGAACGCAATGCCCCGAAGTTGGATCGGAGCACCGGCACCCGTGACGATCTGCTCCCCCTCCACACGAAGCATCGAGTCTCGGATCTGCGGAGGCAACGGCTCGTCGATGGCAACCGTCTCTTCGGGCCAGGGAGTGAGCGGTGGCGGTTGCCGTGAGCAGGAAGCAAGGAGACTCGCGATCGCCGCGGCTGTCACCGTCGAGTGGATTCCGGCTCGGAAGAAACGCATGGCCCGATTAGAGGGTTGTCCCTGCTCCGACACAATACCCGACAGCCGGGAAATCCCACCGACCTCGCACAGGGCCCCTCGTCCTTTCGCCCTTCCAACTGTGGTGAAAATCGCGGAAAGCATCCAGCAAGAGTCATGCAAGCGAAGATGGACGCCCTACGCCCTTTCGATGGTCGGTGACGTCATGCAGGAGCATGATGACGATGATGAAACAAGAAACACTCGCAGGGCGCACGGCCTTCATCTCGGGGGCAACGCGCGGGATCGGCCTCGCGATTGCCGAACGACTGGCCCAAGACGGAGCAAACCTCGTCCTACTCGGCAAAACGAAAGAGCCGCATCCGAAGCTCCCGGGGACCATCGATACGGCCTGTCAGGCGGTATCGGAAGCTGGCGGAAACGCTCTCGGAATCATCTGCGACATCCGCAATGAGGAAGAAGTCGAAGCCGCGGTGGCTCGGGGAGTCGAGCGCTTCGGCGGCATCGATCTCGTGGTCAACAACGCCAGCGCCATCCACTTGGCGGGTACGGCCGAAACGTCGATGAAACGATACGACCTGATGAACCAGGTGAACGCCCGCGGCACCTATTTGTGCACGCAGAAATGTCTCCCTCATCTCCTCGAGAGCGACCACGCACGCATCCTCACCCTGAGCCCCCCACTCGATTTCCGGCCCGAGTATTTCGGTCCCCACGTCGCGTACTCGATAGCGAAATTCGGGATGAGTCTCTGCACGTTGGGTTGGGCCCGAGAGTTCGAACGTCACGGGATCGCCGCCAACAGCCTGTGGCCCCGCACGATCATCGACACCGCCGCGGTGCGGAATCTCTTGGGCGGGGAAGCGGTCGCGAGGAAGGGTCGTAAGCCCGAGATCGTCGCCGACGCGGCTCACACCATCCTCTGCCGAGAGGCCAGCTTCACGGGAAACTTTCTCATCGACGACGAAGTGCTCCGCGACTCCGGCATCACCAACCTCGAGAAGTACGCGGTGAGCCCCGGTGAAGAACTGATGACGGACTTGTTCCTCCCGCGCAAGCCTTGAAGCAGAACAGGCGCTCGCCCAGCTACCCGCTGGAAACGATCTCACGAACCAAAAAAGGCGCCGCGGGATTCCGCGACGCCTCCTTCGTTTGAAAGTCGAATCGACTTTACTTGCTCTTGGCCTTGGCCTGAGCCTTCTTGCTCCGAGCGACCTTTTTCTTGGCCGCTTCCTTCTTGGGCTTCTTGGAGCGCTTGTCTGCGGCGTCGTGCAAGTCGATCAGTCGAGGTAGCGGATAGCTGCCGAGGCGCGCCTTGTAGCCGTCGTCCTTTTCACGCTTCTCGATCTTGCAGATGGCTGCGACGAGCTTGTCACGAGAACCAAAGCGCTTCTTGGCGTCCTCGAGGGTATCGTGAATACGGAGCAGCTTGGCGTTGGACACGCTTCCAAGGCCCTTGTTCTCGTTCACGCGGTCGAGCCAGAGATCCTTGGTCGCCAGACCTTCGACGGCCTTGATGAGCTTCTCTTTGGAACCGAAGCGATCCTTGACGATCGCGAGGGGGGTGGCAGTTGCCATTGTTCGTTCTTTCTGTAGCGGCGTCATCGTCCCCGGAGCGACTGCTCCTTCCGACACCAGTTGCAGAATCCTGGGGCTAGCCCAGGCGCGGCGGGACGGCCGCGCCCTCGCACTCACGACCGAAGATCGGCCAAGATGAGCACTCCACGGGGGAGCCCGAGGGGACGCGATGCTTAGCAAGCGTCCCTGCCCCCAGCAAGCACGGGGGAGGCGGACGGCGAGCCAGGCTTTTTTTGCAGCGATCGGCGTGCTACCGCGCAGCTGAATATGGCTGAAAGCTCCTCCCAAACAGCGGCCCCCCGCGTCCGTTTCGCCCCGTCCCCCAGCGGCTACTTGCACATCGGTGGGGCCCGCACGGCGCTCTTCAACTGGCTTTGGGCCCGGAAAATGGGGGGGACCTTCATCGTCCGAGTCGAAGACACCGACCAGGAGCGCAGCAGCCTGGACAGCGTGCGTGCCATCTTGGATTCGATGAAGTGGCTCGGCATGGACTGGGACGAGGGACCGGAGGTCGAAGGGCCGCACGCACCGTACTTCCAGAGCGAACGCAAAGATCGCTACAAGGAGGCGGTCGAGGGGCTCATCGACGAGGGGAAGGCCTACCGCTGCTACTGCACCAAGGAAGAACTCGACGAGAAGCGAGCCGCGCTGAAAGAAAAGGATCCGAAGGCTCAGTTCGTCTACCCGGGCACGTGCCGCAGTCGCACGGACACGCCAGACCTTCCCTACGTCGTGCGCTTCAAGAGTCCCGCAGACGGCGCCACGGTGTTCAGCGACCTGGTGTTTGGAACGATCAGTACCCCCAACTCTCAGCAGCAGGACTTCGTCATCGTGCGCCCGAACGGACTCCCGCTCTACAATCTGGCTGCAGTCGTCGACGATCACGAGATGGGCATCACTCTCGTCGCGCGTGGCCGCGACCACATCGGCAACACCCCCCAGCAGGTGCTCCTCTACGAAGCCCTCGGATGGGAGCCGCCGCAGTTCGCGCACTTGCCGATGATGCTGTCTCCCAAGGGCGAAAAACTCAGCAAGCGCCACGCAGCCGTGTCGGTGACCGAGTACCGCGACAAGGGGTACACAGCCGACGCCGTTCTGAATTACCTCGTCAGATTCGGTTGGTCGTCGGGAGATCAAGAGATTTTCTCCCGAGCGCAGCTCATCGAAGCATTCAACTGGGACCACGTGGGCAAGAGCGACGGCAAGTTCGATGCCGCGAAGTTCGCTGACGTCGCGTTCGAACACCTGAAGACGCCGGAGCTGACGAGTGACGAGCAATACCTGAAGCTCGTCCGTCCCCACTTGCAAGAGGCGGGGATCGAGAACCCGAGCGAGGAAAAGCTCCGACTTTCGCTGCCTCTCATCCGGGAGCGAGCACGAGATCTCAAGGACGCCGTCCACCATCTCGATTTCTATTTCCGGGACCCCCCCGTCTTCGACGAGAAGGCCAAAGCGAAGTTTCTCGTTCCGGAAGCGGCGGAGCATCTGCGGGCGCTGGCAGACATTTTTGAGTCGCTACCCAAGTGGGACGCGGAGCTCATGGAGGAAGCCTTCAAGAAGTACGGCGAAGACGGCGACATCAAGATGAAGGTCTATGCCCAACCCGCACGCGTGGCGCTGACGGGGCGCACGGCAAGCCCGGGACTATTCGACGTCCTCGTGGTTCTCGGGAAAGACGTCAGCTTGAGGCGGCTGCGCGACGCCGCCGATGAGGCATCCCGAGCGAGTTGACGTGGACCCGGCTCCGCTCTTCCCCGGCATCGAGACCCCAAAAGTCCATCTGGAGGTCTCGAGTCCCTTCGACGCGGTGTTGCACTACCCGCCGCTGAAGGCGCTCGTCCCGATCCCCATCATCATTCTGCTCGCTCCGCTCGCGTGGCTCGTGTTTCGGAAGACCTGGAAGCAGATCGACGCGGAAGCGCGCGAGCTGTCACAGCACACGGAAGGCGTCGACAAAAGGCCGATGGTGTGTCTGGTGCTGCTCGCCGTGACCTTGACGATCCAGGATTACTACGGGGGTCGAACCTTCTTCCAGAACACGGTCGAACCGTTCTTGCAGACGATGGAGGCCAGCGGTCATGCCTGGATCAACATGGCCAAGTATGACGACCTCTGGAGCCAGATGTGGTGGGCGTTCTCACGCGCATTCGGCTACTCGGTCGTGCCGATCGTGACTTGGAAGCTGCTCTTCCGCGAAGACAGTATCCTGGACATGGGGCTGCGAACGAAAGGCTTCTTTGCTCACATCTGGCTCTATGCCGTGTGCCTCGCCATCGTAGTCGGCGTGATGATGCTCCTTTCGAATCAGAAGGACTTCCTCGAGTACTACCCGTTTTACAAGCAGGCCCACCGCTCATGGTTCGACCTCCTCGCTTGGGAAACGGCTTACCTTCTGCAGTTCTTCGCTCTGGAGTTCTACTTCCGCGGATTCGTGCTCGCGGCTCTTCGCCGGACGATGGGGGCTGCTGCGATCTTCGTGATGGCGGTCCCCTATTGTATGATTCACTACGGCAAACCATATCTCGAGGCTCACGGCGCCATCGTCGCAGGCATCGTCTTGGGGTCCCTCGCGATGCAAACCCGCAGTATTTACGCGGGGTTCTTGGTGCACATCACCGTAGCGGGGCTGATGGATTACTTCGCCCTCTTGAGCAGAGACGGCATTCCGACTCGCTTCTGGCCCGAGTGATCCGCCGTTTTTGTGTCATACTCTGTCGATGGCGAGGATGAGAGGCACCCGCGGGCCGAAGCTGCTGACGATGTGGACTACCGCGACGGCTCTCCTCGTGGCGGGCTGCGGCAGCCGCCAAACGGGATCCGAGGTGGTGATTCGAAGCACCTCCGAGACTCGGATTTCCACCGCCCGGATCGAATCGAATGAAGGCTGGTCTTCCACCTACGGTTCGCCGCGACCGAAGCTGCAGCATGTCCTCAGTTTGGGGACCACCGATCTCCCCGCATCGTCCGCGGGGTCGTCTGCAAGCGGTGCGTCACCGTCGGACTCCACAGCACAGGTCGTCGTTCACGTCGACAACCACACGACCCAGACGAACGTAATCGTCGTGCCTGCTCGGAGCTATGTTCCCGTGAGGCACCGGGTCGACAACCCGAGGCTCAACCCCGGGACGAAGGCCGCGCGGATGAAGTCCCAATCGACGAAGATTCGCCCAGCTCACACGCCAAAACCAAGCAACGACGAACCCGCTCGGAAAGAATCCATGCAACCGCGAGGACACGTCCCGTTGCCCGTATCCACCCCCGATCACCGCCCCCAATGAGTCGGGGTCTCTAGATACCGAGGTTGACCCGCTGAGGCTTGGGGACAGGGGCTGGGGCTGGGCGGCGATGAGGAGAGGCCATGGAGCGTGAGAGACTTCAACAAGCCGCCCCCAAATGCGGACCGCATGATCAGCATTGATGGGACAACCGTGTGAAAACCAGGCCGAGAGGCGATAAATTCCTGGCATCGGAGGGCACATGCGATGCACACTCCGAGTCCCGGCGGCCCCGGGTTTTTGATCATGAATGTTCGTACTCGAGGCAACGAATCGACTCGCCCACCCCTCAAGAATGTCTCTCCCGACTCCCCTTGGACGCCGGAGCTGAGCGACAAGGTCTATCAGGTGCAGGGCTGGGGGCGCCCGTATTTTCACGTGGGAGCGAACGGTCACGTCCTGGTGACGCCCGACCCGGATAGCGAAACCCAGATCGACCTTCAGGAACTCGCCGTCGAGTTGAAGGATCGCGGTCTCGATCTCCCGCTCCTGATCCGATTCCCGGACATCGTTCGGAATCGCATCGCGAGGCTCAATCGCGCTTTCGCAACCGCCATTCAGGAATACGACTACGCCGCCCGCTACCAGGGCGTGTTTCCGGTCAAGGTCAACCAACAGCATCATCTCATCGAGGACATCGTCGAGTTCGGCGAGGAATTCGATTACGGGCTGGAGGCCGGCTCGAAGCCGGAGCTACTCATCGCACTCTCGACGATGCGGCGCAGCGGACTCATCGTCTGTAACGGCTACAAGGATCGAACGTACATCGAGACGGCCCTGCTCGCGCAGCGCCTCGACAAGAAGGTCATCGTCGTTTTGGAACGCCTCGAGGAGGTGGACGTAGCGATCGAAGCCTCCAAGCGGCTCGGAATCCGCCCGATGTTGGGAGTGCGCGCGAAGCTCTCGTCCAAGGGTGTAGGGCGTTGGGCGAAATCGGCGGGGGATCGAGCCAAGTTCGGGCTTTCAACGGCGGAAATGGTCGTGCTCGTCGAACGCCTCAAAGAAGAAGAGATGCTCGATACGCTGCTTCTGCTGCATTTTCACATCGGCAGTCAGATCTCGAGCATCATTCCCATCAAGAGCGCGCTCCAAGAGGCATCGAACATCTACACGGAGCTGGTGAAGATGGGCTGCGCGATGGGATATGTCGACGTTGGTGGCGGCCTTGCCATCGACTACGACGGGTCGAAGACCGACTTTCACGCGAGCAAGAACTACCAACTTCAAGAGTACGCCTACGACGTCGTGGATGCTCTGAAGAACGCCTGCGAAAAGGGTGGCTGTGCCGTCCCGACGATCGTCAGCGAAAGCGGACGTGCGGTAGCCGCACATCACTCCGTCCTAGTCTTCGAGGTCGTTGGCGCGAACGAGGTCCGTTACGGGGAACCCGTCAAACCCGAGGACTCGTCCCACCGTGTGCTTCGCGAGCTTTGGGATACGTATCAGAACGTCGTCCCCAAAAACGTTCAAGAAAGCTTCCACGACGCCACCCAGGCCAAGGAAGAAGCGCAGAGCCTTTTCAAGTATGGGTACCTAGGACTTCGGGAGCATGCGCACGCCGAGCGGCTGTATTGGCATTGCTGTGACAAGATCCAAACGATGCTCCGGCGCCTGAAGTACGTTCCCGAGGAGCTCCACAACCTGGAAACGTCCCTGGCCGCCATCTACTACTGCAACTTTTCGGTGTTTCAGTCTGCCCCGGACATTTGGGCTATCAATCAACTCTTCCCCATCATGCCCATTCATCGTCTCGAAGAAGAGCCCTCGGTGACGTGCACCCTCGCCGACATCACGTGCGACAGCGATGGCGTCGTGGACCGCTTCATCGACCTCGAAGACGAGCGTGAGGTGCTGAACGTTCACCCTTACCGCGCAGACGAGCCCTACTACCTCGGGATGTTCCTCAACGGCGCCTACCAGGAGATCTTGGGCGACCTGCACAACCTCTTCGGGGACACGAACGCAGCACACGTACGCATCTCGGACGACGGCGACGGCTATGATGTCGTTCACGTGGTCAAGGGCGACAGCGTGACGGAAGTCCTGCAATACGTGCAGTACAACCCCGACTCGATGGTGGAAAACGTGCGGCGCCAGGCGGAAAAGGCCGCGCGAGCTGGACGCCTCGATAACGCCCAGGTGCGTATGTTGCTCGGGCACTACGAGGAGTCGCTCCGCGGCTACACCTATTTGACCGACTAGCGTTTCGGTAACTTGAATTCGGACGGTGAAGCGCGCGCCCGCGCTGACTTATTGTCGCACTTCTAGAGCGGAGTCTCCCAACGTTCGCCAATCTGACAAAGTGCCAAAGGCTTGCTCTGTGCGAGCCGCTTTCGGCTATCATGTAAACCATGCTGTCCAAGAAGTCGGCCCTGCTCCTTCTAGTGGGACTGAGCCCTGCGCTCGCTCAGGCGGACATCCATCGCACGGTAGGAGACGATGGCGTCATCTCATTCACGAGCACTCCTCGCCCCGGCTCGACGAAGGTGTACACCGATGACGAAAGGCCAGCGATCCACATGCCTAGTGACCGCTCACCAGGCCGCTTCACGCGCTACGACGAACACATCCGTCAGGCCGCGACACTCTATCAGATTCCTGAAGAGCTCATTCGCGCCGTGATGCAGGTCGAGAGCAACTTCGATCCCCGTGCGATTTCACCGGCCGGCGCTCACGGCTTGATGCAACTGATGCCATTTACCGCCGAGCGCATGATGGTCACGGACATCATGGATCCCCGTCAAAACATCATGGGCGGCACGCGCTACCTCCGCATCCTGGCCAACACGTTCAATGGGGACATCCACCTCACCGTCGCCGCCTACAACGCGGGGGAAGGCGCCGTCATTCGCTATGGGGGGATACCTCCTTACGCCGAGACTCAAGCGTATGTGGTCAAGGTGTTGGAGAACTACGAACGATACCGACAGGAATCGCTCGCTCTGGCCCAGGCTGCACCCTCGACCCCCTGAGCGCGACTTCTATTTCGGCGTCAGCAAGTCGGGCTCGATGAGTCGGACGGACGTCATTTCGAGTATTGCTCGAAGGCCTGCCGCAGCTCCTCCCGCACGCGGTCCACGAGTTCGGGAGGACCCACCACCTTGGCACGCGGTCCCCACTCGAGCACCCAGCTCACGACCTGGTTGAGATTGCCGACGGTCATCGTGAGCTTCACACCTCCGCCCGGAAGAGGGGACAGCTTCTGCGTCGGGTGTGCTTTTCGGTTGCGAATGTACTCGGCGCCCTGCGGATCGAACTCGATGGTGACCTTGTGTCGCTCACTGCTGTGAAAGATTCCAAACTCGCCCTGAAAATACCGATCGATTTGGAAGTCATCGGGCAATTCGAATGTCTCGGTGTAAACGATCTCCGTGTCCCGCATCCGATCGAGGACGAAGGTGCGAACCTCGTTCTTCTGGGTGTGATATCCGACGCAATAAATTGAGTCTCTGTGCAACACCATCGCATAGGGATGGATGACGATGCGTTCCTCCTGGAGCTTTCCTCCACGCCGGTATTTGAGCGTCAGGGGACGTAAGTCGGCAACCGACTGAAACAAGTCGTCGAGCTCTTCGGTCTTCTCTTCGTAGTTCTTCGGAGCGAACGGTAGATAGAGAAACCTCTCTTCGAGACGAGCGTCTGCACGCCCGGCGTTGGGTCCGCGCCCTGGTCTACGGGAAAAAGCCAGCAGCTTCTTGGTCGCCATGTCAATCTCCTCGAACAGAGTCGACCCGCGCATGGGCTCGAACAATCGTCGGGCTGCGAGAAACGCATAGGCTTGAGTACGGCGAAGCTCGACCTTTCGCGGCAGTTCGCTAGTCCGAATCTTCCAGAGGAGCGGACCGCCACCGCGCGTCTCGAGCGATTGGAGTTCGAAGTCCCGATCAACCTCCTTGAGGTATCGCCGCATGGTGCGAGGAGTCACCTCGAGTGCCTCGGCCATCTCGTACAGAGTCAGGCCCTTCGGGTGCCGCAGAAGGATTTCGCGCAACCGGTCGAGACGACGATGCTGGGTGAACTTTCCCGGTGGACGACCAGACTGGCTCATCGGCCCCGTCCTACCAAATTCGGAACGCGCTGACGCGCCCCAGAAGATCTGCAAGAGAAAACTCGCTATACTGCCCGTATGCCTCCGTCTCCGGCCGCCCTAATCGCGCACAAGCGTGATGGTTTCGAGCACGAGCCCCGCGACATCCGCTTCTTGATCGAAAGCTTTCAGTCGAACAAGCTAGCGGACTATCAGATGGCAGCCTGGTTGATGGCCGTCTATCTGCGAGGCCTGAGCGATGCCGAAATGATCGCCTTGACCGAGGCGATGCTTCATTCGGGAGCGATTCTGGATAAACGGCCCACCGGCCCGATGAGAATCGACAAGCACTCGACGGGGGGAGTCGGAGACAAGCTCAGCCTTCCGCTCTCGGCAATCGTCGCCGCGTGTGGCGTGCACGTCCCGATGATCTCCGGTCGCGGACTCGGACACACCGGTGGGACCCTGGACAAGCTCGAGTCGATTCCCGGATACAACACGCAGCTGACCATCAAGGCCTTCGAGCGCACGATCGAAGCATGCGGAGCGTCCATCATCGGACAGACCAAGAACATCGCACCAGCAGACAAACGCATCTACGCGCTGAGAGACGTCACGGCGACCGTTGCCTGTCGTCCCCTCATCGTGGCGAGCATCCTCTCGAAAAAGCTCGCCGAAGGTCTAAGTGGCCTCGTCCTCGACGTGAAGGTCGGCCGGGGCGCATTCATGAAGGACAAGAAGTCGGCCACCGCCCTAGCCAAGAGCCTCGTGGCTGTGTCGGCAGGGTTGGGAACGCCCGCCGTGGCCCGCTTGACACGCATGGAGGAGCCGTTGGGTCGGACGATCGGCAACGCCCTGGAGGTGAAAGAGTCCATCGACATTCTCAAGGGCAAGGGCCCTCGGGATTCGACGGAGGTCACCCTCACCTTGGCGGAAGAGATGCTGCTCCTCGCGAATCGCGTGAAGAACCGCAAAGCCGCGCGGGCGATGGCTCAATCGGCACTGGACTCGGGCCGAGCCTTTGAGACCTTCGTCAAGATGGTCCAGCTGCACGGTGGCGATCCACGAGCCATCGACGACCCCAGGCGCCTGCCGACCACCAAGACGCAACTCGCAGTCATCGCTCCAAGAGCAGGAAGCATTCATGCCATCGATGCCCTCAGCCTCGCGCAGGTTGCGCTCGATCTGGGAGCCGGACGAAAGCGCGCGGAGGACACCATCGACCCGGCGGTGGGAATCGAACTGCACGTGCACATGGGAGATCGAGTGCGAAAGGGAGATCGGCTTGCGACCTTGCACACGCGGAGCCCATCCCGTGAGCATCAACAGGCAGTTAGTGGCGCGTTTTCCATCCAAACTGGGGACTTTTCTCGTCCGCAGCTGATCCTGGGCTCACCCATCCGCTGACGACTCGCTCATTGTTCGATGCGGCATCGATCGTCGATGCAGAAAAGTCCATCGAGACATTCGGAATCGTCGGCGCAGGCGCATCGACCAGCATCGCACCACGGATCGCTGCCGGTGCAATCTGACGCGTCCAGACACTGCGCACAAACGCCCACTTCCGTCTCGCAGCGCGGGGCCATCTCCAGACAATCCGAGTCCGAGCGGCACAGGGACTTGTTCCGCCCGACCCCCACTCGATTCGTGCAGGCGAAAACCAGGCAGATCGAGAGGAGGACCAGGAGAGCCAGCGGCTTCATGGCGCTGGTTTTACTGTGCCCTTCGGTTCAGCTGAAGTGCCTGCCCCCATCTTGGAGAGAAAAGCACTCTTGGGAAAGCGCGCCCGGAACACCTCCAGCCGCCGAGCTGCTTCCGACCCGCTCCCCACCTTTTGCAGCGAGAGGATCAACAAAGCTTCTCGCTCCTCGTAGAGGACGCCAGAGGGGAACTTCTCGTGCCCCGCTCGCGCAGCCGTGATCGCTGCGGTCGGGTCTGTCTTCTGCAGATTGCGGAGCTGTCCCAGATGAACGATTTCGTCCGCCAGGGGATCGGACTTTTCAGGCTGCGCCACGGGGAGCGCCACCTGTGGCTTGGCTTTCTTGGTCTCGGGTGAAGACGGCTGAACCGCGGGGTCGGCGGCCCGAGCAGCGTCCACCGCAGGTACCACCGGCTCGCGATCCGAAGCACGCTTCTCTGGGAGAACGGGGCCGTCGGAAACGAGCACAGGGCCCGTCTCGGGAACCTCACCATTACGAGCGTCGATCGCAGGATCGGCGAGAAGCATCCAGCCGATTAGCCCCGTGACCCCGAAGGCTGCTAGTACCTTCCAGCCCGGCCCCGTCGTCCAGCCGCCACCCGCAGTGGCAGGCGCCACCGTCCCTCCGCCCACCTTCATGCCGGCCTGCAAGCGAGCCAAGCCAGCCGCGGTATCGAACGGCAAAACCACCGCTCCCTGCGCGCGACGCAGATCATCGCGCATCTTCTGAGGAACGCTCGTGTCTTCCAAAAGTCGTGTCGGTGCGCTCATGTTCCCCCCAGAACCAGTGCAAGTGCAGCAAGGCCAGTAGTCGGCGAATCAGGTGTGTTTTCGTACGCCTCGAGAAATCGCTTACGCGCCTTGTGTAGCCGAGAGTACACGGTACCGACAGGGACCTCCAACAGTTCGGAGATCGTTTGGCACGACTCGTTTTCTAGTTCATAGAGAATGAACGTCGCGCGATGCTCGACGTCCATCGAATCGAGCGCCACCTGGACGCGTTTGAGGCTCCGCTGCAGCTCGAGGCGCTCCGCGGGTGTCTTATCGGTCGCTTCGGCGAATTCCATCGCAAGCGAATTGGAGTCTTCCCGATTGCGCGCAAACGAGCGCCTCTTGTTCTGAACCAATCTGACGGCGATCGCGGACAGCCAGCTCCGCGGCTGCGCTTCGCCGGGAGTGAAACCGCCTTTTTGGTGAGCTACTAGAAATACGTCTTGCACGAGGTCGTCCACTTCGCTGGCGGGCATACCCAACCGGCGTAAGAAGCTCGCGACGTACGGCGCGTGGGCGACGAAGAGGTCCTCGGCGCTCATCCATTCGTCGTTTTGTCGCTCGCTCATGTGCTCCATGTCCGCCAGGCTTCGATCCTTCACTGGATCACAAAAAAGGTGCCCAAACCAATCGCGCCCCCTACAGGAGGGCTGTCGCGGGGGCTCTTCGCGCTCCCCTCGCCCACGAGCTCGACCCCTGGGCGGAGAAAATGTGTGAAAATATCAAGGGATAGGCTCATTCCGAAAGGACCGCGGGCGGGTGTCCGCCCGATGAATCGCCCCAGAGCAGCAAGCCAGGGAACCGCCTCGCCGGGGTTGGGATCGAACCCCTCCACTCCGCGTGCATGGAAGCGCCCCGCGGCCACCCCGGCGCAAACTCCCAGCCGCCCCTTCTCGAAGGCAGGCTCGTAACAACCGAGGAGCGTCCCCCCCATCAGCTGCACGAGAGCCTTGGTGAAAGCTTCCTCCGGAACCAAAATCCCGTCCGCCTCCTCTTCGGGCACCTCGAATGCGATGCGCATACGCTCGCTCGACAAAAATCCTCCGCCAATGAACCAGCCTCCACGGAGCATCACTCCCGCTTCGGCTGTCCAGAACGGCGCGGCCACGGGCATGATGCCGTAGGAGTAGCTCGCACCTCCTGCGACACGCACTGCGAAAGGATCGTCCACGGGGCTTCTGGTCCGACCAGGTTTCGACTTCCGTTCTCGCACGGACGACTCGACACTCGCCTCGACTCGAGGTGCCGGTGGAGTCTGCTGGACCTCACGCACCACGGGGGACGACTCCGGTTCGGACTCGCGCCCTTCCGACTCGTCGGGCTGATTGCCCGAGGTGGCGACATGGTGCTCGATTGCCATCGCGATCACCACCGAGAGCATACGAAGCTGTGCGTCGCAGTCAGTGGGAAGCGAATCGAACCGTCGTTCCGCAACGATGCGCGCCCCGTCGTTCAGGAGGAACCCTTCCCCTGGACCGAGAATTTCCACCGAAAGGCCCGTGGGAACCTCGACCGATCCGAGGTCCTTCTCGATTGAACTTTCGAGGTCGGCGCGCGACATGCACGCCATCCGTTCGTCCAAAGTGATCCACTCCGGATTCTGGGCGCACGTCTGCCGCGACAAGAGTGTCCCGAAGCAGAACGCAAGCGCCATCTTTGGATTCACCGGATGAACCTGCCTGAAATAGAGGCCCACCGTCAAACGCGGTGGGCCTCTACCTCAGACCGGCGGGGGCGAAGGCCCCCCAACGGACCCGCTCCCGGGCTTACCCCCTCTACTCGGCCTCGTCCTCCGATGTGGCTTCCTCGGCAGGCTCTCCGTCTGCCTCCGCTTCGGCCATCAACTCCACACAGCGTTCCTCGATCGCCTCGTCGTCTTCGTCGACATCTCCGTCGGCATCATAGTCCCCCTCGAGCATTTCTTCGCTATCGGAGTCCTCGTCGGCGTCATCATCCTCCTCCGTGCCGTCGTCCGCGGGGAACAGATCAGCGCATTCTTCGACGGTGATGTTCTCAGCCGTCAGCCCATCATCACTGCCGCTGCACGCGACGGAAAGAAGAGCAAAGGATGCAGCCGTCACGACCGCGGTAACGCGATAAGTCATCATTTTCATTTTCATTCCTCCTCAGCGTCTCCGATCAAGTGCCTCACTCGTTCGGGACGACTCTTCATGTCCACCTGTGGCGGTGACCTTCACGGTTTTCGGAAAAATCGTTCTTCCGGCACACAAAGGCTGGTTCCGAGCGGTGAGAAGATTTCTGAGGCGAGCCTTGCTATGTCCCAGGCTCCGTCTCGAGCAAAGTGGCACGCAAATGAGGTTCGGTACTTCGAAAATCTTCTTTAGGGGAACGCCCTGGCCTCAGATGCTCGCGATCAGCGTTCTCTTCGGATGCGATTTGATCGAGGAGCCTCCGCAGCACGGCCCCGGTGAGATTGATCCAACGTACGGACAAGGACCGGACCTCGCATCGTTCGAAGCTGGTCCGATAGAGGCCGACGTACTCGAAGAGCTGCGCGAAGCCGCCTGCATCCACGTCGTCGTAGAGCCCGAGACTCCTCCCCCAACGTTCGAGTTCATCATCGACGTCAGCGGTTCGATGTCACTGACACCGCCGGAAGGAACCGAAAGCAAATGGGTCCTCGCCCGCGAATCTCTGCGAGAATCCGTGGACGAGCTTCCCGAGGACGCAAGCCTGGGGGTGGTGTACTTTCCCAACAAGGACACGGAGCCCAACTGTCTCGATGACGATGTCCCGTGTACCCCTGGCACGACGCTCCCAGTCGAAGCCTGTCTCAACACGGACGGAACCCTTCCTCTCGCTCCTTGGGGCGGCGAAGACTCCCCACATCGAGCAGCATTCGAGAACGCTCTCGCCCGAGTCAACCCCGCTGGGGGTACGCCAACCCACGACGCGCTGCTCTTCGGCCTCGAGCAACTGCGAGAAGACGAGACCAATGGACAGCGGCTGATCGTGCTCCTCACCGATGGACAACCCACCTATCTACAGGGATGCAGGGGCTCGGGAAACTTGTCCGATCCCGTCGATCCTTCGGCGATCATCGAGACGATTAGCGAAGCAGCCGAGGAGGGCATCGCGACGTTCGTGGTAGGCGCACCGGGGAGCGAGGAAACGTCAGGAAGTGGGGAGGACGCGCGCACTTGGCTCTCGGATGCAGCGGTCGCCGGCATGACCGCGGAGCCAGACTGCTCTCCACCTCTGAAGTATTGTCACCATGATCTCTCACAAGGAGACGACTTCGGTGATTCGCTTCAAAGCGCCCTATCGTCGATCCTTGCTCAATCCAAATCGTGCAACTTCGTGCTCCCCGACCCACCATCGGACCAACCCATCAAAGCCGACGAAGTGAACGTTCTTCTCCTTTACGAAGATGGAGACGGGCTCATCGTCGGCCAATCGGCTGACGACTGCGAAGAAGATCCGGCGGGATACGTGCTCACGAGGACCGATGACGAGATCGGGGGCCACCTCTGCCCGGAGAGCTGCGAAGCCTACCGCGAGAGCCTGACGATCTCCCTGGAGCTCATCCTTGGCTGTGAAGCGGCGCCGGTGCCACCTCCTACCTGAGGCGACGGGTATCGGTTGAGCCCGTAGAAATCCAATGCTCACGTCATCATCGGCCCACGCACAGCCCAGCGATCGGGACCAGGACGATGCGATCCGGCTTTGGCCCACACCTGTGGCACACTGAGCGGGTAGCGCGTATCCGCTGCGGATACGAATCATGGAAGCGACGCCGGCGAAGGGCACTTCGAGAATCATCCGCCGTGCGAAGATGCTGGCCTGAGTTTTGCACTTTTCCCGAGTGCTGATCAGCATGCTCGTCCCCAGCTCCTGACTGCCCACGTCGTGAAACCGTATCCTCGCCCGTCTCTCAACGCCGTCTTCGGCCTACTTTGCTTGCTTGGTGCGGCTGCCTGTGGCTGCACGTCGACCGAAACTGGGAATCCGGGTAAGGATTCACCCGGACCGGAGCCCCCCCTGACCGGCATTCCGGTCGAGCTACAGTTCGGGCTCCGTGGAGCCCAGCCCGAGGGGGTGGACACTGCAGGTGCCGGTGCCGTGATCACCGGACTGTGGCTCCAGGTCAGCGAGGTCGAGTTCATCACTTGTGCCGGAAGCTCGCAGACGTCCGAGGGGCCCGGCACCAACGACAACCTCACAACACGCCAACCGCTGCCCGTGATCGCGCCGGACGAACCCATTTGCGCCATCGTCGTGCGAACGGCTCCCCTCGACGCCGCCACCAATGCAGACGTTCCGATGCGAGGTGCGGGGCAAGGCGCGGTCATCGAGGGCCGAGATGTCTCCGGCTCCGCGTTTTCGGCGGTCATCCCCGAACGCATCACATCGGTACTGATTCCAGCGTCCCAGACGCTGACCCTGGGGGACGCACAGGCACTGCGTCTGACGATCGAGGACCACCTCTTGCTCGCGCCCGTTGCCTCCTACGGAAACATGCAGCTCGCCGCAGAGCCTAACAACTACGACCAGTCCAATGCGCCGGATCTCGTTCTTGCCATGGCAGCTCAGCTGAACGTGGCTTTCACACTGGAGCGAGGGGACGCAGACCCGGAAAAGCGCGAAGTCCTGGCAACGGCGACGATGAACTGGAGCGAGGTCGACGACCTACTCTGCGCGTCGGAATGTTCGCTGCAGGATCGCTCGGCGTGCGGAGACACACCCTGCGACGTACCGACTTGCCTCGATCGACTCGACGACCCCGTCTGCGGTGAGACCTTTCGGAGCGCCCTTCACTGCCGGGTGTCGATGCAACCGGACGAATATTCGTGTGTCGACGGCATGGTTTCGGTCGAGGACACCCACTGCGCGCTCCCTGATTCGACCTACGTCTCCTGTGGAGGCCTTTGATGACCAGTTCTCACCCCCCAGCAATCATCAACGTATTCGAGTACGACGACTACCGGACCCTTCTCGGCGACTACTACGTCAAGAAGAAGGAAAGCCAGCCCTATTTCTCGTATCGCGCGTTCTCCAGACGCACGGGCTTCCGCGCACCCAATCACCTCCAGCGGGTGATCAATGGCGATCGCAACCTCTCCGCGGATGCGGCCGTTCGCTATTCGCAAGCCATGCATCTCGACTCCGAGGAGCAGGACTACTTCTGTACTTTGGTCGACCGAGAACAAGCAAGCGAACGTGAGGAACAGGAGCGTCTGACGGAAAAGCTTCTCGCGATGAAACGCTACCGAGGCGCACGTTGCCTCGACGAGGCCTATGCCGCCTATCATTCTCACTGGTACATCCCAGCCATCTTCGAAATGATCGCCTGTCGAGGGTTCGTAGCCGACCCCCGGTGGATCGCTCCTCGTATGCGCCCGTCCATCTCGGAAGACGAAGCCGCCAAAGCGCTATCGGTCCTACGGGCACTGCGCTTGGTCGAAGAGAACGGCGGGACGCTCACTCCCGTCGACCCGGTGCTCACGACCGGCCGGGAAGCACGGCGACGCGCCATCGCGGAGTATCACCGCGCGATGCTCGAAAGTGCGAAAGCGTCAATCGAACTCGTGCCTTCGGACGAGCGAGACATTTCCGCCCTCACGCTGTGCATGAGCGAAGGCGGTCTTTTACGGCTGAAGGAGCGAATCCAGGAGTTTCGCAAAGAGCTTCTGTCCCTGGCCGCCGAAAACCAAGACGGAGAGCAGGTGATTCAACTCAACATGCAGCTCTTCCCACTCACCAAGCGCTGTCCGTAGGAGGCCGGAAACCTCGGCTTGGAAATCGAATTCAACCGCCAAAATCGACCGTATGCTCCCAGAATGCGCGCACGACGGGCCGCAAGAGCGCCGCTTCGGTGCTGGCGAGCTGAGCGACACGGGTGAGGCGGGGTCGCACTATGCGTAGGGCGCGAAGTTGTCGCGACCTGAGATCGAAGAGCGCTCGCTCGGTCATCACGAGATCTCCCATGCCTTGACGAGTGAGCGCGACTGCGAGTTGCACGCTATCGACCTCGAGCGCGAGTCGCAGTGCTCGATTGCTCTTGATCGCTTCCCGCTCCAGCACGGAGCGAATGCCGTATTGAGAGGACGGGAGGATCAGGGGCCGCTCGAGGACTTCGTCCATCGTGACGGTGTCCGCCTTGCACTTCGTCGTACGTCTCGTCACCAAGAACGCGGCCTCCTGCCAAAGCTCACTGGTGACGACGCTCGTGTGCTCGACCGGAGAATAAAGGAGCCCTAGATCGAACCTTCCCTGAGCCAGGTTCTCACCCATGACGCCGCTCAAGACCACGCGCAGGCGTAGGGTGACGGCAGGGTGCGCTTTGTGAAATGACTCGACGAGGCGCGCGACCCAGTCCATGCCGATGCTCGGAGTGACGGCAATCGAGAGCGGTCCCGCAATTTCGGCTTTCGAAAAGTCCCTCCCCAGAGCGTCGAGCTCCCGTAGCAGGGGGCGCGTCCGTTGCTCGAGTCGCCGTCCGTCGGCCGTTGGCCTCATTCCTCGGCCAGTTCGCTCGAAAAGGAGTGTTCCCACCTCTTCCTCCAGAAGTCCGATCTGCCGACTGAGGGCGGGCTGCGTCACATGCGCCCGAGCGGCGGCACCGCTGAGACTCCCGGTGTCGATGACGTGGAGGAAGTTTCTCAGGTGTTCAGGATCCAACATATTAATTGTTCTAATATCACGTTTCCTTTCATTCAATTGGACGCATATCTACAGGGAACTCATCCTCACGGTCACAGGCACGCCTTCTGGAGGTGAAAATGGACCGTCGCGGAGCAACTCTCGTACTACTTGCTACTTTTGGTATGGCGCTCAAAGGCATCTGGGCTCGGCTCGCCTACGCGGAGGGGATGGGTGTGCCTGCGGTGCTCTTCTATCGTTCGCTCCTGTCCGTGCCGTTAGTCGTTCTGACCGCCGCCTGGTTCGCGCGACGCGACGGGACCACACCGCTCCGGCCGCGAGATTACGTGCCTGGCGCTGTCCTCGGAGTCATGTTCTCGGCCGGCATGGTCTGTGATTTTCGGGCCATCGAAGCCTTGGGCGCGAGCGTATCGCGCGTGATCTTGTTCGGTTTCCCAGCGATCGTGATGTTGCTGACCGCGGTCGAGAGCCGCAAAATGCCGAGTGCGCAGAGGGTAGCCGGTTTCTCGGTGGCTTGGCTGGGACTGCTTGGCGTGGCGAGCCCTGGGCTCGTGCCGAATGGCGACGCCCCTTTCGGCAGTACGGGCCTCTTGTGGGGCGCTGCGTCCCTCGTGTCCTACGCGGTTTACGTATGGCTCTCCGGCCGTATGACTCACAAGCTCGGCTCGATTCGCCTCACCAGCGTCTCGAATCTCTCGACGGCTGCAGTCGTCATCGCGGTGGTCCTGTTCACCGAGGGGGGCAGCATGCCGAGAGCAGCGCCTGCTGCGCTCGGCTGGGTGACGCTGATGGTGTTATTTTCGACAGTCGCACCGTATTTCCTGTTCATGGAGGGCCTTCGACGACTCGGCCCCTCGGATGCGAGCTTGCTGGCCATGAGCGGCCCCGTAGTGACGGTGCTCTCCGGGTGGTGGGTCCTCGATGAAACGCTCACAGCGCTGCAGTTGATCGGAGCCGGTCTCACCTTGGTGGGCGTAAGCGCCGCCCAAGGGCTGTGGGCGTCAGGGGCGGCTGGCTATCATTCCCTTCGCCAAAAGCGTCACAGAAGCGGTCAGATCTGCAGGAAAGTCGCGCTTAAATCTTGAGAGTCGAGAATCCTCCAGGGCCGCCTCGACCGCTTCGCAGGGGTGGGAGTACGGCCAAAGGCCGGTCATCGTGACGATCATCAGATGCAGGAGGCTTTCGAACTCCTGGGACGATAGTTCCGCGCAAGACTCATGACAGTATTGCCCGAGCCTATGAAGAGAATCCACGGAGCGCACCTTGAACTCGCGGATGGTCTCGATGGATGCGTTGTGCTCGAGGACCGTGGGCAACGCGGACATCAATGTACAAAGCAACGGGCGGGAAGCGATACTTCGGCACAACGTCTCGCACAGCTGCTCGAGAGAGAGCGGCCGCGCTTTGGGTACCTCGCGGTCGAATTCCAGGAACCATTTTTGCCATTGTTCCTCAAGCACCTCCAGCAAGAGTGACTCTCGGCTCTCGAAGTACCGATAGACGTTCGATTTGGCCATGCCCGCTTCGCGCGCCAACTCGTTCAGACTGAAGCCGGATACGTCGCCCCGCTCACTCAAGAGCCGCTCGGCCGTTTGCAGGAGGCCGACGCGTAATCCCCTCAGAAAGCGAGAAAACCATGACCAAGACCCTCGTATGTGACCCCGGATTGCTTCGAACCGACCTCAGCGGGAGGGTGGCCCTAATCACCGGCTCAAATTCCGGAATCGGGGAAGTCACCGCCGCCCAGCTCGCGCGCCAAGGCGCGCTCGTGGTGCTGGCTTGTCGACGCAAGGAAAGCGGCGAGGCCGCGGCGAGCCGCATTCGCAACGACGTGTCCGGAGCTCGCGTCGAAGTTCTCGAGTTGGATCTCGGGTCGCTCGCGTCGGTACGCAACGCCGCGGCGACCTTCTCGAAGCGCCACGACCGCCTTCACCTCCTCATCAACAACGCAGGGGTCATGAACACCCCGCGAGGCAAGACCGAGGACGGCTTCGAAACGCAGTTGGGAGTGAACCATCTCGGACATTTTCTCCTGACTGAACTACTTCTGCCGATCCTGAAGCAAAGCGTCCCGGCTCGCATCATCAACGTGTCGAGCTGTTTCCATGATCGCGCGATGGGCCGCGAGGGTGACATTCACTTCAACGATCCATTCTTCGAACGATCGAAGTACGATGGCTGGAAAGCCTACGCGCAGAGCAAGCTGGCCAACCTCCTGCATGCCAAGGAGCTGGCGCGCAGACTCGAAGGATCGGGCGTGAACGCCGTCAGCGTGCACCCGGGATGGGTCCGCACCCGACTCGCGCGCCATTCGATGCCGCTCTGGCTCCAGGACTATGTCATGCGTCCCGTCTTGGGGTTATTCGGCCAAATCGAACCTTGGGAAGGAGCCCAGTCGACTCTCTTTGCCGCCTTGAGTCCGACTGTCGACGAACGTCGCGGGGCGTATTTCAGCCAGCATGGCGTCTACCGCGACAAATCCAAAAAACCAGGGGGATGGCCCCTCACTTCGCCCAACCCGAATGCGCACGACGAAGAAAAGGCGCGACGCCTCTACGAACTCAGCTTGAATCTCGTCGGCCTCGAAACGTCGTGGGCCCAAGCGGCGGAATGATCGCGAGTTCTACTTTGCCAGGCAGAGCGAGCGCAGAAAGTGGGCGCTCGCCTTGGGCGTGCGCTTCTGCGTCTCGTAGTCCACGTGACAGATGCCGTAGCGGAGCGTGTAACCCTCGGACCATTCGAAGTTGTCCATGAGTGACCACGCAAAGTACGTATCGACCGGCACGCCCTCCTCGCGCACCTTCGCGACTTGTTCGAGATGAGCGCGATAGAAAGCGACCCGAGTCTGGTCATCGACGACTCCATCCACGGGGCCCTCGGACCCCGGCCCGGCCGCGCCGTTTTCGGTCACGATGAGGCGAGGGATGCCGTATTGACCGTGCAAACGTCGCAACACGTGCGAAATCCCCTCGGGAAAGATCTCGCGATCTTGGGTGCGTGGACCGTCGGGAGTCAGGAACGTCCGCCGCAAGACGGGATCTCCGAGGTCCTCCTGAATGATACAGCGCTCATAGTAGTTCACGCCGACGACGTCGATCGGCTGAGCGATGGTCGGTAGATCTCGCTCTGCGCCGGTGGGGAAGAGAGGACCATACAGCTCCACCATGTCTTGGGGGTAGCCGAGTCCAAGCGCCGGCTCGATGAACCATCGGTTGAAATAGCCGTCCTGCCTGCTGGCCGCTCGGACGTCTTCTTCGCGATCGGACGCAGGAAAGGCAGGCATGAAATTGGGAGCAATGCCGATGGGAGCCTTCACCCGGGTCCGGAGCGCCTGGACCGAAAGTCCATGCGAAAGTAGCAAGTGGTGGGCACAGAGAAGCGCCTCCGCGAAGTTCTTCTTCCCGGGTGGAAACAGTCCAATCTCGTAGCCGAGGAACGCCTGGCACCACGGCTCGTTGTGAGTGAGCCAAAGGTCCACACGATCGCCCAAGCGATCGGCGACAGCAGCTGAGAAATCGGCAAAGGCCTGGGCCGTGTCTCGATTGAGCCATCCCCCTTCGTCCTCGAGCGCTTGAGGCAAGTCCCAATGATAGAGAGTGACGCTCGGGGCAATGTTCCTCGCCAGAAGGCCGTCGACCAGGCGCTCGTAAAAGTCGAGGCCCCTCTCGTTGACGGGCCCTCGACCTTCGGGAATGACTCGAGGCCAAGCAACGCTGAACCGATAGGCGTCGACGCCCAACCACTGCATGAGATCGAGATCTTCCTCGTAGCGGTGATAGTGATCGCACGCGACGTCCCCGGTCCCGCCGTCTTTGGTCGTCCCCTCTCGATGAGAAAACGTGTCCCAGACGCTGGGGAGACGACCGTCCTCACGGACGGCTCCTTCGATTTGATAAGACGACGTGGCGACGCCGAGACGGAAATCAGGTCCCAGCCGAGTACGCAATTCCATGAATCCGCACTTTCTAACGGACGGCGCCCGCCTGCGCACGCGAAGGCGACGACAAACTTGGGCTAGCTGAGCGAAAAGTAGCGGTCTGCGTTAGCCCGCCGCGGACTGGTCGCTCGCAGCGTATGGCCGGCGACGACGGCGATTCGTCCTTTTTCGCCCCTCGCACTCTTACCCACACAGCACAAATGTCCGTTCCTTTCAGGGACTTCGCCGGGCGGGTTCAGCAGGCGCCGTCGATGAGTAAAATGAAAGATTGAAGATGGTACGGCGGACGACCCAGTCAGGTGGAACAATCGTGATTAAGGGGAACTCTTGCACGATTACGGTGATGCACTTGGCGCCGGGGATCGTGTTCATGCAGCCGGCGGGAACGAGCACCTTCGAGCTCGACAAGCAGATCTTCGAGGAACTAGACCGCGCGATCCAACAACACGGCAGGATCGTCTTCTTCGGTGACACACGAGGCCAAACGCGCCTCGTTCGTGAAACACGCGATTTTGCTGGCGAGTGGTCGAAGAAACACGGGAGCAAAGTGGAGTCACACCTGCTCGTCAGTTCCAAGTTCGTCGAAATGGCGCTTTCTGTCATCGCGATGGTATCCGGAAACAGCATCAAGATGTACTCGAACGAGGAACGCTTCGTGAAAGCGATTCAGAAAGTCTCCCCGACTTTCCGCCTACCGGCACTTCCAACCGTTGCCTGACTCCGACCCCTGCGGCTTGAATCCGCTGCGGGCATGAAGAACCCGAGACCGAGTCTCAGTGGATGCGCTGGCCGACTTTGGCGCCGCTGTCCGGGGAGAGAACGAACAGGTCTGCGCCCCCGTCACCGGCACATACGACCATCGCCTCGCTGACCCCGAACTTCATCGCGCGTGGAGCGAGATTGGCGACCACGACCACCATCCTACCTTCCAGGTCTTCTGGCTGATAGGCGGACTTGATTCCGGCGAAGACCGTGCGCCGATCATTGCCTCCCAGCGAAATAGTCAGCTTGAGAAGCTTCTTCGCCTCCTTCATGTGCTCGGCCTTGACCACACGAGCGACGCGAAGGTCGACCTTCGAGAAATCGTCGAACGTGATCTCGGCACCGAGGGGCTCCTTTTCGAGGGAGTCTCCCGAGTCGCCGTAGTCCTTCTCCGAATGAGCAGCCTCGGCGGCAGCGGCTTCCTTTTCTTCTTCGAGCATCTTTTCCACGTCCTTGGGATCTACCCGCTTCATCAAATGAGAAAACTCTCCGATCTCGTGGTCGACGAGAGGCTCAGCGGCGAGACGCCACACGTCGGTGGGCGCTTTCAGAAGCGCTGCGCTGTCCTTTGAAAGCGCGGGGAGAACGGGGCTCAGATACACCACAATCTGTCGATACAGATTGAGCGCGATCGTACAGATGTCACGTAGTTCGTCGACCCGTGCTGGATCCTTCTTGACCTTCCACGGTTCGGCCTTGTCCAGATACTCGTTGGCGCGGTCGGCTAGCGCCATGATCTGCCGCATCGCCTTGGCGAAGTCACAGCTCTCGTAAGCAGCGGCAATTGCCTCGCCGGCGTTCTTGGCGTTTTCGAACAAGCCCCCGTCCTCGGGGTAGGTTTTCGAGAGCTCTCGGGTGAACTTCGCCGTGCGACTGGCGAGGTTCACGACCTTCCCCACCAGATCTGAGTTGACCTTGGCGACGAACTCTCCAACGTCCAAATCGAGGTCGTCGGTGTTGTTGGAGAGCTTCGTCGCGTAAAAATAGCGAAGCGCGCCCGGGTCGAGATGCTTGAGGTACGTCGAGGCGCGCACGAAAGTGCCGCGGCTCTTGCTCATCTTTTCGCCGTTGACGGTCAAGAATCCATGAATCTGAACGCGGCTCGGGAGGCTGTAGCCCGAGCTCTTCAGCATCGCTGGCCAGAAGAGTGTGTGGAAGTACGTGATGTCTTTCCCGATGAAATGGCGAATTTCCGTTTGGTCATTTTTCCACCAATCGTCGAAACTCTCTCCATTCCTCTCACACCATTGTTTCGTCGAACTCATGTATCCGATGGGCGCGTCGAACCACACGTACCAGTAGTGCCCGGGGGCGTCGGGTATCTCGAATCCAAAATAGGGTGCAGGGCGCGAGACGTCCCAATCGCGGAGAGGTTGTACTCCCTTCGTCGGGTCCTTGGGGTCGACGGGGTTCTCGAGGAAGTTCCCCTTGAGAAAATTGGCGATCTCGGGCTGCAGGTGGCCGCCCGACTGAGTCCATTCGTCGAGGAACTCGTGAAGGTCTTCGATCTGAACGAACCAGTGGGGCACGGTTTTCGACTCGGGAGTCTTGCCGCTGTGGACACTCCTGGGTTCGATGAGGTCGGTCGCCGCATAGGCAGCCCCGCATTTTTCGCAATTGTCTCCGTACTGATCCGGAGACTTACAATTGGGGCAGATCCCCTTGACGAATCGATCGGCCAGGGCCGCGCCAGAATCGGGATCGAAATACTGCGTCACCGGCTTTTCGACGATGAGTCCCTTGTCACGAAGAGCCGCCCAGATCTCGTGGGCCAGCGCGCGGCTTTCTTCGGAGTTGGTCGAACCGTAGTTGTCGAACTCGATTCCGAAGCCCGAAAAATCGCGCTGGTGAGCATCCGACATTTCGGCGATGAACTCTTCCTCGGTGCGCCCTTCCTTCTGGGCCCGTAGCATGATGGCCGTTCCGTGCGTATCATCCGCACAGATGTAGACGGCTCGGTGCCCGCGGGCTTTCTGGAAGCGGACCCAAATGTCCGTCTGCAGATACTCGACGAGGTGCCCGATGTGGATGTGCCCATTGGCGTAGGGCAGCGCACTGGTTACGAGAATGCGGCGCTGGGATTCGCTGTCGCTGACCATGTGACGGCGAGGGTAGCGGAAGCCGGCCAGCCGACAACCGCCGACAATACGGGGGCCAAACTGTCCCCTGGCCCAGAGATCGCCTCTGGGTTAAGGGCCCTCCATGAGCGAAAGCGACGCACCGGAACGACTGCTCGAAGGCAAGGTAGCCCTGATCACGGGCGGGGCACGCGGAATTGGACTCGCCATCGCGGAGGCCTTCGTCAAGAGCGGCGCCCGGGTGGCAATCTGCGACACCGGCTGTGATCGGAACGGTCTGGGAACGGACCCTCAGGTCGCCCAGCAGGCCGCCGAGCAGCTCCGCGCTATCGACAACGGCGCGGTCTTCGCAAGCTCCGCGGACGTCGGCGACGAAGCCGCGGTGGCGACGTTGATCGAGCAAACCGAAGATGCTCTCGGCACTGTCAACGTACTGGTCAACAACGCGGGAATCATCGCTGACAAGAGTCTCTTCGAGCTGACCGCCGAAGACTGGGATCGGGTCCTCCGCACGCACCTTCGTGGATCGTTTCTCGTCACACAGGCAGTGGCCCGGCGTCTACGCAAAGCGCGCATCGGCGGTTCACTCATCAACATGACGAGCACCTCGGGCATGCTCGGAAATCTGGGACAGGTGAACGAATCCTCCGCCAAGGCGGGTATCTACGGGCTGACGCGGACCGCATCCATCGAACTTCAGAAGTACGGAGTGCGCGTGAATGCTCTGGCCGCTATCGCCAAAACCCGGCTCACCGAGGACCTTCCCATGTTCGAGAAGACCGGCGACTCGATGTCGGCGGCCCACATCGCCCCAGCCGCCCTCTTTTTGGCCAGTGATCTCTCCGAGGACTTGAGCGGCACGGTCCTGAGCGTGACCGGTGGTCGGATCAGCACTTTCGAGCTCGCCGAAAGCCAGGGGCGCCTGAAGGAGGCCGACGGCGGGATTTGGACCCCAGCGGAAATTGCCGAAAACTACGATTCCATCGCCCGCAAATGACCCCAGCCAGGTGGTCGTTCCGATTTCAGCCAATATTTACGGGAATTTCCGTCGAAAAGCGTCAAGAACAATAGTGGGCTAGGGGGAAGTGGTAACCTCCGAGCACGTTCCTCATGCGCCGAGAACAGCAGATTCCGCTCTTTCTCTGGGTGGCGACGGCCCTCGTCGCGCACGCCCTGGGTGGCGGAGGTGCGACCAAAGTCGCTCAGCAGATCGAGGAGACGATGGACATAGGGAGCTTCGCCTCGGCCGTGCGAGCGAAAGCGAAGTTTGCCGGTCCAGTGGAAGTGACGTTCGAGGAAGCACCCCCCGAGGAAGAAGACGAAGAGGACGCGCCTGAACCCGACGACACGCGGGCGCCCGAGACCTACTCGGACGAAGAGACGCCGACCGATATCGAACCCGACGAGGACGAGTCCGACGTGAAGACGGACGAGGAGGTCGAAGTCGAAGAAGAAAAGGAAGACCCTGTCGAAGAGGAAAAGGAGCCCGAGAAGGAGAAACCAAAGGAGGAGAAACCGCCCGAGGTCATCCCGGCGGAGGAAAAACCTCCCGAGCTCACCATCGCCCAGAAGCCGAAGCCCAAGATGGAGCCGAATCGCAGAATCGCCGTTCGGCAACATGTCGACGACCAGAACCAAGACGACAACCCGAACGCCAGGTTCGCTGGCGAACACGCCAACCGAGTCACCGAAGAGACACAGGCGAGCATCACTTCGACCGACCAGAACGCCAGCGACACGAGCGCGGGGAATACGTTTCGGGGCTCACATTCCGAACCCGGTAACTCCGAAGAAACGAAGGTCGCGCAAAGTGACGAGAACGACGCAGAGGACGATCGTCCCGGAGCAAGCGCACAAGCGGGCCTCGCTCGCGCAGCTCGCCCGAGCTCAGCAGCCATGGCAAGAAGCCCTAGTCCTCCCTCCGTGACGCCACGAGAAGCGCAGAAGGCGCAAAGCGCGCGAGAAGCCCGGGCAGCAACCGAAGCTCGCGAAGGGATGTTCGAAACCCATCATGAGGGAGGCGGAGCTTGGGCGATAGCTCGCGCTCGGGAGGCACAGGCGGCGCAAGAGGCCCAGAAAGCGCGCAAGGCACGAGAAGCGCGTGAGAAATTGCGCGCATTTCAACAGAAAAGGAACCAACCGCTCTTCGGCTACGGATCCACGGCCACGACCGAAAACGGAGTTCGTCTGAGCCTCAGCCAAGACATGGCCCAAGAGGTCATCGGGCGCGACCAACTCGACAACCTCAAGGAAGAAGTCGGCAAACGACGTCTATCACAGCACCGGGGATCCTGGACCAACGTCGGATTGGATCGATGGAGGGGAGCCATCGAAAACTACGTTGCGAACGTCAAACCCGGCAACCAGACGGCACTCAACACCGCACGGGTCCCGTTTGCTGCCTATCTGAACCAGATCCACCAGCGCCTCCACCAAGTCTTCGCTCATGGCTTCTTGGGCCATCTCGAACAGCTGCCCTCCGACCATCCGCTCAACAACCAAGACATGAGCACTCACTTGGAAATCGCCCTGAGCCGAGAAGACGGGCGCATCGTCAAAATGGGCGTGACCAAATCGAGCGGTGTGACGGCATTCGATGTAGGGGCATTGGAGTCCGTGAGCAAAGCAGCGCCATACGGCCCCCCTCCGGGTTCCATCGTGTCTTCCGACGGAAACGTGTATCTTCATTGGGAATTCCATCGAAACCGCAACTACGCGTGCTCCACTTACTTTGCTCGCCCCTACATCATCGACGTGGGTCAAGAGCCTGCTCCGCCGCGGGTGGAGCCGCCCCCCAAACCAGACGAACGGGAAAACAGGCAACCGGATGAAAGAAGCGGGGCCCTCGAACCAAGAAATGAGCGAGATCGACCTGTCCAGAGTCGAACACCAGGGTAGCGCGGCCGAAGCCGGGCCTTCGCGTGACCCCGCCAAGACGCGGAAAACTACCGTCCCGATGACCGTTCACCCACTCGTTTGGGCGATACAACTATGGGTCGTCGCGAGCGTAGTCAGTCTCGTACTTTCGGCCGGCCTCAGTCGTGCTTTACGCGGCGCATACGTGGGAGCCGAAACGTGGATCCGGCACATCGACCATTCTGCAGCACTTACCTCTCAGGTGGCGGCCATCTGCACGACGCTCCTGCTCGTTTACGTGGGCATGCTGAGCGCCCGCGTGTCGACAAGTCGCATCGTGGGACTCGGCGCAGCCGCATTGGGGGTCGCTCCGACGCTGCTCGTTTTCTACGCGCATCGTTTCGCGATGCCCCTGTTCTACACTTGGGTCTCGACGCTGTGCGGAGGCCTCGTGCTTCTGTCTACCACGCAGCAGTGTCGCGCGTTCCCCATCCTGCGTGGGGTCGTGGCCATGGGAGGACTTTCGTTGCTCGCAGCGGCTCTACACCGCGGCGGAGTCAGCGATTCACCGGAGCTCTCCGAGGTCGGAGCCGCGCTCGAGTCACTGTTCGCATGGGGCGCGCTGGTTCTTGCCGCTCTTTTCCACCTGTGGATAGAAAGGAGGAAGCCCCTTCGAGCGGCCCTCTTGTTCGGTGGGACGCTCCTACTTGCGAGCACGACCAGCGCGTCGGCCCAGGAGACGATTCCACGATGGGTCCTTTTGACGGGCCGCTCTCTCTCGGAGCTATCCTCCTCGGGGGTGACGACGTCGGGCGGCAGCCTCGGCTTCTCCCTGGCAATCCTTCTTATGGTATCGACGCTATTGTCTCGCCCCGGGTCCCTCGCTCAGCTCGTATCGTCGATCCTTGCCTTGTGTTGCTTCGCCCCCACCTCGCCGCTCGTGATCGCTTGGATGACGCTGTGTGGATACATCGCAGCCGTGACCTGCTGGACCCCAGAGCCGCGCTGAAATCTTCTTCCCTGGTTGCTCTCGCAACGCCGAAGTCGTTTCGATCATCAGGATTTTACGTCGACGGGCGCAACAAGATGCTACTCTCCTGCCTTGGTTCTCTGGTCGAAGCGGATGACACCTCCCGAAGTGCTCGTAGTCGAAGACGACCCCGCGGTGGCGCGGGCACTTCGACGAGCATTGAAAATCGCGTCGATCCAGTGCCACGTGGCGAAGACAATCGCGGAAGTGAAAAGGGCGGCCGGGAGCTACCGGCTTGCGATAGTCGACGTGAACCTTCCGGACGGAAACGGCATCGACCTCTACGACGAGCTGAAAGCGAGCTCACGCGTCAGCTACGGTATCTTCTTCACGGCCACCGAGAGTGCCTCGGATAGAGCACGAGCTGCAAATTCGGGGACCTTGGTTCCCAAGTCCGACGGCATCGACGCCGCTGTCTCCCGCGCTGTCGAATCGCTCGCGGCTTCGTGAAAGCGCGCGGCGTGACGGGCGGGTTCGCAGCGCCGCAGGCGAACAGTGAGGGATCAGGACCGAACCCTCAGTGGATGGCAACGACGAGCGCGGCCATCACGAGAACCAGGTGAGGCATCGAGGCGAAGAAGAACGTGCGCGCCCATCTTTCGTCAGCATCAGGCATCAGACCGCGCGCTGCCCACGCCACGTAGAGCGTCCCACTGACAGCCGCTATGATCGCATAGGTCGACCCGGCGCCCAACATCCAGACGGGGACGAGAGTCGTCAAAAGGAGCGCGACCGAAAGCACGAGCGCTACGCGCCGAGTGAACACGAGACCGCGCTCATTCGGCAGAACTTTGAGCCCCGCTCGAGCGTACTCGTCGGCACGGAACAAAGTGATCGCCAAAAAGTGGGGCAGTTGCCACACGAAAAGAATGAGAAAAAGCGCCAGTCCCACCCCGTCCACCGTCCCGGTCAATGCCGCGTAACCGATGGCTGGTGGTAGCGCTCCGGGAACCGCGCCTACATACAGGGCAATGGAACTCACCCGCTTCAGAGGCGTGTAGATGAGAACGTAGGATAGGAGCGCCACGGTCGATAGAACCACGGCGGCCGTCGACACGAACTGGGCCAAGGTAAATAGCCCGAGAATCGAAACCAGGACGCCAAACGCTAGTGCCTCGTCCGGGCTCAAACGCCCCGTGGGCAGCGGGCGTCCCGAAGTACGACGCATCTTTCGATCCGACTCGCGCTCGATGAACATGTTGAGCGCGTTGGCGCCAGCTACCACGAGGGCAGTGCCCACGACGGTGGCCAACATGTCCAGCCAAGAAAACGCGCCGGGAGCGGCGACCACACCCAGCGCGGTTGTCACCAGAACGAGCCGTGTGACACCAGGCTTCGACAGCTCCCAGATTGCGCGAAAGATCGTCGACGCGTCACGCGACGTTTCGAGAGGGTTCGCTGTCGTTGCCGATTGAGTCATGGATGCTCTCGGAGACGCCACAGGAGGATGGACCTGGGCGAAGCAGAACCGCCCTCAGGCGTCTTCCTTTGAAGACTTGTCGTCGTCGGACTTCTTCTTGGCGGCCTTGTCGTCATCGTCGTCGCCAGAGACGCCCTTTTTGAAATTCCGAATCCCCTCTCCCAGTCCCTTCCCCATGTCGGCAAAGCGGCTTGCTCCAAATAGAAGGAGAATGACGACTGCGATGATTACGATCTGCCAAGGTCCGGGTGACATGAGTACTCCTGTGGGGCGCGCCTCGGGCGCTGCGGGCTGCTTCTAACACCCGCAAATCTGACGGGCAATTCGGGAAACGGTGTTACTTCCGCGGGGTCGGTTCGCAAGGCTCCTCGAATAGCAACCCCACAAACTATTGATATCATACCACTTTTCTGATTCGTCACCAGGCGATTCGCGCTGGAACCTGGCCCATGCCACTGTTCCGCCGGGGAGTCCCCATTGATATGCTGGGCGCCGCTTGGGCACTTGGCTGCCCCCGTGTTCGCCGAGTCGTGGCACGGAACGAAGGAAACCGGATAGAGAAGCAATTCCAATGACTTGGTCAACAGCTCTTAGGAACCAGTTGGGTCGATGGGTCAGCGCCGCAGCGCTTGGTGGTGTCGTCGCGTCGACGCTCTACGTCGACGACGTGCGTGCAGAAACTGGAAAAGAATCCGCGGGCTCGATGCCGAAGGGGACGGTGGGTCTCGCGCTCTTGGGCGCCGAAAGCGTCATCGCCGTCGAAGCGGCGTTTGGTGTGAAGAAGGCATGGGTCTACGCGCTCGGTGGTGGGCTGGGTGCTGTTGCTGGCGGAGTGGGTGGATACTTCATCGACAAAGCGGACAGCCCCGAAGTCTCGACCAGCCTGCTCGTGGGTGGAATGGTGTTCGTGGTGCCTACTACGATCGCCATGCTCAACGCGGCCGCGTACAAGCCGCCGAAGAATCCAGAGATCGACGACGCTGCGCTTTCCGAGGACGCAATCTACCTGGCCCGGCACGAGCCGGTGCCCTCGATCGTGGACGTGAACGAAAAGGGAAGTCTCAAGTTGAAGATGCCGGCCGTGGCGATCGGCCCTGTTTGGTCTCGGCAAACCCAACAGATGTATGCGCTGCCAAACGCGACTCAGGTGCGTGTTCCTGTCTTTCACTTGACGTTCTGATCGTCCAAAACATATGTCCGTCCGCGATAAGAAGAAGAAAAGCGACGACCCAGCCCTCGGAAAGGTAATCGCCGGCCGCTACCGCCTGGAAGCGAGGATCGGCGAAGGCGGTATGGGTATCGTTTACCGGGCGCGCCACGTCCTGATCGATCGGGTCGTCGCTGTGAAGCTCATCCGTCCCGATCTCCGCGGCGAGACGCATCTCCGCGCTTGGATGTTGCGTGAGGCTCGCGCCGCCAATCGCGTCGACCACGCCCACATCATCGACATCCACGACATCGGCGAAACCGACGAGGGTGCCCTCTATCTGGTGATGGAGTTCCTGATCGGAACCCCTCTTTCTTCGGAACTCGCCAAGGGGCCGATGCCCATTCAAAGAGCCGTGGACATCATCGAGCAGATGGGCGCCGCCCTCTCTCGTGCACACGACCTCGGCGTCGTGCACCGCGATCTCAAGAGCGACAACATCCTCCTCACAGCGCGCGGCGGACGTCCCGATTACGTGAAGATTCTGGACTTCGGTCTTGCCGCCCTCGCTCACGATCCTCGACTCGCACCCAAGGGAGCCGTCTTTGGAACTCCCGAGTACATGTCGCCAGAGCAGGCCCGCGGTGAACAGGCGGGACCCCAGTCCGATCTCTACGCGCTCGGCGTACTCTTCTTCGAGATGCTCACGGGTCAGCTCCCGTTCCGAGCCAGCGATCGCGACGCACTCCTCGAACTCCAGCGAACGGCAACCGCTCCCGATCCGAAGTCGATCCGCAAGGATTGCCCTGATGACGCGCGCGCAATCGTGTTGCGGCTTCTGGAGAAAAACCCCGCCAAGCGTTATCGCGACGGTCACCATCTCCTCGAGGAACTCAAGAGGTTTCAGCGCTCTCTGCCAAACACCACGACCTGGGACAAAAAGCAGGGCAACGGGGACCCGACGCCTCAGACTCAGGCGCCACTGCCCCCTCCCCCCAAGACCCTTCAAGTCACCGAGTGGGCCGAGCGCGCGGGTATGCTCTCGCGCATGGTCAGCCGCGCCTTCCCGGGGGCGGCCGCTCCCCCCGACGTGCTACGGTCGCTCAGCGTCGTTTGGGACGTCTCCGCTCGGGCCAACACTCTCGAGGGTGAGATCGCACACCAAACACGCAAGCTCGAAGCACTCGAACGCCGTGGTCGCGCTCTACGCGCGGAGATCGGTCGTAAGGTGGAAGAGCTCGCTCAGGACGAATCCAAAGCGCTCCGCGACGCCGCCACCTACGCCGAAGAGGAAGCTCAAGCCAAACGCGAACTGGCCCAGGCACAGGCTTCCGCCAAGGAGCATATTGCGGCCGCCGATCACGCCGAGAAGCTCGGTAAAGGCTCACGCACACTCTTCGAGAGAGCGGGCGCCGCGCGCGCTCTCATCGACGTCAAGGCAGCTTGGGTGGAAAACCGCCGCAAGCGTCGCGAAGAGCACGAAAAGATCGCCACCGATCTGCGCGCGCAGATCGAGGATCTTCGTGGCCAACTCACGCGCTACGCCGGTGCCGTCGAGGATGACTTGAACGCGGGCCGCGAAAAGGTCGCCACCAAGAGCCGTGAGGGCCTCGCTTACGAAAAGCGCTTCATGGAAAACTGCGAGGTCGTGATCGCTTCCCTCCGTGGTCGTCCGGAGGTCCGCGAGCTCCTGGTCGAACTCGGTGAAGCGGCTCCCTTGCCAGCCCCGACACAGAAAAAGCCATCACGCCTTCCGCGCGCACTTTGAGGTTCGGAATCGCCCAAAGTCGGCCTCGGCCCGTCTAGGTAGGCGCACCGGCGATTCACCTCTTGTATGTCGCGGATCATGTAGATTTGATTCTGAGCTCTTGAGAGTAGGCCGATCACCTCTTGGCGGAAAACGCCGTTCGTGAGCCAGGCCGCTCTCGAGGTTCTCCTCACCGAAAAACCCGCACAGTTGCCGGAGCCGCCGCGAGTGAGCTCGAATCTGCAAGGCTGGGCTTGGTCAGGAAACGCTCAGAAAGGAAAAACGATGATTGTAGGAATCGATGTGTCCAAGCTTTGGCTGGATGTCGCGGTGCGCGGAGGTGAGTTTTTTCGTGAGGAGAACACGCCGCTGGGACACGAGCGACTTGTTGAAAAAGTGCGGTCGGCAACTCTTGTGGTGATGGAGGCAACAGGCGGATACGAACGAGAGCTTGCGCTAGCTCTCGGCGCAGAAGCCATCCCTTTGGCCGTCGTCAATCCACGGCAGGTGCGTGATTTCGCCAAAGCGGTGGGGCAGCTTGCGAAGTCTGACAAGATAGACGCCAAGGTGCTGGCGCACTTCGCCGAAGCTGTTGCGCCTACCGCAAAACGTCCGCTTGATGAAGACGCCATGGCCCTTCGCGAGCTCGTTTCCAGGAGAAAACAGCTCACTCAGATGATGGCGAGTGAGAAACAACGTGTCCCTCAGGCACGCACGAAGCGCGTCAAAAAGGACATCCAAGACCACATCGCCTACCTCAAGAGACAGCTCAAAGAGACGGACGACGACATCGGCTCCAGACTTCGCGAGAGCGATTTCTGGAAAGAGGATGTCGATCTCCTCTCCACCGTGCCCGGCGTCGGTCGCGTCACCTCGATGTCGCTCGTTGCCCTACTGCCTGAGCTCGGAACGCTGCGCCGTCAACAAATCTCAGCGCTCGTCGGTGTCGCTCCCCTCAATCGAGATAGCGGAAACTTCTCCGGAAAGAGGATGGTTTGGGGAGGTCGCGCAGACGTCCGGGTCGCTCTCTACATGGCAGCGCTCACTGCGATTCGCTGCAACCCGAGCATCAAGAACTTCTATGAGCGACTTGTCGCGCGTGGGAAGCCCAAGAAACTTGCGCTGGTCGCATGTATGCGAAAGCTCCTCACCGTCCTCAATGCGATGATGAAAACTCGCTCCGCATGGCAGGCAGACCGCGCTTTGGCCGCCGCGTGAAAGTTTTCTCACCAACACAGTTGCTCACGAGCGAGTCGTGCGTCCGGCGACGTTCGACCAACGTCGCCGCGGTTCGTTTCGATCGCCGGTGGCTCCGCTGCGAAGATTGCGTCCCGACGCAAGTGAGGGCCGAATCTTCTCCGCTCCTCCGCCCGTCTCTGCCTCGCTCCATCTTTCCATTGAGGTCCTCGGACCTTCGGTCCTGCGGCATGCGCTCCGACGGGAATAGCCAAACCCGAGGCACGCGACGAGCCGGAGCGAATGACGCGCTCTGCGCTTACCTTGGTTCAGCGAAGACAAATCGCGTGCAGCTTCTCGGACTTCGTCCGCTGCGCTTTGCACTCGCCGAATTGGAGTGCCGCCGGAGCGCACCCGTACGATCGACGCGCTTCGCGCTGAATCGGCTCCAGACGATGTAGCATCGCGTGCAGCTCCGCGGCCTTTCGTCCGCTACGCCTTCGCACTCTTGGACCGAAGGGTGAGGAGCGACGGCTTCGCCGGCGCGACGAGGGGGTTCCCTAACCCCCTCAAAACCAAGCCGCCCGAGGACGCGAGGGGCAAAGCCCCGAGGTGTGGACTGGCGCAAGCGCCTGCAGCGACAGGAGTCGCTGCACCGTCAGTCTCACTGGAGTCCGTCCAGCACGCCGGACTCCCTCCAGTTCGACTAGCGAGGCACGCTCAGCACCGCCGGCGACCAAGTGGGAGCCGCCGGAGCGTACGCGGCGGGTGGGGGTGAGGAGCGACGGCTTCGCCGGCGCGACGAGGGGGTTCCCTAACCCCCTGAGAACTAAGGCAGCTTCGCGCCCAAGAACGAGCGCAGCTTCACGAGACCTTGCTCATCCATTACGAAAGCGGGCGGCGAGTATCGACTGGCCCATCCGGCGACGTCACCGACGAGCTCCTCTCGAACGCCGGCATCACCCATGATGTCATCGACCGAGCGACCTCGGACCACCCCGTTCTCGAGGCCCTTCACGAATGCCTCGAATCGAGGAGTGAGCTCGCCGAGCGCCTCTCGAATCAGCGCCGCATCGTCGGCCAGCGAGCTCAGGCTCTCTGGAAGCTCCCCCGCCGCCTTGGCGTTCGAAGCCGCAATCCGCAGGACGAAAGCATCATCCAAGAACCCGAGGCCTTCGATGCCGTCGTCGATGAGGTCGAGGGACTTGAAGAAGTAGTTCAACGACCCCGCGAGCGGACGGCGGACCTCCGGAGACACCGAGTCGTCGGCGACGACGGCAGCGATCACTTTCGTATCGTCCGCCAAGCTCGGAAGCCACCTGCCGAATGTCTCGATTGCCCTTTGATCCACATCGCTCATGGCCCGGAGTCGTAGCAAATCCAGGATGAAAACTCCACGGAGCTCCGGCCACGCAAGTCACCCGCTCGTCGTTATTTGCGACACAAAACACGACGTGCATTGAGGGAAAACACCCTCTCGACTTCGTTTCCGGACAGTCCTGCGCGACGCAAAGCACGAGCCAGTTCGGGGAACCGACCGGCATCCGAGAGTTCGGGGACGGGGACGATCCCTCCCTCGAAGTCAGACCCAATGGCAACGGATTCGATCCCGCCCACCTTTGCTAGGTAGCGGATCTGACGAACGACGTCTGCCAGCGACGCTCCCGAACCTGGGCTCTTCGAGAGGAAGGACTGGTAGAAGTTGACCCCTACGACGCCACCCGTCGCGGCGATCCCACGAATTTGTCGGTCAGTGAGGTTGCGCACATGGGGCGCCAATGCTCGGGCATTCGAGTGCGTCGCCACAATGGGTCTAGCGAGGCGACGCGCTATGGCAATCGCATCATCCGTCGCGCGATCGGACGCATGGGAAACGTCGATGACACCGCCTAGTCGAGAGACGATTTCGACGAAACGTCTACCTTCGTCGGTCAACCCGTAGTCGCTGGGCGGGGTGCCGCCTCGTCCCGAAGTCGCAGCCAGCGCGTTGGGCACGCTGTGCACGAGTCCGAAGACGCGCACGCCGCGCGCGATCCATCTTCGGATTTCTCGTTCATCTGCTCCAAGCGGTGCAGCTCCTTCGAACGCGAGCCATGTCGAGACGGAGCGCGCAGCACCTCCCGCCCGCCGAATGGAGCAACCCGGAAGCGAGTACGGCTCCGTCTTCAAGATCTGGGAAAACACATGAGAATACGACGCCTCGAACTGGTAGCGAGAGCGACCGTGAGGCTCGGCGTCCTCGGGCACGTAGAGCGGGAGGACCACGCCACTGACGTTCCCGCGCATGATCTGAGCCACCGAGAATTGGCCACCGCCGTCCGCAAAAGTCCGCTTCTTGTAGAGAGTCCGATACGAGAGATCGACATGAAGATCGATGACGGACGGGGACGGTTCTTCGGCCTCGAGAGGTCTCGGGCACAGCGCCCCGAGAAGCCCGACGAGACCTAGCGAGGACCACAGGCGCGTTGGGAACATCGGTCACTTCCCTCCCTACGGCAGCTTGAGTCGCTTGGGGAGCACTAGGGCCGTCTGAGAAGATTCGCGATAATAGACGAACGCATACGCCGCTCGACTGGCAAGGACGCGCTTCGTATAGCGGCGTGTCTCCCGGAAGGGGATCATCTCGACCCAAACGTCGAAGTCGACGTTGGGCCGCTCCTGCAGCCAACGCTTGGGGCGCCCCGGCCCGGCGTTGTACCCCGGAATGGCGAGCCAGGGGTTGTCACGAAAATATCGTCCGAGATCCTCGAGCACGCGGCTTCCGATCGCGATGTTGACGTTGGGTGTCTTGAGGGCCTCGGGCGTGGCGGGATGGCCAGACTTCCTCGCGATTCCGCGGGCAGTAGGGACGATGATTTGCATCAGGCCATACGCGTTCGCGTGGCTGACGACGCGAGGCCGGAAGGTCGACTCTTCACGCATCACCCCATAGATGAACCACTCGGGCACTCCCGTGGCCTGACTCTCGCGCTCCACGATGGAGAGATACGGCCTCGGGAATCCGATCTCCCACGGACCTTGCCAGCTCCCTTGTGGATAGTGAGCAAACCAGTCCGTAAGCCGGCCACGAGCGATTCCGTGGGACGTGTGTGCGTCGCCAGCCCGATCGTAGAGTAGGGCGATCCCCCACAGGAGCGCGTCATCCGAGCCCTCTCCCAGACCGACTTCATCGAGCACACGCTTTCCTTCATCCACGTCCCCCACCAAGAGAAGTTCCATCCCCTGTTTGAAGGCTGCGGTGTCGTACTCGGGCCTGTGGGGGAACTTGAAGGGCGACTCCTCGGCGAGCTCGAGTCCTTCAGCTAGAGCCTTTTTCGCGCGGGCGGGGTCTGCCTCCAACAGGCGCGAATACGCGTGAAGCATGTAATACGAAAGCGGCACTTCACGCACGATCGATTCGTACTCGGAAAGAGCCGGTTCCTCCTGACCGAGTTCCTGACGAGCGCGCGCGAGGAAGTAGCGCTCGGTTCCGGAGTACTCGTGTCCGCGTGCACTGTCTCGATCACGAACCACACGTGCCGCTTTTTCCAGAACTTGAGCGGCTCCGGACCAGTCGTTCCGTTCGATACGATACATGGCGAGCTCCATCACGCCTTCTCGGGTCATGTCCCCCTCGGGATAGTCCTCAGGCATGTCGGACAAGAGCGAGACGAAGCGCGCGGTCACGCCTTGATCGTGGTAGCTCTTGGCCGCTCGAAGGCGCGCGTCGTCCGCCAACGTGTTTTCTGGGTAGAGCTTCTCCAGCTCCTCGTAGAAGTAAACGGCCTTGGTGTGGCGGCCGTCTGCCGCCGAATACTTCCCCGCGTTGAAGAGCAGCCACGCGTGGAGCTCTTTGTCTGAGGTGCAGTGCTGTGCGCTCGACGCAATCCGATCCGCTCCCTCGCCCCATTTTCTCAAGCCGGCGAGCATCTTGCCTCGCAGGTAGTCGTACTCGCACCGCTCCCGCGAGTACCTCTCCAGCGAATCCACCGCGATCCCGGGGGCTGCCTTTTCGGCCTCTTCGAAGTCCCGCTCGTCGATCAAGCCCTTCAGGTGCGCTAGCTGCTGCTCCAGAGTGCGCTCCATTCGCTCGGGCGCCCCCGATTGGCTCGCTTTGCGAATCAGCACCGCCGCCTCCAGAGCCAACTCGTCCTCGGGCGCGCGCCCAATGCGCGCTCGTTCCGCCGCAAGAGACGCCTCCGTCGCTAGCTTCTTGCGCGCGTCGCCGGGCTCTTGTTCCTCGGCAAGCGCAAGGAGCGATTTTGCGAGCTCGAGTCGAAACGACGCCGAATCCGATTTTTCGAGTACGCTGCGCCAAGCGTCTGCGGCTTGGTCGTAACGCTCCAAGCTCGCGAGAGCTCGAGCGCGAAGCGCGCGGGCTCGAATGGTCGCCTGGGTCGCTCCCAGTTGTTCGAAAGCGGCGAGCGCTTCGTCAGCATGCCCCTGACGGAGAGCAATCTCCGCCGCTCGCAAACGAGCCTCCTCCGCAAGCACCCAATCGAAAACACCCGCTCGCTCGAACGAAACTCGCGCGAGGGCATCCTTTTCGGCCCTGAGCTGCAGCATACCGAGCGCATACAGACGTCGAGCCCGCTCCACACCCGTAGACTCCTGCTTCTCGAATTGAACGGAGAACTCATGTGCGGCCTGTTCGAGCTCACCCGCGTCCACCAGATCGCGGATCGGCGCGTACCCGGGGCGGGCAAGGATCGGCCGAAAATTCGTCAAATCGAGCGGAGCACGAGTCATCGTCGGCGCGTCTGCTTCGATGAGCGCGCTCTTGGTCACGAGTGCCGGCGCCTGGGCCGACTTGAGCGTGCTTCCGGCCGGTCTAACGGCGTGCGCGCCGGTCAGGCCGCATGCCGCGGCCAAGAGGCCGAGGAAGATTGTCGCCGTCCGGGATTGCACTACCCCCAACCATAACCCGAAGCCGGGCGTCGATCGAAATCTTCGGCGGAAGATATTCGCCGAAAACCCGCAATATTTGAACGAACCATTCCGATGTTACGAGAAATTGCCGACCTTTCTCCCCAAGGCGCAATGTGGGATCCCCTCTGCATCTCATGAGTGAGACGACTCCACCGCCAGGCCGTCCGGAGGCCTCCACCCCGCCTGCGCCCGCCTCAGTCGCCGAGGGAAGCTCCGAGAAGCGCTTCGGAACGTTCAGCGGAGTGTTCACCCCGAGCATCCTCACGATCCTGGGGGTGGTGATGTACCTGCGCTTCGGCTGGGTCGTCGGCAACGCCGGTCTCGGCGGTGCCATCTTGATCGTCCTCGTCTCGCACCTCATCAGCGGCACGACGGCCTTGAGCATTTCGAGCATCTCTACGAATCGCTCCGTGGGAGCGGGCGGCGCGTACTACATCATCAGTCGATCGCTCGGTGCGCCGTCGGGCGCTGCCATCGGGATCCCGTTGTTCCTCGGGCAAGCGCTGAGCGTCAGCTTCTACGTCGTCGGGTTCGTCGAGACCTTGGAAGCGTTGGTCCCGGGGCTCCCCCTTCGCCTCTCAGGTGTGGTCATCTGTTCTTTGCTCGCGGCACTTTCCCTCAAGAGCGCCGCCCTAGCCCTCAAGGCCCAATACATCGTGATGGCGGCCATCGCCGCGTCTCTCGTCTCCTTCGCTCTCGGAACACGGCCCGAGCCCCCACAGAGCCTGGGCTGGAACGCGCCCCCTGGCTCGGCGTCGTTTGCCGAAGTCTTTGCGGTGTTCTTCCCGGCGGTCACGGGCATCATGGCTGGGCTCGGCATGTCGGGTGACTTGAAGGACCCGCGCCACGCCCTCCCGCGGGGCACCCTGTTCGCGGTTCTAGCGGGACTGGTCATCTATCTCGCTTTCCCCTTTTGGCTTGCGAAGAACGCCTCGCTGGAGGAGCTCGCTCAGAACAACACGATCGTCTGGGACATCGCCCGCTTTCCGACTCTCATCTACGTGGGCGTGTGGGGGGCAACCCTCTCGAGCGCGATTGGGAGCCTCCTCACCGCGCCCCGCACTATCCAGGCCCTCGCGGTGGACGGACTCGCGCCCCGCATTTTGGCCCGGGGCTCCGGTCCCTACAACGAACCGCGGATCGCTCTTTTGGCGACGTACCTCCTCTCGGTAGTTGGCGTCTTAATCGGCAACCTCGACCTCATCGCGGGGGTACTTTCGATGTTCTTCCTGGCGACCTACGGACTCACGAATCTCGCCTGCGGTCTCGAAAGGTTCGCTGCGAGTCCCAGCTTCCGCCCCACGTTCCGCATTCCGGCTTGGTTCAGTTTGGCAGGTGCTTTGGCTTGTTTCTACGTGATGAGCATCATCGACCTGCCTGCGATGATCGTCGCGCTCGGCCTATGTTCCATGGTCTTTTTATGGGTGCAGCGACGCTCGCTCGATACGACCTACGGAGACGCTCGCCACGGCATTTGGTCGGCCATCGTGCGGACGGCTCTCTACCACTTGCGCAAGACCGAGTACCACGCGCTCAACTGGCGCCCAAACTTGATCATCATGGGCGGCGCCCTCGACAGACGCCCGTACCTCTTGGAGCTAGGCTCGACCATCGTTCAAGACACAGGACTCGTCTCGTACTTCCAGCTCTTGCCCGGTAACGTCGAAGACCACATCGACGAAAGGAATCGGCTACTGAAGGAGATGAACGAGAGGCTGACGGAGAAGTTCCCGAACGTGTTCTTCCGGGTAGACGTGGTCGCCGACGTCTATGACGGGACATTGAGTGTGGCGCAGAGCTACGGCCTCGGCAGCTTCGAATCCAATTCGGTCATGCTCGGCTGGTCGAGAAAGCCGGAGCGAGCCGTTCCCTTCGTCCGCCTGCTCCGCTCCCTCACGGCGCTGGACCGTTCGCTTCTTCTGGTCGACCACAAGAGCAGCCAGCGCCTCGGCTCTTACCGGAAGATCCAGATCTGGTGGGGCGGACTTCAAGGCAACGGCGGACTCATGCTGCTCTTGACCTTCCTCATCAAGAATCAGGATCGTTGGCGCAAAGCGGAGGTGAGCTTGGTGACCGTCGTCAGCGGCGAAACCGAACGAGCCCGCGCCCAAGCGGCAATGACGGAGGTCCTCGACAACGCCCGCGTAAACGCTACGCCCCGCGTGATCGTCCGGGGCGAGGATTCGATCGGGGCCATCATGCAACGCGAATCCGAGAGCGTCGATCTCGCCATTATCGGCATCCGCCTCCCGAAATCCGAGGACCAAGCCGAGGCCTTCATCTTGCGCATGAATAGCCTCCTTTCTCACCTACCGACGACGCTCCTCGTCCACAGTGCCCGCGGATTCCAGGGCGAACCCGTGCTCTTTGACGCCCCGGAGGTCACCCAGACTCCTCCTTCCGTCTCTGAATCGACGGTTCCAGTAGACGCAAAGGCTGACGGATGAAGCGTCACAGACCTCCGAATCTCGCCCGATTCGAGGGCACCCCGAAGCACGTCGACGACGAGCTGTCCGTCGGCCCCGCGACCGAAGAACACCACCCCCGTTCTGGGCGGTGAAGGTTTTGGCGCGCGGGCACTCCAATCTTGAACTGAAACCCTAGGTGGCACTCGGGACAGGCCAAGAAGGAGAAACCATGAAACTAACGAAATTCACACGAGGCATTTGCACGATCTTACTTTCGGCGAGCGCGTTCGCCTGCTCGATGGCATCGACGGAAGACGAAATCGGAACCGCGCGCCAAGAGCAAACCCCAGTCGATCCGGTCGCCGCGTGCCAGGCGAGCGGAAAGAACGTCATCGTTGGCTCCTCCGGGAACGACGTCATCAGTGGAACGGAAGGGGACGACTGCATCGTCGCACTCGGAGGACAGGACGTCGTCGCCGGGCTTGGCGGCAGTGACACGATCTACGCCGGGGAGGGCGACGACGACATCGACGGCGGCGATGGCAACGATGTCATCTACGGCGGCTTCGGCCAAGACACGATCAGTGGTGGCGCGGGTGACGACGTCATGTACGGAGAAGACGGCGACGACCAAATCGAGGGTGGAGCGGGCTTCAACGTGCTGCTCGGGGGGTCGGGCCAGGACCTGCTTCTCGGCGGCCCGGACTCGGACATCATCGAGGGACACGAGGGCAACGACGAGCTCTACGGCAACGATGGTCGCGATACCCTGATCGCCGGCGATGGGAACGACATCGCTGACGGTGGCGCCGGGGACGACACAGTGGTGCGCGGCGACGACGGCGACGACCAGGTGAGCGGCGGCCCTGGAAACGACCTCGTCGAGGGTGGATTCGGCAACGATCACACCTGGGGCGGCCCCGGCAACGACACGGTCAACGGTGGCTCCGGGGACGATCGAATCTTCGGCGACGATGGGAACGACACCCTGTATGCGGGACCGGGCCATGATTTGGCGGACGGCGGGCCCGGCAATGACAACTTGTTCGGGGCCGACGGGGATGACTCCCTGAGCGGCGGAGCAGGTGATGACGCTCTGTCGGACTGCTCAGGTCGGAACCGACTCGACGGTGGGAACGGAGCGGACACTTGCACCGTCCAACAGAACTTCGACACGACGCTAGCTTGCGAAAGTACGCCAAGCTGCGGTTGAACAGCCGGCTCGAACCGGCTGTTCAGACCTTCACGCAGGTGTAGAAGCGCCCGGTCTTGGTGGTTCTCAGACCGAGCACTGTCGACGTGCCCTGGTGCGCGTCGGTGAGTCGCCGGACCACGGCACAAGCAGCTACACCTGCTGGTGAGGTTTCACCAGCCTCGATCCCCCTGGGCTCCCCGTGCACGAGAAAAGACACCTCTGTCGGGCGCGAAGCGTTCAAGGCGCGGATGACTAGAAGTGCATCGCTTTCTCCTTCGAGCTGCCCCTCCCAGATCACGACGGCGTGCTCCTTGAACGCCGTGCCTGAGTCGACGAGACACTTGAAGTATTCGACTCTGTCTCGCCCCAGCTCGGGAATGACGAGAGTCGTTTCGTGATTGTCCGTTTCGGTGGATGAGACGAGGAGGCGCGCTTCTGGTTCGGAGATGAGGAACATGACATTCGCAAATGAGAAAAGCCCCAGACGAGTCCGGGGCTTTTCTCGCATTCAGATGCTCACTGCATCTGCGATTTTTTGTCGTTTTCGAACTGCTTCTTGTCGGATTGGAACTCGGAAAGGTCGAGGACCGACATGGCCAAGAAGAGCAAGACGAAGAGAAACGAGCTGGTAAACGCCACGACGTTGAACTTCGAATCCCAAAACATGTGCATGAAGTAGCCCATGACCAGGATAGCCTTCACCGTGGCGATGATCATTGCGACCACGAAGTTCCCCTGGCTCCCGAGGTCAACCGCGGTCACTGCCACGGTGAGAATCGTGAGCATGCCCAAGGCAACGAGAACACCAATCAACAACGACATGGGCGCCGTGTGTGCAAAATGCTCCGTGTGGTCCTCGTGGGCACTGTTTCCGTGGTGAGCCGCCGCCGCGATCTCGGGCTTAGCACTCGGGGCTTTGGAAGGCTTCTCATCGCCACCCTCCACTTCGGAGACTTCGTCCGCGGGTTCTCCCTTGGGCTCGTCGTCGGATGACTCCGTCTTCGACTCTCCTTCGGTCTCTTCCGCCTTGTCGGCTTCCTCAGCTCCCGAGGCGTCGGACTTGGCCTCTTCGGCCTCTTCTGGACGCTTTTCTTCGTCAGTCATGTGTCTCGTCTCAACTCTCGAAAATCAGTGAATCAGGTAGAGCATGGGGAAGAGGTAGATCCAGATGAGATCCACCAAGTGCCAGTAGAGGGCGGTAAACTCGATGGGCCCGTAGTACTTCTGACCCATCTCGCGCTTCTTCACGATGAAGAGCATCCAAATCCACAGACCGATCCCGATGAGCACGTGGAGACCGTGCAAACCCGTCATGAAGAAATAAATGCTGAAGAAGACACCAGCCTTTGCAGGGCGCGCAAATTCGAGAGGTCCATCCGCAGGAGCCCGGATCACTCCCGCCGTCTCGAGGGGATGACGCTCCTCGTAGCTGAGCGCATTGATCTGCTTGAGCAGCCAAGCCTCATCCGAGAGCTCTTCCTTCTTGGGTGCAGAGGGGGCGTTCTCTTCGTCGATTGCTTCCGCGAGGTCCGCTTCCCCGCCTTCCATATCACCTTCGGCCGTGGGAGCAGGTTCATTGTCGGCCGCCCCTTCCTCTGCTGCCTCCGCGCTGTCTGCCGCATCCGTCGGCATGGCCATCTGCGATTTAGTGTCTAGTTCGGCCTCGGCTTGGGCGGGAACGGACTTCGTCGCCGCTGACTTCTCTGCCGCCGGAGCTGCCTGGGGAACTGCGGCGGGCGCCGCCTTCGGGGCCTCCGCCGCCGGGGCCGCGGCCTTGGTGGAGCCGTCGTCTTGCACCGGCACGAGCGCCAGAGCGTTGCGCTCGCCCACGATCTCGTCGAACGTCGCAGCCTGCGCGCTCTTGCGAGCCGCGATGCCAGCCATGATGCGCTCGGCCGCCTCAGCGGCTTCGGGATGCTTCTTCTTGAAGCTCGGCTCTTCCCACACTTGGTGCTGCGGATCGAAGTGCCCGGCGGGGAAGATACCGATGTGGAACTTGTGGCTGTACTCGAAGTACTTCACCACCATGAATATGCCGGCGCACGCAATGGTGATGATGATGTTGGTCTGAAGGAGTTTCTTCTGGCCGAGCTGAGCATTCCGAACAGCCCACGCCGCCGTGAAACTCGAGAAGATGAGGACCATCGTGTTGAGGGCACCCATCTTGGTATCCAAGAAGAAGTGCGCCCAATAGAACACGTCAGGATGAAGAGCGCGGTACACCGTGTAAGCGCAGAAGAGACCCGCGAAGAACAGGATCTCGGTGACGAGGAAGAGCCAAACGCCCATCTTCCCCGATTCGAGGTGCTGCTTCGCCGAGTGAAAATGGTGCGGCGTATACGGATAGACGGCTTCGCCGTGCCCGTGTCCGTGTGCGTCGTGTGAATCGCTCATAGTTTTAACCTAGCTGAAAGCTCTACGGATTCGGCCTCACTCGGCGGGGACGTATCCTTGCGTTTCCTTGTCAAAACGGAGGTGTTCGTACCCGTCGTAGGGCCCGCGGTTCACAACCGGCTCCTCATGGAAGTTGTAGTAGGGCGGGGGTGAAACACACATCCACTCAAGGGTGGTTGCACCCCAGGGGTTCGCCGGTGCCGGCTTACCACCGAAGAAGCTCTTGAACAGATAGATCGCCGTTAGAACGAAGCCGAGCCCGAGGATGTACGCCCCAATGGTGGACATCTGATGCATGCTCTCGAACTCCGGTAGATAGTTGTAATACCGGCGCGGCATGCCGCGGGTTCCCATGACGAACTGCGGGAAGAAGGTCAGGTTGAGGCCAATGAAGACGAGGATCGCACCGATCCGGCCCTGCCCCTCGTTGTACATCTTCCCGGTGAACTTGGGCCACCAGTAATGAAGCCCACCCATGAACGCCGTGATCGCTCCACCCATCATCACGTAGTGGAAATGCGCCACGACGAAGTAGGTGTCGTGGAGGTGCAAGTCGACGCTCATGGTCGAAAGGAACACACCCGTCAGACCGCCGATGGCGAATACCCAGAGGAACGCCAAAGCGTAGAGCATCGGGGTGTCGAGGTGGATGCGACCTTTGTACATGGTGGCGATCCAGTTGAACATCTTGATGGCGGTGGGGATGGCGATGAGGAACGTAATCGCGCTGAAGATGGTACCCGCGAGCACCGACTGGCCGCTGGTAAACATGTGGTGGCCCCAAACCAAGAACCCGAGAAGCGCAATCGCGACCGAGCTCATGGCGATGAACTTGTATCCGAACACCTGCTTGCGAGAAAACGCGCTCATCAGCTCGCTGATCACGCCGAAAGCCGGGACGATCATGATGTACACGGCCGGATGTGAGTAGAACCAGAAGAAGTGCTGAAAGAGCACTGGGTCACCGCCGAGTGCCGGATCGAAGATACCGAGACCGACCGTTCGCTCGACGATGAGCATGAGCAAGGTGATACCGATGACCGGCGTGGCGAGAACCTGAATGACCGCCGTCGAATAGAGTGCCCAAACGAAGAGAGGCAAACGGAACCACGTCATCCCTGGGGGACGCAGCTTATGCACCGTCACGATGAAGTTCAGGCCCGTGAAGATGGAGCTGAACCCGAGAATGAAGGCGCCGAATGCCGCGGGAATCACAGCCGTGGGCGTCGTCGTGCTGTAGGGCACGTAGAAGGTCCAGCCCGTGTCCGCCGCGCTGATCACCAGCGAGCTGATGAAGAAGCACGCTCCGAGAACCCAGAGGTGGTAGCTCATCAGGTTGAGACGTGGGAACGCTACGTCCTTGGCCCCGAGCTGGAGCGGCATGATCAAGTTGCCAAGGGCCGCTGGGATACCCGGAATGATCACCAAGAAGACCATGATGGCGCCGTGCAGCGTCATGGCTTGGTTGTACTGATCATGGGTCATGACCCCATTTTCGGGCCCGTGGAAGAAGAGCTCGGTGCGGATCGCCAACGCGAAGAAGCCGCCCAGCGCGAACGAACCGAGCACGCTGAGCAGGTACATGAACCCGATCCGCTTGTGGTCCACGGTGAAGATCCAAGAAAGGATGCCCTTCTCGTGGGTGAAGAAGTTCTCCTCAGGCTTGCTGGGAACGGTGCGCAAATCGGCGGGATTGACTGTCGAAACTTCAGACATCTTGGATTCTCACTTCAGGCTCTTGATGTACTCGACGATCGCGTTGATTTCCTTGTCGCTCAGCTGACCTTGATAGCTGGGCATGCTGGGGGGAAATCCTTCGACGACCTGACCTGCAGGATTGTTGATGGAGTTGGCAATGTAGTTTTCGTCCGCCGTCGCGGTGCTGCCGTCGGCGAACTTCCGGGCCTTGCCGAAAAGACCCTTCCAAGTCGGGCCGACGAGCGCGGCGCCGTCGACCGAATGGCACGTCTTGCAACCGCGCTGGTTGTAGAGCTGCTCACCCCATTCCTTGGGATCACTGGGAACGTCGATCTTGTTGACCCACGTTTCGTAACCACCTGGCTCGTGGACGACCGCCTCAGCCAGCATGTCCGAATGGGAGGTGCCGCAGTACTCCGCGCAGAAGATCGGGTAGTTTCCCGTCTTCGTCGCCCGGAACCAAAGATCCGTGTAGCGCCCGGGCACCGCGTCCATCTTGGTGCGGAATGCGGGGATGTAGAGACTGTGCAGAACGTCCACCGACTGGATGATGACGCGGACGTCCTTGTCGACCGGCACGTGAAGCTTGCTGTCGATCTTGCCCGTCGGATACGTGAAGACCCAGTTCCACTTCTGCCCTTGAACGTGAATCTCGACCGTGTCCTTCGGCGGAGTACGCATCGTCACGTAGCCCTTGAATCCCCAGACGAAGATCCCGATGCAGATGAACAGCGGGATGACCGACCAGGTGATTTCCAGAGCGGTGTTGTGATGTGAAGAGTCGTCGGCGAGCTCGTTCTCCTCACGCCCCTTTGCTCTGTACTTGATCACGAACCAGAGCATCGCGATGAAGATGCCTGCGGCCGAAATCGCCGAGAGCCAGAACAAGAAATTGTACAAACCGTCGACATCGGCGGCGAACGTGGATGCATCCGTCGGCATCCAAAAGTCGTCCGACGGTGGACTCTTCGGCAGCGCCTCGTCGGCGCTCATGCTTGCGAGAAGGGTGGAGATCATGTTGCGTTCTTTGAAGAGGGCTTCTCCGACGAATCGGAGCTTCGCTTGCGGCGCTTTTCATGGCGCCAAAGACCCGCGAGTAGACCGCCGAGAGCGAGAGCCCCGGCGCTTCCACTCACGCGCATGATGTTCATGGCAACCGGGGCGTAGCGGCCCTCGGAAGCATCGTAGTGAAAACAATAAAGGATGAGCCGATCGACACTGCTGCCGATCTTGCCCTCCGACGCCTCGATGAGACTGAGGCGAAGCGTTTTGGGGTGGTACTCCAGGCCGTAAATGTACCGGGCGAGTACGCCCTCCGGCGTAGAAACCACGAAGGCTGCCGGGTGGACGTATTCGTCTCGCTCCTCGTTGTACCCGTAGGAAAACCCTAGTGACTTGGCGACTGCCTTGATGTTCGCTTCGCTTCCGGTGAGAAACGTCCAGCCTTCGGCTGGCGCTTCGGCACGGCCGTATTGAGCCATGTAGCGACTCTTCCAGTCACGTGCGCGGTCGACCGTTTCTTCGGGATTGAGCGATACCGTGACGACCCGATAATCCTTGCCGAGTGTCAGATCGACCTGCTTCATTGCTTTGACCAGCGCGTTGAGCTGGAGGCTGCAGAGCATCGGGCAATCCGAGTAATTCAGAGTCAGGATTGTCGGAAGCTTACCGCGCACGACTTCGTCGTACAGGACGTCCCTGCCCGTCTCGTCCTTGAAGGAAATGGCAGCGGGGACCGTGGACTCGAGGTGTTCCTCGACGTCGATACCCTCGAGCCGTTTGGGCAGCCGCTCCGTCCTATCCTTGATCAGCTCGGCTGGGATCGGGTCTGCCTTCGCGCTCTCTGCGCCGAAGGACAGTGCACCCAGCGCGCATGCGCACACTGCAACCCATCGGCTCGAGCGCACGAGAGCACGACGCACGAGACTCACGTCTCGTCGCCGGGCTCCGTTCTGCTTGTCGCCGAAAGAGAACATTATTGCGCTGGGACTCCGGGGACAGGGGCAGGTGCCTTGGGGGCAGGGGCAGGTGCCTTGGGAGCAGGTGCAGGAGACGCCTTGGGGGTTGGGGCGGGTGTCGCCTTGGGGGCAGGAGCTGGTGCCGCCTTGGGGGCGGGCTCCGGCTTCTGGGCGGGGACCTTCTCGGGCTCGCCCTCTTCTGCTGTCTCGGCCGTCTCCTCGGTGGCTTGTGGGTCGGAAGCGCCCTCTTCGGCCGCTTCCTCGCCCTCCTCGGACTCTTCTTCCTCTTCCTCGGGCTTGTTGCCGGGGCTCATCGCAAGGGGATTCTCGCGGACTTCCTCGAGAACGAGCTGCATCGCGCTGTTGATTGGAATGCTGGCCAGGCCTGCCGCTTGATCCGCCCAGGCGGGAGCGTCACTCAGCTTGGACTCTTGCTCGGAGCGAAGCTGACGAAACGGACGCTCTTGATTCTGATCGCCTTCGGCCTGAAGCCGGGCCGTTTCCTGGCGCACGAGCGCAGTCACCACCAGCGCCACCGCCAAGGTCGCGAATGCGACCAGGACGATCATGGTGGCGAGGGCGCCGCTGTTTACCTTATCGGGTTCGTTCGACATCGATTGGGTCCCTTGAGAGTGTGAGCCTCAGATGTTCTCGAAAGCGAGAGAGCGCGAAAGCCGCGGATCTCCGGTTGCTACCAACTTGACCTTCTTGGCCTCGATGATGATGGCGCCGAACACGACCGCTGCCATCCCGGCCCAAGCCAGGAAGTCGGACGGAGTGAAGGTCATGCCTTCCTTATGGAGGTTCGGAGCCACGAGCCAGTACATGTCGAACCACGAGACGATCAGCATGTAGTAGGCCCAGAAGCGGAGCTTCTTCGTGTCGCGCTTCATCCAGCGAGACATCATCCCGAAGAACGGGATCACGAAGTGCGTGGCTGCAAGGATGACGGACGCGTCCCACCAGTTGCCGGTCAGGCGGTCGTGAAACCAGTGCGTCTCTTCCGGAATGTTTGCGTACCAGATGAGCATGAACTGCGAGAATCCGACGTAAGACCAGAAACAGACGAACGCGAACATCATCTTGCCGAGGTCGTGATAGTGCTCCTGATTCACGCTCTTCGTCAGCGCGCCCTTCGACTGGAACCAAAGGAGCGTCAAGACCAAGAAACAGTGGAACGTCTGAACGCAGGTAGCGAAGTAGTACACGCCGAAGATGGTCGAGAACCAGATGGCGTCGAGCGTCATCAGGAAGTCGATGGCGCAGAAGGTCACCGCCAGTGCAAAGCCGATCATCGCGGGAGCGGAGTTGCCCTGAAGCTTCTTGTAGAACGCGACGTCACCGGCCTTCTTGTCCTCCTGCTCCTGGCTCTTCTTCATCCAGAAGCGAGACATGAGGATGAAGAAGGCGAAGTAGAAGATCATGCGGGCAGCGAAGAACCCGGTGGCAAACCACGGCTGCTTGCTGTGAAGTGCATGATTGCTGTGCATGTAGTCGTGGTCCACCCACTGATAGAGAACCGGGTTGTGCGCGAAGATCGGGATCAGGATCGGTAGAGCCAGGATGGCCATGATGAGCGACGTCTTTGCGATGATTTCGCCGGAACGCCGCATCACCACGCTCGCGCGAGCACCAAAGAGGTGCTGCAACGTCACCCACCAGACGCCACCCACGCAGACCGAAAGGCCCCACATGTAGGCGGCGAGGTACGAGTGCTGAAATTGCGCTCCGAACAGTCCGCCCCCGAGAGCAAGGGCCGCGATGAGGAGAACCACACCGCCGCCAAGAGCCTTGGGGCCGAAGCTTGCTGCTTCTTCGCTCAGCTGAATCGAATCACCGTTGGCCTCGAGAGTCGCAAGCTGTGCGCTCTTCTTGGGGGCCGGCTTTTCGCTCTTTTTCTTATCGTCAGCCATCTTCTTGCTTACTTGAGTGCGGCGCGATCTGCGTCCGAAAGCTGTCCAGAGGGAGCCGCGCTGCTCTTTTGGAGAGCGCGAATGTAAAGAATGATTGCCCAGCGTTCTTCCGGGCTGATCTGCGAGCCGTATCCCTGCATGTTGCGGATACCGTGGGTGATCGTGTTGAAGATCTCGCCAGCCGGCATGGTGCGCAGACGCGCCTCATGCAGGTTCGAGGGCGGTACCCAACCTTGACCCAAAGTCGAGGCCCGCGCATTCACCATGCCGTTCCCCTCACCTGCAAACCCGTGACACGGAGCGCAGTAGATGCCGAATTGTGCCTTGCCGAGCTCCATCGTCTCCTCATCGGCGTCGATGCCCGCGGGAAGAGTGAGAGCCCAATCGCCGCTGGGGCGCTTGCCCTTGTACATGTGATCGTCGGCTTGGAGGTGACCTCGAGCGACTGTACCAGCCGGGGGAATGCGCATCGCACGCCCATCGGCAAAGAGCGGGTTGTGCCCCTGAGCCTTGTAGGACGGAGCGAAATCCATGTCCCAGACGAGGTGGCGACGTCCCTCTTCCATCTTGGAGCTGCGCGCCTGGGCGAAAGCCGCGAAGGGCACGAGGCTCGCACATGCAGCGATGATGAGAGTGTAGACGAGTGGCTTGGGCAGGCGATCGGAAGTGGTCCGGTCCTCCTTCACGTCCTCGATGAAGACGGGCGACGTCTCTTCCAAGAGCTTGCGCGTCGCTTCCTCGTCGAACCTGGGATCGCGGGCTTCGATGAGGAGGAAGAACTTGTCGTCGGTAACCCGGCGGAAGCGCTCCTTCAAGTCCAGCGGATGGCTGGGCAGCGGTAGGTTGTTCAGGGCGAACATGCCACCGAGGGTCGCAAACGCGCTGAATAGAACCGAAAGCTCGAACATGATGGGTACGTTCGCGGGCCAGCTCCAGAAGGGCTTGCCCGAGATGATCCACTTGTAATCGACGGCGTTGGTCCACCACTGGAGGACGATTGCCGTGGTGAGACCCGTGAGCGCCGCGCAAATGACGAACCAAGGAAGCTTGGTCATCTTGATCCCCATGGCCTTTTCGATGCCGTGAATGGGGAACGGCGTGTAGGTGTCCCACGCGGAGTAGCCCGCGTCCCGAACCTTCTTGGAGGCCTTCACCACCGCAGTAGGCGTGTCGTACTCCGCCAGAATCCCGTGGAGCGGAGCGCTGGCTTGCGCGGATGCAGAAGAAACCTGTGCGTCTTGGTCAGTCATGACTTTTCCAGCGCTCATTCAGAGTCGCGCTCTCCGTGCGTCTCGTGACCCTTGCCGCTCTTCCCTTCGGGAGATAGCGCGTTCGTACGGGCCCAGTGTGGATCGTGATGGTCGTCATCGTGGGCGTGACCTTCGGGGATGAAGGCCTTCACCTCGGCCATGGCCACCATCGGCAGATAGCGGCAGAACAGGAGGAAGAGGGTGAAGAAGAGGCCGAAGGAGCCTCCCAGAGTCGCGTAGTCGACGCCCGTGGGGATGAAGTCACCCCAGTTGGCGGGCAAGAAATCACGCGTGAGCGACGTACAGATGATGACGAAGCGCTCGAACCACATGCCGACGTTCACGAGAACCCCGACGACGAAGATCACCCAGACGTTGGTCCGCATGCTCTTCCACCAGAAAACCTGCGGAGAGACGACGTTGCAGAAAATCATCGTCCAGTACGACCAAGCGTAGTTTCCGTACGCGCGGTTCATGAACGCGAACTGCTCGTAAATGGCGCCGGAGTACCACGCGACGAACATCTCCATCGCGTAAGCGTAACCGACCAACATACCCGTCCCGAGCATGACCTTCGCCATGAGCTCGAGGTGCTTCATGGTGATGATCTTCTTGAGGCCGTAGAACTGACGGGCAGGAACCGCAAGCACCACCACCATCGCGAAACCGCCGAAGATGGCGCCAGCAACGAAGTAGGGCGGGAAGATCGTCGTGTGCCATCCCGGCAGCTGTGAGGTCGCGAAGTCGAAACTCACGACCGAGTGCACCGAGAGAACGAGAGGAGTCGCCAGTGCCGCCAAGAGCAGGTAGGCGCGCTCGTAGCGGTGCCATTGACGCGAAGAGCCGCGCCATCCCATCGAGAGCAACCCATAGACCACCCGGCGCACGGTGCTCGTGGAGCGATCGCGGAATGTCGCGAAGTCCGGGATCATGCCCATGTACCAGAAGAGAATCGACACGGTGGCGTAGGTGCCGACCGCGAAGACGTCCCATTCGAGCGGCGAGCGGAACTGCGGCCACATCTGCATCTGGTTCGGGATGGGGAACATCCAGTAAGGCAGCCAGGGGCGACCGATGTGGATGCCGGGGAAGATGGCGGCACAGATGACCGCGAAGATGGTCATCGCTTCGGCGAAGCGGTTGATCGCCGTGCGCCAGTTCTGACGCAAGAGAAAGAGAACTGCGGAGATGAGCGTACCGGCGTGACCGATACCGACCCAAAACACGAAGTTCACGATCGGGAAGCCCCACGCGACCGGGTGCACGTGGCCCCAGACGCCGATACCCTCCCAGACCATCCAGCCGATGCTCGCACCGAACATGCCGAGCAGGGCCAGCGCGAAAGCGAGGCTGATGTACCAAGCCTTCGGAGGCCGCGGAGCCTCCATGATACGCGACACGTTGTCCGTGATTTGGGCGAACTTGTTGTCGCCCTTCAGCGGCGCGATATAAGGATTAGTGGTGCTCGCTGTGGCCATCGTTGGTCGAAAGCTCCGGATGCGGGTTGGAAATGCGGGCCATGTAGTTCACACGCGGGCGGTTGTTCAGCTCTTGAAGGAGCTCGTACGCCCGGTGGCGATTCTGCAGTTTGTGCACGCGGCTCTTCTTGTCGTTCAGGTCACCGAAAACGATGGCTCCTGACGGACAAGCCTGCTCGCAGGCGGTCTGGATCTCGCCGTCCTTGATGGGGCGCTTGTTGTTCTTCGCGACGATCTTGGTGTTCTGGATGCGTTGCACGCAAAACGTGCACTTTTCCATCACACCGCGGCTTCGCACCGTAACCTCGGGGTTGAAGGCCATCGCCATGCGCTTGGCGTCGGGATCGTCCGTGCCGGTGAAGGGTGTGACTCCGTAAAACTCCTTGTTGTAGTTACGGTAGTTGAACCGGCGCACCTTGTAGGGGCAGTTGTTCGAGCAATATCGAGTGCCGATACAGCGGTTGTAGACCATGTCGTTGAGACCCTCGGTCGTGTGCATCGTTGCACCCACGGGGCAAACCTGCTCACAAGGCGCGTTCTCGCACTGCTGACACATGACCGGCTGCTGGCGGACCTCGGCGTCGTTCTCGGAGCCCTTGTAGTAACGCTCCACACGCATCCAGCTCATCTCGCGGCCCTTGGCCACTTCGCTCTTGCCGACCACGGAGATGTTGTTCTCCGCTTGGCAAGCAACGATGCAGGCGCTGCAGCCACTGCACTTGTTCAGATCGACGGCCATGCCCCACTTGTGACCGTCATAGGACACGGGTGGCTGCCAAAGATTCAAGAGAGGCGGATGGTGGACCTTGCCTTCGATATCGCCGGGGTGGACGTGTCCGTGGTGCGCGGCGTCCTTGTGCTTCTTGACGTCGCTCTTGAAGTCCGCGTACGCGGGCAGAGTCGTCTCGCGCACGAGCTCGTCTTCACGAGCCTTTTCGCCCGCCTTGCCGACTGCGTCGATGGCCCAGAGATTCTGGGTGATAGCCAGAACTTCCTGGCGTCCGCCGGATTTTGCGACCGTGGCACCGGCAGCGAAGTGCGGGGCACCACTTTGACGAATCGTGTAGGTGTTGGCGCCGACCGGTTCGACACCCCTGTCCACCGAGCCGCCAACGACACCCGCTGCCGTTCGACCGTAGCCGAGCGAAAGATGGATCGTTCCCTCGGCCTGTCCCGGGGCAAAGATGCATGGGAGCTGTACCGACTTCCCTTCGACCGTCACCGTGCAAAGGTGCCCATCGACGAGGCCGTTCTTCTTGGCGGTGTCAGGAGCAATGAGCGCCGCGTTGTCCCATGCCAGCTTGGCGAGAGGATGCGGCAATTCCTGAAGCCAGCCGTTGTTGGCGAAGCGGCCGTCGTAGACGGCCGGGTCGACGTCGAACATCACCTCGAGCCCAGAAGATTCGGGAAGCGCCACGTCGGAGATCGTAGAAAGATCGGGTACGACGGGCTGGGCCGCCTGACCCGTGAATCCATCGTGGACCGCCTTGCGCCAGGCCTTCTCGTCGGCGAGACCGAGAGCACCACGAACGATGTCCACGGGCTGCTGCTTGGCCATTCCGGCCAGCTTCGCGACGATTTGAAGCTGACTTCTCACCGGGAGCTCGGAATCGAGCAGCGGCTGACCGATGCGGAAGGTGCCGTCGGCACCGCGCGCGTCGCTCCAGGTCTCGAGGAAGTGGGCTTCAGGGGCGTGCCAGGTGCACTTTTGCGCGGTCTCGTCGAAGTAGAGTCCGACGTGGAACGTCGTCTTCACCTTGGCGAGAGCACCCTCGAAGTTGACGTCTGCGGGCGCATCGTACACCGGGTTCCCACCGAGGATGAGAAGAGTGTCGATCTTGCCGCCTTCGATGTCCGCAACCAGGGTGGAAAGCTCGTCAGCGCCGCCAACCAGCTTCGGAGCAGCTTCGCTGTATGTGACCGTGGTGCCGACGTTGCCGAGAATCGTGTTGATCCGGTGCACGAGGGCATGAGCCTCGGCTGGATGTTTGGAGCCGACATGAACCAGTCCCTTGCCGGCATGGGCGACGAGATCCTTGACCAGAACGTCAAGGACCTTCTTCACCCGCGCGCCGCCGAGCGACGCATCGGAAGGCGCCTTCTGAGCACCGCTCGTCCCGCGGGCCTTGCTCACCTCGGCGTCGATGTATGCCGCGACGGCAACAATCGAGCTCGGCTTCACCGTCTCGCGATGATCGGCGAGTGAACCGATCTCCGAAAGGCTCGACTCAATGGAGTAGATCCGACTCATCTTGCCCTCGTCGGGATCACGACGACTGGCGACGGCGCGGCAGTAGCCGACGCCGCCCGGCACGGCTGCCGAAAGCATGTCCGAATCGAGAGCGACGAGAATGTCGGCTTTTTCCGGGTGGAGGTGAACGTCGAGCTCCTGACCGAAGGCGAGCTTCACGCCCTCGCGAGCGCCAGATGCGTCGGCGGGCTCGTAGGCAATCCACTTCAGCCCGGGAGCTTGCTTCTGCAGGCTGCTCTTGAGGGAAAGGAGGCTGGGGGAGGACGACGCGCGGCTGAGCACCGCAAACCCGGCGCCGCCCTTGGTGACGGAGGCTGCGAAACTCGCCAGCAGCGCCGCATCGAAAGCCTTGTTGTCCGACGGCTGTCCACCGAGCTTGGCTTGAACGCTGCGGTCTGGATCGTAAAGACCCAAGATAGCGGCCTGGTGGTACGTTCCCGTGCCGCCCTTGGTCAAGGAATCGTTCGGATTGCCTTCGACCTTGATCGGACGACCATCGAAGCTCTTGACGAGAAGACCGGTGGCCACGCCGCCGAGTTCCATCATCGTCGCGTAGTGCGCCGGCACGCCGGGGATCATCCCATCGGGACGGTTGGTGTGCGGGAGGATCTTTTCCTCTTTCCAGCGACAGCCGGCGAGCGCGAACGAGGCGCCCATCAGCTGCATGAAACGACGTCGACCCTTCGACGAGAGCGGAATCTGCTCGGTGGGGGTCGGGAATTCCTTTTGAACGAACTCCTGAAACTCGGAGTCGCCTTCGAGCTCGGCCAGGCTCCGCCAATACTTCGGCCGGCGATCGCTTTTCGTCTTCATCGATGACATGTCGAGCAGTCGGTGGGGGGGTTGATGTTGTTCTTCTCCCGGAGGGTCGCGCCGTACGAAGCGGGGTCTCCCGGAGCCTTCCAGTTCATGTCCGTAGCGAACTCCGGCGGGCGCAGGTTCGGCTCGGGGTTTCTATGGCAGTCCAGGCACCACCCCATGCTGAGCGGCTCCTGTTGGTAGACGACTTCCATCTGGTCGATGCGACCGTGGCACGAGACACAACCGACGCCGCGAGTCACGTGCGCGGAATGATTGAAGTACACGTAGTCAGGAAGATCATGCACCTTCACCCATTCGACCGGCTCACCCGTCGCCGCGCTCTCGCGCACCGGCAAGAGCTTCGTGCTCTCCGGGTGGACCAACGTATGGCAATTCATACAGGTCGACGTCGGCGGAATCGCGGCGTGGCTCGATTCATCGACGGTGTTGTGACAGTAACGGCAGTCGATTCCGAGCTCACCCGCATGGAGCGCGTGACTATAAGGAACCGGCTGCTTGGGCTGGTAGCCCACGTCTGTCGTTTTGGGCGACATGCCGTACCAAACAAACGCCGTCAGATAGATCGGAGCACCACCGAGGGCGATGCCCGCAATCGTCCGGGTCTTGTTGGCCCAGCGCGGGAAGACGAACAGCTTCATCGTTAGGGGGGAACCTGGTGAGGACTCGCCCGCCCCGCCCCCGAAGAATTTCGGGTTGAGGTAACGATGAGCCAGCTCGACGTGGGCAGAACCACTCCGCCCTCCGGCTGGTCACCTACGGTGGGTCGCTCGGTTGCGCGCGCGGTTATGCGGTCCGAGGGGGCAAATGTAAATGAAATCCGCTGGAAACAAGTTAACCATTTGAATTAATTCGGTAAAATAGAAATGGGCCGCGCGGAATCGAGGGTGCCCCACCCGTCTCTCAGCGACCGTCCGACTGCAAACAGTTTGTGCTTGGTGAGGGGCCACCCCCGTCGACGCCGTGGCGGGCCATTCGCGGACCGATTCCTGATCGAAGAGCAGATTCCCCATGAATATCCGGGTTTTTCGGGGTCACTCCACCCCTGGGCTCGTTCACCCCACCGCCGGCCCCGCTCACTCCACCAGAAGCAGTTCACTCGACCTCCGGACCCGTGGACATCGGAAGCCCTCCAATCTCACCAATCCGGCTCAGCGCGAGGTGACACGAGCAAAGCGGACAGACGTGAAGACGTGAGCACGATGACAGCGCTGGTCTGAATCATCGCGCTCCTACTTCACGGCGACGCCCCGAGCAGATGAAAATGTTCACTTGGGAGCGCCCCCGCTCGTCGGAAGCCTGCCGTCCTCTTGCATCTGGAGTAGCTGCACGTTCATCGAATGAAGGACCTCCGCCCCCTTGGCGACCGCAAAACCATAGCCCTGGGGGCGATACTTCCGCGAAGAGATCTCGAGCTTCATGTCCGGGTGCTCGGACAGATAATGCTCCAGAGCGGGGCGATCGAAGACCATGGCAGCCGCTTTGTCGTCGAGCACCAACTGTACGGCGCTCGTCAGATCGGAGGCACCGATGGGGACGGCACCGTATTCGGAAGGAAACGATTCGGACAGAGTTCCGTGGACGACGGCGACCCGCTTTCCCTCCAGTTCCCCGGCGCTATTGATGGTGGCCTGGTCGAGCCCGACGAGGGTGAGGGTCGTCGCGATTCCAGCGGTGAGGGATGACGTCATGATGATGGCGACGAGCATCCAGCCCCCAGCAATGACGCGACCAGCGACGGTCTTGGGGCTCCTGTCGCCGTATCCGACGGTCGTCATCGTCACCATGGCAAACCAAATGCCGTTTCCGATGCCACGCAGTGGAGAGCGAGGAAACTCGTCGGGGTTCGACCTGCGCTCGACGAGCCAGGTGAGCGTACGATGATCGTGAGCACCAGAAGAAGCCCCGCCAGCGCGGTGAGGAATGCTTCGGATAACAGCGGACGGATGCGGCCCCATAGGTCGTCTCCCGGAGGTGCAGCGATGGCAATCGATGCGTCGAAGTACGGTTGGGTGAAGTCGACTCGCCGAGCTCGATCAGCCGTGATGCTGATCGGCCCAACGGCCACGTCCAATTCTCCTTCTCGAAGGCGGTGGAGCGCGTCCTCGACAGACTCTTGCCGCTCGAGCTCGTACTCGGTCTCGATGCGCTCGGCGAGATCGCGCCAAACGCGAATGCTGAGACCCTCGGGTGCCCCATTGTCTCCAACGGTGACGAACGGCGGGGCCCCCGCGTAGCCCACCCGCAACGCGCGGGGGCGTTCGGGCTCGCTCGGTTGACCCGCAGATATGTTGGTCTTTGCGCCTGACGCACTCGATTCTGACCCCTTGGATTCTTCCTGCGCGCTCTTGGAGTCTTCTTGCGCAAACGCGACCGGCGCCCCGAAAGTAACGGCGAGGGTCGCGACGACGCGAACGATGTTCCTCCAGTCTCCCCACATGAACGAACTCTTGCAAAGGAACTGCTTCGGATCAAAGTCCTTGTCTGAGCTGCGTCAGTACAGTTCGGGCATGATCGCTTCGTGGGGGCGCTCGATTCCTACGAGGCGGAAGCCGCGTTGCGGGCCCATATCGTAGAAGAAAACGTGAATCGCAGACGTTGGACGCACGCCAGGCTTCTGATGGATCCAGATTTTCAAGACTCCATACCGCAGAGGATGATCGTCAGGCGCCCCGGGCGGAGTCAGATCGGCGGGCCGCTTGTGCCCGACAGGGAACTGGATGCACGAACGATGGGGGTGCTGAGGATCCGGAGAAAACTGGAGCCATCCCATCTCCTGATCGAGCTTCCGTCCACCGTAGAACCGACCCTTGTAGAGGGTGCGCTTGGGATCGACGATCCCCCCGCCGACCGCCAAGTCCTCGAAACAGAGCGACTGAGTCGGGTCCCCTGACGTCCGCCTGACGAGACGGAACTCGTCGAGGGGAGCGTATTCGGTGAAGTACTCGCGCGAGATCACGTCTCTCCGGCCAAGGAGAGTCTCGACGAGGTATTGCTCTGCGTGCTCGTTTTCGAGCTTCGCCTCCGCCACAATCGCTTCAATGTGCTCTCGAGTGAAACGGGATAGGATCCTCGCCATCCACAGCGCATCGTCGAACCTCATCTCGCTGAAGGCGGCGTTCGGGTATTCCGTCACCCAAGTCTCGGGATGAAAATCCTCAACGTTGAAGTAACCGAAGATCTCGGCTTCGGGATTCACCTCGAGATGATGCCAGGGACGCGGATACGCGCCGAACGTCACGATGTCGACCAGTGCCTGATCGCCGCTGACGAAATAGGAGTGTCCAAACCGCTTGGACAGGGGGTCAAAGAACCAACGTGACCCGAGACAATCACCGAAGTCTATCATGTAGTGGCGAATGAAGTCGCGGGACTCGTCCTTGCCCTGACCCTCCACCCACACGTCCAGCGTGTTCTGTTCGCGTGCGTCATGATGGTGAAGCCAAGCAGACAAGATTCGATTCGCCCGTAGCTCGCGACGGTGCTCGTGTCGCACGCGGTCGTTGGGATCATCCCCGCGACGACCCTGGTATTTGAAGGGGCCGAGAGGCTTCCCGGGAAGGAACCGCGACGCCGAGGCACGGAGCACGCCGTCCTTGGAGCGGTAGGCCTTGGCAAGTACCGCGTCGATGTCCTCCTGTGTGATGGGATGCTTTTTGCCGTAGCGGTCCTCTGCGGTCGCCCCGGGGTCGATCTCCAAGATGTTCCTCTGGAAATGCACGATCTCGTTGCACGGTGTGTTGTATCCGACGGCCCAATAGATCTTCGAACCAATGACGTCGGCCGATGTCGCGCGTCCCGGTTGTACAGGACTATCGAACTTGAGGAGGTAGCGCTCCTCTCCCGCCTTGATGAAAAACCCCGGATACGCGCCGTTGGGCTTGGCCGCGATGATGGTCCATTTCTTGGTGGGATCGAGCGAGGGCGTGTCACCACAGGCAGCCCGAGCCACCCGCTCGGGCGTCAAATCATGGAAGCCGATACGATTTTGAAACCACGAACTGTTCGGGACCTCGTCGAGCGCATTCACGTTGCGTGCACGCTCCGGGAGGGGGAGGTACGGGAGCCGCGCGAGCGGCCGGAGCAGGCTCTTGTCCGCGGCGTCCGCGATCATGCCCGAGTAATAGTCGTCCGGCCGCTCGGGTACGTGGTTGCGATCGAAGTCCTCCCACCGGGGCGCGGCGTTCGGAAAACGCCGGACGCTCTGGCCGCACGCCGTCACCACACCGACGAGAAGAACCAAAGCCGAAACGGCTTTGAGGCTTCGCGCACTCATCGGCCAACCCCGCTTCCCACCCCGGCCACGAACCGGACGTTGTCGACAGCGAACTGATCGTCCCACAGCTGAATGCGGTTGGATCCCCAGGCTACCAAGAGCTCGATTCCGAAACTCCGCGAGAAGCTCGTTCGCGCACCGGTTCCCCACGATAGTGCCATCTTGTCGTGGGAAAAATCATCGTAGAAGCCGCCGTATGTCGTGCCGAGGTCGGTGAAGACCAGTGCATCGGCAAACGCGAGCACTGGCCAACTGTACGCCGCTCCGTAGACGAGCGCACTGTCTCCGCGAAACCTTCCGGGGAGAAAAGCTTGCATCAGTTCCGACCCCCCAAGAGTAATTCTCTCGCTGAGTGGAGGATCGTCCCCAGCGGTTTTCGAAAGAGCCTCCGCCGTGACGCTCAGCGACAGGACATGATTGACCCCCGTCAGATCCCAGTGGACCGTGGGCTCGACCCCGTACCTGAAGTAGCTGAGAACCTCTTCGGCCATTCCGAAGTTGTACGCCGCCCAGGATTCCCATCTCAGCCCCGAGCCGGACGTGAACTGTCGATCGGCTCTGCGCGTATCGAGTTCGAGGCGCATCTCGAAAGTCGCGAGATCGAACCAACTCTTGAAGCCGGTGAGCTCGTCCGCGAGGGGTGCAAACGGAGACTCTCCGAACTCTGGATCACGCCCGGAACCGCTGAGACGTGCGCGCCGATACTCGAGAGCGGTGTAGAATCGGTTCAAGTCCGCGAAGGCCACGTCCAGGCTGACCTTGCCCCCCAGCTGCTCGCTGGTGAAGAAGACCTCGTCTTCGATATCCGTCGCGGATCCCAGCCCCGTAAAGGCGAGGTTTGGTGACCGCAGGTAGAGCACATTGAAGGCGAGCATCCCGCGCTCGTCGTCGAACACCCTCCAGGAATCGGTGAAGGTGCCGAGAACCCATCCGTTCGTGCCGCCTCCCGCCGTCGCTTTCACCGAGTGGCCCTCGACGCCGAGATCGTCGTAGAAAAAATGTGCGCCCCCCCAAAGACCACGACCCTTGTCGAAAAACGCCGTCGGGTAGTACCCGCCCTTCCCGTCGTCGAAGGTGAACAAGTCGTGTACTCGGTGAAACAGTCGCACTTCCTCAGCCTTGGCGATCCCGGTCACGAGGGGCCAGCGCACCCCGTAGTTGAGGAGAAGATGCACCGGGTAAAGCGGAGCTCTCGGGATCCAGATGAGCGTGTCCTCCGCGCGTCTCTTCTTGGGTCTTCCGTCATAGCGATCGTCCCACCTTCCCTGGGGATCGTTGCTTTGCTCCGGTGGACCCGGGGGCGAGCCGGAATGATCGAGCCCCTCGTACGGATCGACCAGTCGCTTTGTCTCCCCCTCTGCCGTCGGCGCCTCGGGCGCAGGGTCTGAGCCTCCCGACTGCCCTGCGTTCGCCGGCGCGTCCGGGCTGGCTTCGGAGGCTCGCTCTGACTCCGTCGAGTCGCCCGCGTCTTGGGCCGACTCGCTAGCTTCGCCGCCAGGCGCGCCTGTCCGATCCAGTTGGTCGTTTGCACCGGCATCCGAAACGACCGGCACGGGGCCCTCGGCGCCGTCTGGCACCTCGTCCGCCACGTCCTCCGTAGAAACACCGCCGGGCTCTGTGGTTCGTGCATGCAAGGCCCCCGGATTGGCGCAAGTGAGCGCGATCACTCCGGTGAGCCAGTCGCGGATTTTTGTTCTCATTTTCGCCATGAAATCGAAAGAGCCGAACCTCGGCCCAGCGCGGCACCGCGCGGGTCTGTGCTTTACGACAAGAAGCAGACGGCCACTAGCCGGGTGAAGCGATTGTGCTCGCCACATCGATGGTCTTTGATCGGGCGGTGACGAAGGGATCGGGCGGTAGGTCGAGTGATTTCCTCCGCGACCGGAAGGTCTCGTCGCCCAAGCGCCGATCATCGATTTCGTTGCTGATCGTGTTTCTCTCGAGTTTCGCCGTGGGTTGTGCTCCCTCACCTCGTTTCGCACCAGATCTGCAGACCGCCGTCGCCCCCGGCAAGAGGATGCGCCGGATGGAGACCGACCAGCTCGTCATCTACTACCCGGAGGAGTACAGGGACGCGACGCTCCGCATCGCAAGTCGCCTCGAGTATTGCCGAACCGAGTTGATGAAGCTGGCCCCAATCACGGATGGCCCAGGTGCGGGTGCAAAGTCCGTCTTCGTCATGCCCGAGGTCCCGTTCAACAACGCCTACGTCGAGCCTGCATTCGCCGGAAGGGAGCAGGTGGCCGTCCTCCCTCAATATAGCACGATAGACTACTTCATCACCCTGGGGTTGCCGCCCGATCCCGGCCTCATTGGTTGCCATGAGATGGTTCATGACGTCGTGATGCGCCAGCTGAGTGGAATCGAATCGGGCATCCGCTACGCATTCGGCGAAATCATGAGCCCCGCGGCCGCCTTCGAAGGTTGGTTCCAGGAGGGGATCGCCGTCTTCTACGAGACGCGCCTCTTGGGGCTCGGACGCGGCAACAACAAATACTTCGACGGCAACCTGGCTGCGGGGATCGCCGGTCGCCGTATCGACGGCAGCATGGCGGTGACCGGCCACAGGTTGCCAAATTTCGGCCATTACCTCATCGGCACGCACTTCATCGACTACCTGATGAGCCTCGAGGGCGAAGAAGCACTCTGGGAGGTCATCGGACGACAGTCGAACGAACTCACCTGGCCGTTTGCTCTAAATGGACGGTTCCAGGCCGTCTACGGGAAGACGATGCGGGGTCTGTTCAAGGACTTCAGCAAGGAGCTCCAGGCGAAGTATCCCGAACGCCGTCGCCCACGGACGCAGCGCAGCTTGACCAAGTTGGGACGAGAAGCGCTGTTCACGGTCTCCCCGATGGGCCGCTATGCTGCCATTACTTATGACCTCGATCGCGCTCCGGTCCTCGAGGTCTACGAGCCCGACGGCACGAAAGTGCATTCTCGGCATCTCGTCGACCTCTTGATTGGTCGGCGACTCAACGCTCCAAGTGTCGAGTTTTCCAGCGGACTTTCGATGACCGCGGACGGGAAACACGTCTTCTTCGTCGCGCTTGATCGAGGCCCCGTCTACTCCGAATCACGGCTCGTCCACGTCGACGTCGAGCGCGGCGAGCTGAGGATCGTGAACGAGGACATCGGTGGCGCTGGCGGCTCGGTCAGCCCCGACGGCAAGCGCTACTATTTCGTCCGGCCCATCGCGGACTCGTACGCGATTTTCGAGTACGAGCTCATGGCCCACTCGATCCGCCAGATCACCGCCCCGGGGCCTCGCTACTACCACACGGGGCCCATCGTGTCCCCCGACGGAGGGCGGCTCCTCGTAACCGAATCGAGTTTCGATGGGGTGGGCTTGGGGATCTGGGATGTCGCCACCGGACAGCGGGTGCAGGGCGTTGCCAGCCCCCGTGGCATGACCATCTCTGGGAGCTGGGTGGATGACACGCACGTGGTCTACGCCGCCGACGACGGGGAACGTCTGCAAGTCTTCGAGACCGACCTCGAGACGAACGAGATGCGCAGGTTGACCGACGCGCCGTACCTCGTGTGGGAGCCCTACGTCGCAAATGGTCGCATCCTCTTCCTCAACCGCCATGATTGGCACTTCACTGTCGATGAGACGCTCTATCCGTCCGAGGACAAAGTACCTTTCGTCGACAAGGAACGGGTAGCTCCTCGCGCAACACCCAAAGCGCAGAAGCCCGAAAAGACGGGTTACCGGGTCACGTCCCGGGACGAGCAGTACGGTGCGTTCGTATGGGCCGCGGGCTTCGAGCAGGCGGCTGAGCCGCCCCTAGCGCCAGCCGAAACGGAGGAGATCACTTCTGACGCCGATGAAAGCGAGGAGCAAATGCCACCTCCAAGAACGACTGAAACCGTGGCCGAAAACGGGACTGACGACGCGTCCATTGGAAGCCCCGACGGTTCGGCGGAAAGCCCTGATGGCACCGAGACCGAAGTGAAGGTGACCGCGAACGACCAGGTTCAAGAGAAGGACGACGCCGTAGGGGCAAGCACTGAAGATGCAAGGACGGTCCCCGCCCCCGGCGAGGACTCGGAGAAGTCTGACCATCGAATCTCCTTTGCCTTCGAGGATCACCAGAAGCCCCAGCTTTTGGAAGTTCGTGTGCATTCGGACAAGAGGTACGACCCGGTCTCGGGATTCTTCACACCGAGGACGTGGGGCCCGAGCGTGGAGTCGCGGGAGCAGGCGTCTTTGATGGCGGGCGCGTCGATCGGCGGCGGCGACGACCTCGGCTACAATCGTTGGCTGATTGGGGCGGGCTACGACTGGATTGCAGAGCTACCCAATGTGAAATTCCAACTCATCAACGCGATGGGAGCACCCTATTTCATCAGCCTCGATGCCTCACACATCGGCCGCAGTGAGGAGACCCTCGACGATTTCCAGGACGCCCCCAATGAGCGGGTCCAGGTACGTGAAACCATTTTCCGCCTCGATATGCGACGGACCTGGTACGGTTCGACGACGGCCTCCCTTGGGTTGCGCTACTATGACGCCCTCTACACCGCGCAGGAGTCGGGTAGGAACTTCGAAGCACTACGTCTCGCGGGCCCGGGATTGGCATTCAGCCATGTCACCAGGGAGACCACCGCCTACACCGGACCTCGCCTTGGCTTCGCATTCTCGGGGGCAGCCAACTACTACCCCGCAAGCTTCTCGGTGGATGAATTCGATCTGGTGGACGTCGGCGGCGGCCTCGGGGTCGTCTTTCCCCTGCCGCTTTCTCGGCGCCACACTCTAGAGCTCGGCGGCAGCAGCCGCGCACTCTTGGGTGCACCAGAAGCAGCCGGAATGCTGCAGGTGGGAGGTGCACCGACCGATGGCCCCCTCGTGGCTGACCAAGGGCGTCCTGACGGCGAGCGCATTGCCGGCCAGGTGCCGCCCTCGATCAGCTTTCGCTCGGATCTTCGTGGATTCGAGAACCTGGCGCTCTTCGGGAGCCAAGTAGTCTCCGGGGAAGCGGAGTACACCTACCCCTTCATCATCGACACGGGTTCGCTCTCGACGCTGTATCTCTTTCCGTCATTCTTGTTCCGACAGATCGACCTCGACCTCTTCTTCACCTCCGCAAGCCTGCTCGAAGGTGAAGAAAACGAGGTCGCGATGGCAGCGGGCGTGGCTCTCGACTTCAAGCTGAAATTTTGGAACTTCCCTTTCCAAATCACCCTCCAAGAGAGCCGCAGGCTGAGCCACGACGAAGAATTCGCCTTCTACTTCGGGTTCGGTTTCGACGAATCGGCACTCGAATGAGGAGGAGAAGGGGGTCGCTCGTCCTTCACCCCTGCGCCTCGTACCATTCGAAGAAGCGCCTGACGCCCTCTTCGATAGCAACCTTGGGTTCATAACCTAAGAGCCGTCGCGCCTTGTCGATGTTCGCATACGTGCGATGCATGTCTGAACTCGGCATATCCCGTGAAACCCAGCGAGCCTTCTTGCCAGCCAGCGCCTCGAGCTGCTCCACGAAGTCTCGTACCAAAACGGGACTGCCTCGACCAAGGTTGATGATTTCGAACCCCAGACGCTTGTCCGCTGCGGCCACGATACCACCAACGATATCGTCCACGAACGTCCAATCCCGGAACATCTGTCCCCCCTCGTACAAGGCGAATTCCTTGTCGCGACGGATGCTGTCCATGACGAGATAGGGAAGCATGTCGGGTCGGTTCCGAGGTCCGTACACCGTGAAGAACCGCAACGCAGTGAAGTCCAGCCCGTGATTGTGGTGGAACGTGTGACCAAGAAGCTCACAGGTTCTCTTGCTGGCGGGATACGGGGCCAATGGACGGTCGGCTCGATCGGTCTCGACGAACGGGATCTCCTTCGTGTCGCCATATGCCGATGACGTCGACGCCAAGACGAAGTTCGGTTGTCCACTTCCGACGCTGCGCTGGAGCAGCGACAGTGTGCCGGTTACATTGACATCGAAGTACTCACGAGGATCGTCGACCGAAGCTCGCACGCCCGCGAGCGCTGCCAGGTGAACGACCGCCGAGAACGAGTGGCCCTTGAATATCTCGTCCAGAATCGACTGATCCCGGATGTCCCCCTCGACCATGATGAAATTGTCGCGCTCCAGAAGGGGCTCGAGATTCTCGCGCTTCCTTCTAGGTGGGTAATAATCGTTGAAGTTGTCGATTCCCACCACTGTGTCACCGCGGGCGAGAAACCTCTCAGCCGCATGACTGCCGATGAACCCCGCGACTCCCGTGAGCAAAATGGCGCGCCCCGTCATACGAGTCGTTTAGCTCGAAATTTTCTCTGCTCCAACACCAGCTTTTGGGAGACCAGCAACGTCAGCGCGAAGCTTGGACCCCGAGCTCCCGAAGGAGCCTGCGGCTGAAGGTTCCTGCGCCCTCGGCGTTCAGGTGCATCGCGTCCGAGAATCCATCATCAGGAACCCAGTCCGTTGCGGCGAGGAATTCGCCTCCTGCTTCCTCGATCCAGCGGCGATTGAGAGCTCTCAACTCCTGCCACTCGTCGGTAGCATAGTGGGTCTTCCGGTGATGCGTCGGCATTGGCATCTCCAGCACCGTGACGCGCACTCCCGCCTCGTGGGCCTGCGCGAAGATATCTCGCACAGGAACCGACAGCCCCGAACGATTCTTCACGATCTCCCCCATGCGACTCTTGAAGTCGTCCAGCGATGTCCCGGAAAAGGCGAAGTCCTCCACCCGACCGAAGCGATTGACCTCGACCTCTGGCATTCCGATTTGATCCAGCTCTCGGCGCAGCTTCTCGACTCGCACCCAAAGAGAGGACCTTTCACGCACCATGGGCAGCAACGAGACGAAGTACAAATGAGGTCGCAGGAGCAGGTCATCGGACATCGACAGATCCGCCGCGAGCCTGGGGAACTCGTAGACGAGCGCGCGATTCCCGGTGAAGTCCTGAAACTCCGTCGTGGGGACGAGGTTGAGCTGATCATCGAAATAGCCGTAGATGACATGCTCCGCCTTGGGTTGATGCTCGAGGGCGTAGCGGACCATCAGAGCATGCTCGAGAGGAGTCGTCTGGCCGAGCGACGTATTGATGAAACGCGTCCCTTCGGCACTAGCGAGCACCTCACGGTCGAATGCTGCATCCATGAGCGAGTTCCCGAGGCAAAGCACCGCGGGGATGTCGGACGGCCGGGCGAGCTCCTCCATGAACTGACCGCGCTGCGTGTGCCTCGCCGCAAAATGGAGGCCGACATTGACGGAAACGAGGGCGAGTACGAAGACTCCTACACTGACGAGTAAGCGTCTCATGTCAAAAATCGATGTAGATGAACTTCGAGCTCTGTCCGGAAAAGAACAAGATGATGACGAGAAGCCCGGCCCAAAAGAGGGCCCAAAGAATCGGGTGCAACCTGAACCCGTTGTCTGGCGGCGTATCGAGAGATCCCTGGAGGTATTCGAGAATCTGTTTGAAATCGCGGAACGTCATTTTCTCATCCCAAGAACAGACGCTTGAAGAAAAGCAGGGCCGTGTCGACGTCCATGCAGAAGAATGCCCAGCCGAGGTTCACGTAGACGAACGTGACGACCGTGCTGAGCGCCGCGCCGAGGGTCGTGGTCTTTGCGTCCTTCCCTCCTCGTAGCTCCGAAAACAACCGTTGAACGACGAGGCCCACCCCGTGCCACAGCCCCCAAACTACGAAGTTCATGCCCGCCCCATGCCAAACGCCGCTGACCAGCATCGTGGCGAGCAGGTTCATGTAGATCCTGGGCTTTGCCACCCGCGATCCACCTAGAGGAATGTAGACGTAGTCCGTGAGCCACTTCGAAAGCGAGATGTGCCAGTAGCGCCAGAATTCTGCGATGTTGCGGCGGATGTAGGGCCAGTCGAAGTTCTCGGGAACCTTGATCCCGAACAAGCGCGTCGATCCGATGGCGATGTCGGAATACGCCGAGAAATCGAAGTAGATCTTGAAGCCATACGCCAAGATCCAAACGGGGAGCACCCACCGTTCGGCGGCCAGGATGTCCGTCCTATTCAGGTGGTCGGTCATCGCTGTCAGGAGGTCGGCGATGGCGAACTTCTTGGCCAGACCCACCAGAATTCGGGTACCTCCCCTATGGAAGTCGGACTTCCAATCGTCGCTCGGCGACTCGAGCTTGGGAAGGAAATCCTGATACCGCTTGATGGGCCCCGCGACCATCGTCGGGAAAAAGAGGATGAAAGCGAAGTACTCGTCGAATCGGCCCGCTTCCGTGCGCCCCTTGTACCGATCCACTGCGTAGTGAATGAATTCGAAGGTAAAGAAAGAGATGCCCAGCGGTAGGAAAAGCCCCTCCCAAAAGAGCGGGTTTTGCGCCTGACAAGCGACTGCCGTTGCGTGGTCAGCAACGTGCCCCGAGCAGAACGCCGGCGTTCCGTAGGCAATCCCAGTGAGGAAGTTCCAGTATTTGAAAACCACCAGGAAGAGCACGCTCTGCACGACTCCGAGCAGACACCAGAAGGAGCCCTTCTTGTAGAGTCGGCTGAAGATGGTTTCCCAAACGAAGATGGAGAGGCACACGGCGCCGATGGGGCCACCGACCTCGGTCAGGGCGAAGTAGACGAAGAACCCGGCCCCGAAAAGACAAACCACCGTGGGACGCAGTCGGGCCGGTACGACTCGAAACAGCGTGGCGGCTGGGAGCAGGAAGGCGAAGAAGTAGGCGAAAGTGTTGAAGATCATGGTCTCGAGCCAGCAACTTCGTCAGCCCCGGCGCGCTGCTTCGCAGGCTTCTTGGATGCAGAGGCGGCCGAGGAAAGCCGACCGAACACCGCAGCTTCGGCGAAGCGTCTTTACATTTCCTCTACGCGAAGTCTATCGACTCGCCGGCTCATGTGGGCCGCAGCCGCGTCGCGTCGAAACGGCTCCGAGCTCAGTCACGGCCTCGTCTTTTTCTTTCGATTTGCTCCAAGTGGAACTTCATCGGAGTCGGTCCGCGGTTCGGCTCGCTGCAGCGGTGCAAGCAATCCCCCGCGCCAACGACTGAGGAGGGTCCGTCGCTGCGCCCGCCCGCCAAGAAGGCGGAGGGTCGCTGAGTCCAGAGCTCCTGCCGTTCTCTCCAAGGGAGAGCTGTGCCTCGACCCATGCGAGGGCCTCATCGAAGTCGGACAGCACCCGATGCTGATAAGGGGGAGGCGCGAGGAAGTGCGTTGCCGCAAGGTTTCCGGTTTGGATGTTCGAGGTCAGCACAGTCGAGCCGCTCGGCCCCCCCATCCAGATTGCCGCGAAACGGCGAGCGCGGAAGAAGCAGCTACTTGCACCTCTGCAGGTGATCATCAAGCTCCTCGGCGCCTGAAGATGGGTTGATCCGCGACACGAAGATGGAAGGAAGGAGTTCTTCGTGGCTCATCGGTGTATCCCTTGGGGCACAATGTACTCGCGCATGCTCCCCACCAAGCAACCGCCGTGCCTGGGATGATGAGCACCGAACTCGCACAAGTTTCCCTCCGATTCGAGTGGTCCTACCAAGTTTCGATTCGGTCGGGCGCCGCCGCGAGACGGAGCGTCACCTCGATGAGACTCTAGGGTCCCGGCGGTGATCCACCGCGCAAGAAATCGTAGCCCCCCCTTGGAACGGCCATAGTCTTCCCTCTCCTCGCGGCTTAGAATGAAAGCGGGATGGAATACCGATCGTCGACTTGGAGAGTGAAAGGATGGGTCATCGGCCTGACTCTCGTGGGGGCTCTGCACGGAGCCTGCGGTGGCGGTGGCAACGGTGAATCCGGCGATGGCGACGACCCGGGCGACGGTGATGGCGACGGCGACGGCGATGGCGACGACCCGGGCGACGGCGATGGCGACGACCCGGGCGATGGCGACGGCGACGGCGACGGCGATGGCGACGACCCGGGCGACGGTGATGGCGACGACGGAACCGGCGGCGACGACGGAACCGGCGGCAACGGAACCGGCGGCGACGACGGAACCGGCGGCAACGGAACCGGCGGCGACGACGG
>CBFGUR010000027.1:0-94486 GCA_965652275.1 uncultured Polyangiaceae bacterium | reverse complement strand
ATGCTCCTTTCTCACGGGACTCTCACCCGCTGTTCCAGCGCCATGCCAGGCGCAACCTCCCTTACGCGTACTCGGCGCCACGGTTTCAGTCGCCCGCAAATCGGAGCCCCCACCGCGCCTGCGCGCGCGTGGGAGGGGGACGAGATGCTAGCGATCGCCTCTCCCCAAGGTCGCAAAGCCCGCGACCGTCGCCGCCGAACTGATGGGAGCCAAGACCGTCTGCGTGAAAACGATCAAAGTCGCTCTCCACGGCCGCAACGTCGTGCACTTGTTTCATCTCGGAGGGAAGACGTCGCTCATCAGATGCTTCCTGGAAGGGAGCTATTTGAATGAGGAAGTTGCGGGGGAAGTTGGCGCGGGGGATGAGACTCTAGCTCCAGACTGCGCAAACGTTTCGAGGTGCTACAAGGTGTATACACCTTGTAGCACCTTCACTGGCAAAGATCCACTCACTGACGAATACCGACACAATTACTGGTGTATACACCACCAAATCCGATCAGAACTTGCCAAACGCGGCCGTCAATGTTAGGTGTATACACCGAACATTGCGGTATAGATGGCGGGACTTAAGAAGGAGCAGCTCTGGAACCTTCGTCTGAGAGACGCGCGCCGCGAGATCGTTGCCGCTCTCCCCGAGCGAGCCTATTCGCGATCGGCAATCGAGTCTGTGCTCTCGGACAACAGAGAAGCCTGGAGATTCCCCCGGACTCTCCACAGCGATTATTTTCTTGAGTATCTCACCAGGACAAAGCTTTTCAAACGCCTGCTCTTCACACGCATAGGCGAAGAGCCCTCGGCGAGCTACTCGGGCGAAATGACACTGTTCGTGACTCCCGATGCTAGTCGTTTCGACATCGCCCTCGGCCTTCGAAACGGCTCCTTCCTATCTCACCTGTCCGCAGCATACCTTCACGGGCTTACGAATCTCCTTCCTAGTGTGTTCTACACAAACAAGGAGCAAGCTCCCAAGAAAACCTCTAGAACAAGAGAGACTGAGTTGGTCCAGGAAGCAGTCGATCGCGCTTTCGCCAAACCAGCTCGCTCGACAGGCCTCTCATATTCAGATGGCGAAGTCCGCGTCATCCTATTGAACGGCATGTTCACCGATGAATTGGACGTTCATGAAGTCACATCAGCGGAAGAGGGCAGAATGTATCGCGCCACTTCCTTGGAGCGCACTCTGATTGATTGCACTGTTCGACCTGCCCACGCTGGCGGAATCCATGAGGTGCTCGCCATGTACGAGGCAGCACGCGAACGGATTTCGCTAAGACGTCTTCGCAAGCTGTTGGACGATTTGGCCTTCATCTATCCCTATCGCCAAGCCGTCGGTTTCCTCCTGGAGCGAGCGGGCTACACAAGAAAACAGACCGACTTGTTCGCCCACCCCAATTTCACTCTGAACTTCTACTTGGACTACGCAATTCCTGAAGCTGAGTTCTCTTCAACCTGGAGGCTGCACTATCCCCGCGGCTTCTAGTCGCGCGATGAATTCGACGACTTGAGAAAAATAGTGGTCGAAATCGTCCGCATTCGGAAGTTGCTGCACAACCTGCGTCCATGCCGTCTCATGAAATTTCTTTTGTTCGTCTTCGGACAGACGGGCAATCCAAAAGACAGGCACATCCTTGGCTTGGAAAACCGGCGCCAGCAGTTCCAGGTTTTCGAAGACCTCAGACTGCCGCACCTCAAGAACTGACGCGATATCCACGAAATCCCTGGGACGGGGACGCGAGTGACTAACGAGCTCGTACTCCGGAAGCTGCTGACACAACGCTCTAAGCTTCTCGAAGACGATCATCGCGGGCGAATAAACGCGAAGCTCGAAGCCCCCAAACTCCACCACTTCCGCCGCATCAACGAACTCGAACTTGCTGATATCGATTTGAAACGCCTTCTTCTCACCCTGATCAAGGCTCAGAGCCGCCATCGATCGCTTTTCGGGCCGGTCGGCGAACCTCTTCCAATCCTGGACATGAATCAGCTTGAATTCCACCGCCCATCCGCCCCACCGCGGACGCAGATCTTCCCGCCCTCTGAGCTCTGGGCGCACCGACATTCGCACATCAAATACTTGCAAGTCTCGCAAGAGGAATTCACGTTCGAGAGCCCGTTCTATTCTCGACCGCACCGACTCCACATCGCGAAAGTCCGCCGCAATTGAATAGTCAACGTCGAGTGATGCCCGCCGCCCGATCTTGTGCACCAGCCCGAGAGCATTCCCGCCCTTCAGTACCAGCTGTTCGCCAAGGTCGTCGTCAGCCGCCAATGCGACAATGACACTCCGACGAATCTCCTCGCGCTTCACGTCGTCACGCTAACAGCTGAAGCCGTCACGACCAATGTGTGTGGCTCGGATTGCTCCCCTCCCGCCGCCACGCCGGCCGCTAGAACGCGCACGAGCCGCGCCAGGCCCCAAGTCAGGACCAACGTTCGCTCGAACCGGAGCAGAACCAGGCCACCGATAGGCCGCCGCCCTGTCACGCCTCCTGCGCTCGGAAGTCCGCACCCGGCGCGTCGCCGGGAGAAAGGACTTCCTCGTGTCGCATCGTCTCTCCCCTTCACCGTCTCGTATCACCCTCCTCCAAGAGCGCGCTCGATTCATGCGCTTCCATCCGACTCCGTCGGAAGCGCTCCTCTTCCGCGCCATCCGCGGAGGGCGTCTGGGCGTCACGTTTCGGCGCCAGGTCGTCCTCGGTGACTTCATCGTCGACTTTCTCGCGAGGAAGGCGCGGCTCGTCGTGGAGGTCGATGGTGACGCGCTGCATAATTCGAGCCACGCGCGAGACGCCGCTCGCGATCGAAAGATCACGCGAATGGGGTTTCGCGTGGTGCGGATTCCTGCTTCGGTGGTGAATTCCGACTTGGCGCGCGCGGTGGCGATGGTGCGGGAGGCTCTGGGGACGTGATGTTGCCGGCAGGCGTTGCGCGCGCCTGCCTAGTTTGACCCACTTGGACTCGTGGCCTGCCCCGATTCCGTCTGGCCCCCAGACTCGATGCAGACTTCTTCAGCCGTTCCGCGACCAGAAACACTTGTCTGGCTTCCGGAGTGATTCGCCGTAGCAAACACGCTCATTTGCGCCTTGCATCGCACGACTCGCTGCCCCCGACATTCCGCTGCGGCAGCCTCATCGGACAATTCCAAAGTCGCGCAGGTCAGGCTCTTGATGAACTTTTCACGAACTGCTCGTTCAGCTTCAATGCGCTCTGCGCGTTGTTCCTCCACTTGCTGGGCCTGGGCGTAATTTCTGCGTTGCGCGCCAGAAAGATGTGAGCTCCTGATCGCGTCATCGCGGCCCTTCGGAGTTGCGCATTTCTGTGGTTGAAGGTCGCAGTAATCCTGAACTTCCTGCCAATCCACGTACTTGTACTGCGTGCGCACTCGCCCCCAGTACACTTTGGCCATCGTCCGATCGCACGCTGCTATCCACGTGGGGAGGTCGTCCACGCCTTCGCCGGTACCGCAGTAGTGCTTGTACGCTGCTGGATTCTCGTAAAGTCCTTCGTAGACCCCCTTCGCAGAGACTTCTCGATCATACTCACTCGTTGCGGACGAAAGAGAATGATACTCGGACGGCGTATACCCAGTGTTGACCTCGGGAACTGGTTCACATGCAACCATGAGTCCTAGAACGACTGGAGTGACATCGCGCTGCAACACGAGGAAATGGTAGCCCTGAGGGGTAGCCGTCGGCAATTGGTCCACTTTCAGCATTCCAGTGCCGGCATTCCACCCGCCAACCCCAAACTTGCCCCGCCTACCCCGTCCAAACAGCACCACACCCCGGGGTGCCCCCAAACCAAGCCAACGAAATCGAAAAACGCCGGCAGTCCCAAAGACTCCCGGCGTTTCACCGCGTTGCCCCCGCGCTCCGCGCGGTATCAGCTAGCGGCAACTGTCACCCCGTGCAGCTTCGCGGACTTCGTCCGCTCCGCCATGCACTCTTGGGGCAGAGAATCAGTACCTGTACTGCTCCGGCTTGAACGGACCTTCCTGAGGAATGCCCAAGTACAAAGCCTGCTTCTCCGTGAGCTTCTCGAGCTTCGCGCCGAGCTGCGGCAAGTGAAGAGCAGCAACCTTCTCGTCGAGGTGCTTCGGAAGCAGATGCACGCCCAGCGGGAACTTCTCGGTCCAAAGCGCAATCTGAGCGAGAACCTGGTTGGTGAAAGAGTTCGACATCACGAACGAGGGGTGACCCGTTGCGCAACCGAGGTTCACCAAGCGTCCACGTGCGAGGACGGTGATCTTCTTTCCATCCGGATAGATGAAGTGATCCACCTGGGGCTTGATGTTTTCCTCGCGGATGTCTTTGCGGTTTTCGAGGTACGAGACCTCGATCTCCGAGTCGAAGTGACCGATGTTGCAGACGATCGCTTCGTTCTTCATCACGTCGAGGTGCTTGCCCTGGATGACGTCGCAGCAGCCCGTCGCGGTCACGAAGATGTTCCCGATGGGAGCAGCCTCATCCATGGTCACGACCTGGAAGCCTTCCATTGTCGCCTGAAGAGCGCAGATGGGGTCGATCTCGGTGACGAGAACGCGAGCTCCGAGGCCCTTCATCGCCTGGGCGCAGCCCTTACCGACGTCGCCGTAGCCGGCAACGACGCACACCTTGCCGGCGAACATCACGTCGGTAGCGCGCTTGATGCCGTCCGTGAGGCTCTCGCGGCAGCCGTAGAGGTTGTCGAACTTGCTCTTGGTGACGCTGTCGTTGACGTTGATGGCGGGGCACTTGAGCTTGCCGTCGCGGAACATCTCGTAGAGACGATGCACGCCCGTGGTCGTTTCCTCGGACAGACCGCGGATGGCGTCGTCACCGCTGAAGAGCTGGGGATGCTTGTTGTGGATCCAGACGGTGAGATCGCCACCGTCGTCGAGGATCATGTTGGGGCCCTTGCCGCCCTCGAAGGCGAAGATCTGAGCCTCGAGGCACCAGTCGTATTCCTCGTCGGTCTCACCCTTCCAGGCAAAGACGGGCACGCCGGTCTTCGCGATGGCGGCGGCTGCGTGGTCCTGCGTCGAGTAGATGTTGCAGGAGGTCCAGGTGACCTCGGCGCCGAGCGCCGTCAGCGTCTCGATGAGGACCGCTGTCTGGATCGTCATGTGGAGGCAACCAGCGACGCGCGCGCCCTTGAGGGGCTTGGAGGCTCCGTACTCCTCACGGAGAGCCATGAGGCCGGGCATCTCCGTCTCGGCGATCTCGATCTCCTTGCGGCCCCAATCGGCGAGACCGATATCGTGCACGCGGTAGTTTTTTCCGACCTGGGTGGGGATCTTCGTTTCGAGTTGCTGGTTCATCTTGCTTTCGTCCTTCGTTCTCGTGTCGGTAGGGAGCCGCTCGGCCTCGGAGTGGCGCGTTCCCTTCGGGCTCACTCCAGCAGGACCCAAACGGTCCACGGTCTGAAGCAAGACTTCGTTGACCTGGGGGTATAGTGATCTTGTCCGCGAATGCCACCGGTGGGGGGTAGAAAACACACACCGGAACGAACTCTCGGTCCGCTGGCCTTTTGGCCGAGGCCCGTAACCCTTTGCACGGCGGATCCCACGGGGCAGGACATGATCTCGGCAATTTGGGCCTGAGAGGCATCCCCCCTGAAATTCGAGTGGCCTTGGCCTATGCTGCGGCCGCGATGGATCTGCATGACCATTTCGATCAGGCGTATTACGACCGCTTCTACCTCTCGCCGAAAACACGAGTGATTTCAGCTGAAGAGCACAGCCACCTCGCACGTTTCGTCTTCGAGTTTGCCAAGTACAATGGCATCGAAATCGAAAGCGTTCTGGACGTCGGTGCAGGCGTTGGGCTCTGGAAACGCTGGATCGCCAAGCACGCGAAGAAGGTGCAGTACACGGGCACCGAGGTCAGCAAGGTGATGTGCAAGGAGCACGGATACTTGAACAAGGACATCGCTCGCTGGCGCGATCGAAAGGAGCACGATCTCATCATTTGCCAGGGAGTTTTGCAGTACTTGCCCGATCCCGACGTGGCTCCGGCCGTGGCGAATCTCGCCGCCATGAGCCGTGGTCTACTCTATGCAGAGATTACGACGCGGCTCGATCTCCGGGAGCGCACGGACAAGGAGCGCACCGACGCGAACATCTTCATCCGCAACGGATCCTACTACAAGGGCATCCTCCAGAAACACTTCGTCCAGGTCGGAGCCGGCCTGTGGTGGATCAAGGAGCTCCCCCCGCCCTTCTACGAACTCGAGATGGCCGCCCCGTCGAAGTAGCGCGCCACCAAACCGTCACACCGCCTCTCCCAAACAAGGACCCAACCCGATGCAACAAGCCGTTCGCCCGATCGTCAGCGTGGTTTTGATCATCCTCTCCGTCTTGGGGCTCATGAACGTCTACTCGGACAACACGGAGGTCGAGTCGATGGCGCGGGATCTCGCCTGTGAGGGGGAGCGCTGTGAGGCCAATCTGAGACAGGTGCAGCGCACCCCGATCAGCCAGCAGTTTCACTTCGCCATCACCGGCGGAACGGTCGTAATCGTCGAATGTTCGCGCGCAGCACTTTTCGTCGGCGAATATTCCTGCAAAAAGCAGTGAGCGAGTCGGGGCACCGAGCCCCGCCCCCAAGACGCCATGAAAAAGCCGACGTTTGCCGCTGCACTCCTTTCTATCTCCTTCCTCGGTGTTCCCGCTCACGCCCAGGTGACATCGGGTTCGACTGAGGTCATCAACGAACAGCCCCTCGTGCACACCCAGCGTGAGGGTGAGGTCGAAGACACGACCGAGCTATCGCTGCAGGGCGGAGCCCTCGTCGCGGGCGGCAACGCTCGAACCGCTGCCATGACCGGTGGCACGAGGTTCTTCAGGCGCATGGGTCCAAGCGAGTTCACGAATCAGAACGCCGTGAACTACGCGCGCACGGGCACCGAGGACGGCGGCCCGATGGAGACCACCGTCGAGAACTACCAGTTCAGGTTGCGCTACGAATACTTCTTCACGAACAACGTCTCCGCCTTCCTTGCCGCGCAAGCGCGTCGGGATCAGTTCCAGGGCTTGAACGTTCGTCTCGGTATCGACCCCGGCGTCGCGTACTACTTCGTCCGCAATGGCGCGACCCGCCTGTGGCTCGAAGGCGGTTACGACTTCCAGTACGAAAACCGCACCCAAGAGACGGTGGATCTCGGCGAGGCCGAGGGCACCCCCATCGACAAGAGCCTCGTCGACCACAACGCGCGTTTCTACCTCGGTTACGATCAGAAGCTCGACGACCGACTGCACCTCGTCGCCGGCCTCGAATACTTCAAGTCCCTCACCAGCGAGAAGGACTGGCGCCTCAACTGGGACACCTCCCTCAACGTCTCCCTCATCGACAACTTCTCCCTCGCCATCGGCTCGATGGCTCTTTACAACAACAACCCCCTCCCCGGCGTAAAGCGCCTCGACGTCACCTCGTCGCTCAGCTTCGTGTATACTTTGTTGTAAGGGGGGCGACCCGCCGCCGGCGCGCAGCGCCGAGGACCTGGGCGCCCACCTCGCTCCTCCCGGTCGTTCACCCGTTCTGTCCGTCAGGCTTCAGCATTTCGCCGAATCCTCTTGCCAAGGATCGACACAAGGCAGAAAAGCCGATCCATGCGCATACGTGTGTTCGGTTTCATGTTGGGTGTCAGTGTAGTCGGGTTGGCCTTTGGAGGCGGATGCAATGATAGCGATCCCGATCCTGGGTCGACTGATGGTGAGGGCGGAGAAGCCCCGAGTCCGGCTTGCTGCGAGGAGGGGGCCGAGTGCGCGCCAGGTCTTTCGCCGTGCGCCCTGGATTGTCCAGACTCGGAGATCTCATGCCCGCAGGAACATCTCTGCGCGGAGAACTCACGCGGCGTCGTCAGCGGTTGCGTGGAAGAGTGCCCCGCGGCACGCCGCTGCGACGCCATCTGCTGCGCCCAGGGAGCGACGTGCGCGGACGGCACGTGCCAGTCAGCAGACTTGACCATCACCGAAGTCACGCTGGACGAGGGCGGCTTTCGGAGCGTCAACGTTCCCGGAACGAGCTGCGAAGTGCAGGATGGCTGCTACGGCGACGCGGGTGAGCGAACGATCATCCCTTTCGAGCTAACCGTAAAAAACGTGGGCGACGCACCGCTCGCGATCGGCGCACCCTGGGAAAACGACGCCTTCTATCTCTCCGCTTGTTCGTCCCAATACCGCACGGCGAACTTCGTCACCGCAGAGGTGCTTTCATCCTCCGGAGACGTCCTGGCAGTCCAACACCTACCAACGAGTTGCATTCAGGACCCCACCACAGACGCCTACCGCTGCAGCTTCCAGGGACTAGCCCCGGGGGACTCCTCATCCCAGCCCAGCTATTCCTGTGACGGCCTCGATGTGACGGGCCTTATGCCCGGGGCCTACAGTGTGCGTTTCACGGTCAACGGCGGAAGGACGTTCGCAGAGAGCAATTTCGCCAACAACACCATCGAGGTGGATCTCGAAAGACCCGACTGCGACGCGCAGCTCTGCGGCGACGTTTGCTGTCCCGAGGGTATCGAGTGCAAAGATGGAGTCTGCATGCTGCCCGACCTGCGTGCCAACGAAGACGCCGTCGTCCGCTCACTCGTTCTCGGGAAAGAGGTCTTCGGTGACAGCGCTTGCGAGATCGCGGAAATGTGCGTCGGCGGTCCCGGCAAGCGCCGCCTCTTGAAGTTCGAAGGGCGCATCGAAAACCTAGGGCCAGGCGACCTCGATGCCGGTGACGAGCACGAAAGTCCACTCTTTGAATACTCCGAGTGCCACGAGCACCACCACTTCCTCGACTTCACGAGCTACCGGCTTCTCACGACTGACGGAGAGCCCGCCGCGTTCGGCCACAAGCAAGCGTTCTGCCTCGTCAACATGGACCGGGTCGAGGACTATGACGGCCCGTCACCGGGCGTCCATCCGGACCCGGGTCACGACGGGTGCAATTACCTCATGGCGGGATGGGCCGATATCTACGGCGTCGGTACGCCATGTCAGTGGATCGATGTGACGGACGTCCCTCCGGGAGACTACATCGTCGAGGTCGCGGTGAACCCCACCGGCAAGATCCCCGAGGCGTCCGTCGGAAACAACATCGTCCGCGTGAACATCAACTTGCCCCCTGACGCGCCCTGTCAAGAGGACGAAGTCTGCGGAGACATCGTGGACCAGGACTGCGACGGCATGTCCGACGCGCAGGATTACGACTGCTGGGATAGCCCCTTCTGCTGCGGTGACGACGATGTCTGCGGGCTCGGCGACAACTACGAGTGCAACTGCGAAGGCGCTCCCGAATGGGAAGAGCACGACTGCGACGGTTCGGGTCCAGGCTATGGGGGTGCGGGCTCGGGCGACGAGTGCTGCGACGAGTCCGATCCCTGCGACTGGGCATGGGACGGTGTGTGCGACTGCGGTGGCGAGTTCAGCTGGGACGAAAACGACTGCAATGGTGGCGGCGGCGGTGACTGCTGCTCACCCAACGATCCCTGCGACTGGGCCAATGACGGTTGGTGCGACTGCGGAGGGCAATTTCCGTGGGACCAGTACGACTGCTCGATCGACGGGGACGGCCCTGTGTACAAGGGCAGCGGAGCGGGCAAGTAGCTCCGCCCAAACAAAGCTCAGCGAACCACGACAGAGCTCGCCCTGTTGGTCGGCCGGATGACGAACACCAAAAGGCGCAGCAACGCTGAACGGCGCAGCAACGCTGATTCTCGTTGACGAGGTAGAAACAAACGACTAACAGTTCGAGTTTGGCGTCCCTAGAGGTCAAGCAGGACTCGCTTGACCAGGCCGTGACTCGTTCATTCGAGTCACGCCTACGCGCTACTCGTCATGAGCGCGGAACATCTAGGTAGGCCGGCGCGTCATCCGGCGCGCTCAGCGAAAGAAGAGAGTCCTTTCTGAACATCTGGTCGCCCACTCCTTAGGTGGAACGGTCGAGTTTTGTCCCGAATCCGTTCGGGAAAACATTGCAAACGAAGGTGATGGTCATGCGTCTTTGGCAAACAAGATTGGCGTCTGCTTGTGGATTCGTCTCGATGCTCGCAGCAACTGGTTGCGCGTTCGAATTGGCTCAGGACTCGGATTCTTTCGACGATGAGGTGCGGGAGCACGCCCAAGAAATCTACTACGGAACGGTCGTAGCAACGGGCAACACGCGCTATCGGGCGGTTGCGCATCTCGAGTTCAGCAAGAACGGCTTCAGCTGGGAATGCGGTGGCACCCTGGTGCAGGCAGACTGGGTTGCTTCCGCGGCGCACTGCTTTTACGCGCCTGCCGCGGCAAAACTGAGTCCGTACAACCTGACCGACGCCGACTTCCGCAACAAGGCGAATTGGAAGGTGACGCTCAATCGCTACGACGAGACAACGTCGAACGGCCAGCTCCGCTCTTTCTTGAATTCACCGGTGATTCATCCGACTTTCGTGAACACGCCCACCGGCGTTCGACCGTTCCAAGGGTTGGACGTCGCAGTGGTGCAGCTCAGCGCGACTTCGTCGTATCCGCCGCTCCGCCTGGTGGGAGAAAAGCAAATGGTGGGCGTCGACACCGGGGGCATCAACTCTCCAGACGCCGGTCTGGGTGCGAGAGTGACAGCACTCGGTTGGGGCTTGACCGAGTCGGGTCCGACCACTCAGCTTCGCGAGGTACAGCTTGGGCTCACGGGCGTAGGTTCTCAGTGCTACGACCCCCCAGGCTACTTGGGCGGGGCCGTCAACAACAACGAGATCTGTGTCTGGTGGTATCTCGGCCTCGGGAACGTGAACCTCGGAGACAGCGGCGGCCCCACCCTCCTCACGATGGGTGGCGTCGATCAGGTGGTTGGCATCACGAGCTGGGGCGTCACAGCAGCAGGCATGCCACTGTCTCCCGGGGTCCTCACGCGCGCCGGCAGCGTGGCCAGTTGGGTGGAAACGACCATCACGGGCAACTACTACCTTTCGAGCAAGGGGAGCTCGGGATGGTCCGTCCTCAACTCGACATCCCTCAATCGTTCGCGCTTCCTCGTCGGCGACTTCGACGGCAACGGTCGTGACGACTTGCTCTACACCTTTGGTGGAACTACCTGGGCGGTCCGGTGGAACGGAACTGGGAACTGGGTCAACGTTGCAAGCGACACAGCCGCGGTCAGCTCGATGCTCGTGGGCGACTATAACGGCGACGGCAAGTCCGACATTCTCATCACAACCGGCAGCGGATGGTACCTCCGCTCGAGCGCCACGGGAGCGAGAGCCCAGCTGAGTACGTCCGGAGTCGTAGCCTCCAACCTGCTGGTGGGAGACTTCGACGGCAACGGCAAGTCGGACGTGCTCTACGCCAATGGCACGAGCTGGCGTGTTCAATACGGAGGCACGGGCGGCTGGGTGACGGTAAGAAACGAGACGGCCAGCAAAACGTCGCTCCTGATTGCCGACGTCGATGGCAATGGGAGGGACGATGTGATCATCACGGACGGCACGAACTGGAAAGTCAGCTACGGCGCCACAGGTGCACCGACGAACCTCACGAGCAGCGGCGTCCTCGCCAAGGACTTGCTGGTGGCCGACCTCGATGGGAACGGTCGAGATGACGTGCTCTACGCCAACGACGCCACCTTTCGCGTGAAGTACTCGGGGACGGGAGGCTGGGTGACACTCCAAAACACCGGGGGCCGCTCGAACCTGCTGCTCACTGGCCGCTTCGATTCGAAGACGGGAGCCGACGTCCTTCAAATGGTTCGCTGACCGCGGAACCAACCGCGTCGTTCGATGTCCAATTCATTACAAAGGTAGACGTTCCCCGTATGAAAGAGCCTTCATTTTGGCGTGCATGGTTGGTCGCGGCAGGCGCCCTGAGTCTGTTCGTCGCCTGCGCTGCTCCGAGCGAGCCGCAAGCTCCCCCGTCTTCAGAGCCCCTCGGCTCCGAAGACGGGGACGGTCCGCCGCCGCCATCAACTGCCGACGGACGCTCCGTCGACAAGCCTTTGGCTGCGGCCGAAGACGAGCTGACGGACGAGCCATCCGATTTTTCCCGTTCCGTGGCCTCCTTGGGCTCACGTCTCGCACCGTTCCTCGTCGAAGGCGATCACCAAACCGGCAACCTGGCCTTCTCTCCCCTCGGGGTCCACGCGGTGCTGAGCGTGTTGGCGAGTGGAGCGGGAGGCACCTCTCGCGCTGGCCTCGAGCAGCTCTTGGGCCTCGTCGCTGACGAGACACTACAGACAGAGTACAGGCGCCACCTGGAAATGCTGGCCGGCCTTCCCGGGGTGGGGCTTCACTTTCGCCTGGATTGCGCCGAGAAGTTGAGTCCGCAAGACGACTGGCTGGCTGCGCTCTCCAATGATTTCCAGCTGACATTCGCGGTTCAAGACTTCTTGAACGACGCGCGGGGCTCGACGTCGCGCATCGATGCGTGGTTTCGTGAACAGACCAACGGGCGCATCCCGAGCCTCTACGGGCCCAATGTGCTGCCCAAGACGATTTCCATCGTAGCGAGCAGCGCGCTGACCTTCCGTATGGACTGGGCGCGGCGTTTCTCGGCGCTCGAAACGGCGGCGCGTCCCTTTCATCTTCGAAACGGCCAAACCGCTTCAGTGCCGACCATGCGCGCTGAAAACCTGCCAGTCTTGGTCGGACGCCTCGGGGCCAGTCCAGCGCAAGACACCGTGGGGGCGGGCGTCCCCGGCCCGCTCTGGGTTGCCATCCCTTTCGCCGGTCAAACGACTTTCCTCTTGCTGGGACTTCCGGGATCTGAGGGCGACCTGCCTGAGCTCGAGCGGCAGCTGGGTACTGTTGGCGCAGTCGCGATGTTGAACGACATGGACGCCGGGAAACACGAGATCCTCTTGCCCAAGATCGACTGGCTCACACCTACGTTTTCTCTCGGCAGTCAGATCCAGAAGCTGGACGGCGGCCGAGAGCTCAGCCATCTCGATCTCTCTCGCGCGGGTTTGGGCGGTCCCTTCGTGATGAGCAGCCTGGTGCAGCGCGTCGCAGCGCGCTGGGACGAACAAGGCGCCGATCTCGCCGCGGCCACCAGTATTGCGGGCACGGGGATCGGACTTTCGACGGTCAAGCCCATCGCCTTCGACCAGCCGTTCGTCTTTGCCGTCGTCGAGCGAGCAACTGGTCTCGTGCTCTTCCAAGGACGAGTATCGGATCCGAGAAATTTCGGCCGCTGAACGAAGGGCGGGGTCCCGAGCTTCGGCCCCGCCCCTTCACTCGTCAATCGATCTGCGTCACGGTCACGTCGCCGAAGGTGGCGTCGACGTGGTGCGCGAGCAAGAGCAGCGAACCGGACGGCGTGGATTGGGCCGAAGACGCGAGGGAGTTCGATTCGTGGACCCACGCGGCCGGCTCGGTGTCCTCAACCGGCCAATACTTGAACTTGTAGTCGACCTGGTTCGCGTTCGTCTGGTTCGTGGTGATCCGGAACCGCATGTAGTACGTCTCGCCGACTTCCATCACCGGCTTGGATCCATACGTCTCGGCAACACCATCCGGCCGCCAGAGCTTCACGCCTTCGAACGGGCCTCCGTACGCCCAAATGTACGTGACCAGGCCGCCCATCGGATGCCAGCCGCGGAACGGGCGAATCCCTCCGTCGTAGTCGAAGTGTCCCGTCCAACGACCCGCCATCCCCAAGACGGGGGGCCAGCCGTTTTCAGGCCACTGCAACGCGTTGATGGTCACCGTGGTCAATGCCTCGTAGTCCACCCAGCTCGAGTCGCCGATGGCGATCACTCGGTCGTAACCGGGCTCCACCGACCGCACCCCGTCCGGGGTCAGATCCCAATGACCGTCCACGACCTGAGCGACGTCCTGGATGGCCGAGACGGTGCTCCAGTCGATCGTGTACTCGCCCGGCCACACGTTGCCCGACACCCAAGTGATCGTCACCGTTTCGGTCGCCGTCTGGCCGGAACCGTCGATGATGGTGAGGACGAGCTCGTTCTCTCCGACGAGCAGGTCTTCGACCGGAATGTCCACGTTGAAGTCGCCGTCCCTGACGAGGCGGTACGTTTCCCGAGATACGCTGAGCGGCTCGGGCGCCGCGCCGTTGAGCGAGAACTCGGCATCGACGATGCCCGTGGAGGCTTCCACATGACCTTGGACGTTCACGAAGCGCTGCGCCGAGCCGATGTGGCCGAAGTTCAGGTCGTTCCCGTACCAGAGATCGATGTCGATGGTCGCGACCGAAAAATTGCCCGAAATCGAAAGGTCGTCATCGACGAAGAACGTCTGCTGCTTCGTGTTGCCCGAGAGGAACCCCGTATAACCGAGGAAGCCGAGGCCCGTTTCGGGCGTCGCCGTGGCCGTGACGAACTCCCCGCACTCGTAGGAGTTTTTCTGGGGATCGAGGGCAATCGTGCCGCCCGCTGTCTGGGTCACCGACACGGAGAACATCTCGCCCACCTCACAACGAATGTCCTCGGTGCGGATCGGCGCACCGCTGTTGAAGAAATAGTCGACGAGCGCCGTATACGGCGGGCTCGTCGCGCCGCTCACCCCGTTGGTCGCGTCCGCATTGCCCGCCATCACGCCGACGCTGCTCACCGTGATGGAGTGGGTAAAGGAGACGATATTCGTCCAGTTTCCGCCATCGTTGGACACCGAGACCGAGAAGACATTCCCCTCACGACTGACGACGATGCGATGGCCTGGCTCGGCGATGATCGGCTGGTTGTAGCGGCCCGATGGCGTGCCATCGGTGAACGTGGCGACGAAGAATCGCGGCCCGTTTCCGTCATTGAAGAGATCGAAGCGGACGAAGTTCTCCGCGTCCTCCTCCACGACGATGCCGTGGAGCTGATAACGTTGCGTCGGGAGACTGTCGAACTTGGCTTCAATCTGAAAGTCTTCGTTCTCGGCCGCCTGCATCATGCGAGGCGCATAGTTGTACTGCCAAGGGTCGTGCTCGTTGCCGGTGGGGACCTGGATCTCGAGATGAGCGTCCCGGGTCCCGAGGCCCGACTGCGCGTAGCTCGCGTCTCCGTAGGGGTCGACGAAGTTCCAGCCCGGAGCCAAATCACCGCTGAAGTCGTCGGATACGATATCCGGGTTGCCGACGTTCGCGAACTGACCAGTGATGCTGAGGTCCTGCTGGGGACGCACGATGATCGACGTTTGTACGCTCGTCGCGTCACCCGTGAAGCCGACGAACGTGTGGTCCGGATCCGGGATTGCGGTGAGCGTCACCGCCTCGTTGCAGTCGTATTCGTCCTTCTGGGGACTCGCCGTGATCGTTCCCGCGCCGACCGTGGAAATGGTGATGGTGAAAGGAGCCCCCGTGCAAATCGGGTCCGATGATTGTTGAAATGTCGCGGTGACGGCAACGTCGCCGTCCATCGTGAGGGTCAGCTCCGAGTCCGTTTCGGCAACGTCGCCGCTGTAGCCGAGAAAGTCGTAGTTTTCGGCGGGGGACGCCGTCAGCGTGACCTCTTCGTCACATCCGTACTCGGCCTTGTCGGGAGAAACATCCACGGTCCCCTGCCCCACGATCGCAAGATCGAGCACGTGGGCGCATCCTCCGTCACCGCCGCCCATCGAGCCGCCAGTGCCGTCACCATCTCCGTCGCCGGCCGAGCCGCCAGTGGCGTCGCCGTCGCCGTCGCCATCACCATCGCCGTCGCCGTCGCCGTCGCCATCACCGTCGCCGTCGCCATCACCATCACCGTCCCCTTCTTCGCTGGGGTCGTCGCCGTCGCCACCACCACCGCAAGCAACCATACCGAGGAAGCACGAGAGGAGGGCCGCCACGGGGAGCGGCCGAAGGATTCGGAAAGGAGATTTCATGAGATGTCGTTTCGTGTAGGGAATTGAGCGCAGCCAGTCTCGATCTCTGACATAGGCGCCCTGTGCAATCAACAGGAGAACGCAGAACCTGCGCTTGGCCGAGACACGAGCCCGAAACAGTGCCACTGCACGGAATTTCGGCCGCCCTGGCGTCCTGCCCACCGACTCCGCCCAGGCACCCCGTCCTGTCGTCCTCTCTACCCGCCGCCCTCCGGCCAGGCTCCGCCCCGCCCCGGTGACCTTGGCAGAGCGCGACTCATCCGCCGGGCCAAAGGCGGCGTCGGTTGCTCATGGTGTCCTAACGAGTCAGACCCGGAAGGGATGGTCGAGAGAGCTAACGTAGAGCGACGACCCGCTTGGTCGTTCGCCCTGGCCTGCTGCGTCGCGCTCCTGTGTGTTGTTCATGATGCCTCAGCAGAATCGCCGGAGGGCCCGCGGCTTTTGTCGTTTTACGAGCGGAGCTACTTCGTTTCATCTTTGGATGCGACCGATTCGGTCAAGTTCCAGTTCAGCATCAAGTACGCAGTCTGGCCTTTCGATGACGAAGCAAGCGACACTGGCGAGCCCTACGCGCCCCGAGAAGGCATCTTCTTCGGCTACACCCAGCTCGCGATCTGGGACGCGTACGACATCGCCGACTCGTCGCGATGAAGGACATCAACTTCACCCCCGAGATCTTCTACCTGCGCAGCTTTGCGGGCCCGCTCGACTCTGGGTGCCGCATCTACGCACTGCAAGGCGGGCTCCAGCATTCGTCCAATGGGCGGCGCAAGCCGGAAACCCGGGCCGTCAACTGGGCCGTGGGTCGCATGCGCGCGGGGTGCTCCCTGGCCCAGCGCCGCGGTCCCTTCGGTCGAGCTCCCCACGCCGCGGCGGAGCTGAGCGCCTGGACGCCGCCCTTTCATCCGACGGAAAACCCGGATCTCGTCGAATACGTCGGCTACGGACGCCTTCGCCTGACGTTGAAGAGCGGAGTCTTCAGCGAATCTCCGGCGGACGCACCCCCGGCGGGAAGCTTCGAATCGTCAGTTGCCCTTCAGGTGGGGACGGCCGGTCACGCCTCGGTCCTGTGGGAAGGCGCTTATCGACTGCCCCGTCCGAGCGGATGGCGCTTCATGCCGTACCTCCTGGCTCAGTACTACAACGGATACGCCGAAACGCTGCTGACCTACGACGCGCGCACCCGGGAGTTCAGGATCGGCTTCGGGTTCTTCGACGCCGAACCCCTCTGACCCCTGAGGATGTTGTAGGCCGGAACCAGCACGGTCCAAAACCCCGACGCCGGCAACATGATCCCTCCTCCGATCCCCAGAGCGAGGAGCTGCAGGCCCACGAAATAAGGAACGCGTTCGCCCTTGCGCTCGAGGTGCCGCACGAGGAAACCGAGGGGATAGAGAGCGAATCCGAAGAACAAGAACCAGAACATCAAAAGAGGCAGCGGCTGGACTTCGGAAAGCACCCCGAAACCAGGCGTTAGCTCGAGGAGCGGCGCGCGGTCACCAGCCAGACGCTGCATCTCCGGATCGGGCAAGATGCGCAAACCGGCGAGAACACCGAAGGCAGTGTGAATGGTGGCGATGACGAGGAGCGCCGTGCCCGCCCAACGGCGGGGAGCGGCGGCGTGAGGACGAGAAACGTCGTTTTCCATGATTCCGACACTACCATACGGTAGCGTATGGTCCATACGGTGGCGTATGTTTCCGCCGTGGCGGAGCAAAAAGCAGATCTGACGCCGGAAAACTGGGCGGAAGCAGCGCTGATGGCCTGGGGCGAAGGAGGCTACCGGGCGGTGGCCGTCGAACCCCTGGCGCGGCGTCTCGGGGTCACCAAGGGGAGCTTCTATTGGCACTTCGAGAGCCGCGCCGCCTTGGTCGAAGCCGCTCTCGAGCTCTGGGAGAGAGCGGGCACCGAGGCGGTCATCTGGCGACTCAGTCTCCTTCCGTCCCCCCAGGAGCGCCTCCGTACCCTGTTCGAGGAAGCTTGGGATCGCCTCGACTACTTGCGCGCCGAAGCCGCGATCGGAGCGACGGCCCTGACCGGTGAGGCCGCCGTCGAGGCCACCTATCGTCGAGTACAAAAGCGGCGTCTGTCTTACGTCACCGAACTCTACGTTCAGCTTGGGTTTGTCAAGGGTGAGGCGCGGCGACGAGCGATCGCCGTTTACAGCGCTTTCCTCGGCAGCGCACAGATCGTCATCTTGGGAGAGAAAAGCCTCGACTCCGATCGGCAACTGAAACGCCAAGTGCGCCTCTTCGTCGATCTTCACGTACCGAAATGAAACGTACTCTCGTGTTACCCTTGAGGATGGGAATGGCCCCCCCCTGGACCGCGTCTCGCGGTCCGTCCCCCCTGATCCGCCGGGCGGCGGATGGGGGGACCACCGCATGAGCACGAGCTACGACCGGGTCGCGCCCTTGTACGATCTCCTCGGCGCGCTCTACTCCGCAGGCGCCATCGCTCGCTCCAAAAAAGAGCACTTGAAATTCCTCCACCCGGGGCAGCGCGTGCTCTACGTGGGCGCCGGTACGGGAAGAGAATGCGTCGACGCCGCCGCCCTGGGCGCGCAGGTGACCATCTGTGACACGAGCGAAAGGATGCTCCAAAGGGCGCGCTCCCGTCTGGAATCGGCTCAGCTGCCGGCAACCTACGTGGGTGCGGACGCACTCACTCTCAGCGCGACGTTCGACGTCATCGTCGCTCCATATTTCCTGAATGTGTTCGATTCACGCCGCGTCCTGGTCGCGCTTTCTGCTCTCAGCGCACGCCTTTCGCCCGGCGGGATGCTGTACGTCGTCGATTTTCGCGCGCCCACCGGAGGGCTGTTTTTCCGCGGCGTTCAGCGTCTCTACTACCTTCTACCTCAGCTCCTCTTCCTCGTTCTGACCAAAAACCCCTGGCACGAACTTTACGACTATCCCAAACTCGCCGAGAGCGCCGCGCCCGAGCTGACTTTGACCAAACGAGTGTGCACACGCGCTGTTGGACTTCCGCTTTTGGAAACCATCTGCTTCGAAAAGACACGGCCCCAGTGAACGGTTTGCAAAAGTCGCTGTCCCACTTCGCTCCCGCGGCGACGCGAAGTGATCCTCGCGCACCTGCAACCATCTTCGACTGGGGCCTGGAGCTACGCCTGTGGGTGGCGACTTGCGTCTTCGGACTCGCCTCCTTTTCCGCACGCTCGCTCGGCATCCCCCTGGACGAAATGACGTGGAGAGCGCTCGGCGTCGTCTTTTTCTCGACCCTCGCTCTGTACAATCTCGACGGGACCCTCGATGCACCCGAGCGCGGCACCTCGTCCGATCCCGGCGCCGCTGCCAGGCGGCGCCTTCTTCACCTCGGCGTGACGGCACTTTCCGTCTTCGCGCTGTTCACGCTGGCCTTTCGGCTTTCGGTCCGCGCGCTCGTTCTCACGAGTTTGGGCGCTTTCGCGTGCAGCCTGTACGCCCTTCCCCTCACCCTGCGACGTCGCTCCTCGGGGCGAGCTCGACGCACCTTCCGATTGAAGTCGCTCCCCTACCTCAAGGCGCCCTTCGTGGGATGCGCCGTCGGGATCGCAACGGTCTGGGTGCCCATCTGGGCGCACGGAGCGCCCCCTTCGATGGCGATGGCGCTCCTCCTCACCATCATCGCCTCGCTCTACTGCACCGCCAACGCACTGCTCTTCGACATTCCCGACGTCGGAGAGGACACGCGCTCTTTCGTCCCCACTCTGCCCGCGCGCTGGGGCCTTTCGATGACACGCCGCTGCGCCCGCCTCCTCGCGCTCACCGGCGTGGGCGCATCCCTCGTCTACGTGTGGCACGAAAGAGCCGGCGCAGGTGGGCTGGGGCTCGTCGGGCTCGGTGCCGCGCTCCTGGTCTTCACCGAACTCCTGCATTTCCGCACCTCACGCCGTTTGGTGTCATGGTGGGTCGACGGAGCGCTCTTGTTACCCCTGAGTTTCCAGCTCCTAACCGGTGGGTAGCTGCGGCATCAGGTTCGCAGTCGGTCGCCCAGTTGGCGCGATATTTGCTCTAAATTCATCTTGAACTGGGCCACCAATGGCTCCACATTCCGCGCGCGAAAGAATCCCCATGTCTGACAAGGAACCGCCCCCAAGTAGCTCTCCGTTCAACGGATCCATCCGCAGCGTGATCGGAGGCCTGTACCAAACGCACCTGTTCCAGGCGCATCCCTGGCACGGCGTGGCGATCGGTCTCGAAGCGCCCGTCCGCGTGAACGCATTCATCGAGGTCGTGCCGACCGACACGGTGAAGTACGAGCTCGACAAGGACTCCGGCCTTCTGAAGATCGACCGTCCCCAGCTCTACTCCAACACCTGCCCCTTCCCCTACGGCCTCGTGCCACAGACTCTCTGCGCCGATCGCGTCGCCGAACGCTGCATGGAGGTGACGGGACAACGCGGCATCGTCGGCGACGGCGACCCCATCGACATCTGTGTCGTGTCCGAACGCCCCATCCCGCACGGCAACATTCTCCTGACCGCGCGCGTCATCGGCGGTCTCCGCATGATCGACCACAACGAGGCGGACGACAAACTCATCGCCGTCATGAAACAAGACCCCGCGTTCGGGACGTGGCAGGACATCGGTGACTGTCCGCGCAACTTCGTCGACCGCCTGCGCCACTACTTCCTCACCTACAAGCAGGGCCCGGGCAAGACGAGCCCCACCGAGATCGCCGAAATCTACGGAGTCGAGGAAGCTCAGCGAATGGTCGAGCTGTCTCACGAAGACTACAAGGAAGTCTACAAGCCCCAACACGGCGCGTTTTCCCGCGCCACGTCCTATCCACCAGCGGAATGAACGAAAAAGTCCGGACTTTCGGTCCGGACTTTTTCTTGGTTTTCAGTCGATGTGCCTCAGGGCTCGACGAAGTGCCCGACGAAGAGCACCGCCCCGGTCTCGATGTCGCGGATGAAGTAAACGAACGGACGATCGAAAGTCACTGCGATGGGCTCGGGCGGGGCGCTCTCGTCCACACCGACGAAGGCGGTCGCCGCGGCGGCTTCGGTGCCCTCCTCGTTCACGACGATCTTCGTCTTGTGATAGGCCGCATTGAGCCAAGTATGCTTCAACGACAGCGAGCTGAAATCCGCGGCGGCTTCATCAAAAGCATCGGTCATCCCCGCCGCCTCGAGTTCATCCGTCAGCGGCACTTCGGTTTCGATTTCGAGCCTCGGGAAGCCAAGCTCCAGGTTGGTGCTCGGAAGATCGCTGGTGAGACCCGCCACGGACGCGGCGTCGAGGCCGGCTGAGAAGCTCTCGAACTCGCCCTCGGGCGGCATCATCGCGACGAACTCGAGCTCGCGCCCCGAGTACGCCATCGAGACCACCTCGACCCCGTCCACGCTGGCGTAACCCCATTCGTAATCTCGCACGTGCATCATCTGCACCTGTCCGGTCTCACCATCCACACCCGTGAAGTCCGCGGGCTCGGTCAGGTCCGCGTTGAACTCCCACAGCCAGCGCGCCTTGAAATACAGCGCATTGGTCAGGACGAAGACCGTATCTTCGCGAATCGAGTCCTCGGGCAGGAGCTCGGGGATGAGCGACTTGGTGTCCTCGGAGATCTTTGCATTGATCTCCCGCCGCAACGCATCGGACCCGACCTCGAACACGTGTACCGGAGCACCGTAGTAGGTACTCAAGGTGTTCAGGAAGGCGTCCTCGGGCGGGAGTCGCTCCGCCATCCAAAAATCATTGGTCACCAGGAGACTTTGCGCGTTTCTATCCTCGGTCGCCTCGACGTTGCGTGCGGCCAGGTACTGCATCAAGTCGTTGCGCGCTTGATGGAACTCGTCTCCTTCGGGCCCAAAGCGAAACACCTCGGTCATCTCCGCCTGGGTGTTGCCGGCCGCGCCCGCATAGAGCATCGAGGCGGCAGTTGTGATGCTGTACGGCGAGTAGACGAAGTTCTCCGTCCGGTCCCCGGCGTGCACGTAGAACGACCACGCAAAGTCGGCGAGCTCTTCACTTGCCGATCCGGCGGCCGGGCCCTCGATGTCGCGGCGCTCCGTGTCACCGGTGAGACTCCGATAGAGCTGGTCGTACTCGTCACCGGTCTGGCCCCCTTCCATCTGCGGGCCGCTGTCGCCGCTCTCGCAACCCAACGACACCACGGCGAGTCCCAACAGCGCAGTCGCGCCCGAAAAGCGGCGTCGCGAGCATCCGCGCGTCCTTCGTCCCCGAGCAAAGCCTCTCCATCTGGCGGTCATGGTGCCAATATGGGGGCCCGGCGGCTTGCCGTCTATGGTCGTATCGCACATATCGTCTCCCTCATGAGCTCACAAATGTGCGATAGTCCATGAATGCAGCCCCCTCAGAGCTTCGACTACGAGCGCGTCGCGGCCGAACTGATTCGCAAAATGCGCGGAAAACGTTCACAAACGGCTCTCTCGAGGAGACTCGGTTACAAAACCAACGTCGTCTACACGTGGGAGGCCCAGAAGGGCGCACCCACCGGCGCAGGGTTCTTTCGGTTGGCGCGGAAGGTCGGTGTCGACCCCGATGAAGCGATCAGCGGCTTCTATCGGGCGCGTCCGCGATGGCTCGACCATTCGCCGCCGGATACGCGGGATGGAGCTGCGGCTCTGCTCGACGACTTGAAGGGGTCGCGCACCCTCGTCGAGACCGCCACCGCTCTTCGGTGCAGTCGATTTGCTCTCGCTCGATGGCTCAGCGGAGAGGCCGAGCCGAGACTGCCGGACTTCCTACAAGCCATCGAGGTCATGTCCCTGCGCCTTCTGGACTTCATCGCTCAGTTCGTCGACCCCATCACGCTCCCGAGCTTGAGCGACGCTTGGGCGCGACTCCAACAGGCGCGCCGCGCGGCCTATGAGATGCCGTGGTCCCACGCGATCCTGCGCGCCCTGGAACTCGAGCAGTACGCTCACCTGCCGCGCCATGAGCCCGGGTGGATCGCAGCACGCTTGGGGCTGCCGGAAGCCGTGGAATCGGAAGCCCTCACGCTTCTGTCGAGCACGGGTCAAATCGAGTGGAGAGACGACAAGTGGCACGTCGCCTCGACTCAGACCATCGACACCAGAAGCGATCCGAAGGCCGCCAAGGCTCTGAAGACCTGGTGGTTCGGCGTGGGACGCGAGCGTTTCGAAGCCGACGCGCCGGGAGTCTTCTCCTACAATCTCTTCGGCGTCTCGAGCAAAGACCTGGAGCGCCTCCAGGACCTGCAGCGCGCCTATTTCCGCGAGCTGCGTTCGATCGTGGCCGAGTCCCAGCCCGTCGAAACCGTGGCTGTCGTAAATTTGCAGCTATTTTCGCTATTGGGCTTTCCCAAACCGAGCACGCCGTGAGCTCGACTTGGTAGAAACCTGAGCCGATTCGCTGGCCGCCCCTGCTCTCGAATGCATGGGACCCTCCTTCCGTCGAACTCCTCAGCTGGGCATCGGCTCGGCGCTGTTCCTTTTTGCCTGCCTCACGCACGCCCAAGACACTTCTCAGGACCTCTGGGAGCAGTACGCAGCTCAGCCGAACACCCATCCGAACGTCCCCAACAATTCCTACGCCGGATACGGCTACGGTGAGGTTCCCCTCCCGGAAATCACCGGGCCCATCTTCGACGTCACTGAGGCGCCGTTTTCGGCCGACAACACCGGCGCGAGCGACGCGACGGAGGCAATCCAGAGCGCCGTCACTGCGGCGGGTGATGCCGGAGGCGGCGTGGTGTTTCTCCCAGGTGGCCACTACCGCATCCAAGGTCTGATTCACCTCAATCGCGACGGCGTGGTGCTTCGAGGGGCTGGTCCGGACGCGACCTTCTTGGATTTCCAAAACTCCCTCGAGCAAGTCGTCGGACCTCTGGGAAGCGGTTCTTCGGCGTGGTCGTGGTCGGGAGGGCTGCTTTGGGTGTCTCCCGACGATACTTTCGACGCATCGGGCGATCTGGTCGTTCCGGGCGGATTTCAGGGCTACGAACGCTGGCGCGACACAGAGACGGTGGCCCAGGTGGTGGGCACGGCCCTTCGAGGAGATTTCTCGGTTCAGGTGGACTCGGCCGCGGAGCTCATGCCGGGACAGATGGTGCTCTTGAGTTTTGCGATGCCAGGCGACTCCGATGACGACGATTCGTTCGCCAAGCATGTCTACGGCGACCCGGAGACGGTCGAAGACTTCGACTGGGCAGGCGCCGATTGGATGAGATCGTCCCAGTTCGAGCGCGTCGAGTTCCCCGTCCGCGTCGCATCCATCGATGGAAACGCCGTGACGTTCAAGGAGCCGCTCCGCACCGACATCATCGTCGCGTGGGAGGTGAAAATCGACAAATTCGGGTCGGTGATCACCGAAAGCGGAATCGAGGACCTGCGCGTCGTGGCTCGAGCCCCTTCGTCCCAAGCGGGCCACAACCAATACGACGGCCACAACGGGATCTACGTCAACCGTGGGTACAATCTCTGGATCCGCAACGTCGCCATCGAAAACACGGAAAACGGACTCATCACTTCGGCAGTGAAGGGCGTCACGGTGAGCGGCCTCGAGATCACGGGTTCGGCGCCTCAGCACCACTCGATCGCGACTCGAGTCGGGACGGTCGACTGCCTGTTCGAAGACTTCGCCGTGGAAGGCCCCAGCAACGTCTGGCACGGCATCAACACGGAGGGCTTCAGCGCCGGGAATGTCTTCAGTCGTGGGTACATGGAGCGCGGCACCTTCGACAGTCATCGGCTGCTGCCCTTCGATTTCATTCGCACGGAGATCGAGATGGCCAACGACGCAGCCGGCGCGGCGGGACCGGCCGATCCGGGGGGCTCCGGTGATGCGGGACCTTTCTCGGGCGCGCGCGCGGTTCACTGGAACGTGGACATCTTCGGCACGGATCGCGCTCCCGAGATGCAAGGGATCTGGGTCCTGCACCCGACCCAGTTTCCGATGGGGGCTCTGGTCGGCGTTCAGGGTGCTCCAGTGATGCCGACGGATCCGAGTGATCCCCACTTTGCGGCGTGGGGCGTACCGGATTCCGGGGCGAGTGGCAGCTTGGTCGTGGACGTCGGCTCCATCCCCGAGCCCGCGAACCTCTACGAAGCTCAGCTCGCTTTGAGACTGGGCGACGCCGTTCCCCCTCCTGATGGAGGCTCGGGCGGTGGCGCTCCGATGGGAACGGGCGGCGCACCGGATGGCTCGGACGGCACGGGTGGAGCGGCTGCCACTGGCGGTGGGTCCAGTGCAGCGGGCGGCGGCGATGGCGCTGGGGGGATTGCTTCTGCTGGCTCGGGAGGGCTCGGATCCCCTGGTGCCGGCGGAGGCACGCCCTCGGATGCACAAGCGGACACCGAACCTAGCGAGGGCTGCACCTGCACGACCCTAGGACGCGGCCGTTCGCCGTGGGCCCACCACGCATGGCTTCTCCTCTTGGTCTCCCTCGGCGGAGCACTCCGAAGAGTCCGCAGAAAAGTCGTCTCCTGACGACTTCGACACGAGTGACTGGCGCCGAGCCTTCAACGCTCGCCCCCCCAGCCAGACCGTCGGGCCGTTCTCTCAATTGCAAGAAGCCGCCGGGGGACCCACGACGTCGATCGGCGTCGCACCGCCCCCGATGCGACCCCAACATTGAATCGTCCCGGTGCTGGTGAGGGCACACGTGTAGTGCTTGCCAGCGGTGAGCGCGATTGCGTCCGTCACTCCGCTTACCGGGGTCAGCGTGCCCATGTCGAGCCCGGCTCCCTCGGTCTGTCCCGACGAGACGCATTGCACCGTTCCATCGCTCATCGCGATACAGGTGTGAAACTGACCCGCCGCGACTGCGATGGCTCCCGAAGCGACCAACGTCTGCCCTGTGGTGGTGTTTTGTCCAAGCCCATTGAGCTGCGCATTCCAGTCGGCGCCCCAGCATTGGACTTGGCCTCCCTCGAGCAGCGCGCACCCGTGATCCTGCCCTGGGCCGAGTCCGATCACCTTCTTGCCATCTGGTACCGTGGGCTGCATCACGTCCGAGTCGGTGGTACCGCCGTACATCGTCGTGTCGCCCCAGCACGACATCTGTCCGCCGTCGCTGATCGCGCAACAGCCATGGTAGTAGCAGGCAATCTGGGAAGGCGTCCCGGAGGGCAGCACCGGCGCATCGATCGTGACTCCGCTGCATTGGATCGCTCCGCTCACGATTGCGCATTGCCCGTTCAGGGATCCCGACACCTGCGTCGCTCCGCTCGCGATCCACGGAGCCTGGGTTCCGACTTGAGCGTACTGCGCACAATAAACGGCCCCCGAGTCGTCGATCGCGCAAGCCGCGGTCGTGAAGTTCTGTCCCGTCACGTTCACCGCGGTTCCCGTGAGCCCCGAGAGGGGGGTCGTCGATCCATCATCCGAGATGCAGTACGCCACACCACCGTTTCCAACGTAGCAGGGCTGCGTGGTGCCCGAGCCGTTAGCGAATGAACGGCAGAACGTCCCAGCCCCGTCGCCTCCGGTTCCTCCGCCCGTGCCGACGTCGCCGCCGCTCCCCGAGCCCCCCGTCCCGGCGCCACCGCTGCCGGCTCCACCGGTGACCGCCGTATCCCCTCCAGTTCCGAGGGTCCCTCCGCTCCCGGCATCCGCTCCTCCTGCGCCTGAATCCACACCGCCGGTCCCGCCTTGTCCCCCCGTCCCAACGGCGGCACCACCGGAACTCGAGTCGGTATCGTCCCCTTCAGAACCCGCGGGCGAACAGGCGACGAGCCCCTCGAGAGACAGAGCGGCAACAAAAACAGAAACGATGTGGACTGATGAAGAAAGGCGCATGGGCGTCAATTGCCACGAAAGCGCCGCGCGTCGCGCCAATCCACGACTTCATGGGCCCCCCTCTGGCACGCCACCACGTCCATTTCGTCCCACCTCCTCGAAATCCGGCACAAATCGGGGCCAGACCCCGGGTCTGAACACTCGACCAGAACCTTTTCGGGAAGATCAAGGGTAAAAATGCCTCGAAATGTCTGCTTTAGACCCCGGGTGGACCGGCGTTCAGTAGCTGAAACGCTGCCTGTCGAGGGGGACAGGCCCGACTCGTCCGTCAGGTCGAGCGCGCGGAGCGCCCTAGTCATGACACCCCATCTCAAGCTCTTCGGTGAAACGGTCCTCCTGGAGGACGAAGACGGCGAGCGAGAGGTGCGCGCGGCGGTGGCGACATTCTACTTCGACTACGGCGGCGAGATCGTGATGGCCGGAGAAAACGAGTTCGAACTCGATCTCATGGCCAGCGAAGTCGAACGCGATCTGGACACCGAAGCACGCTGCGCGAGGCTCCTCGAAAGCTTCGGCGCCGTCGAACTCGAGCACGTGGACGGCCTGCTCCCCGACTACGATTCGAAGGCCAACTACATGATTGCCCTCGCAAGCGAGGTGCACGTGGGTTGCTCCTTCGCCGGACATGCGGTGGGCGAGCTCGAGCGTCACGGATTCCGCGTCGAGGTAGACGATTCGTTCCCCTTCCCCACCCTCTCGCCTCAGACCTCCTGGTACGGCTCCGTCGAACCTGACGAGAAGCTGGATTGGTTCAACGTCGAACTCGGAATCGAGATCAACGGACGTCCTTACAATCTCGTCCCATCCCTCCTCGAGCTTCTCGAAGAGTGCTCCGAGGGGACGACCATGGAATCCCTCGCCAACTGCCCGGCGAAGTTCCGCGCGGTGCCGCTCGGCGACGGTCGCTACGTCGTCGTTCCCTGGCAGCGCTTGGAGCGCATCTTGGCGGTCCTGGCCGACCTTTATCCCCCTGACGGCAAGCTGCGTGAGGAGCTGCCCCTTCCCATGGCACGGGTCGCCGAGCTCGAGGACATCAACCTCGCCTTCGGTGAAACGGGCCCGCAGCTCAACTGGCTTTCGGGGGAAGACTGGCTGGAGCAAGCGCGCTCCATCCGCATGCCGCCGGCCTGGACTCCACCGCCCTCCTCACTCCGCGCGACGCTGCGCCCGTACCAGCACGAGGGCCTGATGTGGCTGGAACACAAGCGCGACGCGGGTGTGGGCGGCGTGCTCGCCGACGACATGGGTCTCGGCAAGACCCTCCAAACGATCGCCCTCTTGGCGCGCGAAAAGGAAGCGCGCCGCATGGACATCCCGTCCCTCATCGTCACGCCCACGAGCCTCGTCTTCAATTGGGAGCGCGAAATCAGAAAGTTCGCGCCGCACCTTCGTGTGCTGTGTTACACCGGCCCCAGGCGCCACCGCCTCGTCCCCGAGTTCTCCAAGGCCGAGGTCATCATCACGAGTTATCCAGTCCTCGTTCGGGACCTGACGCCCCTCACCGACCGCGAGTTCCACTACGTCATCCTGGACGAGGCTCAGGCCATCAAGAACGAGCGTAGCTTAGCGAGCACGTCCGTGCGCGCTCTTTCGGCTCGCCATAGGTTGGCCCTCACGGGCACCCCGGTCGAAAACAACCTCGGCGAGCTCTGGTCTCTGTTCGAATTCACTCATCCGGGGCTTTTGGGCCGCAAGGGTGAATTCCAGAAGAACTTCCGCGACCCCATCGAAAAGCAAGGCGACGAGGAGCGTCTCGAGATCGTGCGCAGCCGAGTCGCACCGTTCATCCTCCGCCGTCTCAAGGAAAGCGTCGCCAAGGATCTCCCCCCGAAGACCGAGCTGGTGCGCTCGGTCGATCTCACGGGAGATCAACGGGACCTCTACGAATCGATCCGACTGGCCGCGGACGAGGACGTCCGCAGCGCGATCAAACGCAAGGGCATCGGCGGATCGGCCGTGACCATCCTCGACGCGTTGATGAAACTCCGCCAGGTTTGTTGCGATCCGCGGCTCGTCCCGGTTCAGTCCGCCCGGGACGTGAAGAAGAGCGCCAAGTACGAGCTCTTCTTCGAACTGCTCGACGCTCAGCTTTCCGCCGGGCGGCGCGTGCTCGTGTTTTCCCAGTTCGCGCAGATGCTGGCCCTCCTAGAAAAGGGGCTCGAGGAGCGTGGGCTGCCATCCCTGTGCCTCACAGGGGCGTCGAAAGACCGACAAGACCTCGTTGACCAATTCGAAAAGGGCAAGGCGGACGTCTTCCTCATCAGCCTCAAGGCGGGCGGCACCGGCCTCAATCTCGTGTCGGCCGACACGGTCATCCACTACGATCCGTGGTGGAACGCCGCCGCGCAGATGCAGGCGACGGACCGCGCCTACCGCATCGGTCAAAAACGGCCCGTGTTCGTCTACAACCTCATCGCCAGCTCGAGCGTGGAGGAACGGATGATGGCCCTCCAGGCCCGCAAGCGGCACCTTGCCGACACCATCCTCGGCAACACGGGGTCCATCTCGTCCCTGAGCGCCGAGGACGTGAGCGACCTCTTCGCCCCCCTGGATCCGAAGATCCAGAACGAACGCGAGGAATCCGAAGACCCAGCCTCCACGCAGTCCGCGGGCGGCATCTACGACGACGAAGACGACGACAACGCCCTCGCGCCGCGCTAGCGCCGTGGGGCGAGGTCCGGACCGCTACTGAAATTCGATCGCGCCGACATCGGGACCGTCGCCCACGTCCCGCGGGTTACCGTAGAAGTCTACCATGGGAGCGTCGTTCGGATCTCCCGCGTCGATGGCATCGGAGCCACTCATCAAGTTGAAGTCACCATTTGCCGGATCCACCAACATCGGGTCACCCCACTGATTCCCCGTCCCGCCGGGCACGGGGGCCTCGGAGTAGGCGTAGTTCACGCTGTCACAAGAATAGTAGACCTGGTCATAGCAATTGCCCTCCGGATCATCGTCGAGGGTATTTTCGACCGTGATGTTGCTCGTCACGACGATGCCGTCGGCTAAACAACACACCAGCCCAGTGTAGGTGCAATTGCCACTCCGATAGAACGTGTTGAACCCGACGTACGTGCTGTCGGCCCGGATCTCGACACCTCGACCGTAGGCTTGTTTCCCAATGTTCGAAAAGATGTTGTTCAAAATACGCCCACCCTCCGCGTGCGTGCTGATTGCTCCACCAGGGATTTGGGAGAACAAGCTTCGCTCGACTTGGAACCCGACCGTGCACGGGTCGCCACTGCACGAGGTACCCACACCATTACTCAACCATTCGAAAGTCGACGTGGAGATATCTACCTGACAATCGACTGCGTGAAGCGCTGCGCCAGAGTGTGAGAAATGCGAGTCTCGCACGGTGATCGAGCCGCTCGTGCACGACACGAGAGTCTGCATCTCGCTATCGAACCCCTCGAGCCGTACGTTCTTCAAGGTGACGTTTCCGCCCGTCGTGGACACCAAAGGACTCGCCGATGTGTTGATCCGGACGTCGTTTCCATACACTGTCACGTCGAATCCCGCCGGAAGGGTCAGGTTGTAGTTGGTGAAGGACTGTGGAGTCGGGACGAGGACGAGGTTGGGTCGTTGCGCCGTGAGCAGCGCGGCTCCGTCATCGAGAAAGCGACAAGGAGCCTCCTTCGTTCCGCACGTACCCGTCAGTCCGGTTTGCGCCAACACATAGACGGAGCTGTCCTCCGGGACGCACGTCCCGTCGTTGGAACACGCCAGGCTTCCACACTCGTCGTCGCTTTCGCAACTCCGACACGATCCGTCGTCGCCGCAAACGGGAGCACTCGCGTCACACTCATCGTCCGCGATACAGGCGACGCAGGTCGTGGCAACACAGTGGGGGGTCGCCGCATCGAGCCCGACGCACTCATCGTCCGTGTCGCAGCCGCGACACATCTGGGTCATGGCATCACAAAAGGGAAGCGCTTCGGGGCAATCGTCCTCGCTGCAATCGACAGGCACGACAATGTCGCCGCCGGTGCCATTGGACTGTCCCCCCGAGCCGTTCGGCTCTCCACCACCACCACCGAGGTCACCGTCGCCGTCGCCATCGCCGTCGCCGTCGCCGTCGCCGTCGCCATCGCCATCGCCATCGCCGTCGCCGTTGGCCCCGCCTAGATCGCTGTCGCCATCACCAAACGCGGAAAAATCTCGCTCTTTGACACCACAGTGCGTGACCGTGAGCCCAAGTCCGAGGAGTACAAAGATCGTCCGTTTCAGCTTCATTTTCGCAAACCCTTTCGTCCCCAGCTCAGAAAGTCCCAATGAGTCCGACGTGCTGCGCGCTCGCGAACGGGGAGACCGCCACGCGGCCCACCTTGGCTTCGAGAGGCCGCTCTCCGGAGTCGGCACCAATGAGCAAAAGCGCGATTCCCGTACCGATGCCCGCCACGCCCACCCCGTAGGAAATGAGCGAGATCGTTCCAGCAGTTGCCGCTTTCTCGTCCCAGCCTTCTATCGACTCCTGCTCGGTCGATCCGCAGGTCCCACTATCCACACACGCATCGTACTCGTCGCCAGCCTTCTTGTTGTGCCCCCCACGCACCAGGACGAAGGCGGTTCCGACGCCGATCCCGACGGCGCCAATTCCAAGCGCCACGTAGGCGGGAACTCGGTTGGGCTTACTTTGTGCCGACGCCGCCGGCTCCACACCCGCGGTCTCGGTAGAGCTTTTCTTGGAGAACGTGTGCTCCTTCGATGCAGAAGACTCGATGACAACGGACCATTTCCCGGCTTCTTGTCCATCGATCGTGGCGGTCACGACGTGCTGTCCCGGGCGAACGCCGATCGACAACACCCCCGACTCCGGCACGACATAGTAGTTGCGGACGTCAGCGCCTCGATTGGAACTCCGGAGGTCGGAGATCTCCGCTTTTGGCGGAGCTGTGATCGTCACCGTCGCGACGCTAGCCTCGAGGGTTTCGAGATCGCGTTGGTACTGTTCCCTCTCTTGGTCGGAGAGCTCCTCCGCCCCCTGCTCGAGATAAGCCTTGAACGCGTCGATGGCCTCCCCATAGCGTTCCAGGTGCATCGCAGCGAGCCCTAGGTTGCCGAGAATTTTCCACGAAGGAGATTCGGCATACGCCGCCTTGAACTGGTGATACGCCTCGTCGTACCGGGGACCGGCCGGATCCTGAAGCAGATTGACTCCCGCCTTGAAGTGGGTGCGCGCCTTTTCGGTAATGGTCACTTCCTGAGCGAAGGCGCCCGAACTGCATGCGAGCAGCGTCAGTACGACCCACAGCCTCCAAATGGATCGTCGCGCCAAGTCACGGAACCCGGACTTCCTGCCAGAGTTTTTCCTGCTCATCTCCCGTTTTTAGCCCGATGCTGGTTTTTTTGAAACGCCATCGCCAAAAGGAACGATTCGGCTTCCCTGGTCGCCCCTCTCCGACGCTGCGCGCACCTGTCGTCCGGTAGCGCACATGTGAACACTTCATTGCATCAAACGACGCAACATGACTCACCATGTGAACCTTCTTTGCTCATAATCGTCTCGATGAAGACGGATGGCACCCCTCGACTCTTCGGCACTCCTTTCTTGTTTGGTTTCGCGTGGCTTCTCCTGTCGGCGTGCCAGAGTTCGCCCAAACTCTCGGACTCGGACGGAGAGGGCTCCGGCTCGGGCGGCGGGGCGCCCACGGGAATGGGGGGCGAGGGGAACGGGTCCGGCGAGATCGATCCCATCGGGGACGGCGACGGGGACGGCGATGGCGATGGCGACGGGGACGTCTTCACGCCCACCCCGTGCGGCTCCACCAGTTGTGGCCCGGGACAGGAATGCGTCGTCGACGGGGACGAAGCCGTTTGCGAAAACCTCCGCTGCTCCGACATCGACTGTGGCGACGGAACCCACTGCGAGCCCCACGAGATGGGGGGACACGTTTGTGTGGAGGACTGCGGATCCGCCGTGGACTGTGCTCCGGACGAATTCTGCGACACCGAGTCGGGCCGCTGCGAAGACGACGTGTGCACCCCGGGTGCACTGACCTGCGACGACGAAAGCACGGTCGTCCGTTGTGACAGCGACGGCAGCGGAGTCGAGACGGCTTTCGTCTGCGGAAGCGCGAGCTTCTTCACGTCGATGTGCGTCGACGCGAGCGATGGCGAGGCGGGCTGTTCTTGTGAGGGCGATTGGGACTGTCCGGCCTACACGGCTTGCGAGGTCGGAAAATGTGTCGGCACCGGCGTCGAGCCGACCTGCACCCTCCCTCCAGCGCCTTTCGAAGACGTGCCACCGGCGGTCGAAATCCACTGGGGAGGTGACGACCGCAGCGAGCCAGACGCCGAGGGCTCGCCTTGGCCAAGTCGTTCGCACGTAGTCAACACTCCCATCGTCGCCAACCTCGACGACGACAACGGCGATGGCTTGATCAACGAGCTCGATTTTCCCGAAATCATTTTCGTGGGACATCAGGGGGACAATCCTTGGGAAGACGGCGTCGTCCGCGCCATCCATGCCGGAGGCCCGGACAAGGGAAAGGACTACTTTTCCCGCTGCGGCGACGAGCTCTGGATGGAGCCGGATGTCGACCCGTGCGAGGGGATGATGGCTTCTTGCGATCCGTACGAGGGGCTTTTGGACTGCACCGACGCCATGGCGGACGCCGACTCCGGTGCTCCCGTTGCGGTGGGCGATCTGGACTACGATGGTGTCCCGGAAATCGTCGTCATCACGGAAGACGATCGATTCCGCATCTTGGACAACAAGGGTCAGCAAATCTACAGGCTCGCGGCGTCGTTTTCAGGCAATAGCGGCCCGACGGCCGCCATCGCCAATCTGGACCACGCGGGCTACGCCGAAATCATCGTCGGCCAGGACGTGTACGTTCTCGGAGACGACGACGGGGATCTCATCGTCACCCACCGGCTGCGCGGCACGATCGGCTACCGAGGCGACAACGAAGGGACCGGTCAGATGGCCTGTCCGGCTGACATCCGCACTGATCTTCCTGGAGACGAGATCGTCGTCGGCAGCGCCTTGTATCGCATGCCCGACACACTCCCCACCTGTGGCACCCCTCCCTGCAATGGCGCTCTCGAGACCGTGTGGGACGGGGCCGCACTCGCTGGACTCACGGGAGATGCGGCCGACGGGTTCTGCGCAGTTGCGGACGTCTGGGGCGCCGATCCGAATACGGCTCCGGGACCGCTCAACCCACCTGACCAAATGCCCGAGGTCATTCTCATCTCCGATGGACATTTGGTCATCTACAATGGACAGGATGGAAGCCTCATCGACCGTCGCAATCTCGGCGCGCTCGATGGCGGAGATCGCGGCGGGGCGCCCAACGTCGACGACTTCGACGGTGACGGGTTCATGGAAGTCGCCACTGCGCACCAATTTGCTTACATCGTCGAGGACCTACAGGAGCCCACGAGCAACGACGATTTTTCGGTGGTCGGGGATTGCCCCGCTTGGCCCGACACGCTCACCGAGGCCACTGGGGACAACTCCGACCCGGCAACCTACAACCCCAACCTCCTAGCGTCCGGCAACATCGGGGACGTGGCCAAACCTCGTACTCCTGGTGGAGCTTGCACGGATGACGACGACTGCAGCGACGACGCCGTATGCGGAACAGCGGGCGTTTGCGTCTGTCTCCACAACGGCTGGCGTCGCGGCAGCGACGACGATTCCAGCAGAGCCACGTCGTCGAGCGTGTTCGACTTCAACGGGGACGGATCAGCGGAGGTCGTCTACAACGACGAATGCTACCTGCGCGTGTACGATGGCGTCAGCGGCGCAGTCCTCTATCGGGAGATTTCCCGCAGTCGAACTGGGATCGAACAGCCGGTCGTCGCGGACGTGGACAACGACGGGAACGCCGAAATCGTCGTCGGCTCCAACACGGCTCAGGGCGGTCGCTGCAACGAGGACGGCGCCACCCCTCAGGGGCCGAACGGCCTTCGAGTGTTCGGCGATCCGACTGATACTTGGGTGTCCGCGCGACGCGTTTGGAACGAGCAGAGCTACCACGTCACGAACGTGACCGAGGGCGGCGGGATCCCCGTGCGCGAGGCATCCAGCTGGCTCGTCTTGGGCGGACGCTCGTACAACACCTACCGGTCTCAACCGCGATCCTTCGGCGTTGCGCCCGACCTGGTCGTCTCGGACATCGCGATTTCATCACCGGACGCCGCGTGCGGCGTGCTCTCGGACACCATCACCATCGCGTTCCAAGTCCAGAACATCGGTGACCTGCGCGTCGGGCCCGGCGTCGTCGTGCGTTTCGAGGGTGATTTTGGCTCGGGCATGGAGCAACTCTTGGACGACCAAGGAGAGCCCCTCACCGTCACTCTGACGGGAAGCTTGGAGCCTGGCGCCTCGATCGTGCTCTCAACCGTCTTCGAGCAGTCGAACAACGATTCGTCGTCCCTTCCCGCCGAGGTCCGTGTCATCGTCGACAGCCCACCCGAAAGCCCCGACGGCACCGAACGAGAGTGCCGCGAGGCCAACAACGACGCAGTCGAAGCCGTGGAATCCGGCGAAGAGCAAGCCGATCTCGTCCTGACTCTGGGGGCAGCCAACCCCGACTGCCCCGGCGCAAGCGTGGATCGAACCATCGAGAACGCGGGCACGCTCGACGCCTCGGACGTGTTGATCCAGTACTACGCTGGCGACCCGAGTCAGGGCGGGATGCTCATTTTCGAGGAAATCATCGAATCTCTCGCCGCGGGGGAAAGTGACCAAGCGGTCATCGAAATCCCGGAGTTCCCGAGTCGAGTCGTTACGATCTGGGGCGTCGCGGACCCCGCCAACAACGTCGCTGAATGCAACACCTCGAACAACAGCGATCCCGCCGATAACGCGGTCAACTGCCAGACCGTGGTTCGCTGAACGTCACGAAGCGAAGGCTCAGCCGAGCATCCCGTCGAGCGGCCCCGTACACCACTCGGGATTCCCGAAGCTCTCGTCTTCGATCCCCATGGCGTGCAGAAGGGAGAGGAGTAGGTCGTTGTGGTTTACGTCCTCGGCGTAGTCGAACTTCAAGCATCGGCCCATGTCGAAATACCCCGCCCCGCCAGCTACGACATAGTGTGCGTTACGCCGCGAGTGTGAATTACCGCGTTCGAGTTCGTTGCACCAAAACACGACGGTGTTGTCGAGCATGGTCCCCTCACCTTCGGGGATTTGGTCGAGCTTGCCGAGGAGATACGCAAACTGCTCCGCGTACCAAACGTTGATGCGGGTCAGAAACTCAATGGTTTCTGCGTTCTCGTCCCCATCGTGAGAGTAATCGTGATGGGGGCGAGCCCCCGCGTCCGCCCATTCGTGACGAGCCTGGCCGACGGAACGATTCCACATGAGGCTCGCCACTCGAGTCTGATCACACGCTAGAGCCATCACCAAGAGATCCATCTGCAACTGTCCCACCAGAGGAAAGTTCGCGTTTTCGTTCACGGATTGCTCTCCGCCGAGCACGGGCGGCTCGCAAGCGTCGAGCGCTGCCGAGGGACGCTTACCGAGTCGCGACTCGATCTCTTCGAGCGCGGTGATGTGTTGGTCCAGGCGCTGTTTGTCTTCGTGACCGACGCGCGACCGCAACCTCTGGAAATTCTCTTGCACGGCATCGAGAACCACGCCGTCGCGAGCTTCACGGAGAGCGGCCTCATCGGGCGTCAGGTGAAAGTCCGAAAAGAGGCGATCGTAGGCGACATACGGGCTATTTTCAGGAGGAACCGGCTGATCTGGCCCTAGCAGCGACATGCGGTTCCAGTTGTTCTCGTTCCCCCCAGTCTGCACTCCCAGCTCGAGCGATCGAAAGGGAGTCTCTCCTCCGATGACTTGTGCTACCCGCTGATCGACGGAGATCCCGTTGGCCCAACCGGCGGTCTCGCCGTTCCCACCCTCGAAGGGGCCGGGGTTCAACGTTTGTCCGGTGAGCATGCCCTGCATCCCGTTCTGATGCCCGTCGCCCCCGGTGCCTGTCTGATCCACCCCGTCGATGACCAAGAGCTTGTCACGGAAAGCCTCGATGGGCTGAAGAATGCGCTTGAAGTCGAAATCACGCCCAGCGACGTTTGGGGTCCAGTGCTCACGAATGGTGCCATTCGGAGTAAAAAAGACGACGAAGCGCTTTGGCGCGCCCTCCGCCGTGTACCCGGGGACGGTCTGAGCAAGACTAGAACGAGGACCGCGCATGGCTTCTAGAAACGGTAGCCCGAGCGCCGCACCGCCCGCGCCCTTGAGCACGGTGCGACGGCTGAGCTGGCCGGGTCGAAGCGATGAAACGCTGGCGCGACGGAGGCTCCCGGGGAAAGAGAAAATACGATTCATGGCGTGACCTCCTTGCGGTACAAAAATGCGTCGGTTTGGGTCAGGGCGAGAGTCAGCTCGACGATGTCGTGGCCAGTTGCGGCGAATGAGTCGCCAAGCTGAACCAAGGTGCAAGCGTCCTCGCTCGATTCGCTCCGACCGTGGGCGTAGCGCACCCACTGCCTGGTCATGCAACTTGCCACTTGCTCGCTTTGGGCGAGAAGTCGTCCCAGCTCGATGGCGCCGTCGAACTCACCGTCGACGTCTGTCGCGAAAAGCTCTCCCGTCGCGTCGATGGGCAGCTCGTTCTCCGTCTCTCGGTAGCGTCCCACGGAGTCGAAGTGTTCGAAGCCGAGACCGATGGGATCCATCAGCTGGTGGCACTGAGAACAGCCGGGATTGGACGAGTGTTCATTGAAGCGCTCGCGCGTAGTGAGCCCTGGATCGAGCTCAGGGGGAACGATGATGAGGTCGTCGGGCGGAGGCGGCGGAAACTGGCAAAGCAGCGCCTCGCGAACGAACTTTCCCCGATGGACGGGCGACGTCTGAAGGGGTTGCGCGTGGTGCGCGAGCAGCGAACCCTGGGTCAAGAGCCCGCCGCGGTCGGGTGTCGTGACCTTTTCGAAATCGGGCCCAGTCGGCCCCGAGAGGCCATAGAAGGCCGCAAGCTCGGCGTTTGCCATCGTATAGGGGGCCGTCAAGAGGGTCTCGAGGCTCGCGTCGTCCGTGAACAGCACGTGATCGACGAACGCGAGCGTCTCCTCGACGAAGAGCTCCGGCACGTGCTCGTCGTAGCCAGGGTAGACGGCGGCATCGCGCTCGATGTGACTGACGGATTCGAGATCCAGCCATTGCCTGTGAAAGGTGTGGAACGACGCCCGCGCTGCTCCGGAATCGATGAGTCGACGTGCGTGAGCGAGCACGTCCGTCGCCGTACTCAGCTCTCCCGCGTCGGCAGCACGAAGGAGCTCTTCGTCCGGCATGCTTCCGATAAAGAGATACGAGAGGCGACTCGCCATTTCGTAGTCACTCAGACGCACACTGCCACTTTCGGGCTCCCCCTCGCCGAACTCGGGCCGATAGAGGAAATCGGGGGATTGGAGGAGGACCTCCAGAACCATCTCGACGCCATCGCGCACGGTCTGATTGTCCCGCCCCCACTCGAAGACCGGAACGAGTCGGGCGAGTTCATCATCGGCAAGCGGGCGACGATAAGCGGCACTACCGAAGGTCCGAACGAAGTCCTCGACGCATGCAACGTCGGCCGGATCGCAGCCCAAGAGTCCCGGAAGATCGGCGGTTGCTGCCGCCGCCAAGTCTTTGGCGGCCTGCTGATACCCTTCGGCGAGCACCGTTGAAACGGTCTGACCGTCCGCTACCCCGAAGAACCCCAGCGCGCGAGCCTCGGGCGGGAACGCGTCCGCGGGCCGCGTCGTGTCGTCCAAGAGGTGCGCGACGGTGGCGTTGTACTCCGTGCGCGTGAGTCGTCGAAGTGGCGCATCACCCGGATGCGGCCCCGCTCCGAGAGCGTCGCATTGCTCGCGCAAGTCATCGAAGAAGCTCGACGCATCCGAGTCAGGGGGCTCGCCTGTGCCGCTCCCCCCTCCCCCGCTTTCGTCCACTCCGACAGAAGATCCGCCGTTCGTGCCGTCGCCCAATCCGCCGAGCTGCCCATCGCAACCCAACGAAAAACCACTCAGAATCAGAGCATAGGTGCGCGCCCGTGCCTTCATGGTCCGCCTCCCTTCTAGCCGCCATGCAATGCGCGTTAATGATGAACTGCCCAGCCCCCTTGGAGAGACCGAGCAAATCCGAACCGTGCGTCACGACCTTAACCGACATTCGGCCCGCGCGTCAGTAACAAAAGTAGCTTTTTTAGGCTGGAATTCTCTGCGAGTCGGAATCTTCCGACCAAGCTGCGACAGCCCTCGACGCCCAGCCCGACGGACTTACGGCAGGCGCAGCTCGACGGCCCGCGTCACAGACATTCCCTCACGGCGCGCCACAGTTCGTGCTCACCGTCGACGTTCGAAGAGAAGACCAGCTCGCGACCATCGGCGCTGAGAGACGTATCGAGCTCTTCCGCGGCCATGCTGAGTTCGAGCACACGCGTCGGTGCCTCGAAGGACGTGCTGCGTTCGGTACGCGTCGCCATCCAAATGTCATGGCCTTGGCTGTCCGGGCGATTCGAAACGAAGAACAGTGTGAGTTCATCGCGCGCAAGGGAGGGTCCGCTTTCGGTAAATGCCGTGTTGAGCTCGGTGAGATTCACAGGAGCGCCGAACTCTTCTCCCGGAGTGGCTCGCTCGGACAGCCAAAGATCGGATGCGCCAGCGCCGTCCGGGCGCAGAGAAGCAAAAATGAGGCGCAATTCGTCACCGCTCACCGTGGGCGACTGATCCACTTCTTGCGAGTTTACAGTCGAAAGGAACACAGGCGCCGCGAACTCTTCTGCCAAGCTGCTCCGGGTCGCGACCATCAGATCACGGCCACCGAGGGACCCGGCGCGCTCGGAATAGAAGTAGAGCCGCAGCCCATTCGCACTTTCCGTCGGGGTCCCATCGAGAGCCGCACTATTCTGCGAGATCGCCGTGGCCGCGGAAAACACAGTCCCTCGATCGGCACGTCTTGCCACGAAGATGTCCTCGTCGGTGTCGAACGCAGCGAAATAGAGAGCCGTCGGATCGCTCGATACGGAAGGACCGTAAAGCCCGCCCGCGACACCGAAACCGCTCAGCTTCTCAGGCGCCGCGAACGCTCCCGGGCTACAGCATGGACAGGAGGGCCCTCCGCAGTCGACCTCCTCTTCGCCCTGATTCCGCACCCCGTCGATGCAGCTCGGGTTGGCGCAGACGCCCCGATCACATACAAGGCTCGCACAATCCGAGGGGACTTCGCACTCCGGTGCTGGTGCACCCCCCATTCCCCCCATTCCCCCCAAGCCCTCGCCTATGGCTCCACCAGAGGATCCTTCGAAACCTCCACTCGCAGCTCCCGCGGAGCCACCCGTCGAGGCACCTCCGGCGGCGGGGGCTCCGGCACCACCGCCGAGCAGATCCCCCCCAGAGCCTTCACCTCCGCGGTCGGCGTGAGAAAGCACTTCGTAGTCGAAGCGACAGCTCGACACGATGACCAGAGCCGTCGCACAGGCCAGCGCCCTAGATCTCAGAGCTCGACCACGCCATCGGAGCATCCCCATAGCTTACCGGAGGGCCGACGTCATCGCGACACGTGCGCCGATCTGGCCAGCGCCATCGCTGTTTCTTGCGGCGACCACGGCCCCGTCTAGTCATACGGCACACGACAGACGTTTCCGACACGCGGACGCAACTTTCCCGACGTGAGGCACCACGGAGGCCGACCTGTGCTTCGCAACGTATCTCCTCCTTTGTCTTCGACGCCGCGCAACGGTCGACTATACCTCTTCGGCAATGCATGAACCCCCGCCGCGACGACGGACTTTCCCGGGCGACGACGAGATCAGTCGCCTGCTCCGCACGACGGACTGGTCGCGCACCTCCCTCGGCCCCCGCGAGCAATGGTCCGACGTCCTGACGGGATATGTACGCATGATCCACGCGCTCCCCACTGCGGCAATCATATTCTGGGGGCCCGACCAAGTGCAGCTCTACAACTCGGGCTACGCCGTCATCATGGGGCCGCGCCATCCGAAGTTCTTCGGGCGCACCTACAAGGAGTGTTGGCCCGACACGTATCCTACGATCTATCCCTGGATGCGCCGGGTCCTCGATGAGGGCGAAGTGCTTCAAGTAGAAAACGAGCACATTCCGCTCACGCGGTACGGTTTCGACGAAGAGGCCTACTTCAGCTTCACGTTCAGCCCAGTGCACGACGAGCACGGGAACATTCAAGGCATCTTTCAGCCCGTCTTCGAGGTGACGCAGAACGTGCTCGGACAACGTCGCGCCGAGACGCTTCGCGCTCTCGAAAGCCCTTCGAACGTGTCCGGAGACATCCAAGCTGCCGTGAACACTCTCGCGAGCAACGACAAGGACATCCCCCTCGCCATGTTCTACTTGGCCAGCGAAGTCACCGGAGCTTTGGAGCTTTCGGCAACGTCGCCCGGGATGACGGCAGATGAGGCCCCGTTTGGGGAGCTCGCTTCGGAGGTGTTTCGCACCGGAGTTACGCGCACGGTAACTGACGCGCAAGACATGTTCGGCGGCGCGCACGTCGGGCCCTGGCCCGAGCCCACTCGGGCGGTTTTTTGCCTACCCATCCGTCCCCCGGGGGACGAGACCCATCGCGGAGTTGCCCTCTTCGGCCTGAGTCCCCGGCTTCATTTCGATGCGAACTATCGCGCTTTCCTCGAGCGCCGCTCGAACCAAGTCATCGGTCAAATGGCCCTCGAGCAGGAGCGCGCCGCGCGGCGCGCGGAGGCGGAGAACCAACGTCGTTATTTGCAGGACTTGTTCATGCAAGCGCCAGTTGCCATCGCCGTGCTGCGTGGGCCGGATCTGACGTTCGAACTCGTCAACCCGCGCTATCGGCAGCTCATCGGACAGCGCCGCGACGTGCTGGGTCTTCCGGTTCGAACCGCATTACCCGAGCTGACGAAGCAGCCATTCATCGGGATCTTGGACCAGGTCTATCGCCTCGGGGAACCATATGTCGGTCTGGGCGTCACGGTTGCGTTGGATCGCTCTCGCGAAGGAAGCGCCGAGAAGCTTTTTTGCGACGTCGTCTACCAGCCGATGCGCGACGCAGCCGGCGTCGTGGAGGGAATCTTGGTCTTCGCCTACGATGTGACCGAGCAGGCTCTCTCTCGGCGCCACGCTGAGCGCCTGACCGCCGAGCTCAAGGCCGAGCACGCCCGCAAGGACGAGTTTTTAGCCATGCTCGCGCATGAGCTTCGCAACCCGCTGGCCGCCATCCACAACGCGGTCGAGCTGAGTGAACTCAGCGCTGAAGGGCCGAACATCACCCCTGGTCGCACCCTTCAGATCCTCAAGCGACAGACTCAGAACCTGACCACGATGGTGAACGACCTGCTGGACGTTTCGCGCGTCACCCGCGGTCAGATCGCCCTTTTTCGCGAGACATTGGACTTGAGGCAGGTCCTGCAAATGACGTTCGAAAGCACGCGCGCGTCGTTCGAGCGAAAGCACCAGCGAGTCAGGCTCGAGTTACCCGAGACGAGCGTAAAGGTCGAAGGCGATGCCGTGCGCCTCGACCAGGTGCTGTCCAACCTGATGGTCAACGCCGCAAAATACACGGACGAGGGCGGAGAGATCGTCATGTCGCTACGCACGGAGGGAGACTCTGCGTTCTTCTCGGTCAGAGATGACGGCATCGGACTCGAGGCCGGGGCCATCGATGAGATCTTCGTCCTTTTCGGGCAGGTCGAACGTACGGCGGATCGCGCTCAGGGCGGTCTGGGGATCGGGCTCACGGTGGCGAAAAGCGTCGTGGAGCTTCACGGCGGGAGTATTTCGGCTTCGAGTGAGGGGCTGGGAAAGGGCTCCGAGTTCGTGGTGCGTCTGCCTCTCACTTCGAGCGACGAGCCTCGCGACCGAAAAGCATCGACGAGTCAGCCGCCTCCGCCCAAACGGATCCTCTTGGTGGATGACAACCTCGACGCGGCGGAAACGCTCGCGCTACTCCTGGAGGTATCCGGTCACGAGATCCAAACTGCTGGGAGCAGCGAGGAGGCCCTCGCCCTAGCTGCCGAACGCGACTTCGACGCGATATTCCTCGACATCGGACTCCCGGTTCTGGATGGCTACGCCGTGGTGCAGCGCCTTCGCGGGATGCCGCGCACGGCCAAGACCAGGATCGCAGCTCTCACCGGCTACGGGCAAGCGAGCGATGAGCGGCGGGCCCTTTCAGCAGGCTTCGACGCGCACTTCGTCAAACCGGTCGAGACCCTGAAACTACTCGAGTTCCTCCAGTCCGAGACCTAGCCTACCTGCACGACCGTCAGCACTGCCGCATCAAACGGGAGCGTTCGCTCCCGGCGGCTCTCCCTCTCGATGCGCTAGCTCGTCAGACCTTTCGCGGGCCACCGAAAACAGACTCGGCCGAGGCTCGCCCTCAACGTCTTCGTTCAATTTGGTTTCGCCGAGAACTCGAGCGACCCAAGAGAGGTCGCGCGTATGGTAACACCAGATCTTCATCGTCATGGTGAGCGGCACCGCCAACAGAGCACCCAAGGGCCCCAGCAACGCACCCCACGCCGCAACGGAAATGACGACCGCTAGCGCCGAAAGTCCAGCAGCGGCACCCTGCCACTTCGGCTCCAGGTAATTTCCGATCGTGACGTTGATCGCCAAATACGACGCGCCCACCGCAGTTGCCGTGGCCACGTCCTTCGTAGCTAGCGCGATGAGCCCGGGCGGAATCGCAGCAAGGATGCTTCCCACGACCGGGAGGAAATTGAGCCAGAAGGCGATGGCTCCCCACAGGGGGGCGTTGGGGACGTCGAGAAACCAACAGGCGCCGCTGGCGAGCAAGCCGGTCAGTGCGCTGGTCGCCGACTTGATGCTCAGGTAGCGCTGGGTGTCGGCCAGGATCCTCTCCCAAGTGAGACTGACTCGACGATCGCTGGACAGACGTCGCGAAAAGGACGCCCGCTCGACTAGCCCAAAAAAGGACACCAGCCCTGCTAGAGTCGCGAATCCGACCAACTCCGTCGCGTGGTTCACGAGCGGCGCCACCTCGAAACTCCCCGCATCCAGCTCGACCCGTTTTTGGACGAGCAGCGCCAATCGATCCATCCCGTGAGTCGCGAGATACAGAACGATATCTCGCTTCATGTCTGCCAGCGCATCTTGATAGGTGGACAGCTCGGAAGCCAAGTCCAAAAGCCCCCAGATGAGCGTGCCGCTCCCCGCCGCAAAGATCAGAAACATCGCCACCAGGCCCACGCCGACGGCGATGATGCTCGGAAAGCCCCGCCACTCGAGCTGGTTCACGAGCGGCTGGATAGCGACCGCGAAGACCCCTCCAAAGAGCACGGGGAGGAGAACTCCGCGCGCCGAATGGATCCCCATCCCAACCAGTGTGGCGGCCGCCAGGACTACGAGAGCCCAGCGACCGCGTCCAAAAGGCATCGCCATCGGGGACTCCCCGCGTGACGATGCCGGTCCCGTCGTGGAAAGTGAGGAGGAAGCGTCGGGGTCCATACCGCGGAGAGCGGCTCCGCCTCTACGAAACTCACCCTAAGGGGTCGCGTCGGCGGGGCCTCACTAAAAGAGCGACGTTCCTCAGACCCTTTCCTGCAGCGCGCTCAAGATATCGTGGCTTCGAAGTTGCTCGGGGTAAATCTCCCTCTGGACGAAGTCACGCTCCGACGCGGAGAGCTTCTCCACGTTCTTCTCGTAGGTGTGCTTCCCGTGGTCTTCGCCTTCTTCCAGCACCGAAACGGCTACCGAAGAACCGAAAGCCTTCGCCGATCCTTCGACGGCCTTGGCAAAGCTCCCCCACACTCCGGAAGAGTGCTCCGGTTCACCGCCCAAAGCTCGAACGCGCTCACTCAGGACCATCGCCCTGTTCCGGTGCGATTCCAAGAGAATCTGGAGCTGCTCCCTCACGCTCGCATCCTCGACTTTCTCGAGGCATTGATTGTAAGTCTCCACGGCGGAAAGCTCACCACGAAGAAACGAATTGAGTTGTTTGATGTCGTCTTCTCTCGAATGTTCCATGACCCAGGAATGAGCAAAGGACATGCCAATGACCGACGATTGCCAGCGCATCAGTGGTTCCGCCTTCCCGAACGCATCCGGAGTCCCGCTGCTTTGGCCAACGAGCGAAACCGCGTGTGGCAATTTGTCACAGCCGCGTCACTTCGCCACACCCGTGGGGCTATCGACGACGGAGCGAAAGCGTCAGCTCGCCGGCACGGATCTTGAAAACGTTCCTTCTAATATGGCAAACACCACCGCTTTTGCGTTGAACTACAACCATCTCTTCTACTTCTACCGGGTTGCGGAGCACGGTAGCCTGAGCGCCGCAGCGCGCGAGCTACAGCTGACTCAGCCGACCGTTTCTGCTCAGATCAAGACGCTCGAACGGCAACTCGGGAGGCAGCTCTTCAAGCGCAAGGCCGGAGGAGCCCTCGAGCTCAGCGATCAGGGACGCCGAGTTCTCGATCACGCACGCCGGATGTTCAAGGAATCGGACCTCCTTCTCCGTGAAATGGTTCGTCCCGAACGCAACACGCAACAATCGATTCGAGTGGGGATCGTGCCCAGCACTTCGGCGCCGTTCGTCGCGAGCGTTTTCATGCCGCTGCTCCAAGACCTCCATTTACGTCCCAATCTCACGTTCGGCACACATGATGATCTCCTCAAACTCTTGTCTCGCGAAGAGGTGGATTTGGTCGTGACCGATACGGCCCCCAGCAGCGCGATCTCGGCAAACTTCAACACCGAGCTCTTCTATGCGCCACGTCTTTTGGCTGTGGCGGGACCGGAGGTTGCCGCCAAGATCGGGACCTTCCCGGACGACCTCCAGAAGGTGGGCATTGCCCACTACTCTTCTGGGAGCTCGGTGCGTTCGGGCATCGACGTCTACTTCGCCGAGCGAGGCCTGAGTCCGGAGGTGTGGGTCGAATCAGATGACGTTCAGGTGCAGATCGAAGCCGTGAGAAAGGGGTTCGGGGTGGCTTTCGTCCCTCAGAATCTCCGCGAGACGGTCGCCCACAAAGGGCTCATACCTCTCGGACACCTCGGGGAGGTGCGGATGACGGTCCACGGCGTCTACCTGGAGCGCACCGCCACCGAGCACGTGAGATCGGCAGTTCGTGCCCTCATTCAACCCACGAGCGACGTGGGGGAACGGGAGACGCTCAATGGTGCGAATGGCGCCCGTGCGAAGCTCGACTCCGCCCCATTGACCCCGGCGCCGATGTGACAATTTGCCCCACCCCTGTGGCAAATTGTCCCACTTTGTGGCGATTTGCCACAAGCTCGGCGTGCTCTACGTCGGGAGATCAGACTGCCAGAGCGCTGGTATGGGTCTTGCGTGGGGCGGCGTGACGCGCAGAGTTGACCCGGGTGGCACAAGACGACACGAAAACAGAACCGAGGGACGCGAGCCAGACCGAGTTGGGACGTCCCTCACGTCCGGAGGCTTACGGTCAGGGGGCTCCCCCCATCGGGGAGGACTTCCACTCGGGAACCGCCTTTCCTCAGGGAGCCACGTTCGACGGCAAGGGGACGAACTTCGCCTTCTTTGCGGAAAACGCCGACGCGGTGGTGGTGTGTCTCTTCGATGACGCCCAGGACGAACGAGAATCGCGCCGCATCCGCCTGCGCGAACGGACCAATGGCGTATGGCATGGATACGTCCCCGGAGTCACTCCGGGGCAGCTCTACGGCTACCGCGTCTATGGGCCTTATCGACCGCGCGAGGGACTTCGGTACAACCCGAACAAGCTTCTTCTCGACCCGTACACGCGCGCGATCGGGCGGGACGTACGATGGCATGACGCTCTTTTCGGATACACCATCGGCGATCCGGACGGCGATCTATCGTTCGATCGCCGGGATAGCGCGCCGTATGCGCCTCTGGGCGTGGTGACGGAAGGAAAGTTCGACTGGAAGCGAGACCGCAGGCTCAGGACTCCTTGGGCAGACACGGTCATCTACGAAGCCCACGTGAAGGGCCTGACGCAGCTCCATCCGGAGGTACCGCCTGAGCTCCGTGGCACCTATGCGGGTCTCGCCACACCACCGGTGATCGAACACCTGAAGAAGCTCGGAGTCACCGCCATCGAGCTCATGCCCATTCACTACTTTCTCCATGACCGGCACCTCGTCGACAAGGATCTGAGCAACTACTGGGGCTACAATACCCTCGGCTTTTTTGCACCACACCCGGCGTACGCCGCAAGCCGCACTCATCCGCGCGACACCGTGCACGAGTTTCGCACGATGGTGCGAGAGCTTCACCGTGCGGGCATCGAGGTCATTTTGGACGTGGTCTACAACCACACGGCCGAAGGCAACGAGCTCGGCCCGACATTGAGCTTTCGAGGCATCGACAACTCGGCGTACTACAGGACCGTGCCAGATAACCCCCGCTACTACATGGACTTCACGGGCTGCGGGAACACTCTGAACATGGTCCATCCCCACTCGCTGCGCACGTTGATGGACAGCCTGCGCTACTGGGTGACCGAGATGCACATCGACGGGTTTCGCTTCGACTTGGCCGCAGCGCTCGCGCGCGAACTCTACGACGTCAACCAGCTCAGCGCGTTTTTCAACACGATTTACCAAGACCCGACGCTGGCCGAGGTCAAACTCATCGCCGAACCCTGGGATGTGGGTCCAGGCGGTTATCAGGTGGGCCGTTTCCCCGTGAACTGGACCGAGTGGAACGGGCGCTACCGAGATTCGGTTCGGAAGTTCTGGAGAGGCGAGATGGGCATGCATTCGGAGATCGCGACGCGTCTGAGCGGCAGCGCAGACCTTTACGAAGGGAGCGGTCGAAAGCCGACAGCCAGCATCAACTTCGTGACGGCGCACGACGGATTCACGCTACGCGACCTCGTCTCCTACAATGCGAAGCACAACGAAGCCAACGGCGAGGACAACCGAGACGGCGCTGACGACAACGAGTCGTGGAATTGCGGAGTAGAAGGCCCAACGGACGACGAAGACATCGCGACGCTGCGTCTGAGACAACAAAGGAACCTTCTGACGAGCCTGTTTCTTTCCCAAGGTGTCCCGATGCTCTGCGCCGGCGACGAAATCGGACGCACGCAAGGCGGGAACAACAACGCGTACTGTCAGGACAACGAGATTTCCTGGATTTCCTGGAAACTGGACGAAGACCGAAAGAGCCTCCTCGAGTTCACCCGACGCCTCATCGCGCTCCGAACACGTCACCCCAACTTTCGCCGGCGCAGCTTCTACGAAAACGAACCCATGGTCGGCGCGCCTCGTGAGCGCCTGCGCTGGGTGCGCGCTGACGGCGAATCGATGACCGACGAGGACTGGGACAACGGCGGATGGATGCGCACGATCGGTCTGCTGCTCTTCGGCACGGCCCCGGAGATCCGGGCGCCGCGGGGTCGCCGGGCCCACGACGACGATTTCTTCTTGTTGCTCAACGCGCACAGCGAAGCCGTCCCGTTCCATCTACCCAAGGAGTTTCGCAGGAGACGGTGGATGGTCTCACTCGATACGGCGCGCGCGGACCTCGAGCCCGACGTGGAAATCGTCAAACGCGGAACGATTCTTCTGGAGGCGCGTTCGACGGTCGTCCTCCGGCGTCGCAAGCGCGCCGTGGGCGAAAAAAGGGTCAAAGAGCCGGACGAAGACTCCGCCGCGAGTCTGGATGAACATGCAAACGACCCAGCGCCGCGAGACCCCTCGACATGACGACGAACGACCCACCAGAGGACGGCCCGCACTCGGACAGAGCACAGGATCGGAGCCGACTCATCGCCACCTACCGTTTGCAGCTCTCTCCCCGCTTCCCCCTCGCGAGCGCGCAGCAGGTGCTGCCCTACTTGAGGGATCTCGGCATCTCACATGTCTATCTCTCTCCCTGCCTCACGGCGACGCCGGGCAGCGAGCACGGCTACGACGTCGCGGATCCGACGACGATTGACGAGGAGCTGGGTGGCGAGGACGCGTTTGCGGAGTTTTCGTCCGCGGCTCGAGATCTGGGACTACAGATCGTGCTCGACATCGTCCCGAACCACATGACGACGCACGGAAGCAACCGTTACTTCCAAGACGTCCTGGCGCACGGTCGGGCCAGCATGCACGCCCCGAAGTTCGATCTCTACGACTTGGAAGCGACGGGCGAACCGATCGTCATTGGGACGCTCGGTCAACCCTACGGGGATGCTCTCGAAAAGGGAGAAATCTCGGTTCATCTAGAGGAAAGCACATTTTCGGTCCGTTACTTCGAGCACGCTTTCCCCACCGCGCCGCGGTCGTGGGCCCTTCTCGTCGGGGCAAACGACGGACCGATTTTCTCTCTGTGCCAAGAGCTCGACGAGCTCGAGACCCGTCCTCGGGCCGAGCTCGTCGAGGCGCGCATGAAGTATTCCGCGAAGACTTCGGAGCTCGAAGACCTCCTGCGCGAGCACCTTGCGCAGAATCGAGACGAAGTCACCCGCATCATCGCTGACATCAACCGAGACCCCGGAAGGCTCCACGAGTTTCTCGAACTTCAACACTTTCGCCTGATGTGGTGGAAGCTCGAAGGAGAGTTCGTCAACTACCGCCGCTTCTTCAACATCGGCACGCTGGTCGGTGTACGGATGGAAGACCCAGAAGTCTTCGACTGGGCCCACAGCCGCATCAGACGACTCGTCACCGACGGGCACATCTGTGCCCTCAGGGTGGACCACCCCGATGGTCTACGCAATCCGCGAAAGTACTTCGAAGACCTACGAAAGGTTCTCCCGGACGGGCGCATTTACGTCGAGAAGATTCTCGATGGCGACGAAACGCTCCCCGATGATTGGCCCGTCGACGGCACGGTGGGCTACGACTTTCTGAACCGAGTCAATCGTTTGTGGATGGATGAGACGCAGGCTGAAACCCTGACCAGCATCTACGCGGACTTCACGGGACACGAAACGAACTACCTGGCTCTCGTCCGCGAGCAAAAGCACGCCATCTTGGCCCGCCACTTTCGCGGTGATCTCTTGCGATTGACGCGGCTAGCGGTGCGCGTCGCTGACGAGGACTACCGCACCCGCGACGTGAGCCTTTTGGATCTCGAGCGGGCAATCGCCCACACGATTGTCGCCCTCCCCATCTACCGGACGTACTTGGAAGGCGAGAAAAACAACCCCGCGGACGCGAAGGTGCTATCGGACGCCCTCTCGCTCGCTCGCTCTTGGGTGCAGCCTCTCACGGCCAGTCAGATGCGCGCCTTCGAGTTCGTCGAAGGTGCACTCCTGGCTCCCTCACCGACCGCAGCCCAGCGCGAATTTTTGGCCCGGTTTCAGCAGCTCGCGCCCGCGGTGATGGCGAAAGGGGTCGAGGACACGAGCTTCTATCGTTTCGACAGGCTCGTGTCCTGCAACGAAGTGGGTGCTACCCCCTCGGCCCTCGGGATCTCTGCCGAACATTTTCACGAATACTTGTCGCACCTCGACCGCTCTTGGCAAAGCACGCTCCTCACGACATCGACTCACGATACCAAGCGCAGCGAGGACGTGCGGGCGCGCATCAATCTGCTCTCGGAAATCCCCGAGACTTGGCACGCACGAGTGCTGCATTGGGCGCAGCACAACTTCCCAGCGTGGTCGGGGCGACAACCCGACCGGCACGCCGAATATCTCCTCTATCAGACTCTGGTGGGGGCTCATCCACTCCCCGCCGAACGCGCCTTTGCCTACGTTCAAAAGGCGGTACGAGAAGCAAAGATATTCACGTCGTGGCACGAGCCGAACGAAACGTACGAGAAAAAGCTCGATGAGTTCATTCGCGCCATCTTGAGCGACGACGAGTTTTGCGCTTCCCTGAGCGAGTTTTGCGAGCGCCTGATTCACCCGGGTCGCGTCAACAGCCTGGCACAAACGTTGATCAAGCTGACGGCCCCGGGTGTGCCCGATTTCTATCAGGGAACGGAGCTCTGGGACTTGTCATTGGTGGACCCGGACAACCGTCGCCCCGTGGACTTCGAATCCCGTTTTCGCATGCTGGATGAAGTGCGCGTCCTTTCGGTCGACGATCTGAACCCGCACTGGGACAGCGGACTCGTCAAGCTCTGGATGATCGATCGGGTTCTCTCCCTCAGAAACGAAGCACCGCACCTCTTTTCCAAAGACCATCGCCCGCTCATCGCACGCGGCGAAAAGCTGCGCCACGTACTCGCGTACACCCGCGGCCAGCACCTGGCCGTCGTCGTGCCTCGGTTTGCGATGAGCATCGGGGGGGACTTCGGGGAAACCGAACTCGAGCTCCCCCCCGGCGAGTTCGAGTGTCTCTTTTCACGGCAGGTGTTCTTCGACATGGTGCCCATCGCTCAAATCCTCGAGAGGTTTCCGGTGGCACTCTTGGTGAGGCGAGATGCCAAATAAGGCCGAACTTACCGTTTGGGCGCCGCGCGTCGACACCCTGGAGCTGGTCGAAGGCGACGGCGAGAGGCATGCGTTCGTTCGCGGAGACCGCGGTCGCTTCACGGGCGAAGTCTCGTTGCCGCCGGGAGCGCGATATGGGTTCTTGGTGGACGGAAACGGGCCCTTCCCCGATCCACGCTCGGAATACCTCCCCGATGGAGTGCACCGCCTGAGTCAGCGATGGGACCAACATTATCGGTTCCGTCACGACGATTTCCGTCCCGTTCCCTTCGCCGAGGCGGTCCTTTACGAGCTCCACATCGGCACGTTCAGCCAGGAGGGGACGTTTCTGGGCGCCATTTCGCACCTCGATCACCTGGTGGATCTCGGGGTCACCCACATCGAACTCATGCCCCTCTTTGCGTTTCCCGGGAGGCAGGGATGGGGCTACGACGGAGTTGCACTTTTCGCTCCCCACGCTCCCTACGGCACTCCAGACGACTTGAAGAAGCTCGTCGATGAGGCACATGGGCGGGGGCTCGCCGTCATCCTGGACATCGTCTTCAACCACCTGGGCCCCGATGGCAACTACCTCGGCCTCTATGGCCCGTACTTCACGGACCGCTACCGCACGCCCTGGGGAGAAGCAGTCAATCTCGACGGCCCCGACAGCGATCTCGTTCGTAGGACCTTCGTCGAGTGCGCGCTCTACTGGCTCGACAACTTCCGCTTCGACGGCCTGAGGCTCGATGCCGTTCACGCGCTGCACGATCAGAGCGCCGTCCACTTCCTGGAGGAGCTGGCACGGCGCGTCGACGAACTCGAAAGGGCCAGCGGTCGCACCCTGACCTTGATCGCCGAATGCGATCTCAACGACCCCAAGTACGTTCGACCGGTTTCTGCAGGTGGATTCGGCCTCGACGCCCAGTGGTGCGACGACTTTCACCACGCCATCCATTCGTTTCTGACCGGAGAGCGTGACGGCTATTACGAGGACTACGGCGGGCTGCACCTCGTGGCCAAAGCGCTGACCCAGGGGTACGTTTTCGATGGAACGTGGTCCCCTCATCGGCGCAGGCATCACGGGCGCCCCCCCGAGGGCGTCGGCCCCGACCAGCTGGTGGTGTTTGCGCAGAACCACGACCAAATCGGCAACCGCGCACGAGGGGAACGTCTGAGTCACCTCCTGCCGGAAGCGAAACAGTTTCAGGCTGCCGCGCTCACTCTGCTGTCGCCGTTCGTGCCGCTCCTTTTTCAAGGAGAAGAATGGGGCGCAACGCAGCCCTTTCTGTACTTCACCGACCACCAGGACGCGCAGCTCGCCCGCAACGTCACCGAGGGGAGAACCAAGGAGTTCGGTGCTTTTTCCGCCCATCACGGGGAAGTTCCGGACCCGCAAGCCGAGGCGACCTTTCTCGCCTCCGTTTTGGATTGGAACGCGACCCAAACGCAGACCGGTTCCAAGGCCCTCGAGTGGTACCGCACGCTACTTTGCATCCGACGGGAGCACGCTCTCGGTGCAACGCCGCGACGACCTGCAAGCGTCCGTTACGAAGAAGAAGAAGGTTGGCTCGTTCTCGAGCGTGGCGATGTAGCGGCCTTCTTCAACTTCTCGAGTCGTTCCAGAACGCCTCCAGGGTACGGAGAGTTTTCGACGATACTAGCGCGCTATCCCGAAGGCGACGGTCTCCCCGGCGAACTTCCGCCTGACTCCACTGTGATCGCAATGCGGAGTATAGCGCCGACATGAGCGACCCCGAGGCGCCCGGACCCAGTTGTGGCAACTTGCCACAGGTCGAGCGGGGTGACCCATCCAGCCCGCGCGGATCTGCGCGCTAAGCTGCGGTAACAACGACGTATCTCCGCGCTCCGAGGAGGTTCGCGCGTGGCATATGAGTTGCTTCACTCTTCTTCATGGAAACGACTGAACGAGACATCAAGCACCTGAACCACTTCCTCCGCGGGGAACTCTCCGCGGTGGCTACCTATGAGCAATGCATCGCAACGATGGACGATCCGTCAGTCGCCGATCAGATGCGGCTTCTGCGCGAGTCGCATCGACGGCGTGCCGACACATTGCGGGAACACATACGCCAACTGGGCGGCCATCCGTCTTCGTCCGCGGGCGTGTGGGGTACCTTGACCAAGGCCCTGGAGGGCTCCGCGAGGATCTTCGGAGCCAAAGCCGCGATCACAGTTCTCGAAGAAGGAGAAGAGCACGGCAAGGACATCTACGAGAAAAGCGTCGACAGCTTGTCGCTCGAAAACCAACAGCTCATCCGCGAGGTGATCTATCCAGAACAACAGAAGAGCCGCGACGTGCTCGTCGCGCTCGAACAACACGTACGAGCGCGATGATTCGTGACTCTACCTCTGAAGAAAGCACCATGATGAAGTTCCTACTCCCCACGCTCACTGTCTCCCTCTTCGCCGTCGGATGCACTCAAACGACGCTGACCCCCTACCACCCCGACGCACCACACGTCGTCCGTGTCCAAGGATTCGGCGAAGTGGACGCGGTTCCCGACGTCGCCCGGGTTCGCCTGGGTGTCGAGTCCAGGGCAAGCTCTGCGAGCGAAGCGATGACCTCTGCGAACGGGAAGATGAGCGCCATCATCGCCTCAGCCAAACGCCACGGAATCGCCGAGAAGGACATCCGCACGACGGAGATGAGCGTCTACTTCGAGCGCGACCACACGCGTCCCCCAGAGCCGGTGCCTGCCCCAGAGCCGACCCGGGTTCCGAGCTCTCCCATATCCAAAAAGAGCGAAGCGGCTGAGCCAGATGAGCAAGAACCGGACACATCGAAGCCGGCCGGATGGTTCGTCGTTCGCAACAACGTCGAGGTGACCGTCCGCGAAATCGACGCTCTCGGAAAGGTGCTGGGGGATGCGATGAACGCCGGGGCAAACAACGTGCACCATCTTCAGCTTGCCATCGATCGGCCGGCGCCTCTCGAGCAAAAGGCCAGACTCCTCGCCGTCCAAGACGCACGGGAAAAGGCTCAGGCTCTAGCCAGGGAAGCCGGTGTCGAGCTCGGCTCCGTCATGGAGATCATCAGCGCTGGGGCTTCCCCCGGACCACGACCTTCAGCGTACGGCGCGAGGCTGGAATCCCAAGCGGCCGACGTTCCCACAGAAGGTGGCTCGATTCGAGTGAGCGAAACCGTTCAAGTGGTGTTCGCCATCAAGCCCGAGTGAACGAACGTCACCGTTCCTCTTCCTTTTCGCTACGGACGCTCGTCTTGAGGTGCCTTACCTCCACTTTCCCGAGCGTCCAAAGGGCGCCAACGGAAAGGGCAACCAGGATCCCCGTTATTGCGAACTGTCCCATCCCGCAGCCGGCGCCTACCGCCCCCGCAACCCAAACGGTAGCGGCCGTGGTAATCCCCTCTACGCTTCCCTTGTTTTGGATGATCGTACCCGCGCCGAGAAAGCCGATCCCACCCACGACCCCTTGAAGAACACGGGTGGGATCGAGTGGGGTGTCGTAACCTTGGGATACCTCGGCCAGAAGCTCGATGCCGAGCAGAACGAAAGCGCAGCTACCCAAAGTGACCATGATATGAGTCCTCAGCCCAGCTGGTTTGCCGAGACGTTCCCGGTTCAGCCCCAATGCGCCCCCCAGGATCAATGCGGCCAAGAATCGAAGCAGAGCATCGAGCAGGCTCAAGCTTTGAAGTGGGATAATTCCTGGAAAATCAGACATCTCTCTTGAGCGGCACGAATCGTGCCGACCGCTAGGCAAGGGCCTGATCAGAGACCCAGCCCAGGACGGCTGCAAACATTGGGGAGGAGAAGACCGCACTTGAAGGGCGGTCGGCACGATCCGCAATCGAGCGTTCCCCCGCATCCATCGGGCACCGTCCCGCAGGTGATGCCGAGCACGTCGCAGTTCAATCGAGTGCAACCGCACTGGTTTTCGACACCACCCCCACCGCAAGTTTCCGGAGCGCTACAGCGCCCACAATCGAGAGCACCGGAGCACCCGTCGGCAATCACCCCGCATTCAGCTCCGGCCGCGCTACACGAGGTGGGCACACACGGACCGTCGCCGCACTCGTTCGGGGACTCAGCGCCGCAAACCCGCCCACCGGTGCAGCGACCGCAATCGAGCGTCCCCCCACATCCATCGGCAATCGTGCCGCATGTGGCGCCCTCTTCTTCACAGGTGGTCGGCTCACATCCGCACTCGTTCTCGACCCCTCCGCCTCCGCAGGTTTGTGGCGATGGGCAGCCTCCGCAGTTGAGGTTTCCTCCACAACCGCCTGGCACGAAGCCACATTCTGCTCCGAGATCCTGACACGTTGCGGGCATGCATCCGCAAACGTTTTCCGTTCCACCTCCGCCGCAGGTGCTCGGACTCGAACAACTGCCGCAATCGAGCGTACCGCCGCATCCGTCGGGAATCGTTCCGCAGTCTTTGTTTTGTGCGGCGCAACTAGTCCTTGTGCAGCCACACTGATGAGAGGCGCCCCCGCCCCCACAAGTCTCGGGGGAGTCACAGGCGGGGCACTCGATGATGTTGCCGCATCCATCGGGGATGTACCCACATTCGGCTCCCGAGCTGTCGCACGTTTCCGGAACGCATGGTTCGGCTCCGCACTGGTGCGGGCCTCCCCCACCGCAAATCTCTCCCTCGTCGCAGACGCCGCAGTCTATCGTATCACCACAACCGTCTTCGTGAGTTCCGCATTCGACGCCCATGTCCTCGCACGAGAGCGGTACGCACCCGCACGTTCCCTCGGAACAAGTTTCGGGATACGGACACGCACCGCAATCGATCGTGCCGCCACATTGATCCTCGGCCTCGCCGCATTCGATGCCCATGTCGCCGCACAGCTGGGGGGTGCACCCACAGACGCGGGGAATTCCGAGGCCCCCACAGGACGTGGGCGAATCGCAATCGCCGCACGTGAGGAGCCCTCCACACCCATCGGAAACCTCTCCACATTGCGCGCCAAAGTCGTCACACGTGAGCGCCTCGCAGGGGATGTCCCCGCAGCGATTGGGGCCGCCTCCCCCGCAGAACTGGTCGTTTGCGCATGCTCCACAATCCAGCACATCGCCGCAACCATCGCCGAGGGTGCCGCACTCAGCCTGGAGTTCGCTGCACGTGGCGGGAATGCAGACGGCCGAATCTCCCCCACTTCCCTGATCGCCGTCGCCGTCCCCTTTGCTCGTGCCGTCTCCATCACCTCCGATAGCGCCCTCGCCATCCCCGTCCCCATCCCCGCCGCCGTAGCCGTCGCCGTCGCCGTCCCCAGCCATCGCCCCATCTCGGCCGCCGGCGCCTTCGCTGTCAGCTCCTCCAGAAGCTTCGGAGTAATCGCCGAAATCGTAGTCACTAGAGAGGGCACACCCGAAGACCGACGTCAAAACGAACAAAACCGTAGTGACCTGAACTTTCGCCACCTGCATCAGAATGTCCCTCCGTATTCGAGCCCGATCGCGCCGGGCCCCAACCAGATGTCGGCGCGCTGGTCACCGCCTTTCCGTAGATCGGCATCATCGCGCTCCTCCGACGTTTTCCCGCTGGCGATGAAGAGAAGCGCCCCACTGACCAAACCGACGCCACCAACCGCGAATCCCACTGTATTGAGCGCCAGGAGCCGCTTACCCCGACGCACCGCCCGCCAACCTTCCTCGTTGCACGAGTCGTTCGGGCAGTTTTCGACGGCAACTTCCCTGGTTTTCGGAAGGAGCGCGGAGGTGACGACGCCCAGTCCGACACCAGCGATGCCAACTCCCCCCGCCACATACCCGAGGGTGCGCAACGTCGGGTTCCGTCTCTCTGTCGATTCGCGAATCTCTTTGCCAGGCCTGACGGTGAGAGTCTCCGTTTGGCCCTTGATCACGTCGATGGAATAGGTCCGCGGCTCGTGGTGCGGCGCGCGCACGACGATGGTGAGGCTCCCGGGGTCGACGGGGAGGGCGACCCCCCAGCTGGCCTTTCCGAGAACCAATCCGGAGCGCTCGATTTGCAGATCTTGCGGGGCACCCGCCGCCGGTGAGATCGCGAGGCGGGGCAGACTGGTTTCGAGCTCGGCGATGCGCTCGTTCACGAAGGGCCGTCGACGGTCGTCGCTCGAGAGCATTTGTAGCGCGTGTTGAAAGTGGCCCCAGGCACTCGCCGGCATGTTGAGCTTCTCCTCGGCCGTGGCCAAGTTCATCAACGTTCCTGCTGCAGGTTCGAGCCTTTGGCTTTCCGAAAAAGCTTCCCGAGCGGCTTCGTAATCCTTTGCATCCATAGCCTCACGGCCCGACTGAAAGAGAGCTTCGGCCGCAGCGGCAGCAGCTCTGGGCGGCGGCTCGTCGTCAGCGGCACGTGCGCCCATCGGGACAATGAAAACGGCAAGGGCAAGCAAGAAACGAGGAGAGTGCATGAAATAGAAAGCGTCTCTAGTGACGTCGACGGAGGGGATCGAAGTTCGCGACTTCGGATTCCGCATCGGGCTCCTCGAGCTGAGTCGAAGGCGATATGTCGCTCTCTGCCTCGATGTCTTTGGGTCCGTTGGACGTAGTAGGCTTCGGCGCCTCCCGGTGAACGGGGACGGGCCGTGTGGTCGAACGAGTAGCAGGAGTCGCGACGACCTCCGAAGTGGAGCCGGTCGTCTCCCTTTCGAACGGCTCGAGATCGAGCACATGCGCCACCTGCGGTGAGCGCCCGACCTCCACCTCATTCACGTCAGCTTGTGGCTTTTCTTCCGGCGGTGCAGCTTGTCGTGCCACGACGGGCGGCGACACATGCGCCGACAACGCCATCACCGCAAAGTAGCCCGCGACGATGCTCATGCACAGGGCAGCCACGGCCCAGAGCTTTTGTCCTCTCCTCGCGGTGACCGGCTCAACTTCCACGGAAATGGGGTCCGCGCTGCCGTGACGCGTGACGGGGCGGCAGGTGCTGTGAGGCGGGCTCGACTCTCGAAGCTGCTTTTTACTGATGGGAGTCGGTGAAAGCTCATCGAACGCCAGCTCTGGGAGGCTGGCTTGGATCAGCTGCAAGACCGCCCGTACGTCTTCGAGCATTTCCTCCGCCGAGGCGTAGCGATCGGACTTTTCGAAAGCGAGCGCTCGGTCCACGACCGCCGCCGCCATTTCGGGAACGTCGGGAGCTCGACTCGCGAGCGGCGGCGCTGGCTCCGTCATCGACGCCAAGAGGAGTTCGTTGACGGTCTCGGCTTCGTGTACGGTGTGACCGGAGAGGAGCGCAAACATACTCGCGCCCACGGCCCACAGATCGGATTTTGCATCGACCTCCTGCCAACGTCCTCGCGCCTGTTCTGGCGACATGAAGGCGGGCGTACCCATGGTGCTCCCCACTTGCGTCTTCACCGTGCGCGTGGAGTCCTTCATCCGAGCAATCCCGAAGTCCAGGAGCTTGATCTGACCAGCTTCCGTCACGAAAACGTTCTCTGGCTTGATGTCGCGATGGACGATGTCTTTGGCATGAGCGGCACACAGAACGCTCAAGAGGCCTTCCATGGCGCGAAAAACCTCCTCTACCTCCATCACCCGTCCGCAGCGGTTCCAACGATCCTCGAGGGTTTGTCCGCGAAGAAGATCCATCACGAGGAAGAACGCACCGTCTTCCGTCAACCCATCGTCCAGTACGGGCACAGTCCCCGGATGGTCCACATGGTTGGCAACGTACGCCTCGTCCAAAAACCGCTCCTTGGCTTCGTCGCATCGGTTGAGATCGGAATGGAGGATCTTCATGGCGACCGACAACCCGTTGTCGTGCTTCGCCTCGTAAACAGCGGCCATCCCACCGACACCGAGCAAGCGGACCAAGGTCCACTTACCCAGTACTTTCGAATTCAGGCGCACCATGGCCCTGTCCAATTCGTGGTCGGTTTGATCTAGTGCTGCTTCACCCATGAGAGTCACCAAAGTTGAGGTGGTTACGAGGCCGCGCAGACTGCGCTGCGCCAAATGCATGGCGGTCGATGCCGCCGATTCGGAGGTGCACGACCCCGGCTACGAGGGATACAGCCAATTCCGTGCCAACCCATAAGTCCCCTTCCGACCGGCTGGAACGACGCTTTTGTGGGCAAAAACAGGGAGATAGCCTGTGGCAATTTGCCCCATCCCGTGGCGGTTTGCCCCAGGCGCAGCCCGGCTCTATTCGGCCACTTCGTTGCGGGAACCCAACCCTCGAGACAGCTGGGTGTGGAGTCTTTCCCCTCCCCGAATGCCAAAATCCAAGGTTCGGATCGGGAACGGAATCACGATGTCGTTCTCATCGAACGCTCGCTTGACGGCCATGATGGCTTCGCTCTTGGCGTCGAGGAACTGGGCCTCCGAATCGTAGTTCACCCAGAACCGCGCCGAAAAATCGATGGAGCTGTTTCCAAACCCCGTCCAAGAGACCTGGGGCGCCGTCGCGTCGTCGTCGCCCAAAACGAAGGGCAGTTCGCGCAAGACTCGTTCGACGACTGCTTTGACCTTCGGAAGAGGGTCCCCATAGGAAATACCGCACGTGAGATCGACGCGACGTCGGCCGGTAACCGAGTGATTCACGAGCCTTTCCCGGTAGATTTTCTTGTTTGGAATGACCACCATCTTCCCATCGAGGGTCAAGATGGTCGATGTCCGAAGATCGACGCGAGTCACCTTCCCGAATTCGTCATTGGTCTCGACGATGTCCCCAATTTTGAAGGGTTTATCGCGATTGATCGCTAGGCCCACGCCCGATATCAGATTCGCCGCCAAGTCCTGGAACGCAAACCCGAGCGCCAGCCCCACGACTCCAGCACCGGCAAGAACGGAAGCGAGAGCCTTGTCGAGTTGGAGAATCCCGAGCGCAACGGTCACACCGGCGAGCACGACGGCAATGCGCACGAGGGTCGCTATCAAATCGCGAGCGGCGTGATTGACCTTCGACCTCCGGAGGGCCCGCGACAACCCGGCAGACACCAGTCGCGCCAGGTACCAGAAGATCAGAAGGACCACCGAGGCGACTGCGAGATTGGGGAGCATCTCGCCAGCGGCCTGAACCCAACTGGAGAGCTTCTTCGAGAGACTGTCGTAGGCGACGTCGAGATCCATCGCCGTATCGCCTGCAATCGCCGTACCTTTCGATGCGCACGGATTCTTCGAACGAACGGCCTGAATGTGTGGCATTTTGCCTCACTCCGACCACCGACCTGTAGCAAGACGCCACACATCAAGGCGCGCAGTATGGCATCACCACGCCAAGACCGAGGCAAAACGCCACAAAGTGAGGATTTTCGACACAGCGGAAAATCCTCCCCGATCGATTCTGCGAGGTTGAGCACGATACTTGCTTGAGCACCCATCGTGCTTCTACGCGAAGTTGAAGATTACTTACAATCCCGCGCTCACACGGCCGGCGAACTCTTCTCGCTCGAGGGAACGGACGCCGCCACGACGACACCTCACACTTCCAGGAAAGCGCACATGACCACTCGCACTCTATGACACAACGGAAAACGCCTCCCCCCCCCGCTGCCGAGCAGCCCGAGAGTTCACGGTCAGCCGCCGCCTCCGACAACGGCGACCAGTCCACCGCCGCCCCAGCGGAGGCAATCTCGGGCATCAAGGACCTCGACGCCGAGATCATCGAAAGCAACACCGCGGAGCCTCCCCCAGAAGCCGAATTGCCTTCTCCGATACCCAGCATGCCCCTGCGTTACGTGGTCGCAGTAGGGGCATCGGCGGGCGGACTCGAAGCGCTGGAAGACTTCGTCGGCGCACTCAACCAGGGGACCGGGATGGCCTACGTCATCATCCAACACCTCTCTCCCGACTACGCGAGTCGCATGGACGAGCTGCTTTCGCGACGAACGACGCTACGCGTCAAGACCGCGACGCACGGCGAACGAATCGCTGCCGACACCATCTATCTCGGGGTCGGTGGGCAGGAGATGATCGTTTCGGGCGGGAGGCTCTTGCTCACGGCACGAAGCACGGACGAGGTCTTCAGTCTGCCCATCGATCACTTTTTCAGATCTCTCGCCAACGACTACGGCGAACAGGCCATCGCCATCATTCTTTCGGGGACGGGTAGCGACGGGACGCGCGGCCTCCGAGAAGTGCATGCGGCGGGCGGTCTCACCATCTGCCAGCCCCCCGAGACAGCCAAGTTCGGCGGAATGCCGCGCAGCGCCCTGGACAGCGGCATGGTCGACCTGGTGCTGCCCCCCCACCAGATCCCTCTCGCCCTACTCAAACACGCCAACCTCGTTCCGCCCGATCAGGAACCTGGACGCGGAGCGATACCGAGCGCGCCGACCGAAGAAGTGGGTCCTCTGGAGAGAATCTTTCATCTCCTGCACCGAGAGTGCTCCATCGACTTCAGCAACTACAAGCCCACGACGGTGACGCGTCGCATCCAACGCCGACAACAGCTGACGCAAAAACACGACCTCGAATCGTATGCCGAATATCTAGCCAACACCCCCGATGAGCGAGACGAACTGTACCGAGACCTACTCATCGGTGTGACCGGGTTCTTTCGAGACAGCGATGTCTACGAAGGACTCTATCGGCAGGTCATCGTGCCTCTCGTGCGCAAACGGACAGGACAGGAGATCCGCGTTTGGGTGGCGGGATGTGCGACGGGCGAAGAAGCCTACTCCATTGCCATCTTGGTTCACGAGGCCGCTGAGGCCTTGAAGCTCCCGGTCAACCTGAAGCTCTTCGCCACGGACGTGCACGCGACGTCTTTGGACAAAGCCAACCTCGGAGTCTACGACAGCGAAGCCCTACGGGACGTGTCGAGCGAGCGTCTCGCCCGCTTCTTCGTCCAGGTTTCCGACGATCGTTGGAAGATCACCAAAGAGCTCCGCGCCTCCGTCGTGTTCGCCAGACACAACGTACTGACCGACGCCCCATTCACCCGCCTCGACCTGGTTACTTGTCGCAACTTGATGATTTACCTGCAGCCGGTCGCGCAGAAGCGGGTGCTGACTCTTTTCCACTTCTCGCTTCTGACGGGTGGGGTTCTGTTCTTGGGGACCAGCGAGACACCCGGAGCCTTGAACGACGAGTTCGAACCCATTCACCGAACGGACCGCGTCTACCAAAAACGTAGAGACATTCGGCTCCCCCAGGACAACAAGACGGCGCTCGTTTCTCCGTTCTCACAACCCAGAGGCCGCGGCCGCGGACGAGGGGGTCAATCGGCGAACGAGCGGCAGCTGTCCCACCTTTTGAGCCGCATTTTGGACGATCAGGTCGCCCCCAGCCTCCTCATCGATGAGGACCATCGGCTCATCCACAGTTTTGCCGGGGCCGAGAAGTACCTTCGGGTGCCGTCGGGTCGGGCTACCTCGATGATCGTCGACATGGTCGATCCGAAGCTCCGCACGCCTCTCTCTGGGGCGCTTCAACAATGTCAAAAGCAGCACAAGGTCGTTCGCTACACTGGGGTCGCCGTAGCTCCCGCCGCGGGCGAGGAGGAGATCGTCGAGCTCACCGTGAGGCCCTACGTGGATGAAGGTTCCCATACCGCGTATCTGGTGCAGCTCACTGCAACGCGGAACACTGAACCCGCACCTACCACCCTCGATGTCCAGGGAGCGTCGACCGACTACGTACGCTCTCTCGAGGAAGACCTGCAGCACGCTCAGGAGAACCTGCAGGCCACGGTGGAGGAGCTCGAGACCTCGAACGAGGAGCTCCAGGCAACCAACGAAGAGCTCGTCGCCTCGAATGAAGAACTCCAAAGCACGAACGAAGAGCTCCACTCCGTCAACGAAGAGCTCTACAGCGTCAACTCGGAGCACCAGCTTCAAATCAAGGAGCTCACCCAGCTGACCTCCGATTTGGACAACCTCTTCAAGAGCATCGACATTGGCGTGCTGTTCCTGGACCGTCAACGACGCATCCGGAGATTCACCCGCCGCATGGCCGAAAGCATGCATCTAGAGTCCGGAGACATCGGGCGATCCATCGACCACTTCGATCAAAACGTCGACGCGTCCTTGGGCAAGGACATCCGAAGGGTGATGAGCGACATGGAGCCGATCGAGCGCGAGGTCCATCTACGCGACGACACGGTCGCTCTTTTGCGCATCGTTCCGTACAGAGCGAGAGGTGAAGTCGAAGGGGCCATCGTCACGCTCGTGGACATCACGGAGCTCGCCCATTCCGTCGCCGAAGTCGGCCGTCTATCCTCCGTCGTAGCGCACTCCACGGACGCCATCATCAGTCTGGAAACGACAGGTGCCGTAGCGACTTGGAACCGAGGAGCCGAGGCGATGTTCGGCATCAAGGAGGACGAAGCGCGAGGCCGGCACCTCAGCGAACTCTTGCCAGAAGAAGAGCCCGGATTGTTTGCCGAGTCACTCAGCAAGGCCTTTCGCGGCGTGTTGATCAAACCCTACGAAACGACTCGCTCGCGCAGCGACACCGAAGTCTTCGAGCTTTCGGAATCCGTGTCGCCCCTCTACGACGAGAAGCGCCGGTTGATCGGCGTGGGCATCATCATGCGCGACATAACAAGGCTCCGCCGCGCAGAACGAAGCGTCCGCCAGGCGGTCAAACAGCGGGACAAGTTCATCGCGATCCTCTCTCATGAGCTGAGAAACCCCCTCATGGGGATCCAGGCAGGACTCGACCTTCTCGAATCGACACACGGCGAACAAAAGGCCCACGAAGTCCTCAATCGCCAGGTGCGACAAATGTCGCGCATCCTGGACGACCTCTTGGACGTGACTCGAATGCGGCGTGACAAACTCGAAATGCGCCGCGAGCGTGTCGATCTCGGCGAGCTCCTCGGCGAACTCCAATCCTCGATGACCCCTAGGATCGCCGAGTCAGGTGTCAAGTTCGAACTCGAGCTACCCGACGTTCCCATGATCACGCATGCCGATCCGGCTCGCATGCAACAGTTGATCGTGAACCTCGTCGGCAACGCCCTCAAGTTCACGCCTGCCGGACGGAGGGTGAAGGTGTCCCTCGCCCACGAAAACGCGGATGCGCTCCTCATCGTGTCCGACGACGGCAAAGGCATCGAATCCGAGCAGCTCGACGGGGTATTCGACCCGTTCTGCCAAGGTGTCGACGTCGAGCCGGGTGTCGGCATGGGCCTCGGCCTGGCTCTCGCCCGCGGAATTGCCCGCGCGCACGGCGGTGACATCACGGCATCGAGCCCTGGACGCGGCTGCGGAGCGACCTTCATCGCGCGTATTCCCCTGGCGATCGATTCCAATCAGAAGCATCAGTCTTCTCCGCCGTCGTCCAAGGCGGCACGCGCCAAGACCAGATCCCGCCGCATCCTCGTCGTCGAGGACGACGAGGACAACCGCTCGTTGATGGAGATGCTCCTGAATGGGCGCGGGCACGAAGTCACCGGCGTCGGGGATGGTAGCGAAGCTGTCGACTTGTTTCATCGTGAGGATTTCGACGTGGCCTTGGTCGATCTGGGTCTCCCGGGGAAGGGCGGGCTCCAGGTTGCCGAAGAGGTCCGGGATCGCGCCGAACAACTCGGAACCCACCTCATCGCTCTCACGGGCCACGGAACACAAAAGGACCGCGTCCGCGTGCATGACGCCGGTTTTCACGACCACTTGGTCAAACCCGTGTCCTTCGAAGTCCTGCGAGCCCTGATCGAGCAAGACTCGCTCTGATCGCCATGGGCGGCGATGCAAGATTGCCTCACGTGAGCACGAGGGTGAGACAATTTTGTACCATGAGCCTCCGCTGAGAGCGGACGGAATGCTGGGTACTGTCGCCGCCGCTCCGTCTCCGCGATCGCATTCTTCGCCGAATGCCCCTCTCCCCACGTTGAGCGGCGGGATTGAGTGTGTACCTCGACCAACCAGTCGGCGCCCCTGGTATGTGGCTTGCACTGGCGGGAGCTCAACCTTGGGAAAGGCTCTCTTGATGAAATCAATCTCAGTTCGTAGACCAACGGCGCGACGTCGCGCTCACTTGTCTCTCACACTTCTCTCCAGCGTCCTGTGCGGAGCTTCGCTCTTTGCCTGCGGCGACGGGGACGGAGACGATCCCGATAACGGCTCGGGGACGGGCGGAACGGGCGCTTCGGACGGCAGCGGAGGCCGAGACAGCACGGGGGGTTCCGACGGCACAGGTGCTGCGGACGGTTCCGGCGGTCGAAACGCCACGGGTGGCTCTCACATGGGTGGAGCGTCCGGTGGTCGAGATGCCATGGGCGGGATGGGTGGCGGAGGCGGCATGGGTGAGCCACCGGCTTCCGCTGACGACTGTGATCCCGACAGCGGCGGAATCGAACTGCCGGATGGGTTCTGTGCCGTTCTTTCGGCGGAAAACCTCGGTCGAGCGCGTCACATGACCGTTTCACCGTCGGGCGACGTCTTCGTGGCGATCAATCCTTCTCCCGGAGGCTCGACTCCAGGCGAGATCGTGGCGCTTCGAGACACGGACAACGACGGGAAGTTCGACGTGCGAGAGACGTTCAACACCACCGGTGGGAACGGCATCGTCTGGCGGGAGGGGGAGCTCTTTTTCGCCGAGAACGACCGCATCATCAAGTACTCATTGCCGGACGGCGAACTCGTACCGAGTTCGGGTCCCGAAGTGGTCGTTTCCGGATTGCCCGCGGATGGCGATCACGTCAGCAAGACGATCGTCTTTTCCGACGAGGGGATGATGTACGTCAACTTCGGTTCGGCGAGCAACTCGTGCCAGGTGAACAACCGCGAGTTGGAATCTCCTGGCGAGGACCCTTGCCCCGAACTCTCCGAACGCGCCGGCGTTTGGCAGTTCGATCCCGACGTACTCGGTCAGACGGCCGACGATGGAACGCGCTACGTTGCCGGGACGCGCAACATGAACGCCCTTGCGATTCAACCCAGTACTGGGGATCTGTGGGGCGCGCAAAACGGTCGCGACCAATTGGCTGAAAACTGGCCGGCGTACTACGACGACGAGGATGATGCCGTGCTTCCGTCGGAGGAGCTGATCCGCTTGGTTCCCGGAGAGACCTACTCCTGGCCCTACTGCTACCATGATCCGAACATGGGCCTGGTGCTCGCTCCTGAATACGGCGGAGACGGCGGTACGGTGGGGCCGTGCTCGGAGTATCCAGCACCAGACTTCGCCTTCCCGGCACATTGGGCTCCGCTCGGCGCGGTTTTCTACGACGGGGAGCACTTCCCTGAGCGCTATCGCGGTGGAATGTTCGTCGCCTTCCATGGCTCGCGTTTCTCCCCGAATGCGAGCGGTGACCTACCCGGGTACCAGGTCTCGTTCTTGCCATTCGAGGACGACATGCCGGGCGATGACTTCGAGACCTTCGCCAGCGGCTTCGCCGGAGATGACCGACCTCTTCCCGAAGAGGCGGATTCGCGCCCAGTCGGTGTCGCGTTGGCGCACGATGGTTCCCTCTACATCAGCGACGACCACGGCGGGAAGCTGTGGCGCGTGTTCCACGAAGGCGACTAATCCGGGAAGCACCCAGCTCGGGCTCCTCGCCCCCCGGGGCGGGGGTCCGAACTGGACCGAAGAAACAGATGATAGTTCGAGACTTGCAGGACCTATCCGAAACCGATCGGACCGTGGAGGCCACGACGTGGCTGAGTCGACGGTTGGTCCTGGCGCGCGACAAGGTGGGGTTTTCGTTTCACGACACAATCGTCCACGCAGGAATGCAGACGAAGCAGTGGCACTCCGAACACGATGAATCCGTCTACTGCATCGAAGGGACGGGGACGCTGCGCGTGGGCGACGAGGAATGGCCCATCCGCCCGGGCACCATCTACATTCCCGAAAAACACGAGCCTCACGTGCTCGAGGCCGAAACCGATCTCAGACTCATGTGCGTGATGTCCCCGCCGCTTTCGGGGGCCGAGATTCAGGACGAAACGGGAGCGTTCCCCCTCTTGGCGGCGCCCACGGCGCTCCGCAAGAAAAACATCTTCGTCGTCGGACTGGATCCGTTCAACCGCTTCGGCCTCGAGTCCATCCGCAATGCCGAGAACTACGACTACGTGCCCCTGCTCAACCCCGAGGACGTGCTCGAGCGGGACGACTACGACATCGACGACATCATCGCCCGCGCGGAGGACGAGCTGGGTGAGTTCGACAGTCGCATCGACGGCTTGATCCACTACATCGACTTTCCGGTGAGCACGATGGTCCCCATCCTCTGCAAGCGCGTTGGGCTCCCTTCCGCGTCCTTGGAATCGGTCCTCAAATGCGAGCACAAGTATTGGAGCCGCATCGAACAAGCCGAGTGCATCCCCGACCACGTCCCGCCCTTCCGCGCGTTCGATCCCTTCGACGACAAAGCCTTCGAAAAGCTCGACATGGTCTTCCCTTTCTGGATCAAACCCATCAAGAGTTTCTCCTCGTACCTCGGCTTCAAGATCGAAAGCCGAGAAGACTGGGACGAGGCAATCGATGAGATCCGCGCCAACATTCGACGTTTCTCGGCCTTCGACATGCTCCTGAAGCGGGTCCAGCTCCCGAGCGAAATCGCCGGCATCGGCGGGACCCATTGCATCGCCGAGGGAATCATCGGTGGCCGTCAATGCACGCAAGAAGGCTTCGTTCACAAGGGGCAAGTCAGCATCTACGGTACCGTGGATAGCCTGCGCGCGAGCGGCACTTCGAGTTTTGCTCGCTACGAGTATCCCTCCCGTCTGCCAGCCTCGGTGCGAGGGCGCATGTCGCGACTTTCCGAGCGCTACATGAAGCACATTGGTTACGACAACGCGCCGTTCAACATCGAGTACTTTTGGGATGAAAACGACGACAAGATCTGGTTCTTGGAGGCCAACACGCGCATCAGTGAGTCGCACACGGACTTGTTCAGAAAAGTCGACGGCGCGTCCCATCACGAGATCGCCGTCGATCTCTCGCTAGGTGAGCGCCCGCGCTTACCCTACCGCGGTGGCGAGTTCACTTGCGCTGGGAAGTTCTTCGTGCGTCGCTATGGCCCCGACGCGCGGGTGAATCGTGTGCCGACTCCCCATCAGGTCGAGGAAGTCGTCTCGAGATTTCCGGGAACCCGGGTAAAAATCGTTGCAGAAGAGGGCAAACTGCTGTCGGAGCTCTACGACCAAGACAGCTACAGCTACGTCCTCGCCATCTTGTGGATGGGCGCGTCGAGTCCCCATCAGCTCGACAAGCACTACGAACAGGCCCTCGAACTCTTGCCCTTCGAGTTTTCGTCCGCACAGTGAACCCAACCTACGTCAACGAACGAGACCTCCCCCGCCCCATCAGGATGGTGGACCACATCCTGATCGAGATGCCCGATGGAGTTCGGCTTTCGGCTCGCATCTGGCTTCCTGAAGATGCCGAAGAGCACCCGGTCCCGGCAATCCTTGAGTACATCCCTTACCGAAAACGGGACGTGTCGGCTCGGCGGGACGCGCGCATCCATCCGTACTTCGCCGGGCACGGTTATGCCTGCGTTCGCGTCGATCTGCGCGGTTCGGGAGACTCGGAAGGGGTTCTCCGAGACGAGTATCTCGAGCAGGAACTCGACGACGGCGAGGTCATCCTCTCGTGGATCGCGGCGCAATCGTGGTGTTCGGGGAAGATCGGCATCATCGGCATCAGCTGGGGAGGCTTCAACGGGCTCCAGCTCGCAGCGCGACGTCCCAAGGAACTGGCAGCGGTGATCACGCTGTGCTCGACCGACGACCGCTACAGCGATGACGTGCACTACATGGGCGGTTGCCTCCTGGCGGACAATCAGTCCTGGGCAGCGGCAATGTTGAGCATCAATTCCCTCCCGCCCGACCCAGTCCTGGTAGGAGACGCCTGGCGTCCGATGTGGAAAGAGCGGCTTTGCAAGAGCGGATTTTGGCTCGAAGAATGGCTCGAGCACCAACACCGGGACGACTACTGGAGACACGGCTCCGTGTGCGAAGACTACTCGGCCATTCAAGTACCCGTCTTTGCCGTGAGTGGTTGGGCAGACGGCTACTCGAACGCGGTGTTTCGCCTACTCGCACACCTCGACGTGCCCCGCCGCGGGCTCATCGGCCCCTGGAGCCACAAGTACCCGCATTTGGGAGTTCCCGGGCCGGCGATTGGCTTCTTGGACGAGGCGCTCACATGGTGGGATCGCTGGCTCAAGGACGAAGACAACGGCGCCGAAGATGAGCCGATGCTGCGCGTCTGGATGCAAGACCCCGTCCCGCCGACGATGTTCTACGACCAGCGTCCAGGTCGCTGGGTGGCGGAGGAGTGTTGGCCCCCGAAGCCCCAGGAAGAGAAGGTCTACGTGCTGGGCCGTGGTGGTCTGGTCAACGAGGGCCGGGTCGTGAAGCACCGCCAAGTCTCGATCCAGTCCCCGCTGTCGGTCGGGTTGTTCGCCGGTCGATGGTGCTCCTTCAGCGCCACACCCGACATGCCCCACGACCAACGGGAAGAAGACGGTGGCGCATTGGTCTTCCAATCCGAGGAGCTCGATGAACCTCTCGAGCTCCTCGGGCGGGTCAAGGTGCATCTCACAATCAGCTCGAATCGACCAGCAGCCATGGTGGCCGCTCGCCTCTCGAGCGTCGCCCCCGACGACAGTGCGACTCGTCTGACCTACGGCCTATTCAATCTTTCGCATCGCGACGGCCACGCCCGCCCGAAAGCCCTCGAGCCGGGCGCGACTTACGAGGTCGACGTGTTCATGAACGAGGTCGCCCAGGTGGTGCCGGCCGGCCACAGACTCCGGCTTTCCCTGTCGACTTCCTATTGGCCCATCGCGTGGCCGTCCCCCGAGCCCGCAAGACTCACCCTCACGACGGCGGCCAGCTCCCTGCACCTCCCGGTCCGGCGCCCCCGTCCGGGAGACCTCGGGCTGCGGGAATTCGGACCGCCACGGATGACGTCTCCGCCCCCTGAGCGCATCGTCACACCTCGCCGCTACGACTGGCTGGTGACCCGCGACCTTTCACGTGACATTTCTACGCTCGAAGTGGTCAAGGACGAGGGAACCATCCACCTCGAGGACATCGACTTGGAAGTGAGCACCAAGACTGTCGAGCGCTACAGCTACCGCGTGAACGACGCGACTTCCGTCGTTGGCACCACAGAAAGCGAACGACTCCTATCGCGCAAGGGCTGGTCCGTGCGGACGCGGGCGCACACCCACCTCAGCTGCACGAAGGACCGGTTCATCCTTCACGCGGAGCTCGACGCGGACGAGGGCAGTCGGCGAGTCTTTTGTAAAAACTACGACAAGAGCATCAAGCGCTCGCTCGTATAGCCGCGCGCTTCTTCGCGAATGACGGCGAGCCAGTGGGGCGAAATGCCACACCTCGTGTGGCATTTTGCCTCACTCACGGGACGGAACCGAGAGGAGCTGCTCCTGAACATTCATCGCCAATACTTCTCAACGTCCTCCCGTGGTGGGTTAAGTGAGCGCTCTGTCTTCTTTCGAGGGGCAAGCCCCTCCGATTCGGGCGCCATGGCGCACGCAGGGAAGCGATGACGCTTGGCGTATCGCTTGCATCGCGAAACCGAAGGTTCCTCGCCCGTCGGGGAACGAACCATCATGACATCGCCCTCCGGAACCACGTACGAAAGGCCGAACAGCGGCTCCGATCTCGATGAACGTAGAGACCGTCCGTCGTCGACGCTCCCCACTTGGCTGCGAGTGGGCGGGATGTGGGGTTCTCGTCTCGTCTTCATCGCCGCTGCGGTGGGCGTGATTCTTTGGGTTTTATTCCAACTCCGTGTCGCGGTCGTCCCCGTACTCATTGCCCTTTTGCTCTCGACTCTCGTCGCCCCGATCGCGGGTCTTCTGCGGCGGGCGAAGATCCCGGCCGCCCTGGCGAGCGCCCTTGCGCTGCTCTTTTGCCTCGCAGCCTTGGGCGGGCTCGGGGCGCTCGTCGCCAGGGCCGTGTCCGGTGAGGTGCAGGAGCTGGGCTCGAGTGCAGCGCGCGGCTATCGCCACGTTGCCGAAAACATCGCCGCACGCCTCGGGGTTCCTACCTCCGAGATCAGCGGCTGGGTCGACTCACAGCTCTCCAATCTCAGGTCGAACGGCGTCGCGACGACGGCGCTTCGGCAGGTCAGGAGCTTCTTGGAAGGGCTGACCGTGATCGCTCTCTCCGTCGTGTTCACGTTCCTTTTCTGTTGGGACGGAGAGAAACAATTCAAGAAGCTGGTCGGGTACCTGAGATCGGACCAAAGACCAGCCGCCGCGGAGCTAGGTCGCCGGATCTGGGAAACGATCGGCGGCTACATGCGGGGCATGTTCGTGATCGCCGCGGTGGACGCCACACTCCTCGGCATTGGCTTCCGGCTGATCGGCATGCCCCTCATTTTCCCGCTCATGCTGCTGATGTTTCTGGGGGCCCTGGTACCGTTCTTCGGCCCCATCGTAGCGGCTACGGTTGCCGCCCTCGTCGCGCTGGCCGAAGGCAGCCCCACCATGGCGGCGCTCGCCGTAGGGGTCGCGTTCATCGTGCAGCAGATCGAGGGCAATTTGCTGCACCCTCTCATCATGGGCAAAGCCGTAGCGCTCCACCCCACCGTGATCCTCTTCGCAGTGACGGCCGGCGGGGTATTGGGCGGCATCGTAGGGATCTTCCTGGCCGTACCGATTGCCGCTGCCCTCGCCACGACTCTGGCATTCGCTCGGGAGGAAGGTCATCCACAATCCCCATCCGCGGACAAAGCCGAGTTGGGAGGAGCGGAGATCGGAGGAGCGGAGTCCGGCGGCGAGCTCGCAGAGTCGTCTCACGGCTGACCGCACCACGAAAAGGAGTCAGCATTGGTTCGAAAACCTCATCGTTTGATCGTCGTCAGTGGTCCCTCCTGCGCGGGAAAGTCCCCTCTCAAGCGAGCACTAGAGAAGGGCCTTCCAGCTCTCTTCGAGCACATGCAGGTACCCGTCGTGTACAATTCGCGGGAGCCCCGCCCCGGAGAAGAGGACGGTGTCGACTACCATTTTCGCTCCCGCGACGAACTCGAAGCGATGGCTGGAGACGAGAGATACCTCTCGATTGCCGCCCGCGACGATCTTCAGGTCGTGGACCTCTCCGAAGTTCGGCAGATGCTCCATCGAGGCGACGTCTTCTACGAGGGCAACGTACACGTCGCGCTGAGCCTCTTGCGTTCGAAAACGCTCTCCGGCTGCGATTCGCTCGACGTCTTCCTCTCTCCCCTCTCCCTCGAAGAGGTGCACGAGTTGAATGACGGCGCGGTCGACTTCGATACTTCCGTGACCAAGCTCATGAGAAACCGGCTCCTGCGCCGGCTTCATTCCCAGAAGCCGTTCGCGGCGCTCCCGGACCTTGAGGACATCGAGGTCCGCGCCGCAGCAGCTCCGCACGCCCTGCGCCACGCAGCTGATTTCAGCCACGTCCTGCCTTGCCACGATGGTGAGGACAGCGACCACTGGACCCTCCTCGGTCAACCGGTGGGAGACGCGAGACGGACGACCTTGGCCATGGCCGGCTTGTTGCGCGACGGCGAGTCGGATCTGGCCGAACGATGGCCGCGCAGCCTGCTCGGCAGCACGAACTGCGACTTCGTCACCTGATGCCTGCCAGGGCACAGCTGCTCCAAAACGAAAAGGCCGAGCCCCTGACGGGGCCCGACCCTCACGGTCGTTCAGCTGATGCGCTGACTTCGGACTATTCGGTCACGACGGACGTGATCTCGGCCGCAAAGGAGTCATACAGCATTCCGCTTTCCGTTCCGGTAGATTCCCACCGGAACGTCGTACTGTAATCGTCCTCCGAAACGTCCGTGGGCACGTCCGTTGGATGTACGATGTAGATCGCTTCATCCGCAGCGAGCTCGAACCCATCCGCAAAGCTGATCTCCTGTAGCCCCGCTTCGTCGGTGTCGATGGTGTAATCCTCACCCTCCACCAACTCCATGGCTGTGTCATTGCTAGGCGTCGACGTAATCAGCCCCGTCCCGTCGTCACGGACCGGATCCGAGTCGAAGTAGATGGTTGGCGTCTGCTGCTCGAAGACACCTGGCGAACCGTTGTCTGCGGCGGCCTCGGTACCAAAGCTGTAGACGAGCCCGTTTTCGTTGACCGCTTCGTTGGAACCCACCTCGTTGTAGAGGGTACTCGCAAAAGTAGTCGACTCACCGACGAACAGTGAATCTCGCCCCTCCACGAGCTGGGTCTGCAAGGCAGCGAAAGCCGGCACTTGAACACATGCCTCGACCTCGCCGGATCCCGCGTTTTCGCTCTCGTAGGCGCCGACGTCACAATAATCACCAAAGGGTGCTTGGTTCGGAACCTTACTCGTGACCGTGAAGACCATGGTTTCGTCCGGTGCGATATCGACCATCTCCGGTGCTGAAACGGTTCCGCCAGACACGTCACCGCTGACACCACCATTGAACGACGAACTCACGAGCACCACCCGCGACGAACCCGAGTCGAGCGTGCCGAGTTGGTCGGTGATCGAGACGTCCCGAGCGGGGGCGTTCCCCACGTTGGTGACGGAGATCGTGGACGTGTACGAATCGCCGGGCAGCACGACGTCCGCATTGTTCGCCTTCGTGATCTCCAACTCGGGCGTCGCTACGACGAGACATGCTTCATCGTTTCCGACCTCCGATCCGTCGACGAGAACGGCTGCGGTATCGCAATACTCCCCATCAGCCGATGCCGACACCGGGAATGTGTAGGTGAGCACTTCATCCGCACCAACCGTGCCGATGTCGATGGTAAAACCATCCTCCCCGTTGTCCGACGCGCCACTTGGAAGCGAAGCGATCGCATACGCAGCATCGTCCCCGCTACTCGCGCTCCCATCGACCGTTGTCAAAGCATCATCGAGGGACACCGTGGTCGCCTCTGCGCCGCCGCGATTCGGGACACGGATGCGTAGCGTTGCCTCCTCGTTCTGGGCGACCGTGACGCGGTCTCCCATGCTGTTCCCGTCACCATCAACGAAGTCCTTGATGACGTTCAGGTCGGGCTCGATGGTGGTCACGCACGCGTCAGCCGAGAGATCGGGCGTTTCGGTCCGGAACTCGTCCGAGAACTCGACGACCGTGGCCAGGTTGCAGAAGGTATCCGTCCCGCTGAGGTCGGCATCGAAAACGATCTCTCGACTTTCCCCCGCTGCGAGCGAAAACGACATGTCGAAGCCGTCGTCCACGGCCGTCGCGCCTCCGGGAAGCGAAGATGCGTCGAGCGTGTAATCACCCTCGGCGCCTGAACTTCTTCGATCCTCCAGGACGACGTTCGTCGCGTCACCTTCGCCGGTGTTGGTCACCGTCACCGTGAACGACACGCTTCCCACGCCGTCGGTCTCGAGGTTCAGCTCATCCGTCGACACGGTCTTGGTGATCTCGAGATCCGCCAGTGGAGCGAATTGCTTGATCATGACCTCTTTTCCGACCTCCACGCCGTCCACCATCGCGACGGCCAAGAGACGGGCTCGAGCCCGAGCATCCGGGGAAAAGAGCGTGACCCAGCTGAATCCGTCCTGATCAGGCGAGCTGACTCCCGTTTGATTGTACAAACGGTAGTCGTCTGCAACCGGAAACAGGGCGTTGTCGAGACGTCGGTTGTTCGTTCGCGTCATTGCCTGATCGTTGTCGATACCGCTCATCGGGAACCCGAGCGCGGCGCCACCATCGTCCGAAGCACCGAACTGCACGCTGTTGAGCGCTTCGTTGAAGTCGCGATCAATGCGCCAACGGATGTCGGCTCCGACCACGGGGTAAACGACATCGTCGCCCGCACGGTAGCCAACCCACGCACCAGCGACGTTCTGAGTAAACGAGGGTGCGATCTCGTCGCGCTCGTCACTCGTCGGCATCCCGGGAACGTCCGCGCTCGGTTCGATCCCTTCCTCCAGGTTCTCGAGCCAGGCACGGAATACGAACCGCTCCGCGCTGACGTCCTCGCGGTCGATGCCGACGAGGTTCCCGTTTCCATCACGGTACACCACACGCGGCCCCACGCCCTCGGTTCCTTGTTGGAGGTGAAGTCCGATGTTGCTCGTCACCCCAGCGATGACACTCACGGTGTCACTCGCGCTCTTGAAGCCATCGGCTGAGGCGCTTGCGGTGTACTCTCCAGGCTCGAGACCAATGAGCGTCTCGCTCCCTCGAACCGTCTCCTCGTAGCCGTCGGGACCCTCGATCTCGATGCTTGCTCCCGCTGGGCTAGCGCTGATGATGAGATTGCCCAACGTCGCGTCGTCACCTTCCGGAGTCAGATTCAGAGTCACCGCCGAGGAAAGTCCTGCGATGACCTCGACCTCGTCGCTCATTGTCCCGTACCCATCGGCTTCCGCGGAAACCTGGTACGTTCCTGGCGCGAGATCGGCCAAGAGCTCCGCTCCGTCGAAGGTCTGCTCGAAATCATCCGGGCCCGTGACCGTGACTTGGGCGGAGGATGGACTCGTCGCCACGATGAGTGAGCCCATCGTGGCGTCCCCATTTCCTCCGTTTTCCCGAGTCAGATTCATGGTGACCGTCGACGCGGTTCCGGCGGCGACCGAGACGTCGTCCGTTTGCTCGGGGTAGCCCTCGTGACTCGCCGTGACCGTGTAGGTTCCAGGTTCGAGCTCGGTCAGCACCTCGCTCCCGGTGAACGTCTCTTCGAAGTCGTCCGGCCCCTCGACCGTGACTTCGGCGTCGGCCGGACTCGTTGCAACCACGAGGGTCCCCTCCGTTTCATCGTCCACGATGACCGTGGAGTCTCCGTCGTCTCCGTCGCTACATGCCGACGTGAGACCCGCCGCGGACAGCGCCGCGAAGAGCGGCAGCCACGAGCGTTTCGAAACCAATTGCATTTACACCTCGTTCCTTTGATTCAAGTGGTTTTGGACAATGCGCAGCCAGCGCGCGCTGGCGTACCAACGCGCGCGAACGGACGCGCCTACGGGGCACCCAACACTCCACATGAGTCGGAGCTCGATGGATGACCCGAGTTTTCGACTACGACCCGCCGCCAAGCATGGGGCGTTCCATGATCACGATGAACAATGGGGGATCCGACGGACGCACGAGGCTCACCTCGGCGCATCGAGGTTCTATAAAGGACGAGTAACCTTTAGGACCTGCCCTGACCACGCGCCCTAAAAAACCGTCGAAGCTTTCGGAAGCGCCTTCCGCGCGTGGACGTTCGCTCCGCAAGAATGCCACAGTAGCTAATTCGATGTGGCAAAATGTCACATCATCGCGCGAGGGCAGAGACTTCGCAGAGACGTGGCGAGCGCCCGTCCCGTCGCTCTTCGATCAGGCGTTCGCGCCAAGCGATCCCTCCGGGCGCTGTGATCCAGGCGCGTCGTCCGGCTTCGTCCCGATGCACAAGAAGTCCAAGTACGTGACCGCAAGTCCCGGCATCTCGAGGAGAAACTCCGGGTGCTCCGGATCACACATCCGCTCGAAACGCGCAAATTGTTCGGGCGCGATGATCCCGCGAATACGCCCCTCGATTTCCTTCAAAAATCCGAGCAAAAATGTGCGTTCGTCGCGGCTGAGCGGCGCATGGCGCTCCGTCGAAAAGCTGATGGTCTGAACGTCCTGCAGGCCCAAGTTCTCGAACTCGGCCGAGAGTCGGCGGCCGGCATAAAACGTGGCGGGGTCGCCGGCCTGTCGTTCGAACCACTCTAGTTCCGCCGTTCGAATTGCAAGCTCGAGATCGGCAGGCCACGGCAAAATGACGCGGTGGAGGGTGTCGTCCTCGAGTACGGCAACCCAGCCGCCAGGTTCGGTGACGCGCAGCATCTCTTCGAGAGTGCGTCTTGCGTCCGGTAGGCTATAGAGGCTTTGAGCGCAGAAAGCTCCTTGGAATGCCCCCTCTTCGAAGGGGAGCCGAAGGGCGTCGGCCTTTTGGAAAGTGACGCTCGGCCGCGGACCCAATCGGGCTCGCGCCAGCTCGAGACAGCTGTCGTTGATGTCGACCGCACACACCCGCACGTCCCGATCCGCGAGAAGTTGGGCGAATGTGCCGTCGCCAGTCGCTACGTCAACGACCCGCTGTCCTTCCCTCAAGGGAAGGCTGTCCACGATCTCGCCGAGCTCCGCGAGGTGGGAGCGGTGCAGAGCCAGGAGTCGCTCCGCGTAGGCAGGGAGTTCGCTATAGTCGGGCGAGTCTTGGGCTGCCTGACGCGATTGGTCGGTATGCTCGTCATTCACTAACAGGGCTGAGCAAAAAGCGTACCGGGCTGCCCGCCTCCGCCCGTTTAGCCTTCGCCAGAATCCTGCTATGAGATGGATGCTGCGACCCGGAGGGGAAGGCTGGGAAATTTGCTTGATGAAGAGCTGCGTCTGAGGACGCTTTATTCCTACGATATTCTCGACACGATTGAAGAGGACGCATTCAACGACGTCTGCTCGATCGCCGCCACGCTCTGCGAAACCCCCACTGCGCTCATTTCGCTCGTGGACCGTCGGCGGCAGTGGTTCAAGGCCCGCCTCAATTTCGAAGAAAGAGAGACAGAACTCGAGTGCAGCTTTTGCGTACACGCGATTGAACAGGGCGAGCTGCTGGTCGTGGAAAACGCTCTGCACGATTCACGTTTTGCCGAGACTCGCCTCGTCATCCGCGGCCCGGGGGTTCGGTTTTACGCGGGAGCCCCGATAAGCGCCTTCAACGGCCAACGCCTCGGCACCTTGTGTGTCATCGACACCTGCCCCCGCCAGCTCACCGAGGACCAGTCGAAGGCCTTGAAGAGCCTTGCTCGCCAGGTGGAGGGACTTCTGGAACTCCGTCGCGTCGGCAAGGACAGGGACACTCTCGGCCGCTTCGTCATTCACGACATGCGCAACCCCCTCACCTCGATGTTGGCTGGAATCGAATCGGCTTTGGACGAATTCGACGCCGGAAAGCTCGACAAGAACGATCTCCTCGATCTGCAGGAGGCGACCGAGGTCCTGCGTCGTCGCGTGGAGGACTACCACACGCTTCTGGCGGAGAGCACGGGGCTCCTTCCGACGAAGATCGAAGAGGTCAACGTGGAGACTTTGTTCGAGGAAATGAAGCGTTCCATGCGCCGACGCATGTCCCGTCAAGGCGTGACGCTGGGGGGCACTTTCGCCGTGCCCATCCTGTGGGGAGAACGCGAGCTGATTCGTCGTCTCCTGGAAAACCTCATCTACAACTCACTCAACGTCTCGCCTGCTGGTTCGACCATCGCTGTCGAGACCTGGTCGAGCGACGACGCAGTCCATTTGGCGGTGACGGACCAGGGCCCCGGCGTGCCGGAAGGACAGCGCCCGGCCATATTCGAGGCCCTCCGCCAAAGGAAGCCCGATGACGCGCGAACGAGCACGGGCCTCGGCCTTTCGTTTTGTGCTTTGGCGGCGCGGACGATTGGTGGGACGATTGTCTGCGAAGCGCCCCCTTCGAACGTGGGAGCCCGATTTCGGCTGACCCTCCCTTCTCAGAGGGGCTCGAGCGCCTCTTTCACCTGACGCCCGTAGTCGGAGATGACGTAGTCATCCGGGTCTTCCGTGAACGCGCCTTCAATCACGTTGTTCGTCGTGAAATTGAACCACGCCCACGCCGTCCAGCTCAGCTGGTGGGCGCTCGCGGTTTCGAAGACCGCCTCGGTGTAAGAAAGATCGGGCTCCGGATCGGTGACGTGAGGACCGAACTCCGAGATGAAGAGCGGGTGCTGGTCGGCCAAGAAGAGCCAATCTTCCTGCCAATCCTCGGGCTTCTTCCCATTGTAGCCATAGAGGTGCGTCACGTAGACGATGTTGTAGCCGTCGATCGGATACTCCCCGAGACCTGACAAGTCATAGGCCCAATTCAGGCCACCGATGAGAACGAGGTTATGCGCACCGGTCCCTCGGATCGTGTCGTACAGCTGCTGCATTCCGACGATCGTCCAACCATCGGGGTGTGTCCCACCGTCCCGCCACTGGGCCCAGGTGATGTTACGGGGCTCGTTGTAGAGTTCGAAGCTGATCTCCGGATCCTCACCGTAGACGGAAGCGACCTCCTCCCAGAACTGGAGCGAGCGTTCATTGGTCATGTCCTGTTGTTCGTTGTCGGGGGCTCCGGAAAGCGGCGCGCGATGCAGGTCGAGGATCACGTGAAGTCCAGCTTCCCGTGCCCACCCGACGACCTCGCGAATTCGCGCCTGGTAGTCGCCCGAGCGAAGTCCGATGAAGTACTCCTGATTGAGAGGCAAGCGCACGACGTTCGCGTGCCAACTCGCCATCAACCGAAAATCTTCGAGACTGAAGTGTTCCCCCGAAACGCTCCATTCGAGGCTGGGGCGATTCACCCCACGGAAGAGCTTGCGATCCCCCGACTCGTCCAAGATCTGGTTACCACTCACGCAATACCCGCCCAAAGGCGCCGGCGCATCGGGGCCACATCCCGTCGTCGAATGCGGGTTCGACGGCTCTGGATGAGGACTCGAGTCTTCCCTTTTCTCCCCACTACACGAAAGCACCAGACCACCCAAAAGGCCTAGGAGCGACAGCGGGAAGGTCACGGTAGGCATCTTCGAATTCACTCGAAGAGCATAGCAGACACCCCGTGATCCGGCCTGCGGTCCTAACCGGGTCTTGTCACAGACTTCTGACGATTGAGGGCAGCGCTGCAGGGGCGCCCCCTCCCACGAAGGACAACCCAGCTGGTTCCCGCCCCAGCTTTACTCCGCGCCGCGCCAGCGTTCTCCATAAGATCGGGTTTCGCCTCCCCAAGAGCCCGAGGAAATCGACATGCAGCACCCCGACTACGGCGTCTACGACGCAGCACCCTCCGAGTACGATGCTTTCCAGCGCCAGTTCTTCGAACACGGCCCTCCCCAGGTCGGAGCGGCCTATCAAGGAATGTTTGCCGGCCTCGGGCTCTCTCCGGGTCAGCGCGTGCTGGAGGTGGGTGTCGGAACCGGCCTGAATCTGATGCACTTTCCCGCCGGCTGCAGCGTCGTGGGTGTGGACCGGAGCGAGCCGATGTTGAGCGTCGCTCGCGAACGTCTCGGACAGGTCGCGGCCCAGGTCGAACTCATGGTGGCCGACGGGGCGAAGCTGCCGTTCGCGGACGCCGAGTTCGACGCCATCCTTTGTACGTTCGTCCTTTGCTCGTGCGCCGACCCTGCGAAGATTCTCTCGGAGATGGTCCGCGTCTGTAAGCCGGGGGGCCGCATCGGGGTCTTCGACTTTCACAAAGCGCGCAAGAACGAGGCTCTCCTCGGAGATCAGATGCTCCTGCACGAGACGCTCAAGCGCGGCATCATCTGGCAAGGGCGCCCGGTCGCGGTGTGCGATTCGTTCTACGAGCTCGAGCCCAATCTGCCCGAGAGCCTCGTGAAGATCGGGTTCGACGAGCACCTGGAGGGCTCCATCGCTTCGGCATTCCGAGCTACGGTGTTGGAGCGCCTTTCATGAAGTTCAACACGAACGAACCCGTGAGAGGGACGACGATGTGCGCCGAGCTCGTGGACGGCGTGATGCTCGTCGTCCACGGGACGATGGAGCCTGCGGCAGAAGAATGGTCCGCCTATTGTGAGTATGCCGGAGCGATACGCCGCAGCGCGGGGGGGCGGCTGCGAACCCTCGTTTTGACGGCGTCGGACGCGGGCCCCAACGCGGGCCAGCGCGCCGAGTATCAAAGGCGGGTGGCCGGCGCGAACAACCGGGTGGCGGTGCTTTGCGCCGGCGGGGTGACGCGCGCCATCCTCACGGCAATGTCCTGGTTCAATCCAGACATGAAGGCCTTCGGCGTCGGAGAAATCGATCGAGGTATCGACTACCTCGAGGCGTTCAAGACGCCCAACCTCATGCGCGCCATCGAGAGCATGAGGGCCCACCTCAGCGCCTCGCGCTCGGCAAAGACCGGTTGACGCTCCGGCGCGACACCATTTTCGCTCTCACGAGCGAGTCGTGGGGGCGCCTCGTTTGGCCTTTATCGTGCCACCCCTCAATCCACCCGCGGCCCGGAAAGTGGCGACACGGGTAGATTCGGCTTCACGACGTTCGGGCCGCGCACGTAGTGCGGCTCGACGAGATCGACCCTCGGATCGAGCCCCACACCCAGGCGGCCGACCCCACGCGCGTCGGGTTCGGTCGTTGCTTCACCGACGAGGCAGGGCAATCCGTCAATCTCCGTGCCGAGGACGACGTACTCCTGTCCCACGAACTGCGCTCGAACGATATCCGCCGCCCCCGCTTGAGGAATGGCATGAGGAGCCACGACTTCCCTCCCCGCCGCGTCGTAGGCCGCCAGGAAGAACTCCTCCCGCCGTGCGTCACGGAGAATGACCCGCAAACGGGCGTCCTCTGCAGACAAGCCGACCGAAAGCGCCCGAAGGGACCCGACGCCAACTCCGTCCACCCCGAGTCCGAGCATCAAACCTTGAGCGAGGGAGAGCCCCACCCGGATCCCGGTAAAGGCTCCTGGCCCGACACCAACCGCGACGCGCTCAATCTGATCCTTGGTCCAGCCCGCCTGAGCAAATGCCTCGTCCACGAGACCCCAGATGCGCTCGGCATGCCGATTCGGCTCCGCGTGACACGCAAACCCGCGCACCTCCGACTTCTCGAAGGACGCCCCTTCGACGAGCGCGACGCTGCCGCGCAAACTCGACGTCTCCAGAGCCAAAATGCGCATCGTCAGACCCCCTGCCCCTTCTTGAGCGCGCCGAGGTCGCGCTTCTGCTTCTCTTCGCTGTAGCGAACGGTGAGCGCCGCGGATCGGTCGCGCAAGAGGATCGTGAAGCGAAACAGCTCTTCACACACGTCGACCACACGATCTCGAAAGTCCGACGGCTTCATGCGACCCGCGTCGTCGAACTCCTGCCAGCCTTTGGCCACCGAGCTCTGATTCGGAATCGTGAACATCCGCATCCAGCGCCCGAGGATGCGCAGCTGATTCACGGCATTGAACGATTGGGATCCGCCGCTCACCTCCATCACGGCCAGCGTGCGCCCCTGCGTCGGACGGACAGCACCGTCAGAAAGGGGGATCCAGTCGATCTGATTCTTGAAGGCAGCCGTCATGCTCCCGTGTTGTTCGGGAGAAATCCAAACGTGGCCTTCCGACCAAATGGAAAGCTGCCGCAGCTCCTGCACCTTGGGATGGTCGTTCTGCGTGCGGTCGAAGACCGGAAGCCCCGTGGGATCGAAGACACGCACTTCGGCGCCAAACCTCGAGAGAACCCGCTCGACCTCCAGCGCCAGCTTCTTGCTGTAGCTGACCTCGCGGAGCGAACCGTAGAGCACCAAGATCCGCGGCGGATGCTCGCTCCCTTCGATGCCCAGCTCCCCCAGAACCGAGGCGACCGAGTGCTGAGGGAGATCCGCATCAATTGTGTCCACGGGGCGGACCATGCCTCATGGGGGCCCGAGATCAAGATGAGGGCGCCCCCCCGAAAAGCATGCTAATTCCGGCGCTCCCGTGACCGACCCTACACCCACGCCCAAACGCAGACGCCCCCAGCGCGCCGAGCTGCTCATGCCCGCCGGCGATCTGAACCGGATGAAGACGGCGATCCTCTACGGCGCGGACGCCATCTACGCCGGCACCCCTGACATGAGTCTCCGCACTCAGAGTGGGTTTTCCCTCGACGACCTCCGGGAGGGCATCGAATTCGCGCACGAGCGGGGCAAGCGGGTCTATCTGACTCTGAACCTCTTCGCCCACAACCGCGACATCGAGAAGCTGCCGAGCTTCCTCGCGACGATTCGAGAGATGAGGCCCGACGGCGTCATCGTTTCGGACCTCGGGGTCTTCCACTACCTCGCCGAGCACGCTCCCGAGCTCGAACTGCACGTCTCCACTCAGGCGAACGTCGTCAGCTGGCTCACGGTCAAGAGCTGGCAATCTCAGGGCGCCGATCTCTGCGTCATGGCGCGCGAGGTGAGCTTCGAAGAGCTTGCCGAAATCCGCGAGAAGTGTCCTGACATTCGTCTGGAGACCTTCGTGCACGGCGCCATGTGCATGACCTACTCCGGACGCTGTCTGCTCTCGAATTACATGGCCGAGCGCGGCGCCAACCAGGGTAGCTGCGCGCACAGCTGTCGTTGGAAGTACAACCTGAAGGTGACGCGCCCCGATGGGTCCGTCGGCACCATCGAGATCAACGACAAGAACATGAACGAGTTTTCGTTCTTCTTGGAGGAGGAGTTCCGCCCGGGCGAACTCTACCCCATCGAAGAGGACGAAAGCGGCTCCTACATTCTCAACTCGCGCGACTTGAACCTGATGCCGCGGCTTTCCGAGTATCTCGCCCTCGGTATCGACTCGCTCAAAGTCGAGGGGCGCAACAAGAGCGAATTTTACGGGGCCGTGGTCGCTCGGGCGTACCGCGCGGCCATCGACGCCTACTACGCAGATCCGGATTCCTTCGATCCCGGCCCCTACGTCGCCGAACTCGCGACGATTCCGTCGCGCGGTTACACGCTCGGGTTTCACACCGGACGACTCGAAAACACGGGCCACAACTTCGATCATGGAGGGTCGCTGAGCGCTTTCGAGTACGGCGGCTTCGTCCGCGAGTGGCGCGGGGACGACATGATCGTCGAGGTCAAAAACCGCCTCCTCCCGGGAGACGTCCTCGAATTCCTCCCCGCCGGATCGATCGATTGCATCCGTCTGCGCCTCTACGAGTTCGAGAGCGCAGAGACTGGCAAGGTCAGCGACAAGGTCACCGCAGGCGAACACCGCGCCATCCGCATCCCTGCTTCGGCCTTTCACGACGAAAGCGTCGAGGACCTCAAGCGACGCCTTCCCGTGCTCACGGTCGCGCGCAAAGCCAAGCCCCTCACCGCCGAGCAAGAGCTTCAGCTCAAGCAGAACAACAAGACCCAAGGCGCCGAACTCGGCTTCGTCAGCGCAGGCGATCTCGTCCGCGACCCCGCCGAGCGCTCCCGCGTCATCCAATCCATGAAGGGAGGAAAGCCACCCAAACTCGGCGCAGAGGGCTGTTGTGGCCTCGGATGCAACGGCTGTCTCCCCTTCTGGAACGATGACAAGTACGAAAAAGCACGCGCTCTGCTCGCCGGGAAAAAGGGCATCCAAAAACTCCCCACGACCACCGCAGCCCAAGCTCACCCCTGACGAAAAGCCCTCGGGCGGCACCCCAGTTGAACCCAACGTTGTGAAAGTCGAGTACGGGGCAAGTGCTCCGTTACAGCTGACACCGTATCGCCGTGGGGACGCGCGACAACTCACGCGCGGGCCCCACCCTTTGGCCGAGTAGAGTTGCCCGTCGGGAGCGGTCAGCCTCCGTCAACGCGACAATTTCGCGAGAGTCGCCGCGATCCGATCGAGGCGATCGCACAAGCCTGCGGACGGGGGATCGATGTAGCGGAGCACCCGCCCCACATCGAGGCACGCGATGGTTTCCTTTGTTGAACCGAGAGCCGTGTGATAGCGGGCCTGCTTGTTGCGGCCGCGCGAATCAGAGCCCTCAGCGACGTTGAGTACGATCGAGGTCATCGCCCGCCGCATCTGGCGAGCCAAATCCGAGTCGTGGCGCCCAATTTCAGCCGAGATAGGCTGAAGCTCTTCTAGAGTGTCGAGGATGAAGTAGTAGATGTTCAACATACCCACCCCCCCATTCGCCGCGCACAGACGTGCTCAAGGCTGCCCGAAGGGCACCGCGTAGCGGCCCGGCCTTGAACACGTCGAGCACGGCGAAACGCTAACCGGAACCGGAACCGGAACCGGAACCGGAACCGGAGCCGGAACCCGGAGCCGCGAGCGAAGCGACGGGGCGACCCCGGAACCGGAGCCGGAGCCGGAGCCGGAACCGGAGCCGAACCCGAACCCGAACCCGAACCGAAACCGGAACCGGAGCCGGAGCCTGAGCCGGAGCCGGAACCCGAGCCGGAACCGGAGCCGGAGCCGGAACCGGAGCCGAACCCGAACCCGAACCGGAACCCGAATCCGAAACCGGAACCCGAACCGAAACCGGAACCGGAGCCGGAACCGGAGCCGGAACCCGGAGCCGCGAGCGAAGCGACGGGGCGATCCCGAACCCGAATCCGAAACCGGAACCCGAACCGAAACCGGAACCGGAGCCGGAACCGAAACCGGAGCCACGAGCGAAGCGACGGGGCGACCCCGAACCCGAACCCGGAGCCGAAACCGGAACCGAAACCCCGAGCCGCGCGCGAAGCGACGGGGCGACCCCGAAACCGGAACCGGATCCGGAACCCGAGCCGGAACCGGAACCGGAACCCGGAGCCGCGAGCGAAGCGACGGGGCGATCCCGGAACCGGAACCGGATCCGGAACCGGAACCGGAACCCGAGCCGGAACCCGAAACCGGAACCGAAACCGGAACCGAAACCCCGAGCCGCGCGCGAAGCGACGGGGCGACCCCGAACCCGAACCCGAACCGGAACCCGAACCCGAACCGGAACCCGAACCGGAACCCGGAACCGGAACCGGAACCGGATCCGGAACCGGGACCGGAACCCGAATCCGAATCCGAATCCGAAACCGAATCCGAAACGCCCCCTACCCCGAAAGCCGTACCCTGAGCGTCGGAAGCAACAAGTAGAGCGTCAGCCCACGCAAGCACACGTACCCGACGAACGCCCACCACAGGCCGCCGTTTTGGTACCGGGGAATCAAGACTAGCGCCGCCCCGACGAAACAGACGAGCGACACCGCCGCCGCGTTCCTCATGAGGCGCGTCTCGGTGCAACCGATGAACACCCCGTCGAGTTGAAACGCCACGACCGACGACGCCACATACACCGCCACGGGGACGAGATAGTCGCGCGCGGCGAAGCGCACGTGAGGGAGATCCGTCAAGAGTCCGATGACGGCCGGCCCGACCGTGAGGATACCAGTTCCGAGAAGTAGGCTGCTGAGTAGTGCCACCTCCGTGGTACGTCGGAGCGCCGCTTCGAAGAAGAAGATATTCTTCGCGCCCTTGGCCGAACCCACCAACGATTCCGCCACATGGGCGTATCCATCGAGGAAGAACGCGCTCAGCGAAATCAGCTGGAGCAACATGTGGTTGGCGGCGAGGGTCACCGTACCGAGCCGTGCCCCTTGATCGGTGAAGAACGCAAATCCGCCGATCATCAATAGCGTCCGGATCATGATGTCGGAGTTGGCTCGCAGGGTCTTCCGTAGCCCCACCCGATCGATGACGCGGGCCCAGTTGAAGCTTCCTCCCAGCTGACGGAGATGCCGGAGCGCAACGACGACCGTAAGCACGCCGCCTCCCCACTCGGATATCGCAGTCCCCATCCCCACGCCGCGCACACCCATCGACAGAACCGATACGAAGAGCACGTCGAGCGCCATGTTCAGTCCGTTGGTAATAAGCTGGATGAGAAGCAGCTCCTTGGTTTTTCCCAGACCGATGAGCATTCCCGTTCCGCCGAGCGCCGCGAGGGCAGCCGGCGCGCCCCAAATCCGGGCCCGGACGTAACCGCTCGCGGCCGCCTCGACATCTTTCCCGCCGCTCAGCAGCCCGAAAGCGGCCCATTCGATTCCGCGATGGGTCAAAACCAGGATCACCCCGGCCACCACCCCGAGAAGCAATGGCCGAAACACAGCGGCCGAGAGCTCCTCGTTGCTTTGCGCTCCGTACGCCTGAGCGACGAAGCCGGTCGTCGTCATGCGGAGGAACCCAAAGCCCCAGTAGACGAAATTGAAGACGAGCACCCCGAGCGAGATCGCTGCGAGATCGATCTTCGTCCCTCCGTTGCCGAGTACGGCCGTATCCACCAGCCCCAAGAGAGGCGTCGTTGCGTTCGCGATGATGAGCGGGACGGCGAGCCGAAACACGCGCATTCTGGTGAGAAACTCGGACATGGAGTGTGGACGATGTGCGCTTTCCCAATGCCTATTCTTGTGACCTTAAGCAAGTCCGCGCGGTGGCCGTGATGGATCCTAGGATGCGAGCCTCTGCTCCAGCAGCGGCCGACACGCGACCTGAGACTCTCAGGCGAACCAAGGAGGAGGCAGCCATGCCCGACCAACCGATCTCCATCCTCGTCGTCGACGACGAGCCAGCCATCCGCGAGGTCTTCAAGCATTTTCTTGCTCGACGCGGCCACACGGTCGTCACCTGTGGGACCGCCGAGGAAGCGCTTCGAAGCACCGAAGAACGAGAATTCGACGTCGTGGTACTCGACATCGTTCTGCCCGACATGTCCGGTCTCGAGATGGCCGAAGCACTACAAAGGCGAAACTCGCGCTCGAACGTCATCGTGCTCACCGGAGCTCCCGGCCAGGACGAGGCGGTCCGGGCCCGCAACTTGAAGATCTTCCGCTATCTCTCCAAGCCCATTCGCGCCACGGCACTCATCGACATCGTGGAAGAAGCCGGCAGCTTGCCGCCCCCTGCTCCCGCCGAACTCAACTGAACGCGCTTGAGTCGCGCCCTTCGTCGTCTATCCTCGCCAGCGCTAGGAGCGCACGATGCCGGAAGACGTAGCAGCCGCACTCATCCATGCCGAAACCGCCCTCGGGCTGCTCTCCGGACAAGAGCGGACGGACGCAGAAGCTCTCATCGCGTTGTGCCGCCGCCTGTTCCCCGACCCTTCAGAGGCAACGATGAACGAGCGCACGAGGCTGCTTCGTCTCATCGAGGTGCTCGCCCGCCGCAGCGCATCAGCGATGCCCTATGCGGCGCTCGGGAGGGCGCTGTCCGCGCACCTCGCGGGCGACCGTAGAAGCGTCGATGCGCTGCTTCGCGAGTTCGAGACCAAGCTTCAGATGCTCGGTCTCTAGACACCTCTAGTCTGCCACCACCTCTTCGTCCCCTTGTCCGGCATACTCCTCGAGCGCCTCGATCAAGAGTTCGTCCCCCGCGAAGGACAAGGTTGCCTCGGCGAGCCATAGCGCCTTCTGGGAGGCTTCGATGGGGATCCCCTCTCCTGGAGGCGTCCATGCCATTCCGTGGCTACGCATCTGCTCGCAGAGGGCAGCCAGCCCGACCAAACTCAAACCGAATTTGGCCCGCAACCGGTGCGAGTGTCGCCTTACGGGACGATAGATGGCGCGCCCCAGCTCGGACTCGAACACCACTTCCGAGAGTTCGTCGACCGAGCGCTCGAGCGGCAAGTCAGGCTCTCCCGCCATCAAGGCGGCTGCCACGTGCGCCGACAGCAGCGCAAATCCGAGGGCACCTTCCGTGCTCCGGATAGCTCCGTCCCCTTGGATTTGAGACACGGCGAGCCAGCTGAGGAGCGTTTCGATGTGGTCGATGGGCTGCGGCGAAAGCCCCATCTTCGAAAAATCGAAACGCACGTCACCGCCGTCCGCGCCATCCGAAAGCGCTGACACCAGAAGCTCCGAATTCGGTCCCTCGGTCACCTCCGCCACGGTCCCCGTGCCCTCGTAGATACCGAAAAGAGGAAGTGAAATCGGGCGCCACGTCGAACCGTGTCGTTCGATGATCACCACCACCACCTCGGCGTCGAGGAGGCTGAGTCCGGAAAATGCACAGCGGTAGTCGCGCTTGGTCATCGGCTCTCGCCTACCGAAGCCCGAGTCGATTTTCGAGTCGCCGGGAGCAAATTCGACGCCCGCTTGAGGCGCACGCCCGGCGGACCTACCTTCTGACCATGCCCGGCGATTGCTGCGAATGCGGAGCATGCTGCTTTTCGAGCTCGGACAGCTACGTCCCCGTCACCGAAGCGGACCGCGCAAGGCTGGGTGCAGGGGCCGACGCGGTCACCCACGCCACGACTGGTGGATGGTTCCTCCGGATGAAAGAGGGTCGCTGCGCGCAGCTCGAGCACCTGGACGGGGATTGGGTCTGTGCCATCTACCGGCAGCGTCCGGATGCATGTCGAATGCTCGAGCGCGGCTCTCCGGACTGCCTCGCCGAACGAACGTTGAAGCGCTACACCGCCTTGCGCACCTCCCGGCGGCTGCTCAAGACCAGATGACCGGAGCTCACGCGCCTTCGGCGGCCTTGCGTCTGAGGACGACGGGGCGGTCCGCCTTTTCGTGACGTTCGGCGGCGCACTGACCGGACCCGCGCTCGAGCCACCTGCAAACGTCCGGACGGCGCTCGTACACCGAGCAGAGATACGCCTCCATCTTGGGATCGTAGACGAGCGCCGCACAATGGCCCTCTTCCATCTTCATGTACGCTCGATTCTCGATGAAAATCGTGAGCTCGGCCGCGTCGTCACCGAGCCGTTCGTAGTCGACCCCCGCGACCCTCAGATAGTCCTGGGTCCGCGAAAAGCAGCAACACCCGCATTTGACGCACTCGGGTACACCCTCTAAGTCGAGTCGTTGTTTCATCCGAGCAGTGCGTCGTACTCCCCGATCGCGTCGGTCTCCTTGGCGATCCTCTCGAGTTCGACGACGTGAGGGTGAGCAAACATGGTGGCCGAGTACTTGGCTACTACCGGAGGCAGCTCGACGCCGTAAGTTCGGAACCGAGTGAGAACGGGAAAGTACATGCAATCAGCGATGCTGAAGTCGCCAAGGAGATAGTCGCCCGAGGACGTCTGAAGGGACGCCGTGAAGATATCGAACACGCGCGAGATGTCGGCCTCGAGAGCCTGCCCACTCGGTCTCGCCTTGGCCCGGCCCCGAAGATTGGCGGGCATCTTCGAGCGAAGTTCGAGGAAGCTACTCGCCATTTCAGAGCTGATGGCGCGGCCACGGGCCCGTAGGCGGTCGTCCAGAGGCCATAGACGGGCCTCGGGGTAGCGTTCGTTCGCCGTCTCCAAAATCGCGAGGGTTTCGTGAATGCTGGAGGGCCCGTCGATGAGGATCGGAACCTTCCCAGCTCCAGAAAACTGCAGAATCCGCTCTTTCCAACCCTCCTGCGTCTTCAGTCCCACATCGAACACCCTGAACTCCGCTCCGGCCACCTTGAGCCCAAGCCAAGCCCGCATCGACCACGACGAGTAATTGAGATTGGCGACGACGAGACGCATCATGGGGCGCACCTATTAGCACGTGCTCACGTCCTTCGAAAACCGCCCCCGAGTCTCGCCCCATGAAATCCAACTTCGTTTCCCCCGTGGTCGCGCGACGGCTTTCCGCTTGGCCGCGATGGAAGCTGAATTTCTATGCCATCGTGGTGGCGTTTTGTACTTACTTTTGCATGTACGCGTTTCGCAAACCCTTCGCGGCTGGAACCTTCGAGGGGGTGATTGCGATCGGAACCGGCGTGCGACTCAAGACCGCGTTCGTGATCTCCCAGATCGTCGGCTACGCCCTTTCGAAGTACCTCGGAACGAAAGTCCTTCCCGAGCTCTCGCCGGAACGACGCCCCCAGACCATCATCGGCCTGGTTCTCGCTTCGTGGACGGCTCTCGTGGCATTCGCTTTTGGCGGAGCGTGGTCGCAAATGCTGTCGCTGTTCCTCAACGGACTTTGCCTCGGCATGATTTGGGGCCTCGTTGTCGGATTCCTCGAAGGACGTCGCGCTTCAGAGCTTCTCCTCGCCGGACTCTCGTGCTCGTTCATCGTCGCCAGTGGAGCCGTCAAGGATGTCGGTCGATTCCTGATGAACGAACTCGGGCTCTCCGAAGCTTGGATGCCCGCCGCAACGGGTGCCATCTTCCTGCCTCCGTTACTCGTCTCGGTTTGGGGTCTCGCCCAAGTCCCTCCGCCCACCACCGAGGACGAAAACGAAAGACAACCTCGAACGCGGATGCTCCGGACCGAGCGCAGGAATTTCCTCCGTGCCTATTCCCTGCCGCTCACGCTTTCCCTCGTTTCGTACTTCTTCCTGACGGCGTACCGGGACTATCGTGACAACTACGGGGTCGAGATTTTTGCGGAACTCGGCTACCGGGAGGCGCCAACGCTCTTCACCAGTACGGAAATCCCCGTTGCGCTGCTGGTGATGGCGACCCTCGCCCTGCTCTCCCTCGTTCGAGACAACAAACGAGCACTCGGTCTCATGTTCGCGGTGATGACGAGCGGACTCTTGATTCTGAGCGGCGCGACGGTGCTTCTCCAGGCGAAGCTCGTCTCTGGCACGACCTGGATGATCATGATCGGGCTCGGCTCCTACCTCACGTACGTTCCGTTCGGGTCGATGCTCTTCGAACGCATCGTGGCCCACTGCAAGATCGCGGGGACTGCAGTCTTCGGCATCTACCTGGCCGATGCGTTGGGTTACACCGGCTCGGTATTGGTTCAACTCTATGCGGACTTCTTCGCAGCAGGCGTGAGCCGTTTGGGGTTCTTCTTGACTTTCACCCATGCCATGGCGTTCGGTGGAGCGCTGCTCCTCGCTATCGCTGGTGTCTTTTGGCTGCGCCCGGCCAAGGCGCGCCCGGCCCGGTGACCGCTCGTCTTCCAAGCGGTGGTCAACTGCGGGGATCGGCAGCGTTCCAGCTCCAGCGGGATCTTGAAGCACGGGTGTTGCATTTCGCGCGCCATCGCGAATTTTTCCGCGAAAGTTGCGCGTTCAGTGCATTTTCAATGTGGGACATCTCGCGAAATGTGGTGAGACTAGTGATGTCGAGACGCGCTCGATTTTCGAGCCGCAGCAACATCGCGAAGGCCAGGCGAACATCGCGCACGGGTGAGGGTGATCACTCGGCGGCGCACCCGCCCTGGTGGCTCTTCATCATCGATCACAGGAACAAAGGAACACATGGGAACATCAAGCTTGGAATCGTCGGGGGATCGCTTCCTCTCTCTCTGCCTTCAGTACGCCATCGAGAACGACTGGCTCGCTCCAACGGATCTGATCGAAGAGTTCCCGGCCGACAAACTCATGACGGCGCTCGAAGGGGCGCCCTCCCTGCGCGCCAAACTGCTCGTCGAAGCGGCCGGCGTCCACGAAAAGATCGCTCCCAAGAAGTCCACGGGTGCCGCCGCCGAGGATCTGCAGATTGCGCTCGACGAAGGGATCTGCACCGCCGAGACGATCCTCGAAATCGTCACCATCGATGAGCAGGTGCGCTTCCTCGAGAAGGCGGCACTTTGGAACCTTCTGATTCGCGATCAGTTCTGGTTTCAGGATGGGCAGCGCCCGCAGGCGCGCATGTTGGCCATGATCAAGACGGGTCTCGACCAAGATCTCATCGACTTCCCTCGACTCGTTCGGGCCGTCACTCCAGAACAACTCGCGGCCGATCTCCCGAAGGAACTCATCGAAGCGGCGCTCTGCACGGCAATCCACGCTGGCCTCGACGGGGTTGCGTTCGAACCCGAAACGCTTCTCGAATCGATCAGCCTCGAAACCTGGATCGAGCACCTGCCTCTTTCCCACTTCTGGGAGACGGTCATTAAGGCCGAAATCGCTTCGAGCGCCGGTCTGGGAGGCGATTCTCCTGTCAAGGCAACCGACGTCTCGCCTGACGACGACTCCAAAAAGAAGAAAAAGAAGAAGCGTGAAGGGACGGAAACGGTGGCCGCCAGCCCTGCGCCGCCCGCCCCTTCGAGCAACGACGCGGAACTCCAGGCGCGCACCCAGGCAATCAAGAATCTCGAGAAGATCGAGCGCCTACCCAAGAACGCCGCGGACCTCAGCTCCCCCGTCCTTCTCGGACTCGATTCGATGTACGAGGAACTTCTCGAAACCGAGACTGACGAAGACCGCGCCGACCTCATTCGCGACGCGTTCCCCAACAGCCAGATGCTCCACGAGGCCCTCTTCGCCCTCGCCGAAACGCTCGACCCACGCCTGACCAAAGAGTCCTTGGAACAACGTGGTGCGGACACGAATGCGATCATTCAGCTGGTGCTCTTCGAAGAGCGACGACGTGCAGCCAAGTCGGGACGGGCTCCATCACCCTCGTCACCCCCGCCCGCAGTGAAGCCGCCCACGATTCCGCCCCCCCCCAGCTCCTCCGTGGGCGGGACGGGATCCCCAGCGGTCTCCCACGTGCCTCCGCTGCCCCCTGAGGCGCGGCGCGCATCGGCGCCCCCGCCCCCGCTCCCGGCTCAGGCGCGTAAGGCCCGCTGACGGCGAACCTCGGCGAAAATCCGCACGCCGCCCTTCATTTTTCGCTCTGAGCGGAGATGAAGTGGCGGCTTTTCTGCGGAAGGAGCGGGGGCGTGCTACCGTATTACGAGAATGAACCGCGATTTTCGGCCCAAGTACCAGCGACGCCGCCTCCGGCGCGCCGCGGGAGCGGGCGCCGCCGCGCTCCTATTGAGCGTCGTGGCGTGGGCTGCCACGTTCCAGCACTCCGCTCAGCTCAAAACGGAAAAGTCGCCCGAGCACGTTCTCCATGTGCTGACGGCGTACGATGACACGTGTGACTCCGGCTGTAGGTACTCCCGCCCTAGCCTGATTCGCGTTGCGAAGTTGACCTACAAGGCCACCCCGACACGTTGGTACACGTGGAGCCACGTGGGGAGCGCCATCAAGGACGCCAAGTACTTCACGGAGGTGACGGTCGAAAAGCGCGCGGACGGCCATTTCACGACGGAAAATCGGCAGCTCGACAAGGATGACAAGGCGCTCATCGAGGTACTGGAGAAGAAAACCGGCCTCAAACACGCTCCTGTTTTCGACGGTGGCTCCACCAAAACCACGACTCACGCCCTCAGCGACAAGACCGTGGTGTCTCAGGTCGTGACCGTGCACACCGGAGCGGTGGTGGGACTTTGGGCGGGAAAGATCCGCGAGGAGATGGAGAAGAACGTCGCCGCCACCTTCCGCAACATCGAGAAGTAACGCCCGGCTCCAGACCGGAATTTTCCGAGTCAGGGCGGGAAAATCCAAACTAATTTCAGTTTTTGAGGCGCGGAGCTTGGCGCCCGGGTGCTACCGCCCAGCCATGACTTACTCTCCCGACGACGCCCGCTACGAGACGATGCCCTTCGCACGCGTCGGTGCGAGCGGGCTCAAGCTTCCTCGGATTTCGCTGGGGCTCTGGCACAACTTCGGCGGTGTCGACGAGCACGACAATTCCGTCCGGATGCTGACCCGCGCCTTCGATTTGGGCGTGACGCACTTCGATCTCGCAAACAACTACGGACCTCCTCCTGGCTCAGCCGAGGAAACCCTGGGGAAGGTGCTGAAAGAGGAGCTGTCTGGGTACAGAGACGAGCTGATCATTTCGTCGAAGGCCGGCTGGGGAATGTGGCCCGGACCCTATGGGGACTTCGGAAGCCGTAAGTACCTCATCGCCAGCCTCGACCAAAGCCTCCGCCGGATGGGCCTCGAATACGTCGATGTCTTTTATCACCATCGCCCTGATCCGGAGACCCCCCTCGAGGAAACGATGGGAGCGCTCGATCAGATCGTGCGCAGCGGAAAGGCGCTCTACGTCGGCATCTCCAGCTACGGTCCCGAGGAAACGCGCCGCGCCGCCGCCATCCTCGACGACCTAGGTACTCCCTGCCTGATTCATCAACCCTCTTACAGCATCTTCAATCGCTGGGTCGAGGACGGGCTTTTGGATACGCTGCGCGAACTGCGCAAGGGTTGCATCGCCTTTTCCCCCCTCGCACAAGGGCTGCTCACGAGCCGCTACCTTGGCGACATCCCACTCGATTCTCGCGCCTCCAAGTCCCACGGCTTTCTGAAAAAGGACGACGTGACACCCGAGCGCATCGCTCAGATTCGCGCGCTTTCGAAACTCGCAGAAGCGCGCGGTCAGTCACTCGCACAAATGGCCATCGCCTGGGTCCTTCGTGACGAGGTGGTCACCTCTGCCCTCATCGGCGCCAGTAAAGTCAGCCAGATCGAAGACTGCGTAGAGGCCGCACGAAACACATCCTTCTCCCCGGACGAGCTGAGCAAGATCGACCAAATCGTGGGTCATGCGACAAGCTGAAGCTGCTGCGGATTCGAATCCGCCCGTCGGACCCAACAGCCCGGCAAGGCCTCTCTCGCCAAAACACCCGAAGCGCGAGACGATGCGAAGCGGGGCGAGACGCATCGGTACTCCCAGCGAGCTCATGGGCTCCCCCGTGAAAAATCCCGAAGCGCGAGACGAGGCGAAGCGAGGCGAGACGCATCGGTACTCCCAGCGAG
>CBFGUR010000026.1:0-104910 GCA_965652275.1 uncultured Polyangiaceae bacterium | reverse complement strand
TGCTCCCATCTGCACCCGCCCGCTTCATCTGGCCAAGTTTTCAGACCGGCTCTTACTATTTAGGACAACTTCACAATCGAGCGGGGCCGTACCGCCGATTCTCGGAGGAGCTTGCCCCGGCGAAACGGCGGGGTGCCCCCACCAACCCATGGGGTGTAGAAGGCACGAGTGCTACGACCGTTCAGAAGTCAGCGGTTTCGCAGCTCTCCCAGAAGGTGAGGTCGGCTTCGAAACCGCGCTGGGATTTCTCTGTTTCCGCACTTTCTCTACCGGTCTGTGCAAAGCACTAGTCGAGCGCGCAGGAGTAGGTGACCTCGTCACCTACGTGGGAGCACGAACAGCCGTCTTCGATGGATGGGCAGGCAACGGGCGAGACGGCGATGCATGACGCACTTTCGATCTCACCGTCGTGTTCGAAGGTCCTGCAGATTTCGATGTCGCGTGAGCAGCGGGTGTGGCCGCACCGAAAGGTCAGCTGGAAATCGACGGAGGCTACCATGTGCGCGATGAGGCGACGCAGATCGATGTCAGTCGGGTCGTCCGGGTCGATGGCGCAAGACGCCAGGCGACGAATGCGCCCCTCGGATAGGCGCTCGTCGGGAAGCGATCGACCCGAGGCGGTACGGCCGAGGACGATCTCGAGGAGCCGAGTCGTCATGCAGGTTTGGGTCGCCGGATAGGTGGAAAAGTACTCGAGGAATCGAGAAGGATCGGAAAACGTTGCCTCTCCTAGATCCGGATGTGAAAAACGAGTGGTCGGGTCGATCACTTGTCCGCCCTCGACTTCGCGAAATCGACCCAACGAGTCGTACTTCTCGAAGCCGAGTCCCAACGGCGTGATGTGGGTATGGCAAGACGCGCAAGGCGTCGTCGAAAGCACCGTGCGCTCCCAGTACTGACGCGCGGTCTCGTCGCTTGACCAATCGGAAAAAGAGTTCGGCCCGAGCACGGGGGGGACGGGAAGATTCACGCAGGTTAGGAGCTCCTGGAGCCTCGTGCCCCGAATGGGAGCGACGGTGAAGGGATGGCGCGACGTTCGAACCAAAAAATAGGGGTTGGTGAACAACCCGGTGCGGTGAGGGAGAGATTGCCAGGTATCGTCAGCTTCGCCCCATTCGATTCCGTACAGGTCCGCCAAGTTCTCATCGACGTGCCCTTCGTCCGTCGTGAGCAGGTACGACAGAGTGCCGGGGACCTCGCCGAGCAACATGCGTGTACCGAGTTGGCGGGCGGAGTCGACCAAAGATTCGAAGAGCTCGGGCGTCGCCTCGGGGGGAAGCTCGGCACCGGCGGCGAACGCGAAGTCCGCCCCCGGAGTGTGCTTGAACAGGTGCAAGACGAAGTCTCCGATGCCGCCCTCGATCCGTGGATCACCCAGCACCAATAGAGCGTATTCGACGAGCTCACCGTACGTCGTGATGGCGTCGGGATCGAGAGGGAGGTCCGGCAAGGTCGGCTCGTTCCAAAGAGCCTCCACGATTCGTTGGGCGCCGATCCTCCCCGGGAAGGGGAGCGGGGCGTCGGCTTCGTTTTCACAATCGGGTTCGAGGTGAGGAAGCGGGACGAGCTGGCTCAGGTCGTCTCCGGCGTCGCTGGCTCCCCCCTCGCCGCCCGTTCCGACATCGATGCGGCCGCCGCTCCCGACGCCGCCGCTCCCGATGCCGCCGCTCCCGATGCGGCCGCTCCCGGTGCCGTTGGGCTCGCCGCCCGTTCCTCCCGCGCTCACGTCATCGGCCTTCGAATCGCCCGACTGACTCGTTTTCCCGGCACACGACGCGATGACGGCAAAGGCGGTGAGACAGCCGATGTTCCCGACGAGGCGGAGCTTCGAGCCCGAAAGAGGATGTGGACGGGGGCGCATGACTGGGGACCTGGAAAAAGGGAACCTGAGGCAAGGTATGCCACGATGGGCGGAGATGCTATTCGGAAGGACGTCTCCGGGACGGGACACGTCGATCTTCCATGTTTTTCATACTGTTTTTCTCGTTCATTGGCCTGTTGATGCGCGGGTTCGTCGGCCTCGTCGTCGGCGCGCTGATTGGTTACGTTCTGAGTCGCATCTTCCGTGTTCTCTTGATTCGGGGCCTGCGACGGATCCAGTCGAGGTTCATCGAGTCCACCTTTGCCGTGGTCGGGGCCATCTGTAAGGCCGATGGTGTCGTAACGCGCAACGAGATCGAGTTTGCCGAAGATCTGTTCGTGAAGTTTCATCTCTCCGAGGATCAGAAAAGGTTGGCGAAGGCTGCGTTTTCTCGTGGTAAAGCTCCGGACTTCGATCTGGAGGCGGAGGTCGACGTGTTCGGTCGCACCGTCCGCCACAACCACGCGCTCATTCAGTTCTTCCTTCAGATCCAGCTGATGGCGGTCGCCGCCGATGGCGAAGTCCATCCCAAGGAGCAGGAAATGGTCGTGCGCATTGCGCGCCGTTTGGGGCTCGGGGAGGGCGAGGTCGCGCAGCTCGAGGCGATGCTCCGTGCGGCAGCTCGTGGGGCCGGCTCTCATGCGAGCCCTCAGGGAGGCCCGCCTCCACGTCAGCAGCTCGAAGATGCCTACGCGATGCTCGGCGTTTCGCCGGAGGCGACCGATGACCAGATCAAACGCGCCTACAGGAAGCTGATCATCGAAAATCACCCCGACAAACTCGCCGCCAAGGGCTTACCCGAGAACATGCGCGAGTTCGCAGAGCAGCGAACTCGCGAGATCAACTCTGCCTACGACGTCATCAAGAAATCGAGGGGACTCTGAGAGATTCGCGGAGCGAGGGGGCGCGCCCCTCGCCTGTCAGCTTGGGAGAGTAGGGCTCGCGTCGAGGATGAGTCCGTGCCCGCGCAGGAGACGCGCGAGGTGCTCCGAACGATTGCGGCGCCAGGTCTCATAGAGCTTGGCCAGATGTGTCGCCGAGTGCGCAGCGCGTGACGCCATCGTGTCCGCCACCGCCCTGAGAAAGTTCATCAAATCGAAGAACGCTGTCGCGAGATCTCGAAGGATGTCGAACGAAGAGTCAGTCCCCACGACGGGTGCCCCTCGCGAGACGTCGAGTAGAGAAGACGCCGATTCGTACGCGCGTTTTCCGAGAGTCACGACGTAGCCGTCCCGGAGACCGTTGCGCTCCAGATGGCCCCGGTAGAGCCCACCCACGAGCAGGATTCCGTCACCGGCGGCCCGGAGCCTTTGGAACCGTTCACTCGGTGCGGCGCCCATGGCGTCCGAGAGGAGGAGCGCGAGGGGTCGGTCGACGGTGCTCGTGACGACGCCGTCCTTCTTTGCGGCGTCCTCGAGGAGTCCTACGACGTACTCTTTGAGGTGCGGGTCCGGGGACTCGCGCGTGTGATCTGCGGTTTCCTCGATAACGTCTCGGAAGTACGTCCCCAGGTTGGTGTCGAGGGTGAGTGAGCGCTGACTTTTCTTTGCCATCGGAACCTACGGTGACGGGGGAAAGGCAGGCGACTCGAACGTTACCTCCTCAAAGTGCGCCTGCGTCGAAAGGATGTTCCCATCGATTCTCAAGATAGCGCGAAGGAGAGCAGGCTGCGATGGTTAAGGGCTCGATTCCTTCGAAATGATGTGGGGATTGGTGGTCTGTTAGCAGTCGCAACGTGTGGCTGCTAACCCGGCAAGTGCGGAGAAATCCGATGGAGATTGTCACGAAAGGAGTCCGAAACCGAATTGGTGACCAATCGGCGTGGATCCTCCCTGGTGATCATCACCCTTATGGGTGATATGAGTTACGGTGACGTGGCGGCTTCTCGGAGGACGGGCGCAGCTTCTATCGAGCGTAGTCCCGGAGGCGAGGGAGCCCCCGCCGCACCGAAACGTATTCGGAACTGTCGGAGCGAAAGGTTTCGGGGTGACTGCAGAGGCGGCCGGTTTGAGCCATTGCGACTTTCGTACCTCGACCCATAATAGGAAGACGCGTCGCCGACGTGGAACAGCTATGTCCAAATCCCCCTCCGATTCAGACATTCATCGTCCGTTCTCTTTTCGCCCCCAGGACTTCGGGGCGCCCGAGCGCGCCGCTCCAGGCGGCGAGCAGGCGGCTCACGGAAGCGAGAGAGAGGAGACTCCGTTTTCACAGCGTGAGCCGGACACGGCGCCCAAGGCGAGCGCAGGGCGAGCGAGCACACAAGCATCCCGCGCGGACCAGGTGAACGAGTTCGAGCCCAAGAAGGATCAGACGATCTTGATGGCGGTGCCACCGCCCGCGCAAGAGAACAAGGGCGACTGAGCCGAAGCGTCAATTCCGAATCGTGATCTCTCCGGCAGCGAGGGACACGTCATAGTAGCCGTTTGGGTGTTGGGGGATTTCTTGGCCGTTCTGCAGAACCGTCCCGGTGGACTGGATCCTCAGGCAGCCGCCTTCAGGAAAGTGTGGGGGCACGGTGAAAGCATAGGTGGAGTCCGCACCGTTGGTCGTCGGAGTGGTCTCCATCAGCAGTTTTTGGCCGATGAAGTAGGAGCCGATCGCGAGCATCGTATCGATCCACACGTTGCCAGCGTCGCGCAGCGCTTTGACGTGAGTCACGAACCCGTCGAGGGAGATCGGCAGGTAGGAGCTATCCGGATAGTCTGCGAACCCGTGGATGAGCACCGTCTGCCAATTGCCCTGGGAGAGGGCACCGGAGACCCCGGCGTCGAGCGCGTCCTTGTCGGCATTTTCAGCTGGGGTGAAGGTGGGTAGGTTGTAGAGGTTGGTGCTTCCGAGCGGCGCGATCGAGCCTCCCCCCACTCCTCGGTTGAGGAGGAACCGCGACATGGCCGGGTTCGAATAGCTCGTGTCCCCATAGGGCGCAGCCATCGTCAAGGGCACGACCCCGATCGTCTCCTCGATGTAGCTGCTCGCGCCGTCGAGCTCGGCGTCGGTGGCGGCCATGGGGTGAGTCTGGGTGTGGTTGCCGATTTCCTGGCCGTCGGCGAGCGCCTGAATCCAGGTGGATGGGTCGGCGATCCAGTTCGTCGTCACGTAGAAAGTGAACGGGACCCCCAGAGCGTTGATGGCGTCGTAGGCCTGCACCTGGGACGAAGTCGCGTCATCGAACGTGTAGGAGAGTGCCGCCGACTTGCCGGCCCAGTTCAGCACCGAGAGCGTTTCTGTCGGCGCCGCGAGGGGCGCGTTCAGCTCGGGCAGAGCGCAGTCGACCGACGTCGGGGTCCCACCGCCCGTGCCTGCGGCCATGCCTCCCGAGCCGGGGTCGCTGCCCCCCGATCCCGTGTCTCCGTCGCCCCCCTCCGACTTTCCCGCGTCCTCGGACGAGGAACACGAAGTCAGTGGAATCGAGCAGGCCGTCAGGGCGAAGAGGGCGGCGGGTAGGCAATGTGGAATCGTTTGCACAAGGAGATGGTCGCACATCCGAGCCCGAAAAGCTCAAGAAAACGCCTCAACCCCAGCGTGTCGGGCGCCGGGGGGTGGCCATCAGCTCCCCGAGGTCCGCGAAGGCGTGGAGGTGGCGTCTCGCCAATCGGGTCCGGGCCATTTTCACGATGTCCGCATGGTCGAACGCAAGCTCGGGGATCGCATCGATCTCGAACCAGGCGGCGCGCCTCGCATCGGTGGCAGCTCGAACCGCGTGGGCCCGTGGGTCGACGAAACCGATGTGGGCGATAGAGATGACTCTCTCCCGAGGATCACGGTCCACCTGACCGAACGTGTGCAGTTGCTGCAGGTCGATGCCAGCCAGACCCGTCTCCTCCTCGAGCTCCCTGATCGCGGCCTGCTCGGGAGACTCGTCGAGCTGTACGAAGCCCCCAGGCAGAGCCCAGCAACCCTCGAAGGGCGGCAGGCCGCGCTCGATGAGTAGGATCTTGAGACCCTGGCGGTCCCGTCCGAACACGACCGAGTCCACCGTGAGGGCTCCGCGGGGGTAGGCATAAACGAATGACTCTTTGGCCCCGGGCCCCGCGTCTGCATGCTGCGATGTGGTCATGCGACCATGATAGTGTCAAAATAACACTAAGGCAAGCTGGGCGGGTCAGCCTCTGCGGCTGCAATCAGCCGAGGTTTTCCTGAGCTGGGGGCGGGACGGTGTGACGAATCGTCTCGTCGAAGAGCTCGTCCTCTTCGGTGATCGTCGGCTCTTTCTGTGATGCAGGGGGACCCACCTTCAAACGCCTACGACTCTTCTCGCCATCCTCGCCTTCCGCTGCGTCGGCACGTTTTCGTTCAGTGCTCATGGAACGTCCGTGGAAATGGCTCGACGGAATTATTCATGGCCGAAGCTGCCCGGACGATTCAGCTCACACCCTGTAGCCGCGATACCTACGGTGGGAGCGTGACCGTGAACGTCTAGCCACGTTGAAATTTCAATCGTCGAAGTGAATGGAGGTGAGCGTGCCGCGCCAGTAGGGGATTTCCCGACCGTCGATTTCCCAGGCGACCTCCCCTCGGGTTGGCACCAGGATGCCGTCGTGTCTCTCATAGTCGAACCACCTACCGACCCAGGGTGTCTTCACTGTGATGCCGTTTTCCAAACGGGGCCGGTCCCGAGAGCGCACCATGACGAGACGGTCCTCCTCATCGAAGGACATTTCGAGGGCGGCGGTCACCGTTCCAGAGGTGAGTCGGGCAACAGCGCGCCGATCGTCGATGGGCTCCCATGTAAGTCCGGGGTGACCCATGAGGAGGGTGGGGTACCACGGCGATTCGGCGAGGAAGCGCAGAAGTTCTCCCCGGGTGACGTCCCCTCCTCGATCCGCCGCCTCGCTCAAGGGGATGAGTCCTGACACCCACGGAGCAACGCGGCCCCGCCCGCTGAGGAGCGAGTCATGTACGAACACCGAAACGCCCGGGAAGAATCGCACTTCGGCGGCCCAGACGAAGCCGGGGGGGCGTATCGTTGCGTGATGAGTCGCCTCGAATGGGGACCACTTGGGCTGAGTGAGGCTCGAGTTGAACTCCCCGCGTTGCTCGATGATGACGCCCTCGATGGGTCGCGCCCCCGGCGGCAACACGTTTTCGAGGTAGCGCGCCACCGGTGGTGGCGGAGGGGAGATTGGCGCGTCCGTCGCAAGGTCCATGCGGCGTTCCGCTGATAGGTCTTCGACCAAAAGGCGCGTGCGCTCGGCAAACCGTTGTTCTCCGAATGCGGAGAGCGCGACGAGTAGCAAAATGACGTTTGCCAGGGTGCCGTACTTCGCGTCGGAGAAGTGTGCGAAGATGGCCGTTTGCGAGATGAACAGCGCAACCGAAAGCACCAGCCAAAAGGCTCGCGAGCCGCCGATGCCGAGGAGTCCCGCAGCCGTCAAAGCAACGGCTGCGAGTAGAAACACGATACCCCAGGCTTTGGTCACCCCCAGCTCGAGGCCGGGCAGCGAAGTCGGGTTCAGCGACTTGTAGAAGCCCATGAGGTGAATGGCTCCGTGGAGAAACACCAAGACGAAAAGTGCTACCTTGGCCATGGCTCTTCCATGAAGCTAAGCACCCGGGGCCAACCGTCCCGCGCTAAGTTTTCGCGATCTGAACGCTCGTTTCCGAAGACGCGTTCCCCCGTCGCCGCAGCGTCGGGATCATGTCATCGAGACCGCTGAGCTACTCGGCTTGCCGTTTTCTGGCGTGAGCGGCACCCCTTCGAGTCGTTCGACGCGCCTCACCAGCTTTCGGATCGCGGCTCGGGCATTCATCTGAGCCCTGACGTACGTCACCTTCTCCAGGGAAGCGACCAGCACGATGAAGATCGCAGTGGCAGCCATGAGGGTCGAGGACACTTCCAAGACGAGCAGTGCCAGCACGACGCCCACGGCGAGGAACGCACCGAGAATGATGTTGCGGAACCGGGTTGGTAGTGCCCCCTGCGCGAAGCTGTTGTCGACGACAACAGCCTCGTCCTCAGTCAGCATGTCGATGTCTTTCTGAATCATCGCAATCAATCCTTTCGTGAATCCTATCCATGAGCTGCAACGCTCATGCCATCGGCTGTTGGCAGCGCTGTCGTCATGGAAGCGAAAAGGTCAGGCGATTTGCTCCAGCAGTGTGGCGAAACGCCACACTCACGTTCGGCGGGTGTGGCGAAATGTCCCAAGAAGCGCCTTCGAGTCCGGCTTTTGCCCCAGTGCTTTGGAGCGGCCCGTGGCACGCGCCTTGCTCCATCTCTAAGTACGTCCAGAGGCATGTTTCAGTCGCATCCCTCGGAAAGGAAGCTCATGGCCCAGCCTACGACCGCATTCATCGTTGCGATATCAGCTCTACTTTTTTCAGCCTGTGACGATACGTCAGCTGCGATTGACGAACGCGCTCAAAAGGAGCGCGCTGAACTCCGGGCTGAGGTCGAGCAGCTGCGACACGACCTCCGCGCAGCCGAAGCCAAGGCAGAAGCTCGCGCCGAACAGCTCGACCGCCAGGCGACACAGATGAAAGTCGATGCCGAACACGCGACCGAGCGGGCCGTGGAGCAAGGCAAACGGGCGCTCGAGGTAACCGGGAACTCCGTGAAGGAGACGGTGGATCGAGCGGACAAGGCCGTGGCCGGAGCCATCCGCGACGACAGTTGAAACGAATTTTTACAGAAAGGATCTTCATGCAACCAAGTAGAATCAAGGAAACGGAGTCGCGATTTTTGCCTCAGGCGTATCGCTTCGTCGACTCGGTACGAGAGGTAGGTGAGGCCGCATGGGAGAAGCTCTCCGGCGTCGCTCGCTCGACCTACGAGCGTCTACGCGACGAGACGAGCGCGGGCGAAGTCGCATCGACGGCGCCACAGCGCTCCGAGACGCTCCCTTCTGTGCAAGCGCCTCCAGTTGGTCGCGGACCATCTGGCGTGGACATCATCGCTAGCGCGGCGCCACCCGAAGCTCCGCCTGAAATGGAGGAGCCCGCGCCGGCAATCATCGACGAGGAAACGCAGGACGTGGAGCGGATGGCTCCCATCGGATCGGAGATGGCCAAGGACATGCTCCGGAAAGCTCAAGGAGAATGAAGTCATGCAACTAGTTCCTTTGGAAGAAGAACTCGCCGCCCTCGGCGTCGAAGCCATGCGCCCGCATGCACTCCTTGCCGCGCCGCTGGTTGCCATCGTTCACACCGAGCAGACGCTCGATGACCAGGAGCGCCAAGCCATCATTCGGTTCGCGCAGGAGCATCTCGCTCTCGACGAGTCTCAGCAGAAGTCGATTCGGCACTGGCTCGGGCAGACTCTCCCTTGGCAGTTCGTCGAAGACAGCGTCCGCGTTCTCGTGCTCTTGCGGGAAAACGGAAAGAGCGTCGGCTTCGAGAACAGCGTCTATCGTCACGTGTTGTCTTTTGGACAGGAACTCGTTCGGGAGCGGGCACAACAGGACGGCAGAGAGCGGGGGGAGGCGGTACTCGAACTCATCGCCAACCGACTTCAGATCGATCTAGGAGTGCCGTGGGAAGAAATCGCACCCGAAGAACTCGATAGCGAGGCTGAGCAGAAGGAAAAGCAGGACGCAAAACGAAGTGAACGCAGCCCGATTCGTCGCCATCTCACGAGCCGTCGCCTGACTCGCGACGACCACGAGCGGGGCGGGCTCGTTTGAGGCTCACGGTACATGGGTGAGCTGACGGAGGGCGCCGGAGTCGGCGCCCTTTTGCGATGGCTGATGAGCCCTCGCCAGCCACGCACCTTGCTCAATCCGTAGTCGGATCGCCATCGACCTCATCGCCGGCTTCGTCCACCGCATCTTCGACGTCATCCGCTGCATCATCCAGGGCGTCTTCGGTGTCTTCAGCCGCTTCTTCGGTTTCTTCGGCCGCTTCAGGTGTGTCAGCGCCCTTGTCCTTGTTACACCCCAGCATCAAAGCGAAGGCGACGGCGAGCGGAGTGATCATGTTGTACTTCATTGGGATGCCTTTCTTGTTCTAGTTGTCTTAGCGAGTCGATTTGTTCATCAAATTCAGGACGAGCATCACGGCTGCAAAGATCACGAATCCAAAAAAGAGGATCTTTGCGATGCCGGCCGCAGCGCCTGCGATCCCTCCGAAGCCGAGTACCCCGGCAATCAGAGCGAGGATGAAAAATATGAGCGTCCATTTCAGTAGGTCGGGCATACCGAGGGGTGATGCAAGGACTCTGCCAATGATGCAGTTGCGCACGCAGCGGGAGGTTCTCGCGTCGCCCTTCGTCGGGGGAGGGCGAAGTGAGGCAAAATGCGACAATGGTGAGGCAAAATGCCTCAGTTTAGTATAGGTGAGTCGGCCAAGAACCGAGAATTTGTTCTGAAACTAGCCACCGGGCCGAGTTGGCCCGGTCTTCGCAAAGTGCGTGAGCATGATGAACCGTCGCATCGCACTCTTGCCTGCGTTTGCCATCACTCTCTTATCGACTTCGAAAAGTGCATTCGCCGACGAGGTCGTGATTGACGAGCCCGGTGTTCGCACGCCTTACGTTTTCGAGGCCGAGCCTCACGTTCTTCTCGAACCATTCGACGCTCCACCCCTACCTGGGGCCGGATTTCGGGGCACGATAGAGCTCCTCGAGAATGGCTTCATTCCGCAGATCAACAACTCGGTAGGTATCGGCTTCGGTGGCGACATCACGCCAGACACGCTCCGGATCCCGATCGTCATGCAGTGGAACTTTTTCCTCAGCAACCGCTGGAGCGTGTTTGGAGAGCCTGGCGCCGCCATCGTCGTCTACGACAACCGTCGTGATCCATCGGCGATCGACTACTTCGCCTTCTATGCGGGCGGACGCTGGCACTTTTCCGAGCGAGCAACGCTCACGATGCGGCTCGGCAAACCTGCTTTCAGCTTGGGGGTGTCGTTCCTCCTTTAACGGACGAGCAACGAAGGATGTGCCATGAGATTCGATAATACCAAGGTCTTATTTGGAGCAGCGTTTGCTTCCTCCGTGTTCTGGCTGACCCCCGAAGCTGGAGCTGCCGTACCCGTCTCTTTCGACGTCAATTATGCCGAGCCCATCGAGTTCGATGGGGCGTCGCATGGCTGGGGGGGACAATTCCGCTTCGGTCCTCGGCTCGATCTGAAGGTTCTCACCCTCGATAGCGAGGTCGTCGCTGGGGGCGTGGGGTTCTTCGACGGAAATGGGAGCTCTGCAGGGCAGTCGTACCATGGAATGCTCGGGCCCCGTCTCGGTTTGCTTTGGGGCGTCAGGCCGAGCATCTACTCTCACCTCGGCATCGGTCACACCGTTTTCGAAGCGGCGGAGAACCAAACGAGCCTCGCCGGTGACCTGGGGCTCGCACTCGACCTCACGTTCTTTCCCTTCGTCGATGTCGGCGCCCAAGCAGCGTGGAATTTCGTGGCGGGAGATCAAAGCGCGCCGACGACCCAGTACCTCACGGCAGGACTCCATCTGACCTTCGTCGGCGGCGACTAGCGCTACCGCTGCTCGAAGTTGTGCAGCTCGAAGCGTCAGAGGGACGTCGAGACGAGCTCCCCTCTCGCAGCTATCGCTGCGATCATCGGCAGAAGAACGACATCCAGCAGAAAGGAACCCCATGAACAGCAAGAACAAGGAAGACGTGACCCAACTCAACAAGTACCTGCAGGGAGAAATCTCTGCTGTCGAGGCCTACGAGAAATGCATTCGCGAGGTCTCCGATGCCGTGGTCGTCTCTCAACTCAAGGTTCTTCAGGCATCGCACCAGCGTCGCGTCGCTCTCCTGAATGCTCGCATCGTGTCCCTCGATGGTGAGCCGGTTTCTCAGTCTGGCGGTATGGGAAAATTCGCCGCGCTCTTGCAAAAGGGTGCCGCAGTGTTCGGCGACAAGTTCTCGATCTCCACGTTGGAGGAGGGCGAAGACTTCGGGCTCAAATTGTATCAAGAGGGCATGGACAATCTGTCTCCGGCCGAGCGGCGCTTCGTGACGGACGATCTTCTTCCCGAGCAACGGCGCAGTCACGACATTCTCAGCGAGATTGAGAAGAGTCTGTGACGACCCCGGTCGTATCGTCGCTGTGACGACTGTGTGACGGTGCTTTCATCCGAGCTGGAAATCCCTTCGGCTCGGATGAAATCGCCGCCAACCGTTTTCACGATGATCACACGTTTGTGACATTCGGCTGGCAGCCTGAACTCAAATGTTGAGAGAAAAGCCAGCCGAGAAGAACGCGGCAATCTTCGTCGACGACGGCGGGGAGGACGCGTACGAGTTCGCGTCAAACTACATTTGGTTCGACGCAAAGGATCCGAGAGACACGCAGCGTGCCTGGTCGGAAGCCCAGGCGCTTTGGGATGAGAGGTCGAGTCGCGTGCCGGCCGGGGCCATCCCCATCGAGCCACCACACGTCGTGCGCACGGAACCTGCAAGAGAGCAGGCCGCTAGTTACCAAAAAAGCGCCTGACGCGATCCAACGTCGGCGGAGCTCTGCGGCAAGATGGGAGCGGCACGGAGGTTGCAACCCTTCCGGCATGGCCCAACCCAATGATTCCCGCAAGGGTGACCCCAAGTCCCAACAAGAGACCTTTCGAACCGTCCACGAAGTATTGGACGAGACGGCGTGTGTGCTCGAGTCCTCCTCTCGTGGACTCGGAGAACTTGCCGAGGATCCTCTCATCGAGGAGCGTGACCGCCTGATGCTTTGCGCGCTCTCCAAGGTACGTCTGGACGCTGCCACGGCACTCCGGAAGCTCGTCGAGTCAGCGCCGCGTCATGGCGAAAGCACGTGGCTTCAGTACGCCCCCGTGTTCGGCAATCGATCGCAACTCACGGAAAAGATCTCGAGCGCTCGCTCGGGTCAAGACGCCTACGAGCTGGTGAGTGATCTAGACGGCGAGGTGGAAGCCGCGCTCCGCAATCTCGCCGAGGTCTCCCCCGCCTCGAGCGAACTCCTCCATCAGACGGAGGCGTTGGTTCTCGGCCTGCAGCGTTCCAGTCGCACGGTCGTCGAGAGCGCTCAGGACATCTGAACGCGCTGAGCTCGGCGCGCTTCGCGCCGGATGGTCGATTGGCTCAGTGTTGGCTGAGCCAGGTCTTGGCCTCGATGATTTGTTCCTTGGGGAAGAATCGCACCTCGCCCGAAAATAGCGGGGCGGCCACCTTCGCCAGAGCTTTTTCGGCCTTCCCTTCGCCGAGTAGGGCAACACGCTCGATGTCGCTTCTATGACGAATGTCGAAACGCAGCTCGTCGACGAGGGCCGTGGGGCGCCAACCCTCGAACTCGTTGAGTTCGACCAGAGCGCGGAGCTTGCCCTGTTGCTCGATCAGCGCTTCGAGGCGGGGAACGATCTCGGCGTAGTCCTCGCGCGTGAGAGTTCCCGAAACCTCGAGTGTGAGTGCGTCCTTGTCTTGTTCCTTGATTCTCATCATCGAGCTTCAGTCCTTTCTGCTTTCTCGGTTCGTGGTGGTGAAAAAAATGGTCCGCGCATCAGCCCGGCTTTTCGATGTCCAGGCGGTTGTACACGACCTCGGCGCCAGCGCTTCGCGCGGCGATGGCCGCGGCGCGGTACTCACGGACGCTATCGACGTTTCCGGTGAGAGTTGCCTTGCCGCCCTCAGTCGTGACCTGAATGTCCCCATCGTCAACGAAGACGTTCCAAAGTAGTGCTTCCTTGATATCGTCCCTCAGCATGCTGTCTTGCATCTCCTGGAGATAGACGTCGATCTGATTGTTGATGTGACGGACTCCCATGACTCGGCTCACGACTCCTTCGACTCGACGCTTCTGGATGGGTGTGTTCACCACGCCTTCTAGGCGGACGATGCCGTTTTCAGCAGTCACGGTTCCGTCCCAAGTGACTAGATAGGGGTTGAGAGCGATCGCGCTTTCGATGCGCTGCTCGAGTACTTGGTCCTCTACGTCATCATCGGGATTGACGGTGAGGTAGTTCCTCACGCGGGTTACACCCAGAGTATTCTGGGCGTTCTCGGCTGCGGCGTTCTTCGAACGCAGGCCCGGAACCTGGCCAGTCAGAGTGACGCGACCGCCATCGACGAAGACTTCGATGTCGTCGTGGTTGACGTGAGCGTCGTAGGCGAGAACATCCTCGATGGCAGCCTTGATTTCGACGTCGGGACGTAGTGTCGGCGCATCTCTTGCGATGAAGCGATCGCGGTCCCACCACTCGACCCTGAGGTCGTCGGAGTTCACTCGGCTCACTCCGGAGACCCAGGCGCGTTCGATGGCGCGTTGCTTTTCGGCATCACTTCCCACGATGCCACTGAGCGTCACGATGCCGGATTTGACATCGATGGCCACGAGTGCGGAGTCGACGAGAACGTCGTTCACGAGACTCGTCTTGATGTCATTTGCGATTTCCCGATCTTCGCGCACGGGCGGAGGATTCATGGTCAGCCGGTTCTCGACCTCCGTGACGCCCATGACACTTGCCGCCACTTCGGCTGCGAGGTTGCGCTCGGTCCAGGAGTCGACTTCTCCTTCGAGCTCCACCACGCCATCTTCTACGTTGGTTTTGATCTCGTAGGCTTCGGTTGCGGGATCCAAGAGAAGAGCCTTTTCGACCTTCGCGCGAAGAGCGGTGTCATCGATGTCGATCTTCACGACCTCGGTCTTGTCGAGGTAGCCCCGCACCCCCTTCGTGCTTCGAATGACTTCTTCCGCCTGATTCTTCGCAAACAGGCTGAACGCGGATCCCGAGAGCTCGACGATACCGTCGGTGACCTTCACATCGATCAACGTGCTCGGAAAAACTCCTTCGACGTAGAGTCTGTGGCGGATCGCCTGTTCGATGTCGCTGTCGTCAATCTTCGTGCTTCTCGTGCTCGCTGTGTTTTCCTTTTCAGGCGTGTCTTCCGTGACCTCCGCGGCGGTGCGTGGATCGGTCTCCTTTTCGGCGAGTTGGTCGCAGGCGAGCACGGCGCCGGTCATTGGGAGCATTGCGGAAAGCGTGATGAGCGACGCGAAGGGGACTGAAGCCGTTCTGCCGCAGGGGAAGCGTTTCTGAGCGCTGGCCTTCGTCATGGGACTCCTTTCTTTGTGAGGGCCGGATGTGCAAAAGGGGCTGCAACGCGTATGCCACCTGATGGCGAAGCGCTACTTGGAGCGTCGTTTCTCGGCTTTTCGGTTTGTCGCTGAAGCGACCCATCTCACCGTTTCCGGCTGGATACTCTGTGGGCGCTACCGCTTTTCTTTGACGGCTCGCCTTCCGACGTCTCGATGACGCTGTGGCAAATTGTCACAGGTGTGCTCTTTTGACACAGCGTAGCCGCTGAAATCACTTGCGGGGAGACGTGTCAGCGTGGCGGTACGGATTCCTCAGCACGATGCCGCCGGCTGCGGGGGGCGATCCATGGTGTTCGACCTGCCGCGGCGGCATCAGATCGCGGGGCGCCGCGGGCGCGAGTGGTGTCCGTACGGCGGTGGGTCTCGATGGCTGGGTCTGTCGAATCTTCGTCGGTCGCTCGGACTTCGGTGGTCGCGCAGACTCCTCTACTGGTCGAGGGTTGCTCGCTTGCGGTGGAGCCGTGGGCGCTTGGTCCGGCACCGGGGCAAGGAGCGGCGGATTAGGCGGTCCTTCTTCGAGCAGCGTTCGGCTCGAGAACGATGGAGCCGCAGGCTGAGTCGCCGGAAGCGGCGCTTCGCCATTCGCTTCGGGGCCGAGCGCTGTCGATGTGAGACCAAGGCCGATAGCGGCCGATGCGATCCCGGAGAGCCCGGCCCACATGGCAATGCTCCAGACTCCCGAGCGCCGTGAACGCAGCGTGCTGCAGACCTCCGCGAAGGGCTCGTCGAGCACGGCGTCGCGGCTCGTGGCTGTGGTTGCTTCGAGCTCATCGCGCGAGGAGCGGACCAGCGAGTCACGATCCTCTTTACGATATTCGGCGGTGCTTGCCTGCAGGCGTTCGTAAGGGGTCGTCGGTACCTCGTCGCTCTGCCGCGCGCGCTTCCAGGTGCCGGAAGTCTGTGGCTGGATCTCGATGGCGGGGATCTCGTCCCGAGCCGGTGGGATGGAATCGAGCTTCAACATTTGCGCGGCCTTGAGTCGCCGTTCGGACGTCGTCGGATCGAGCTTTCTCTGCACGAAAAGAGCAACGTCTTCGTGGCTCGCGATCCGACCTCGCGAGGCAAACGACCCGATGGCGCGGCTCATCGCCGAGGCGCTTTGGTAGCGGTCAGCGGGCTCCTTCGCGCACGCGCGACGAACGATGTGACGGAGGTCGTCACCCACGGGCAGACTGCCCGGGAGTTCCGGGACGCCTTCGGTGAGGAGACGTGCCAGGAGTTGCGCATCCTCGAGACCTTTCCACGGACTGTGCCCTGCGAGCAGTATCCACAGCATTACGCCGAGCGAATAGACGTCCAGGGGCGGACCCAGAGTGCGTTTGTCGATGTACTCGGGGGCCATGTAGGTGAGCTTCCCGACGAGCTGCGTCGGGGCGGTGAGCGAGGGATGATTGTTGGCTCGTGCGATACCGAAGTCGGTCAGTCGAGCGACTCCGTCGAGGCCGATCAGAACGTTGTCGGGGCTGATGTCTCGATGGAGGATCTGTAGTGAGTCTCCTCGATGGTTGGTCGCCGTATGGATGGCCTGGAGCCCTGCGAGACAATCGGTGATCACGCGCAGGACGATGGACTGAGGCAGTCTCTCGGGGCGACACGTCTTCATCAAGTGACTGAGCGAGCCCCCATCCACGTAATCGAGCACGAGAAACGCCCCCCGATCGTCTTGGTCCACGTGTTGAACCCCGACGACATTCGCATGTTGAACGCATCCGGCGAGTTCTGCTTCGCACAGAAGTCGGGTTTTTGCCTCCGCGTCCTGCTGCAGGTGCTCATGGAGCCGTTTGATCGCAATCAGTCGCTCGAAGCCGCCGACACCTTTCGCGCAGCCGAGGTACGTCACTCCCATACCTCCTTCACCCAGGGGAAAGAGCTCGCGCCACTTGAAAGTGCTCACGCGTGAGTTCACTTCAGCCCTCCACGAACCCCGATCCAAGCGCCGGTGTGAGTCACCGCGACCTCGGGCCGTAGGGGGCTCGTCCGAAAATCCGTCGCAAGTGCGCCCCAAAGGGCCGAAAACGTGGCGGAGGCCACAGTCGCCCCCAAGAGGGCGTCCGTTCGTATTATCTTGGCTTGGACTTCGGCTCGTTCATCGCGGGTTGGCTCCTCGGGCATTCGACCACGAGCGCTGAGAGTGTTGGCCCCGCTCCACACCACGAGCCCGGTCAGGACGACCGAAACGGAAACCCCCGAGAAGAAGACCACCTCGTCGCCGCTCTGCTGCCAGAACGTCCGTCTCATCTCCTGGGCGGGCGCCGATCGTTTTTCGTTCGCGACGGCGTGTCCCGTCTCCGTTCCAGGCCCCTGGGGCGAACGAGCGGCTCGTGGTTCAGGCGGGTCACTCGGCTCGAGTCGATAGATGTAGGACGTCCCCGCGGCGACCTCTACGGTCTGCTCCACCGTATTCGATCCGTCGGAGCCGTCGAACCGTGCTGCGACGCGGTGCGTGCCCGGGTCCACGAGATGACGACCTTCGGCGATGGGGGCATCATCGAGCAAGAGAGCGCAAGGCCCAGGGCCGCAGCTGAGGCTCAAACGACCCAGGTGTGGCATCGCCGATGCTAGCGCTGCACGAGCCAATCTTACGAGGCCGTGGTCGTGAGAGTGCGCTTCGATTGCGCGCTCCGAAACCAAGGCAACGAGGAGGTGGGAGCCGCTGCGTTTCGCGGAATTCAACGCGTTCGACAGGGTGTCTCCATCGGGCAAAGCGCGATCAGCCATCAAAAAGGCGCGCGCGGCGGCCTCGAAGTCGGCCGCTTGAAAATGTTCCACGGCGCGGTCGAAGTGCCCGCTTGCTTCCATCCTCGCCGAGGCCCCCGCCCCCCCCGGTTCGGCAGCCCATGCGCCGAGTGCCGCCGTCGAAATGCCAATCGTGGCGGCCGTCTGCCACACCAACCAAACCCCCGAACGTCTTTTCACGAAATCCGTCACCCCCATGAGCAATCAGCAGGAAGCGTGCCGATGCCCGGGGCGAACTCAGTCGAGCTCGGTCGCTCGTGTTCTCGCGAGTCCTGAACAACCTTCAGGTGCAGGAGACCGGTCAACTTGACCGGTCATTTTCTTCGACAGGTGCGTCGAAACTCAACACTCACGCCGCCATTTTCAAGCTGGCATCGTCATTGTCGAGCGCTGAGCTCAGCCACTTTTCCAGGAGAGATTGATGACTCACAAAAGACCGTTTTCCGCCATGATACTTCTCGTCCTCGCGTCAGGATGCGGCGCTGGGCCGACTGCTTCAAGCGACTCACCTTCGGGTGACGATGTGGACTCCAGGGAGTCCGCGTATTCGGAGCTGGGATCGGATGAGACACACGAGGTCCTCTCCCTCGAGTGTGAAACCGATTCCGATTGCGTCGCCGGAGCCAGCTGCTTCACCCCGCGCTGCGATCTCGGGATCTGCTTCCTCAATCCCATCCTCGATTGTGGCGCAAGTGGCGACGGTGACGGTCCCGGAGGGGACGGCGACGGAGATTCGATGACCGGCGGCGATGGCGATGGAGCGACGGACGGCGATGGAGCGACGGACGGCGACGGGGACCCTGGAAGCGAAAATGAAGGTGGCTCTGAGGACGCGGAGTTCATCGACGAGCTCGGAGTCGACCTGGATCTGACGTTGGGCAGCACTGGTGAACGGGACGACTCCATCTTGGGTCTCGATGCGGCCGTGACGGGGGCGGACGACCAGGCCATCCTCGACATCACCGGGTCTGTCGATAGTGATGGGAGCGACCTGGACGTCGATGCGGACGCCGCGCTGGACACCGCGCCGCTCGGCCTCCCGGCGACCCTCGTGGACATCGACGTCGAATTCGAACTCGATGATGACCGGGGCGGAGGCATGATGGGCGAGAGCATGGCTTGTGCCAGCTCGGTGGATTGTGGAGACGGTCTGGGCTGCACAGTGGACGTGTGTCTCACGTCCGAACACATGTGCATTCACGCGATGATCGATGGTTGCGCGGAATCGGGCGATGGCGAAATCTCGCTCCTGGACGATGCCGTGACGTGTGAGAGCCCGCTCGATTGTGTGGACGACGATGGTTGTTCGCTCGACATCTGTGTCGAGCCGCTCGGTCTCTGCGCTCATGTTCTGAAAAAGGTGTGTTCCGCCGATGACCCGCTAGGTGGGTTCGACGAATCGATGAACGTCGTCGACGACGGTGTCGAGATGATCTTCGGAACGAAAGACCATCTCGTGAGTGTCGTGTGCCCGGAGGAGGAACCATGAATCTCGATGTGGGTCGATATCGTCTCCACGAGCAACTGCCAGCGAGCCGTTCGACGTTCCTCGCGACCCGGGCCGATTCGTCGACGCGGTATGTCGTCAAAACGGTCGTCGGCGATTTCGAGGATGCGCACTCTCGTGATGCCGTTCGACTGCTCCAGCAGAAGGGGCCGAATCTTCCTCATCTCTGCTCCATCGTCGAAGTGGGACGACTTCCGTACCTCGTTTACGCAGTTGCGCCTTTTCTAGAAGGGATGAACCTCGCGCGGCTGATCCGCCTCGTGCACGAACGGGATTCGTCTGCGCTGAGCATTCGTGGTGCTCATGCAGCGAGTTTTCTCGTCAGCGAGCTTGCCCTTGCCTATCAAGAACTGCGTTCGACGGGAGACCAAGGGGAGGAGTTCAGGTTTTCGCCCGACGCGGCTTTCGTGTGTTGCGACGGGGGCGTGCGGGTATTGGACCCACGGTGGATTGCGCTACGGCGCATGTTCGACCAAGCACCTGCCTCCCGTTCGCTGGCGCACGATCTGGCTTACCATGTCCCCCAGTACCAAAAAGCGTTTCTGAAACGGGGTGACGAGCCCGTTTGGGGGCTGAGTGTCGTGCTTTGGGAGCTGCTCACGGGCTATCGACTCTTCCGGAGAGAGTCTCTCGTCGGCACTCTTCACGCCCTCACGAAGGCCGAGATCGTCGATCCTCGAGAGCTCAACCTCAGGGTACCGGACAAGCTCGCGCGCTGGTTGACGGAGACGCTACGACACCCTGAGCGCCGTTCCTTGAGCAAATATTGGGAAGAACTGACGGAGGTTGGGCACGGCTCCGTGCTCGGCGGTACTCTTGCGCTCGAAGAATGGATGATGGATCTGGGGTTAGCGGGGGGGGTCGCCCAGAGCGCGGAGGAGAGTCGCCTGGACGCCCTCCTCGAAGGGGACGCGCTGGTGTGGAGCAGCGACGAGGCGAGTACCACCTACACGTCCGGGCCCCCCTCCATCCCCGACATCGATCCCCCCGAGCTTTCGTGGCTCGAGGACGATACGCCGGTATCGGTTCCCCCGACCGTGACAGAAAGTGGCGATTTCTACGATGAGCCCACGCGCCCCTTTTCGAGGGGGCTCGTGGGAGCCACCGCACTTCTGCTGAGCCTTTGGATAGGTCGTGAAGTACTTCTGTCGCTCGCTGAACCTCCGAGCTCGCCCAACCTCGACCGCAGCGTGAGCGCGGCGCCTCCTCTGAAGCAACGGGCGGCGGACCGCCTGGCGTCCGAGCGTCTCTTGCCTACGGCTCAGCGCTTCATCGAGGTGCCGGAGGTCCTCATCGATGCTGAGCTCGAACGTACGCCAAAGGAAAGCGAATCTCTTCCGAAGCCAGGTACCTCGAGGCTGCCCACCGACAGGTCTTCCAAAGAGACGATTGCCCCCAGCGACGAGCGGTCGGAGTTCGGAACGCTCGTGGTCGCGGCTCCCGCACCAGTCGTCTCGTCCATTGGGGGTCGAGTCGTCGGAACCGGTTCTTTCCAAACGCGTCTGCCTGTCGGGGACGAAACCGTGAGCTTGTCATGGCCTGGCGAGCCGGGCCACGAAGTGCAAATCCGAATCAAGCCAGGGGCGGTGACGAAGATGGAGGTCTCCCCCGACTTGTGAGTCGAAAGGGAGGATGGTGCTTCACAGCTAGCCCCGGTAACCTGGAGCTTGAATGGGCGGGGTTTTCGAACTGGCATCTGGCCAACTCTTGGAGGTGGGGGAGCTCGCCCGGGGCGGGATGGGTTCGGCGCACCTGGTCTTCAAGAGAGGCGAGCCCCAGACTCTCTTCGTCCTGAAGCGTCTCCGACCGGGGCTCGTGGACGATGCCGAGGCATTGCGCCGATTTCGTCATGAGGCCGCGCTCAGTCAAGCGGTCCGTCATCCGCAAATTGTCCGGACCTTGAGCGCGGGTACCGACCACCGGGGGCCGTACTTACTGCTCGAGTACGTCCACGGGACACATCTCATGGACCTCACCGATCGTGCGCTCTTACGTAGATCGCGACTGTCCTGGCAAAGCGTGGTCGGCGTGGGACTTCAGGCGTCGCTCGGATTGAGCGCCCTTCACGCAGCAAAGGACGAGGCGGGGCGGCACCTACGAATTTCGCATCGTGACATTTCGCCGCAGAACCTGCTCGTGGAACACACCGGGAGGGTGGTTTTGAGTGACTTCGGGATCTCCAAGAGTCGGCTTTCCACCGTCTCCACGGACGCGTCGCACATGCTCGGCAAGTTGGCGTACATGTCGCCCGAGTATCTCAGGCAAGCGCTGTCGATTCCCGCCGGAGACGTTTACTCCCTCGCGGTGACTTTGTGGGTCGCTTTGACGGGACGGTTGCCGTTCGGAGGCGACAGCGAGACCCAAATGCTGCGGGCCATCCTGTCCGAGGGGGTGCCTCCCGTGCGTGCATCGAGACCGGAAGTGCCTGAGCGGCTCTCGGATCTTCTCGGCGTCGCTACGTCGATCGAGCCCGAGCGACGTCCGAGCGCAGAGCAGTTTCACGGTACTCTGTCGGAGATATTCCGCCTCGGAGGGCTCGCTTCGAGTCCGGAGGAGCTCGTTGTTTCGGAGGTCGATCGTGTGGCAGGGGCTGACCTGACCATCAAGCGACAGGTCTACCTCCAGCAGGCCCGGCAATTGCATGATGAATCCCGTGGGAATTGAAGAGAGACGGCAACGGGAGCGCCATCAGCGGCGCGAGGACATCATTCGAGCGGCCTGGGTCATCGCCGAGCGTCACGGCTACGCGGGATTCAGCCTGGAAAAGGTCGCCGCAGAGGCGGAAATCGGCCGGGCAACGGTGTACTCGTACTTCACCGCTCTGGACGAGCTGATCGTGGAAATGGCACAGCGAGCACTCGAGGAGCTCGAAGCCAAGGTGGCGGAGGCCGACGGGGTGTCCAAGGCCCTCGACGTTCCCGTGAGAATGGCTCAGACATCCAGAAGTCGCTTCGATTTGCTCTTTCCGCAAGTCGTTGATTCGCGCGAGCACATGAATAGCTGTGAGTTGAACGCCATTCGAGAGCGCGCGCGCGTGACCCTCGGGCGTATCGAGCGTATCGCCCATGCCCAGGCGGCGGCCCTTCCGCGGGCGCAACGGGATCGGATCCTGTTCCTTGCCGGTGTGAGCATGGCTGGCGCCACGGTGCCTGAGCTGAAATCCAGCACCACCCTCAGGCATCGGTTTCAGAGCTTCTGTCTCCGGGAAGACGACACGCCCGAATCTCCCGACTGAGTGACGGATTGCAGCCTGCGCTCCTTTTTGATTCTTCGAGCGGGTCTTCGGCCATTGTGGCAATCAGTGGCAGCGCACGACTCGCGATTCTTCCAACACGGACCAGTCGCATGTCAGAGTACCTGGCACGCACTTCCCCCAATCTCCGCGCCCTCCACAGGCGGGAACTTGTTGGAAGCCCTGGACCGAAGAGCAGCTTCCGAGCGAGATGAGGGCGCAGTCGATGGCTTGGGTATTTCCCTCCGAGCGCTGGATCTGACCATCGCAGTTGTAGTCGAAACCGATCTGCTCATTCGCCGGCTCGGCGAAGAATTGAGTCTGGCCCGGGAAGACGCGTGCGTCGTCGTCGTCACAATCGGTCCCGGCGCAAGCGACGTCGTCCCGCAAGGCACCATCACCATCACAGTCGCAGGGGGCCGGGCAACCGTTGTTGCCGCCGCTCGAAGTACCACCGGTTTCTGGCTCGTCGATGGCTCTTGCTCCGCCGCTTTGGGGAGATTCACCTCCCATCGACGTGCCCCCACCGGAGCCGTCGCTTCCGCCGGATGAAACTTCGGCATCGCCATCACCATCTCCCGCTTCGTCACCGTCCCCGTGATTCGACCCGGCGCCTCCGCCGTCGCTCGAGCCGCCGCTCCCGTCCCCCGAGCCCTTTCCGCCGGTGGCTACCAAGGCCGGAGCGTCGATTCTTGCTTCGGGCAGGTCCACTACCAGTCCGCATCCCCCCAAGAAGACCAGGCTCAGCGCCCCCGATGAAAAGGCGCGGGTCATGCTTGGCTCGCTCCATCAGAAGCCACGGACACCGGAAAATTGCGTTGCGTGAGGGTGACGTCGTCCCGTCGCGCAGGCGAAGAGGTCTCGACCCCGACGAGCCGCCCTAGCACCCGTGAAAGCACTTCCTGGCCCTGATCGTCACACTCACGGCTCAGGTATTCCTTGAGATCCGAAGCAAGTGACCGAGCATCCTGGTATCGCAGGGCGAGACTTCGCTGGAGCGCGCCGCGAACGATCTTGGACAGCTGGGGTGCAACCTGAGGGCAACGAGAAGTCAGAGCCGGAATGGGCGCCGAGTTCACGGCTCGCATGAACTGCGCCGAGTCCGAAGATGGAAAGAGTCGCTTTCCTGCGACCATTTCCCACAAGAGAACGCCGAGGGACCACAGGTCGGCCTGGTGGTTCCAGCTCTTGGCTTGCAGGTATTCGGGCGCCATGTAGGCAAGTTTCCCCTTGATGATGCCCGTCCGCGTTTTGAGCCGACGATGGGGGGAGAACATCACACCGAAATCGATGAGCTTCACGCCACCGTCCGGTGTGAGGAGGATGTTCTGGGGTGAAACGTCCCGGTGGACTGCGCCCAGGGTGACACCCAGCTCGTCGCGGGCTTCATGAATGGTTCGCAGCGCCGTTGCGATACAAAGTCCGAGGCGCGCGACGGCTACCGATTGCTCCCACGGGGTACCCAGGGCAGTCAGGGCTCGATGAGCCCGACTCAGGGAATACCCCGGAACGTGTTCCAGGATGATCGCGGTCCTTTGCCCAACACGGTGTGTTCCGTAGGTTCGACACAAGCACGGATGCCGAAGAAGCGACCCGATGTGCGCCTCTTGCTCGAAGGCGTCGACAGCGTCCGGGTCGCCGAGGTGCTGCGGGTTGAGGAATTTCAGCGCAACGAGATCCGGGAGGCCAAGGTCTTTCGGGGCGCGCGCCAGTGCAACCGCTGCCATTCCGCCACGGCCGATCACCCCCAGAACTTCGAAGTCTCCGAAGCGGGCCCTCTCGGTGTTCCTTTGGGAGTTGGGCGAGAGCCCCGTTCGAGTCGATGCGGGAAAATCAGAGGGATTACAATCGATGTCCATGTGAGCTGTTCATCAGAAAGCAAATCGAGTGCCGCGCGAGTTCCGGCGCTCTGCTTCCGCGTTTGGCGCGCTTGTCGTGGCGAGGACCACGAACCATCGGAAGAATTGACGGGTCAAATCGACCAGTAGCTCTGACTACGGAGTCGGTTTCGACACATCTTTTCACCGCCCACCAGAATGTTATCTTCGAGGCTCGGGACATTCACGACGTCGGGAGGGGAGACGTGAAGTTACTTGGAAAGTTTCCGGGTTTGGTAGGGGCAAGGGGCAACGCAACGCGAAGCTTCGACGCATTCATGCGAACGACGGCACACGACATCGGCAACAGCTTGTTCGTGGTCATGGGTTACGCAGAGCTATTGGCAAGGAGTCAAGGCGTCTGTCGTGAAGACGCGGAAGCCCTGAGAGAGGCCGGGCGCCATTCTCTCCAGTTGATTGATGAAACGATGAGGAACGTTGGAGAGGCGGGACCGCGGAGCGCCGACGTCGGTTCGGTCGTTCGAGGTGTTTCGCGACATGCGCGGAGGCTGTTCCGCGGAAGCAGCATTCTTGTACACGCCCCAGATGGACCTCTCGCGGCACGATGCAGCGAAGTCCAGCTCAAGCGGGCTCTCTTGAACGTGACGCTGAACGCCCTCGAGGCCATGGGAGACGAGGGCGAGGTCTCCATTTCTGCACAAAGGGTCCGCAAGAATAAGACGATTCTCATCGAGGTCTGTGACAATGGTCCGGGTTTCCCCGAGGGCACGGGAAGGCGCACGAGCACCAAGTCTTCCGAGCGTGGTTTCGGGCTCGACAGCGTGGAGCGTTTCGTTGGCGACGCAGGCGGGCATCTTTCTCTGGGGCGTTCCCCAGCGGGTGGAGCGCGTGTGTCTATCTATCTCCCGGGGGGTGCTGTTTCCCAGCTCAAGGACATCGACGGAGAACTTCCGAGTCTCTTCGGATCTTGTGTGTTGCTGTGCACGGGGGACGCTGGCGTCGATGAGGCACTCGCTCGTTTGCTCGCAGAGCTCGGGGCGCAGGTGACGATCGTCGGGTCCCCCGGAGACCTTTTGTTGGCGGCTGAAGATCCGCGGTTGTATGCGGACGTGTTGATTTGTACTTCGAGGACCGAATGGATCGATGCGCCCAGACTGCTGCGCCGTTTTCGGAGCTTGCAGCCCCAAGTGAGGGGCTTCTTGAGGGCGGATGCGGTGGTGCCGCCCGAGCCGTCACCCGACTACGAGATCCTGGAAGAGCCGCTTTCTTTACCAGACGTCGCGAGGCAAATTGCACAGGCCGAGCGGGTCTCCGTGTCTCGAGTCGCCTTGCGCAGTCGGTCCAAGGCGTCCTGAGTCGCTACCGGTCGAGCCCGTGCCGTTTGAGCAGTCGGCGTAGATTCGACGGATCGATACGTGCCAAGCGAGCCGCTTCGGAGCGGTTGTTGTTCGTCAGGTGCAAGAGCCGCACGAGATAGTTGCGCTCGAATTCCTCCTTGGCGCTGCGCAGCGGCGGCACGCTCGCCTTGTCTTTGATGGGCACCTTGATGCGACGAGCGCTGGTGCCAGGCTCCCCCGAAAGCTCGGCCGACTCGGCGCTTTCCAGGTGGCGCTGTTCGATGACGTCGTCGCATACGATGAGCGCTCGTTCGAGTACGTTCTCCAGCTGCCTCACGTTGCCGGGCCAGCTCTGTGACATCAGAGCTTCGAGCGCAGCGGGCGAGATCTCCGGCGAGGGACGATTCAGCTTGATGGCGTGCTTGCGCAGCAGATGCGCGCTGAGCAGGGGGATGTCCTCGAGCCTTTCACGAAGTGGCGGGACGAAGATCTCGAAGACATGGAGCCGATAATAAAGGTCCTCGCGCATCTCGCCGCGCGCCACCATCTGAGAAAGAGAACGATTCGTGGCCGCAATGACCCGCGTGTCGATGGCGATGGACTTGTCGGCGCCCACAGGGCGGACTTCCGATTCTTGAAGCACCCGCAAGAGTTTGACTTGCATGCTCATTTCGAGCTCCGATACCTCATCCAGAAATAGCGTTCCGTCGTTCGCCGCGAGAAACAAACCTGCGCGTGGTGTTCCGGCTCCGGTAAATGCGCCCTTTGCGTGGCCGAAGAGCTCGCTTTCCAGCACGGTGGGCGCAAGGGCGCCGCAGTTGATCGGCACGAACTTGCCCTTCTTCCGACCCGACCGCTCGTGGATGAGTCGGGCGATGAGCTCCTTTCCAGTGCCGGTTTCTCCCGTGAGAAGGACCGTGGCTCCGGTCTTGGACACGACTTCCGCGAGTTCGACCACTCGCTTCATGGAGGTCGAGACACCATCCACCAGAAAGTGGTCATTCGAGGCGCGCAGATCTTCGCGCAGGGAATCCCGTTCCGAGCGGAGTGAGTGAAATTGAGCTGCGCGCCATACCGTGCGAAACAGCGCATCGAGGGACGGAAACGGCTTGGTGAGAAAGTCGAACGCCCCCTGTCTCATGGCGAGTACGGCGTCCGAAACAGAGCCTTCCGCCGTAATGACGATGGCAGGGACCTCGAGTCCCTGGTGGCGGACACGTCCGAGGAGCTCAATCCCGTCCATCCCCTCCATCTTGAGGTCGGTTACTATGACGTCGGGCTTCGCGCCCTCGGTCGACAGTCGTTTGAGGAGTCCCTGAGGAGAATGAAAGCACTCCACCTTGGCCCCCACGCCCGTCAGAGCACGCCGAATCGTTTCCAGGGTCATGGGGTCGTCGTCGACCGCAAACACCCGAACGCCAGCAAGTCCCTGCAAGTCCTTCGACTCCCAAAGATTTTCCGCTCGCGAGGTCACAGACTATCAGTGTCCACCCGGTTCTTTCCAGCGTCAAGATACCTTCAGCCAGGAAATCCTCGGGGGTGATGCGGAGCGCCTCGACATTGGCCAAGTGGCTTTGCCTGTGCTGGGAGTTCGGAGTGACGGATTCCGACAGAGCGTCCGACCGAACCCGATGGGGGCGCGATGACGTCTTCCTGACCCGAATCCCGTGCCTGTCGTGACCGAAGGGCCGCGCGAGACGAGACGGAATGACAGTCAGTCAAAGGAGCGCAGCCGGAGGCGCGGTGGGAAGCACTAGGGCCGGCGTGAGCGTTGTTTCTCGACGGGGGTGTCGGAGGCCGATAGTCGCGCCGATCACTTCCCTTCGCAGGTGATGCGGATATCGACAGCGGGCTCGGCTCCCCGGAGGTCGCACATGCTCGGACAAAGGTGAACGATGGGCGAAGCTCCGCTGACGTCGACCCAGTATTCGGGCTCCCCGGAGCAGGCAGCGGCATTCGGCCTTTTGGTGAGCGCGAGCTCCGGCTGCATCGCATCCGGGGTGAAAGTCACATCGAGACTCCCGAGGTCGGCCAGGCCGACCTGAGTTTTCGGGATGACGAACTCGCACCCGACGACCGAGCGACGGATCTCTTCGAGTGCATCCATGAACACAGCGGGATCTCCGCTCCCCACCGAGTAATAGGAGCAGCTCGGCTCATTCAAGCAGTGGGTATCGTGGCTTTGTGCGCCGGCGCCCGCTGCAAGGATTTCGAGCTGCGCCGCGTCCACACCGTCCATGCCCATGATGAAAGTGGGGATACCCGTTCCAGCGTAGTGCGCCTGGAGCTCGGCGCTCAGGCTCGATAGATGACCGTCGACCGTTGCCGACTCGACTTCGCAGGCCTGCGTTTGCCAAGCAAACTGCGGTGGTTCGGGCTGAAGATACGGCTCACCGTCCGTCACGAGGATCCCGATCGTGCGCCGTGTTCCGACTGGGACATGGGCCGCGGTTTGGCTGATCAATGTGTTGACCGCGCTTTGCGTGTTGGTTCCCGAGCCCGGGGTGGCGGCATCCAGGGCGGTTTCCAAGGCCGCTAGCTGACCGTTTTCGTCTCCCTCGGTGATCAAATCGAGGGGCAGCTGCATGTCCGCACCGTCGCACGGACTGAAAGCGAAGTCGCCGTAGGCGATCCCCATGTCGACCGACGATGGATCGGCAACGAACCCATGGATCGCCTTGATGGCGTTGCACCAGCGGGAACCGTTGTTGAGACCGGCAACCGTACAATCTCCCTGGCCGCTGTCCTCTGCGAAGGGGGTGTCCATCGAGCCCGAACGATCGAGGACGAGGAACATGTCGAGCTGAACGACTTCCGGCACAATCTCGAGGTCGACGCAGTCGGCCGGAGTTCGGTCCTGGCCGGGGTCGTAGTCGAAGTCGAGATCATCCGGCGGTTCGTAGATCCAACCCGGGCCAGCTCCTCCCTCGGGGAACTCCAAAATGGGCCCTGAACCAGCCATGCTGAGCCCGCCCGAGCCTCCGGACACACCAGTCGTCGTCCCGCCGGAGCTGCTGTCCCCGTCTCCGGAGCCTCCGCTCCCGACAACGTCTCCGTCGCCATCTCCATCGCCGTTACGGGTACCGCTGTCGTCGGATTTACCAGACCCGCAGGCGAAGAACCAAGCCGCGCACAGAGTCAGAGTCGATAGTTGCGTCTTCATATTGCGCCTCATCGCACCACCGTCTCCCTGCAACCGAAGATCACGCGCACCTCGGAATCGGGCTCCGTCCGGATCGAGTCACAGAGGTCGCCGCAAAGCACGATCTTGTTTCCGTCGGGTGTGAACTGCCAACCGTCGGCGCCTTCGCACTGGAGCGTACCGCTTTGGCGCGGGTCTTGTGGGACGAGCTGAGGGTCTCCCTGCGGTGGGGTGTACTGGACGTTCACTTTCGAGCGATCGATGAGAGCGCCCTCGGGGACGTCGTATTCGCAAGTCGATGCGGCTTCTTGGGTGATGCCCTCGAACTCCGCTCCCAGATCTGCAGCGAACGCCGTACTCTCGGTGAGATCGATATGGCAGCTCTCGGACGCATCGTCGGGCGTCTTCTTGCAGTCTTCCGACTTGCGAGTGCCTCCCAGGATGGAAAGCTCGCTCAGAAGGGCGCGCGAGGCTTCGCTCCCGGGCGCGCCGATCGCGTACGTCTTGATGCCGTAGTAATAGTGCGCCTGCTCCACGTACCAGAGCAGCTCGGCGAGTGCCCCGATCTGACATGTCTCGGCGCCGTCCGTCATGACGACGAGGTAGTGGTTGCCGCGCAGGTCGCCCGCATCGATCCCAGCTCGGAGCGCGGCCAGGCCTCGAATGGCGGCGCCAGCGAGGGGCGTCTGCCCATCGGCATCCAGGCTGAGTCCGGCGGTCAGCTCGTCGAGGTGGGATTCAGTGAGGGTATCGACCGACACCGTGAGCTGACCCTCTTCGGGGACGGCGCAGAAGTCGTCCGTCGGGAACGCCAGCAGACCGACGCTCACCCCCTCCTGATCGAGCAGCGTCGGTAGAGCGCCCTCGGGGCCGGTGAGCGCGCGTTGGGTGATCTGCCACTTCGAGTCCTCCGAAGCGTCGGCCTTTTCCGGTGTGAGGCAGGCGTTGTCGATGGGGGGCGGATTGCAGTTCATGCTGCCGCTCTTGTCGACGACGAAGAGCAGATTGGCCGGGACGAGTTCGGCGCTTGCCTGCCCCTCGGCGCATTCGTCGATGGATGGATTGCCGCCAGAGCCGACGTCGATGTCCCCGTCGCCGCTCGAGTCGCCGTCGCCGTCTCCTCCGGCCTGACCGCCCAGGGGGGAGTCGCCGTCTCCGTTCGAGTCTCCGTCCCCCCCGGAGTCAGTCGCGCCATCGGACTTGGGCGAGCAAGCCGCACCCAGGCTCATGGCTGTCGCGATCCCGAAGCTCAGGAGGAGAGCTCCTTCGCGCATCGTGCTGCGTTTCATTTCAGAAGCTCCCCGGCGCAACACAGGTGCCACTTGGATCGCACACGAGGGGCGCGCAACAATCGGCGCTCGTTCGACAGGTCGTGCATTCGCGGAGGTTGTCCGCGTCGGGGCCGTCGTAGCAGGCTTGGTTGGCGCAATCGCGGCACGAGTTGCAAGCGTGCTCACCCGGCGGGTCGGGCGGCGGCACGCACGTCGAATCGATGATCCGCGAGTCGTAGTGAATGGTCAGAGGATTGTTGTTGTTCAGCTTCCGAACCAGCACGGCGCCGTAAATCGTTTGAGTACTGCCGGTCGTGTAGTCCGAAGCCGGAGCGTAGAGGTTTCCATAGAAGTTCACCGTGCCCTGGAGGTTGACGGTACTGGTCCTGACGTAAACCCGCGTGCGCCATGGTTCGTCGATGTCGCCGATGGTCGCGGACGTCGAGACACCGAGACCATCGGCGGAGAAGATGTCGACGGTCGCGCCCTCGGCTAGGGTGATGTTGAGGGTGGTCACCTGCACTTGTCCGTTGATGAACAGGGCGACCGGTCCCTCGGCATGAATGGTCTTCGTGTTCCCGGTGAGGCGCGTGAGGTAGTACTTCCCACACGAGAGGGACACGTTGGCGGCGTTGGTGCTCTGAAGGGACGTGATGGCTGCCGCTTCTTGCGCGTTGTCGTTCACCGTGGAAAACCCGTTGATGATCGATGCGATGTCGAAAACGTCGCCCCCCACTCCGTCACAGGGGACATCCGGATACGCAGTGAAGTCGTATCCGGGGAAAGTCGTTCCGGCGACGTTCAACGTGCCGCCCACTGTGCCCCCGAGGTAGGCGTCACCGGCTACGCTCATGATCCCGACGTTGCTGTAGTTGCCATAAAAGTACGAGTTCAGGGCAACACTGTTGGTCCCCGTGGTGTTGTGCGGGGAGCCGGCGACCCAGTAGGAACCTCCCACCGAAAGGGCGCTGCCCATGCTCGTTCCCGAATTGACGCCCACGGAGCCATTGATTCCGACGTTCGCTCCACCATACGGCCCTAGCGTGCTGTCGAATGAATCCGTCGTGATTGATTGGCTCGCGGCGATCTCGTTGGTGCAGAGCGCGAATCGGAAAGCCGTCGCGGCGATGTCGCCGCCACATCGGTCCGTCCCCCCGTCGTCGACGATGAGCGGCCCGCCGTCGCAGAAATCGAGATCGTTCCCGCCCCCTCCCGTCCCGGAGCCGCCCCCGGACCCGCCGGTACACGCAGGGGAAGCCGAACAGTCATCGTCGTCGCAGTCGGCTGCTCCGTCGGCTTCGTTGTCGTAGCCGTCGTCGCAGTCGGTTTCGGTTTCGAACTCGCACTCACAGTCGCCGGGCGTGTTGCTCGAGCATCCAGCGGTACCTCGCATGTCCGTCCCGACGCAGTCCAGGTCGCGACAATCCGCGCCCTGGGCGTCCTGGTCGTTGTTGAACCCGTCGGTACAAGACGTCTCGAATCGGAAATTGCAGGTGAAGTTCGGTCCGGGATCGAGATTGCAGTCGGCATCCGCGCAGTCGACGTATCCGTCCTGATCGTTGTCGATCCCGTCGTTGCAGGTCGCCTCGACGCCCGGCTGGCAGAGCCCCGAGGGCCCCATCCGTCCGGCACACTCCGGGTCCTGACAATCTGGGCGGCCGTCCATGTCGTTGTCGAAGCCGTCTCCGCAGGTCGTTTCACCGTCCGGCTCGCAGAGGAAATCTGGTCCCATTTGTCCGGCGCACTCCGGATCCAAACAGTCGGCGCGTCGGTCCCCATCGTTGTCGATGCCGTCGTCGCACGTCACTTCTCCGCCGGCTTCACAGCCCGGAGCGCTGGAGTCGAGGCAGTCAGCACCGCGTTCGCCTTCACATGAACCAATCCCCTCGCAGTCGGGATCGGCGCAATCGATCAGGCCGTCTCCGTCGTTGTCCCCGAGGTCGTCACAGGTGAGCTCCGCTCCGTATTCACAGCCATCGACCCCATCACAGCCGAGATCGATGCAATCCGTCGCGCCGTCCCCGTCGTTGTCGAACCCGTCGTCGCAGGTCAGTTCGCCCGCCGTTTGGCACGTCGCGAAGCAGTTCGGATCGGAGCAGTCGGTGAGTCCGTCGGCGTCGTTGTCGATACCGTCCGTACAACTGATCTCCGTGCCGCTTTGGCACACCCCGCCCGAGCATTCGGGATCAGAGCAATCCGCTGCGCCATTGGCGTCGTTGTCGATGCCGTCTGCGCAGGCGGTCTCGGTCACGACTTGGCAACCCGCACTCCCGACGCAGTCCGCGTCGTAGCAGTCGGGATAGCCGTCCTGGTCGTTGTCCAGCCCGTCACCACAGGACGACTCTTGACCGAACTCGCATCCGTTTTGCCCGTTGCAGTTGACGTCGCGACAGTCGGCATAGCCGTCATTGTCGTTGTCGGCACCGTCCCGACAGCTGGTCTCGATGACGTAAGATTCACACAAGAGCGACAGCGCGCAGTCCGGATCGTCGCAATCGGAAAGCTGATCGCCGTCGTTGTCGGTCAGATCTCCGCACGTGAGTTCCTTCCCGAGTTCGCACACGCCTATTCCAGCGCAGTCGCCATCCTGACAATCCGAGAGTCCATCCGCGTCGTTGTCGGACGCGTCGTCGCAGGTATCTTCGACGCCGTACTCGCAAACCCCAACCAGATGGCAGCGCGGGTCGGTACAATCTGGCGCTGCGCTGTTGCAAGTGACGCGCGTCGGCGGGTCGGGGACCTCTACGTCGGGATCGATCCATGTGGCCCCGCCGGTCGCTCCCAGCGTGTCCCCACCGCTCGACGTGGTGTTTCCGGTTCCCGAGCCATCACCGTCGCCGGAGGTATCGCCATCGCCGTCGGTGCTCCCGGTCGACGTGTCCCCATCCCCATCGCCATTCGTTTCGTCGTCGGCGTTTGGTGTCGCAGTTGCGCAGGCGACGGAAAAAAGAAGTAAGAGAAGACCCGGATTACGCAGGTGTGTCATGTGCCCCTATTGCTCGGAGCTCTCCCTCCGAGCGCGTGGAGTCAGAGACCGAGTCACCTCGACGCTTAACAATGTCATGGATCAGGTGGAAGTGCCTGCAAGCGAATGTGGGGGATGCTGGCGCAGCCTAGAACACCCGCGCCTACATTGGGAAGCGCGCGCGGCTCGCTGTCCCTCAGCGAGCTGCGCTCCGGGGGCGCTACGTGGGTGACCCCCAAGGGTGCCTCCCGTCGCGGAAAATGACGCGTCCCATCCCGAGGGCGAGGGCCCTGGCCCAGTGCTCTGGCGTCCTGCCCCGCCGAGAGTCAAATGAGCGCCTTGTGCGTCCGCAGGGCGGCGGCCATCTCGATAGCATTATTCCAGTGAAGGTGAAGCACGGGGGACGTTTTTCGTCCGGGGTCCGATCCGGTTGAGCCACGAAGCCTCGGGCTGCCCACGACCGGTGGGCTGCTTCCTTCAGCACGGTTTTGGGAAGCGCCATGTGGAACTCGCCCGAGAGGATTCATGAAACTCTATCGATCTATTTTCGCCGCACTTCTCTTCGTCCTTCCTCTCGCCTGCGCGGGCGAGTCGGGTGACACCGACAACGATAATCCCACCGGAACCGGTGGCTCCACGGGCGGCGCAGGCACCGGTGGAGCCGGCACGGGCGGGGACGCCACGGGTGGCGGATTCGGTACTGGTGGGTTTGGCACCGGCGGGTTCGGCACCGGCGGCGGACTGGGGACCGGTGGTGGATTCGGAAGCGGCGGCGACGTCGGCACGGGAGGCGGGTTCGGCACCGGCGGCGATGTCGGCACCGGCGGGTTCGGTACCGGCGGCGACACGGGCACGGGCGGTGACATGGGCACCGGCGGAATGGATTCCGTCATGGCGAACCCCAGCCCCGGATGCTCCCAGAGCAACGGTCGTCCGAGCAACGGGACCGTCTACAAGGCGGGTGAATCGTGGCTCCTCTTTCCCCAGAGCTACGACGGCAGCACTCCTTACCCCGTCGTGGTTGGATTCCACGGTTGTGGGAGCGGCAACAAGGGCGACGCAAACAACACCGAGTTCAAGGGGGTGTTCGACGGAACCGACATCGGAGACAACTACATCCGTGCTTTGCCCCTCTCGATTTCGTCTGGCGGTTGCTACGACCAGGCGGGCGACATGGATAGAGCCAAAGCTCTCTTCACGGAGCTCGTGGACAACTACTGCGTCGATCTCGACCGGGTCTTCGGCGTGGGCCATAGCTACGGCGCGGGCTTCCTGATGGGCATGACCGCGAACTCGGGGAACTTCAACCATTTCGGCTTCGCCGGCATCGCGCCGGTCGCAGGCTGGCTGATTGGCAGCTCGAACATCCAGGTTCCGACGCTGTACACTCAGGGCATCATGGACCAGGAGCGGGGCGGCGGCGACGGCGCGGACGTGGTCGCGAAGATTGCGCAAGTCAATTCGTGCGACCCGACGCCGTCGGACTTCGCCGTCAATTCCTGCAACAGCAGTTCGGGAGGTGGCTCCGTCGACCCGGGATGCCGCATCTACAACAACTGTGACGTCGAGACGATTTGGTGTCGTCACAACGATCCCGCCTACGGGACGAGCTACCACGGGATTCCGTGTTTTTGGCGGGACTTGGTCTTCGACTTCTTCGAAGGCCTCTGAGTTCGAAACCAGCTCGAACGAAAAGCCCACCTCGTCGAGGTGGGCTTTTTCGCGTCCGCGCCTCAAAGGTGGTCGACGTTTTCGGCCGTCACGATCGCAATGGGCGACTCGATCTTCTTCTTGACTTTCTCCTCACGGATGAGCCCCCGGACGATGGTGCGGAGCAAGATGCGCCCCATGTCCCGTGGTCTCGTGTCGACTGTTGCGGTCAGAGTGCCGTCTCGGACCGCCTCCAGAGCGTCCCTGGTTCCATCGAGACCCACGACGAAGATCTTGCCCAGCTTGCCGCTGGCCTTGACGGCTTCTGCAGCGCCGAGGGCCATGGAATCGTTGACGGCGAAGATTGCGTCCAAGTCTTCATGAGCGCGCAGGAGCTTTCTCGTCACGTCCTTGGCGCGTCTTGCGAGCCAATCACCGGAGACCGAGGCGACCACCTTCATTTCGGGAAAGCCCGAAACCGATCTCTTGAATCCGTCAACCCGAAGTCGACTGGTCGGCTCGGGGAGACCCTCTATGATGGCGATGTTGCCGCGTCCGCGCAGCACTCGCCCGAGATAGCGGCCCGCGGTCTTTCCGGCTTCGATTTGGTCGTAGCCGACGTACGAGCGGATGCGCCGATCCGGGATCGGTTGAGCCACGTTGAAGAAGAAGACGGGGATCTTCGCCTCGTGGAGCACCTCGAGATCGCGCACGGCAGTCGGGGATTGCGTGCAGATCGCCACCGCATCGACATTGGCTTCGACGAATCGATCGAAGAGTCGGGGAAGGGCGGCGTAGTCCGACTCTTTAGCCGCTGAGAGACTCACGAGCTCGATTTGTTTGATTTCGCGGACGACGTCATCCATGCCTGCGAGGATGTCGCGATAGTACGCGCTCTTCAGGGCGGGGGGACAGAATCCTATCTTGATGAGCTCCTTGGAGTTTGCCAAAGACAGGCTCACCCGGTTTCGTCCCTCGGATTTCGCGAGGTAAAGCGCCTGATCCGCGCGATCGACGAGCTCCGCTTTGGTCTTGGCGTTGTTCGGCGAAGAAGCCACGCCCACGCTGATGGTGAGTTTGAGCTTCTGACGTGCGGTGGCACCCGGGAAGGAATGCGCCTGCACGGCCTTGCGTGTCCGTTCGGCGACCTCCTGGGCCTGACTCGCGTCAGCGTGAGGAAGGATGACCGCAAACTCCTCGCCTCCGTAGCGAGCGGCCAAATCGTACGAACGGATCGTTCGGCGGAGGATTTCGGCGAGCTCTTTGAGGATGACGTCGCCCCGAGGGTGGCCGTACTTGTCGTTGATCTGCTTGAAGTGATCGACGTCGATCAGCAAGAGCGAAATCGCGTGGTCGAAGCGCTGCGATTTGACGAGCTCGTTGGAGAGGGTCTCCTGAAAGTAGCGGTGATTGTGGAGGCCCGTGAGGCCATCCAGGTTCATCAGACCATCTGCGTCACGCGCCAGGTCCTTGTAGAATCGAGTGGCAACCACCAGACTCAGGAGGCCTGCGATCTGGTCCAAGAGCCGCAGATGTTGGGTTTCGAACTTCCCCCGCGCCGAACAAAGCACCAGCGTGCCCACGAGCTTTTTGTCGTGCACGAGGTAGTAGACGATGAGCGAGCTGGCGCCGCGCTCTTTGGCGTCCGCCTCCGAGAACACGAAAATGGTGCCGTGAGACCGCGGCGCTCGTCGGCGCTTACCTCCGCTCGGCGAGAACTCGAAAACGGTGGGGAGAAACGCGGCCAATTCGCGACGATGTTTCGCGCTCAGCCGCACGTGCTCGACGAACGAAACCGCCCCGTCGAACTCGCTCTCGAGCAGCGCCGCGGCGCCGCTCGCTCCCAGAGCTTTCTGAACGACGCCGAGCACGGCCTTCAGCGGTCCGTCTTGCGCCGCAGCATCGAGGACGAGCTTCTGAACCTGAGATGCTCGTCGACCCACACTGACGGGAGGCTTTTGAGCTTCGCGCTTTCTCCCCATTTTGGCACCACAGTATCGGGGCGGGACCGGACGGTCAAAGTGCACCGGGGGGATTTGCGTGTAACTATCGTACCTTACCTTACGTGAGGGCCTCCCCCTGGGCGCGCGGACCTTCGGGGCGAAGACGGCTTCGGACACGTCCTACACTGGAAACTCGTGAAGGAATGCGTCGCTCGGCGCAATGGACCGGTGTGTTGAGAGCTCTGCGCAAAAGTCGTAGTCATAGCGCGATGCGCTGGATCCTCGCTCACGGAACGTTCCTTGGCGTCGCCGTTCTCTCGTGGTCGGGACAGGCCTCTGCCTGCTCATGTGGGGGCGACTTCACGCTGATGTCGACGACCGGCCGTGTCGGTTCCTATTCGGGGTATGAGCTGGTCGAGGTCGAGGATGTGCTGATCGACGCAGGATCCCCGATCATCCTCCGGCAGGCGAACTGGTTTCAATCTCATCCCGAAGTCTACCTAGGAGATACCCGACTGGAGATCGAGGTCGTCGGGGCTTCGGGGGACTCATCGTGCTCTTCCGACTTCTTGGCCCTCTTCGTACTCACGGAGCTCGAGGAGGGCGATGAGCTCACTGTCAGGAGTCCCGATCTGGTGGCAGTTGCGCAAGGGGCCACCGACCCGAGTGTTTTCGAAACCGAGCTCGACGTGCGCATCGGGCCACCGCGGCAGCATGTCGACACCACCCTCGACATCGACGTCGACTGGGAAATCCTGCCGCCTTTCGATTTCTCGGAGTCCCTGTGTCCGTCCCCGGCGTTGAGCCCCTACGAAGGACAAGGGCTCGCCCGGGTCACCGTGACGTCTCAGCACGAGGTCGAATTCTACGCTTCCGTGACGATGACCCTTCCGGGAGGCGAAAATTTCAGCGAATCGAACATGAGTCGCTACGTCGTCGAAAGCGGTCCCGACGGGTATCGTGTTGCGCCCGGCAGCTGGCTTTCCGTGCAAGCTCCGCTTTCGAACTCGAGTGAGGCGGCGGAGTGCTTGCGTCTGTCGATCCTCGACCACCGTTTCGAGACGGTCTTCGACCAGGACGTGTGCCCCGAAGATGCGGGGGCGGAGTTGCCCCATGCTTCGCTCTCTTTGCCCGTCACCCTTGCGACGATTCCGACCCTGCCCGAGGACGCGCTACGGCGACCCGAGGACGAGGCCACGGGCGACGAGAAGGGGTGCGTCTTTGCGCCGGGTCGACGCGACCCAAGGTGGCATTGGTATCTGTGGGGGATACTGGCGAGCACCTCGCTCCTGCGTCGTCGGCTGAATTGATCCGTGCGCTGCCCCGTGTAAGTTCGCGTGCAAACAGGGGACGCGGATGACCACGGTTTACATGATTTGCGGGTACCTCGGAGCTGGGAAGACGACCTTCGCTCGGAGCTTGGAGGAGCGCGAGCGCGCGCTCAGATTTTCGGTCGACGAGATCTACCTGCGCCTGTTCGCCCAGGGGCCGACCCATGAGCTCGATGCGGATGCCATGGGCCGGGTTCGTGCCGTCATCGAGGACCAGTGGACGCGCGCCGTTTCCCTGAAAATGAGCGTGGTTTTGGATCTTGGGTTTTGGGACAAGGAGCTTCGCGTCAGCACCAGAAAGCGGGCAGAAGAGCTGGGTGCGGCGGTCCGGCTCTATCATCTCGAATGCCCCGACGAGGTGGCCCGCGAGCGCTGTCTGTCGCGCAATTCAGCGGAAGGTGCCTTCTTGATTTCAGAGGAGGGTTACCAGGAGCTGAAAGTGAAGTTCACGCCGCCGGGCGAGGATGAAAGTCCTATCGTGATCGACACGGCCGCCGAGTCGGTGCGCCCCGCTCCGGTCTCCAAGAATTCGGGTCCGGACGTGGTCACCATCGAAGCCTACGATGATGGGCGCGATCGGGCGGATGTCGTAGCGTTGTGGAAGGACGTGTTCGTCGGCGATCCCTCGTACAACGACCCCGAAGCGATGATCGATCAAAAGCTCCGGTTCTTGCCCGAACTCTTTCTCGTCGCGCGCCTCCACGATCGTACGGTCGGGACCGTCGTCGGCGGGTACGATGGGGTACGAGGGTGGATGCACCATCTGACGACGTCGGTCTTCCATCGTCGGGATGGCGTGGCGCGAAAGCTCGTCGAGGACTTGGAGCGTCGCCTCCTCGAGCTGGGTTGCGTGAAGCTGAACCTTCAGGTCCGCAAAGGCAACGAAGAGGTCATCGGATTCTACGAGTTGCTCGGCTACGCCGTCGAAGAGCGCGAAAGCCTTGGGAAACGGCTCGTTCGGTTCCGGGGGTGAGGGCTTCGTGGTACCCCAGCTCTACCATGAAGACAGCACTCATCATTCGCTCTCTGTCGCCTGCCGCGCTAGCGGTGCTTTTGCTTTCGGTCGGTTGCACGCCCACGCAGGCACAGCTCGACGCAGAGATCGCGAAGGTCAACGATCTGGCGACGAAGAACCAAACCTGCCAGGACGAGCTCGATCTACAAAAAGCGCGGACGGCAGCGCTCCAGCAGCAACTCCAGGAGCTCGGATTCCAGCTGACCGAGGAAGGCCAGGAGCGAGAGAAGCTGCTCGACGCTCTCGAAGAGTACAAGGCCCGCGCGGCCGCCCTCGAGCGTATCAAGGAGCGTTTCGAGAAGCTCCGTCAGAAGCTCAACGCCCTCACCGAGCTCGGACTCACCATCGAAATCCGCAAGAACCGCATGGTGATCTCCTTGCCGGGCGACGTGCTCTTCGCGAGTGGCAAAGACACGCTCGAAAAGAAGGGTAAGGACATCCTCGGGCAAGTCGCACAGGTCATTCGCGACGATGCGGAGCTCGCCGGGCGCACGTACCAGGTTGCGGGCCACACCGACGACCAGAAGCTGACGAGTGCTGCCGTCATCAAGGAGTTCAAGGACAACTGGGGCCTCTCGCTCATGCGCGCGCGTAGCGTGCTCTTGTATCTCATTGCGCCCTCCGATGCCGAAAAGGACCCGGGCGGCGGTCTGGACCCGAACCTCTGGAGCGCCTCGGGCTACGGCGACACCGATCCCATCGCTTCGAACGCCGGCAAGTTCGGCCGCCAGAAGAACCGCCGCGTGGAACTCATCATGATGCCCAACGTCGAAGAGATGCTCGACTTGAAGAGCCTCACGGGGGATGTCGGCGCATCCAGCGGTGAAGCCAAAGAGGGTGGCGCCGAGTGAGGCGAGAGCTCGAGTTCGTAGCATCCGCTCTGGCGTGCGCCGTCCTCTCGGTCGGCTGCTCTGGAGGGAGCGGGGATGGTGACGACGCCGGGGAGCGACCGCCGAATTGTGCCTTCGAGGTGGAGGTCAGTGGGGCGTTTTCCTACGATCAGCCGTACGAGGAAATCGGCTGCGTCTATTCGGCGAACTTCGACACGGGCGTGGGCATGGCCTTCGTTCGGTTCGACGAAGAGGAGCTCGGGGGAGTCACGCTTCAGATCGACGAAATCAGGATCGACGAAGTCGGCGAGTTTCCTGCGACGGTGACGGTGAACCGTGATGGCGGGCGCCGCTATGAGTTTGACGACTGCACCGTGCAGGTGAGCACTCACGAGCCGGATCCGGATGGTACAAGTAGTCTGGGGCTTCCTTATCGAATTGTGGGCACGGGGAGCTGCACGCCCCCGGGCGAAGAAGTTTCGGATCCGAGTGAGACGGTGACAATCTCGGATTTCAGGTTCTCGGCTCCGACGGCGTGGAATGAGTGAGTAAGAAAGAGCCCCCCGCGCTCGGCGCGGGAGGCTCACTCCTTGCTCGAGTGTCCGCTTACTCGCAGTCTGCCGACACGGCGAGACGCTTGAACGTGCCCACGCACGGGTCGCCGAACTGGCCGTTCGTGGCGGGGACGCTGCAGGTGTTGTTGCCGAGGCACAGCGCCTCGACGTCACCAATGGACTGCGTCGAGTGGCAAGCGGACTGTGCCAAGTCGTCGCCACCGCAGGTGCCCGTCGGGGTCCCATAGCTGGCGAAGTTGATGCGGGTCACCACCTTTCCTACGGGGCAGGTCAGGTTCACCGTGCCGTTTTCGGGCTGCAGATCGCATACCGGAACGGGCAGGTTCTTGCGCAGGTAGACGTTGCCCACTTGTGTCAACCCATACCACCCGGCGTCACTCGCCAGGAACTGGCCGGCGAAGCTGTAGTAGTGACCCGAACCGCTCGAACAATCGTACGTCGGTCCGAGGATGACGCGATCGTCGTAGTTGCCGCTGTAGCCGCTGGCAAGGTTGTCCTGGGTGAAGGACCACGCCGCGCTTTGCCAGGGGTTTCCGCCGTGCGACGCGTAGCGACAGTTCGGGAGATCGGTTTCGACCCCGTCGGTGCCGTTGATGTGCGTACAGATCACGGACTCGGCGTTGCTGTAGTCACCCACGGTAGCGATTGGATCGTCGGTCCAATCCACGAGGATGCGATCATCGTAGACCGACGCCTCCCCGCCCGTGAGGTTGTGCAGCATGAAGTTGTCTGCGCCGTGGTTTTCGTAAAAGTGCTGGCAGAACGAGTTGTTGAGCAGACTTCCCGAATCGAGGTAGGATGTGCCTTCGTCGACACAGACGTTGCCGAGCCCCGTTTCGTTGATCTCTGCGCAACGGGTCCAGCCGCCTCCGTCGGTGGTCATGTCGCAGTAGGCCCAGAATGGGTCGACGCCGCTCGAGACCCCATCGGGATCGATCAGGTAGTAGCCATCCGTCGTGGAGCCCTCGATCAGATGGTCGCGGCAGTCGGTGGCCGTGACCGTGACGTTGCTACGCACGTAGATCTGGTGCCAAGTGGTAAATTGGCTGGCGCCCGACGTATCGTAGTCATCGACCTCCCAGCGGTTGCCGAATCCCCTCACGCCCCAGTGACGCGCCGCGTTGACGTAGAACGGAAAGTTCGTCATCGCGCCCGTCGCGGTGCTGTCGGCAATGCTCCAGGTCGCTCCGTCCGGCATGATCGCCGTGTGGCCGGCCAAGTCCGTGTGGTTGTTCGCGATGTCGTTGCAATCGGTGTCCGTTCCTTCGAATCGGGCGTTGCATTCATCGGTCTTGAAGTGGACGACCCGACCGTGCTCCCCCGACACAGCCCAGAAGCGCGTTTCATCTACGTCCAGGGCCGCGAAGAGAGAGGTGCCGGCGTGTCCCCAATAGACGGTTCCGGACTCGTCATCTCCGATGGTGGTGCCAGGATGAAGCAAGGGGAGGTCCGTCGTGCGCGTGTCGAGAGGAGGATTCGTCTCGCCCAAATGCGCGTAGTTGAGCACGAGGGTCCAGCCGCCGCCGTCGGTGGTCATGTCACAGTAAGCCGGCATCGGATTCGAACCCGTCGGGTCAATGGCGTAGTGACCATCTACCGATAGGCCGCGCGCATGGAGCTCCGTACAGTTCGCTTCGCACACGCCGCCGGGGCAGGGAGTGTCGTCGCACACGTCGCCGATTCCGTCGCCATCCTGATCGATTTGGGCCGGGTTGGCGACGCCGATACAGTTGTCGACGTCGTTGTCGACGCCATCGTCATCCGGATCGTCCGGGGTGCAGAGGACCGCCGTGTGGTCGACCTCACCCGCGTCGAGCACTCCGTTGACCGGACCATCATCTCGGCCGCTCTCCACCAGGAATCCGCCGGCGGCGCAGGTTGCGCCGGGGCTGATCGCGGTGACTTTGATGAGGGAGTTCGCGCCAGGGGTACCCGGATTGCCATTGCTACCGGGCGTGCCGGGACTGCCGTCGGTGCCATCGACGCCGTTGCAAATGAGCTTCGTCAGTTGCTCTTCGCCCGCAGTGAGGATGCCGTCGCATGCTGCCAGCGCCGGAGCCCCGCCCGCACCTCCCGCCCCGGAGAGAAGCCCCGTGTCGGGGCCCGAGGCGATCTCGATGCCGCCTTCTGCGCACGTTGCGCCGGGGGCAACGGGGGTCACTCGGACGACCGCTGGGCAAGAATCCGCACCGGGCGCGCCGTTACAGATCGTGACGCTTTCGTCGACCTCGCTCGCGTCCAGGACTCCGTCACGGTCCTCATCGGCGCCGCTCTCGATGACGATGCCGCCTTCGGGACACGCGGCGGCGTCGGCGGCCGATGTCGACGTCGCCAGCGGGACTCCGTCCTCGCCCGGATCTCCGTCCGTCCCCATGTTGCCATCCGGTCCCGTGTTGCCGTTCGGTCCCATGTTGCCGTTCGGTCCCATGTTGCCGTTTGGCCCGGCGACGCCGTCGTCGCCAATGTCCGCGACCGCGTTGCAGACGTTGTAGCTGTCGGTGACTTCACTCGCGTCGAGGGTGCCGTCGTCGTTCGAGTCGGGTCCGATTTGGACCAACGTCCCGCCGGCCTCACACACGGCTCCCGCCATCAGCGCCGTGCTCGAAATGAGGACATCGGCGTGCTGTGTCCCCGTGTCTCGCCCACCCACGGTGCCTTCGTCCGAGCCGCACGCGGCTACGACGACGGCGCCAAGAAGGGTTACTCCAATTCTGTTTCGGTATTTCATCCGGTGCTCCTTTTCTCTCGAGTCCCGGGCTTAGAAGCAGGAGTAGGTGGGGGTATCGACCTCACCGTTTTCCAGGGTGCCGTTTGCGTTGTCGTCTACGCCGGATTCCAACAAGAGTCCGCCGTTTGAGCAGGTCGCGTTCCCTGCTGCCAGCACCGTGAGCCTTACCGCCATGATCGTGCCGTTGCTGCCGGGCGATCCGTCATTGCCGTTGCTTCCCGGCGTCCCGTCGCTGCCGTTTTGACCGTTGCAGATGACGTCCGTCGTCACCACTTCGCTCGCGTCCAGCACTCCATCGCAGACTGCGGCCGAAGCGCCGCCTGCTCCGCCTGCGCCGAGATCACCGCTGTCGGGGCCTGACTCCACCATCACACCCCCAGCCGCACAGACGCCGCCGGGCGAGAGTGAGGTGACCTTCGTGACGGGCGCGCAAGAGTCGCCGCCGGGAATGCCATTGCAGACCGTCGTCGTGGAGTCGACCTCGGCTGCATCCAGCGTACCGTTGTCATCGTCGTCTCCTCCGAACTCGATCACGAGTCCTCCCGCGGGACAGGCGCCGAGATCGGCCGCCGAGGTGGAGGAGAGAAGGGTGGGCGCATCATTGCCAGGGTCGCCGTCGTTTCCGGGGTCGCCGTCGTTGCCAGGGTCGCCGTCATTGCCAGGGTCGCCGTCGTTTCCAGGGTCGCCATCGGTTCCGGGGTCGCCGTCGTCGCCATCCGTTGCCGGTGCGCTCACGCCATTGCAGATGTTGACGCTACCGGTCACTTCGCCGTCGTCGAGCGCGCCGTTCTCGTTGGAGTCAGAGCCAATTTCGACCTGCGTTCCACCAGCTTCGCACACGAGCCCCGCCTCGATGTCACTCAGTCGAGTCAAAGAAGCGGGCGTGGTGGTCGCTGCGGCGCCTTCCCCGTCGTCGTCACTTCCGCCACCGCAAGCGTAGGCGAGCAGTGCTCCCAGAAAGATGAGTCCCGTGCGAGATTGATGCGTCATGATTCTTCTCTTCTCCTCAATGCATGGTGAATGTGGAGTCCCCTTCATCATCGGCCCCCCACTACGCGAAGACATGGAGTAACACGGTATGATTGACTAGCTCAATCCCATAGGTTGATCCCCGCTCACATCTCGCTAACCCCGCAAATGTTCTGATTAGTGGATTAATTTCAGTCGTTTGAAGCAAAAGCGCGTCTGTGGGCGGGTGTGCGCCTCTGTCTCACTGAAATAGTCATCCGTTCTAGTCAAAAGAATGGAATATTCACTCGAATGGGCTGGTGTTTCATGAGCGATCCATTAGGGGAGATTTCGTGCTCGCGGTGAAATCTCTCGCGCGGCCTGGTATCCGTGTCTTCATTGCACGTCGACTCGTCACCGGCCCAGCACGCGCCCACGGTTGGACCCGAGCACGCGAGTGTGAGTCGCGGGAGTCGGTTGAACGGAACTGAGCACCGATGACGATTTTTCCCCGCAGCCTCGGTTTGACCATCAGGGGTGAATTCCGGGCCTCGATGCCGTTGGGATTAGATCGGACAGTTTCAAAGGGTTCGAGTCGGCTTGAAAGGGGTGGCAGCTTCGAGGAAACTGCGCGACGGTTCGTCCGTCGACAGAAAGCCCCAAACAGATGAAGCGGTTGATTGTGCTCTTGGCCTGTACTCTCGGTACTGCCTGCTCCACGACGAGTGCTGGCCAACGCGGTCCGTCCGATGAGGAGTCGGAGGCTGGGGACGGCGACGGTGACGGTGACCAGGGTCCGGTCGGCGATGGTGATGGAGACGGTGATGCGGTCGGTGATGGAGATGGCGACGTGGTCGGCGATGGTGACGGCGACCTAGCCGGGGACGGCGACAACGCGACGCCGATCCCCTGCGATCAGGGCGGGTTCAATCCCGATGGGGATTCGAGCGAGGACTGTTTCGAGTTTACCGACTGCCGGCGCGGGGAGTTCGTGAAGAGCGAGGGAACCCCGACCTCGGACCGGATTTGCCAGGCATGCCCCGAGGGCACCTTCAGCAACGTCGTGAACGCGGCGACGTGTGTTGACCACACGACTTGCCAGGCGCGGATGGAGCTCGTCACGGAGGCGACTCCGACCTCCGACAGAGTCTGCCGTACCTGCGATCCCGGCACTTACGACGCCGACGAAGACTACACGACCTCATGCGTCCCGTGTCCCAGTGGTGAGTTCAACCGGGCCTACGGAGAGACGTCGTGCTCGCCGCACCAAACATGCGGCCCGGGCCTCGAGGAAAAGGAGCCTGGTACGGCGACGACCGATCGCGAGTGTAAGGTCGATTATCCGTTCCTCGCGAGCCGGTATTTCGACGGAGGCTTGCTCGACTATGACAGCTTCGCGGTGGATATCTCGTCCGACGGCTCCAAGGTGCTGTTTCGAAGCGAAGCCGCCATCGACGGCACCAGCACCTTCGGGTGGTCGCACTTGTACGTCTGGGATTTCGATCTGAGCTCGACTCGGCGGGCTAGCGTTGGCGAGCACGGAAGCGCCCTACTCACGACCGGCGGCGACATGGACGCCAGCGGGAATCTCATCGTTTTCTCGATCGAGGAAAACGGCTTCGACCAGGTGTACATCCACAACGACACCACGTGGGAACTGACCCGCGTGAGCCAATCGCTCGAGGGGGTGGCCCCGGATGCTCACTCGAACCGTCCGCGGATTTCGGAAGATGGTACAATCGTCGCATTCGAGTCGGAGCATGCTTTTTCCCCCGAAGACCAAGATGGAGGAGAAAGGGACGTGTACGCCTGGTACGCGCCGGATCAGCCGCATTGGCTCTTGGGTCGACGTTCGAACGGGGACGTGCTCGACACAGGTCCGGTGAGCCTTCTCACGCTCTCGTTCAGTGGCACCAGCGCCGGGATCCGGCATGAAGGACCAACGACTCAGGACTACTTGCACCATTGGGGCGGCCTTCTGAACCCGACGGCGATCGATGGCTCGCTCTGGTTCATCGACGGTGGGGGTAGATATGTCACGACCCGGTTCATCGATGGATTCGAAGCGATCGAGTATGTCGATACAGTTATGCACGGCAACGACCATCTCCTTTCGAACGCCGGTTATCACTACCGGGAGCCAACGGCGTCGACCGATGGCCGCTACGTCGTCTTTCATTCCAACGATTCCAGCACCTTCGACGATCTAGGGGGGAGCTACGGTGTTTACGTCTACGACACGGAGGGCGGGACCTACGAGAGGCTCCACGTCACCGACGACGGAACGCCGAAGCCGGGCAACTACCATGATGTGCGGATCGCGCCTTGGAACAACCTCGTCATCCTTTCGACGGACGCCGCCCTGGTCCCGGAGGACGACAATGGTGTCGTCGACGTTTACGTCGTGGAAATCGGCGACGACAATCACGCCATTCCGTAGAGCCGTGCGGGCCGAGCGCGCGAGGGGGTCCGGCCGTTTCCCTTCTGGACGAAAGACGATATGACAGGGTTCGTCGTCCATGGGTTTTCGGGGAAGATTCGTCGTTGCGTTTTTCATGGTCACCGGCTCGGCTCACGCGTACTGTCGGTCGCGGACGTGTGAGGCCAAGCTGAGCTGTAGCGATCATCCGGATCGGTGCTGTGACGTGGGTCCAGGGACTTGCGCCAGCAACGGGAAGCCGCTCGCTTGGCCGGCAAGCTGCGTTTCCTACAGCGTGCAGGAGGACGGTTCCGCCAGGCTGGGCATCAGCGCCGACGTTTTGGCCGAGATGGTCGACGATGCTTTCGATCAGTGGCTTTCCGGCGATTGCGAGGGCGAGCCGGTGTCTCTCGCTGTCGACTACCGAGGAAAGGCCGAATGTGACCGCCCCGAGTACAATCAGGAGAAGAACTCCCAAAACGCCAACATCTGGATGTTTCGCGACGACTTGGTCGAGGGACCCGCGCCAGGCGAAGGGGCGCTTTCTGCTGCAGCCGTCGCCGTGACCACCGTCATGTTCGACGAAATTTCGGGCGACATTCTGGATGTCGATGTCGAGCTCTTGTCGGGTCGATTCGACTTTACCCTCGACGACGAGGAAGCAATCTTCGATCTACGCTCGGTCGTCAATCACGAGGCGGGCCATTTCCTCGGCCTCGACCATTCTTTCGATCCCGGCTCGACCATGGCGTCCCGCTATTATCCGGGGGAGACCCACAAGCGCGACCTAGCGCCCGATGACCTGGCCGGCATCTGCGAGGCCTATCCGGCGGGTCGCGCGCTTCCCTGGTGGAACCACTGTGAGCCTCGCGGCGGCTACTCCGGGGAGTGCTACCAGAAGAAGGGTTGCGGGTGTTCGGTGCCGGGACGCGGCGGCTCGTCGTCCCTCGCCTGGTGGGGATCGCTCATCTTCGTTGGCGCAGCCTGGAGACGGCTCCGAGTGCGGGCTGGGTGAAGGGGTCTCACCCCGAGCTAGCGAGCCACCAGCCTATGACACCGAGAGTGATGAGTCCGACGAGGACGAGGGCCCACACGGGCTTCTTCTTGGGCGCCGGGAGCGCGATGGTTGGTGCTGTCGCGAGGTCGAGATTTCGGGGGGGGCGCGGCGATCGGTTGGGTTCATCTGGGCCTTCATCCAGCGTCGAGAGAAGAACCTCGATTTCCTCGCGCAGCGCTGTTGCTGACGGAAAACGCTCTTTGGGGTCCTTGGCCAAGCACCGGTCGAGCAGGGCTTGAAGGGGCTCGGGGACCTGTCGACCTAGAACGTCTTCCAAACGAGGAGGGCGCTCGGTCAGCTGCTGCACGAGAATGTATTGGATCGTTGCGCCCTGGAAAGGGAGCTCCCCCGTGAGCAGCTCGAAGAGGGTCACACCCACGGCGTACAGATCCACGCGTCCATCGATGCGTCCTCCTTGCACTTGTTCGGGCGCCATGTATGCGGGCGTGCCGTAGAGTGCGGTCTCGTCTCGTTCGCTTCCGCTCTCGCCTTCGGTGCTTGCGATCCCAAGATCGAGAATCTTGGCGAATCCAGACTCCGTCTCTCCATCCAGGAGTACGATGTTGTCCGGTTTGATGTCGCGATGGATGATGCCTTGAGAATGGGCAAACTCGAGCCCTCGGACCACCTCGCGGATGATCTTCAGAGCTCGAAGTGGCCCCATGGCTCCGACTTCATCGAGTTCTTGGGAGAGCGGCCGCCCCTCGAGTAGTTCCATCACGAGGTAGGCGAAGCCTTCGGAGCTCTCGCCGAAGTCGGAAACATCTACGAAGTTGGGATGCGCGAGGCGGCCGAGCACCTCCGCCTCTCGCACGAAACGCTCGCGGATCATCGCCTGCGCTTGTCGGCTCGGGCGGAGTGTCTTCACCGCTACCGGTCGCTTGATGCGCAAATGCTCGGCCTTGAAGACGCTGGCCATGCCGCCTTCACCCAGCAGTTGCTCGACGCGGTACCGATTGTCGATGATTTCTCCGGGTCGTACGGTGACGATCTTGGGGCGCGTCTCTTTTTCGGAAGCCGGAGTTTTCCGGCTCATCGTTTCGGTGAACGAGGAGCGCGCGACAGCCAGCGATTCGGTGATGCTGGTGAGCGGCACTCCTCGTTCGTCCGCGATGTCCTCGGGGCGTTTTCCCTCGAGCTCGACGGCGACCAGGAGCGCGCGCTGCTCGGGGTCGAGCGCCTGCAGAGCTCGATGGACCGATTGACGGAAGAAGACCGCCGGATCGACGAGACGCGGGGACTCGGAGTCAATCGGTTCGCCCTTCTTCGATTGTCCGACTTCAGTGGCCAAATCGAGGATCCAGCTCTTGAACTCCACGTCCTTGGGCCATTCGCTCAGACGTCGTCCTGCCAAGAAGAAGACGGTCTCACAGACGTTCTCGGCGTCGTCCGGATCGGCAAGCTCGTACGAAAGGTGCCGAAAGACGGGGATTTGGTAGCGCTGGACCAACTCCATGAACGCCGCGTCCTGGCCCTTGTCGAGAAACGCCTCGACGAGCTGCAGATCCGTTTGGGTGGTCAATCTGGTGTCAGACCTTGTCGGCGCCGGAGCCCCGAGATGAGGTTCTTGGCCGGCACGAAGTGCTCGTCGCCCTTCGCGTCACGGAGGATGAGACCCAAGGGTTGAAATTCGAGCACCGTGCCCTCGTGTCGAGAGGTTTGTACGTGGTCACCCACGCTGAGCATCCGCCGAAGGTAGTAGTTGGCGACGAGCTCCTCGGCGGGCAACCGCATTGCCCAACACCCCAAAAAAACGACCACGATGAGCAGCGCTCCCAGGAGCATCGTCAGGTTGGAGGTAATGAAGGTGAGGTTGGCGCCTAGGACGTCGAGGGCGACGAGGGTCGCCACCAAAATGATGGCCACCTCGGTGAGAGTCTCGAGCAATCCGGCGGCGGGATTGCGAAGCTCCCGGAGGATGCCCCCGACGCTCCGCTTTGCCAGAGAACCGAAGTAGGTCCCGGCTGCGAAAATGACGAGGGCCCCGGCCGCCTTGGGGAGGTAGCCGACGACGCCAGATAGTGCGCTTTTTAGGCCAGTTAGGCCAAAATGGGCGGCCGCCGTGTCGAGCGTGAGGAGAATCACGGTAATGTAGGCGATCTGTCCCACCAGACGAGACGCCGTGACGCCCTTGCCCAGTGAGCCGATGAGGGATCCGACGCGCGTCCCCTCGACGGCTCGATTGAGACGCACCGCCCGGAGCAAACGATCGGTGACGCGGCGCGCGATCAGTGCGGCGATCCATCCGCCCACGAGAATCGCGAGTCCACCGAGCACCGTCGGTGCGTGAGCGATGACGATTCTCTTGCCTTCCCCGAGAGCTTCCCCCCATGGCCCCCTTGCGAGATCAATCCAACTTGCGCTCAGCATTCTGCTCCTCCGCGTTCTCTTCGTCTCGAGCTTCGCCCGCCGGAAGCGAAGCGCTCAGAGCCGACCCTGGTACTTCGATCAACAGGCGAAGACATTCGCCCACCGTCTCCGCGAGCGCCATGCGCGCGCGGACCTTGGCGGCGACTTGGTCCAGGCCGACATCCGGTCGTCGGTAGGCAGCGGCCAGCACCGCGCCGATGTTGATTTTCCCCGGAGACGACATCGGCGGGAGTTTAAACCAGCAAGGGCCCGGCCCAAACTGCCCCGGCGGTCGCTGGTTTTGTCGGGAACCTGCCGGTCCAGGGTGAGGGGGCACGGTGGCTTTCCTTTTGGAGACGAGCCAGAAACCGGCTATCCGATGACATCATGAGCTCTCCGTCAGAAGTCGGAACCCAGCCCCTCGCCTCGGCGAGATCGCTCACGGTCAAGACACTTGCCGTCGAGGTCCTGGAGGGACCCGATGTGGGAGTTCGAGTGGAAGCTCCCGAGGATCGCCTCACCATCGGCGGCGGACGCAGCAATCATCTCGTGCTCACCGACAGGACCGTTTCCAGGTTTCATCTAGAGCTGACGAACAGCCAAGATGGAATCGTCGTTCGTGACCTCGGATCCAAGAACGGCACGTACGTCGGGGCCGTTGCATTGGAGCGCGCTCGCGTTCCGACGGGGACCGAGCTCCTGCTGGGGCGATCGCGGCTGGTGATCCTCGATGGAGACAAGAAGACCGTCGACGCGGTGGAGACGCCGGAGCTGCGCGGGCTCTTGGGCGCGAGCGCCGAGATGCGGCGTCTCATGGGAACCGTCAAGAAGGCCGCGAAGACCAAGGTACCCGTGCTCATCTTGGGAGAGTCGGGGACGGGGAAGGAGCTGATCGCCCGCGCTGTGCACGAGGAGAGCGAGCGCGCCGACAAACCGTTCGTCGTGGTGGATTGCGGAGCGCTCACGCCCACACTCATCACGAGCGCGCTTTTCGGTCACGAGCGGGGCTCGTTCACAGGCGCTGACCGACGACGCATCGGCGCGTTCGAGCGGGCCGATGGCGGAACGGTCTTTTTGGACGAAGTAGGCGAACTGGCACCCGAGCTTCAGCCACTTTTGCTCGGGGTTTTGGAGCGCCAGAGGTTTCAGCGAGTGGGTGGGACCGAGGACATTTCGATCGACGTTCGGGTCGTGTGCGCGACCAACCGCGACCTCCGGAGCGAGGTGAATCGGGGCAGTTTTCGCGAAGATCTGTACTATCGGCTTTCGGTCGTTCACTTGGAAGTGCCACCCTTGCGAGAGCGCCTGAGCGACGTTCTTTTGTTGGCGGAGCATTTCTTCCGCGAAACGGGGAGCGATCGGAGCTTCACCGAGACCTTCGACGCCGACGTCGTTGCCCAAATGTCTCGCCACGATTGGCCAGGTAACGTAAGGGAGCTGCGCAACTTCGTCGAAGCCCTCGTCGCTCTCGGCGAGGCGCCGGCTCAACGGCCCTCGCGCCCCGCTCCGAACGAGGAGGCGAGGGAGCTTTTCTCCATCGACGAGAGAGTCTTGGACATGCGTTACTCCGATGCCCGCGCGGACGTCTTGCAGCGATTCGAGCGGGAGTACCTCAGCCGCTTGATCGAGAGTACCGGCGGGAACGTCTCGGGGGCGGCCCGCCTGGCGAGCATGGATCGCTCCTATCTCATCAAGCTCCTGGAAAAACACCAGCTGAAGTAGACCGGGGGCGCTTCGGCGGCCGAGGTAGGCGATTGTCGTCTGTAGCCTACAGGTCCCGCCCCACAGGCGAGGGGCGCTAGCGACCCGACTTCCGGGCTTTTTCGCCCGTTTTCGCGTCAGGCCTCGTTGGCGCGCTTCCTGCTCATTCGGAGCCGTTCCCAAGAGGAATGATTCGAATGATGAAGATGAACAGACTCCAATTGGCGGGTGTCGTGCTGCTCTACGGCACCTCTGCTCAGGCCCAAGACAGCCTCCTCGAGGGCAAGAACGCGACCGAAGGTACGACCGAAGTCGCCAACGAAGGATTCGAGAAGGTCGACGTTCCCAGTGACACCAGCGACGTGACCGAACTGAAGGCCTCCGCGGGTGGCTTGATGGCGACGGGCAACTCGCGCTCCTTGGCCGGAACGGCGACCGGGAAAGCACGCATTCGGCGCAAGCAGAACCAATACAGCGCGGACCTCGCAGCCAACTACGCGGAGTCGGCTCCGGACCGAGATTCCGACACCGAAGCGACCGTCGAGAACTACCAAGCTCGCGTGCGCTACGATCGGTTTTTGTCCGAACGTTGGGCGCTCTTTGCCGCCGAATCGTTCAGGCGCGATCGATTCCAGGGCCTCGGGCTGCGGATGAACTTCGATCCGGGCGTCGCGTTTTACCTCCTGACAGCGCCTCAGCACCGGCTCTGGGCGGAAGGTGGCTACGATCTCCAATACGACATTCGTCTCGCCGAGGCGATCGAGGCCGCTGCGGAGGCAGGAACCGAAGTCACCACGACCGAGGTCAGGCACGCCGCGCGTCTCTTCGCCGGCTACGACAACTCCCTGAACGAGCACGTCACCTTCTACACGGGGCTCGAGTACCTGCAGGCCTTTGCGGACACGAAGAACTGGCGGCTGAACTGGGAGACGTCTCTGACCTCGTCCCTCTCGGACTCGTTCTCGCTCGCGACCTCTTTCAACCTTCGTTACGACAACAACCCTCTCCCCGAAGTCGGAAGGCTCGACACGATCAGTGCCGTGAGCCTGGTTTACACGCTTCGTTGATCGGAAAGGACGAGATGAACATGACTCGAACACTCACTCTGGGTGCATTTTCAACCAGCGTTTTCCTCCTCTCGGGAGTCTCCTTCGCAGAAGGCGGAAGCCTTTCGCTCTCCGCCGGGGCCAAGGCGAACCAGAGCGCTTCTGGCAGCTCCGCGAAAGCCGCTTCGGGAGGTTCGCAAGCGACCTCCTCGGAGTCGGAAGCGCGAACTCTCGGAACCGAGCGCCCGTATTTGCAGCGCTACTTCCCGGAACCGAACAGCTGGGAGCTGGGGCTCTTCGGGGGGATGATGTTTCCCTCGAAACGCCACGAGCTGTACGAGCCCGGGCGTCCGGAGTCCCAACAAGGGTTCGGGACGGCAGGCGAGCTCGGCGTTCGCGTCGGGTACTATCCTCTCGCCTTCCTGGGCGCCGAGATCGAAGGGGCAGGGGTCCCGACTCAGGCCAAGGACGGGACGAGCGCTGGGATGTGGGCGGCTCGCGCTCACTTGGTGGCGCAGCTTCCCGGCTCTAGCATCACGCCCTTCGTTCTGGCCGGCGGAGGGGCGCTGGGCGCCGCATCCGACTCCATGGGCAGCGATAGCGATCCTTCGCTCAACCTGGGACTCGGAGTGAAGGCGGCGCTCGATGAACACTTCGGCGTTCGTCTCGATCTTCGTGACAGTCTTTCTCAGAAGTTCGACGCAGAGCAAGGCGCGTTGACCCATCACCCGGAGATCCTCTTCGGAATCACGTTCACTCCGGAGCGGCGACGCCCCGACTTCGATGGTGATCGGGTCAACGACTTCCGCGACGCATGCCCGAGGATCTCCGGTGAACATGGTGGTTGTCCCGCTCCGGACACGGACGGGGATGGCGTCGCCGACGACGTGGATGCATGCCCCGATGTCGCATCCGCACACGCGTCCGGGTGCCCCGATGGTGACGGTGACGGCATCGAAGACACGAAGGATGCGTGTCCCGAGGTCGCAGGCACGACACCCGGCGGATGCCCAGAGAAGGAGTGCGCGGTGAAAGACTCGGATGGTGACGGTCGGACGGACGACACCGATCAGTGTCCCGACGAGGCAGCCGCGACCCTGGACGGGTGCCCCGTCAAGGACGCCGATGGTGACGGAATCGATGACGCGAAGGACGAGTGCCCGAGCGAACCCGAGACCCGCAATGGCTTTCGGGATCGTGACGGGTGCCCGGACGAGATCCCCGAAGCAGTCAAGAAGTTCGACGGAGTCATGGAAGGGATTGTCTTTGCGCTCGGGAACGCAGACATCGCCCCCGCTTCACGTCCCAAGCTCGAAGAGACCGTAGCGATCATGAAGGAGTATCCGTCCCTTCACGTCGAGATCGCCGGTCACTCGGACACGACTGGTGATGCCGAACACAACAAGGAGCTGTCCTTGGCGAGGGCGAACTCCGTGAAGGCGTTCTTGGTCGAGCAAGGGATCGCAGCCGAACGCATCTCGACCGCAGGGTATGGCCCCGAAAAGCCCATCGCGGACAACGGGACCGAGGCCGGGCGCAAGAAGAACCGACGGATCGAGTTCCACTTGGTGCAGGAGCAGTAATCGAAAAAGGAGGGGGAGGCCCATGATCGACGCACGGAAATTGGACGAGCCGGATCCGACGTTCGTGGAGCTGCGAGCGCAGCTTTCTCACGACGAGCGGCCGGAGGAAATCATCGATGAACTGCGTGTTCGTGTTGGCGGCCTTCCCCGCATCCTTTCCGAGCCCGAACCTCTCGTGAGAGTCGATCGGTACAATCTCTCGGGGACGGTCATCTCGGTACGCGTTCATTGCCGGCGTGAGGACTACTGGCAGGTCTTCCTCGCCGTCGGCAATGCAATCGGCACGAGAGTCATGCCCCCTCGCCGCAGGCGCAGGTGGAGCCTCGGGTAGCAACTTCGCGTGACGCTAGTGGGCGTCGCGTTGGGAGAAATTTCGAATCATGAACATGCAGACTCTTTAGAAGTATCAAGATCTAGTCGTCGCGCGCGCCCTCGATTACGCGCCCAAACTGGCGACGGCAATCGTCGTTCTCGTCGTCGGCTTGTGGCTGACCAGCGTGCTCACACGACTCATCCGGCGGGCGCTGGAACTGCGCCGGGTCGACCCAACCCTCACTCCATTCATCTGCAATCTCTTCGGCTGGATCCTCAAAGCCCTCGTCTTCATCTCGGTGGCCTCGACCCTCGGAGTGCAGACGACCTCTTTCGTCGCCGTTCTCGGTGCGGCGGGGTTGGCCGTGGGGCTCGCCCTTCAGGGGAGCCTCTCGAACTTTGCCGGCGGGGTGCTCATCTTGATCTTCAGGCCGTACAAGGTGGGCGACTTGATCGAGGCGCAGGGACAGCTCGGCGTCGTCGACGAGATCCAGATCTTCACGACGATCCTGACGTCGCCGGAAAATCGTCGGGTCATCATCCCCAATGGCGCTCTCTCGAACGGCACCATCCGCAACTTCAGCGCACAGGACGTCGTGCGCGTGGATACGACGGTCGGTGTTTCGTATGATTCCGATCTCAAAGCCGCCAAGAAGGCCCTGATGGACATGGTTCAGGCGATTCCGGGAGTCGTGAGTGAGCCGGCGCCTATCGTCGCCGTGACGGAGCTCGCCGACAGCTCCGTCAACCTGGTCGTGCGCCCCTATTGCCCGCCGGAGAAGTACTGGGACGTGTACTTCGCCACCGTCGAGGGCTCGAAGCTGGCCCTGGACGCCGCCAACATCACCATCCCATTCCCACAAAGGGACGTGCACGTCTTCCAGGAGAAGTAGCCGCCGAGTCGGCCGAGCCCGGGGGGCTCCCGTCGGATCCTGTTTCCGGTGAGTTGCCAATGGGTGACCTTTTGGGGCGAAGCGGTGGTCGTCGCCCCAAGGGGTCACCTGTCCGTGTGATTCGAGACGGGCGAATCCTGGGGTTACCGTTCGATGTGGCGTCTGTCCTCTGGAGCGGGGGAAGCCGTTCGTGGTAACGAGCATCGATGGCCACTCGTTTCCTTTCGGCTCTGAACCTTTCTCGGTGGACCTGGTGCGTCGTCGTCGCGGCCGGGTGTGGCGGCGGCGAAGCCACTGTGGATGATACGGAGGCAATGGGCGGAGCTCCGGCTCGGGAGCGCGGCGCGGACCAATGTATCTCCGACGTCGAGTGCTCGGACGGCCTCTTTTGTAACGGGGCGGAGTTGTGTCTTCCCTCCGAGAAGGATGCTGACGAGTTCGGCTGTGTCGCCGCCCGTCGTACGCCTGAGTGCGATGACGGGATCTCGTGCACGATCGATTCCTGTTCCAACGCTCTCGGGCAGTGTGTTTTGAAGCTCCGGACGATGATGGAGACGGCCATCGTGACGCCACTTGTGAGGACGCCCAGGGTGGTCCCCTGGGTGATGATTGTGACGACGACGACTCGGACCGTTTCCCCGGTAACCCCGAGATCTGCGACTTCGAGCACCACGACGAAGACTGTGATCCGACCACGTTCGGCGGCTGGGACCGCGACGGTGACACGGAAGTCGACGCCAACTGTTGCAACATCGACGAGAACGACGACGACAAGGAGTACTGCGGTACGGACTGCAATGACTTGAACCTCGCCCAGCGTTCGGGACAGCCCGAGTTCTGTGACGGGGTCGACAACGATTGCAACGGGCGCGTGGACGACAACCCGGGGCCCGTCGCCTGGTATCCCGATGAAGACGGAGACCTTTTCGGAGCGCCCACCGACGACCCGATCATGTCCTGTGAGCCGGTGCCGGGCGCCTCTCTTGCGCCGACGGATTGCCGTGATGACATGATTGGGCTTCATCCCGCGCAAGCTGAAGTCTGCGACCACGTCGACAACAACTGTGACGGGGTCATCGACGAGCCCGCCTACTGCCAAGAGGGCGGCATCGTCGTGCCGGAAGGCGAAGTGGGGAGCGGGGGAGCGGCCCCGATGGGCACCGGCGGAGATGGCTCGGGTGGTGACGGGTCGGGCGGCGCTGGCTCGGGAGGCGGGGGCTCGGGAGGCACCGGCTCAGGCGGCTCAGGTGGCAGCGGCGGTTCGGGTGGATCCGGCGGAGGCGGCAACGTCGGGGGTGAGCCGACGGTCGTCTGGTTCGAGGATTTCGAGAGCGGGTTCGGTGAATGGGGCGTCGAGGGCGGGCAGTGGGCGATTGGAACGCCGACGTTCCAGAGCGGGCCGAGTGCTTACAGCGGAGAGAACCTTGCCGGTACGGTCCTCGGCGGAGTCTACGACTACAGCCAGAGCGCTCGACTCGTCACGCCATCCTTCACGGTGCCGGACGCTGAAGTGAGGCCGCGACTCAAGTTGGCGAATTGGTATTCCATCTGGAATGACACCTTCGACAATGGACAGATTCAGATCAGCGTCGAGGGAGCGGAATGGGAAGATCTGACAAGCATGGGGTCATTGGCCGGAGTCGGTGACTCATGGGCTCCGATTATTATTCCTCTTTCGGAGTATTCCGGCTCTTCCGTACGCGTTGGGTTTCTCCTGACGAGTAATGCCTCCACGGGATCCTACTCCGCGGGTTGGTACATCGACGACGTATCGTTGGAGACGGGCCCGATGACCTGGGCCAGCGTCGAAGGTTTCGAGTCGGGGTTTGGAGATTGGTCTGTCGAGGGGGGCCAGTGGGGCATTGGAGAGCCGACGCTCGAAACCGGTCCAACCGCGTACCGTGGCAGCAACGTAGCGGGAACGGGCCTCAATACGGTCTACGATTACTTCCGGGACGCGCGCCTGGTTTCGCCCGAGTTCCTCGTGCCAGCATCGGGCTCGAATCCTCGCCTCACGTTCGCCTACTGGTACGACATCTGGAACGACGGCTACGATCACGGACAGGTCCAAGTGAGCGTTGACGGTGGTCCGTGGCAAGACTTCCCCAACCAAACGTCCCTCACTGGGACCAACGCTGGCTGGGCACCAGGGAATCTCCCCTTGGGCCCCTACGCTGGTCAGTCGATACGAATCGGTTTTCGGCTCATCACGAACGGCGCCACTGGTTCGTATTCGGCTGGTTGGTACATCGATGACGTCGAACTCCGCACCGACTGAGCGCACCCTGCTTCGACCAGGGGCCCCCGACCCCGCTCCTTACTCGCTACGGATTTCGTGTTCGAGTTGGTACTTCGCGAGGCTCTCGCCGGGGGCGCCCGGGGGGCGCACGATCACGTGGACCGTGCGACCGAAACGTTCGGCGAAGGCCGTCTGGCACACGAGGCGCACCCGATCGCCGCTCGAGCTCACCGGTGCCCCCGAAATCCGACCGGATTCCCTGTAGCTTTCGAGCTCGAGATCCACGCTTCCATAGCCGGCGAAGTCACCCCGGAGTTCACAGACGACGACGTCCGACGGGCCCTCGAAGGGGAGGACGACGACCCCTGCGGGATCCACTCCCACGACGGTCGTGATGCTCTCCGCCTTGCGGAGCGTCTCGAACAGATCGTCACCGAGGGCCGGTGGAGTCGCCTGGCCGAGGCGCTCCACGAGACGCGCCACTGCTTCGGCGGACTGGGCGCACGACGCGCACTCGAAGAAATGTTCCTCGAGAGCCGCCTCGTCGTCTGGCGGGAGCTCACGGGAGAAGTAGGCGACGAGCTTGGCCCAGTCGATCGGTTGGCTGCACTGCGTGCTCTTGTCGTTCACGATGCCTCCCCCCGCGTCAAACAATCGCGTAGCACTTTGAGCGCACGGTATCGAACCACGCGCACGTTCCCCGGGCTCATGGAAAGCTTGCTCCCAATCTCGCTCGCATCGAGTCCTTGCTTGAAGGAATAGACGAGCACATCGCGCGCGCGGCCTTCCAGACTCGCGAGACAAACGGTCAGGCGCGCGAGGTCGGTTCGATCGGGCGCGGGCTCGGTCATCGCATCGATCAGGAGCGCGCTCTGCGCAGCGATGTCGCGCTGCTTGGCACCTTCGCGCAAGGCTCCGAAACGGACATTTCTACAGATCCCGAGGGCAAATCGCTCGACGCGCTCTTCGTCCTCGATACGACCGGCGCGCGCCGCGATGAGCAGCTCGATGAGCACGTGCTGGACGAAGTCGTCGATGAGATCGCGACTGGGCAGGTGCCGAAGCCCGTAAGCACGGACGCGACCGCGGAGCAGCTCGCAGAGGCGCGCCTCCGCCTGAGCGGCTTCAGCGCCGCCCCCGCGTACCAGCAGAACCAGTTCCGCTGGCGTCATGGCCTGCACTCCGACCGCACGAGGGACGATCTTCCGAGGGTCCCTCGTCCTGTCAAGACGCAGGGCGGCCGAGCCACCCGGCGCGCGGTAGCGCGCGGGCGGTGGCAGCTCCTGGGCGGCGGCGCAGGTCGCGGTCATTCAGCAGCCATCTGCGCGAGCATCTGCTGGAGCGCCGCCTGATCGGGTCCCACGAACACGGGCGCTTCCGGAGCCTTACCGAGGTTGTCGAGCAAGCGCGGCAAGAGGCGACCGTCTGCCTTTGGGAGATGACTGCTCAAGATCAAGCGGGGATCGAGTTTGCGCACCGAGTCGAGCTCGTCCGAAAAGCTCTTCCGATCGACCTTGTGCAGCCACGGCGCGTCGATCGTCGCCCATAGGGTCTGTCCAAAGCGCAGATCCTCTTCCGAGAGATCCGAAGCGTCTTCGGGCGGCTCGGCGGTCACGGCTCCGAAGCAGTCCGAGCTCAGCAAGGTGCGCGACTTGATGTCGAAAAAGCCTGTGGTCGACGGATTGTCGAAGGCTGGCGGCTTGACCGCCGCCACGTCACGGCCCCCGAAAGTCGCAGTCTCACCGGGGTTGAGAAAATAGACCCGGTCCATCGGCAGGGGCGCATGAAGACCCATGATGCCGACCCCGAGGAACGTGGTGATCACCTTCAGATCGGGGTTCTGGTTCAAGAGGGGATGGAGCGCTCCGATGTGATCGGGATCCGGATGAGTCAGCCAGATCCATCTGAGCTTCATCGGATCGACCACCGTCCCCAGGGCGCTCAGGAATGCATCCCGATGAATCACCGCGCCCGTGTCGACGAGGATCGGTTCCATGCCCTGGAGGACGAATGAGTTGACCGGCAGGACACCGAGGCCAGGGATGGGGATTTCGCCCACCAGGACATCGATGTCGGGGGCGGCTTGGTAGGTTTTGATCATGTTCAGGTTCACGAGCCCGCCAGTGCGGGGCCTTTCTGTCCTGCTTGTGCGGGCTCGAACCGAAACGTTACGAAAAAAATTGGGGAGACCAGAAAAGGGCCGTTTTCGGCTTCATTTCGTGATTTGATGCACGGCCCGCTCCACCCCGGTGCAGCGATCTTCGACGTAGAGCAGCCCCGCGTCCTCGGCCGTGCGCCGCGCCTCCTTCGAGGTGATGCCCGACTGAAGCCAAAGGGCCCGCGCGCCGATGCGGACGGCCTCCTCGGCAATCGGCGGCACGTCCTCGGAAGGTCGGAAGACGACGACGGCCTCGACGGGGAAGGGGATGGCGCTCAGGGACGGGTACACCGTCTCACCGAACAGCTCGCCGCTCGCGTGCGGGTTGACCGGGATGATGCGAAAGCCGGCGCCCGCGAGCTGCTTCGGGATGCCGTGCGCGGCCTTGCCCGGGTGGCGGCTCGCGCCGACGACGGCAAGGGTGGAAAAGTCGCGGAGGATTTTTTCGGCGGTGTCCATGGGTGCAGGTAGCGTAGCAGGGAACGCGCGGGGTTCGATCTCGGCTTCCCTTACAAGGGGCGGCTCACTCGAAGCAACGCAAGTAGACTTCGTTCTCTTCATCGGTGCAGGCCCAATCGTTCGTGCTCGGACTCGCGCACACGAGGACATGTTCGCGGCAGAGTACGCTGAAGTCTTCCTGACATTCTTGGCTGTAGACATCTACGGCACATTCCACCAGCGCATTGCGCGCCTTCCCACAACGGGAATCCTTGTTGTCGAACAAGTCTTCGGCGAGATCGTCGATACAATCTTCCTCGTCGTCGAACTGAGCATCCGCCGCCAAAGGTGCACATTCGAACAAGAGCGCGCAGGCGTCTTCCGCTAATTCGAGTTGATCGTTCTGCTCACTTCTTTTGCAGGAGCTCGTGGCGACAAGGAGCGCGAACGCCGCGAGGGGTGTCAGAGTGTTCATGAAAGCGGGGCGGAAGTATGTCACGGATTTTGGATGAAGGACGAGCCCAATTCGCTTTCAGAGGGTACGCGCGCGCTTGCCAAGACTGCGGGGGTGAGGGTTTTGGGGTGGCCGGAGCTTTCGTCGGACTCAGCGCAGGATGCTTGGATGGGGCGGTATTCGGACCATGGGGGATTCGGGCGGAGGTGGGGTAGGGCAGGCGTCACGGGCGGCGGTTGACTAAAGTGGGCGGTTGACCTGCGGGTCAACTGGGGGAATTGAGTCGCCGGGCGCGGATGAGCGGTCATTCGGTCGCCACCGTTCTTTCCAACACGATGGCATCTCCATCCAGCCTCGCGCCGAGGCGAGCGGCGATGTGCCCGAGGTGGCGACGGTGCGGCTCTGATAATAAGTCAAAGGTACGATAAGGCGTCGGTCGATCCTTAGGGGTGATAGGGCCGGGGTCGTGCGACGGGGTCGGTCGGTGCTGTGCGACCTCGATGGGCGCTAGTTTGGCCGAAAAAGTGTCCGATTCATCCGACTCGTGTCGCGCTGAAGTAGGACTTGCTCCCACTGAGCAACCGTCTTCTACAGGTCGTTCTGACCCATTGCGGGTCTCGAATAAATATCTAACATCCTGGTCGTTATGACTATTCGAGTTCTGGGCAAGAAGTCCGACATCGCGCGCGGTCGAGTTCAGGCCGTATTGATACTAGGGGCGGCCCTCACCTTGCTCATCGGCTGCGCGCCCACGAGTCGACTCCCGAAGACTGATAGTCCAGAAGAGGTCGGGACGATTGATGTTCATCCGACCATCTTGAAAGAACTGAAGGCGGGGCGAAAACTGATCGAGTTCAAAGATCTGCTCAAGGCCGCGGCCGTCTTTGAAGCGATTCGGACAGGGCGGCAGGCCTTTGACGCGAGGCAGTCGGTGCTCCAAGTTTCCCTCGGCGCGACGGTTGGGAAGAAGAAGGGCGAGGAGGAAGAGCCGGAGGAGCCCGAAGAGCCGGAAGAGGGCGATGAGGCTGCCGAAGCGACCGATGGCGAAGAGGACGCCGAGGGGGAAGACGGGAAGGGGGACGAGGGTGAGTCGTCTGATGATGCTGCCAAGAGCAGTGCTTTGCAGTCACTTCTGGGCGAATCGAAGCCGACTCCCAGCTATCATGAGCTGCTCTACGCAACGGCGGATAGTATTCTCGGCGGAAAGGCGCTGGAGACCATCTACAATGTCGAGAAGCTTCCTGAAGGTTATAGGCTGTTTTCTCTCCCGGTCATTGCCTCGGTCAACCCCGGCTGGGCAACGAGGAAGAACTACACTGCCGAGGCAACGCTGACTCTCGGCGAAGGGGAGTGTGCAGAACACCTTTCCATTCTCGCTGTGGCGCCGAGTGGGTTCACGAGGGTCGTGGAGAGCACTGTGTCCGATCTCCGCGAACTCAGTGCATCAATTGCGGTGTCGGCGGGAGAAGGGCTGTCAGGTGAAGCAGAAGCTTTGAAACAAAGGCTGAATGAGTTCAAGGAAGTTGTCTCTCGCCCAAGCCTGCAGGTGTCGATTGCTGACCGCAATCAGGTGCAGATCCGGTTTCTCGGGAGGAAGACATTCACCAAGCGACCGGGGCGCTACTCGGCGCCGGTTGTGCTTGAACCACAGACGATCGCAACAGAAGTCATCCTCATGGCGAAGACCGATCCTTGCCTTTGTGGCGAAGGCGGTGCGACGACAAAGTGCTCTGCAGGGCCCCCGGCTTCCGCGATAAAGAAACCGTCCGGGGGCAAGACTGTGGAGCCAGCGAAAGGAGACGGAGCACTCGGCAACATCAGTCAGTCGTTCGCTATCTCGGTTGAGGGGCCCGCGAGCAGTCGCATCGGTTCGAAGGGGGCGAACGAGGTGAGGGAGCAGACCTTGCCCACGCGGGTTACAACCGAATGGCGTCCCTATTTTCCGCTTGCCCCCACACCCTCGGAGAAGGACCTCGAAAGACTGCAGGCAGAGCCGCGGAGGCCCCAGGTGTTGGCCATCGTTACGCCCAAGTCGCCCTCCATCTCGCGAGCAACCTGGTTGGGATCCTACGAGGGCTTCAGCGAGACTCCCAGTGCAGAACAAAAGATGTCTGGCGGGACGGCGCAGGGCGGGGGTGGCGAAAGCCAGAAAGCGACTTCCTTTGAACTCGTCCTAACGGGGGAGAACCTAGAGAAGCTAGTCGAAGAGAAGAGCCCGAAAGTCGCACAGGTACGCCTCATCGGGGAGTGCGGGGAGGGTAGTCCCTGGGTCAACCTCCACAGTGCAACCAAGAAGCACGGCTATCACGTCTTTGTCAGGGACGAAGTGCCATGCGACGCCAAGGCGCCAAAGTACGCGGTCATTCAGCTCGTGGAGATAGAGGGACAGGTGACCAAAGTACTGACTCAGTCAGTTCTCAAGATCGAAAACGCGGCAAAGGCCGTCGAGAGCGAGGACCCGGTAGTCCAGGGTCTCGCAATCACGGGCGATCCAACAGGAAGTCTTCACGCTGCACATGTGGCGTTCCAGCTGACCGTGAAGGTGACCCCGAAAGACGCGAAGAAACCGTTCAAGTCGGCACCCAAGTTAAACGTGCTGGTTGATGGGGAGCCTGCCGTGGTGACCTTCTCCAAGGCTGTGAAGCAGGGTGAAGAGCTGAAGGGCTTCCAGTACTGGGTGCGTGTGAACGAAGTGGTGCCTCTCAACACCGCAAGGCTTGGCTACTCGCTTGTGGTGACGACGCCTGACAACAAGGTCACCAGTGATGAAGTGCAGGTGACGGCGACGCGAAGCTTGGTGAGTCAGTAGAAGGCTTGGTTGAGCTTCAAAGCAGGGGGTCTGGCCCAACTGGTGCCCCCCGGCCGTACCAAGACTTGTTGCCGACGTAGGGACGGTCGCTGTCAGCCCCGGACCACGTCCCCAGACTCCACCAAGTTGTTCCACTGTCGTTCGAGGGCGGTGGCGTAGCCCTTGTCGTGGATGACGACGCCGACTTCGATGTTGCGGTCTTGGCCGCGGCCGGTGAAGTTCGCCGACGTGATGAGGACGTGCTCTTCGTCGGCGATGAGGCATTTGGCGTGGAGGCTGACGAAGGATCGCTGTTCGGCTGTGCGGGGGTCGTAGTAGATGACGAGTTGGCTGTCGCTGAACGGCCAGTGAAGCTCGCGAAACAGCGAGCAGACTTCCTCGGCGAACGCTTGGGGACTTTGCTTGCGCGCTTGCCTGAGTGGTTCGAGGCGTCGTTTCCTTGCCTTGTCCCATTGGAGCTTCTTGCGCATGCGCTCCTCGACCTGATGGATGTCGAGGAAGAGCCGCACATCCACCTTTCGCCCACTGATTGCAGCGTGAAGCTCTTCAAACAGTCGGGCCCCTTCGTCGAAGCTGTAGCCCGCGATCGTAATCCGTCGCTCTGCGCGCTCGATCATCTCGGGGACGACGTTTTTGGTGTAGCGCACGTAGCTGGTACCGGCGTCTGCCCCTGACCAAACGACATCGATCGAGCCAGCTGAAGCGCGCCGTCGTTCAGCGAGCACGGCGCGAATTACAGCCAAGAATGTGCCAGCATCGACCCCGGCGAACGGGGCCAGGTGTGGCGAGAGGTGACCCATGTCACGCAAGGCGAGGGCCGAGGGAGACACGGGTCCACGGAAGGAGCCGTCGGTGATCATGTCGGCGAGTTGCCGGAGGTCGTCGGTGGAGGCTTCGGTGAGCCCCAGAGCATCGTCGGTGTCTTCGGTGTCGCCGGTCACGATATCAGCCTCAGGGCTTGGAGAAGAAAGCGAGTGATGGGTCGTTGCCCATGGTCGGGACGACGAGCGCACGGTCGAGGTAGCTGTTGAATCTCTCGCACGAAGGTTCGGCGACGTAGAGGCAGCCGTGGCACGCCGCGCCCTCGAGGTAGCGCTCGGTCGGGTCATTCTTCCCCTCCTTTGGAGCATGCGCTGCGCACACCGGATCATTGGAGCAGAGACTCCCCATTTCCCGGGCACGTCGCAGGTGCGTTTCGATGCGGCGCCCCTGTTCGACGAGTCCCCCGAGCGTCCCTTCCGCACCGGAGGAGCCTGTCATGATCAAGATAGCCGCCATGGGTGTCGCATCGGTGGACGGCGCGCAATAGATACGCTCTCCCAGAGACGCAGCGGCGTAGCCGCACTCGAGCGACAGCGCGTTCATCAAGAGATGCGACAGCGAGTGGAGCATGAAATAGCGAATGCCGGGAAAGAGCGCGTCGTCGGCGTTCGGGGCGAACTTCTTTCGGTATCCCTGAAGGAGTCCGTTCGCTCGCTCCAAAACGCTGGCCCGATTCTCCCACTCTTGGATTTTCTCTTCGTCGAATCGAATCAGGATCCCTTCGCCAAAGGTCTCAGTGGCCGGCAGCCATTCTTGGGTCAGTGAGAGCGCCGAGAGTTTGACCTCCTCGGAGTAGGTCCCTTGGAGATCTGCCGTAGGGGCGCTGAGACGCGTGAAGCCCACCTGCGCGGCGACGCTGCGCAGCTTCTTGACCAGGATGATCTCCACCAGCTCTTTGGGGAGGGGCTTGACCAACCGCGAAGCGAAGAACTCCGCGTCTTGGGGAGGGATTTCGCCGGCGGTCTCGTCTTTCGCCGCAAGGAACTCCAGGTACTCAGCGGTACGAATGCGCTCGCGGGGTGCGTCGTCTCCACCGTGAACTCCTCGGACGGCGTCGGCGATCTCTTGGTTGGAAAAGTCGGCGGCTTTCTTGCCGGTGTTGGCCTCGAGGAGCTTGTCCACGTCCTCCACCATGTCCCGCATCATCGCGACCGCTTCAGGCGTGTTGGCCTTCTTCAAGATCTTCCAGAGCGGCGTGGCTGAGATCGCCTTTTGAAGGATGCGACCCTTCTCGGGGATCGAAAGGACACTCACCTTTTGAGAAAAGTACGCGTTGCTCGCTGTCCGGGAGAGCATCTTGAGGTGGTTCTCGCAGGGCTCGTCGCCGATGCGGCCGAGCCAGGGGCGCCTTCCGGAGCAAATCGGGAGCGTCTTGTCTCCCCGCGCCTCGGAAAGGGGCCGCTGCGCCTGGCAGGCGTCGCATTTCACGATCAGCTCGCTGAAGTCGCCCGTGCTACCTTCCCTGAAGTAGAGGTCGTGACCCCCGCAACGACTCGTCCCTTTGTGCACGAACCAGTCCCAAGGAAACTCCGCGAGGTGCCCGTCTTTGCACGTGGCGACGAAGCGGACCGGCACGCAGAGGCCGACCTTCGTGCGGCTGCATTGGTGTCTGTACCGGCCGCCCTTTTGTTCGAGTGCTTTGTGGAAGGCGAGCGCGTCACACTCCTGGCAGACGAACCAGAGGGGAAACTCGGCAACTTGGATCCCATTCCACGGGCCCGCCTCGTCGTCGTTGCCCCGGGGGCCGGTGAGGAACGGTTCGTCCTGGCTGAGATTGAGACCCATCCCTCGAATGCGCGAGAGCAACGCCTCTCGGAGTCGGTCTTCGGGGATGGCGGGACGCTCCGACTTGGAATCGTACTTCCAGTAGTCCAGACCTCCGATGAGCACAGCGTGGTCGAGTAGGTCGACCATCGCGCCCGGCCCGAAGGTGGTGACCAGCTGACTCACACGGATCCGACCCTCGGGGGGGCGTTTCTGCTTCGAGTTCTTTTGACCGGCCATCACTTGCCTCCCTTCGGTGACTCAAAGGGCCCAAGGTATTTGTTGATCCAGAGGTGCGCAGTGGACTCGACGTCGCGCATGGAGGTGGGGGCAAAGAAGCGACCCTCGGCGCTGTTTCGCGGTGGGGCGTTTTCGTCCAGAGAGAGGCGCAGGAGCGGTTGTCCCCCCGGCTTGTCCCTATCGAACCTCGAGTAGTGCTTCTGCACGGGTTCATCGGCGGTCGACCGGACGAGGTCTTCCCATGTCTCCAGCAGGTTTTGGGTGCGTCGGCGGATGTTGGAGACGAGTTCGTCTTCGTCGCTGCGGTTCCTACCGGGTTGGCGCTCGGCCCGCTGGCAAAGGGCGTCGATTGCAGATGCGAGTTCGTTCTTGTGCTTTCCGATCTGCATGACGCCGGCGGCCGGAGTCATCGAGTCGTTGATGAAGCGGGCCATCGAGACGAGGACACCTGCCAAGCCGCGGTCCAGTGCCGGTCCCGAGAAAGGTGTGACACTCGTGGCTTCCACGTAGCGGTAGAAGGCCTGGTGATAGTGGGAGAATCGCTCGAAGTGGGAACGGTCACGTGGCTTGTGGACGTTCATGCAGGTGAGCACGAGGCCGGGTCGGTTTGCTTGTCGTCCCACGCGGCTGGACGCTTGGATGTATTCGGCGGTCGTTTTCGGTTGCCCTGCGACGATCATCAGGCCCAAGCGATCGATATCCACACCGACCGAGATCATGTTGCTCGCCAGGAGGACATCGACGTGGCCGTCGGAGCCCCAGCCCTTGTTCAGCCGATCTTTGGACTCCTTGATCTTCCCAGTGCTCTCGCGGCTGGTGAGTTCGACGGGTTCGCCCTTGAGGCGGCGCGTCTTGAACCAGGGGTGCGGACCTTTGAAATCCATGGGAATGAACTTCTCGGCGGTTGCGCAACGAGTCACTAGATCGTCTTCGGCGATGCGCCTCATGCCGCCGAGCTCCCGGAGGCTGTTGAAATACCCAGCGACGGTGGTGTAAGCGTCGCGCGTGGCGGACGAGCCGATACCGTCGTCGTGGGCCTTGAGACTCGCCGCCAGCATGCAGCGGTAGGCGCGCAGGAGGATGACCTTCATCGATCGGCCCTGCGCTCCGATCCCGACATAGAGCCGCCCGGGCGTCGTCTTGTCGATGTAGGAGAAGTACGTGTCCATGGCGTCGACCGAGGGCGGGGGAAAAACGCAGACGTCGCCAGCCTTTCGCCCGTACAGGGCCCGGATCTGTTCCGTGGCTCGACGCACCGTGGCCGTGGCCGCAATGACTTTGGGAGGCACCTTCACGCCATCGAGGTTTCGTTGGCAGAGGAAGTCGATCGCGGTCTCGTAGAGCCCCACCATCGTACCGAGCGGTCCGGAGATCAGATGCAGTTCGTCTTGGACGATGAGTTCGGGCGGGAGCGTCCCCTCGGGTAGCGGCGTGGCGCCCTTGGGAAGGGTGGAACCGTCGGTCGCATTGAAGAACTGATTGCCGAGTCGGCCCGTCACTCTTCCGAAGAGCTTCCCCGTCTCGCCTCGCCAAGGCACCATCGCGAACTTGTCGACGGTGCCGATGAGGAAGCTCGGCAGCTCCCGGTAGACCTGCTCGTCCACGAAGATGACCGGAATGCCGTCGGGATTGTTCGCCGCGCAGAAAGGGCAGTCATCGTTGAGGCAACCGAGGTGCACCTCCTGAGGGTTCTTGGAGTCGGGCTTGCCGTCGGTGCGGAGCGAAATGCTTCCGGGCAGGAGTTCCGTGGAACACCAAGGGCAGTCGACGATTGGAGCGGGGCTGGGGCCGTTCTTGGCCGCGTAGGCGAGGACTGCTTTCTTCGCCTCCTTCATCGTGTTGGGGGTCGCGGAGCTGCCGACCCAAAGGCCCACCGAGAATCTCTCCGGGCCCAGTCGTCGAGGTTGGTCGCGACGAAGCAGCTCCAGGGCGCAGATGAGCGACGCGGCGCGACCCAGTTGGTCGAGCGTCAAGAGCCTCAGGGTGTAGCGGAGGATGACCGCGACCCCGAGTCCGCGGTGCGGCGTTTCCTGGGAGCGCAGGCGGCGGAGAAGGAGGGTGGTGGCGATCACACCGAGGTAGGCCTCCGTCTTGCCGCCGCCCGTAGGGAAGAAGATCAGCTCCGCCTTTTCGCGGTCGGGGTGCTTCGGATCGTGGAGCCCTTGGAGATTGAGCAAGACGAACGCGAGCTGGAAGAGGCGCCAGCTGGGGTCCGTTCCTGGGCGCTTCCTCTCCGCTGCGTTGGCCATGGCCTCGTTCGCCAGTGAAAACGCCTCGCGGACGTCTTCCTGGTCTTTGAGGATCTGGATGCCCGCCTGAATCCGTTCGCAAGCGAGGGTGGCGCGACGGAGGAGATCCTGCTGCGTCTCCTTGCGCGGCTCCTCGCCGACGTCGATGTCGCCTTGTTCCGTGATCCACCGAGCGTAGGCCCGAGGAAGCTCCGCGAGATGTTGTTCGACTTCTGCCGCGGACTGCAGCTTGGAGAGCGACCTCATGGAGACGGTCACGCCCTTCTCGGTGCGGGCGTTGACGCGCAGGACTTCGTGCGTCGGGATCCAGCACGTCTTGATGCGCGTGACGGTTTCGCCCTGCTCAGGCACCATGACGGAGACGCCGTGTCCGACGCCGTATTCGTACACACCCCGGTACTGCAGATCGCCAATGCGCTCGTCGGGCTCGTCGGAGGTCATCCCCGAGCAGTCCGGCCGCCCGAAGAATCCCGCTGCGCAGTGAAGCTCCAGCTCGACCTGAAACGCATAAGCCCGATCGCGGAAGCCGGGCGTGTTGTCGGGAGCACGGCGATTCACGATGAACACAGAAACGGCGCGCATTCCGCTAGGTACGCCCGTCATGTCGCTGATTTCACCGATTTGCCCTTCGAGCCGCAGGCCCCCAGCATCTTTGATGGCGATGCCGTCGCCAGTGAGTGAACCATCCTCGAGATTGATGACCTCCGTCACCGGGGGCATCGGAACACGGACCCAAGTTTTCTTCGGCTTCTTCTTTCCTCCGGGCGTGCCCGGTTCGGCCTCCTCGTCCGGGCGGTCGTAGTTCGCGTAGCGGACTGTTGCCTCGATCTCCTTCACGCCAGCCGGGATGAAGACGGTGAGCCCCATCGAAGCGGGCATGAAGTTCTTGCGCTTCGGATCGGGAGAGTCGCCGCCTGTTTCTTCTTCGGTCTCGTCATCCCCGGCTGCGAACTCCTCGTTCGCTTCCTCCTCCTCTTCGCGACCCTCTTCAGGAGCTAGGAACCCTGTGAGGTACCAACGGCTCGGCGGGAGTTTCAGCTCCTCGACGGAGTCGATGCCGTCGTTCCCGTCCGCGTCTGTGAGCCCGCGGCGGAAGGGGCCGATGAGGTCGGCTTCGAGGGCTTTGACCAAGTGGTCGCGGGGGGCGGTGAGTTCGGGCTCAGTCACGGGCCCAAGCTATCAGCTGGGAAAGAAAGGCGTAAGTTGGGCTGGACAGGGTACGTCACTGAACGGGTGTGCTTCACCCCTGGGGACCGCCCCGCCGAGGGCTCATTCGTCATCAGGAGGCAGGTCGACGACGCGGAAATTGCCGTTCCTCGACCGTTCGGGCCCTCAGCTCCGCTGCGCAATGCGGGGAGAGGTCCTCATCAATCAGCAGCTTGACGAGCACGCGATGGTCTTCCGACCTTGGGGAAAGCCTTGAGGTAAAGCGGAGCAAATTCCAGATCTTCGTCGCGGAGGTCCGGGTAGTCCTCCAGGATGACCTCCTTCTCTTCGCCGCGCTCCAACAGGCCAGCAACGCGGCTCAGAGTGAGACGCGAGCCCTTGAAGACGGGAGCGCCACCCATGATGTTTGGATCGCTCACGACGTTCTTCGCCCAGGCGCGGAATCGCTGGACGCGGGTGAGCGTCTCGCGCGCGATGTCCCTGACCTGGAACTGAACGACGTCATTGAGCTTGACGAACTGAGGTTCACGCTCCTGGGCGAATCCCTGCACGATGCATTGATAGAGCTTGCGCTTGTTCTCGAGCGAGAGAACGAGGCCGCTTGTCCTTTCGGCCTTCAGATAGACCAGAACGGAAAACGGAAGTTGGCTTGGCTTTTCGCCCACAACCCCGTCAATCGCCTTCCGGAGCCCCTTGGATTCCCAATCGAGGAGGGCGGCGGCCTCGGCGGCCGTGAAGGTAGGAGGTTGTGATGGCATAATTATTCTCCCAGTGGGTGTATAATTATGGAACCAGACGGGGGAATGTCCAGAAGGGGATTTCTGTCCAGGAAAACGGCTTGTCCATTCGTAATGGACACGCACTTTGGATGGACAAATGCGGGGGGGCGTCGTGCGTCGTGCTTGGCATCACCCCAGAAGAGGGGGGCGCTCAGGAGTTGCGAGGGGTGGACTGATGAACCGCCAAGATCAGCTCTCTTGCCACGTAGCGCCGGTTCCGAGCTCGTCCTGTGATCTCGCGCAGGATGCCGGCCTCTTCGAGGCGCTTGATGTGCGCTGAAGCTGTGGGAGTCGAGACGCCGGTGAGATGTTCAACGCGCCGGATGGTGAGCACCGGGTTGATGAAGAGTTGATCGATCATCTGGAGACAGGCCGCCGGCCATTTCTGATCATGACAGACCTGATGATACCTCGTTCGAAATCCGAGCAAGGCATTCGCGACGTCGAGTGAGCTTTGGGCACTGTCGGCGACCGCTTTGAGGAAGAATGCGATCCATTCTTCGAATGCGCCCCGTTGGCTGACGCCGAGGAGGAGGTCGTAGTATCGTTGCCGATTCCGCTCTAGGAATGCGCTCAGGTAGAGCGGCGGATCGGAGGGGTCGTCGCTCTTGAGCAGCAGCGGGATCAAGATTCTGCCCACGCGGCCGTTGCCGTCCCGAAACGGGTGAATCGTCTCGAATTGGTAGTGGATCAGCCCGATCCGGGCGAGGCGTACGAGCCGGCGCGCCGCGAGCGGCGTGTGCACGTACTTCTCAAGATCGTGGATCAAGCCCTCCACGTCTGCGGGCGGCGGTGGGACGAATCGCGCTTGAGCTGGGTCCAGGGTGGCGCCGATGAAGTTTTGGATGTTTCTGAATTCGCCCGGTTGCTGGTCTCCGCCGCGAACGTCCTTGAGGAGACGTTCATGGATCCCGCGAATGAGGCGACTGGAGATCGGTAGACTATCGAGCTGATTCGTCGCCCAGTTGAGCGCGACGATGTAGTTCCGCACTTCGCGCGTGTCGTTGCGGTTTTCGATCTGAGGTTCTTCGTCCTCCTCTTCGCTCTCAAGAAGAGCGAGTTCTTCCGGGGTCGTGAAGGTGCCCTCGATCCGTGATGACTCGATGGCCTCTCGCTGCTGGAGGGGACGGAGCACGAGGTTGGGGCTGAGGGGATTGCCGCCACCGACCATCATTCCGCCGAGACGGCCGATTGCCTTCTCGGCCATGTTGGCGGCGATCTGTAGGTCGGCCGAAAGCGGGAGCGCTTCAGGAAGTGGATTGGGGACGAAGGCGCTCAGGTTTTCGCCCAACGGCACGAGTCGTCCGGGGGATTGTTCTGTAAAATCAGACGCTTGCATCGCTAGTTCGAGCCATTTTACTTGTGCGAGATTAAGTTAAACATATCCGACTTTGTTTAACTTAGCACGGAGTGTGGGCTGATTGGGGCGCGATTGAGCGTGGGTTCGGTGGTTGGTGGGGGGCTGGGCGGGCCGACGGCGCGTCTGCAGAAAGTCACGTTTGACGTTACTTTTTGCAAGTGAAAGGTGACTCAATGTCGACCGCGAAAGCCGGGCGGTGGCGCTTTGAATGGATCGCGCCTCGGGGTCCTCCCCTCCCACTCGTCCATTGCTCGTTGCACTGCGCGGGATACGCCATCCCGCTGATGATCCATCAAACTGCTCACATTCAGGGAGACGTCTGCCAAAAGCGATAGACGTGGTCCACGGAGCCTCGCGATTTCTTTCCCACGGCCGGATTCCGGCGTCCAGACGAAGGAGCCACCAGAGTCTCCCTGATTGACGGCGACAACGTTTGCGTGAAGCTCGAAGGCGCGAATCCACGTGAGCGCATCAAATGTGTCGATGTCCGGGTTGCACGACACCATGAATAGGTGGGTCACCGCACCCTGCAATGCGTTCCAGGGAGTGGGGTCGATCAGATCTGAACAGATCGCAATTGTGAAGTCACCCCAACTAGGGTGGACAAAGCGATACCACTTCTGCCCGCAAAGCAGGCGCCACGTCACCGTCGATGAAGAAGCACTTTCAACCAGTGCGTACTCTGTGTGAGCGGGGAGTGGCTTTTGCACGACGAAACGTCGGATGAATCTTTGTCGACCGTGAGAAAGAGGAACGAGAAACACCGCCTCGTTCATGAGGTAGCGGTTGGCCCTGGCCAGACGCAAAGGCAGAAACGGTGGCGATTCCCGCCACAACATGCCCATCAGGGTAGCGCGATCGTAGAACCGCGCGAGGTCCTGAATGGCCGCAAGTTCCTCCCATGGAATTGAGACTTCAGGGAGCAGAACCGGGCCGACCGCGTGATTGGCCCCGTCGATGTCACCGTCGCGGAACGCCTGTGTTACCTGAAGCATGACCCGCTGCCGTTCTGCTCGGGTAAGTCCAACAGTTCCTCTGTTTGCCAGACGGTTTCGCAACGCGGGCCAGTTGCAGGCGCTTGCAATCTGGCCGAGTCTCACGCGCAGCTTCTCGTCTACCTCTTCTGGTGGAGCGATGAGCTTTGGCGGCGCGCCGAGAGGCCCCGATGTGCACGGGAGATCAAGAATGGAACCGGGATCGAGCTTGAGCTCCACGTCGATTCGCTCAAAGTGATCTCTGCCTGAGGAGAACCCATTTCGGAGTTCAGCCAGACACGAGCGAAGATTCTCCGAAGCGCTTTCAATCGACGCTCCCCCACCTAAGACCGCCATCAACACCGTTTCGATTGCGCGCCAGAGATCGGAAGGGAGATGTACGTGCGACCGTAAGGCCCACTGTTCATCCAGCGGTATCTTCGCTGGCCAGTGGTCAAGCAAGAGGTCAAGCCAGTACTCGCTGCCGGTTGCAGCAACCATGAACTGGAGAACGTGACACCAAAGGTGACGCGCTAGCGATGTCCTCTCCTGTCCAAGAGCGACAGGAATATCGAACGCTGGATGCCAGCCGCACAGGCCCCAACCTCTCGAGTTTTGCAGGGATATTAGCTCCGTTGCATCGTCATTGGTCTGAATTTCCGTTGGGACTTTCGCGTCGAATTGGCGCCCCCGTGCCTTTTCCAAAAGAGCAGATTCTATTCGCCAGCATTCGGGTCTGGGGGGGAGGGCTGAAGACCGTTCACCTAGCGCATCAAGCGCCTCGGACAGCATCCTTGTTGCCAGGTGTGAAGAAAAGGGAATGGACGGTGCGACTCGGGGATTGACGTTCCACTTGCCAGGTTCGCGAACCGCCCACAGCAGTTCATGTACGTATGCCGGGGTGCCGCTGTGGTCGAAGCTCATCATTCGACGCCGACGCGCGATCCTTCGAACCGAAAGATCCCAAATCGTGGGATTCTTCTTGAGCCTTAGCTCGTGAGCGATGTCGGATTCCAGCAGGTGCACACAACCGAGGGTGTCAGCATGCCACAGGGTAGCGGCGGGACCTTCTTTTCGTGAGACTCGCCTGAGCTCATGTTGGATGCGCGGTTCATCCTTTTTCGCGGCGCTGATGTGAGTTCGAACGAGCGGACCGCGTGTTCTGGCCTTTCGCCTGAGTTTGATCGGGATTCCCTGCACCAACCGGAGAAGTTGAGGATTCCTGCGTGCGAACGATCGCGATAGCTGATGATGATTCCACCGATCGAAAGGCGCGAACGACGGGTGTGTGTGCGCTGCGAATAGAATGGCTTTCCACTCCCACCCCCAGAGCACCTCTGGTTTCTCCTTCTTCCCGTACAGGGCAACGGACCAGCGGTCGAAGTCCGAAATGAATCGTATCGCTCGGTCGATTTGACCCTCGTCCAAAGCGCGAAAGGTCCAATGCTTTGACGGCCAGCGGCCCTCGGCGGTGAGCCGTTTCGCTCTCTGTAGCTCATGGAGAACATTCGCGATCTCCCTCCAAACCATCGCACGGAGGAACGATAACTCCAGGGATACTACCGAGCGACTGGGTTGCTCGGCAGTTCCGAACCTGACTGTGTTTTTCGACTGTCTCTGCGCAATCCTTCGAAGCAGCGTGCTCAGCCATTTGCGTGCGACACCTTCCTGCGAGGCCGGATGCGCGTTAGGTATTCGACGACAAGCGACTCGGATCGCAGCCCTCCATAGGGAAAATTTCCAGGGCGCTTTGTCGATCGCGGTTGCAACTCCGTTGCGGATGGTTGCGAGATCGCGCTCCGATCGTTGGATATCGGATTCCATTGGGAGGAAAGTCTCTGACAGCCGATTGGCGGCGAATGATAGTCTCGTATCGGCTCTCACCTCCCCGTCATCGATATCGAGAAGGGCGAGATCCGCGAGATTGTGCAGTCTCTGCTCCGCTGCATCTCCGAACCTTGCGATGGAGCCAGTTGCTGCGTTGCGGCTCATGTCCTCCACAAGACGGGTGACGAAGCTTCCCAAGCGATCGCCGCGAAGGACATGTTTCTCAAGCTCAGTTCGCGAGATTTCACCGGCATCCCCTCGCAGCCATTCGGAAATAGGCTCCGGGGCTGCCTTCGAGTGACTGATCCTCAGGTTGGTGGGGACCTTGCCAGAGCCTTCCATCGCAAGCCTAACCTTCTTGAGTGCGCCTTGGAGGATCTTTGCCGTTGGAGCGAGGACGATCATGTCATCAGCGAATCGAAGGAATGCCCATGGATTTCCTTTGATGCGATCTTCCGTCTGCGCGCTCGCAATCTCCTCATCAATTGGCGAGAGAGCAAGGTTGAGGAACAATCCTGAAACGGCGAGTCCGGTTGGAAGTCCCAGATGGTCTCCGTTGCCAGGTAGGAGCAACCCTTCCGCATCGTCCGGTCTCCAATGGCGCTCTTCGATCGACCGTGAGGAAAACTTAACTTGCCCCAATAGTTCGAGGAGCAAAGCCTGAAGCTCTTCACTCGCGTTGCCGTGGATCAGCGTCTGTTTGATTTGGGCCGGGTAGCCGCCGAGTGCGGTCTCCAGGGGCTCACGGGTCAGGTCTACCTCCCCGAACTCTTCCGGAGCCTCAAGCACATGCGAAAACCCTCTCTCAAGGAGGGGTCGCGAAATGCACGGAAATGCCATCTTGAGGTCAAGCCTGGCCCAGTAGCCCTCGTTACTCGGTGTCCTGCGCCACCAGCCTGATCGGCAGCACCCGGGGAGGGACGTGGAGCTAAAATGATCCGGTGTGATTTCTTCGCCAAGCGCATCGACAGACCTACCCGGAGTTCCGAGCATCGCAGCGGCGGACCAATGCGCAACGCGCCGAAATAGCGCATAGTCGCGTCGGTACGGCATATAGAGCTGGCGCGCGTCCAGTTCGTAGGGGCGGCGTTTCCACGGCTTGTTGCCATCTCGGTCCTGACCGAGAGCACGATAGAGCCGATTTCCAAAGGCGAAAGACTCCAGTCGATTATCGATGAGCGGTCCGAGTAACACGCCAAAAACCGCAAACGCCACTTGGTCGGCCACGCTTGGCGCACAATAGTGGCGTAGGTGTGACCCCTTCTTGGGGTAGGGGAGTAGGGGGAACGGCCTGACTTTGTGGGAACCTCGACTCAGGTCGCTGCCGATTTGCGTCAGCCGCTGAGGAAGATTGAGCTCGAAATCGGCGAGCTCGAAAGGGTCATGCCATTCGGATCCTCGATACCACGAGCGGACTCGCCGCCACGCGGCGCGAAGGACCATGGAATCGGAGAGAAGAGCGGCAGCGTCTTTCAAGAGTCTTCTCCTTCAGGTTGGGAGCGGCCCAGATGCGTCACGACGGCGACCCCTGTATCTCTTTGAAGACGTCTACGATTTCCTGCGGGAAGAGAAGAGGCAGTTCCGCGCCGATGTGCTCGACTACCTGCACGAGGAGGCCACCGGCCTTTCCTGTGAAGGTCCGGAGGGGCGGATAGGTGTCGAGCAGGTATTCCTCGAGGTGATGCCCCTGGATGTTGATCCACCACTCGTCGAACTCGACGATTGGCCCCTGGATCGGCGTGGTCTTTTGCCTCTGTTTCGACTGCAGCTCCTCCAAGGCCTTTCTCTGGGCGCCCGCATTGGTCAGGGCTTCGGCTGTGGCTTTGGCCTTCTCGTGAACTCTGCTGACCACGTGGTCCACCAGGACTTGCCATTTGTTGTCGGCGAGTGACGGGAGATTGAGGAACGTGGGGAACTCGTCGAGGCCAACGCCGTCGGCCTTGAGAATCTGTTTCTTGATAAGAAAGGCGACGACGACGACCGGGTCGAGGACGCAGTTTTCGATGGCGTAGCGTTTCGAATGGGCCAGGACCCTGGTGTTTCCATCGGGCTTGTTTGAGCCGTCCCAATCGACGATTCCGTACACAGAGTCGTTGCCTTCCTGATTGAGGCGGGACACGAGAGTCTTCACTCGGTCACACCCGGTGCCGTCTTGTTTGTCGGTCCGTCCTGAAGCGATGAAAGAAAGGCTGATGGTCCGGTCGAGTTGGTTGGCGAGCTGGAGTGCGAGCGCCGAGAGGATGCTTTCGTCGGCTTCTGACTCGACGAAAACCTGCCGGCGATTCTCGGTCAATACGCGGAGTGCGGGAACGCCAGTTGTCAGAAGACCGATGGCACGGTCGCGCGAAATCGGTCGGATCCGTTCTCCGGGGGCGCCCAACGGTTGCATCTCAAAGAGCGATTCTTCTGGGCACACAGCGACTGTCGTCGGAGAGTGCGTCGTCATGATCACCCGCGTTCCGTGCTGTTTGACGAGTACGTTCGAGAGGGTCGAAACGAATCGCTGCACCATAGCGGGGTGAAGGTGGGCATCGGGCTCGTCGAGGATGAGCAAGCGAGGGAGTTGCGTTGAAAAATTTCGAGCGAATAGCAGCAGAAACAGCTTCAAGATGACCCGCTCGCCTGAGGACATGTCTGCAGGTTGGACAACGGAGCCGTTCTTCTCGTGGGCGAACTCCAACACGAATGGGGACGCAAGACTCGTCAGGTCCGGAATGTTGCAGCGGTAGGGAAGTCCGGCGGCCTCCAAGAGCCCGTTCAAGGTCTTCCAGGGGGCGTTCTCAAGATTCGGAGTCCGATCCTGCAACTTGTCCTGAATGAAGTCGGATTTGGCCTTTGCGAAGAGCTGTCCGACGAGTTCCAACGTACCGGGGGCAGCAGAGATCAGCTCTTCGTCTTTCACCCGCGAACTGATTTGTGAGTCACTGAGTTGTCCGCGTTCTACCCCAGTCCGCGCTTCAAGTCGGGAGTACAAGTCGTCATCCCTAGTTAGCGATCCATTTCGTCGGTTATTGTAGTTACTGATCAGTCGCTCCCTTTGACGAGAGAGCCAATCGACTTCCTTTGGTCCTGATGTGTCGAGGTCCCAATCGGACTTGAGGTAAACCACTTCACTTGCCAGCGCAGTAAACTGGTTCACGGAGGCGCCGCTCTTCGGTCGGTTCTTTCGAGTCAGAAAGGAGTGCGCGATCTCCTCGAGTAGGTGAGATTTGCCTGCGCCGTTGACGCCGCAAATGATCGCTAGCTCTGGGATGTTGTCCCAGGTCATTGGCTCCAGGGAGCGGTACTTGCCGGTGATCGAGATCTCCATGTCAGAACAAACTCCCCTGGCCGGAGTCTTCGTCGGGGGTGCCCTTTTTGCGTTTGGCGTCGCGCGGAGCGCGCGCTTCTGGGGCTGATGCGTCGTTTGGCGCCGCCTTGGGGGTGGCGGGCTTTTTTGCGCGTTTCTTTTTGCCTTTTTTCCCTGGCGCTTGGCCTAGGGCGGCTTCTTTTTTGGCTCGGGCGGCGTTGAGGACGAAGAGGCGGTCGATGATTTCGTCTTCGAAGGTTTGGAGGGCGGCTTGGTCTTCTTCGGTTTTGATGCAGAAGGGGGGGACCGCGATGTCGGACCAGCCGTAGGCTTTCAGGACCGCGCGGTCCATTTCTTCGTGGAGGGTGCGGAGGGCGAGGATGCGTTCGTCGGTGCAGGACGGGTCTTTGAGGGCGTTGTAGGTCTTCGTCAGGCCCTGGTCTGTCTGGATCATGTATTCCGCGCGTTTTTGGTAGACCAGTTCGCCGATGGCTTCGAGTTCAGGGATGAGGGCGCGGGGGTCTTCTTGGGGGAAGGGGAAGGTGTCGAAGCAGTCGGAGGCGGCGTAGCGGAGACGATCTTCGAGTGAAGACGATAGGAGGCGCGCCCAGAATTCGTGGACGCGGGATTGGAGGACGGCGAACGGGGTGTTTTTGTCGAGGGGATAGGCGTAGAGTGTGTGAGCGAAGATTCGGTCTGTCGGCTGTCGAGCAAAAATAAGGTGTTTGGAGACCTGCGAGTTGACCAGACAGCGGTCTAGGGGGGCGATGGCGGCGTAGAGGGCCGGAGAAGCAACGTCGAACTGCCACCAGGTGTCCCTTCGACGACGACTGGTCGCGTGCTGTCCTTTTTGCTGGTCGCGCTCCGGCTTCACGCGTTCGCGCACAATCTGGAGCAGGCTCGGCCACCTTGCCGCTTCCTCCAGTGTCCGATCGCCGAACTCAATCACCCAGCGGTCGAAGGACTGGGTGGGGCTACTGTTGACCTCTTCCCCGCCCATGTAGGGGTGCGTTCTCTGGCCATTGGCCGGATCGCTTTCCAGAAGTTTCATTCGCTCCTCGGGAGTCAGAACGAAGCCTTGGCCATAAATTCGTGTCCCGCTGAAAGCGGTCCCGCGGTTTGCCTCTAGGCGAACGGGATCGGGCCGCTCGGCTGATGGACGCAGACGCGAGTTGATCGCTCCAACTTCCGATCCGTTCCGAACGGAGATCGTCGACGCAGCGGGATTGCCCTTCGCCAGATGCACGACCGAGACAGTTACCGCGGCTTCGCCGGGCCATGTCATGTCTGTCGTCGCTGAGTAGATCTTCCACCCATCGGCGATCTGATGCTTCAGCCCTAGCGACCTTGTATCGCCCTGCCCGATAGTATTCGTCGCGACGAGCCCGATGGTCCCATGCGCCCCTGCCAGCTCTCCGCAGCGGCGAAAGAAGAACGCGCACAGGTCGACTTGACCCCGGTTCCCACGGCTGCCGGGCACAGCAACGGCTAGCCAGTCCACGTATGCGGCTCCCGCTTGGGCTCCCAGCCCGGGCCCCCCGAGGAACGGCGGATTCCCCACAAACGCATCCATGAACGCTGCCCCATTCACGCGCATCCCGTCGAGCGGGTCCGGCCGCTCCAGGTAGAAGACTTCAGGGAACTCGAGGTGCCAGTGGAAGGGGACTTGGGTTTCCTTGAGCTCAGCCTGGAGCGATTCGAGTTGCGCCTTGAGTTCGGCCTCCTTCCCGAGGTCGCTCGTGTTGAGCCACTCCTCGACCAAGTCCAAACGCTGGGTGCGCGCCTTCTCCCGGTCTTTGTCCTTTGACGCCGAGAAGAATGCGCCCACCACCAAATCAGCAATCAGACGCACTCGGCTCATGGCGTCGTCGGCATCGCGGAGGAGGCGCTCCTTTTCCTTTTGGGCCTCACTGCTCGGATCTGTCGCCAGGTTGAGAATCTCTTGGCGGATGCTGATGGCTTCTTTCAGAGCTTCGTCGAGGGCGGTGGATGTCCGGTATGTCTGCTCGCCCTTTTGGCCTGTTTTCCAATGGAAGGCGCGGACCTGAGCGTAGTCGAGGCCGACGAGGGAGTCGCCGTGGCGGAGGGCATGGTCCACGAAGGTGAAGGGCTCGTTCTTCGCCATCGTCACGAGCCAAAGGGACAGGCGCGCAAGCTGGACGGCGTAGCGGTTCTTGTCCACGCCGTAGAGGCACCTTTGCGCGACCAGGCGGCGCGCGTGGTTGACGACGTCGTCACCCGTGTCGCTCACTTTTTCGAACCGCTTCTCCCGCGTCCACGCCGCGACGACGTGATCGGCGAGATAGCGGCAGGCGGCCACGAGAAATGCCCCCGAGCCCATGGCGGGATCGCAGATCTTCAGGGAGAGGATCGCTTCGGAGCTGGGCTTTTCGCCCATGGCCTTGATGAGCGGATCGAGGGTCTTTCTGACGATGGGCTCGCTGAGACTACGCGGGGTGTAGTGGCTGCTCGTGCGGCGGCGTTCGGGGCCCGGTTGGATGACGAGGGCGGCGCTCGGGGCGCGCTCGGGGTTCTTGCCTCCGCGGCGTCCTGAACCACTGAGGGGTTCGAGGGCGTCGAGGGCTTGTTCTTCCGTCTTGGCGTCTTTGATGGCCCCCGCGACCTTGGCGGCGACTCCCTTGTCGAAGCCGAGTTCGTCTTGGAGCCACTTGGCCCTTCGTGCGGCGGGGACTTCGAGGAGGCGTTTTGCCACGACCCAGACGCGGGCGGCGCTCTTCTTACTCGCGAGCTTGATGCGCACGGCGCCAGCTTCGAGGCGCTCGACATCGAACCCCATCAGGGCCTCGTAGACGGAGCCGATCTGCTCGACGTCGAGGGCGCGGTAGGAGAGGCGTTGGCCGCCGAGGACGATGAGCTTCTTCAGGATGCGGAAGACCGTGCCGTCGCTGATGGCGGGGACATCGACGCGGGCTCTGGCTTCGGCGTCGCCGATGGGGGCGCTGCCGCCGCCCCAGCCTTCGAGGAAGGGGTAGACGTTGGGATCGAAGAGATCGCCGTGGCGCGGGGGGAGATGAAGGCCGCCGTGGCTGACGCCGAGGTACATGGCGCGGAAGAGGCTCACCAGGCGCGGGTAGGCGCCGAAGCGGCGGTCCATGCTGTCGGGGTAGCGGCCGTTGTCGCGTTCGAGATCGTCGTAGAGCCCGAAGACGGAGTAGTTTTTCGAGAAGAGCTCGCTCTCGACCGGGAGCAGCCCGCGGTCTTCACAATAGAGGGCGAAGACGAGGCGCAGCAGGACCGTGAGGAGCCCGGAATAGAGATAGCCCTCGCCGCCGTCCTCGTGGGCGCGGCGCAGGAGATCGAGTTTGTCCCGATCGGAGGCGGCGGAGAAGCCGGCGAGGAGTTCTTCGAGGGCTTCGAAGAGTTGCCCCGCGAGGGCGTTCGTCACCTCGCCCTGCTTGCCGCGGCTGGAAGCGAGGAGCGTCGGGAGCTGGACGTCTTCGGCCACGCCAAACCAGCGCGTGCGCCCGAGGAGCATCACGAAGGCGTCGAGGATGGGGCGCCCGCCGACTTCACACATGGCGTCGATGCGGAAACTGAGCCAGCCGCTCGATTCACCGTGGGGCGCGTAGGTGAGGCGGACTTCGCGGCCGTTCGTCAGGATGCCGATGGGGACGCGGCATTCGCGCAGGAGGCGGTCGAACTTCGCCTGGGCGGGGTACTCCCAGGGGCCGGTGCGGGTCTCGGGCCTATCGAGATCGATTTCCGTCGGGACGTCCCAGACGAGGGCCAAGTAGTCGCGGCCGGCCGAGGCTGCGGCGGTGAGATCGGCTTCTTCCTTGTGGGGCGCGGCGGCTGCTTTTTTTCGCTTGAGGGCGAGGGTGGGGCGGAGCTCTTGTTTGCCTTCCGGGACATAGAGGCGGAGGGGTTTGGGGAGGGAATCTCCTGAGTCGAAGTGCTCTTCGCTGAGGCCGAGGACTTGTTCGAAGAGTTGCGGGAGGTTCGGGACGTAGCGAGTGCCGTCTTTGTCCTTGGCCGTGCACGCGAGGAGGGCTTCTTGTACCTCGCGACCCTGCTTCTCCATGCATTGGGCGTCGACGAGGACGGGCACCGAGACGACGAGGCCTTCGCTCGGTTGGCACATGCCGAGCCAGTGTTCGTGGAACTTGCGTTCGAGGTCGGTCACTTGGCGGCCCCCTCAGACGAACATGTCAGATGACATGTTTTGTGCTTCAATAGGGGGGTCATGAGCCTGTACCTGGTCCAGCATCCGCACGAGACGCGACTTTCCCTCATCGTCTTGGTTGTCGACGACGCCTTCGCCCGCGTCGACGATCTTCGTGCGCGTATGTATGGCAGCGGTTGCTCGCACGGAATGGTGATTGACGAGCGCGATGCCATCGTTCTCCGCGACACGTTCATTGATGCGGACGCGTCTTCGATCAAGGTGGACTTCCGGCTCGACACGGGAGCACTCATCGGAGACGGGAACGACTTGGATACTCGGGTTCGCCGTTGGCTCCAGCGGATGTCCGCCAACTGGCATGCGGTGCTTGAGAATCTCGAAGGTCGTGAGAAGCTGCTGTACGACATCGTTCCAGCTCTCTCGGGGGCCGAGATCGACCGGATTGACGGCGACGCAGCGTGAAGCGCGTCTATGTCGAGACCAATTTCTTGGTCGACCTGCTGAGACCGTTTCCGGGGCGCGAAGCGCTGGAACTCAACGAGAGGCACCAGAACGGCGAGCTGCGACTCAGTGTTCCGTGGTGTGCGCTGAAGGAGGCTCAACGGACCTTCGAACGAGTGATCCGCGACGACGTTGGGTTTGAGGACTTGGCTGGGCGGGCGTGGGCACAGATCTTTCAGGCAGATTCTACGAGGTGGAAAACGCACGGGAGCGCCGTGACCGACTTCATCGACGCTGTGCGCGACCTGCGTGTGACCGCACTTGGTAGCATTGGCTCTCGTCTGCGGTCGTTTGCGAGTTCTGTGGACGTGATTCCACCCAGTGAACGAGCAACAGACTTTACCCTGAGACTCAGTCGGCGAAAGGAGCTGAAGCCTTTCGACGAGGCAATCCTTGGTTGCATCTTGGCAGATGCTCAGGAAAGAAAAGAGAAGGGTGAAGGAGACTTCTTGTTCTGCACCACAGACAAGGACCTGCGCCCCACGGCGGACAACGGACTCGGGGCGGAGTACGATGCACTTGGGATCCGCTTTCGCCCAGGTTTTGCACTGCCTGGTGAGTAAATCCACCTCGGATACTGTCGCTAGGGTCATCACATCCTCGTCTCGGGCCAGAGGTAGACCAGGCCGACAGGCTCCAGGCGCTGGAGGCTGACCTTGTAGAGGGCCTCGATTTCTTTGGGCTCTGACTGGAGTTCGTGCTCAATCGATTCGAGGCGCTTTTGCATGTGGTCCTTGTCGTTTTGCCACTGCTTCAGTTCGTCGGGGGCGAGCTCTTTGAAGAGCTCGGTTTGCTGGCCTTCGAGGGTTTGGGAGATCGTTTTCTTTTGGGCTTCGAGGATGGCGCGGAGGGCTTCGGCTTCGGTGTGGCCGCGATCGGTGAGCTGTTGAGTCGCGCGGTGGGCGCGGTCTTCGGCTTCGTCTTTCACGGCGCTCCATAGGGCGGCGAAATCTGCGGGGGCGCTTTCGATGAGGCGCTGCTGGATCTCTTGCGGCACTTCGCCGAGTTTGGATGACTCTTGAAAGAGCTGTTCGAGGGTCTGGAGCGCGCGGCGATCGGCGTCCTCGGCGAAGGGCTTGAGGTGGCCCTTTCCTTTGGCTTCGAGCCAGGGGGCGGCGACGCTGACGAGTTCATCGTGCAGGCGCGCTGCGCCAGGACCGAAGAGAGACACCCGCCCAAAAGCGATGACGCGAGTCACCGCGTCGTGAGGGTTGGGGACCACGGTGACGCGACTCAAGTCCTGAGCGCTGTACCCTTGCGAGCGGAAGCGCGTGAGAATGCGCTGGATGAAGGGGTGCTCGAGGTGGAGGTGCACGCGCTCTTCGCCGATGCGGTCCAGGGGGCGGAAGACGACGGGCTGTGGGGGGCGCTTGCGCCACTCCCACGGTGGTTCGTCGCGTTCGCGAGGAGGGCGGAGGCTGTCGAGGGTTTCGGTCCAGGAGTCGCTGAGGGGCGGGAGTTGGAAGACTTGTTGCCCTTTTACGTCGTCGTCGGCGACGGGCTTCAGCGGTTGGGCCCGAGCGAGCTCGAGACCGACGTCGACGGCATCCTTCAGGCGCTCGGGTTCGAAGTCGAGGAGCTTTTTCGATTCGTTGAAGATCTTGGCTGCCGCGTCCGCTTCGAGTTGAAGTGCTTTGACGTCGGTGCGCTGAGCTTCGAGCTCTTGGTGGACAGCCTTAGTGGCGCTGTCGTTTGGATTTGCCCGGTCGATCTCGTCTGCCGTCGCGTTCGAAATTCCGTTGTTGAGGGCACCTTCTATGCGGCGCATCACGACGTCACCCAATGACCCGAGCTCTTCCTGAATGGTGTCGACCTTTTGGACCAGCTTGCTGAGGACCGCGTCCTCTTTGCGCTCGGTGTAGGAAAAATAGTGGCAACGGACTTCCGGCTCCGGCTGCAGCGTGCGGTCGATGCGGCCGTTGCGTTGCTCCATGCGCGCCGGGTTCCAGGGGATGTCGAAGTGGAACAGGTCGGCGCAGTGGTTTTGGAGGTTGAGGCCCTCACGGGCCGCGTCCGTAGCGACGAGGATGCGAACAGGGTAGTCCGTGGGGCTGCCGTTGAAGTGCCGTTGCACCTGCTCGCGTTGCTCGTCGCTCATGGCGCCGTGGAAGCCCATGACGCGGTCTTCGCTCAGGTGCGTCCCTTCGACAGCCGATTCCAATCGAGCTTCGAGGTAGCGTTTTGTGTCCGCGTATTCGGTGAAGATGAGGAGGCGGCGGTCGTTCCACTTTTTGCTTCCGTTGCCTTGTCCGGATGTTGATGCCGCGGGGCATTGGTTTTCCGCGATCCAGTCGACGAGCTTTTGAATCTTGGCGTCTGGTTGGTGCCTCAGGCGTTTGGCGAGGGAGAGCATCTCGTCGAGGAGCTGCCGGGCTCGTGCTTCGGGGCTCTGGAGGAGGGCTGTTGCGTCGCGGACGTCAGCGTCGGCGGTGCGGTCGAGGAGATCTTCGTCGGAGTCGGCGGCCTCCGCGTCGTCCTCAGTCGCGTTGAGTCCCTCGGAGAGGTCGAGGTTCGTGTCTTTGGCGAGATCGCCGCGCTCGAAGCGCTCGGCGTGGACTTCCAGCGTTCGGTAAAAGGCCTCGACGCTGCTGAGGAGGCGCTTCTGCAGGTTGATGAAGACGAGCTGACCACGGCCCTTCTTGGGGCGCATGAGCTCGGTGTACTCGGCGAGCATCTCGGCGAGCTTGAGTTCTTCGGGGTGACCGTCGATGGCGACGCGTACGATTTTGCGGCGAGGAAACGACGTGCCGCCGAGTTTGGCCGCGCGCAAGTCGCGTTTCAGCCGGCGCACCATCACTTGGGACAGAGCCTTGGATTGTCCGTCGATGGGGACGCCGCGGGTGAACCGCTGCGGATCGAGGATTTCCATGAGCGCGCTGAAGCTGTTCGAGTGGCCGTTGTGTGGCGTCGCCGAGAGGAAGAGGCGGTTTTCGAAGCGGGGGGCCAGGTCGCGCACTACGCCCGTGATGCGGCTGTCGATGGCGTACTTGCTGGACGAGGCAGGGGCCGCGGTGTGGGCTTCGTCGAGAACGAGCAGGCTCTTCTTCAGGCGCGGGCCGAGGTGCTGCAGCAGTGGCTCGAAGTATTCAGGGCGGCGCAGGGTTTGGTAAGAGATGATGAACTTGTTGTGGGTCGACCAGGGGACCACACCAAATCCGCGCTCACTGCGGCGCTGTCCCACAAAACCACGATCGTAGATCTCGAAACGCTGTCCGAAGCGCTTTTCCATTTCGCGGCGCCACTGGAGGCTGATGCTCGCCGGGCACACGATGAGGACGAATTCGACCTGTTGGCGGAGTTCGAGTTCTTGGAGAATCAGGCCGGCTTCGATTGTCTTCCCCAGGCCCACGTCGTCGGCGATGAAGAGGTTCGCGCGGGGGAGTTCGAGCGCCTTCTTGAGCGGGGTCAGCTGGTGGTTCAGCAGCTTGATGCCCGCCCTAAACGGGGACTGAAAGACGTCGGGGCGGGTTGCGGTGACTGTGTTCCAGCGCAGGGCGTGGAGGTAGGCGGCGAAGTGACGCGGAGGATCCATCGAATGGAGTTCGCCGAGGCCTTCTCGCTCGGGCTGGATGACACGGGCGCCGAGCTCGAGTTCCCAAAGGACTTGGAGCATTCGCCCCTGCGCATCGTCGTCCAAGCAAACCATCTCAACGATGGTGGCGTCCTCGGGTTTTGGCGGGGGCGTGACACCCTCTACCAAATACTGACGTTGACGGACTTGGACGATGTCGCCGACTCGTGGCGCGTGACGTTTGAAGTCAGCACCGCCGAAGATACCGACGGGTGGAATTGAGTCAGGGGCGCCGTAGGCGTCCAAGAGTCGTTTGGCGAGGGCCGGGCGTGCGCGATCCGTAGCCGGGAGGCCGTGCTTCTGACAGGCGCGCCGGAGTTCGTCGCGTCCCATCCAGGAGACGAGCTGCTGGAGCCGGACCTGGTGGGATGCGGCGAGGCGTGCGAGCTGGGCTTCTTTGGTCGAATTGCCCTCGATGCCAACTCCGAAGTGGCGACCCAATTCGACGAGGCGAGCCTTCGGCAAGACCTCCAATACGCTCTCTAGACTCGTCTCCATGACCGGCCCGGATACTCGCACTGAGCTAGGCAATTGGAAAGCTTGGTGTGACAGGCGATGACAGGGAGCGTTTGTGTAGTGATGCTGGGCAGACCAAAGCGCGCCGCCGCACTCCCTGTGTCGCGATCCTCAAGGGTGATGTCGGACCGAGTTCTCACCAAATGGTCACGCCTTGAGTCTTCAAGGTCTCGTGGAAATCGAAGGGTGGATCGATGAGGTACTCGTCAGTGAACGCGGCAACAAACGTGTTGCGGGGAGCATGCTTGACCCAAAAGTGCATGTTGGCGAGGCGGGGCGCGTTTGGCGGAAACCTGCAATGGTAGTGGACTCCGATGTCTTTCCACTGCCACTTGCGAATTTTCTTCGCCCCGAGACTCGCGCACGATGGCCGCACGGCAGTCGGGAGACCTTCCGAGGAGAAAATGACCCGACGTGGATCTCGGACGAGCCATTCGGCTCGGCGCATTTCGAGAGAGGCCGCTACCATGCAGTATCCCGCTTGTGGGTCGTCGCCCTCGTAGCATTCGCGGTCGCCATCGAGGAAGTCGGGCTTGGTCTTGTTTGCTTCGACCCATGACAGGAAGTCGTCGAGTTGTGCTTCGGCCTCCTTCTTCTGACGCTCGCGACCGGCGTTGAGGAGGGCGAGAGTCTCGGCCCGCTTTCTTCTCTCTATTTCGACGCGAATCCGGTGTTGGAGTTTCGCTGCCCTCTCGCCTCGGCAGTCGTCCTCCTTCCAGAGCTTTGCGGCGATGACGGAGCCTTCGTGCAGTTTTCCAACGTCCAGGAGTCGTTCGACCTCCGACAGACCTTCGGCGCACTCCCTGTCGTTGTTGCTGCAGGCCGTCCCCGCAGCGAGGAGTAGGAGGCGTAAGTGTGGATGCATCGGAACGTTCTCCACCCGATGTAACTTCAGCCGAGGGCCCGTTGTCCATCACCCCCAGGTCGCACTCCCCGTCGCACGAACGACGAGTGAAGCCCGGCCGAACGGCGAGCGAACCCGCTTCGCTCGTGAGAGCCGAATCGTCGTCGCGCCCTCTCAAGAAGATGGCGGCAGTGCCGATAGATTCATGACTTCTTCTCCCTCCGGCTCCGTGGCTTTGCCTTGTGGGCGGCTTCGAGCTGCTTGGTTTCGGCGATGGCCTCGGCGAAGTGGGTGTCGACGGGGGCCGGGAGGACGGCGGTGGATTGGGCGAAGGCTTCGTATTCGCCGTGGGCCTTTTCTTTGGCGATTTCCGCCGAGACCTTGCCGGCGTGGTCGAGTATGGCGTGGTCGGCGAGTTTGAGGAAGTCGTCGAGCTTTTTGATCCAGTCGGCCATGTGCATCGGTTTGCGGTTCATGGCCTGGAGCTCCGCGAATTCGAGGTAGGCGGTGACCATGCGGTTCAGGGCTTCGAGCTCTTCGGGGTTCAGGTAGTTCTTAGCGACGACGACGTCGGACTTGCGCGGCTTGCTACCGGTCCACGACGTGAGCCCCATGTTGGGTTCAGCAGCATTGGCGCGCTCGGCGATGACTTCGGCCGCGGTGTGGCCGTGGGCGGCCCAGTGCATCTTGTTCTGCACCGTTTTGAAGAAGAGCTGCGACGCTTCGGCGCTCGCGTCGTAGTCGATGCTGGTCGCGTAGATGTCGAGGACCTTGCGGTAGAAGACCTTCTCCGACGAGCGGATGTCGCGGATGCGGGCGAGCAGCTCTTCGAAGTAGCGATTGTCGCCGGGGCCGGATGGATTCTTGAGGCGCTCGTCGTCCATCGCGAACCCTTTGACGAGGTATTCGCGAAGGCGCTCCGTCGCCCAGCGGCGAAACTGGGTGCCCCGGTGGCTGCGCACGCGGAAGCCCACAGCGAGGATGGCTTCGAGCCGGTAGTGCTTCACATCCCGAGAAACCGAGCGATTTCCCTCATTTCGAACTATTAAGTATTCCTGAATAGTTGCCTCTTCGCGAAGCTCGCCCTCTTCGAAGATTGTCTTCAGGTGATTGTTGATGTTGGGGACGCTCGTCTGAAAGAGCTCGGCCATTTGGGCCTGGGTGAGCCAGAGGGTTTCGTCTTCGAGGCGGCACTGGACGCGCGTCTGTCCGTCCTCGGTTTGGTAGAGGAGGAAGCCGGGAGAGCTCGAGGTGTGGTCCGTGTCGCTCGGGGTCACGCGGCTGGCGCCTTCTGTGGAGGGGTCGTCATGGAGGCCAATCAGGCCCAGATAGTTGCATCGAGATCGACGGTTGGAAAGCCGAGGAGGCCGCGGAGGAGTGGGTGGTCGCGGGAAAGTAGTGCCCTACTCCTCCCCCCGCACCTCCGTGAGCTCTTTCTCCAGCACCAAGATCGCCTTGCCGTCCTTTTGCTCGATGGCGCCGCCGAGTGAGATCTCGGACTTGATTCCGTCGCCATCCAAGTCGCCCCGCGCGTAGGCGCGGAAGCTCTTGCCACCTGGGGCGACGAGGATTTCGTAGGCGTAGTACTGGGGCGAGCTGAGGGAGACTTCGAGCTCGGCCCAGCCGGGCTTTTGCCAGTCTTCGGGGTTGCTTTGGTAGCGCGCGCCGGGAGGGAGCTCGGCGGGGAGGGGAGCGGCGCTCGGGGGCAGTCGCCCGTGCTCGTCGTGATAGACGAGCATCGCGGTGCCGATGCGGGTGAGCATTTGGTGGGCTTCGGACTGCTTGGCGCGCAGGACGTACCGTTTGATCCCGTAGATCGACAGAGCCAAGAACGTGTCGAGGGTTTGATCGGTGGGGATGCGGAAGCTGCCCTCGAGGGTGGGGCCGCGCTGACTGACGGAGAAGCTGGCGACGATCTCTTGCGCGTCCGACAAGAGGCCCGATCGCCTCAGCTGCTCGGCCGTCATGTTCATGCTGTCTGCGAACATTTGGGCTTGGTCGTCGCTGAGATTTTGGAGCGCTTGGAGGGCCGTTTGCTGACCCTTCTCGGCCATCGTCGCGAACTTCTTGGCGAGCTCCGTGCTCGTGAGACGGGAGCGAATTTCGAAGACGGTGGCGTCGCCTTCCGTGCGTACGACGACGCGGGCCGACTCGAGGGTGGGTTCGTCGAGGCGGACTTCGGCGACGAAGGTCGCGGCAGGAGGAATGTCGAGATCGCGCGGCTGTCTGCTGCCCGCAAAGGCCGCGCGCGCTCTGTTGTCCTTGCCGACCAGCAAGAAGGGCGGATCCCACACCATGAGGAAGTCTCGATCCTCGATGACGTCCCTTCCGCCGAGCTCGGGATCCGACGTCCACTGGACGGGCGCCGCATCGTCCTTTTGCAGCTCGCGGAAGCACGCGCCGAGGGCCCCGGGATCGCCCTGGTATTCGACGACGACGAGAGGGTCTTTCTCCTTTTCGTGGACGGAGACGAGCACGTCGCCGACCTCGGAGAGGTGCTCGAAGAAGCAGCTTTCCTTGAACTCGGCCATCTTGTTCTCCTCGAAAGGATCGCCGGCTTGTCCGACCTGGTTCAGGAGCCGCTCCCAGATCTCCGAGCGCGCCAGGCTGCCGCCGTCCATCCAAGCGAGCGACTCGTTCTCGGAGGAGTACTGGAGGATCGGCCGGGAGAAGGTTCGCTCTGCGTACCCGGGAGGTTTGGAGTCGCGCGTGCCACTCGGGTCGGTTGCGCCGGGCTGGCTGCCTCCGCAGGCCCCGACGAAGAGGAGCGCAATCATCGTGATAGCCCAGCCGGAAAGGGACAGGTGCTGGCGGCCGGATTTCGGCGAGCGTTTCTTTGCCACGGCGTCTTCTAGCAAAGATTGCGGCGTGCGGGGGAACGTGCGTGTGGAGCCGCGCGCCGCGGCAGGCGATCGCTTGCCAAGGTGGCCGAACGTCGCGTGAATGCGGCTCGCTCGTGAGAGGTGAATCGGAGTCGCGCCCTTGGCCATCGAAGCGTATCGTATGAACATGAATGGTCTCAAACGACTCACGCTCGCTGTTGTCAGTATCGAGATCAGCGTGATCGTTTCGGGGTGTGCTCCGCGAGGACGGCGCTCCATGGAAACTACAGCGGCCCCTGAACTCGACCGGATCCCGGGACTGAACCCGCAGCCGGAGCCCAAGGATAGCGCCGCGCGAAGGGCGACAGAAGCCATCTCCTCGACGTGTGTCGACGTGGCGGCGGAACCTCCCCCTTGCGAGTATCCACCGGTTGAGAATCTGCCGGAGCACTTCGCTGCGGAAGTCGTGATTGCTGAAGGTGAGACGTTTCACGCGGTCGGGACGGTCCAGGAAGAAGGGCGATCGCCGTCCTTTTCGACCATGGCCCTTCACGGGGGAGTCGCCGAAGGCTCATGGTACTGGCATGTGGAGAAGCGATGGCCCAGGGGGGAATGGCCAGGCCTTCGAGACATTTCCTCGGAACTCTTCCTCGTTCAGAAGCGAGGCGAGCCCTTCGAAGTCGTGCGTCGAACCGATGGTGCGACGCTCAGCGTCGGAGTCGAGAGTCCTCATTGGGCGGCCTTGATGGACGGGGTCGTCGCCTACACGTTCTCTCGTGGTTCAGGGACCCTGGAGCTCGCGCTGACGAGGACGGGGACGTTGGACGAACCAGCGGGACGCTCTCCCCAACTACTGGGCGAGGTCGCGCCCAGGAACACGCCCGTCGTTTGGGAACATGACCTCTACTTCGCTCGGAGCCGCCCCGGTGAGGGTCACACTGATGGATGTGTCCCGACCATGCCGTTCGTGACGGTCATGCGGGCCCGGCAACAGGGAAAGCACATCGAAGAGGTGAGCCCTCTCCCCGGTAGGGTGCTCGAACTGTCTGGGGTTTCCCGTCATGGTCAGCAAGAGACATTCTTGCTTGGCGTGGAGAGTCGAGCGGACACGTGTCGCCAAGTGGCTGCACCGACGGAACCGAGGGAACCGCCCTTCATTGGTGCGGAGCGTCCATCCGGAGTCGACCGAAGCTGTATCCCAAGCCGCGACACGGATGTGGCGCTCGCCGTCCTCGACGCCGATGGGGCACATCGCGTTCTCCGGTGGGGCAGTGAAACATTGGATCGTCCGTACAGCCTCGTAAGAGGTCTCGCCCATTCCAGCTATTTCGTTTCCTGGTGCGCTCTGGGACCGACCAAAAAGATGGGAGAGGGCAATCCGCACTGCTACTTGGCGCGGCTCGAAGACGTCGGAACGCCCTCTGAGGCGATCCATGTCTGCGCGGCGCAGGGCGGTCCCCACAGATTCGTTTCTACCGGAAGCCGAGTCCTCGCCTACGCCTCGGACTCGAAGAAAATGAGCATTTTGGAATCGTCGGGAGACAAATGATGGCACGTCTAAAACGAGTATTTTGCGCCTTGGGGCTCATCTCTCTACCCCCTCCTTCTTTTCAGCTGTAGCGCTATTGTCGCGCCGCGATCAACGCCGGGTGCTTGTGTTTTCAGGAGTTCTTCTGGAAAAAGGACGGGTCGCGGAAGGTCAACTCGATGAGTACAGCAAAATCGACGGCGGGCGCCCCTGCCGGAAAGAAGACGGCCCCGAACGCCGAGGGGGCCGAGAGCGTGCAGGGACACTTCGTGCAGATCCGGGCGGAGCTCGTCGGAGCGGAGCTGCCCGTGTGGCGCGAGTTCACGGTGGAGCGCGGCATCACGCTGCCGGAGCTGCACACGATCTTACAAATCATCTTCGGCTGGGAGAGCGAGCACCTGTTTCTGTTCGAGGTGGGGAAGGTGCGGTACGGCGCGGATCCAGAAAGCGGTGAGCGCGACTACATCGGCGTCGAGATCGGAATGATTGCCGAGGGCGCCAAGAAGATGACTTACCGATACGACTTCGGAGACGATTGGGAAGTCAGCTTGAAGCTGAAGAGGGTGGACTCGAGTGGCGGCGACTTGATTTGGCTTGCGGACGGTGCGGGTGCCGGACCGCTCGAGGACTGTGGCGGTATCTTTCGGCACAACGAGATTGTTCACGCGCTTCGCGGCGAAGGAGACCTGGATCCCGAGCTCCGGGAGTGGATCCCCGACGGCTACGATCCGGCGCGATTCGATCTTCAGGCGAGGCGCCGAGAGCTTGCCGCGTTTGAGGTCGCTCTCGACAATCCTGATCCCGAGGATTTCGACGAGGACGATGACGAAAATCCATTTGCCTCTCTCGAAACGGACCTCCTGTCGGCGTTTCCGCCCGATGATCACGGCGAACCCGTACTCTACGATCCGAATGACCGACGGGGACCCGACCCCGAGCGTTGGGGAGCGCTCCCGGAAGAGGAGCGCATCCAGAGCATCGCTGCCTACCACGGGGGGGATCCGCTCGTAGAAAACCCGTCGGGGTTCTCGCTGCATTGCTCCCTTCATGCAGCAATCGAGGGGCAGGTATTGGAGCGCCATCCGCGGCAAGTGGCCCAGGCTCTCGATCGCCTCACGGCGGATGGGAGGGGACGACGCCATAGCGCACTGCACCTCCTTTCCTTGGGCTTCATCGAGTTGATACGCCGACAGTCGGAGGGCGATGAACGAGCGCTCGAGGCCTATGTGCGCTGGGTCGAGGAGCTTCCCCCAGACGCTGTGGAGCGCTGGAGCGACGGGGAGGAGCCGCCGGAGTTGCCGCAGTTGACAGCGAAGAAGGGGCCCTCACTGCGCTCCATCCCGGGAGGAAAAGGGAAGCGGAAGAAGAAGCGCAAGCGCTAGGTGGCCCGCCGCCTTCCGGGCCGTCTTCGGGTGGGCAGGCGCTGGATTTCATGCCAAACTGAAGGCAGTGACAGCCGATGCAGCAGGGTGGGCAATCGCGCGCACAGTGCGCGCGATCTTCCTCATCGTGTTGAAATCACTGAGAAATTTCGAGACCTCTGACGGAGGGGCGGCCGAACGTGGGGTGACGGAGGACGCGCGGAGCGCTGAATCGAGCGGGCGCACTGTAAAGGCTCGTGCAGCTGCGCGGACGACTGACGCGCACGGCGCTGAATCGAATTCAATCGCTGGACTGGCTCGTGCAGCTTTGCGGACGAGGGTCCGCTCCGCTTTGCACTCTTCCGACAGAGGGGCCGCTCTGCTTCGCACTTTCCAGACGGAGACCTCGCTCGTGAGAAGTGAATCGTCGTCGCGCCTCCGAAATCGTCCTCCCCGTCGAGAACGAAGGGCAGTTCGGGGAGTCCACGCATGCCCTAGCCACCCGAACGCAGCGCTGATAGCCAAGATCCATGATGGGACTCAGGGCGGCGATTGTGGCGGCGGGGGTGTTCGGGCTCGTGGTCAGCTGTACGACGAAGGACGACGGGGCCGGTTCTGGCGACGGCGACGGTGACGCGGGTGACGGCGACGCGGGCGATGGCGATGGCGACGCGGGCGATGGCGATGGCGACGCGGGTGACGGCGATGGCGACGCGGGTGATGGCGATGGCGACGCGGGTGATGGCGATGGCGACGCGGGTGATGGCGATGGCGACGCCGGTGATGGTGACGGGGATACTTCGATGGGGGGAGCGCCCTCGGAGGACGAGTGTCCCACGGTCGATGTGTGTGAATGGGGATCGCTCGGTGCGTACACGTGTGAGGACGCGGAGTGTTGTGATGGGCTCACGTGTTTCGAGGGGAGTTGCGTGCAGGACTGTGGCGATCCCCTGGATTCGCTCGAAGACTTGCTCACCGATTTCCGCGTCGTGGGGAACTTGTGCGGGTTCTCGGCTCACGATGTCGTGAGCGCGCCAGATGACGCTTGCACCATTCCGGTCGCGTACTCGTACAACGTGAGCCCGCTCGACGAACAGACGGGACAGTTCACCATCACGGTGACGCGGACGGAGGTAGCTCCCTTCGAGCGGGGCGCGCCCGAAACCATCTACGAACGCGTCGTGGACTGGGAGGGGGAGGGGGATCCGAGCGTGGTGCCCGCCTATTTCAGCGTCAATCCGAGTGAGACGCGTCTGGTTTACTGGACGCTCGACCTGGGCACGGCGCTCGCTGAGCTTTCGGTCGTCGACTTGGAGACCAACGAGACGACGAACTCGCTTTCCGCCCAGTATCCCGGAGAGGCGATGTTCATCGATGACGACCGCTTCTTGCAGCGGGCGCCCTCCATTGACGAGTCGGCCGGTGAGGCGGGGCTTCACCTCATCGACGTGTCGACTCAGCCGCCCACCGCCACCTTCATCGCGGGGCAGTACAGCGGCCTGGATATCCTCGCTGCGCTCCCGGATGATCTGTTCCTCGTGGGCGGATCAGCCCAGATGGGCGGCGTGGATCCGAATTGGGCGGTGCTTCCGCTCGAACTCATCGACTCGGTCGTGAGCGGCGAGCAAGAGCCGATCGACATTTACGCGGACGGAGAGTTTCAGCGCATCTCCCGCGGAGATCCCTGGCAGCACCAAGGGAGCGTTCATGGGGATTGGCTCGTGTCCCCAAGCAACCAGGACTACACCGAGTACCAGCTCGAGATCGTTTCCGTCGAAGACGGAGTGGTGAGTTTCGGGGAACCGATCCCGCTTCCGTTCGGCGAATACCCTTATGCCGACGTGAGCTATTTGGGGGACGGTCGTTATACCCTGCGTCGGGCTTCAGGGACCGCAGTGATTGAGCTTCGGCAGTAGCGCGGGTTGCGCGTGATTGTCGCGCGTCTCGGCCGGGGGTAACGTGAGCGTCATGAAACGATGGGGAACTGGCCCGGTGGGGGCACTATTGGTCGCTGGACTTTGTTTCGCGGGTGCTTGCGGTGGCGGCTCCTCGGACTCGGGCGGTGATGGCGATGGTGATGGCGATGGCGACGGCGACGGCGACGGCGACGGCGATGGCGACGGCGACGGCGACGGTGATGGCGATGGCGATGGCGATGGCGATGGCGATGGCGATGGTGACGGCGACGGTGTGGGTGGCGACGGCGGTGAGGGCGGCGATGGTGACGGCGACTGCGCTCCAGGGGACCTCGAGTGCGAGTGTCCCGGGTCGCTGAACTGTCAGGGGGAGCTGGTCTGCGCCGGCGGTGTGTGTGTCGAACCGGACGACGAACGAGCGAACCGAGTCATTCGTGTCGAACATTACGGAACGGTCGTCTTCCACGACGGCGACGGTCATGAAGTGTGGCGCGCCTCGGGACCAACCTCGTACGATCTGCCGGAAGGGGGAGCGGTGAGTTTGCCGAGCGGTGAGAGCTCCACCACCTTCACCAACATCCCCGACCGGGCGACGCTTGCTCCCTACGTCGATAGCCCTGTCGAGCGAGAGGCCCTTCAATCCATCGTCGTCAACGTTCCCGACGTGCCGGGGAAGAACATCCGCATCACCACCGGGTGTTCGAGCGCTTTCGAGCCGGGTCAGCACGTCCTTCCCATGGATACGAGCTGCCTCCACGAGGGCAAGGCCGAGTTTTTCGCGCACGCCTGGGAAAGTGGTTCGGGCGCTTACATCCATGTCGACGACATCGAGCTCGGGGACGCCACAGAGGATCCGCTCGCTCTCACGCTGCCGGATTACACGGACTTCGACGAAGGGACGTTCACCGTCGAAAATGTTCCCGCTGGCAACAGTGGCTACTTCGTCGACTACTCCCTGCGCGGGGCCGTGAACATGCACAACGGTGCCCGAGGCTTCGACATACCCACGGCGGACGTCGTGCTCTCCATCTATGCGCTGTATCCGGGCCTCGGAATCGAGTGGTTTCGCGTCCTCGGCCTCCAGAGCAATGAAGGCGAGCGCCGCTCACTGTTTTCCTTGGGTCATCCCTTTCCGATGACTTCGAGCTACGACGCGACGGATCTCATGCCGCAGGTGAGCGGCGTCATGGAGTCGTGGGATGACGAGCGGCGGGTTTCGTGGACGCTCCCCGCGAGCGGGGCCGACGATGTGGATCTGGTTCGCGTCCGGCTCAATTGGACGGAGGAAGAAATCGACTTCGAATGGGATCTGTGGCTCCCGCCAGGATCCGAGGACGGTGTCTTTCCCACCTTCCTTCAAACGGACCTGTACCCCGAGCCGACAGGAGACATCACGATTGAAGTCTTCTTGGAGCACCAGGACGGCATCGAGGGTTGGGACGACGTGCTCGCGGGATTCCTCGACGTGCACTCCCGAAGCTGGGAAGAAGGCTTCCCCGCCTATAGGCTGAGCTCGCGCATCCTGAGCCCGTGACCCTTCATGCGTCGCCTCGCGGTTTCTCTCGCCTTGTTCACTGTGTCGACCATTTCAGGCGCGGGCTGTCGCGGGGGCGGCGGGCCGGCGCCAGCCGCTCCTCCCCAAAGTGTCGAGCGGCCGGCGACTGCCGATGAACCGAGCGGTCCCGAAAAGAGTGCTGAGGAGAGCGGACCTTCGATGCGCGAGGTTCCCGACCGCGACGAGAACGACCCCACCCTGGTCGATTTGAGCCGGTTCGAACGGCTACGCCTTCACGATTTACCGAGAGAGCTGGGCGATGCGGATCTCGATACGGCACATCGATGCGACACCACGAGTCCGTGCACATTCCGCTTCGTCATCGAAAAGAAGGCGACGGCCGAGCTTCTCCGGGTTCACCTTGCGAGCGACGGTGAACACTCCGGTGTGGGCGGGCCCGTCGAGCTCTCCGTGTCCGGCCCGAGCGGCGAGCACACTCTATCGGGGACAATGGCATCGGACTTCGTTCACGTGCGTCACTCGGTTGAACTCGTCCCGGGAACCTACAGCGTGACGGTAGCTGCGCGAGAGGTGCGACCGAGCGCGCCGCTCGTCGTGCGCGACTTCGTTTGGTTCGGGCGGGGGCCGGATGTCGAAGACCTCGCTCTCGATCCACGTGCCATGGTCGTGGCGACGGACGGACCGTTTTATTCGAGCGGGCCCGAGTATTCGGTGCTCGCCGCCGAGGCTCGCGCGATCGAGCTCGACGATCAGCTAAGACCACGTTTTCGCTTCTTCGGCTCGGAGGTGTTTGCCGTGGAGGGCTCGCACTTCGCTCTGGTCCGGCGCGACGGGACGGTGAAATGCCCGGGCGCCTTTCACGACTACCGGCAGCGCTACTTCGTCCTCGACACCCGGTCGGGGCTGCTTGCATTTTGGCACGAGGCGAGCACCCCGTCGCTCTACCTTCGAAAGGACAGGGCCGTAATTCGAAGCGAGACATGGGATCCAGCGGGAGAGGGGATCCTTTGGAACGATCTCGATCTGTCGGGAGAAGAGGTCGCGGATAGTACGCAGATTGTCGCGGACCGCTTGCTCGCGTCGGAGGACCGCAGCGCCGGATGGGAGAGACTGGCGCCGGCGCGACCCGAGGCCTGCGGCCAGGCATCGGCTGAACAGGTCGCTTCCTTTGGACGACTCGTGCCCGAGTCGACGCAGGCAGATCTCAGTGGCCAACTCCTCGCCTGCCGGGTGAGCGAGAAGGTGAGCTTCGTCACGCATTCGGACGTGTGTTGGGACGAGGTGAACGCTCTCGTCCTCCAAAACGGTCAAAAGCAAGAACGCCTGGACCTTGACGGCTTGCCCTCGGCCGTCGAGGTGCGAAAGGTGCACGGGAGATTTCTGGTATTCACCTGGCAGGCCGACCGCGGTCGCATTTTCGAAGTGACAGCGAGCGGTGGGCTGGTGCTGCGCTTCGATGACACGGCGTTCGGCACGCGGGCGGCCGAGTCGTGTCGGTGCAGCGCCTGAAGGCGGCCGAACCTCGGGTGAAGTCGCCTCGCTCGTGAGAGCCGAATCGTCGTCGCGCCACATCTTCGCGCTCTGCTTTTAAAATGGCGCAGCCGTTTTCCCGGGCGCGGCGTCGCTCCTTGCCAAGGGCTTGGGGCGGCGCCAGACCGTCGCCATGCCCAAGCTGAAACTCACCTATTTCGACGCGCCAGGGCGCGCCGAGCCGATTCGCATCGTCCTTCGTATGGCGGGGTTGTCCTTCGAGGACGAGCGCCTGAACTACCCTCAGTTCGTCGAAAAGAAGGAGCAAGGTGGGCTCCCCCTCGGGAGCGTTCCGGTGCTCGAGGTCGACGGCCTGGCCATCACTCAGACCTCCGCGATGCTCCGCTACGCGAGTCGCTTGGGCGGGCTCGATCTCTATCCGACCGATCCGTACCTGGCTCTGCTCGTGGACAGCGCCCTCGACACGGTCAACGACACGCTTTCCCATGCCCTCGCGCCCAGCATGTTCGAACGTGACATGGAGAAGAAGCTCGCCATGCGCGCCGACTTGATGCGGGGACCGATGCGTCTTGCCTACAACTACCTGGAGGGGCTCGTGAAGGCGAGCGGCGGGCCCTTCGTCGCTGGCTCCGCCCTCAGCATCGCGGACTTGGTCATCACCGCTCAGATCGTGCAGATCGAGAGCGGAAAGCTCGACGGCATTACATCGGAATATCTCGCGGAGTATCCGCGACTCGTCGCTCTCAAGGACGCGTGTTTGGCCGATGCGCGGGTGCAGAAGGCGCGCTGAATCGCGCAAGATCCGGGAACCCTTTTCGCATCCCCGAAGGAGACGGATTTTGCGTTTCTTTTACCCTCCCGTGAGGAATGTTCCCGTCGCGGCGGGGGTAGTCTCCCTCAGAGTCAACCCATGAAAATTCAACAACATTCGTTCTTCAAATCCTTCCTCCTTTTCGCTGCTCTGGCTGGGGTGGCGTGCGCGCCGCACCGAGTCGCGCTCGTTCCCGAAGGGCGGCCCTCGATCGTCGTCTCGGGTCAGGGCGAGGTGTACGCTGCGCCCGATCAAGCTCGCGTGCGCCTTGGAATCGAAGAGCGCGCGGCGGGCGCCGAGGAGGCGATGAACAGCGCCAATGAGCGCATGACGGCGATCATTGCGGCGCTCAAAGCGCGCGGCGTTCCCGAGAAGGACATCCAGACGACGGAGCTTTCGATGTATTTCGAGCGGTTCGCGGAGCATCCCGTCTATGCGCCGAGCCACGGTCCGACGCGATCGGTTGCGCCCGAGATGGACAGTGCCTCCGACAAAGGCACTGTCTCGGAGAAGGGCGGCGCCTCGGAGAAGGTGGCCGTCGTGGAGACTGCTCCGCCCGTTCGAGGGCCGCAGGGCGTGTACGTCGTTCGCAACACGGTGCTCGTAACCATTTCGAAGATCAGCGAGGTGGGGGCTTACATTGGCGCAGCGATGAGCGCTGGCGCCAATTCCCTCCATGGTCTCGAGCTCACCATCGAAGATCCCACGAAGTTGCGCGACGAAGCCCGGAAGAGGGCGGTTCGAAACGCTCGGGCAAAAGCGGAGCTTTTGGCGCGTGAGGCGAACGTGGAGCTCGGCCCGGTGACGTCGGTGAGCGAAGTCGGTGGCGGCGAGCCGGTGCCCATGATGGCGGAACGCGCCATGAGCTTCAAATCCGCCGACGTTCCGGTGGAAACGGGGGAGCTGTCGCTGACCCAACACGTGCAAGTGACGTTTGCCATTCGTGGCGCGTCGGAGCAGCCAGGAGACAAGAAGGGTCGAGCCGGCTCGCGCGTGGATCAAACGGCCTGGCGATAGGGTCGCGCGCGGCGGGTCGGGGGTCCTCTCACTGCTCCGCCGTCATCTCGTCACAGCACCGGAACCCCAAGTGGTAGTTGCGGTGGCTGTTGGGGTCCGTGATTTTGGTGGTGTGCCAGTTGCGGGCCCGCCAGCGGCAATCGTCGGGGTGCGTTTCTTCGCGGCTGAACAGGAACCAGCTCCCCTTCATTTCCGTGTAGCCGCGGCCGCCGAGCTCTTCGGGGTAGAGGGGTAGGGACATGTGCTCGGCGACGTTGCCGTGCTGATCGTAGGCGCCGCTTTCGGTGCGGCATTCGGGAAAGGAGCCCGCGGGGTAGTCGTTCGTGCCGCAGATGCCGAAGTCGACAGTGGTGCACGTCGCGCTCTTGCGTGCTCCGGTGCCGCACAGAGCGTGGTTCTTCTGAGGTCCGTAGGCCCAGGTGAGCGGGCGCTCGAGGTTGTGCCAGCTTTCCATCAGCATGCGGCGGGCGCGGCGGTACTCCTTGCCTTCGCCCTTGGGTAAACGCGCGTAGTGGTATTCGTCTTCGGGACGGTGGATCTCTCCGGCGCAGGCGCCCTCCCATTCGTGCGCGTCACACAGGCGCTTGCCGAGCGCCAAGCAGAGCTCGGCGGCTTCCGACGAGCGCGTCCAAACGAGGGGATACTCGCAAGGCACGTTCGGGAACTCGAACTGGTCGATGCACACGTTCGAGCCCGGCACGCGGACCATGTGCGGATGTCCGCACGCCGGATCCCCTGGCGCGGGTGAGCGGTCTTCCCACTTCGCCAGGCATTCGGCTTGGGTCAGGACAGGTTCGGCGATCTTGGGGTTGCCGAAACTCATCCATTCGGAGGCGGCGACGAGCGCCGTGAGCTTTGTCTTCGCCTCTTCGCCGAGGGACTCGTAGGCCGAAAGGAGTTCGATGAGGTATTTCTGTTGGTCCGGGATGGGGAGCTTTCGAAGGTCCTCGCGGAGTGGTGGCGCGCTTTCGAGCCGCACGAGCCCTTTTGCCCTCGGCGGTGAGGTTTCGGGGGTGGGCGCATTCTTCGAGCGGTCTGCGGGGGCCGAAGGGGCCGAGCTGGATCCGCTCGGTAAAGGCGCCTGGGGCGCGGGGCGTTCACTCCGAGGACGATCGTGAGCTGAGTCGCAGGACAGTGCGAACCACAGCGGAATCAGCCTGAAGCCGACCTTCCACGAGCGCGCGCCGTACATGACCGTTTTGAAGCGAAATACGCGCGCCTACGGGCGGCCCCAACGGGCTTGAAAACGTCCGTGGACGACTTCACCCAGAAGTCCGAAGTGCGCGCAGTGATCGAGTCGCCCGTTTCCGCGGAACCCACGGACGGTGAACTGTCCCGCCTGGTAGGTGCTGATCAGCTCGAGACCGAGGGGGAAGGAGCGCGTGGCCTTGGGAGCCTCGGGGCGACCGCCGACCTTCCAGATGAGGTAGTTGGCGGTCTCCGTCGTCGAAGCATACCCCGGCGGGATGATGGAGGAGTGGCTCACGTAGAGGAGCTTCTCGCCCCGGGTGGCTTGCTTGGCGAAGCTCACGATGGGCTCCAGCTTTTCGCTGTAGAGTCGATCGCCTTGGTAACCCGTGTGCAGACCATCGAGAAGCGCGAGGGAGTCGACACGTCGCCTCCCTTCTTCGGTAGAGAGGATACGAAGCACCGCCCCGTAGCCAGCGCTCCAGCTCGTGATCCCGACCTTGCGCAGGCTGAGCTTCGGGTTGCCCGTCTGCTTGCGGACGCCGACCTCGATGCTCTCGAGCAGCTTTTGGAAGAGGCTCGGATCCGCGAAGCGATCGAGGTAAGCCCCCGAACCGTTGCCGAGATCGATCCCGACGAAGACGATGCCCCCGCGCACGTGCTGGACGAAGTCTTTGCGCCCCGCTTCGTGGCCGTGAAAATGCACCACGACGTCGAACTTGCTTCCGCTCTTGCCCAAGTCCTGAGGCACGATGAGTTGGCCGAGGAGGGGCGAACGATCCCAAGTCGAGTAGCTCCCAAACCCAGGATCGGGGGTGAGGCACGGGTTGATTCCTCGTTCCTGCACCGAGCGCTCGATTTGGGTCGCGCGACTGGGCTTGGCCGTCACCCAATCGGGAAGTGCATTCGCTCCCGTAGCCGCGGCGGGCGTGACTCCCACGAGACCCAAAAGTGAGATAAGACTCACCCAAGTTCCGAACACCTGTCCGCGCCGCATCAACCCCCGACTCTGACAGAAGTCTGTCGCCCAGCAAGAGCCGCCTCGCCTCACCATGACGTTTTCTTTCTTCTTCATCGTGGTCGCGGCGCTTTTCATTGCACCGTACTTTTCTGTCGTACTCTGTGGGTTACTCGTCCACCATGGGATCTGGTCCATCCAATGGTCCGTGCCCACGATCGTGCTCGTCGTGGCGCTGCGCTACCGCCTGATCGAGTGTCGCGGAGGCAAAAACCCGCGGCTCGGTGCGCTCGGCCTACGCGTCGCGAGCTCGCTCGGCCTTTTGCTCGTGGGTCTGTACGCGGCGCATCTTTTTCATCACGTTCTTGGGCCGTTTGCGCGGTATTTTTTTGGGGCACTCCTGCTCGCCTTGGCGCTCCTGTGGCTCGCGCATGCCGACCGATTCTTGCCGAAGCAACTAGCTTACCTTTTCGAGAAAATTCCAAGGCCGGCGAAGTTCCCGGTCGGCAGCCGTCGGGTGGCCGCTGCCCTCGTTCTCATGCCGTTCTGGCGGCCCGCTCCGGTCGGCCTCGAGCCCACGCTCCGCCTTGCGGTCGAGGCAGCGGGGCTCTCGTACGTCGAAGGTTCGGTACAGCGAGGTGAGTCCATCGCGCCCGGACTGCGTGCCGTGCTCGGCGCGCAGCGGGTTCTTTTTCGCGCGCACGAACCCGAAGCCAGCGCCGACGTGTACCTGGCGCGTTTCATGTTCGATCACGAAGGGCGACCGACTCGGGTGACGGGCTTGTTCAATCTTTCCGAGACGGCTTCGGCTTCGGAAAGTGGACTGGAGCGCGAGGGCTCGTGGGCCGCGTGGCGCGTGGAAGTAGGTGGTGAACTTCGTAGCATCGAGGTGGCCGATCTACGCGGAGAGCGGGTTCCGAGCGGACCAGGTTGGGGACCGCTCGGTCGCGCGCAGCGGCGCGCCACGAACATTCAGCAAACGGGTCAGGCACGCGGGATTGGCCGAACATCGATCGCGCTAACGACCCCGAGGAAGGTTCACGCAGTTCTCGGGTCGGGCACCCTCGTCCTCGAAGGCGGGGGCGCGCCAGTGTCGTGGGAGCTCGGTCGACCGCCGAGTCCCGAGTTCACCGAACGAGGGTTCGAGCTCATCGAGCGTCCTCCTCCTCGTTCTGGTGACGTGACCACCTGGGCGGTCGATCGAGTGCGTGAAGTGGTGGGCGCCGAATGGATGCAGTGGATCAAGGGCGTTGCGTTTTGGGCCAGCGCACAGGTCGAGGATCTCCACGCGGACTTGGTGGGCGTGGACGCCGCGGAGAACATCTCCGAAGAGCTCGGTGATGTGGTGGAGCAGCTGCCCATCGTGACCGAGAGTCCGATTCCGAATTGGCCACCGGAGCCGATCGCTCCGATCCTGAAGCCGCCGCTGCCCGCCGAGGGTAAGTGGGTCGATCTCGGGCAGGATCCGATCACCGGAAATCCGCACAGCGGAGAAGCGGATTTTCTCCTCACGTTCATCCGTGTCGATCCGAAGCGCAGCTACAATCAAGTCTCCATCACGCTTTGGGATCCTCGGCGCGTGGAGCTTCACATCGTCGCCGGAACGGAGGAGCCGAAGAGTACTCTCGGGACCACGGGAACTGGACTCATCCCGCGAGATCCCGCTTTGCTCGAACGTCTCGCCGGGGCCTTCAATGGGGCCTTTCAGGCGGTGCACGGGGAGTTCGGCATGATGGAAGGGAAGGTCGTGCAGCTCCCGCCGAAGCCGTTCGCCGCAACGATTGCCACGTACGAAGACGGCTCGGTGGGGCTCGGCACCTGGCCGGCCGCCCCGACACCCATCGAAAGCGAGTTCGTGGGACTTCGCCAGAACATGACGCCTCTCGTCGCCGAGGGGAAAATCAATCCCTACGGTCGGCACTGGTGGGGTGGCGTGCCCGAAGGGTGGACCGAAGAAGCCCGCACGGTGAGAAGTGGGCTCTGTATGACGCGCGAGCGCTACCTCGCGTATTTCTATTCACCGAGTGTCGATCCCGATCGGCTTGCCCAAGCCATGGTCGCGGCTCGCTGCCATTACGGGATTCATCTCGACATGAATGCGGGGCACGCCGGGTTCGAATTCTATCACGTGGCGCCGACCGAAGAGCTTCCGACCCTCGGGCGCGAACTCGATCCGGCGTGGGAGGCGAAGGGCACCGTGCCCGGGGTTCAGGGACAATCGTTTCTCTCGCGTCTGATGGTGCGCAAGATGCCCCTGATGAACTTTCCTCGCTACATTCATCGGACGCCCCGGGACTTTTTCTATTTGCTGCGCAGGTGGACGCTCCCAGGGCGCGGCCTTGCGCTGTCGGGCGCGTCAGAGGTCCCGTTCGGCGTCGTCGACGTGGCGGACAACCACTTCCCGCCTTTCGTCGTGGCGGCGCAGGTCAAGGTGCCCGAGACGAAGAACGGGACCGTGCGCATCACGCGCTTCGACGCCAAGGAGCTCGCGACAACTGGCGCCCCTCAGGGTCAGGTGCTCAGCGTGGAGCAACCGCAGGAGGACGAACCCGGCGAGGCTCGGCTCGCTTTGTTTCACTCCTCGGCGGGGTTTTCGATTCGAGATCGTAGCGAGAAAGTCGACGGCTCTACCCTATTGCTCTCAGAGTCCGAGGGAGACGCCACCTACTGCGTCGACGACCGGGGATTTTTGAGCGTCGTCGAGCCGAGTCGCGATGTTACGGCGGAGCAGCTCGAGGGAATCGTCCAAGCCCTGCATTGCAAAGCTCTGCTTCGAGCGGAGCGCGGGGCCCTCAGGCTCGTGGGCGCCGATACCGCAGAAAAATCGTCCTCTCCCGCATCCAGTAGCAAGCCGAATTCGTCGTCGGTCCCCCT
>CBFGUR010000025.1:0-107088 GCA_965652275.1 uncultured Polyangiaceae bacterium | reverse complement strand
ATTAAATCCATCGCGAGACAAGGCGCGCCGGCGCCGCGGCGAGCATTGGTACCCAACAGCCACTCCGCACCGCAACGAGCTCCGCCGAAAGCGAATTAAATCCATCGCGAGACAAGGCGCGCCGGCGCCGCGGCGAGCATTGGTACCGAGCCGCCGCACCGCACCGCAACGAGCCCCACCGAACCCAACGTGAAGCCGTCGCGAGACGAGGCGCGCCGGCGCCGCGGCAAGCATTGGATCCCAACAGCCACTCCGCACCGCAACGAGCTCCGCCGAAAGCGAATTAAATCCATCGCGAGACAAGGCGCGCCGGCGCCGCGGCGAGCATTGGTACCCAGAGCCGCCTGAACGAGCGTAGCGAGGGCGGCGACGCTAGGGAGGTGGCCGCAGGCGTACGTACGTACGCTGAGGACCGCCGACCGACGCGTCGTCGTCCGCAGCAGCTCGTTCAGGCGGCGTCTTCTGGGGGATGCGAGCTGAGAGGCCGGGCGATACCGGGGACGTCGGAGAGCTGGACCTGGCCGATGCGCTTTTCGTCGGCTTCCTGGATGACCACCTTCAGGCCGAGGACCTCGTGCTCGGAGCCTTGGGGGGGGACCGTGTGTAGGTGTTCCAGAAGCAGTCCCGCAAGGGAGACGTAGTCCCCCTCTTCCGGGAGCTCCGTTCCGAGCGCGCGGTTCACGTCCGCGACCGGAGTGGAGGCGTCCACGACGGCGCAATGGGGGCCGATGAGCTTGATTCGAGCGGCATCGTCCGCGTCGTGCTCGTCTTGGATATCCCCGACGATTTCTTCCAGGAGGTCTTCGAGCGTGAGGATCCCCGCCACACCGCCGAACTCGTCGAGCACGACGGCCATGTGGTGACGCCCGGCGCGCATCTCTTTCAAGACCGTCGACGCCAGCTGACCCTCGGGGACGAAGGCGACCGGGCGTCGCGCTAGATCGAGCGCGGTCGTTCCCTCGAGGCCTTCGACCATTGCGTGGAAGAGATCTTTGACGTGGAGGATCCCCACGACATTGTCGATGGAGCCAGAGAACACCGGATAGCGGGAGTGATGGGACCGCGACGCCTCCGCCAGGACTTCGTCCATCGTCTGCGCCTCACTCACAGCGTCGACCTGAGTGCGAGGAACCATGAGCTCTTCTGCCGTGACCTCTCCGAAGTCGAGCACGTTGCGGATCATTTCCGACTGCTCGTGATCGAGAGACCCATTCAGTTCACCCTCGTTCACCAAGAGCTCGACTTCGCTTTCGGTCAGGGTGGCGCTCGGACCGCGGGGTAGGGAGTTGCCGGAAGCCGTTCGTCCGATGAAGTGCAGAGGATCGGCAAATGGCGCCACGAGCAGCTCTCCGAAACGGGCGAGGCGGAGCAGGCCGGGCAACAGGCGGTCCGCCCGCGGGCGGGTAAACTGGCGAGCGACTTCCGCTGGCACCGCGTAGGCGGTGACCGCGCCGATCCAGGCGTAGAGCCACGGGAGGGCGACAGAATGCCCCAGCTGCCACGCCATCAGAGCGGCCGTTGCCGATACGCCCGCTACGCGTCCCATCAGCCACCGGGTCTCGAGCTTCTGCTGCGACACCAAATAGCGATCCATTGCTTCGCGATCGCGACCTTGGAGGTTGTCGCGGAGCGCTATCTTTCGTGCGGGAGACAGACTCGAAGCGGTGGCGTTGACGATGGCGTAGCCGGCGGCAAAAACTGCAGGGAGCAACGTCAGCGCGACGTGGAGGTCACTGGGTTGTGGAGGTTCAGGGTCCAATTCTGTCTCGTAGGGGGCTCATAACCGTGAGGAACGTGCCCCGCCAGGGAAATTTACGTGGGATTTCCGGGCGTCCGCAAGGCGGAGGCCTCGAATGCAGGGTCGTTGAACCCCCTTCTGACGCGAAACTCTCTATTTTCGGCAGGTTGCACCAACGCCACGAGGCGGGGGCCAAAAAACGCAGCCAGCAGACTCGGTCCGTGGGCCGGGGCGGGTGACGCCAGATCTTCAGGCCGGAGTCGCTTCCCTTGCTCGAGACGAGTCATGCCCTCGGCCGTGACATCGACGACCGTAAGAGACTTGCGAGCCGCCTCTGCAACGGACTCTAGGGGCTCCGTACCCTGCAAGGGAGTCGGATGAGCGTCGTTCAGATCGAAAGGACCGCTTTGGGTTCGTCTGAGACGCCCGAGATGGGCCGGGACCCCCAGGGAGTCTCCGAGGTCGCGCGCGAACGATCGCACGTAGTATCCCTTGGAGACGCGGAGTGCGACGTCCAGATGGTCCTCGCCGCGTGACAGCACGGTCATCTGGTGGACCTCGACGTCGCGCGGATCGAGCTCGAGTTCCTCCCCCCCACGCGCCCGGGCGTAGGCGCGTTTCCCGTCGACCTTGATCGCGCTGACGATCGGCGGGATCTGCAGGCGTCGCGCGCGTTCTGACGCAAGGGCCTGGGAAAGCGCCTCGTCCGATAGCCATCCCGGGGTGAGCTCCCTACGGCTGACGATCTTGCCATCCGCGTCTAGGCTATCGGTCGCTGCGCCGAATACGACCCGGGCCTCGTAGCTCTTGATGTCCGTGGTCAGCACGCTCGAGAGTTTGGTTGCCTCGCCAAACAACAGAACGAGAACTCCGGTGGCCATCGGATCGAGCGTCCCGGCGTGCCCCACTCGCCGCGTCCGAAACGCCCTGCGCGCGGCCGAGACCACGTCGTGGCTCGTCATCTTCGGGGGTTTGTCCACGACGAGCACGCCGTGTACCGATCCGCTCGGACCGACCTTGCTGCGGGGCTGATGTCCCATCGCTCTCTTCGATCAGAGCCAGATGCTTTTTCGCCGACGAAGAGCCGTCTCGAGCAGGTCATTGATGCTCGCTCGCACGCGTTCGGAGAGGCGTCCAACCAGCACGTGATCCTGGGCCGCTTGAGGGCCGTATTCGTCGACCGAGATCGGCTCACCGAAGATGATACGCCACTTGGTCGGGGCCGGGAGCAGACCGAGCGGGCCCAGGAGCGGGAACGTCGGGGTGATGGGGAGGTAGTCGAGCCCGAGTAGCTTCGAGAGGTTGTCGAAGCGGTACACGATGGGGTTCGTTTCCTCCGCACCGATGATGGCGCACGGAATGATGGGGCTTTGCGTCTTCAAACAGAGGCGAACGAACCCGCCACGTCCGAATCGCTGTAAGCGGTATCGATCTCGATAGAGCTTTTTGATGCCCTCGGCGCCTTCGGGGAACACGCCCACGAGGTGCTCCTTGCTAAGGAGACGTTCGGCATTCTCGGGACAGGCTCGCACCGCTCCGAGTCGGTTCAGGGTGACCCCGAGGAAGGGTAGATAGAAGCTGAAGTCTTCGGCTAGCCACCTCAGATCGTCGCGTCCTGAATGCCGCTGACGAATTGCTTCCCTCAGCATCACACCGTCGAAGGGAAGCGCGCCGGAGTGATTTGCGACCACCACCGCGCGTCCGGTCGAGGGGACGTTCCGGATCCCGTCGACCTCCACCCGGAAGTAGTTCTTGAACATGAAGTTGAGAGCCGGGCGGAGCTTTTCCTCGTACGAAGGGTCCATCCCGAATTCATCGACCTCGTTCTCGCGGAGCCGCAGCGAAGTGCGTCCCCACTTGCGGCGGTAGTAGTCACTCTCCAGGACTTCTCGCGCCGCGTCGACGGCGGTGTCCGCCGTTGCCGGGGCCACGCGCGGGGTTTCCGGGGCCGCGGCATGGTCGAGATCTTCATGCGGCTCCGAAGCCATCAACCCGTCGAGGCGCTCTTCGATCTCGCGAATTCGCATCTCCACGCTCGGGTCGTCGGCCCACGGGGTGGCGGGCGCATCCGTATCCTCGAAGACGCCGGAATCCTCGTCCGTATCGAGATCGAATCCGCCGGGTGGGAAAACTGGTGAGCCGATCCCCAGCATGTCGAAGTCCATCGGGTTCGCGGGATAGGGTTCCGCGAACCTCGAGTCGTCGAACCCTCGATCCGAAGGGGGGGGCGCGTTCGATTCGGGGGACCGCTGGCTCGGCGGCTCCTGCGTCGGTTCGACTTTTTCGGCTGGTTCCGTTCGCTGCGCGACCGGTTTGCGCCGGGGAGCTTCGCGGAGGCTGGGCGCGGCTTGTAAGGGAGGACGCTCCGCGGAGCCTTGCCCTCGGTGTCGTGGAGCGACCTTGGTCGTCTTCCTGGGAGCGGACTTTTCCGTCGTCGTCTTCTTCGACGACGTCTTGCGTGTGGTCGTCTTCTTGGACGACGAAGGGCGCGGAGCGGACTGCTTCGATCCGCTGCGCGTGTTGCTGCGCCCGTGGTGCGGTTTCTTCTTGTGACTCACGCGGGTGTCTCCGAAAGCAAACGAACGTCGCGCAGGTTCTGAGCCGAACCGAAATCTGCAATCGCTTCGCGGCTCGAGTGAAGCGGAACGAAGCCGAGAAGCAAGCGGCTTCGCTCGGTGTCCCCGACGCATGCGTATTGGATGTAGTCGAGAAAAGAGGGCGGTAGAGCCCCCTTGCGAGCTGCCCAGAGAGTGCCGAGGGTGAGTCGGGCCATGGGCCGCGTGAGCGGCAGCTTGCGTCTTCCGACGAGGCGGATGGCCTTGCTCAGGGGGAGCACGCCCTCACCTGCGATGTTGAATACCCCCGGCGCGTCGTGGTCGACTGCGCGTTTGAAGGCCGCCACCGCGTCGGCCTCGTGGAGGAATTGATAGAGCGGGTCGAAGCCCAGGACCGTCGGTACGAGAGGCTGCCGGAAGTAACGTGCGACGTAGTTGTCGATGTGCGGTCCGACGATGGGTGCGGTCCGCAAGATGGTGACGAGCCGCCCCCGCCCAGGATGCCCGAACTCGAGCACGTCTCGCTCGGCCTGCATCTTGTCACGGAAGTAGGCCTCCGCAGGATCGGCGCAAAGCGGTTTGCGCTCGTCGAGGAAGCACGGGTTCTTCGGACTCGCTCCGTAAAGAGCCGTTTGACTCCAAAGGACGAACTTGCTGACCTGAGTGCGGCGACACGCATTGAGGACTCGCATCGTCCCGACGCTCTCGAGGTAGTGGCTTCTATCCGGGCGATGGCTCGGACGGTCATGAAAGGCTAGGTGAACGACAGTGTCGACCTCCTGCGAGCCGAGGAGCTCGGCCATTTGGTCTTCCACGTTCGACCGCGTCAGATCAATCGAGAAGTGGCGGGTCTTTTCTCCCGCCGTCGTGGGCGCATGCCGATCGAGGCTGATGATGCTCGACACCCGCGGTGCGTCCTCGAGCAGGCCGACCAGGTGTGACCCCAGAAAGCCGGCGCTTCCAGTGACCGCAACCACCCGTTGTCTCGATGGTCCGCGTCTGGGGGAGCGGGAAGAAGGCTCTCTGTCTAGGTGCTGAGGAGGGACCGGGGAGGGACCGTTGCCTTGTGCCGACGTGAACGCCGAATCATCCGTGTCTTTCGACATTGGGTGCGGAATACCGCCTGATGCAGCAAGACTAAATAGCTGAGGGGAGATTCGACGAAATCGGCTGGAAACCGGCCCCAATTCGCCCGGCTCGCCGTGTAGGCGTGTCTGCTCAGGTGGACCCAACGGACGCACTTACTTACCTTTGGGCCTCATAAAGCCAAGGACACGCCCCCACGCGCTTGGTATGCTGGGATCGAATGATTCCCGCAACCCGTGTCCAGAAGCTGGGGTCCTACCTTCTCGGCGAGCGGCTGGGCGTGGGGGGAATGGCGGAGGTTTTCGCTGGAGAGCACGAGCAACTGGGCCGGGTCGCTCTCAAGAGAATTCTGCCCGCTCTGGCGGAGGATCAGGAGTTCGCGGACATGTTCTGGGACGAAGCCCGGATCACGAGCCGTCTGGAGCATCCGAACATCGTGCGGCTGCTCGATTACGGTCGTGTGGATCAGCAGCTCTATATGGCTTTGGAGTACGTCCAAGGGCCCACGCTTGCGCGGGTGCTTCGCAAGGCGGCGCGCTCCGGGAAACGCTTCGATATCCCAGTTTTGGTCGGGATGATGATCGAACTACTCGACGCTCTGCACTACGTGCACACCGCGAGCGACGAGAAGAACAACCCCCTCGCCATCGTCCACCGAGATGTCTCGCCGGGCAACGTGATGATGACTGGACACGGTCACGTCAAGCTCGGCGACTTCGGCATCGTTCGAAGTCAGGCGGTGATGCGTCGGACGCAACCCGGAGAGCTCAAGGGGAAGATCGGCTACATGGCGCCCGAACAGGCTTTGGGTGAGCCGGTCTCGCATCGCTCGGATCTGTTTTCGGTGGGCATCATCATGGCCGAGTTTTTGACGCTTCGCCCGCTGTTTTTGGGCAAGAACGAGATGCAGACGTTGAGCCGCACGGTAAACGTCGACCTCAGTACCTGGCACCGATACAACCAAGACGTGCCCGTGCCCCTGCGCGGCGTCGTGGAGCGCGCGCTGAGGAAGGAGTCGCGCGAGCGTTACGCAACCGCCGCCCAAATGCGAGCCGCTCTGCTCGATGTCGCGCGAGCTGCGGGGTGGGGGCTCGACAACCGTCGGGTCGTTTCGTTCCTGCAGGATCTCGAGCTCCTCCCGCGTGAGGATGCTCGCTCGGGACAGCGAAGGGTTCACCGTCCTCGACATTTGGACGGTGCCGGCGCCGATGCTCGCCAAGGTTCTTCGATCAGCCAAGAGCTCCCAACGATTGTTCAAGAGCTGGGAGCGCCGCGGCGTCCCCAGGGACGCCCGATTTGGCAGCTCGAGTTTTCTCCGATCACTTTGCCGATGCAGCTTTTTTCGGGACTGCGCAGGATCTGGGACGGTGTCGTCGAACTCAGCTCCGGGGGCGAGTCGCTCGCCCTCGAAATCTGCCAGGGTAGAATCCTTGCCGCCCACGATTCGACGGGATTTTTACCCATCGGCAAGATGCTGCAGCAGGCGTCTCTGGCTCTGCCGAAAGACATCGCGACTGCAATCGGTGAAAGTCGGCGACACAACCAACGTCTGGGGGAGTTTCTCGTGGGGCAAGGGCGCCTCAGGGAGTCGATTCTCGCGCGTCTCCTCAATGAACAAAGCACCGCCAGGTTGGCGCGCTGGTTCGACGATAGGTCGGGGCGAGTGGCCGTTTTCGTCGACGATTCCATCGCTCCGATGAGCGTGAGCGAGCGCGAACCCGCCAGCGTGGCGATGTGTGTGGCGGCCCTGCGTCAAGGGTATCGCCCCGAGCGTCTCGAACGGGCGCTCACCCCCGTTCTCGGGGGCGTGCTGCTCTCGGTACCGGGCGTTTCTCCGACCTCGCTGGCATTCACGGATCCGGAGACCCGTGCCCTGCGCACGGCCCTCGAGGGCGGAGCCTACGAAGGACTCACCGTCCGGACAGTCATCGAGAGCGTGGAGCGGGAGCGTATCGCCAGGCGCTCGGAGGCAATGTTCGCCATTTTCGTCGCGCTCTCTGCTGGGCTTATTCACGCCCCTGGTTTCGGCCGATAGATCGAGTACAGCGGCTCCCGGCTGCTACCTGTCCGCGGCGAATAGTTGCTCTGGTACGCGCCGACCTTGCCGTGCCCGGTCGGTGCTGATAACCGCTCTTGCCCCTCTGGCCCTGCTGCGGACGAGGCAAGTTATGACGATTACACGCGAAGAAGTCCTGACCATTGCGTCTCTCGCCCGCCTCGAGGTGAGCGACGAAGCCGTGGAGAAACTGACGGCCGAACTCGGTCGATTTCTCGATTACGTGACGAGGCTCGACGAACTCGACACGACCGACGTGCCTCCCACGGCGCAGGTGACCGTCGATTCCGCGCCCCTCAGACCGGACACGAGAACGCCGGGACTTTCCAAGGAAGCGGCGCTCGGCCAAGCCCCGCGCGCAGACGACATCGGGTTCCTGGTTCCCGGGTTCGTGGACGAGTCATGAGCATCACCGAAAAAACCACCATCGAAATTGCTTCCGGCGTAGCTTCGGGAGATCTGTCCGCGACCGAGGTTGCGTCGGCGTTCTTGGATCGTTCCGAGAGAGAACAGCATCTCGGCGCGCTCACGTTCATCGCGCGCGAGCAGGCCCTCGCCGCGGCGGCTCGACTCGACTCAGCCCGGAAGGCGGGAGAGCCCCTCGGCAGGTTGGCGGGGGTGCCTGTGTCCGTGAAGGACGCCATTTGCACGCTCGGCTTGCCGACCACAGCGGGCAGCAGGATCCTCCAGCAGCGCTCCGGAGAGAAGCTCGAGCCTTGGCGAGCGCCGTACGATGCCACGGTCGTTCAGAGACTGAAAGCAGCAGGCGCGGTCGTCATCTCCAAGGCGAACATGGATGAGTTCGCGATGGGGTCGTCGAACGAAACGAGTGCCTACGGTCCCGTCAAGAATCCCTGGGCCGAGGACCGCGTTCCCGGCGGGTCGAGTGGAGGCAGCGCGGTTGCGGTTGCCGCGCAGTTGGCTCCAGTTGCGCTGGGTAGCGACACGGGGGGATCCATCAGGCAGCCGGCCGCGTTCTGTGGTGTCGTCGGGGTGAAACCTACGTACGGCCGCGTTTCACGCTACGGTCTCATCGCATTTGCCTCGTCGCTCGACCAAATCGGACCATTTTCGAAGGATGTGCGCAGCTCGGCGCGGCTGCTCGAAGTCATGGCTGGGGACGACCCGCGTGACAGCACCACCAGTGTTGCGGGCGTCGGCGCCTACGAGCAGGCGTGCGACCGAGGCATCGATGGGATGCGTTTCGGCTTGCCCGAGGAGTATTTCGCGGAGGGGCTCGACCCGAGGATCCGTGAGCGCATCGATGCGATCGTCGAGAAGCTCAGGCAAAAAGGGTGCGAGGTGAAGCCCATTCGCCTACCGCACACACACTACGGAGTCGCGACTTATTACATCCTGGCCACCGCCGAAGCGTCGAGCAATCTCTCGCGATTCGATGGCGTCCGCTTCGGGCTGCGTGAGGAGCCGGCGGGTGCCAACTTGACCGATCTTTATCAGAAGACCCGCTCCCTCGGCTTCGGAGAAGAGGTCAAGCGGCGCATTTTGCTTGGGACGTACGTCCTCTCTGCCGGATATTACGATGCGTATTACACCAAGGCTCAGAAGGTGCGTACGCTGATTCGGAGGGATTTCGACGCCGCTTTCGCCGAAGTCGACGCGATCTTGGCGCCCACGAGCCCCACGCCCGCCTTCAAATTGGGCGAACGCACCGAAGACCCGCTATCGATGTACATGGCGGACGTCTACACACTTCCCGCGAGCTTGGCCGGGATTTGTGGGCTTTCCCTCCCGACGGGCACCGTGGAGGATGACGGCGTCCAGTTGCCCGTGGGGGTCCAGCTCCTGGGACCGCCCTTGGGCGAAGAGATCCTGTTTCAGGCTGCAGCGGGCGTGGAATCACTCGTTCGGGAATCGCTGTCCTGAGGCGCTCGGTGGTTGCCTCAACTGACCTGCTCGTCGAAGGCGCGACGCCTGAGCTTGCCGACGAAATCGTCGCATTGTTCGAGCGGTGCGACGCGCCCTGCTTCTGTCAGTTCTTCCAGTTTGCCGGCGACAATCGGGATTGGCAGATGCGCTGTGGGGGGAATCGCGAGGAAAACGCTCGCCGCCTCGTCGAGCAACTTCGGTCAGGCGCCCTCGAGGCGTTCGTCGTGCGGGGAGGCGCAGGGGTGATCGGGTGGATGCGGGTCGACCGACCGGAGGCGCTGGAAAAACGCTACCAGGGTCGACTGTACCGAGGACTCCCTTGTTTCGAGGGCCATCGAGAAGGCGTTTTCAGCGTGGTTTGTTTTCTCGTCGATCCGGAGTTCCGAGGTCGGGGCGTGGCCCGGAAACTCCTCGAACACGCGGTAGATTGGGCCCAGGCGGAGGGCCACAGGGCTCTGGAGGCGTTCCCCCGGGGCGCCGGGGACGTGACCGCCGAAGAACAGTGGACAGGCCCGATGGGTCTGTACGAGGAGCTGGGGTTCCGAAAAGTCCACGATTTCGCGCCCTATCCGGTGTTCCGTCGCGACTTTGACAGCCCCCCCTCGGACTGAAACCATCGAAAACCGGCAACGGTTCGACAAAGCGTCCGAAGCACCTGATCATGAAGCCGAACAATGTCCAGATGGATCCGGGGACGCGGGGCGAGCGCACTCGACGGATGACGAGGGGACGGAGTTGATGCCTTCTCAGCCGGTCGTTGGCCAGTTCAAGAAGGGGGAGTTGGTCTCCGGGACCTCCTACCGGGTCGAGGCGCTCATCGGCTCGGGAGGCATGGGCAGCGTGTACCGCGTCGAGCACCGAGAACTGGGACGTACCTTCGTTCTCAAGGCGCTGCACGGACACCTCGCCTCGCGCAAGGACCTGCAGGCACGCCTCCGGAACGAGTGGCGGGCGCTCGGGAAGCTCGAACACCCGAACATCGTTCAGGTGACCGACGCCGGCCAGACCGAGGATGGGTTGCCTTACTACGTGATGGAAAATCTGCGGGGCGCGACGCTCGGTCAGATCTTGCACGAAAAGAAGACGCTCGGGCCGCGCCGCGCGTGCGGGATTGCGGCGGATGTTCTCGCTGGACTTCACGCGGCTCATGAAACCGGCGCAATCCACCGCGACATCAAGCCACAGAACATCTTCGTCTCGGACGATGGAACGACGAAGCTCCTCGACTTTGGGATAGCAAAGCTTCGAGATCAAAGCGCGAAGGTCGTGACCGCGGGCGGCGTGTCCATCGGAACACCTCGCTACATGGCCCCCGAGCAAGCGTCGGGGACGGTGGTCGATGGCCGCGCCGATATCTACGCAACGGCGCTCGTTCTTTTCGAAATGCTCGCCGGCCGTGGCCCCTTCGCGCACATTCGGGATCCCAACGAGCTCGTGATGGCGCACATTGGCCAAGACCCGGAACGGGTCGACTTCCTCGCACCCAAGGTTCCCGAGGAACTGGCCGATCTCGTCCAACGCTGGCTGAGCAAGAGCCCAGACAGCCGTCCCATTTCTGCAGATTTCGCGCGACGAGAATTGGTCGCTCTTCTCGCGAGTCTCCCCGAGGATGACGACACCCCTACCGAAGAAGCGACCCTGGGAGGGGACTACGAAGCATCGACGGTGGGGGCACCGGGCAGGCTCGAGCCAGCGGCTTCATCGACGCCGAACGGGGTCTCTTCAGCTCGGTCCGACTCGGTGGCTGCACCTTCCGTACCCGAAAGAGAGCATGCCGTCGACGCGACTTCTACGGTGAGCCTCGGGCACGAGTCCGACATCGAGGCGGAGAGCTCCTCACCGCCCGTGAGTTCTCCGCCCGTGGGGTCTCCGCCCGCGGGGTCGCCGCCCGCGGGGTCGCCGGCGGTGGGACCAGCCGGCACACTGGGGTGGGGGACTGCGGAGGATCGGGTGAGCGCGAGTGCTGTGAGCCATCGTTCGGCCGGAGGCCGTGGTGAGGCGCCAGGGTTCGACTCAGCGCGTAGGCGTCCATCGATGACGCCCCCTCCGGTCTCGTCCTGGCGCGGCGGGAGTTCGGCGGGGAACCGAACGACCATCAAGTGGATCGCCGCAACCGCGGCCATTTCGTTTCTTGCGGCCCTGGCCGTGTCGCAATGGATGGCGCCCAGCGGGGCGGGGGACGCGGACGAAACGCTGGAGGACGCGTCGGCGCCCACAGAGACTGCTCCAGTAGCGGCATCCCCGGCGCCCGCGGTAGCGTCGCCCGAACCCGGTCCTCGCAGCGATGTCCCGGAGGTAGGTGATTCGTCGTCCGAAAAGCTCGCGCTCCCCGAAGGGTCGGTCCCAGGGGCACGTTCCCAGGAACCAGCTCAAGAACCAGCCGCGGATGAGGTCCCCGAGGTGAAGGGTTCCATTGACACTGTAGCGGTTGAGCCGAAGCCGACCCCCGTCCGACCAAAGAAGGTCGAGCGACGCCCGTCGTCGTCCGGTTCGGGAGCGGACAAGCTCCCCGAAAGTGGGCTCTGGTAGAACCGATTCGAGTCGAAAACTCCTTTACTCGACCAGAATCGTCCCGTACCTTTCGCGCCCCCGACGACCCGCTTTGGGTCCTCGGTTTCCAACCAACACCACACGCCCCTCGCGCGGAGTCGTCTTCGGTGCCCTTCGGTTTTCGACGGGTTGAGGCGACCACGGGGCGGAGGTCTCAACCGAAGGAGAGCGCAACATGAGTGAAGAAGTAACGGCGGTCGACACCGCTTCCGAAGACAAGCGTGCTGATTTCGATGTTCCCGAGCAGGGAGCAGCCAGCCCGGTAGCTGACACGGCGGTCCTCGCCGGTGAACGTGCTCGAGCCGAGGCTTCGGGCGAGTTCAAGGCCGAACAGCGCGATCCGAAGAACCCGCTCAACGTGCGCGAGCTCTTCGAGGCTGGCGTGCATTTCGGTCACCAGACTCGTCGCTGGAACCCCAAGATGAAGCCGTACATCTACGGCGCTCGCCAGGGGATCCACATCATCGATCTCGACCAGACCGCTCAGCTTGCGCGAAATGCGTGCTCGTTCATCGCAGAGGCCGTTTCCCGCGGCGGGAACGTGCTTTTCGTGGGCACCAAGCGTCAAGCTCAGGAGATCATCAAGTCCGAGGCCGAGCGTGCTGGGATGTACTACGTCACCAACCGTTGGCTCGGCGGAACCCTCACGAACTTCCGCACCATGAAGACCGGCCTCGAGCGTCTCCGCAACTTGGAGCGCATGCGTGAGGACGGCACCTACGACCAGCTCCTCAAGAAGGAGACGGTTCAGCTCGACAAGGAGCGCGCGCGCCTCGAAAAGCACATCGGTGGCATGAAGGGAATGAGCGCGATTCCTCAGGTTCTCTTCATCGTCGACCCGGCTCAGGAGACCATCGCCGTCAAGGAGGCCCGCAAGCTCGGGATCAAGATTGTCGCGATCACCGACACCAACTGCGACCCCGGTTTGGTCGACTTCGTGATCCCCGGAAACGACGACGCAATTCGTTCGATCCGACTCATCACTTCCGCTCTCGCAGATGCTTGTATCTACGGCGTGGCGCGTCGTCGTGACGGCAGTAAGGGCGAGCAAAAGGGCGGCGAAAAGGGTCCCGATGCTCAGGTGATCTACTCGGGCCGCCCCAAGGGCTGAACTTCTCACACCAACAGCTGACAAGCACTACCGCTGATACGAACGTACCGGTCACACACGAAGGAAAAACACAAATGGCTCAAGTGAACATGCAAGCCGTCAAGGAGCTTCGCGAGCGCACCCAAGCGGGTCTCAACGACTGTCGCAGCGCTCTCATCGACTCCGAGGGCGACATGGACAAGGCTGTCGAAATCATCCTCAAGAAGGGGCTCGCGAAGAGCGCCAAGCGCGCCGGCAAAGTTGCGGCCGAGGGCGTGGTTGCGACGCGCGTTGCTGCCGACAACAAGAGCGCCGTGGTCGTCGAGGTCAACATCCAAACCGACTTTGCGGCTCGGAATGGAGACTTTCTCGCTTTTGTCGACAAGTGCGTCGAGGCGGCCGAAAAGGCTGAGCCTGGTGCCGAACTCGGTGCATGCCCGTTTCCCGGTGGACAGGGCACGATCGAGGACAACCGCGCGGCCCTCGTGGGCCGCCTCGGTGAGAACATCACGGTCCGCCGCTGGGAGCGTCTGAGTGTGCCGACAGGGCGCGTGACGAGCTACGTCCACATGGGTGGCAAGATCGCCGTTCTCGTTGGAGCCGAGTGCGACTCGGACGCGACCGGCGAAAAGGTCGAGCCGTTTCTTCAGGACGTGGCGATGCAGATCGCTGCGATGGCTCCGCCGTACCTCAGTGCCGAGGACATCCCGGAGGACGACAAGAAGGCCCAAGCAGAGATCTTCGCTGGACAGCTCAAGGAAGAGGGCAAGATCCCCGAAGCACGCTGGCCGCAGGTCATCGAGGGCAAGATCGCCAAGTGGGCCAAGGAGGTCTGCCTCCTCCAGCAGCCCAGCGTGATCGAGTCGAAGAAGACCGTCGATGAGATGCGAGCCGATGCGGCCAAAGCAGCTGGCGGTGAAGCCAAGCTCACGCCCTTCGTCCGCTTCGAGCGTGGCGAAGGCATCGAGACGCCCCAGGGCGACGACTTCGCGGCCGAAGTCGCCGCGATGGCGAAGAACTGATCGCGGAGCCGGGCCGCGAGGCTCGGCGTTGTCAGCGCCGCTACAATCAAGCCTCGTCGCGTGTTGCGATGGGGCTTTGATTCATTTTGATCCCGCTTGCCTCGAAAAAGGCGCGGGCGAGGGGATGAAGGCCGCGCGAGACCTCTGCGGCGCTCCCAGATGCCGCGATCTGTCCCTGGGAAAGAAGGTGGATTTGGTCGGCGACGTTGAGTGCCCCGGCCATATCGTGTGAGATCACGATGCTCGTGACTCCGAACTTGTCGCGGGTTTCGGTGATGAGGTTGTCGACGAGACGCGCTGAAAGGGGATCGAGCCCGCTCGTCGGTTCGTCGTAGAAAATAGCACGAGGTTCGAGCATCAGAGCGCGAGCCAGCGCCGTGCGTTTTCTCATTCCTCCCGAGAGTTCACTAGGGAGGCGCGCTCCGATGTCCCCGAGATCGAGAGCGTGGAGCTTGTCTCGGACGCGTTCGCGGATCTCGCGTTCCTTGAGGTCGCGGCGGTGCTCTCGAAGCGGGAAGGCTACGTTTTCGTAGACCGTGAGAGAATCGAGGAGAGCCGAGTATTGGAAGACCATTCCCATCCGCGTGCGCATCCGGTTCAAGTCTCTTTCGCCCATCTTCGTGATGTCCCTACCGTCCACGAGGATGGTGCCCGATGTGGGACGATCGAGCCCGATGAGAAGGCGGAGCAAAGTCGTTTTCCCTGCACCCGAGCCCCCGATGATCACGGCGATCGATCCGGGCGGGATGTCGAGCTCAACATCGCGCAGTGGCCAGAAGTCGCCGAACTTCCGGCTCAATCCTTGGACCTGAATCGCCGCGCCCTCACCCATAACCCAGGTGTATCAGAAGGCTTGACCTATGGGTCCCCCCGACAGACATTTCAGCCATGGATAGCGATCACCTGGGCGCTTTGTTGAACGTAGCCGGAACGGAGAAGGACGGCGATTGGTCCGTCGTGAACGACGACCGAAGTCTCACGCTGCATGTTTCCGAAGGAGGCGTGGGGATGAATGTCGCCAAGGTGCGCAGGGTCAAGGCGGAGGGCACCTTGCTCTTCGCTGAAAACATTCGTGGAGAAGTGTTCGTACTGAGTCTCGCAAACGTCTTTGCAGGCTCGGTGGATCCGCCCAACAAGGAAGCTCGCAAGGCTGGCTTCCGCTAGTTGGGGATTTGACTTGCCCGGCGCGGTAAGGGCTCGCTATCAGGCGCTTATGTCTGAAAACGCTCCGTCCAACGATACTCTGAAAATCGGCTCCTTGTCGTTCCAGTCGCGACTCATCGTGGGGACCGGGAAGTACAAGAGCGTCGAAGAGACCGAGCGTGCGCTCGTGGCGTCCGGTGCAGAGATGGTCACGGTGGCGCTTCGACGCGTCGATCTCAACGATCGGGGGAGTGGTTCCCTCATGAGCTTGTTGGGATCGGGAAGGTGGACGATCCTGCCCAACACCGCCGGCTGCTACACCGCGGACGAAGCTCTGCGTACGCTCCGGCTCGCGCGAGAACTGGGAATTGCAGACGTCGTCAAGCTGGAAGTCATCGGCGATCCAAAGACCCTCTACCCGGACAACGAACAAACTCTCGAGGCCGCGAAAATCCTGGTGAAGGAAGGGTTCACGGTGCTCCCGTATTGTATCGATGATCCGATCGTGTGCCGAAAGCTGGAGGACCTCGGGTGCGCCGCTGTGATGCCCCTTGCTGCGCCAATTGGATCGGGTCTCGGGATTCGCAACCCGCACAACCTTTCCATCATCTTGGAGCACGCGAAGGTGCCGGTCATCGTCGATGCTGGGGTTGGCACCGCGAGTGACGCAGCCGTCGCGCTTGAGCTGGGTTGCGACGGCGTCCTGATGAATACGGCTATCGCCCACGCAAAGGATCCGGTGCTCATGGCTACGGCGATGCGCGATGCCGTTCGTGCGGGACGAGCCGCATTCAAGGCTGGGAGGATGCCGAAGCAAGCCTACGCCAACGCCTCCAGCCCCACCGCTGGACTCATCGAGTGACGCCCGAGAGACTCCCTCTCTTACGACCCGGATGGGTTCTCAGGCTGTTTCCAGCAGTACTCTCGGTCGTGGTCGCCTTCGTCCTCGGAAGCATGCACGTCCCAGAGATCCCGGAGACGAACTTCCGCTTCAGTGACAAGGTGGGCCACCTTTTCGCCTTCGGCTTCATTCAACTCACTCACGTCCGGGCGCTCGAGTTCGTTTTCGAACCGCGTAAGACCCGGCGACAGATCTGGGCGTCGATCGGCATCGCGACGGCGTTTGGGGGATTGCTCGAGGTCTGGCAGGCGTTCCTGCCCCACCGGAGCGCCGAGTGGGGAGACCTACTCGCAGACGGTACTGGTGCGTTGCTCGCCGGGGCGCTCTACTGGATGATGTTTCGCCGCGGCGCGCCGCCCGAGAGCGAAACAGGGTAGTGGGCGCCTCCACTGGAGTCTCGAGATGATTCGGCTGTTCGCAATCACTGATTCCGAGCGATTTCCCAGCTTCTTGGAGCAGAGCGCCGACTTGTGCCGCCTGGCTCGTCCGGGCACGGTTGCGGTGGTCGTGCGGGAGCGACGCGTGACGGCGAGGCGCGTGCTCGAGTGGGCCGTCGAGCTGCGAAGCGTTTCCGCAAAATGGGGACAGAAGCTCTACGTGGCTGACCGAGTCGACGTCGCCGTTCTCTCGGGCGCCGACGGCGTACATCTGCCAGCAGCGGGGCTTCCTCCTCATCGAGTGGATCGGCGCCTTTGTGTGTCGCGCGCTGGGCACGAACTCGACGCCCTGTCGGACGAGGACTGGGCGCGCATCGATGCCCTGTGGATTTCACCGGCATTTGATCCCCGCAAAGGAAGACCCGCCCTGGGAGAGAAAGGCCTCCGGGAGCGGATCGAGGACGTAGCGCGCCGCGCGCCCCACGTGCGCACCTACGCTTTGGGCGGGGTGGGCCCGTCCCAGGTGAAAATGAGCACGGGCGCGGGCGCTTGCGGGGTGGCCGCAATCGGCGCCGTTTGGCGCGAGGGGACGTCCCCGGTAGCGCTGCTGGAGCATCTGGGGATCCACCGCTGACCGGCCCCGAGCCGGAATCTGAGCCCAATGTTCCTCAGGCTTTTCGAATCGAAATCCTGACGGTGACTCCGTTCACGTCTGTCTCATCAGCTGCGTCTCCAACTCCGAAACTCGCCGCGAGAACCTCAGTAGAGATTGTGGGCGCGTGCTCCTCGAGAGACGCACTGACCGTTTCATCGTCGCAGGAAAAGGTGAGTGCGATTCGGTCGGAAACCTCGAGACCTGCCGTCTTGCGGGCCGCCTGCACTTGACTGATGAACTCGCGTGCGGTGCCCTCGGAGCGAAGCTCGCTTGTGACCTTCGTGTCCAAGACCACCGTGATGTGCCCGTTCGTAGCGACAGCCGCGTCACCTTTCGTCGAGCGTTGAAGAATGACGTCGTCGAGGGCGATCGCTTCTCCCTCCACGACGATGGGCGTGCCGGCTTCGAGCATTGCAACTTGCTCCGCATCCCAGGTCTCGAGTTCCTTCTTGATCTCTCCGAGCTTCTTCCCACATCGTTTACCGAGGGTCTTGAAGTTCGGTTTGACCGAAACCGAAGTAAATCGGCTCTCGTCTGCCTCGGTCTCCACCGACTTGACGTTGAGCTCTTCTGCGATGAGCGACGCCATCTGGCCCACCTGAGCGCGTAGCTCCGTGCTGCGGTGAACCACCGTGAGCGTCGAGAGCGGCTGTCGGACTTTGACCTTGTGATCTTCGCGGAGCTTGCGCCCGAGGACCACGACTTCGCGCGCGGCCGCCATCCGAGCCTCGAGAGGCGCGTCGATGAGAGCGGTGTCCGCCTGTGGGTAATCGCAAAAATGGACGCTCTTGGGCGCGTCGGGATCGACGGTCACGACCAGCCGTTGGTGCACCATTTCGGTCACGAACGGCATGAAAGGGGCCAGAACCTTGGCGAAAGTCGTCAGAAGCTCGTACAGCGTCGCGTAGGCGGCAGCCTGGTCGCGACGATCACTGGACTTCCAGAAGCGCGGTCGGCTGCGGCGGATGTACCAGTTGGTCAAGTCGTCGATGAAGCGAACGAGGCGAGGGACGACTGTGTAAAGGCGATAGCCCTCCATCTCCGCGTTGACGTCCTGCACCAGGCTCTGCAGCACGGACAGCGCCCACCTGTCGATGTCCGGACGCTCGGCTACCGCTGGGGCCCTCCACTCGGCGGACCGCGGGTCGTAGCCGTCGACGCTTGCGTAGGTGGTGAAGAACGAAAGCGCGTTCCAATAGGGGAGCACGACCGTGCGCACGATCTCTTTCAGCCCGCGTTCGCTGAACTTGAGCGGCTCTCCACGAACGACGGGTGAGTCAATCATGTAAGCGCGCAAAGCGTCTGCCCCGTACTCCTCAATCGTGTCGTTGGGGTCCGGATAGTTCTTCTTCCGCTTGGACATCTTCTGACCGTCTTCGGCCAAAATGAGTCCGTTCACGATGACGTTTTGGTAAGGCGATTTGTCGAAGAGCGCCGTCCCCAAGATGAGCAGCGTGTAGAACCACCCGCGCGTCTGATCGAGCCCCTCCGCGATGAAATTCGCAGGAAAAAACGCGCGGAACCGGTCGTCCCCGCCGCTCCCCTCATCCCCATCTCGGAAGGGGTAGTGCTGCTGGGCGTAGGGCATTGCCCCCGACTCGAACCAACAATCGAGTACCTCGGGAGTGCGCTTGTAAGTCTTGCCATCCTTGCGAATGACGACCTCGTCGACGAAGTGTTTGTGAAGATCGGTGACCTTTACCCCGCTCAGTTCTTCGAGCTCCTTCGTCGAACCGACGCAGATCATGTCGTCCGGGTCGTCGACATTGATCCAAATCGGGATGCAGCTGCCCCAGAAACGGTTACGGCTGATGTTCCAATCGTTCGCGTCTTTCAGCCAGTTGCCGAAACGATTCTTGCCGACCGCTTCCGGAACCCAACCGACGGAGTCGTTCTGCGCCACGAGATCCGATCGCATGTCCGCCACCTTCACGTACCAAGCTTCGATGGCGCGGTAGATGAGGGGAGTGTCCGTGCGATCGTCGTACGGATAGCTGTGCACGATCGTCTCCTGCTTGATGAGACGCCCGTCCGCCTTCAAATCAGCGATGATTTGCTTGTCGGCATCCTTGCAGAATTGGCCCTCGTAGTCGGGGCAAAGGCTCGTGAACTTGGCTTCGGTGTCGAGCGGGTCGATGAGCTCGATGCCTGCCGCCTTGCAAACGGCGAAGTCGTCCTCGCCGTAGGCTGGGGCCAAGTGAACGATGCCCGTACCATCGCTGGTCGTGACGAAATCACCCGTGAGCACCTGAAAGCAATTGTCGCGGCCGGCGAAGAACGAAAAAAGCGGAGCGTAGGTGATGCCCGCGAGATCCGCGCCTTTCAGCCGCGCCACCTCCTGTAGCTGTTGCTTCTTGAAGACGGCTCGTGCCCGTGCCTCGGCCAACAAATACACCTCGTCTCCGCCATCCACCGTAACGGCGACGTAATCGATGTCGGGTCCGGCGCAGAGCGCGAGGTTGCTCGGGAGCGTCCACGGGGTCGTCGTCCAGGCGAGCAGGTAAAGCTTGTTTTGCTTTTGGGGAGCACTGAGCGCCGAAAGTGCGGCGTGCGCTGCTTCGCCCTCCTTGGCGAGACTTTCGACCCGAAACCGGATGGTGATGGCCGGATCCTGGACGTCCTTGTAGTTCGAATTCGCCTCGAAGTTCGAAAGCGGCGTCGCCAGCCGCCAGCTGTAGGGCATGATGCGGTAGCTCTTGTAGACGCGCCCCTGATCCCACAGCTTCTTGAAGACCCACCAGACGGTCTCCATGAACTCGGGGTCCATCGTCTTGTAGTCGTTGTCGAAATCGACCCAGCGCCCCATCCGCGTGATCGTCTTGCGCCATTCGGCAACGTACGTCTGCACCATCGAACGGCATTGTTCGTTGAAGACGTCGACGCCTTTCTCCAAGATCTGCGCGGTCCCCGACAGTCCTAGCGCCTCCTGAGCAAGTGCTTCGATGGGCAGCCCGTGGCAGTCCCAACCGAAGCGCCGCTCGACGTAGCGCCCCCGCATGTTCCAGTAGCGAGGTACGATGTCTTTGATCGTACCGGCTAGGAGGTGCCCGTAGTGCGGTGTCCCAGTGGCGAAGGGGGGGCCGTCGTAGAAAACGAACGGCTCCTGTCCTGCGCGCCTGCGGTTCGACTCGTGGAAGGCGTCGAGCGTCTCCCAGAGTTCGAGGATCGAGTGCTCCTCTTGCGCGAACTGGACCTGAGGGGAGACTTTGACGAAGGGGCTAGACATGCGCGGTTTCCGGGGGAGGCCGTGCCAGCACGGCTGCGGCCCACCGGGCTATAGAAAAGGGCACGGGTGGGGGCAAACCGCGCCGCGCGGGAGCCCCAACCGTTTCCAGGTTCCCTTAAAAGTGTAGCGATATCAACGGGTTAGACTTGAGACATTTTGCGCGCAGCGCGCAAAATGTCTCCCTGCCGTGCGAGGAATTCGCTTCAGTCGAGGAACAGCAAGCTGGAGGAGGTCGCAATCGGAGCCATCGTGATGTCGGGTCCCTGGTAAAGCCCCCCGTTTGCCGCGCACACCGAGAGCGAGCCATCGGGGCTGAGGCCGCACCAGGTGATGTCGGCGCCGCCCGAGTCGAAGACTGGCTCTGCCTCGATCGGATCCGCCGTCAAGTCGATGGCGTAGGCGGCGATGTCGGTACTCCCCTCGGCGACGCGATAGAGATAGGTGTCCGCCTCGGTGGCGAACCCAACGGCCGCCAGAGTTTGCCCGTTTGCCGGCCCGTGGTCGATCCTCTCCCGTCCGGTGCCATCGAGGTTCACGACAAAGAGCTCCGTCGATGCGGACTGTCCGGCACCGTAAACCACCCGCTCACTGACCCGGCTGAGCTGGGGGGAAAAAAGGTTCTCCGAGGCCGCGAGGTTGTGGTTCAGCTTGATGGCATCTGCAGGCTGATTGCCTGAGACGTCAATGGCGTAGAGGTCGTACTGGGCGGCCGTGTTGAAATCACCGTAAGCCGTGAGATAGGCATTTCCAGTGTGAAACGCTGTCTGCAGGCCAGTCGTCGGCCCCGAAAGATTGGTCGGCTGTGGGGAGCTGGGGAGGCCGCCAGAGACATCAGCCACCATGACGGTCGATGTCCCTCCTGAGCGGCGCGCGTACGCCAGCTTGGTGCCGTCGCTGGAATACGAAACGCTGTGGAGCGAATCACCGTCCAAATCTTCGTTGACCTGCCGCGCCATGCTGGGGATCCCGCTCGAAACGTCCGAGACCATGATGTCCCAGATCTGGGGCGTCCCCTGGATATCGGGCAGTTGCAGGAAGGCGAGAGTCTCTCCCGCTGGCCCAAGTAGGGAGGGGAAGACGGCCGCTTCGCCCGCGGACAACGACCCATTCACTCGCGTAGTGACTGGGGGGTCCTCGGTCACGTCCGCGTAGAAGAGCTCGTACTGACCATCCACCTGATCGTCAGCGATGAACGCCACACCTGCATCGCTCGCCACCGGGTTGGTCTCGCTGGAGACCACGACATCTCCCTCTGCGATGAGTGGAGGACTGAGCTTTTGTTGCTCGCCCACGGTGGTCCCGTCAAAGGTGGCGTAGAACATCTCGTATTGATCGACCGTTTCCAGATCGCCGCTGAAGTAGACGCCGGAGTTGCCAGCCCACTGCCAGAAGGCCACGCCCCCGCTGCCGTCTACGCCTCCATCGTCCGCTCTCAGCGGCTGGCTCGGCTGGTCACCGGAGAGGTCTACGACGTGAAGACCGCCGCCGAACGCGTATCCCACGGCAGACTTGTCAGGAGACAGGCTGTAGAAGCCCACGCTGCCCGCCGTGTCGGGGAGGGGCACGCGGACACGGCGCACGCCCCCGTCGAAGAACTCGACAACCAAGAGGTTGGCACCCTCCTTGACCAGAGCTCGATTCAGAAGCGCGGGCGTAGGCGGTGTCGGATCGAACGTGACGGGATCTTCTCCTTCGCATGTGACCGTGAACGTGCCTTCCGCAGACCTCTCGACGAGACAGTCCTCCATGCTTCCGACCTCCGTCGGCTCGATGACGAGCTCGGTTCCGTCCGGACAGGAAATGAGGGCCGAGCCGTCCGCCTGCTCTTCCACGGTGCAGTCCACGACCTGGACCTCCCCGTCACCGTCTCCAGTCGCGCCGCCCATGTCGCCGTCGCCCGCGTCGCCATCGCCATCTCCGCCATCGCCGTCGCCGTCGCCGGCGTCACCGTCGCCCGCGTCACCGTCACCGTCACCGTCGCCCGCGTCACCGTCACCGTCACCGGCGGCGTTATCGTCGCTCCCGCCGCAAGCGCCTGTGAGGCCGAACGAAGTGCTGAGAGCAAGAAGCGTGAGTAACGAATTGCGAAGTTTCATAAGAGCTGCTCCTGTGGTCCGAGTCCTGAATCGGCCGCGGAAAATCTCAGCGAATTCTGCCGGGTTTCGGGATGGGGTGCAATCGTTTTGGGGCCGACGGCGTTCTTTAGACTCGAGACGCCCGTGCGGTGACGGGAGGCCTAACGCCTTTTGCCTCGGGGTAGCGTACGCACGCCTACCGGCGCTTCCGCGAGAGGCGACGAAACCGTGGAGCTTGTGGACGACGCGCGGCTGCAAGGGCTAGATTGAGGCCTGGGTCATAAGTCGCAGCCGACGACCGCCGCGCGGCGCACCGCGAACGCCAGCGGATCAACGTCGTCTGGAGCGCTCCAAGCTAGCCGGCGTGCCAGGGACACTTGCTCGCTCGCCCCCGACCCGATCTTCTCGATCTGGAATGCCGCCACCGTGGGCCAAGCGGAACCCGCGGGCCGTATCGCAAGGACGTTGCGGCGGAAGGGCTCCACCTGAATGTCTTGGGCGATGATGCCGTCCATCGTAGCCAGGGGGAGGACCGAGGCGTTGGCCAAATGGACTCCCGACAAGGTTCCCGCTGCCGCGTCCGCCGCGGCGCCCGCGGCCAAGCACTCGGAAATGGCGAATCCGGCAAAGCTGCTTGAGGTCGCCGTGCCCAGTGTGCGCGGCGAACCCTTCGATGCGGGGTCGGCAGGATCGAACTGCCACCATCGTGGATCGTTGGAGCTCGGGTCGAAGCTGAGCGCGTAGGCCCCGAGGCTGTCGACGACGTCCTTGAAGGGTCGCGCGATGCTGCTCTCGAGTACGGGGGTGCTCGCAAAGGCGGGGATCCCCTGGAAGGGACCAAAGTTGTCGGGGGACAGTTCGGCGATGTTGCCCGAAATCGTGACGGGTCGAGCGACCAGATCGCAGGTCTCGGCCATCGAGCCCGAGCAGTTCCGCCGGACCATGATGCTGATGGACCCGCCGTCGGCGTCGGGATTCAGCTCAGTGCCACGACGACCAACGATACCCATGATGGACTCGCCATCGGGGACCGTGATGGAGTCCTGGACGACGATGTCGGTCGGATCCGAGGTGTCCAAAATGGTGACCGCCTGGCGTGGGCTTCCGCTATCGACGATCTGCGAGACGTAGACGAGCCGGTCGTTGAGGACCACGGGGCGGAAGGCCGCCGTTGTCGACGGACCTGGAGCTGCACCGAGATCGCCACGTAAAAGAGGGGGCGGCAGTGCGGACGCCGAACTCAGGGTCGTCCAGGTGTTCGTGTCGTCGAAGAAGTAACGAACCTCGAGTCCTGCGAGAGTATTTGCGCCGGGATCGACGCGCGCGGACGTAAAAATGAACCACAAGAGTCGATCGGGCGCCTCATCGTAGGCGAGAGTCACGGCACGGAGAACCTCGCGATCGAGTTCAGTCCCGTCACTGGCGCGGAGCGTCAGGAGCACCCGGTCCGTCGAGCTGGGCTCCTCACCAGCGATGACAATCAAGCCGGTCGTCGGTGGCTCCGGCTCGACGGGCAGGTCCCCATCGCCGTCGCCAGACATGCCTCCTGTGCCCATGTCGCCGTCACCGTCACCGGGGGTGCCGCCCGTGTCGCTGTCGCCGTCGCCGTCGCCCGAGGTGCCTCCCATGTCGCCGTCGCCGTCGCCACTGTCCCCGTCACCAGCGTCGCCGTCGCCGGTATCACCGTCACCGTCCCCATCGCCATCACCATCACCATCACCATCCACGGCGATGAGTTCTTCCGGCGCGTTGATGACCGAACAACCAAAGAACAAGGAGATGCAAACCCCAAGCGAAGCCAAATTCTGGGTCTTCATTTTTAGAACTCCCCGCTCAAACTCATCGCAGCGACGTTCGGACCGACGAGGGGTTCGACACGCACGCCCGTCTTCGTGGGGACCGAAGGGCGAGTCACATAGAGAACCGTGGTCACGATTCCACCCACCACTGCTCCACCCAGCAAGATGTCTGTCACGAGGTTGAAGGTTTTGACCTGATTGCGCAGGTCGTCGCGTTCAGGGTCTCCTTCCTGATTCGCGTCGTCGTACTCGGTGTTCTTGCCGAGGGCGACGATCCCGGTGCCCACCGAGCCTGCCAAAAGGGCGCCCGTGACCCCGGCGCCAATCCACACGCTCACGGGGACAGGTCGGTGAGTCGCCCCGGAGTCCACCGGTCCTGATCCTGGCGCCTGGCCTGTCGAGGGGCGCTCTAGAACGAAAGAGTGCTCGTGTTGGGAGGCCGCCGCGGCGTTGAACTCCCAAACGGCATCCTCATAGCCCTTGAGTTTTGCAGTGATCTTGTGGTTCCCCGGTCGGATCCGAAGCTCGATGCTCCCATCTTTGACCATGTAATGGTTCGTCACGTTCCCGCCTCGGTTGGTGACGCGTTCGTCCTGGAGTTTCACGCCTTCGGGTGAAGCCTGAATCGACACCGTGACCACGCTGGCTTCGAGGGTTTCGAGGTCGCGCTGAGTCTGCTGGCGCTCGGCCTCGCTGATGCTGTCACCGCCTTCCTCCAAGTAGCCCCGGAAGGCGTCAATCGCCTCGCCGTCTTTCTCGAGCTTCATGGCTGCGATCCCGAGATTGCTCAGGATTTTCCAGGAGGGGGACTCGTCATACGCCGCCCGGAATTGAGCGTAGGCCTCCTCGTAGCGAGCGCCGTCCGGGTCCTGCAGGAGGTTCACACCGGCCTTGAAGTGAGCGCGCGCTTTGTCCGTGATGGTGACCTCTTCGCTGCCCGTGTCGGCTTCGCCTTCCGTTGAGGTGTCCGCCCCCTCGGACGAATCGGCGTCTTCTTGGGCGAGGGTCGCGCTCGTCAGGAACATCAAAAAGGCGAGGGCGACCCAGGGCGTTGCTGTCCGCACCGCAGCTCGGGCGGTCCTAGAGGAAGAGAATGCAAAGTTCATGATTCGATATCGTGGTGATGAGTCCGAAGGCTGAAAACGAGCAATAGGGTCTCAGGGGTCATGTCCCGCGACGCGCGCTATCCCTCACGGTTTTGAGCTTCTGACGGTCCCGCTCCAATAGCAAGGAGGCCGCCGAACAACGGTGCCGGGGGGCCTCCGTGGACGTAGAGGTTGCGGTGTCAGTGAAATCTACGTGGAGCTTGCATGGCAAAGAGCATGTAAGACATGATGCGGGCCCCATGGGCCTCCAAATCGGCGATGTCATCGACGGCAAATACAAGATCATTCGTCTCCTCGGAGAGGGCGGGATGGGAGCCGTCTACGAGGGGGAGAATACGAGGATCCACCGTCGCGTCGCCATCAAGGTGCTCCATGGAGATGTCGCTTCGAACGACGAGGCGATGACGCGATTCGAACGCGAAGCTCAGGCCGCGGGGCACATCGGGTCGGAGCACATCGTCGAAGTTCTCGACCTCGGGGACCTGCCGGGCGGCGAACGATTCATGGTGATGGAGTTTCTCGACGGAGAGGCTCTCAACGAACGCATCGAGCGCGGTCGGATGGCCCCCCGCGACATCGCGCTCCTCATGGTCGACATGCTGGAAGGCCTGAAGGCCGCCCACAATGCAGGCATCATTCATCGCGACCTCAAGCCCGACAACGTGTTCCTCCTCGCAACGCGAGGAGGAAAGCAGGACTTCGTGAAGATCGTGGACTTCGGGATTTCGAAGTTCAACACGATGGGCGGGGAATTTTCGATGACCCGTACGGGTGCCGTGATGGGAACGCCGTACTACATGGCCCCAGAACAAGCCAAAGGGGGCAAAGCCGTCGACCATCGCGTCGATCTGTATGCCGTGGGGGTGATCCTCTACCAGGCGGTCGTCGGACACGTTCCCTTCCAAGCGGAGACGTTCAATGAACTTCTCTTCAAGATCGTGCTGGAGACCCCGCCTCCGCTGGAGGAGCAAGTTCCTGGCATCGACCCGAGCTTCGTCTCCATCGTGAACAAGGCGATGGCGAGAGACCCGGAGCAGAGGTACGCCTCGGCCGCGGACTTCCAAGAGGCTTTGCGGAGCTGGCTGGGCGGCGCGGCGCGGCCGGCTGGCCAGACTGTGAGCGTCGGGACACCTGATGGCTTCGACAAGACGGCTCTTCCCGATGGATCCATGCAGACCCCTTTCGGGCAGACACCGGCGCAGGGCGCATACCAAGGCGGAAAGACGGCGACCCCCGGCGCATGGGAGGGTGAAAACACCTCGGCGGGGATCCCCGTCAAGAAGGGGCCACCGCTTGCTCTCATCGCAGGCGGGCTCGTGGGTGTGGCTACCGTCGTCGGGATCGTCTTGGCCGTCTCCGGTGGGGGAGGCGAGGACGAAGCGGCCGCAGCGGCGGCGGCCGAGGAGCAGCGAGCCGCGGAGGAGGCCGCTGAGAAAGCCGAGGAGGAACGACAGGCCGCTCTGAAGGCGCTCGAAGAAGAGAAGGCCAAGGCGGAAGAAGCTCGCAAGAAGGCGGAAGAGGCGCGAGCTGAAGCCGAGAAGAACAAAAATGATCTCGAGGCTCAGGCGCGCGCCGCCGCCGCGGCGAGGGAAGCGGAGGAGAAGGAAAAGGCGGCGCGGGCCGCGGCGACAGCAGTCCGCCCGCGTCCGAGCCCGGCGCCAGCGCCACGACCAGCCGCCGCTCCTGCTCCCCGTCCCGCACCGGCTCCTGCCCCAGCTCCTGCCCCAGCCAAGTCGGGGGGGCGGATCATCACGACGGATCTTTGATGACGGCTCCCTGGACGAGAGCCGCGCCGAGCTTGGGAACGAGTACGCGCCGCACGGTGTCCCAGAGTTCATCCCCAGTCTTCTGAGCAATCCAGCGCTTCTCTTGCGGCTCCCAGTCGAAGTGCCAGGCCGTGCGCTCGGCAGCCATCCAGATCTGCCGTGCTGCTCGGTGCGAGTTGATGACGTAGGTGGTGTCGTCGGAAAACTCGAGGGTGAGGATGTCGTTTTCCAGTTCGCAATCCAGGAGCTCGGTTTCGAGACGGTCGAGCGCCGAGACGAGGTGGGCGAGCTCCGCTTGGGCGAGTTCGACGTACTCCGATTCACTGAGCATGTCGGGAAGCTAGCCGTTTGGACGGAAGCGGCAACAGACGGGTGCGCTGCGGGGTGGTCGCGGCTTGTGATACGCTGAGGCGCGTGAGTCCTCGAGCCTTCGTCCGGTTGTTCTGCTTCCTAGGCGTGCTGTGGTCAGGGGCAGGGGCGACCCCGGAGGTTTCTGCTCAGAGCGACAGGCATCCTCCACGCGTCTTGGCTCTGCGAGTCGGCGGAAAACAGGTGCCGCCTACCGAGTTGCCCTTGGTGCTCACGCGAGAGCTTTCGGTCACGGCGCGGGCGCCTCGATGGGGTGCTGTTCGTTGGCTCGACCTCCAGGGACGACCGATCGAGCCGGGGCGAAAGCCCTCGCTCGGCGGCATCCGTCTCGAGCCGGCGGCGCCCGGAGTGTACGAGCTTTCGCTCCGGGCGGCACCTCTGTCGATCGTGGTCGTGCGCTCTGCGGTTCTTTCTGCGGACGGAGAGATTTCCGATCGGGCGTCGCCCACTCGGAGTGTCCCTCCAGAGCTCGTGTTCGGTCCCCCGCCCGCGGAATCGGATGAGACGACGCGGCTCGTCGTCGCAGGACCCCGAGATTCCCTGCCCGCCCTGGTCTCGGCAGTATCGCTCAACGCCGCGGGAACGTACGCGGACTCCTCCCGGAACATTCCACTTCTATCTAGCGAGTGTCCTGAGGAGCTACGATTCCCCGGCGAAGATGTCGTTTGCGCGAGCTCACCCGAGCTGCGAGTGGTCACCGATCTCGCCGAGCGCCGACACCCGAGCATCGCCGGGCGAGCGCTTTTAGGCGAAATCGGTGGCCAATTGTTCTTCGAACTCGAAGGAGCCGAAGTCCATCGCGTGCCTGTGCTGGGGCCGCGCGCGCTCGGGCCGGGGCAGCCCGGACGCCACCGCGTCAAGATCCGAGCCGCGGTGGTTTCCACATTCGAAGGGGGGCCGCCGGCCGTCGGCACCAATGTCGAAGAAGCTCAGGCGGTGCTGCGTGACGAAATTGCCTCCGCGAGTCGGATGTGGGGCCAGTGTGGCGTCACGCTCGGGGATGTGACGGCCGCAGAGGTGAACGTGGTCGATCCGCCGGTCCTCTCGATGATCACGGTCGGATGTGGGCGCGCCCTCCCGGCGTCTGGAGGGACGATTCGTTTCGAGCTCGGGGGCAAGGAGGCCTTCCTGGGAACGCACCCCGGTGAAGTTCCCGCGTCGGTCGCTCCTCGCTTGGCGGCGACCGTGCGGAAGCTGGGGTTTTCGGTGCGGGTGTTTGCCAACGCTCGCGCGGGCGATGCAGCCCTCGCGAGCTATGACTTGGTCGTCTCCGGTGCGCGAGGTGAGCCGGCGGAGCTCGACGTTCCACCGAGCGGTCTGAGCGACGACCCGTCTCTGGGTGTCTGTCGAGCGCATCTCGATCTGGCCGACGGACTCGAGCACTTCGATGATCTCAATGCCGCAACCGGTACTCCCGAGGAGAGATATCTGCTCCGGGCTCTGAGCGACGACGATCCCACGACCATCGAGCTCATCGTCGTCCCGCTCTTCAGCGGAGTCGGGCGCATTGGGGAATCGTTCATTCACACACCGGGCGGGAGCTTGGAGGCGGCTTTGATTCTGGACCGCACCGGAGTACGAGCCGGGGCTCGATCGTTCACCTTGGCGCACGAGCTCGGTCACGTCCTACTCGACCTGCCCGGGCACCCGGATGACTTCGGAGTCGACACGCCGAGCTCACTCATGGACGCGGACGCCGCCGATTCTACTATCTTCGGACCGCGCCGGCTTTCCCTCGAAGACTGCCGGCGTGCCTTTCGGCAATCGGGGAGCGGTACGCGCGTGCCGATTATCGAAGCCTGGCCTCTGCCCCACGAAAAGTCGGAGTGAAGGTGGGGCTGGGGGCGGACCTCGACGAGGGACGGAACGGGCTTTGCCGTGTTCGCGCCGTGTCGTGATATGAGGCTGTCATCGGCATGGCAGGGGTCAATGGGTTCTTTCTTCGAGTGTTGATGTGGGCCGCATGGGTCGCTGGGCTTTTCGCTCCAGTTCAGGCCCTGGCCGAATGTGGAGACGAAAACGTCCTCAAGAGCGCTGCCATCGTCGAATCGCGGGGGGTGAACTATCCGAGTCGCTTGAGCGACGGTTGGACGGCGCCTGACGGCAGTCCACATGGGGTTCACGAGTCTGCCATCTTCTCAGGGAAGAAGCCGCACGTGACGTGGGAGCTCAGCGAGCTGACCTCGATTGGGGGGCTCGACATCCAGGCGGATCATGACGATTCCTACTTGGTCCTCGGTTCCCTCGACGGCAAGCGGTTCGAGACCCTTTGGGAAGTTCCACGTCCCGAGGCGAGCGGACTGCAATCGCGCTCGCTCCGTGGGCCGGGCGAGAAAGTTCGTTTTCTGCGCGTCGTTGCGCGAGGCGGAGACGGCGCTTACGCCGTTTCCGAGCTTCGGGCGTACTGCAGACTTCCTTCACCTTGGCCACCTGCTCGTCTTCTGCGTCTCTCTCGCGTGGCAAACCCCGAAGCCGTGGCGACGTACAACGCCTTCTCGGGGAAGCTCGTAGTCGCACTCGTTGGGCTTTTTCTGGTCTTCGTGTTGGCGCCCCGCCTGCGAGGTAGATGGAGAGACGGCGTCTTGTACTCGGTCATCGCCATGAGCGCCCTGGGGTGGACCCACTTCGGCCAGTTCCAGGGCAAGACGCTCATCCACACGTGGGACATGTTTCACTACTACGTCGGCTCCAAGTACTACGAAGAGCTGGGATACCTGGATTTGTACCGGTGCATCGCCAAGGCGGACAGGGAGCGTGGAAGGACTGACGGCTACCAGGGAGTTTACGTTCGAGATCTCGACGACAATACGATGTATCCGTTCTCTTGGACCGACACTGAGGCGGGGCGATGTCGGGCGGAATTCGAGGAAGACGAGTGGAGGGAATTCAACCGGGATCTCGACGCGTTCCGGGCAATCATGGTAAACCCTCCGTTTGAGCATGTCGTGGGCGACCATGGGTTCAATGCCACCCCGTTTCATGCGACCTGGCTCAGCGCCGTGACCACGCCAACTCATGCGAGCAAGAGGACCCTTCGAGTCCTTGCGCAGATCGACAGCATGGCTCTCCTCGTGGCGGTGTTCGCGTTGACGTGGGGTTTCGGTCTCCCAGTTGCCGCGGTCGCGGCCCTTTTGATTCAAGTTGCAGACCCCTGGAGCTACAACTGGGTGGGGGGGGGCTTGGGGCGGCACGTGTGGTTCGCCCTTTCGTGCATCGGGCTCGCTCTCTTGAAGCAGAAGTGTCACGGACGCGGGACGGCCGCGCTCACGGTGGCGGCGCTACTGCGCCTCTTTCCCCTCGTCCTCTTGGGCGGCCTCGGCCTCTACTACATCAGCGAGTGGATTCGGGCACGACGCCTTTCCACGGAGGCAAGGCGGGCTCTCGGCGGCTTTGCGCTGACGGTGGCAATGGGTTCAGCAACCGTGCTCATCTCCTACGGTCCGGCTCCGTTCGCGCGCTTCGTCGACGTCATTTTAGCTCATGCCGATGCCCCCGCCAGCAATCGGATGGGATTGCCTCACCTGCTGTCTCTGGGGCCAGGGAAGGGGACGGCTGATCTCGTCGACGCCCGATTGACCGACCCGGCTCAGCCCTGGCGCGAGACGGTGCACATCACCCGTAGGGAGCGGAAACCTCTGTGGATCTTTGCGATTGTCGCTTCGTTGGGGGTCCTGGTCTGGGCCGTTTGGACGTTGCGCTCGCCTTGGATCAGTGCGCTTGCGGCGGGGCCTCTCCTCTATTCGATGCAAGAGATGACGTCGTACGACTACATGTGGCTGGTGCTGCTCTTGCCGGTTGCCTTCCGACGCAAGCGCGCTCTCTGGTGGCTCTGTGGTTTTGCGCTCTTCACCCAGGTGATTGGCATCGTCGTCCCTGACGTCGAACACAGACACTGGTATTATGCAGTTGCGCTAATGCCGACGATGGTGGTGTTCGCTCTGGAGCTCGTGCAGTGGGGGCGACTCAAGTGGCGACCCTCGGCGCCTTGCGGGCGGGGCGCTGCTGCGCCTCTTCAATGAAGAAACCCGCCGACTTGCGTCGCGCGGGTTTCTCAATCGGCGGCGGGTGGGCCCGCGCCATTTCTTCCTGTCTCGCTACGCTTTAGGGCAGGGTCTGGAAGTTTTGAACGGTTTGGAAGTTCTGCAGGGTGAAGTTGCCCGAGTTCTGGAGCGTCAGGTTGCCCGAGTTCTGGAGCGTCAGATTCTGTCCAATGCTAATGCAGAGCTGGTCCGACGCGTAGCAAGTCCCTCGGCAGCAATGTTCGCTCTGCGTCGCGTTGCAGCCTACGGAGTTGTCACCGGAGCCCTCGCATTCGCGACAGGTGTTGGAGGCGTCGTTGCAGAACGGGTTGTCGGTTCCGAGACAGGGGTCACCCGGCGCCGTGCAAACGCCGTCTTCGCAGGTTTCCTCACCGTCGCAGAAGAGCTCGCTGCCGTTGTCACAAGAGGTGCCGTCCGTGTCTCGGGCGCCGCACGTGGAATCATTACCCGGTGCGACAGTTGCCTCACAAGTACCCATCACGCACTCGTAGGTGGTCTTGACGTAGCTGCAGGTGCACTCCTCGTCGCAGAAGCTGCTGTATTCGCAGGTCTCGTTCACCATGATCGTGCCCCACTCGCCGTCCTCTCCCAGCTTGTGCTCGCTGAGGTCGCCGCCCTGACAATGGGACTTGTCGCTGCATTCGCACGCGTTCTTGCCCTCATTGCAGCTGGTCTCCGGGCAAGGATCTCCCTCGTGGCCCGTGCATTCCCCCTCCTCGCACGTGTCTGCGCCGTTGCAGAAAATGCCGTCGTCGCAGGAGTTGCCCGTGCGGGGGATGCCACACTCGCCAGTCTCGGGATTGCAGGCGTCCTCTGTACAGGGGTCGCCGTCATCGGGACATTCGTCGCACATGGACGACATCGAGCCGCCCTGCCCGCCCACGTTCATGTCGCCGTCGCCGTCACCTGCGTCGCCGTCACCGTCGCCTGCGTCACCGTCGCCTGCGTCGCCGTCGCCGTCGCCTGCGTCGCCATCGCCGTCACCATTGGTGTCCCCGTCGCCGTCGCCACCTGACTCGCCGCCTGCGTCGCCGTCGCCATCGCCATCGCCGCTGCTGTCCCCATCGCCGCTACAGGCGGCGCTGAATGCGAATGCAGTCGAGAGCACGATGCTCCAAATCATATAGTTGGTGGACTTTTTCATCTGAGGATCCCCTGGAGTAAGAAACGACGCGCGTCACGCTGCGCCTAAATAACCAAATTCAGGGTAGTGGATTTTTTCAAGCGGTGTCAACGCGTCTGCGGAAGGTCGAATCGCGGGCCGAATGCGTTCGTGTCGGTTGGATCTGCGACGTTTTCGCGCCGCGTGACCTACATGTAGGGGGAGTAGGTGGAGAGCTGAGGGTCAGTGGAGCGGGACCCGATCGGTGACCGAACCGAGAGCCTCGATGAGTTGAAGGGCGAGGTGGCGTCTGGGCGAGTTCTCGACAGGCCCGACGCACGCGGGACATCCCTCGGAGCAGGAACACTTCTCGATGAGCTCTCTCGCTCGACCCAGCAAGACCGGTGCGAGCTCGAAAATACGCTCGGCAAGCCCAACCCCGCCCGGCTGCGCATCGAAGAGGAACAGCGTCGGATCGAGCTCCCCGACCCGTCCCGCCACACCCCGGGAGGCGGCGATGCGCTTCGGCTCACGGCCCGCCGGAGTGACGGAACCCGAGGCGTCGTCTGAATCCGAAGAATCGCCATCACCATTCTGCTCTCCGTCGCCCAGCGTCTGATTCAAATCGCGCGGATCGCACATGAGGGCCAGAGATGCCACCGTTTCGAGGGCGTGCCCCAGTCCTCGGAGGGCGTCGACGACGAGCGCCCGGGGCGCTTCGAACGAGGTGACCAAAGCCTCGGGAATCGTGAGAAAATAGCTCGTCGTGTGCATCTCCATCTCCGGGAGATGAACATCGCCGTACCCCGAGTTCTCGTGAGTGAAGAACTTGATCTTCTTGTAGCCCGTGACCCTTTCGAGGACTTTCACGTCGCCCCAGCCTTCGACGATGGCGGCTCCGCGTGTCCGTGAGGGCGACTTGCGGGTGTCGTGAGTGTCCAGCACGCTCACGGTCCGGTAGGTGAGGGCGGTGGTGAAGTAGTCGGGATCGACCTTTTTGACGTAGGCCTTGTGGTTGTCGAAGTCGAGACGCTCTACCTGATATTGCTCGGCGTCTTGCTGGTAGATCGCTTGCTCATGAAGCATCGTGTGAGTCGCGCGATAGTCCAGTTCGCCAATCGTTTTCTCTTTGGGGGATTCCGGCGTGCCCTGATCGATGATGACGAAGTTGTCCCAGCCGATGTTCCGCAGTGACACGTTGCTCGCCGGGAACGCCTCGCCCGCCCAGTGGTAGCGGCCGCCGGATGCATGGAGCAGGCCGTGACCTCTCAAGTAGTCTAGCGCCTCTCGGGTCGAGCCCGGATCGAGGGCTCCGTAGCTCTCGCCCGTAGCTCGTTCGGGTGAGGCAGGCCGAGCACCTGGCTCGGAGATTTCAAATGGAGCCTCGAATGCCGCGCACTTGAGATGCTGAATGAGGATCTCGGTGTTGTTCGGATCGATGCGAGCGTGCTCTGCCTGACTCTCCAGGAGGAACGTCGGGTCGCGCGCGAGGTACTGATCCACGGCTCCGCTTCCGCAAACCATCACGGCCACCGACTGACTCCCGCGCCGTCCCGCGCGTCCGAAGCGTTGCCAGGTGCCCGCCACCGACCCGGGATAACCGGCACAAATGACAGCGTCCAAATCGCCGATGTCGATCCCGAGCTCGAGCGCATTCGTCGCGACGACCGCCAGAATCTCCCCATCCCTGAGTCCCCGCTCGATTTCGCGGCGCATTTCCGGGAGGTAGCCGCCTCGATAGCCCATGATGGCGCGGTCCACGCCCCGGCCCGATGAAGCGAGGTCGGTTTCGCACTTGGCTCGGAGGTATTTGAGCATGACCTCGACCGAATTGCGGCTCGGTCCGAACACGATTGTGGGGACTCGGGCTTTGACCAAATCGCTCGCCAGGGAAACGGCCGCCTTCAGCGTGCTGGCGCGCACCCCGAGCTCTTCGTTCACGAGGGGCGGATTGTAGATGAAGATCTTGCGGCTGTTTTGCGGGGCGCCTGACTTGTTGACGAGTTCGACCTCGCTCTCGTCCACGCCAAGCAACCGGCTTGCGTGCTCGAGGGGATTGCCGATTGTCGCCGTGGCGCCGATGAACGTCGGGCTTGCTCCGTGGAACTGAGCCACGCGGCGCAGTCGGGTAATCACGTGCGCCATGTGCGAGCCGAACACCCCACGATACGTGTGCATCTCATCGAGCACGACGTACCGAAGACCCTGAAAAAAGCTCGCCCACTTGGCGTGATTGGGGAGAATCCCAGCGTGGAGCATGTCGGGATTCGAGAGGATGACTCTCCCGCGCTCTCGCGCCTTTTGGCGTGCGTCGCCCGGCGTGTCGCCGTCGAAGACGATGGCGGGCACGCGCAGGTTCGCATCGCGAATCATGGCCATCATCCCGTGCTCCTGATCTCGGGAGAGGGCCTTGGTCGGATACAAGAACAAGGCGGTGGCGCTCGGGTCGCGTGAGAGAGCTTCGAGCACGGGGAGATGAAAACAGAGGCTCTTCCCGCTCGCGGTTGGCGTCGAAACGATCACGTGGCGCCCGGCGCGTGCTGCTTCGATGGCCTGGGTTTGATGGCTGTAGAGCTGCTGCACGCCCTTACGTTCGAGGGCGGCCCGGAGCGGTTGGGGGAGGTCCGGCATCCCTCCGAGGCGAGCCTCCGTCGCTGGAATGAGACGCTCGGCGGCGAGGCAGCGTTTGACCTTTCCCTCGCCGAGCCACGTCTCGGTGACGGCCTCCACGCCGCGCGGTTTTTCCCATGGGGGGGCCGGCATGCGCCGAAGTCTACGGGGGCGCGCTGGTAGAGTACAGTACAAATGTGCAGTGTCTGGCGCTTGCTTTTCCTTGGGTAACGGCAAAATAGCGCCTACTTTGGCCGCATGGGATGGATGAGGAAGAGCGATCCGGTGCGGGGGTGTGGCTGGTTGGTCCTGGGGCTCTTGGGCGCGGGCTGTGATTTCAGCGCCATCAAGGAATGTCACGACGAAATGGGCGTCTCTCAAGAGCTCATGATCGACTTTTCGAACGGAGATCGTGAGGACCTCGCGGAGGCGGAAAAGACGCTTGCGGCCGTCGATAAGACCCTCGCCGCCTGTAAGAAGGCGAAGCGGGCGGAGGAAGTCGAAAAGATCACGGACGCGCACAGGCAGCTCACCGCCCATGTGGCGGCGCTCAAGCAGCGAGCCGAGCGGGAAAAGCGCCCCAAGCTCACCGAAGCGGAGCTGTCGGCTTTGAAGACCAAGGGTGATCCATCCTGCCCCAAGGGCCAGGAGTACGAGCACCACCAAAACAAAGAGGTCATCAAATGCATCGGCCCGCAGCTTTACGAAATGGATCCGAATGAGGTCAGCGAATACTACAAGCGCCGAGGCTTTTCGAAATCCACCGAAGGCAATCGGCTCAGGTTCGAGCGCGGGGCGCAAGTCATCGACCTGACCTACGCCGCCCTTTCCCCGAAGGCCGTCGCCGAGTGCGTGAGCATCGTCGCCGATCCGGGAATTCCGTGGCAGGAAACAGTCACGCGAACCACCGGGGTGCATCCCATGCGGGTCGAGTTGGGCAAGCCCGTGAAGACCCCGCGCGGTCCGCGCGCGCTGCTCGTGGAGGGAGGCCCTCACCAATTTACGGTAAAAATCGGCGAATGCTCCCCAACCCCGGGACAAAAGCCACTCACCGAAGAACCAACTGCAGAATAATCTCCCCCGTTCGACAATCCTGGCTCACACGGCGATCCTGTCGTAAAGCAAGCCCCCCATGGATTCGACCAAAGACGATCAGCCAGACGAGCTTTCGACTGGCGCGCCCCCGTCCGACGGAACTCTGGAGCGCCAGATCGCTCGCGGCGAGGTGCCGGAGGAGCCGCTCGCCCTCCCAGAGCTTCCCGGGGACCTCATGGCTCAGATGTCCTCGGACAGGACCTCTGCGGGAGCTCCCGAAGAGGGGACTCCTGGGGCTGAAACTTCCCCTTCGGAACCCGCTCCCTCCTCTCGGTTCGATTCCTTGGCGTTCGTTCCCGACAGCGAGCGCCCCAGTTTTCGGTTCTTCGGGATCGTGGCGGCACTGTCGCTCATCGCCGACATCACCACCAAGGTTTGGGCCGAGGTCGTGATCAACGAACGGGGCTTCGAGCCCATCAAGATCGTGGGCGAAAACGTGAGCATCACGCTCGCGTACAATCAGGGAGGCGCATGGGGGCTCTTCGCCGGCGCGGACGAAATGGTGCGAAAGCCGTTTTTCCTGTGTGTGAGCGCCTTCGCGATCTTCTTCATCATCTCGCTCTATTCGAGGCTCCATCCGAGTCAGCGTGCTCTCAAGTGGGGGCTTCCCCTCGTGCTCGGAGGCGCTCTCGGGAACCTGAGTGACCGCATCACGCGCTCTCAGGTCATCGACTTCATCGACTATCGAGGCGATTGGGTCATGAGCTTGAACCTGTTCGTCCATAAGTACTTCAAGAGCTGGGCGGTCACGGATCATTGGCCCACGTTCAACGTCGCGGACATCGCGATTTGCGTGGGCGTCGGCCTGATGGCGGTGGACATGTTCACCCATCGTCCGCGTCATTTGAGGCATAGCGCGCCGCCGCCCCGAGCACCGTCTCCCGATCCCCTCGTTTCCTGAGTTCGGTTCGAAGAAGGCGGAAACACAGCCGTGCAAGGTCGACTGTTCGAGGCGTTCGGAACTCAGTTCCCCAGCTACTTCGTGCTCCTCGTCACCGGCTTTTTGTTCGCGACGATCATCGGAACCGCGTGGGCGCGACGGATCGGTGAAAACCCCGACGTCATCGTCGACCTCGGTCTGTCGATGCTGATCGCCGGCGTGTTCGGCGCGCGCATCCTGCACGTGTTCGCCGACGGGTTCTTCTGGGACTACGTCCATCTTTGTACCGACCCGAGCTTGGTCGAATGGAAAATCACCAAGAGCGAGTGCCTGGCCACGGTCGACCCGGGGGTCTTGGGGGGCCTGATGGGCGAGGAGGCTGCAACCCTCGGAAAGTGGGACGCGACCGCGCAGGTCTGCCGACCCGTCGAGCAAGACTGCTTCGCTTGGGCGCGGTTCTGGGCTGGCGGGCTGACCTACTATGGAGGATTCATCGGGGCTTCTCTTGCGGCTTGGTACTTGCTCCGGGTCGACAAGTTTCCTTTCTGGAAGGCGGCCGACATGGCGGGCATGGTCGTGCCCCTCGGTCTTTCGTTCGGTCGAATGGGATGCTTGCTCGGGGGGTGCTGCTTTGGGCAGCCTCTCGAGGGGCCTCTCGGAGTTTCTTTTCCTCCATTCAGCCCGGCCAGCAGCGCCCAGGCGCGCGATGGACTTTTGGCGGGCGCTCACGAGCATTCTCTCGCCGTCCATCCCACCCAGCTGTACGAAGCTTGGGGCAGCTTCGCATTGGCGGCGCTCCTCTTCTTCTGGCTTCACGGCAAAAAGCGCTACGACGGGCATGTGTTCGCTGCGTTTCTCGGCGGGTACGCTGTCTTGCGGTTCGTGCTGGAGTTCTTTCGTGCGGACGATCGGGGCGGTTTTTTCGCCCTCAGTACGAGTCAGTGGGTGGGGCTACTCCTCGTCGCCGTGGCCTTCTGGCTTCACAAGCGGCGAAGCACCCAGGATTCGACGGACCCGGTCACCTGAGCCAGACTGCGCTCCGATGAAGTGGCCACTCGAGGTCGGTATTTCCCGGGGGAGGTGCGTGGGATTTTCCCTCGCGGCGTTGTTCAGTCTTCCGGCGTGCAGCGACGGTGAGGCTCCGGCACGTCCCGCCGCAATCGAGGGAGGCGGAACGGTCGCGCCCCGTCCCGGCGATGATGGGATGGGGGGCGAGGGCGGAACCGCGTCCGGGGAAGGCACCGTCGAGGGGGTGGTGGTCCAGTACCGGGACGATTCGTTCCGGACGACCGCGCCGTTCGTGAGTGCAGCCGACGTCACCTTTCTCAGCCCGATGGGCACCACTCGGACCCTCGCTCGTTACGACGGGAGATCGCTGGTCGGGGAGGGGGCTGTGCTCGGAGATCGATGGATCCACGTCGCCACGGATGATGGCTCGGGGTATCCGACATTGACCGCCGAAGAGGTCCCGACTCGCGACTTCGAGGCGAAGGTCGTGCCCGCGCCCGTCCTGGACGAGATCTTCGTCAATCTCACCACGGCGGCTGAACTCGACGTTTCCAGGGCTCAGCTCCTCATCCTGATCGTGGACGCGGACGGCAACCCCGTCTCGGGCGTCGACGTGGATCCCATCGCCGCACGCCCGCAGTTCGTTGCTTACAAGCAGGGCTCGAGCTGGGTCGACTATTTGGACGAAACGACCGGCGAGGGGCTGGCTTTCGTTCCGAACCTCGAGGCTCTGGCTTTCCCGGGTCAGTCCGTGCAGGTCGTTCTGACGGGCGCCATCGACGGTGAGCTCGATGTCAGGCTGGCTCGAGGAGCGATTACGATGATGACCCACGTCGTGCCTTGAAAAGGCGCGTGGGGCTTCGTATTCCAGATCCGCCCGGGGCGCGGGTAGCCCGAGGGCGGAGCCCCCGATAGAAAGAAGGACGATGGCAGAGCTGATCGACGGGAAATCAATCGCGGCAAAGGTGCGGGAGGAAGTCGCAGCCGAGGCGCTTCGTTTCGCCGAGGAGTACGGGAGGAAGCCTGGACTTCACGTGATCTTGGTGGGCGACGATCCGGCATCTGCCGTCTACGTACGCAACAAGGAGAAGGCTGCGGAAGCGGCCAACATCGCGGGAGCGGTGCATCGGATGCCTCAGACCTCGAGTGAAGCCGAGGTCCTCGCCCAGGTTCGAGACTTGAACCAGAACCCGGCCGTGGACGGGATCCTAGTGCAGTTTCCCGTTCCCGAGCAGGTGAGCCAGCAGCGAATCCTGGAGACGATCGATCCGGCCAAGGATGTCGACGGGCTGCATGCGGTGAGCGTGGGGTCTCTCTGGTCTGGCCTTCCTGGGCTCGTGTCGTGCACTCCGGCCGGCTGCGTCCGACTCTTGCGTGAGGCGGGAGTGGAGATCTCGGGCAAGCGGGCGATCATCATTGGCCGAAGCAACTTGGTGGGGAAGCCCATTGCCGCTCTCTTGCTCAACGAGCACGCGACAGTGACGTTGGCCCATTCGCGCACCAAGGACTTGGCCGAGCGGTGCCGAGAAGCGGACATTGTGATCGCGGCCGTCGGGCGACCCAAGATGGTCAAGAAGGACTGGATCAAGCCGGGTGCTGCCGTTATCGATGTGGGTATCAACCGGGATGAGGACGGCAAGCTCTGCGGTGACGTGGACTTCGAAGAGGTGGAGCCCGTAGCCGGTTTCCTCACTCCCGTTCCCGGTGGGGTCGGACCCATGACCATCGCGATGCTGCTGAAAAACACGGTGGACGCAGCGTTCGCCCGGGCGAAACGAAGCTCGTGATGTCCGAGGCGGAAGGAAAAGGCCTGGTCTTCGCTCTGACCGGTGGCATCGGCAGCGGCAAGACGACGGTCGCGAAGCATTGGCAAGCGGCTGGTGTCGCCATCGTGAGTGCGGATGAACTTGCCCGCGAAGCCGTGGCGCCGGGGACGAGCGCCCTCGCGGCCGTCGCCGCCGAGTTCGGGGACGACGTCCTCTTTCCCGATGGGTCCTTGGATCGAAAGAAACTCGGCGCGCGCGTCTTCAAGGACGAGGCGGCCCGGGCCCGGCTCAACGCCATCGTCCATCCTGAGGTGAGGCGACTCGCGGAGATCGCGTTCGAGCGCGAGCTCCGAAAGGGCGCCGAGCTGGTCTGCTACGACGTGCCGCTTCTCTTCGAGACGGGTCAGCAGGACCGGTTTCGCCCTGTGGTCGTGGTGACAGCGACCCCGCTGCAGCAAATGGAGCGGAGCGCCGCCCGCGACAATCTTCCGCCCACCGAGGTGGCGGCACGCTTGCGCGCCCAAATGCCCCTTCGTGAAAAGGAAGCGCTCGCCGACGTGGTGATCGTCAACGGCGGATCCCTTGCCGAGCTCTCAAATCGCGCGGAAAAGGCGCTTTCCGAGGTCCGTGCCTGGGGTGCGAGGGCGTAATCCTTTGCGTCGACTGCTTCGTGACGAGATGAGTCGTCGCATCATCTGGGCGGTGACCCTGGTCCTTTCGGGGGGCGGAGGAGGCGCGTGCGCTCATGCGGCCGAGTCGGTGCGCGATCCCGCGTCCAACGAGCCAATCGCCCCATCCAATCGCGAAAGCGCGCGGCCCGTCGAGCCACCCGGGGTCACGTTGCGGCCGCTCGACTCAGCGGCGCCCGGCTATGTCATGTGGTGCGCTTCGGGCGGAGCCCCAATCGTCGGGGCCCCTGTCGTGGACGAGCAAGAGCGCTCCTACGTCGCCACCTCCGACGGCTACCTGCATGCCTTCGAGCGCGACGGCCGATTTCGCTGGAGCTATACAGTCAAGGGGACGCCTCTCGGAAGCGTGAGCCTGCGCCCGAGCGACGGCGCGATCCTGATCGGGACGACCGGGCGCTTCATCTACGCCATCAACCAAGACGGTAGTCTGAGATTCCGCTACCCGACGCTCACCCCCGTTTGGTCGGGGCTGCATGCGCTCAATCCATCCACCGTGGTGTTTTTGGGACACGACACGCGCCTTTACGCCATCAGCAACAGCGGCGCTCGAAAATACCGCGTCCGCGCTCCCAGCGGGCCGATGGGGGAGCCGGTGGTGGCAGCGAACGACGTCGTGTGGCTGCCCCTCGAGGACGGCGTGGCCCGGTTCGAGTCAGCCTATCGATTGGAGCGGTTTGCTCTGCCCGGACCCGCTGAGCAGGTAGCGGTTCTAGGGGGCGGGGTGGTCGCGCGCGCGGTGGGCCACGCCTATTTCGTCGCGCGGGACGGCAGCGCCCGCGACCTCGGGCCCGCACGGCTCCTCTCGGGAGACGGGGAGCGGGTGGTCATCGTTTCCAAAGAGGGGGAGGCCCTTTTGATGGGTCCGTCATTGGTGCCCCGGCCGATCGAAGTCCGCGCGGACGTCCTGGCCGATCTGAGCGCCGCACCGAGACTCGTCGGCGATCAGCTCTGGTGCCCCCTCGACGGCGGGCGCCTCGCGGTACTCGGCTTGTCGGGTGGGCATGCCTTGGAGATCCCTCTCGACATGCGGAAGCCTACGACTCCGGTCGTCGGCCCCAGTGGGCGCTGGGCTCTCGTGCCGTCGCAGGGGGGCGACTTTTGCGCGGTCGAGATCGCTTCTGACAACGCGAAGGGCAGCTTTGCTCCCAAACTAGAATCTTCTGCAAATTCGGTGGCTTCGGTCCAATAATTCGCCAGGTCTATGCTTTCTGAGCCTTCCAGTCGTGGGGAGGAGTGGTACCTGCACCTTCATGCAACCTGGCAAGGCACGGCGAGGGTGGATCGCTCCTTTGAGGCTCCGATTCGGCGAATGGCGGACGCGAGGAGCGCGACTTTACCATTTCGGTTTGCTCCTCGGGATGGCGCTCACCCTGAGTGGGTGTGGCGGCACTTGTCGAGGTGACGACTGCGGGTGCGAGGGGGAGGATGAATGCATCATCGATTGTCAGCGCGACGGCTGTGACCTCGAATGTCAGAACGCGGGTCAAACCTGTGGCGCCATTTGCGGAGACGATTGCGAGTTCGAGTGTGCCGAAACCCAGCATTGCAGTAGCTACAGCGGCGACGGTAGCTCCATCGTCTGCCGGAACCTGAAGAGCTGCGCCGCCGATTGCGGCGCGGGCTGCGACTACCGAGCGAGGCAGGTCGACGAGATCAACGTCACTGTTGGAGAAGACAGCTTCGTCGCCTGTGACAACTTGGCGCAGTGTAATGTCGAGTGCCTCGGATCCTGTGAAGTGGACGTGACCCAAGTTGGCTCCTGGGAAGTGAAGTGCGACGACGGAACGCAGCGTGGGAGCGGCGTTTCAGAAACGGTGACGGTGAAGTGTGACTGAGCCTCGCCAGCTGCTCTGGGCCTCTGCGGCCACCGTTGCCCTTGTCGCGGTGTCGTATTCGCGACCGGCGCAGGCTCAACTCACCATCGACGACGACGACGCAGTGCCCGACTTCAAGGTCGAGCTCGAGCCGCACGGCGTGCTCACCCCTTTTTGGCCGCCACGCGGCAGCGCCGACGTCGGGGTCGGATTCGGAGCTTTGGTCGGGATCAACGTCGCCCCGCGTGGGTTCATACCGACCGTTGCCGATTCGGTTTCGATCGGTCTCGGTTTCGACTGGGTCCGGTACTTCGGTGGACGCCCCTCGGTCGGGGAGTGCGTCGAGTGGGTGGGCGAGGGCGAGGAAGAAATCTGCGTGCGCACTCGGGGAGGGGGCGGCGCCGGGGCTTACTTCTTCATTCCCGCGGTCATGCAGTGGAGCTTCTACTTGACCGAAGACTGGAGCGTGTTCGGTGAACCTGGCATCGCCCCCTACTTCTACACCGGAGGGTACGAAAATCGCCTGAGGTTCGGAGTGGCGCCCGTGTTCAATCTCGGGGGCCGCTTCCACTTTTCCGAGCGGGCCGCGCTGACGATGCGGGTCGGGTACCCCTACACGACAGTGGGCGTATCGCTCTACTTCTGAGCTCCGGGCGCCGCGTCTTCTCAGCTTATCGAACTTGCGCTAGTGCTGGCTCGTGGGCCTGAAGGATCGTCTGGGTCGCTTGGGTCCTGGGGCACCGCTGAGCCACCAGGAGCGGCAGCGTTCTGTCCTTCCGCAGGGGGCGCCCGAAGCGACCCGGCCTGGTGAGACGGCGCGGGCCGAATCGACCGCAGCTAGGGCGAACGTGCTCGACGAGCTGCGCGCCAAGATGGGAGCGCTCGTAAGAAAAGATCCATCTCCCCCGCGGGAGCAGGCGCGCGCGCCCGTCGAAAACCCGTTGCCATTCGTGGAGGTGGATGCCGGTCACGGACCGTTTTGCCAGAGACTGGAACAGCAGCGCCCCTCGGCGCACGTCGGACGCATGCCGCTTTCAGCGGCCCTTCAGGCAGACGTTGAGATGTTGTCTCTTCTGGCCCTCGACCCCAAGCTGGCCGCTTGCAATCCTCGGGGAGCTCTATTCTTCGACACGGAAACCACGGGCCTCGGCGGCGCGGGGACTGTCGCGTTCTTGGTTGGTCTTGCTTGGTTCGACGAAGCGGGTGCCCTTCACCTCGAGCAGTTGCTCGTTCGCGAGCCCTCCCAGGAAGCGGCTGTGCTCCGCCGAGTGGCCGCCCTCGTCGAGGGTTCGTCGCTCTTGGTCTCGTTCAACGGCAAATCGTTCGACTGGCCCCTGCTTCAAACGAGGTGTGTCATGAACCGACTGGATCCACTTCCGGGCCGGCCCCACCTCGATTTGCTCCACGTCTCGCGCAGGCTTCACAAGAGGCGGCTCCGACGCTGTCGGTTGATCGACATGGAGGCGGAAGTTCTCGGGTGGGAGCGCGGGGAAGACGACATTCCGGGAGCCGAAATCGCCCCTCGCTACGGCCATTTTCTGAGGACCGGCGACGAAGAGGCTCTGCGCGCTGTCGTCGACCACAACGCCTGGGACGTTTTGACGATGGCGGCTCTCGTGGGTCTCTACGGGGAGCCGATCGAAAACCTCGGCACTTCGGATCTGCTCGGGCTCTCCGAGACGCTCACCCGCGCCAAGGCGTTCGACCACGCGGAGCGAGCTGCAAATCGGGCGATGGAAGGGGGACAGGGTGTCGAGGCACTCGAGGTCCGGGCTCGTCTCAACAAAGCGCGGGGAGACAAGGCTCGGGCGCTCGCCGATTTCGAATCTCTGAGCCGAGACGTGGACGATCCCCTCGTGCGCCTGGAACTCGCCAAGCTGTTCGAACATCATGAAAAGGACTTCGCCCGAGCGCTTCGGATGGTGGAAGCGGGGACGGGTGAGGACGACGAGGCGCGAGAGCGCCGCCGCTCGCGCCTCGAGCGGCGAGCGGCCGATGCCCTTCGGCGCCTCTCGAAATCCAGCAGCTGAAGAGCGCGGCGCCGCCCGAAGGCAGCCGCACGGGACTCCGACAAAATGACGGTATGCCCTTCGAAATCCGATTGCGGGCGCTTGTTTTGCGATATACTGCACACATGAACAGTGAATCCGCGCCAGTGGTGAACTACGACTCGGACCCCATATTGGAGGTCGATTTGGACGGGGTCGACTACCGCCTCGATCCGGGCAAGCAGGGCATGGCCCTGTGCATTTCGATGAAGGAATCCGGGAGCTGGGATTGGGAATTCGTCGGTGAAGCGAAGTGGGACGCGAGCAGCCTGCGGTGCAAGGAGCTTGCGCGACCCATCCGTGAGCAACTGGCGAGCGCCCTCAGGCAGCTGGCGCTGGAGTGAGAGCTTCAGCTGAGTGGACGACGCGCTACCAAGAACTGAAGCGGGATGGTGACCTCATCCTCCTCGACGACGAACCCGTGGTCCCTCAACCACGCGGCGTGATCGCCGAGCCCGTGCCAGTCGTCGAGGAACGGTTCGTAGACGCCGCGCGCGAGGAAGTGGAAGTACAAAGCCCCGAGCCCATGCTTCAAGACGAGCCTAAGAAGACTCTTGGGACGCACATGGTCCCGACACGGATCCACGATGACGAGGGTTCCACCGGGGCGGAGAACGCGCAGCAGCTGGAGGATCCCTTTCTCGGCGGCGACCCTGGGCAGCTCATGGAAGAGGAAGCACGCGCCCACGGCGTCGAAACTTGCGTCAGCGAAGGGGAGGTTCTCGACAGTTCCCTGCAAGAACTTGGCTTTTTGAGTTCGACCCGCTGCGATTTGCAGCAGATAGGGGGAGGGATCGACACCCCACACTTCCTCGACGCCGCGGGCCGCGAGGGCGGCAGCCAGCCGCCCGCTTCCGCATCCCACGTCGAGCACGCGCTTTGCCCCTCCAGGAGTCTCGAGCATCGTTTGGAGGATGCGGTTTCGGGCACGTGAAATGCGCCCAAGCATCGAGACCTCGAACCCCGTATCGTAGCCCTGGGCGACGTTGTGGGAATAATAGCCGTTCGGCAGACCATGGAACGGTCGCCGGGCGTAGTCGGGTACCGGCGGGCCCGGCAGGTCGTCGGGGACCATCACTTCGCCCCCCTTGACGAATGGGGCGCGGAGTAGCGAAAAGAAGAGCCGCGCGCCCGCGCGATCGGGCCAGGTCTCGGGGAGGGGACCGGGAACATAAGCTCTTGCCAAGGAGGTGCCCGTATCCTCGGGGAGTGCAATCGTAGAAGTGCCGTCCACGCGGCGCGGAACGCTAGCAAAAGGCGCAGGGCGAAGCATCTCGATCTTGGCGCCGGCCCGCTCCGGCTGCTAGCCCGGGGCCATGAGAACGGAGGACGCGGAGAGTTCGGAGGGGAGGCAGCAGAGCGCAAAGGGCCCTCGCGAGGCCCACTGCCAGAGCTGCGGGGAGGCGTTCGACCCGAGGTTTTCGCGGGATGGTACCCTTTGTTTTCAGTGCTCGGTGCACGAGTCCTGCGCGTGCGCCGACGATCCCGAAACTCCCCGCGAGACCACTGACTGACGGGTGCATTTCCTGCTATGCGGGGCCCGCATGTCGGAATCACCCCAAGCCATGGAGGCCCGCTGGCAGAAGTTCTGGGCGGAAAACGAGGTCTTTCGGTCCGAGCGTCGCCCGGGGCGCCCGAAGTACTACGTGCTCGACATGTTTCCCTATCCGTCGGGGAGCGGCCTGCACGTAGGGCATCCAGAGGGATACACGGCGACCGACATCATCGCGCGATACAAGCGGATGCGGGGCTACGATGTCCTGCATCCGATGGGTTGGGACGCCTTTGGGCTCCCGGCTGAACAATACGCGATCCAAACCGGTACGCATCCAGCGGCTACCACCGAGAAGAACGTCGCCGTGTTCAAGCGGCAGCTGCAAAGCCTCGGGTTTTCGTACGATTGGTCGCGAGAGATCAACACCACCGACGTCGACTACGTGAGGTGGACGCAGTGGATCTTCCTGCAACTGTTTCACAAGGGACTCGCCTTCCAGAGCGAGATCCCGGTCAACTGGTGCCAGGCCCTCGGGACGGTTCTCGCCAACGAAGAGGTGATCGACGGGCTCTCGGAACGGGGCAACCACCCGGTCGAACGCAAGCCTCTTCGACAGTGGCAGCTGAAAATCACGGCGTATGCCGATCGCCTGGCCGCCGATCTCGAGGACCTCGATTGGCCCGAAACCAAACAGAAGCAGCGCGACTGGATCGGGCGAAGCGAGGGCGCGCTGGTTCGGTTTCCTCTCGTGGGGAAGACGAACGACGACGCTGAACCGGAAACCCTCGAAGTCTTCACGACGCGTCCAGATACGCTTTTTGGCGCGACCTACATGGTCATCGCTCCCGACCATCGGCTCACCAAAGCTCTGGCGTCCGAAGAGCAGCGAGCCGATGTCGAAGCCTACATCGCCTCGGCCGCCCGCAAGAGCGATCTCGAAAGAACCGCGAACAAGGACAAGTCGGGCGTCTTCACCGGCGCCCATGCGAAAAACCCCCTCACCGGCCACGAGATCCCCATCTACACGGCGGACTACGTCCTCGGGGCTTATGGAACGGGGGCGATCATGGCGGTCCCGGCCCACGATGAACGGGACTTCGAGTTCGCTCAGAAGTTCGGGCTTCCGATCATTCAGGTCGTTTCTCGGGACGGGAAGGGCGAGAGCGCCCTCGAAGCAGCCTTCACTGAGGACGGTGTTGCCATCAATTCAGGCCTTCTCGACGGTCTGTCCACGACTGAAGCGAAGGCGAAGATCCTCGACCACCTCGAAAGCGAAGGCATCGGAACGCGGCGCGTGAACTACAAGCTACGCGACTGGGTATTTTCGCGTCAGCGGTACTGGGGAGAACCGATTCCGATCTACTTCCCCGTGAAGACCTCAGGCGATCCCCGCAAGGGCGATCCCCACGAGATCGACTTCAATACCCCAATCGCGGTGGAAGAGTCCGAACTTCCGCTACGGCTTCCCGAGCTCGATGACTACAAGCCTGGAGATCCAGCGGGGGCCCTGGTCAAGGCGCTAGACTGGCGCTTCTTTCAGAAGGACGGGAAATGGTACGCGCGTGAGACCAACACGATGCCGCAATGGGCGGGTAGCTGTTGGTATTACTTGCGGTATCTGGATCCGGAAAATACCGACGCCATCTTCAGTAGCCAATCGTACGACGACTGGATGCCCGTAGATCTGTACGTGGGTGGAGCGGAGCACGCCGTATTGCATCTCCTGTACGCCCGCTTTTGGCACAAGGTCCTCTTCGATTGCGGCGTCGTCAAACACCCCGAACCTTTCCAGAAGCTCGTTCATCAAGGAATGATCTTGGGAATGGTCTATCGCTACTTCGCCGCCGCGGGGGGGGACGAAGCGATGGCGGCTGGAGACGATCCAGCGATTGTGGCCGACAAGGACCAAGGTGGGTTCGTCCACAAGGGAACGGGCGCGCGCTACGAGGCCCGTTACTTGGTCGAATCGCAGATCAAGATGGTTGAAGGTCGCCCGGTTCACCCACAGAGCGGAGTCGGCCTCCAGCCGGTCGCCGAGAAGATGAGCAAGGCTCGCGGCAACGTGGTCAACCCCGATGACGTCGTGGCGGAATTCGGCGCCGACACCCTACGACTCTATGAGATGTTCATGGGTCCGCTCGAGCAAGTGAAGCCATGGCAGACGGCGGGGCTGCAGGGCGTGCGCCGGTTCCTCGATAAGGTCATCGCGGTCGCGGGCAAGACCGACGCGTCGACGCCGCTGGACCCAGAGACCGAGAAACAGATGCATCGCACCATCAAGAAGGTGACCGAAGACATCGAGTCGATGCGATTCAACACCGCTGTCAGCACGATGATGATCTTTGCCAATCATCTCAACGGTTTGACCGCCGTTCCTCAGGAAGCACTCGAAGCGATTTTGACGGTGCTCTGCCCCTTCGCACCCCACCTTTCCGAGGAGCTTGCCAAGGAAGCGGGTATCACTCCCAAACCGGCCGAGGGAGCGCCCGAGGCGAGCTGCCTCTCTCTCTCCGCTTGGCCCGAGTGGGACGAGAAGCTGTGCGTGGACGATGTCGTCACCATCCCGATCCAGGTCAACGGGAAGGTGAAGGCCAAGCTCGAGGTGGCCCGCGACGCCGACGAGGCCGCGGTGAGGGAGGCTGCTCTGAGCGAGCCAACCATCCAGAAGATCGCGGAGGGCAAGGAGCTCAAGAAGTTCATCTTCGTCCCAGGTCGCATCTGTAACCTCATCCTCAAGTAGTGCTGCGGCCGCGCGGTGGAGTCCTAGCCTGAGCGCCCGTTCTGTGAGGACCGGGCGCACCTACACATGCGGGCGCTGAAAATGCGTCCCTGCGCTTGCGAACGCTGTGAACAGGCGTGCGGATGTGGAAAACGTGTTGTTTAATGGGAAACATCCACAGGTTTCCCCAAGGCCCATCATGCGAATGCGTGACGTCGTTCTGCCGCAATTTCCCGGCAAAGTGGAGGCAGATTCGCCGCCGCCGCAGGGCCCTGAGGCGAGACCACAGGCTACCTGTGGATATTCTGGGGCTGGTGACATCCGTCCGCCTCGCCGCGCTCAGAGTCGGGGCAGGGACGAATGGTGGCGCGCCGGGCCGCGCCCGGCGACTCGCAGCCTCGGTCTGTCAGGAATAGTTCGGACATCTGGCCCGGGCGCACTCCTCGAACCAGGCGTGTATATGAGGCGGAGGGGCCCGGGGACGGTGGGGGCACGGGCGAGTGGCCCGGCAGCTACCGGCGTTCAGCCGGTGAGCGCCTTCCGGAACCTCTTCGCGTCCGAAAACATGTCCACGTTGGCGAAGACGTAATGCGCCTTTTGGTCCTTGCCGCCGAGGGCGATCTCCGCGAGCTGCTCGATGGCGGGATCTTCGTACCGCGACTTACGACCCGCTGGTCCAGGTAGCCGGTAGTAGGCCTCGGGGCGCTTGGAGAGCCCTTGATGGAGAGGATCCCGGGCGGCGAGAGTGTCCGTGTCTTCGGCGATGGCGTCGGCATCGTCGGGCTTGAGGGCCGGCACATCGAAGACGACGCTGTCGTATTGGGGGCGCACCAGTTCGAGAAAGGCTCGAAGATTCGCCTTGTTAGCTTTGTTCGCCGTGAAATCGGGGGGCGCCACGAAGACGGCCCGCTTGGCGTCCAGGGCGTCGCGAACCCCAGCCAGCGCCTCCAGGGCGGACTCCACGACCTTCCCGGGCTTGAACCCCTCCTGGATGATTTCTCGGGGCCCGAGGAGGGCGAACTCGAAACCGTCCGGAGCCTCCCGACCCCAACGGCGGATCGTTCCTGGACCCGGGACCGCGAGGTTGGTCTCCTGGATTTCGACGAAGAGGTATTCCTTAAAGTACCGAGTCGCCGGAACGGCGAAGCCGGCGCAACCGACGGTGAACATGGCGGCGCGGACTCTAACACAACCGCCCGCGGGGCGCAGGGGCTCTCGCTAAATTCCTAGGAGTTTTCAACGATTCCGCGCAAACTTATCTCGCCTCACGAAGGCGAAGACGAACGAAGCGGCGGACAGGACCCACCAAGGGAGGGTCCCCCAGAGCCTGAAGGGAGAGAACAGGGTGAGCCAAGCAACGTCCTCGGCGATCGCGGCCTGCTCGAAGGTCTCCGTCTTCTTCACCAGCCTTCCTACCGGGTCCACGAACCCGCTGATGCCGCTGTTGGTGGATCGGACGAAGTAGCGCCTTTGCTCGACGGCCCTCAGCTTCGAAAGCGCCATGTGTTCCCACGGCTCCGAGCTGTCGCCAAACCAGGCGTCGTTCGTCATGTTGACGAGGAGCTCGGGCTTGCCGTGCTTCATGAGCTTGTTCACGAAGGCCGGTGAGATGTCCTCGTAGCAAATGAACGTCGCGATATCGCGGCCACGGAAGCGGAGGGGTTCGTAGCTCGTCCCCGGGGAGAACCTTCCCGAATGAGGCGACCACTCGTGCAGGATGGGGAACATCTCACCAAAGGGGAGATATTCGCCGAAAAGCAGCAGAAACTGCTTGTCGTATCGGTCCTGAATCTGACCGCGATCGTCAGAGATCAGGGCGGTATTGAAGTAGATCGTTTCGCGAGCGTCGTCGACGTCGCGGTACAGAACGGCACCGACGATGGCAGCAACGCCCAAACGACCCGTGACGCGCTTCCGGTAGTAGTTGAAGGCGTCTTTCTCGTCCACGGCCCCCGCCACGGAGGTCTCCGGCCACACGGCGAGCTCGATTTTTTCGTCTCGGATGAGCTTCTGGGTGAGAGTGCGGTGGCGCCGGAGCCCCTCGTTCAGATCCCTGCGCTTGTCGAGAAGGCTCATGTTGGCCTGCACGATTCCGACGCGGATCTTCTCGGCGTGGCTTACGGCCTCGTCCACTTGGACAATGCGTACCATCCCGTAGACGGTCGCTGCGACCGGCACCAGCATCCAAGGAACCCACCGGGCGGGGCCTACCGCCTCGAATGCCTGAACGAGAGACATCCTTTGGCCGAGCTTGCGGGCAACTCGGCGATGCTCGAGGACCTTGGCAAGGGCCCAGCCCGGAGCCAGAACCGTGAGCGCGACAAGCACGGGGCCGCCGAGTTCAGCCATCTGCACGATCGGGTAGACCTCGTGCATCGTGGCCCCGAAGGTGAAGGGGAAGAGGAGAGGGAAGGCCGTCTCTCCGGCCACGAACGCCGCCGTGAAAGCCAGTCCCGCGGGCCAGCCCCGATCCCGGCTCCGAGCGAAGAGCCAGCCCATCATGGAGAAGAGCCCAGCCTGATAGGCGCACACGATGAGCATGAACACCGTGCAGACGGCCGTCGAAAAGCCGCTGAAGACCTGCAGCATTTCGAGTAGCCAATAGAAGCCGAAAACCCCGCAGATCATGCCGACCAAGAGCCCTTGCAAGGCGGCCTGCTTGGGGGACGCGCTTCGGAGCGCCATCATCCAGGGGACCCAAGCCACAAATGCGGCCGGCCAAAAATCAACGCCCGGGAAGGAGACGTAGTACAGAAGACCCGTCGCGGCTGCGGCGAGGTACCCCGCCCAGCCAACCATGTTCGTATCGATGGGCTGGTCGTCGGGGAAGGGTTGCGTTGGCTCGTCTGGCTGCTCGTCGGCAGGCGAAGGAAGCGGAGTATCAGCCAAGGATCTTCTTCACTTTGGTCAGCAGATCGTCAATCTTGAAGGGCTTCGTCATGTAGTGACGGGCACCCGCCTGAATCCCCTTGATAGTGTCGAGCGGGCCGTCGCGGGCCGTCAAAAACACGATCGGGACGTTTCGAAGCTCCGCAATCCCCCGGACACGTTGGGCCAGGGCGAAGCCGTCCAGCCCTGGCATCATGACGTCGAAGATCATGAGATGCGGCTTCACCTTTTGGGCCAGGGAAAGGGCGCCGGCGCCATCACTCGATGCGTAGACGTCGTACTCGCGCGCCAGAACCCGTTCGAGCAGCCGACTGATGGAGGGATCGTCATCGGCCACGAGAACGCGTTTTCGGGTCTTGGGAGTCGTGGGAGGTGCGCCGCTCATTCGATTGAGTCCGTCAGTTTTCGAGACCGACAGAGACCAATTAGGACGGCTAGTGGGCCATGTCCATTGAGTGGGGGGGCAATTGTTGTTGCCCAGGATCCGCGCGGCAGCAACAAATGAAACGAGCTCTTGCCTCGGAGCCCGGGTGCGTCAATAAAGACACGGCCGATGCCCCGCTTGCTGCACATTGAGGATGACCCGGCGAATCGACTTCTCGTTCGGAAGCTGCTCAAACCAGCAGGCTTCGAGGTCGTTGAGGCGGCGGATGGCCTCGAGGGCGTGCGTAAGGCGACGGAGGGCCACTACGACCTGGTGCTGGTGGACATCGCGATCCCGGGTCTGGATGGGTACGAAGTGACCTTGCGCCTCCGTTCCGAAGAGGCCCTCAAAGACGTTCCGATCGTAGCGATTACGGCCGAGGGGAGCCGCGACACCAGCCTTTCGGTGGGGTGCGATGGGTTTCTGCAGAAGCCCATCGATGCTCGTTCCTTCGTCCGGACACTCGAGGGATATCTCAAGGGGCAGCGCGAGGGCATCAGCGCCGAAAAACGGGGAGAGCAGCTCGTCGTCCAGTCACAGCGCATCGTTGGGCACCTCGAGGAGCAGGTCGCGGCGCTGAGCGCCGCCAACGATAGGCTGCTGGAGCTCGACCAGGCTCGAAAAGAGTTCTACCGGAACATCTCGCACGAGCTCTCGACTCCGATGACACCCATCGTGGGATACACCAAGCTCCTTCGCGACCAAGAACTCGGCCCCCTCAACGGTTCGCAGATCAAAGCGATTGGGGCTATCGACGACTGCGTCACACGACTCCGCTCCCTCATCGACAACCTGCTCGATGTCACCGGAATCGAGACGGGTCGACTGCGGTTTGCCGATCAGCCGTTCGATCTCGGTGACGCGGTGCGAGCCGCCATGGAGCAGACCCAAAAGGGGCGCGACGAAAAGGAGCAGGGCCTGCACATCGCGTTTCCGGATCTGCCTGAGCTTCCCGCCAGCGGGGACCAGGGGCGCGTCACGCGAGCAATCGCGCAACTCCTCGAAAACGCTACCAAATTCTGCCCGGTTCAGACGGAAATCGGCATCCGCCTGGAGAAGCTCGAAAGCGACGAATACCACGTCACGGTGTCCGACCAAGGCCCCGGGATCGCTCACGAGCATGCGTCTCGGGTCTTCGACCCGTTCTTTCAGGTCGACGGTTCGCCCACCCGCTCCCAGGGGGGCACGGGCGTCGGCCTGGCCGTTGCGCGCGGTGTGGCGCGCGGTCATGGCGGAGACTTGACCCTGATTTCGCCATGCGATGAGGAGATCGACGGGGTCGAGTTTCGGGGGGCGGCGTTCTGTTTGGCGGTGCGCAAGAAGCCGCGCTCCCACACCCCAATCACGCGGGGCACGACCAGTCCAGCGCGATGAGCGTCTATCTCGACTGGAACGCCACTACGCCCCGACATGCGACCGTTCGGGCGGCGATGGACGACGCCGAGAATTGGGCGTGGGCGAACCCCTCCAGCGTGCATCAGGCGGGCCGCAGAGCGCGCAGAGCCCAAGAGGACACCCGAGAACTACTCGGCCGCCTCCTGAGGTTCAGTCCTCGCGACGTCCTCTTCACGGGGGGAGGGACCGAGGCGAACCATCTGGCCCTTTCCGGTGCACGGTGGATCGCGACGTCCCGCACCGAACACCCGTCACTCGTCGCTCAGGTGGAGCAACTGGCAGCGAAGGGAGCCAAGGTGTGTTGGCTGGATGTCGACGAACACGGGCTGGTGACGGAGGCGGCTGTCGAGGCCGCGCTGGCTCAGCTCCTCGACGGTGAAGACGTGACGCGTCTCGATCCCTCAGAAGGGGGCCTGACCAACGAGAACACGCCCCTTTTCGCGCTCACGGTGGTAAACCACGAGACCGGCGTGATTCAACCGGTGTCGCGACTTTCGCAAATCATTCACGCGCGCGGCGCGCGTCTGCATATCGATGCGGTGCAGCTCTTGGGACGCGGGCCCCTCGGTCTCGTCGAGGGGGCGGACAGCGTCGCCGTCGCCTCTCACAAGGTTCGGGGCCCCAAAGGCGTTGGCGCGCTCGGCTTCGATTGTGGGTGGACCCCCATCCCCCTCGGGCGCGGCGGCGCGCAAGAGCGGGGTCTTCGTCCGGGGACCGTCGACGCGATGGCTCTAGCGGGCTTCGCCGCGGCGCTCACGAGACTGGAGGAGTCGGAGTCCGGCTACGCCCGGGCGGCAGTCCTCGGGGACTCCCTCGCGGCCCAGCTGCTCTCTCGCGCAAGCGGCAAGGTCCATCTTCACGGCACCGGGGCCGAGCGACTCAGACATGTGCTGAACTTCCGCGCGGAAGGTTGGCGAGGGGACGAGCTCGTGGCAGCGCTCGACCTCGAAGGGATCTGCGTCTCCAGCGGGAGCGCCTGCAGCGCAGGGACCGCGGAGCCTTCTGCCGTGATCCAAGCCATGCTGGGGCGGGGCGCCGCGGAGGGGGCGGTGCGAGTCAGCTTTGGTGAGGAGTCGACCGAGGCCGACCTCGAAGCTCTGCTCGCCGCTCTCGTGCGGCTCGGGGTACTCCGCAGCGATTGACCGTGAGCAGCGGCTCCGGCCGTCAGGCGCCCTTCGGACTTCCGGGCGAGCCGCCGCTCGGAACATATCGGTCACTTACCGGCGATTGTTGAAGTGGTTTCTCGCTGCTCTGCACCTCTCCGGAATTCACTTCAAATGAATCGCCTAAGTCGCTGCAATCCATGGAGATTCAGAAAAGCTGTGGATAACTTTTCGCGATCTACTGAATAGAATCGCCCGGGGGCGGCCGGCGCCGGGCTCGAGTCGTCGCGAGAAAATGCAGTGCGATCCCCGCCGCGACCGACGCGTTGAGCGATTGCACCTGGCCAGACTGATGGAGTTTCACGAAGCGCGTGCAGGCTTTCCGCACGGCGCGGGCCATGCCCTTCTCTTCACTGCCGATGACGACGACCACCGGGCCCGCGATCTCGACTTCGTGAAGTTCCGACTCCGCGTCAGGTGCCAGACCGAGAACCTCGACTCCTGCATCGACGGCGCTGTTGAGCGCGCCGTGCAGCGAGCGCACTCGACAGAGGGTCGCGTGTTCGATCGCTCCCGCGCTTGCGCGAAATGTCACGGGCGAGAGCGGAGCGGAACCCGACTCGCCCCAGAGCACGGGCGCCCGTGCGACTCCGACCGCACTTCGGACGGTCGCCCCGAAGTTGTGCGGATCGACCACCCCATCGAGCGCTACCGCCAAGAGCCCGGGATCGAGCAGGATCTCCTCCCACGGTCTCAGGTTCAACGGTGGCGCGAAGGCCAAGACGCCTTGATGTTGTCCTCCCTGGGCGAGGCGATCGAGGTCAGCTCGCTCGATCGTCTGCACTTCGATACCCTGGTCACGGGCGAATCTCTCGACCGCGGCCACTCGAGGGGAATCGCTCTTCTGAACGACGACCCGGTGCGTCTCCGCGCCCCAGACGCGAATCACCTCGCGCACGGCCTGGTGTCCAAGAACGAGCCTCTGCCCAGCCGAGTCGAGGCCATCGGGGTTTCGCTCTTGGCGAGACTTGGCCCGGAACTGTGCTCCTCGCGACTTCAAGAACAGGCCTCGTCGATTGCGGCCAGAAGGGTAGCCGCAGCTCTCTTCGGATCCTGGCTATCACGGATGGGGCGACCGACTACGAGCACGTCGGCGCCAGCCCGGATGGCGTCACCCGGTGTGCCGACGCGCTTCTGATCGCCGTTGTCCGCGCCTGCCGGACGGATCCCCGGAGTCACGAGCGTCATGGAAGGTCCGACGGCGGCGCGCACCCGCCCCACCTCGGCGGACGAGCACACGAGACCACCCAGCCCCGAGTCCCGAGCGAGACGACCGAGACGCTCGGCCTGCTCGGCCGGTGGAACCTCGATGCCAATGGCTCGCAAATCGTCCTGATCGAGGGAGGTTAGCACAGTGACGCCGAGGATACATAGTCCAGCTCCCTCGGTTTCGGCGCGGCGCGCGGCGGCTTCCATCATCTTCGTCCCCCCAGACGTGTGGATGGTGAGGTACTTCACGCCCAGGGTGCTGGCGGTACCGACCGCGCGCTCCACCGTCTTTTCGATGTCGTGGAGTTTCAGATCCAAGAACACCTCGCAACCCAGGGACTTTGCCATCGCCACCGCGGCGCTGCCCTCCTTGATGAAGAGTTCGAGCCCGACCTTCAGTACGCCGACAGACCCGCTGACGAGCTCCGCCCCGGCTCGCGCCTCGTCGAGGGAGGGGTAATCGAGGGCAAAGGCCAGGCGATCGCGCGTCTTGAGCATCGGGGGGGATGTAGACGGTTTTCGAAGAGCGCGCATCAACTCCCCGGATGAAAAAAAGCCCGAACCTGCGCTCGGGCTTTTGAAGAGTTGTCTTCTCGGCTCAAAGACCGCCGCACATGGGATCACCAGGCGGGCATGCGGGCTTCGATGCCGGCGCCGGCTTCGGTTTGCCGCCGCCGCTGGGACGATAGCCCCCAGTCGGCTTCTTGGCTCCGGCCTCTTCGGCCGCTTCGGCCGCTTGCTGCTTGGCCTTCTCGAGCTCGGCCTGGAGGGCAGCCTTTTGCGCTTCACCCATCGTCTCCGCGTCCGCCAGCATCGCTTCGAGGCGGGCCATTTCTTTCTCGCGCTTCTCGAGTTCGGCCTGAGCTGCTGCGCGGTCTGCCGCTAGTTTCTTCTCCGCCTCTTCCTGGCTGTTCTTGTAGGCGATGCCTCCGCCTACCGATGCCAAGACGAAGAGTACACCAGCAACGATGGCGGCAACTTTCAGCTTCTTTTTGCCCTCGTCCTGCTGCAGAGCGGCCATCTTGGCTTCGTGCTCCTGCGCCTGGGCGAGCTGAGCCAGACGAGCTTTGTTTTCGGCCTCATGCTTGGCCTTCTCGAGTTCGGCTTGCCGTGCCGCCTCGATTCGCGCCTCTTCCTCGCGTCGGCGAAGTTCTTCCTGACGGCGTGCTTCTTCAGCCGCGCGGAGTCGAGCTTCCTCGGCTTCCCGCTGGGCGCGCTCTTCCGCTTCGCGACGCTCGCGTTCTGCCTTTTCAGCTGCGGCCCTTTGCGCCTCTTCGTCTGCGATGCGATCCTCTTCGAGGCCCATCAACTCGTTGAGTGAGAAGAGGACGGAACTTTCGTCTTTGTCTGCCATGGATTCTGTTTGCGGCTTGTTATTCAGTGGGGAGGAAAGGAGACGTTGCTCCGGGGCGGGCACCACTCTAATCGGCTTTCGTCCCGATAGAAGCCCGCACCGCAAATATCAGCGGGAGCGGAACAGCGTCAAGCATTCCCTTGAAAACCCGCGCCGAACCAAGGACATAGAGTAGCCCGGACTCCTCCGAATTGCACAAATTCTTGAACCTACCGACACTGCAAAATTATCGGGTGGATAAAGCGCTCCCGGAGTTCAAAAGGTCCAGAAAAGGTAGGTAAATGTGGGGTCATTCCTTCCACATGATCTTCCACGGGTTGTGTTTCAAGTCTCGCATCAACTCCTGGAGATCGTCGTAAAGCGCTTCGTCCATCAGCAGCGCGCCGGCCGTACCCTTGCCCTGTTTGACGTGAGTCAGGATGTCGCCGGCATCCTTGGCGGCTGTCTTTGCCAATCCGAGGATCTCCTTCGTGTCTTCGGAGAGCGCTCGAAACGTGGCAAGTTGCTCGTCATCTGAGGCGAAAGCGGACAGCTTTCGGCCGTCTTCAAGAATCAGGCGCGTGTCCCTCATCATCGGTTCGAGGTTCTCGTCGACGACGCGGGTCGTGTTGTCGAGTCGCTGGAGGATCCGATTGATACGTGGACCATCGACGTATTGTTCCCGAGCTGCGGCGAGGGTTTCTTCTGCATTCGCCGCCAAGTTGTCGATCCTTTGGATCAGCCGATCGACGTCTTCTTCATGCTTTTCCAGCATGCGGCCCGTCGTGTGGAGGGTCTTGTGAAGGCCATCGAAGGTTTCACCGATCTCCTTTTCGTTGTCGACGACGCCCTTGTACCCTCGGTGAAGTAGCTCGTAGCTTTCGCTGATGAGCTGATCGAGCCTGGGAGGAGAAACTCCGTGCACCGTCGAGCCATCCTCCAAGAGTCCCGCTTCGTGCGAGCCTGGATCGATGGCCAGGTGCATTTCCCCGAGCATTCCTTGGGTAGTTACGAAGAACTGAGCGTCCTTGTAGATGGCCTTGTTGTGCTGCGCTTCGATGTCCGCGATGACCCGAATCGGCGGGACCGGCTTGCCTTCGGCATCCAGTTCGCCGCCGCGAAACTCGATTGCGGTCACCCGTCCGACTCGCACGCCGCTGATGCGTACCGGAGCACCGGACTGGAGCCCGCCGGGGTTTTCGAAGGTTACGAATACGCGAAAGGTCGGCTGGAGGCTCAGCCCTCCGAGAAGCACCACGAAGCCGACGAGTAGCACGAGGGAGGCGACGATCAGTCCGCCAACCTTCATCTCCATACTGCGCTGACTCATGTCGTTTCCAGCGGACCTTCGGGTATGCCGTTGATGAACTGTTGTATCACGGGATCTCGATTTTCGCGGATCTCGGCTGGTGTGCCCAAGGCCTTCACCTTTCCTTTGTACAGCATGGCCACCCGGTCCGCGATGGTGAAGATGCTGCGCAAATCATGGGACACGACGACGCAAGTGACACCCTGCTTGCGCGACAGGTCGAATATCAAGCTGTCGACCCGACGGGCACTCACTGGGTCGAGGCTGGTCGTTGGCTCATCGAAGAGGACGTACTTGGGGTCGAGAGCGAGGGCGCGCGCGACGGCGACCCGTTTCCTCAAGCCGTCGCCGAGGTCGGACGGGTACTTGTCCGCAAAGTCCGCCATTTCTACCTTTTCGAGCAAGGTCTGGGCCATTCGCAGTGCCTGCTCGGCCTGCATCCCTTTCGGGTGCCCATCTCGCGGGTGTTTCCGCAGGGGCAGGGCGACGTTTTCGGCGCAGGTCATCGAGTCGAAGAGGGTCGCATGCTGAAAGACCATCGCGCACTTCTTTCTCACTGGATAAAACTCTCGCTCCGACAGAGTCGTGACTTCGAGCCCGTCCACCTTGATCGAACCCGAGTCTGGTTCTAGCAGCCCCACCACGTGTTTGATGAGTACGCTCTTGCCGACCCCCGAGGTGCCGATGATGAAGAAGATTTCGCCGCTTTCGACTTCGAGGGTCACGCCGTCCAGGATCACTTTCGAGCCGAAAGCCTTCTTCAAATCGGTGAACTCGATCATCCGAAGAGAACCTGTCCCAAAGCGCCGATGAAGAACCCCATGATGATGACGGCAAGGGATGAGCCCACGACCGCCTTGGTGGTGGCGTTGCCCACTCCCTCGGACCCTCCCTGCGTGTAGAGCCCAGCGTGCGCGCTGACGAGGGGAATTGCGAGACCAAAGCAAACACTCTTGGTGAAGCCGACGATGACGTCGATCGCATCGATGTGGCGCGGATCGAGGAAAATGGTCGGATTGATTCCAAATGCCCAAAAGCCCGTCGTTGCCCCAGTGAGCACGGCCACGGCGCCTCCGAATATCGTCAAGAGCGGCGTAGCGATCAGGCTGGCAACGACGCGCGGTGCCACCAGGTAGTCCACCGGATCGGTGCGACAAAGCCGGAGCGCGTCGAGTTGATCGGTGACCTTCATCGAGCCGATTTCGGCTGCGATCCCAGCACCGACCCGAGTCGCCAACATCAGCCCAGTAATCGAGGCGGCGAGGTCTTTCACGAGTAGCTCGAGGTAGGTCGAACCCACGTTGCTCGTATCGGGAACGATGCGGAGAGCCTGGAGGCCGGCCTGGTAAACCAAGATGGCTCCGACGAAGCCGAGCACGAGAGAGATGAAGCCGAGGGACTGAACACCGACCGCGAAAACCTGACGAAGCACTTCGCTTGCTTCAAGATGTGAAAACGCCGACGCCGTTCCCGTGAGAACTTCGACGGAGCCGCGAGTGGATTCGGCTGGATGTACGGCGACACCCGGAAGTCGCGGCGCAATGCTGTTGCGACTCCCGGAGGGGGGCGGCGCGGGAATGCTCAGCCGCGCCAGATGCTCGGCGCCGCGGAGGGACGACGAGGGGGGAATGTCGATGACAGGCGGGGGGGGAGCCTCTTCGTCCTTCACGTGGCCCCCTTGGATGCGAACGAGACGAGAGCATCGAGAACGAAAATCAGCACGGCCGTCACGACGACGCTTCGGTTGACGGCGCGACCCACGCCGGGCGGACCGCCAGAAGCGTGCACCCCAAACGACGTGCTCGATGTCGCGATGGCAAGCCCGAACACGAGAGCCTTCGTGAGGCCGTGCACCACGTCCCCTAGGCCGAGAAGTCCCCCCGTGAGCCCGTTCCAAAAAGACATCGGATGCACCCGCATGATCACGACTCCAGTGATGGCCGCTCCGACGAGGGCGATCGCCATCGCGACCATTGTGCCGACGAACGTCGTGAGAGTGATCGCCAAAATCCGTGGGGCAAGCAGGTATCCCGCGGGATCGATCGCGAGCGCCCTTAGACCGTCGATTTGATCGGTAACCTTGAGAGTCCCGAGTTCGGCCGTGTTGTTGGAGCCGACGCGCCCAGAGATCATCAAGCCGGTGAGCACCGGGCCGACCTCGCGCAGGATACCGAAGCCGGCTCCCCAACCGATCAAGCTTTCGGCGCCGAAACGAGTGAGTAAGGGCGCCGCTTGCACCACCATGATGCCGCCCACGAACAGCGCAGTGAAAAAGACCACCGGTACAGAGTGGACGCCGAGCCGCACCAAGCTCTTACGGAACTCCGAACCGTCGAGCTCGCCCCGCAGCGTGGCGGAAATGGCCGACATCAGGACGACGCCCTGTCCCCCGATGCTCACGAGAGCGCTTGTGATGGAGGACTTAGAGAGGGCCATCCGTCCTCCCTTCGAGGAATTGGTCGATGACGGGATGCCGGGCCCCGCGCAGCGCCCGCTCGGTCCCCTGGTAGAGAACTCGTCCTCGATGGAGCATCGCCACTTCTGTCGTGACGGGGAGCAGTCGATCGATATCACTGGATATGACGACGAGCGCGGAGCCGAGTCTCTTGCGTTGTTGGTCGAGGAGGGCAAACGTTCGGCTGGTGGTCACCGGGTCGAGCCCGGCAGCAGGTTCGTCGTAGAGGAGAATTCGCGGCCCGGTGACTGCGGCGCGAGCGATGCCCACCCGTCGTTTTTGCCCCCCGGAGAGCCCGGACGGCATGCGCGTTTCGAAGCCTCCGAGGCCGACGGCTTCGAGTTCTTCGGCCACACGAGCGGAGATTTCGCCGTCGGAAAGCTTGGACATTCGGCGGAGCGGGAACGCAACGTTCTCGCCCACGCTCATGAAGTCGAAGAGCGCGACGTTTTGAAAGAGCATGCCGATTCGGGACTGGACGGAGCGCTTGGTCTCAGCGCTCGCCCCGATGAGCTCCTCGCCCTCGACGCGGACGCTCCCTGCATCGGCATCGACGAGGCCGGCAATCGTGCGAAGCAGAATGCTCTTACCCGAAGCGGGCGGTCCGATGAGTCCGAGAAGCTGTCCCCGATCGACTCGAAGACTCGCCCCCCGGAGCACCGGTTGGTCGAAGGATTTGTAGAGTCGCTCTACTCGGATCATCGGACGCTGGGCGCGGTCGGCACCGAGCCCAGCTTACTCAGCTCCCAGGCGCCCCGATATACGGCACGCCGGAGGGCGCTTATTGGGCGGCAAAGTTCGTCCTGGTGATGTCGAGCTTGGGGTTCGAGGGGAAACTCAGGCCCCGGATCTGTCGTGAAACGCATCCTGCGATCCCAGGATTTCGCGGATTGGTCGTCACCGTGACGCCTACCGCGCGCCCATTTTGAATGGCGGCGCAGATGCTCACGCTCATTGACGAGGGCACCCCACAGGAATTGAGGTAACTTCCGGTATTGAGGACGGCACCGAGCTGGCCGACGGTCAAGTCGGGCCTTCCCTTCTCGCCCATCTTCATTTCTTCGACGTACGCCGCCTGGGCAGCCTCGCAGCTCATCCCGCCGGACAATTGGGGGAAACCGCCCACGGTGCCACGCACGCCGCCGCCCTTTCCGCCGCCCGACTTCTTCTTCACCGTGAGCCCTTGGTCGGACTCTACGTTGGCGGCCGTATCCTCGATCACTGCCACCTCGTCGCTCTTGGCGCCGCGAGACTGCATGTAGAAGAAGCCCGCGATCGCCACGACGACGAGGACGACGGCCCCGCCGATCACGGCTTTGCCCATGGTCGAACGGGATTCTTCCGCGACCGAGGCCTCGAGAGCAGCCTTTTCCGCTTTTTCCTCTCGGCCCATGCGCGCATGACGAGCGAATTGTCCGAAGTCCGCCGAGTCCTTGAGAGCAGATTCGGAGCCCGCAATCTGATCCTTGACGATGTCGTCCTCTTCGAAGGTGTGACTTGCAATCTGTTGAAGCAGTTCGACGGCGCTAAACGGACCATGGTCCATTCCCATGCGAACCACGACGTAGCGCGGACGGGGATCGCCTTCGAGGCGAGCCTTGATTTGGGCGAGCGTTTCGCCAGCTACCGGAGTGGCGGCGGCCGCGGGGCCGCGCATGCCGACCCCAGGGGGCAGCGGCGCATCGGGTGCCATGCCTTGGATGACCTGGGGCGCTGGGTTCTTCGGGGCCGGAGGGAGCAAGGACATCGAGACGTCGATGTCGAACCCTTCGTCATGATCGAGGTGGGTAATGTCAGCGGGGGGCGGCGCCATGCTGTGCTGGGGTCGGATCTGGTAGAACGCCTGCGCCAACGCGTTCAGGTCGTCCGGGCGATGAGCCGGATCGGCAACGAGTGCCTTGGTCAGGATCATCTCGAGCTCGGGGGGACAATCGCGCGCGATCTCGGAGGGCCGGCGCATTCCCTGACCGACCGATCCGAGCGTGATGAGCTCGTACAAGATCGCCCCGAGCCCGTAGACGCTTTGTCGTGCGCCGCCAGGCTGCGCGCCGCCAGACTCTGGAGGAAGGCACGCGCGATCGGCGGGCGTGGATGGAGCATGCGCCGACTGGGCGCTGGCGTGGTACTGACCATCTTTGCCCTCGAAGAGGGCCGAAGGGTAGACGAAGAAGTTGTAACCTTGCCGATGTTGGTCGGCGAGCTCCGCGGCAAGCGGCACGATGATGCCGATGGCGCGAGAGACTTCCATGGGGGTCCCTGCGGAACGAAGTTCTTCGATCCTTTGTCGCAGGGTGATTTCGTTGGGGTTTTCCATGCTCAGCTCTGAGGTCTCTGGGGTGCTTCGGGGATGCTTCGAGGGGCCCCCCGCGTCCAGCGAGGGCGGATACTAGCCAGATTGGGCCCCAGCTCCAACTCGTTGCTACAGTGTGCCTGTAAGTGGTACTGTCACCGCTCCAATGGACCCGAGAGAGCTTGAAGCACTCGCCCAGCGCCTGGGCGAGAACGCGAACGACACGGAGGCCCTGAATGCCGCCTACGCCCACGGACAACAGGATCCGCGCGGCTACGCTGTGTTTCTGGAAAAGGCGGGGGCGAACTCTCGGGACCCTTCGATGGGGGCGCATTGGTATTGCGAGGCGGCCACGGTCTGGACCGCGAGCCTGAACGACGCGCATCGTGCGGAGCGAGCTCTGGTCAAGGCTGTCGACACCGACCCCCTCCATCCAACGGCCCTGGAGCGGCTCGTCGCACTCCATGCCGAGAAGGGCAACACGAAGGGCATCGCGGGACTGCACCAGCGCCGAGCCAAGGTGCTCGAAAAGCAGGTGGAGTCCAGACCCGAGCTCGCTCCCCATTTGGCCGCGGTTTACGCTGAGCTTGCTCGGGTTTTCAACGACGAACTCAGCCTTCCCGATCGCGCTGTCGAGGCGTACCGGAAAGCCGCAGAGTTCAACCCAGAAGACGCGTACTCGATCTATCAGGCGCGTGAGTTGTTGAAGGCGGCGGGGCGCTTCAAGGAAGCGCTTCCGTACTTCGCTGCCGAGCAAGCGCTCATTCAGGGCGATCCAGAGCGGCAAGCCCAACTGTATGCAGACGAAGCCGAAGTCTGTCGACAGGCCGGGGACACCGAGGGGCTGATCGCCGCGCTTCGCGGTGCGCGCAGAGTCGACACCAGCGACGACCCGGGGCTGAAACAGCAGCTCGGCGCGACGATCTTGGAGCTGGTTCAATCGGGGAAGAAGCGGCCGGCGGAGGACATCCAAGAAGCGACGGCTCTTTTCGTCTCCCTCGCCGAGACCTACGACGGGGAGCACGGGCACTCGTACTCCATTTGTGCCTTGGGGCTCGAACCCGGCAACGACCGCGCCGCTCAGCTCGCGATGTATTACGGCGAGCAGGTAGGTAAGAGCAACGAGACAGCTCATCCGATCGCGGGATATCTAGCAGCAAACCCGAATGGCGCCGTCGCCGAGGACGCGCGTGCGCTCATTGCGCGAGTCCTTCAAGAAGGCGCTGGGGACGAAACGCTCATCTCCGCGCTGACCCCCCCCGGGGACGCGCCGCCTCGGGCCAAGGCGGACGCATACCGCGTCATCGCCCAGGCGATGGACGCCCAAGGTCGAGAGCGAGAAGCGATCGCCTACTACAAAGAGGTCGTCGCGGCCGTGCCGTCGGACGAGGTTGCGGTTTCCTATCTCGCGGATCGCTTACGGGGAAAGAAGCACAAGGAGCTTCTCCTCCTTCTCAGCGCGGCCGCCGAGGATCAGTCCGTGTCCGTGAGCCAGCGCCACGAGTGGTTGACCGAGATGGCGGAGCTCTGCGAGGGTCCTCTGCGCGATGTCGACGGAGCGATTGCAGCGCGCCGGAGTCTCGTGCTTCTCGATCCCTCGGACGAAGGCGCTGCGGACCATCTGGAAGAGGTCCTCGAGAAAGCCGAAAAGTGGGACGACCTCGCCGACCTGGTGCGACGTCGGGCGGAGGTGGACAGCGATCCGCGGCGACGAGTGGAGCGCGAAGAGCGAGTGGCCCTGCTCTGCAAAGACAAGCTGGGCAATCGCGAGGCGGCAGGTGAAGCCCTCGCCCGAGCGGCGGCGCTCGAACCCGATGAACAAGAGCGGGTTCTGGAAGCAGTGGATCTGTTCACCGGGGTGGGGGCGCCACAAAAAGCCATCGAGCTTCTTCAATCGCTCCTGCGGGAGATGCTGGGCGGCGACGCCCGGGGCAACTACAGCCGCAGGCTCGGGGAGGTGCTCGAAGAAAACGGCTATCTCGTCGAGGCTGGCGGCGCCTACGCCGAGGCGGGGTCCCAGACAGCGGACGCGGAACTTTGGGCCAAGGCGCAGGGGTGTTTCGCTCGGAGTGAAGCCTGGGAACAGGCGGCACGCGCGACCAGCGAGCGTCGAACTCTCACCGAGGACGAGTCGGAGAAGGCGACTCTTTGCGCACAGGAAGCCGACTACCTCGAGCGTCTTGGGGACGGGGAAGGTGCGATTGTCTGTCTGAAGCAAGCACTCGACTTCGAGCCTGCGCGAGATTCCGTCGCCGCCCGTCTGGAGGCGGCGTACACCGCACAGGATCGGTTTGGGGAATTGGTGTCCCTCTTGCTCACCCGCGCGGGAGCTCTGGACAGCGTGGACGAGCGGGTTGCGCTTCGTAAGCGAGCAGCGTTTCTCCAGCGCGACCAATTGAACGACGATGAAGGGATGCGGCAGGCCCTCCTCGAAGTACTCGAGGATGGAGATGATCCGGAGACTCTGCGCGTGCTCGCGGACGACGCGGAGTCTCAGGGAATGCGCACTCAGACCGTCGAGTACCTGAAGCGCCTCGGCGACGCACTGGGTGACGAGGGCCGCGCCGAAGTTGCACTCCGCCTTGCGGGTCTTCTCGAAGACGAAGGAGACGAAGAAGGCGCGCTTGAGCAGTATCTCATCGCGCTCGCCAAAGACGGTAAGAACGTCGCGGTGCTTTCAGCAGTCGCTCACTTGCAGCGGAGCACGGGGGACGCCGAGGCGAGCGCCGACAGCTACAAGCGACTCTTGCCGCTTACCGAAGGGGAGCAGAAGCTGGGGGCAGCGCGCTGCCTCGCAGACATCCTGGCCGACCTCGATCGCCCAGAAGAGGCGATCGCCGCCTACAAGGTCGTTCTCGAATTGGACGGTGAGGATCTGGAAGCCGTGGAACGGCTGCGCGATCTCGCCGAAGGAGCCGAACTTTGGGAAGAATTCGCCGTCTACCACGCCCAACTCGTCGATGTGGAAGGCGACGAGGACGAGGCCGCCAAGATGGCGCTCCGCTTGGCGGAGGTTTACTCGACGAAGCTAAAGCGCCCCGATGATGCGTTGGCGGCGCTGGTGCCATTCGCTCGCGCTGGTGACGGTCCTTGCCGGGAAGAATACGAGCGCCTCGGCGACAGCCTAGGGAAACAAGAACAGGTCGCCGACGCTCTCGTCGAGTGGTGCCGGGAGGCGCCAGCAGGTCCGGAGCGCAATCGTGCGCTGGGGCGAGCCTACGAGCGCTTCATCGAAACGAAGAAGGGCAAAAAGGCGATCGACGTCGGGCTCGAACTGGTGCGGATGAAGGGCGCGGCGGAAGAGCTCGCAAGAAGCCTGGAAGAGACCGCGACCCCGCTCAAGCACGTGGAGGCTCTGCAGGCCGCTTTCGTCGTCTTGGGGCGTGATCTGAGCGGCCCCCCGCGTGCCGAGGAGATGGTGCGACAAGCTGAGGTGCTGGCTCGGGCGGGTCTCCCCGCCACCGAGGCCATCCAACACGGCGAGCAGGCCCTCACCAGCACGGCTCCTGACGAAGTAGAACCGCTGCTCTCACGGCTTTCGGCTCTCACCGACGATGCTGCCGTCGTGGTCGGAGTTTACGAGCGCCAAGTCACGCGCTGCAAATCGGCGGAGGAACGCATCGCCGCCCTGTGCCGAGCTGCACAGGTCGCTGCGGAAAAAGAGCTTCCTGAGAAGGTGGAGCGCTTCTTTGAAGTCGCTTTGCAAGCTGCCGGTCAGGCCGAGGGCCTCGACGACCTGCGAGAACGGGTGAAGAAGGCGGATGCCGGGTCCAAATCCAAGACGCTCCGCGAGGCACTCTGCGGCGTCATGGCGCGCGCGGGCAAGGGAGCTCGGGATGGAGGCCGCAGCCACGGGGCGTATCTCGCTCGTGCGGCCCAAGTTGCCTACGAGGACCTCAAGGACACGGATCGGGCGTTCGAGCTTCTCGGGCAGTCCTTGGTTGCCCATACCGACGAGGAGTCGCTCGCGCAGCTCGTCGCCATGGGCGAAAAGGAGAACGATCTCAAGCGCGTTTCGGATGTGCTCGGGGAGACGTTGGAGCACGTCCACGACGGTCCTCTGGTCAGATTGCTCTTGGGGCAGAGGTTTCAGCTTCGTTCGGAGCGCTTGGATGATGACGAAGGGGCAGGGGAAGACCTCAAGAGGCTCTATGACCTATCCCCCTCGGACGGCGACATCGCCGCCCAGCTGGAGGAACGGTACAAGGCGAACGGGGATGATCGAGGGCTCGTGCAGCTCTACGAGGATCAGATCCTTCGTGGCCGCGACCAAGCCGCGAGAGCGGCCCTCGCGCGCAAGGTCGCGCTCCTGTGGCAGGATGTTCTCGACGAGCCACGCGAGGCAGCCGACGCTTGGCGTCGCGTTCTGCGGATGAACTCTGGTGATGCCGAGGCAAAGGAGGGCCTCAGCAAGGCAAAACAGGCCATGCGTAGAGTCTCCGCTCGGCAGGTCGCCGAGGCCGAAGAGAAGACGCGCATCGAGGTCGAAGCCAAGAAGAAGATCGAAATCGAACAGGCTCGCCTCCGCGAGGAAGAGCTGGCTCGCAAGGCAGAAGCGCTTCGGGCGCGCCACTCCGCGCCGCCTCCGCCGCTTCCGGACGAACTCGAGGAGGAGAAGCGTTTGGTTGAGCCCGACGCGGAGGCCGAGGCGCCTCCTCCCCCCGCGGGCACGCCAGCCGACGAGGTCCGGGGCGGCGAACCGGATGACCCCGACGGGGATGCCGAATCCGACCGACAGCCAGAAGACGAGAAGGCGGTGGAGCCAGATGATGCAGCCGCCGTCGAGGCTTCGAACGAGCTTTCGGCCGGGTCTCCGGATGATGAGGTCAGTACCGCGCCTTCCGACAAATCCGAGGTAGCAGACAGCGCTGAATCGAAAGCCGATGACGCTCCTTCCGATGAGAAGGAGAAGCCCGAAAGCGCTGATCGAGCCGCCGAAGAGGAGGCAAGCGCCAAGGAGGACGAGGCCCGCTCCGCGCAAGATGCGGATGTCGCAAAGGACGAGGTCCCTGAAGAACCGGTCGGCCCCAAGGATGAGGCCGGGGAGACCGACGAACCCACACAGGATTCGGCGGCAGAGCCACGGGCATCCGAGACCGAGCCGGGTGAGGATGTCGGCGACGGTGCGCGCGTCGACGTCCCGGCCGACACCGGAGCCGACGATTCAGCGGAACACCCAACCGCAGAGGAAAGTGCCGACGAAGACGAATCCGATGACGGTGATGACGCCGATGACGCCGATCTGGTCGAAGACGTCGGAGACCTCGTCGAGGAAGTTTCAGAGGACGACGAAGCAGCCGAAGACGAGCCCGAGGTTGCCGCGGCGTCCCCACCGCGGAGCTCCCAGTCGTCCCTTCCGCCGCCCTTGCCCCCGAGCGCGAGCGGGAACCCTCCGCCAGCCCCGCCAAGCTCCGGCGCATCCCTGCCTCCGCCGCTCCCTGCGCGAGGCCGAAGCGTGCCGCCCCCACCGGGATCGCGTGCCCCATTGCCACCACCTTCATCCATGAGCGGTGGTCCGCCTCCGCCGCCACCGGTCTCCAAGATCCCGCCCCCCCCTGGCGGCGGCCTGCCGCCTCCGCCGGTCTCCAAGGTTCCACCTCCGCCTCGAGGCAAGGGGCCTGCAGGACCACCCGGGCCTCCACCCACCAGCATGAAGCCTCCGGCGCCCCCTGCGGCGCCACCCGCTGGCCGGAAGCCGCCCCCACCACCTCCTGGCAGGAAGTAGCGCAGGCGGGCGCTGGTGGCTGCCCCGCTGTAATTTCAGGGGTCGAGCTGGAGCAAGCCGCGCGCGGCGTCGACCCTGGTTGTGGCGCCGAGCTCGAGGGGGCGGTTCAGAGCGCCGTGGCCACAGGGAAGTCCGAGGAGGACTGGGACCCCGAGCCCCTGGAGACTCCGCCTGAGGACGTCGCTCGTGTCGACTCCGAACTTTCCCGGTGAGCAGTCGAAGAACTCCCCCAGCACAATCGCGGCCACCTCGGCCATGTGGCCCCCAGAAATGAGAGCGCTCAGCATTCGGTCGACGCGGTAGCTCGTCTCGGTGACGTCCTCGAGAAAAAGGACCGAGCCGCGGGGGACCTTTAGCCTTCCAGCAGCCGCTTCGGCGAAGAGAACCGTCAGGTTTCCACCGAAGAGAACACCTTCGGCCGCTCCAGGGGAGATGAAGTCGAGCCCTTCGAATCGCTGGACCGTCGGAGCCCTCAGTATGGAAACGGCCTCCTCCAGCTCCGCGGTGGACGAGCGGCCCAACGTCGTTCCGTTGGGCCCATGTAGACTTCGGAAGCCGCGTTGCGAGAGCGCGCAGTGCAGCACCGTCGCGTCGGAGAACCCCATGACCCACTTTGGATTCCGCTCGAACTCCGACCAGTTCAGCTGTGCGACGAGGCGTCCGATTCCGTATCCACCGCGAGCGATCAGAATGGCCCGAGCTTCCCGGTCGTCGAGCGCAGCCTGGAGCTCCGCGAGCCGAACATCGTCCGAGCCCGCCAAAAATCCCTCCCGGCGACTCCAGAGGTTATCAGGAACTCGAACGTCGTAATCACCGAGTCGAGCGAGCCCCTTTCGGAGCAGTTCGTCGTCGAAAGGTCCGCTCGGGGCAACTACGGTTATCGGTTCGCCTGGAGCCAGGGGAGGGGGACGTCGCACCTCGCGGAGGGTGCGAGAAACCCGTCCGAGTTTCAAGTTCGAGTAAACGAGCTGTTCCCTTCGGCCGAACCCACCGTAGGCGATGGAAAGACTTCCTGTCGGAGCGGGGTTTTCGTTTCAGTTCGTTCCGCTAGGCTCGCTTGCGCCGAAATGAAAGGGGTAAGAACACTTGCGCGGCTTGGTGACGTGGCTGCAGGCCAAGCGATACCCCTCTTCGGCAAGGTCTTCGAGCGAGCGAGAGAGCGCGCGGAGCGTCTGTCGAAGCGCATGCTCGGGGACGACTTCGAGGATCGGGTCGCGTGGCTGCGCCGGCGCTATGAGGCGATGGGTGGCGACCCCTTCGGGCTCGACCCGGAAGTCGCCAAGAGCGCTGTCACCGTGCTTTCATTTTTCCATCGGCTCTACTTCCGAACCGAGACCTTCGGGCTGGAGAACGTCCCCGAGAAGCGTGCTCTTCTCGTTGCGAACCATTCGGGTCAAATCCCCATCGATGGAGCGATCCTGGGGAGCTCTCTGTTCTTGGACTTGAGCCCGCCCCGGGTCGGTCGCGCCATGATTGAAAAGTGGGCGGTCAGCCTGCCTTTCGCCTCGACGTTCTTCAACAAGGTGGGGCAGGTCGTCGGAGTTCCAGAAAACGCTCGACGCCTGCTCGAGATGGACGAGCTGTTGATCATTTTCCCTGAAGGGGTTCGCGGGATCGCCAAACCCTTTCACAAGCGCTACCAGCTCCAGGACTTTGGATCAGGATTCATGCGCCTGGCGATCGAGACCAACACCCCCATCATCCCCGTTGCCATCGTTGGGGCGGAGGAGCAGTACGTCAATCTCGGCAACCTCGAATGGGCGGCCAAGGCGCTGGGGATCCCGGCTTTTCCCATGGTGCCGCAGGTGCTCGTTCCGGGGGGCCAGTTGCCCCTCCCAACGAAATATCGCATCTACTTCGGCGAGGCCATGAGGTTTGGTGGTGATCCGCACGACGAGGAGAACGTCATCGCCGACAAGGCATGGCTCGTGAAACAGACGATCCAGGACATGCTGAACCGCGCCCTCAAGGAGCGCAAGGACCCCTTCTTTTGAGCGCCCGCACCACCGAAGCCGATCAGCTCACCCCCGAGCCCGGAGCCGTCGTCATCACCGGAGTGGAGGGGCGCTTCAGTCGCAGGTTGGTGCGACGGCTCCACCGCTACCGACACGTCATCGGGATGGGAGTGCGACCATTTCGGGGGTTTCCCACCGACGTCGAGCACCACAAGCTCGATCCTCTCCGCAGCGGGGCGCGGCGCGTTTTCGGACAGGACGACGTCTCTGCGATCGTCCATCTCGGCGTCGTTCACGATCCTCACGCGAAACGGTCGGAAGCCCATTCGAAGAACTTGCTGGCGTTCCAGCGGGTCATCGATTACGCCAAGCGCTACTCGATCCCGAAGGTAGTCCTGCTCTCGAGCGCAAATACCTACGGCCCACGCGCGGAAAACGCACAGTTTCTCACCGAGAGTGCCCCGCTACTGGCGGGAGGACGATTCAGCGAGATGCACGCCCTCGTCGAACTCGACATGTACGCGCAATCGTGCTTTTGGCGGGACCGCGAGCTCGAGGTCGTGATTCTCAGGCCCGCCAACATCCTGGGCACTGTCCGGAATGCCCCGAGCAATTATCTTCGGCTACCGGTCGTCACTACGCTGCTCGGCTTTGATCCCATGGTGCAAGCGGTGCATCAAGATGACGTCGTCACGGCGATCGAACGCGCCTTGACTCCGGGTGTCCGGGGGATCTTCAATGTCGCGGGACCGACTCCAGTTCCGCTCTCTCGTGCGCTTTCGATCCTGGGTCGCCGGTCGGTCGCGGTCCCGTATTCGGTCGCCAAAGGCGGGCTTGCCGGCCTCTTTCGTCTTGGAATGAGTAAGTTTCCTTCCCCAGAGCTCGACTTCATTCGGTACGTCTGCATGGTTGATGACAGCTCAGCGCGAAGCTCGCTCGAATCTGGCGGGCTGGCCTACGAGCCTGCATTTGGTCTCGAAGAAACCCTGCGCGCGGTCGACGAGGAACGCTGGGTGGGATGACTCGCAACGCCTGGACTCCGCTCACGGCCGTGCTGGTAATCGCCAGTGCGTGCACGGGTCAGAAGCCTGCGTCGCTTCCGCCGCCGGTCTACGAAGAGCCGCAGCTCCCCGTCTGGGAGCCGCCCGACAGGGCTGAGGAGGACGACCCGTTTTCGGATCTGACCTCGATGGAAGGCGAGTGGGTGGTCGACGAAGCTGCGGACGAGGCAAGCCCAGAAGAGTCAGAGCCGCGGGGCGCGGACACACCCCCGGAGGGAGACGAGACTCCTGCCTTCCCTGAGGGCAACGAGCAAGAGACCGAATCGGAAGAGGGGAATTCGGAAGAGGCGCCTGATCCCTCGAAACCGGCACCTGGTGCCGAGCCCGCCCCCTCTCGGCCCGAAAAACCGAACAGTCCGCCTACCCGGGAGACGGGAAATAGGACAAAATAGTTCCTCGACGAGCCTCATCGGGTGTGGCACATTCGCCGACCCTTCGAGATAAAAACCGTGGCTTCAGAATCTGCCAAGAATCAAAGGCAAATGTCCCTAGAAGAGGAGCAGGAACAGCGAATCCTGCTCAGTCGCAAGCTCGCATTGCTAGCGGCCACTGCCGGCATGGACAAGAAGGCCCTTGGTATCGAGATTATCGATGTGGTGGGTAAGGTCGACTACGCCGACTTCTTGGTCCTCATGACGGGAACGAGCGACCGCCACTGTGGCGCGATCGCTGACGGTGTGGATCGGGCCCTCAGCGAGGCCGGCCACAAGCCGCTCGGGACGGAGGGGAAGGGCGAATGGTATCTGCTCGACTTCTTCGACGTGGTGGTTCACGTTTTTTCGGAGAACGCGCGAGACCTCTATGATCTGTCCGGACTCTGGATGGATGCGGGTCGTGTCCCGGTGCCCGAGAGAACCGGCTCCGACGTCAACTGATCGGGCACGGCGTGCGCATCACCGTCGTTGCCGCGGGCAAGATCAAAGAAAAGCCCCTTCGCTCGGTTGCTGACGATTACCTCTCTCGTATCCGCCGCTACACGAACGCGGACGAGATCGAGACGAAGGATGAGAAGGGGCTAGCGAAGGCCGTGCCGTCCGGGGCCCGTCTCATTGCGCTGGAGGTCTGGGGCCGGGCGTACTCGAGCGAGGAGTTTTCGGACGAGCTCGAGAGCTGGGCGAGCACGGGCAAGGGTGAGATCGCATTCGTCATCGGCGCGGCCGAAGGGATCCCGCGCGATCTCAGCCGAAGCGCGGACGAGCACATCAGCCTGTCCAAGATGACGCTCCCGCACCGTCTGGCTCGGGTGGTCCTCTTCGAGCAGATCTACAGGGGCCTCAGTATCTTGCGCGGCGAGCCCTACGCTCGCGAGGGCTGATCGTAGAGGTCAGGCCGCCTTTCGGCCTGGTCGCTTATGCACGAGCCAGGCGATGCCGATGCTGAGCGTGTAAAGTAGGATCAGGGGCGCGGCGAGGAGGATCTGGCTGAGCGGATCGGGGGGCGTTATCACGGCCGCCAGGATGAAGGCGATCACGATGAAGTAGCGGGCGAACTTGATCAGGTGTGTGTGGTTGATCACGCCTGCAAACGAGAGGAAAAAGACAACCACCGGGATTTCGAACACGGCGCCGAATGCCAAGAGGGCCCGCGTGACGAACGAGAGATAGCTCTCGATCATGACCGTCGGTTGGACCTGGAGCGTCGATTCGAGCGGAATCTCTGCGTAACTCAGCAGGTACTGAAACGCGATGGGGAACACCACGCGCCAGCCGAAGTACGAACCCACGCAGAAAAGCCCCGTGCTCAGAATCACGAACGGGCCAGCGATCCATTTTTCTTTTGCGTAGAGGCCCGGCGCGACGAAGGCCCAGATCTGATAGAGCTGGATTGGGAGAGAGAGAATGAGCCCTCCGAGGATCGAGATCTTCACGTACGAAACGAAGAGCCCTGCAGGATCGGAGAAGTGGAGCGACGGTCGCGTAGCCTGGTCGGGCCATCCTTCGATGTAGGGTCGCGTCAAAACGACGAGGAGCGTCTCTTTGAAATACCAGGCGACGGCGGCACCAGCCAAGAACGCCAACACCATACGGATGAGACGAATGCGGAGCTCCTGGAGGTGCTCCCAGAAGGTCATGTGACCCTCCTCGAGCTCCTCTTCCGGAGCGGCGGGGGGAAGCTTGGGAGAGGCCATTAGCTTTCGGTTTCGCCCTTCTTCGCGCTGTCGGTATCAGGGCTCTTCGGCGGTGGATTGGATATTGTGACCTTGGTGGTCGAGGCACGAGGGAGCTTGCTTGTGGGCGTTTCGCTATGGGTCACCGCGCGTGGGGGGCTGTGTCGGGGGGTCACAGGTGGGGGCGGAATGGAGCTCGGGATGGTCTTGGGTAGAGGCGATTTGCCCGAGGCGGGGGGGGTGGGGCGCGCAGGGGCGCTCGCGGGGCGAGGGCTGGTTGGCGGCGTGGGCCGACGACTGGGCGGGGGCGGTCTTTGAGAGGTGCTTTCGGGCGGCGCCGCGGACGAAGTCTCGGGCGCCGATCCTGGGTGCGGCAAGGACACCTGTGCGGGTACCGGGGCAGGCCTCGGTTGCGGTTCGGAAAGCGGTACGGGCGCCTGCAGAGCCTCCGACTGTTCGTGTTCGGTCTGGTTCGTCTGAGACTCGTCTTCGAGCAGGTCGTCTGGAAGCGCGCCCATGGCGTCCGCGCCCTCCGCCGGAAACTCGACCGCGGGATCTGGATCTGCGTTGTAGGCTTCGTAGCCGCGCTGAGGAGCTGCGTTTCTCCGAGCAGCCATCGCACGTTCGCCCTTGAGCAGCGTGCGGAGCTCGGCCACCCCGTCGATCCCCTCCTCGCGAAGAATGTCGTCGATTCCGGTTTGGGCGCGCATGTCGGCCGTGAGCCTTCGCAGCTTGCCGACCCATTCGCCGGCGGTCCGCATCATGCCGGGGAGTTTCTGCGGTCCGACGACGACGAGCGCTACGAGGGCAACGAGCGCGATCTCCAAGAATGAGACGCCAAACACGGCGAGAAACTAGTCCGCATCCCGGGGCTGGTAAAGGTTCTGCTTTGCCGCGGGGCAATTGAGAAGAAGCGCAAGATCCAGGGCAGTTTCCGGGTCAACGCGCTAGCGACCGCGCAATCACGACCCGCTGGATCTGGCTCGTCCCCTCGTAGATCTGCAAGACCTTCGCGTCCCTCATCAGCTTTTCTACCGGATAGTCCTTGACGTAGCCGTTTCCACCAAACACCTGGACCGCATCGACAGCCGTCTTCATGGCCTGATCAGCGCCGAAAGCTTTGGCGAAACTCGACACGATCGGGTCGCGTACTCCGCTGTCGAGGCTCCAGGCGGCTTTCTGGTAGAGGAGGCGTGTGGCCTCCGTAGCGATGGCCATGTCGGCGAGCATCGCCTGGACCATTTGGTGTTCGATGATCGGCTGCCCAAAGGTCTTGCGCTCCTTGGCGTAGGCGACGCACTCGTCCAAACAACGCTGCATGAGCCCCGTTGCCATCGCCCCAATGTCGGGACGGGTTTGGTTGAATGTCTCCATGGCCAGCTTGAAACCCTGACCTTCGGGCGCCAAGAGGTTCGCCTTGGGAACCACCACGTCTTCGAAGTGGACGGCCGCCGTGTCGCTGGCCCGCTGCCCCAGCTTGTCCTCGTGCTTGCCAACCTTGAGCCCGGGCGTATCGCGGTCGACGATGAACGCTCCGATACCCTTGTGGCGCTGAGTGGGATCAGCCGTCGCAAACACGACGAAGAACGACGCGAGTGACGCATTCGTGATCCAGCATTTTTCGCCATTGATCACGAAGTCGTCGCCCTTCTTCTCGAAGCGTGTCTTCATACCTGCCACGTCGCTTCCGCCGCTCGGCTCCGTGGTGCAGTAGCTTGCGAAGACGGGCTCGGAAGTGAGCATGCCGAGGTATTTCTTCTTCTGCTCCTCGCTTCCCCCCAGCAGGATAGGAGTCAGGGCCAATGCGTTGGCGAGCATACTCGTCTGGATCCCGGTACAGCCGTAGGCCAGCTGCTCGGTGATGAGAGAGTTTTCGACCTCTCCCATGCCCGCTCCCCCGTACTCTTCGGGGACCGTGGCGTTGACGAGACCGAGCTCCCACGCAGCTTCGAATACGTCCTTGGGGAAGCGCGCCTCGTGATCGCACTGGGGAGCGACCGGAATGATGCGTTCCTTCGCGAAACGCGCGGCCATTTCGATCAGTGCCTCTTGTTCTTCTGTGGGACGGAAACTGAGCATGATTCAGTCTCCCCCGAAGGTCGGGGGAGGACAACCCGACTGGTTCCGGCTCAGCGGCGGGCGCGCTTTTTCGCCGCTTTCATCTCAGCCCGCACCGCGCGGGCGCCGAGAACGTACCCAAGCGTGACCCCGACGAGCAGGACACCCGGGATGTAGATGATGTGCTCGAAGGTCAAGTGCGCTCCTCAGCCCCTCGACGCGGACTGGGCGTCTGCCTTCTTCAGCGCGTGGTCGAGCTCGTCCACCCGCGCATCCAGGCTCTTCAGCCGCCGCGCGGTCAGCCAAACGAAGACGAAGACTACGAGCCACATCAGGATGTAGGCGCTCGTGAGGAGTCCACCGGCGCTACTGGATTCACCCCCGCCCTCTACAGCCTGGAATTCAGTGGAGCGGTCCTGGACCGTGAGTTCAGCATTCGTTTGTTTCATGACTTCAGTCTTCGTCCGAATATTCTTCGCCGTCTTCGATGAGACCGAGCGCCGCAGCGAGCTCCTCGGCGTCCCGGAGCTTGGACTCGGTGAGCGCGAGGCGAGCACGGAGAATCAACAGGAGCGCCGCCAGAAGAGTCATCGTGCCGAACCCCATCGAGAGCGCGTAGCGCATGGCGTCGCTCCCCAAGCCCCCACCGCCCTTACCGATGACCGTGGGGTGGTTGCCCCCCCAAAGACGGACAGAATAATGAATCACCGGTAGGAGTGAGGTGCCGAGCACACCGAACGCGGCGGCAAAACGTCGCTCCGCGTCCCCGTCGCCGGTAAACCGACGCAGCACGACCATTGCTACGTACAGGAGTACCGCGAGCAGCAGAGTGGTCAGGCGCGGGTCCCACGTCCAGTAAACTCCCCACGCCTTCTTCGCCCAAAGCGGGCCGCTCGTGAGCACCATGAGGCCGAACACGACGGCCGCTTCCGCGCCGGCGCGGGCCCAGGCGTTGCGAGCGTGCGTGGCCCGCACGAGGTAGGCGGCGCTCGCTGCGAAGCAGACGCCCCCCGACAGGTAGAGCGCGTAGGCGGCCGGCACGTGGAAGTAGAAGATCTTCTGAGCCAAGCCTCCGGCCGCCTCCTGGGCCATCGGCGTCTGGCTGTAGATGTACCAAAGATGAAACGTAAATCCGCAGGCCGCAGCCACCAGAGTCGCCAAAAATCCTGGGCTCGGCCCTGGTGCCGAAGTCGCTCGTTGGGGGGCTTTCTCGTCCGACATGTCGCAGGCTCCACAACCCTAGGGCGGGGGCTCTCGTTGCGCCAGTGCCCGGATCATTTAGGTTTCAACGCTTTTTTAAGTCTGTCGGCGCCGAGTGAAGCTGGGCCCTCGGACGGGGCGCGTCAGAGATCGCACGAGGCCAGCGCCAAGAAGGCTATGATCTCAGCCCTGAGGAGCTCGAACTCCTTCACGGTGACGTCGATCTCAGCCTGGCGAGAGGTGCTCTGCGTCTCGACCATGTCGAAACTCGTGCCGCTTCCGTTGATGAACTTCGCTTTGGCGAGTCTGGCGTTGTCCTCGGCGATCTGACGCGACTCTCGCGCGATCTCGAGACCCGATTGAGCCACCTTTACCGAACGCGTTGCTTGTACCGCTTCAATGCGGGCAGTCCGCTCGGCGAGACGCGCGTTCTCGGTTGCTTGTGTGAGGAGCGCTTCATTGAGGCGCTTTTCGCCGTAACGGAGCCCACCATCATAGAGCCGCCAGGTCAGGGCAGCTCCAATCGTCCAGGTAGTCTGGACGAATGCAATACTTGCGTTGGTCGTGTGGTTGAGGTTCGACACGAAGTCGATCGTCGGGAGGTGCTCGAAGAGCACGCTCTTCACGTTGCGCTCGGCGATGGCAGCGCCAGCGGCCGCGGCGCGCACGTCGGCGCGATCGAGCGGATCGGCGTTCAGCTTGCATGTCGCATGGGCATCGGCGCGCAACTGATCGAGCTTGATGTCCGGTGTGATCCCTACCGCTTCGGAGAGCCCCAATGCCTGACCCAGGGCCTCCCGCGCGCGCAGCAGTGCTTCGTCGGCGGACACCACCTGCGCCCGGCTCTGAGCGACTTCCTGTTTGGAACGAAGCACATCGACGGCGTTACCTGCTCCAAGTCGCGCGCGCCGACGGTTGAGATCGAGAGTGGAGAGCGCCGCGGCGAGATTCACCCGAGTCACCTCCGCCAATCGTTCGTTCGTCAGGACGATCACCATCGCTTCGGCGACCGCCGCTACGATCTGCCGTTCGGCGTCGTCTCGGCTGATTTTCTCTTGTTCGATGCTGCGCTTCGAGGTTGCGTAGTCGTACCATGTGCGCGCCGAGAGAATGGGCACGCGGAACGTTGCCCCGAGGGTCAAGGCCTCACGAGGATCGGGGATCGTGACCGTTTGCCCGAGGCGCTCCACTTCGCTGGTCAAAAGGTGGTAGTTGTAGTTTGCATTCGCGGTGAGCGTTGGAAGCGCTCCCGCGAGCGCCATGCGGGAGCGGCCGACGGCCGCTTCGACGTTGGACTGAGCAACGAGATAGTCGGACGATTGGTTCCTCACCATTTCGAGCGCTTCGCGCCAGTCTTTGAGAACGCGTCGCGGCGGAGGTACGGGCGTGAGCATCGGGTCCTCGACATCGAGCGTGTCGGGCGGGGTGGGCGGACTCCCGGATCCGGCAGCGCTGACCGTCTGGTCTGCCACCTGCCCCTCATTCGGGGCAACCTCGGGAGCTCCCGCAGGCGGCGCTGCGGACCCCTCCGTGTCGCCGGGCGCTGCCGGCTGCGCCTGGGCGAGCCCCGGCCAGAGCAAAGCGATCAGGATGCCAACCCGGGACGAGCTCGTCATGACTGACTACCTAGTCAGCGAAATGGGGATCGCAACACCGAACCGACGTCGAGGCCGAATCCCCAACAAATCTTAACACTTCGCTCGCCGGAGCTCGGAGGCTCCGTCAGTCTCAGCTCGACACGCCGAGCCAGCCGTCACGGATCTCGCGGGCCTTGGCCTGGTTGTCTTCGACCGCGAAAAGCAGGTGCTTCCACGCCTCGTCGTGTCGTCCCGCGCGATAGAGGGCGTGGGCATAGGAGCTCGCGATCTCAGGCTCGTGGGGGAGTGTCCTTCGAGCCATGTTCAAAAGTGGAACCGCTTCCTCAGCGCGATTCATGCCCACGTCGAGCAAGTGACCGAGATTGTGCGCGTACCACGGGCAGTGCGCCACGAGCGCCAGGGCCGAGCGGTAGGAGCGCTCAGCCAGCCGGTAGTGTCCCATCAGCAGGCACGCTAGGCCTAGCGCCGCGTACGCCCGATCGTCATCGGGGTTGTCGCGGAGGACTTCCCGGGCCAAACGCGCAGCTCGAAACGGCTCTTTGCGCACGATGAGCTCTGCCAGTTGGCGCTTGGCGTAGTTTGCGTGGGGAGAATGGGGCTCAGCTTGGTGCATGAGCCGTTCGACCATCGGGACGAGATCGCCCGCCGGGAGCCCCTGAGACAGGGCCCACTCGATGTCGGTGTACATCCGGTCGATCCGCTGCGCGTTCTCGTCCACTCCCTGTATTTTTAACCCGTTCGTGTGGATCGAGCCAACGGAAAAGTGATCGGAGGTTCAGGATACGTGCTGCAACTGTTTGATATTCCGCAACAATCAAGCACGACGCGGGCGCGCCTTTTCGGCACTGACCTCGAGGCCGCCCACCTCTTTTCCGTCAAGCGCCGCAAGCGCCGCGTCGAGAAACTTGGGGTCGACCCCGATGAACGTGTGGGTCTCGCGAACCTTCACGAAGGCGACGTTCGCAGGAGAAAAACCATTGTCCTCGAGGGTGTCGAGGAAGTCGTCCTCGAAGACCTGGTCTCGTTTTCCTGCATCGACGAAGACTCGCTCGAGAACGTCGTCCTGCTTTCTCTCCCGGTCTCTTTCCGGGCGCTTTTTGGGCCGGGGCGTGTCGCCCACGTCTCCAGCCAAAATAGCCAGTTCCTCATCGTCGAGGAGAGTCGCGGCGGAAACTACCTCGAGCCCTTTCGTCGGGTCCTGGGATGCAGCGGTGGAGTGGACCTTCGACTCGGCCGGTTCGGCCGGTAGCTCTCGAAGCTTGCGCCCGGCTTCCGCCGCTCCTGCGGGAGGAGCCGGCGGTTTTTCACGTCTTTCGCGGGGGGGCCTCGCTTCGGACTCGACCTCGACGGGCGGGGTGGGCGTTTCGGGCGCCTGGGCGTCGTCCTTCTCCTTGGACTTCTTCAGGGCCTTGTCGCGTTTCTTCTTGTCCTTCTTCGCCTTGTCCTTCTTCTTGGGGACGGGCGGAGCGCTCTTGGTTCGGCGCGCGTCGGCTGCCGCGTCTTCCGCGGTCGGGTGGGCCCCCAGGTGATCGCGTAACAAGCCGGCGACGATGGTTTCGGCGAAGTCGGAAGTCAGGACGCGGCGCGCGAGGCTCAGATCCGAAGGAAGCTGAGCTCGGGATGAGAACGCCGAGTGGAGAAACGATACGAGGTCCGCTTCTTTGCGCGTCTGAAGATCACCAAGAGATGGAAGGTCTCGCTCCACCGGGAAGATCTTGTAGGTCAGGCGGAGCATGTAGAGATTGCCCACGTCTTGGGGTGTGATGAGACTGATCGCGGTGCCTGTCTTCCCCGCGCGTCCCGTGCGACCGGTTCGGTGCACGTAGGTCTCGGTCGATTCCGGGAAGTCGGCATTGATCACATGAGTGAGGTGGGAGATGTCGATCCCGCGCGCGGCGACGTCCGTGCAGACCAAAAATCGCAGCTTGCCCTCGCGGGTCGCCTTCATCACCTTTTCGCGATCGTTCTGGGCGAGATCGGCGTTGAGCCAGTCGGCCGAGAATCCTTTGCGATTCAGGGCGTTCGCGAGTCGCTTCGTCTGGTCGCGCGTATTGCAGAAGATGATCGCACTTTCCGGATTCTCGATGTCGAGAACCTGGATCAGCTCGTCGGCTTTGCTCCCGGTGCTGCGGTAGACGAAATGATCGATGGAGAGCGCGCCGATGTGATCTCCGCTGAGCGTGATGAACTCCGGATCCGTGAGGCGGGTCTCGGCGATGCGCCTCACGTCGGCTGGTAACGTTGCGCTGAAGAGCAATGTCTGATGCTTCTTCGGTAGTTGCTCCATGATCCGCGTGATCTGAGGGAGGAACCCCATGGACAACATCTCGTCGCTTTCGTCGAGAACGAGGGCGCGAATCGTCTTGGGGTCGAGGGTGCCGCGCTCCAAGTGGTCGAGGACGCGCCCCGGAGTGCCGGCGATGACCTGGGTGCCGCCCTTGATGGCGTCAATCTGCGGCCCCATCGACGCGCCACCGTAGACCGCAGCGCACTTGACCCCCTTGCGTGCCGAGAGCTTCTCCAGTTCGCGATTAATCTGAAGAGCGAGTTCGCGAGTTGGTGAGAGAATCAGAACTTGTGGCTTGGTTTCCCCGACCTTGACGATCCTGTCGACGACTGGGAGACCAAACGCAGCGGTTTTCCCGGTACCCGTGCGTGCCTGAACGACGATGTCACGGCCACTTGCCGCAGACTCGAAGACTGCCTTTTGGACGGGAGTCGGATGGGTGTAGCCGAGCTCATCCACTGCCCGGCGCACTTCTGCCGAGAGAGGGAGGGTATCGAAGGTCGGTTGCTCGGCCGCTTCATCAACGGTCGAAGTCAAGGATTCTGTCACGTGAGATTTCTTTCGAGTTATGGGGCGGTCAGCGCGAGCACTTCTTGAGGCGCTTGCTTTCGCCAACGAGTCAGGTCAATCGCCTGATAGCGAACGGCACGCTCTTCGGCATAACGAAGGAGTGTCACGGAGCGCAGGGTTTTGAGTGCTTTTCGATCTTGGTCCTTGGCGCACGCAGCACGTACGGCGTGGACCTGCTTCCAAGTCGGTTCCAGTTCTCGACGGAAAATGGCGAGGGCCTCGCGTTCCGGCTTGGCGAGGGATGCGGTCCGCGTGCGAGCACGCTCGACCGATTCGTAGAGAGCTTTCGTGCCCTCGCGGCAGGTGTATTCCGACTGGCCTGGGTCCACGAACAGCGTCGTCTGGAAGATGCGCCAGGTGCTGACGCCAGCGAGGTAGACCGAAAGTGCCCCGACGACCACGAGGCCGGCGACCCGCATGGGACTGCGGGGCGGGAGGCGATTCGCCTTCGTCGGACTATCGGAGCCACTCATGGGCATGGGTCCTAGTGCTCTGGAGTAGTCCGCGTCAAATCGCCCGGGCTGGCGAACAGGCGATTTTCGCTGGATCTCTGCGGCCTGTTCTGGGCCGCCCACGTTTGCTAGGACCCCGCGCCCTCCAAATGCGCGGGTTTGACCTCGCCCTGGGACTCCAGCATAGTTTCAGAAATCTTTGAAAGAAGCGAAACCTACGGAAATCATGACGCTTCAGCTGTCTTCTGCTGTATCCGCCCTTCAAACAGGCGCAGCTCACCGAAACGCGGGCGAACTCATCGACAAGCGGCTCAGCGACGTCCAACGTTTCCTGGCCGAGGACCTCGTGTCCGTCGAAGAGACACTAGCCGAGCTGGTCTCGCTGGGCCCGGAGCCCGCCTCGGCGGCGGCGCGACACCTCGTGGCGCGGGGCGGCAAGCGGGTTCGACCCATCACGCTTCTTCTTTCAGCTCGTTGCTTCTCCAGCGGAGAAACGGCAAAGGACAGTGCCGCCCTCTCGGCGCTGGCAGCGGTTGTGGAACTGGCACATTCCGCGACGCTTCTCCACGACGACGTGATCGACGAAGGGATGGAGCGCCGGGGAGCCCCTACGTCTCGTCGAGTCTACGGCAACGGAATCAGTGTCCTTTCCGGGGACCTTCTTCTTGTGAGCGCTTTGGCAAAAACCCAGGAGGCGGCGCCAGCGCTGCTGCCGGCACTCATCGCTACCCTGCGGCAGCTGGTCGAAGGCGAGATCATTCAGCTGCGCGGCCGCACGGAGCTCGACGTGAGCGAGGCGACGTACGAGCGCATTCTGCGGGACAAAACGGCGTCCCTCTTTGCTTTTTCCTGCCGCGCAGGGGCTGTACTCGGCGGCGCGAGCGAAGCGCATGCCAGCGCGCTCGCCGAGTTCGGTGAGGGGCTCGGAATCGCCTTTCAGCTCGTGGACGACGTCATCGACTATCAGGGCGGCGCCTCCGGCAAGACCTTGTTTGCCGACTTGCTCGAGGGCAAGCTGACTCTGCCTCTCGTTCTTGCGATTCAAAAGGACCAAGGCTTGCAGTCCCTCGTCGCTCGTATCCACACGGGCGACGAAAGCGTCGTGAGCGAAGTGAGCGCGCGAGTGATCGCGAGCGGGAGCTGTGACGTCGTTCGACAGCGCGCACGAAAGCGCACCGAGGACGCCCTCGAAGCTCTCAGGCGTATTCCCGAGTCGCCATCGAGGCAGCTACTCGAAGTCGTCGCTCGCGAGATGACGAAGCGCAGCACCTGACCTCGGCTACAACCGAGTTCCGGTCGTGGCTGAGCGCACCGAATATAGACCGCCGAGCGGGCGGATGCGCCTAGTTCAGGGTGCCGCGTTCGGCAGAAGGTGGCTCCATCTCTCCGAATGCGACGCTGGCGATCTCACGTTCGAGAGCAGTCCGAAGTGTCTCTTCGATGCGCTCGGCTGAGCCCGCGATACGTTCGACGTTTCGCTGGTAGATGAAGAGCCGGAAGCGCGAACCGCCCCCTTCGAGTGCGTCGAGCAAAACCGGCGCCCGTGGATCCGCCCCCTCCACGATGACTTCGACGCCAGGAGCTTCGGTAATGTAGATCTCGTCGGCCGAGAGTAGGGACCGCAGGCGAGGGACAATGTGACCGAGTGCTGACTCCACCGACGCCGCGAACGTCTCGGTCGCAACCGCCCAAGGCACAGGAGGAAGTCGCAAATCCAGCTCTCGACTGACGAGGAACGCCCGAGTACAACCCATCGCGTCGCCGTGCTCGTTCGCGATCATGCCGAGATAATAGTGGGTCTCCGGGTTGTCCGGGTCCCGCTCGGCAGCGTCCTTGAGTAGCTTCTCGGATTGCTCGAGTTCACCGATTTCGAAAAATGCCCGACCTACGAGGAAGGCGTGCATGGGGTTTTGGTACGGGGGCGGGGGGATTTGCATGCACACCGCGCGCGCCTCGTCCTCCCGACCGAGGGCCAACAGGGCATCGAATTTCAGCAGTAGGGCGTCGGCTCGCTCCTCGTCGTTTTCCACGAGCTCGAGCGCGTCACGACAGAACTCGAGCGCGGTTTCGGGATCGTTCAGCGGATGAATGCAAAGCTCGGCCGCATTCAGGACTGCTTCGAGGAAGGTATCGTCGAGGGCGATCGCTTGCTGGTAGAGCTCGAGGGCTTCATCATGGTCCCCCCGCAGCGCACACGAAAAGCCGAGAAGGTTGTGCGCCTCGGGCGAATCGCTTTCGAGTTCCATTGCGCGCCGAGCTGAGGCTTCGGCGCCGACAAAGTCGCCCTTCTGGGCCAAATCCCAACCGCGGTCGAGATGGGCCGTGAACTGGTCCATGGCTGGGTTATTAGGGTTGTTTGGTCCGCGCGCAAGTCGAAAAGGCGGAGGGGCGGGGCCCTGGGGCCCACCCCCGCTCGGCCGTGGAGAAATCCCGGCTGGGACACTGGATTTTCCAGGATGGACCGGGCAAGCAGTTCCAGTGGAAAGGTCATCGGAAGATCGAGGTGCCTCCAAGGTAGCGGGCTGGCTGGAACAATTCGAAAGCGTCGCGGCTCCTTGGAAGACCGGCGTTTCGATGTCCCATCATTTCGCGGGCTCGGCGGTGGACGGGCCTCACGTGGTCCTTTGCGTCGTCACGCACGGTAACGAGTTCGGCACTCTTCCGGCGCTCCTCCGACTTCAGAGGGAGCTTGCCGAGGGTGCGGTCCGGCCCGCCGTGCCAGTGACGCTCCTCGTTGGAAACCCGGACGCTGCCCGGGAGAACGAGAGGTTCCTGGAGGAAGACTTCAACCGGGTCATGACCTTCGATCGCCCGGCGGACACCTTGGAGAGAAAGCGGGCTGAGGAGGTTCGGCCGTTGCTCGACGCGGCGGATTTCTTCCTGGACATTCATCAGACCCAGACTCCCACAGTGCAGCCGTTCTGGACGTTGCCTTGGGAGGGAAACCTAGGTCTTTTTGCTCGGGCACTTGGGGGCGCGCAAGCGGGATTGACCCGGGCCGGCGGCGGTGTGTTTTCCGCTGGGAGACGCTGCCTGGACGAGTACGTTCGAGACCGTGGCCGCGTGGGCATCACCGTCGAGGTCGGAGAGCGAGGTGAGGACGACGCGCAGGCCCAGCGCGCATATTCGGTCATGCGCAGACTGCTCGACGTGCAGGAGCGAATGATGGCCGGCGCAACGATCCAGCAGCTCGCGGAAGAAATGCCCCCGATCAAGTGGTTCGTGACCCGGGACGTCGTTCCCGCTGCGTCTCAAGATCATCGCCTTCGACCGGGGTTGTTCAACTTCTCAGAGGTGCAGGTCGGCGAGCTATTGAGTGCGCCTGAAGCGCCGGAGATTCGAGCGAGCGCGGATGGGTGTATTCTGTTTCCCAAGTATCCCAGACCCGGTGATCCGCCTCCACCGGAGCTATTCCGACTAGCGGTCGAAGTGGGAGATCCGGATCTCGCACTATCCCCTGAATCTTAGAAGTTACCGGGACCGTCGCCGGGACCGTCGCCATCATCCTGGTCGGGCGTGGGCGGGGACGATGTATCGCTCAACTCGCATCCGTAGTACGCGTCGTCTTCGGCTTCACACTCCTCACCTCCGTTGCAGTTGAGGTTGGCCGCGCGACAACTCATGCGCTTAGCGTAGAGCTCGAGACAGTCGCCACTCACTGCTTCGACCTGTGTGTCACAGAACTGAGCGCACTCGTTGCCTTCGGGCTCTCGGCTGTTGCACTCGTACCCAAAGCTACAGACTGTCTCGCAATCCCGGCTCGACTCGGAGCGCTGCGCATCCTCCTCGGTTTCGCCTCCGCCTCCGCAGCCTGCAATCACGAGAGCAGCCAGGAGAAACAAGATCGTCAGACTGAGCTCTGGCATCGGCCGGAAAATTTAGCAGCCCACCTCTCACGCTACAATCTGCGTCAAGCTGTTACCGCTCAGGGTGAACAATTGTAGGGCGTCAGTCGTGGACGACGACCATCGAGCCCTTGTCTTCTTCGCTACTCCAGTTCCCATGAAAGCCGGGAGGAAGCTGCGGATCCGCGTAAAAGAAGATCCACTTGGCGTCGAGGGGCGCGAGGTTCACACAACCGTGACTCATCTGAACGCCGTAGTTGCGGTGCCAGAATGCTCCATGGGTCGCGTAAGACTTGTGAAAGTACATGATGTAGGGGACGTCCTCGATCGAGTAGGGTAAATCCCCGGCGGCGGAACCGTCGCCGTCCATCGTCGACACCACGTGCTTTTCACGAACGCGCCACATACCTCGCGGGGTGGAGTGGTCCTTCTCCTTGACCGTCGACTCCTTTCCACTGGAGATGAGGGTCGCGTACACGGGCCGATCGCCTTCGAAGACGACCAAGGTTTGTTCGCTGATGTCCACGTCGATCCAGCGCTCGTTTGGGCCCACCTCGGGTGGACGCTTGCCAGGCGTGGTCATGCGGATGTGATAATCGCGGATCCAGTCCCCGTCCCGCATCTGGAAGTAATCGATGTCTCCGATGCGGTGATACATGTACTCGAGCTGGACCATCTCGAACTTTTCCTTCGAGCCCTTGGGCTTTCGTTCGTTCGTCTCGGGGTCGATCTCGTAGGTCGGTGCTGACTTGCGGCCGCCAAAAACCCAACCGATCGGGAGGCGGATGTCCTCTCCGTCGATCTCCACTCCCTTGAAGTCGGAGCCCTCCGTTTGCCAGAAGTTCGCGCTGGGGGTCACGAGCCCCTTCGTCGTCTTGTACCAAGTGCGCCCGTCCCACTGGAACGTCTTGTCGATGGCAATGTAAAATCCCTTCATCATGCGCATCTCCAGGATATCGTCCTTGTCCTTGCGCAAGTCTTCCAAGGTGACCTCGTGGAGGTTCTCCTCGCGTTCCCAGAGGGGGATCTCTTCTTCTTCAGCGCCCGCTTCGACAGGCGGTTCGCCCTCGCCCGAGTTCTGCTTCTTTTCGGTCTTCGCCGAGTCTGCGCTCTTGGCGAGCTTCTTTTCGGATGAGGTAACGCTTGCCTCGTCGGCTTCGTCGGTTTCGTCGTCTTCGTTTTTCGGGGGAGGCGGCGGTTCATCGCCGACGGTGAGACCAGCCTCGCGCATTTGGCGCTCGTCTTCCGCCTTCAACTTTGCGAGCCTTTCACGTTCTTCGATCGCACCGGGCAAATAAGGCTCGTACTTGTACGACTGCTTCTTCGATGGGATCGAACGATAAAGCGGCGTCCCGTTTTTCGAATTGCGCGCGTACTTGTAAGGGAGGATCTCTTCGACGTTGGGCTGCGCCGGACGGAACTTCACGTCTTTATGGTTCTCGTCCGTCGTCCCGACGATGCTGCAGATGTAACCGCCGGTCGCGACCTTGTACCAACCCTTGGAACAATCCTTCCCCTCCACCAGACCATCGAGGATCCCGACCTTACCCCCGCGCTTGATGTAACCGAGCTTTTGGGACTTGTCGGCTTCCGGGTTCTTGTAGACGGCTGCCGAGGAGCGCAGCACCCAAAACCAGGGGCCCGGATGGGGAGGGGGAGGCTCGTGGCGTTCGTCTTCTTCCTCCTCCGAAAGCTCGGCTTCGTCGGGATGAGGACCGTCAGCCTCAGCGGTGGGCTCAGGTGGATCCTCCTTTTCGGGCTCCTCGGACGCGGGGCCGAGCTCGCGGGGCTTCACGTCGACGGGGGCGGACTTCTCCTCGCCGCACCCGAGCACCAGCATGCAGGTTCCCAGAACCCACATCAGGGGGCGCTGTGGTCCTCGGGGATTCAGGAATGGGGGGAGGAAGGCGTTCGTAGATCTTGTCATGCGGGGACGCGCCATCGGTTACCACCTACGCGCCGGATTTGTCGAATGTTCAGTAAGTTTCCGGCCCATCGGACGGATAGGGACGCGGGCACCAAGGGGTAGCCTCTGTTGTCGTTTCTGCCAAACCCATGCCATGCTCCAACCTAGCTGGGGATGGGCCCCATGAGCGCGGGAAAGCGGCATTTAAGTGTCCGACATGACACAGGAATCTTCTAGGCGCCGCAAGGGCGCATCGCCACGGAGCGCCCCAGGGGAAACGGAAAGCGTGTCCGGGGGATCGCCTGACCGTGTTGGAACGGACACACCCTGGGAGCTCTCCCGCGGTGGGCGTTCGGGCCGATTTTGGAAGATGCTCGTCGCATCCGCGCTCTTTCACGTCTTCCTGACACCCGGCCCGGCGCTGCTAGGTCTCGTCGCGATGCTCCCCGCGCTGGAGCTCGGGGACTCGGAGGAGCTCATCGAGGTAGACCTGACGGCAATTCCGGTGAGCCCCGTCGCTCCCCAGCCGGCGCCGCCCGAGCCTGTCTCCCCCCCCGAGCCGCCCGAATCGCCCACCTTGCCCGAGGTCGACGAAACTGAGTCAGACGAGCCGGAAGCGCCGAAAACGGATCCTGAGCCGGAAGCGAGTGACCCACCGCCGCGTTCGCCAGACCCTCCGGAAGACACCGAAGTGGGGCCCACCGAGGTATTCGGCGATCCGGTCGCCCTCGCGGGCCCTGCCGGGCAGATCGCCGATTCGAACGCAAACGTGCGCATGTATCTTTTCACGGAGGTCGTTCGAAAGCACCCCTTGGGAGCGCGCATCGGCGAGCTTTTGCGACGCACGCCCCAGTGGAGCGACTTCTTCGGGCCCTCCCGGATTGATCCGATCGAGGACATCGACAGAGTACTGATCGCCGGGCCGCAGCTCCGCAAATCGGAGAATGTGGTGGCTGTCGTCAAGCACAAAATGGGGCGCGACCGCATCGAAGCTGCGTTCCAAGCGCTCGTGGCGACCAAGGGTGCGTGGATCGACCGAAGCGCCCTGATGGCCAAGGCGCGCGCTGACCGTGCCGATCGTCTGTTCGCAGCACCCAACGATGAGGTCGTCATCGTTGCCCCCCTGCATCTCGAGGATCAAGTCCGCAAGATGGGAGAGCAGGCTACTTTTCCACCGAGTGCAGCTGACGTCGCGATCACTGCCTACATCGTGACGCCCGCGAATGTAGCCAAAGGAACGGGGATCCAACTGCCGGAGACGCTGAAGTGGGTCCGTTTGGACCTCCGACCCACTCCCGATGGCGGGGCGGTGCTGAAGATCCTGGCGCAGGATGACAGCGAACAGAGCGCCAGCGATCACGCGAAGTTCTTTGAGGACCTCATCCGTGCGCTGACTATCCGCGATACGAAGGACATGGGGCTGTTCGGATGGGGTCTATCCAAAGCGGGCGTGAAGAAGATGCAATACATCAAGTCCGTGGAATTTCACTCCGAGGGAGACAAGATCCTCGGCGAGCTTGCTGTCACCGAGACCCAGCTGACCATGGCGGCAGGGTTCCTGGATGGATACCTTCCCAAGCTTCCCGACGGGGGACCACATCGTCGTGATACGGTCGATCAACCGGTGCGGGAGGGTGCGCAACCTACGCCTGAGGAGGCGTCGAGCCCCGACCTGGATCAGATGGCGCCGGAGTCGCCCCCCCCAACGTCTCGCGAGCCGACGAACCCGGCTCAGGAGCGTCTTCCTTCGACGCCCCCTCAGTAGCGAGCGCCGCCTCGATTCGGGCGAGAAGTTCGCTCGCTGTCTCGAGCTCCAGCCCAGCCAGGACCCAGCCGCGGCCGCCTTGGACTCGAACCGAGACTTCGGGCCGTCCGGAGGTTGACCTAGGGCTGCGTCCCGAACCGACGAAGAAGTCCATCAGGATGCCCGAGAGCACGAGGAGAGCTCCGAGACCGAGCAACCACGGTGCCCCGCCGGGAGCGCGCACGCCCTCGAACAGAAAGCGGAAGCCAACGAAGGTGCCCATTGCCAGCGCCGCCAGACCGGCAGCGAACTGGGGCGGTTCTCCTCCTTTTTCGAGGGTAATTTCCACGAGCCCTCGGAGCGGCAAGACCGTCCTTTTCCGTCGGAACGTCGTCCCGAGCAACGTGTGCTCGTGCTCGAGGACGAGTTCCATCGGGCCTGGTTCGGCCGCGAAGCGATGGCGGTGCCCCAGTGCGTAGCGCAAAACGGCCGCCGTCACGCTTCGGACAAGTGTGATCAACGTGACGGCTTCGACCAAGCGCATCCCGGGGCCAGGGGGCAGTCGCCGCAGTTCGCCGACGAAGGTGCTCTCCGCGCTGTCGCGCTCCAAGGTGCTTTCCCCCCTCAACGGCGCTCCTGTCCGCTCAGGCGATGCTCACCGATTTGAGGACAGGGCCGGGAACCTCCGGGCTGTCGTCCGCAATCGGATTGTTATTGTGGTCGACGCGGACCACCTTGGGGGTGTGCACGCGTGCTTCCTCAGCGCTCATCTCGGCAAATGTCGCCAGGATGACGAGGTCCCCCGGAGTCGTGAGGTGCGCCGCCGCGCCGTTGATGCAAATGGCGCGACTGCCGCGGGGACCAGAAAGGGCGTAAGTCGTCAGGCGGGATCCATTGGTGACGTTCCAAACGTGCACTTCCTCATGAGGGAGGATGCCAGCTTCGTCGAGCAGATCCTGATCGATGGTGACGCTGCCTTCGTATGCAAGATCCGCGTGGGTCACCGTGGCGCGGTGGATCTTCGACTTGAACATTCTGAGGTTCATCGACTGGCTCCCTGGCTCTACATGGCGGCCAGCGACATTGCTGGTCCCCCTGAGAGACCGTGGACGCCGCAAACATACGCACTGTGGGGCGGCGTTCAAGGCGCCGTCCCAAGAACTTCACTGGGAAGAGATTTTCGCACAGGCATAAATGCGGGATCTCTTGACGACAATTTGGCCCGTTTTCTCGTCCCGGGTTAGCGAAGAAATGTGCCGCGGAGCCGTGATCGGTGAAGCGCCCGAACAGGAGTAATCGCAACATGAGTGTCCGATTGATTCACAGTGTGCCGAGCCAAGAAACGACCGACAAGGAGCGCCTGATTGCGACACTTCGAGAGTTGTTGCGTGAGAGCTTTCGACTGCGAAACGAAGGGGCTCCGTACGCGAAACTCACACATTGCCAGGGGTGCGTGGATGGCTACATGCGTGCTCTGACCGGCGCGAAAATCGTCGACGACCGTGAGCTTTTGCTCATCGTTGCGGAAGAGAGACGTGGAGTGAACGGTCCGTCCACGGCGCCCGTCAGCCTCGAGCCCCTCGGCGCCAGTGCCTGACCGCTAGCTCGGTGGGGTCCCGGCCTCAACCCAGGAGCCAAGCCAATTGGGCGCGAGCGAAAGGCTCCGCTGATTTGGAGGCCGTGATCACTGCGTTGTCTAGGGCCCGGGCGGCCGGACTTTTCTCGGGATCGGGCAACGAACTCGCTAGCTGTCGAATGATGTTCTGCGACAGTTCGGCGTTCTGCTTCAGGACTTGAATCACGGCAGCAACGTTCACCTCGTCCTCGGTGGCGTGCCAGCAATCGTAGTCGGTCGACAGCGCGATGGTGGAGTAGGGGAGCTGCGCCTCGCGGGCCAATTTCGCCTCGGGCATCGCCGTCATTCCGATGACCGAAGCGCCGATGGAGCGATAAAAGGCGCTCTCAGCTCGCGTCGAAAACTGAGGACCCTCGATACAGACGTAGGTGCCGCTTCGATGTACGCGGGCGCCCGCCTTCAGGGCCGCCTCGCTCGCCGCGTTGGCGAGCTGCGGACACACCGGATCTGCCATGGAGACGTGAGCTACCAGGCCGGAATCGAAGTAGGTGGTTTCACGCCGTTTCGTGAAATCCAAGTACTGGTCCACGACCACGACGTCGCCCGGCCGGATGTCTTCCTTCATCGAGCCGACGGCGGAGACGCTCACGAGCTGTTCGGCTCCAGCCATCTTCAGGGCGCAGATGTTTGCTCGGTAGTTGATTTTGTGTGGGGGGATGCGGTGTTGGGGCCCGTGTCGGGGGAGAAAGAGCAGCCGTGTTTCGCCGAGATGAGCCTCGGTAATGGGGGAGCTGGGGGCGCCATAGGGGGTGGCGATGGTGCGGGCACCCGAAATGGTGAGCCCCGGCATCTGATAGAGACCGCTCCCGCCTAGGACGCCGAGGGTGCGCGTGACCCTCTTGTAGGACATCGAACCCATGTCAGAGCCTCACCGCGAGGAGCCGCTCGGCATGGGCCGCGGCGCGCTGGCGGCGGCACTCCTCGGCGCGGAAGATGGAGATGAGCTGAGTCGTTGCCTCCTCGAGGTCGTCGTTGACGAGCACGTAATCAAACATCCCGTAGTGGGCGATCTCCTTGCGAGCCGCGGCAAAGCGGAGCTGTACCGTTGCCTCGTCTTCTGAAGCGCGCCCCCGCAGTCTCTCCAGCAGTAGGTCCATGCTCGGCGGGAGGATGAAGATCGAGACGGCTTGGGGCTCTGCGCTTCGAATCTGTCGCGCACCTTGGTGGTCGATGTCGAAAATGATCCCACGCTGGTTTTCCGCGGCAGAGATCTCGGAGCGACTGGTGCCATAAAGGTTGCCGTGTACTTCAGCCCATTCCAAGAACTCGCCGGCCTCGACGAGCCGAATGAACTCGTCACGACTCGTGAAGTGGTACTCGCGGCCGTCCAACTCATTTTCGCGCGGTGCTCTCGTGGTGTGCGATACGCTGAAGCGTAGGTCGGGAATCGCCGCCTGAAGTCGGGCGGTCAGCGTCGTCTTACCGGCGCCGGATGGAGAGGAGATGATGAGCGGAAGAGGAGTCATGTCTGAAGTGAGCGGCTAGAGACTAGTCGACGTTTTGCACCTGCTCTCGAAGGCGTTCTACCTCGCTCTTCATTTCTACCACAAGGTGGGCCACTTTGGCGTGGCTAGACTTCGATCCGACCGTATTCACTTCCCGCGAAATTTCCTGAAGAAGAAAGTCGAGCCGTCGACCTACGGGCTCGTCCAGATCCAAGAGGTGCGAAAACTGGGAAAAATGGCTATCGAGGCGCACGAGCTCTTCGGTGATGTCGCTCTTGTCGGCGAGCAGCGCGATCTCCTGTTCGAGACGTTCTGGGGCGAGCTTGACCCCGGTCGTCCCTAGCAGGTCGTCGACGCGGGCTTTGAGTCGCAACCGATAGTGCTCCACGAGCTCCGTGGCGCCCTCGCCGAGGTGTTCCCGGAGCGCGCGGATCTTCGACAGTCGCGCGCTGAGATCATGATGAAGAGCGGCACCTTCGCACTTTTTCATTTTCTCGAGCGCCGCGTATGCCGCGTCGAAGGATTCGGACAGCGCCTGCCTGACGAGGACCGGGTCTGGGCCCTGCCTCGTGAGAAGGTCCGGTAGCGCCGCAAGGTGAGAAAGTGAGATAGGCGTCTCCGGTGCGACCGTATCGCGCAGCTTTTCGAGCGATGCGTACACGGACAGGAGACGCTGCTCGTCGAGGCGCAGGGCGCCACCGATCGAACCCTCCACACGCACCCCGACGTCGTAACGTCCTCGTCCGACCTTGGTGCGGACCAGCTGCTCCAGGTATGACGCGTGCTCGGCCAGCTCAGCGGGGAGGCGGAGACGCACGTCCGTGTGTTTGTGGTTCAACGTGCGGAGTTCGACCGCTATTCGGCCTTCGGACAGGCGGGCGCTCCCGGCGCCGAATCCGGTCATACTCTGCATCGTGCTTCGACCTGCTTTCGGAAAATGGGCGGAGCGAGTTCTCCCCGAGCACCTCGGTCAGAGGCCCCTGCGACGACGGATGTCTTCCATCATGCGCTGGTACTCGATCTCCCAAAGAGGAGATCCCTCTTCGACGTGCTTCATCTGCTGGCGTACTGCGCGCTCGACCTTCTCCTCCTGATTTCCGAGCTTGCGAAGAGGGATGCGTAGCTGCCGGCGCAACTCGTGATCCTCGGCGTAGATCTCCTCCACGTTGCTGGAGTTGAGCAGCATCTCGAGCAGCTGCTCCAAGACGTAGTCGATAGCTTCGTCGCCAACCTTGACGTTCTTCTGCTCGGCGAGCGTGTGAAGTACTCGTCCGAAATCGCGGTTCGAGAGTCCGCGAGAATCGAGGGTCTGCCTTGCCCGATCGACGAGCTCTTGTTCGGTGCGGATGTATTGATTGAGAACCGCTTCCAGGTCGAGCTGCACCTCCCGAGGCATGTCCGTCTCGATATGCCCCTCGGACTGGAGCAATTGGAGCATCTCCCGGGCGACGTCGGTAACCTTATTAGGGGGCAAAAGCATGCGGGGTGCTTACCAGATTTCGAGGCGGACCGGCCCCTCTTCGCGCGAAAAACTTCACTCGAGGTCCCGCCGGGAGCGGGACGGGCGGCTCAGCGGTCTCCTGCGCCGGACTTCGGTGCGTCTTCGGCCGGGTCAGTGACGCTGGGGGGCGGGGGCGATTGGGACTCGTCGCCCTGCCCAGGAGGGCGTGCTCCTAGGCGAAGCCGGTTGTAGACGGCGCGACGCTGGCGCTCCTTGTAGGCCTCGTGGGAAGCGTCGCCGACCTCGTTCGCCGCATCAGTCTCGGCGTCGAGCATCTGAAACTCACACAGGACCATGACGACTGGGCCGAGGCTCTCTGCTCCTGGAGGGGCGAGATCCATGATGTGCTCCGGGACCCGCACAGGGACGTCTGCGACGAAGTGAATGACCCGATAGCTGGCGGCGCTGAAGGTGTTGTCGCCCGGGACCAGTGTCTCATCGAGCTCGCCTTGGAAGCTCGGGATCATCTCCTTCAAGTGCGGGTGGGACTCGCAAAACTGCCGAAAGTGAAATAGCGTGTTCGTGCTCTCGCCCGGTACAACGTAGTTGAACGGAAAAAGGTGCTCCGTCATGTAGAGGAGCACGGGGAGAATGTCCTCCTTGCTGCGCGTGACGATGCGAAAGCGGAGCTTGTCGTACAGCGCCGCCGCCGTCGATTCAGTCTTGGAGAGCAGCTTGGTGTACGTCGAATCCAAGTTCTTTCGGCCACCGATGAACTCCGTGATGGGGAACCCGCCGCTCAGCATCGTGCCCACTACCCGATAGATCTTTTCTTCGACCAGGTGGAACACGTCCTTGTCGCTGACGGGTAACCGGAACAACAGTTCACGCCCCGTCATATGGCTGATGATGTGGACCGTCTTGAGGATCGAACAAGCGCACAGCTGCCGGTGCCCCTTGCCCGACGCCATGATGATCAGGTCGGGCATCGACGCCTGTTCGACCGGTTTCGGGATCGCGAAGTTGAAGTGTCGCCGGAGGTAGGCGATCGCGGTCTCTTTGATCTGCTCGATGAAGGCGACGTCCTCGGGGTCGTCGAGGGACAGCCCGTGATCTTCGACGAGCTGCCTGGCTTGTTCATTCGTCGGACAGTCGAGCCGGTGCCAGTCGATGACGGATCCCCCCCGGAGGATGAGTCTCATCGCCTCCACGTCGTGAAGTCGGAAGTCCTCGAGCTTGCGGAGCCGTCCCGCCGTTCGTGATCGACGCCAAGCTTCGACGTCCAAACCAGCGTAGTCCGGTGGGGGACCGCTGTGGGGAGACGGGGGGCGGCTGGAGCGACGATTCAATGGATATGCGGATCTACCCGAAACCTTCGGGCGGAACAGTCGCTCACGAAGAAGCGATCAATGACCGGGGTTCGTTTGGGTTGCGTCTCCTGGACGGGCGCGACCGAGCGACAGAGTCCCGAAGAAGATGCCCAGGGTCACACCCAATACCGCGAGCTGAGCTCCGACGGCACCGGAGATGGCGAGAAGAGTCAGAGCAACGGGGGCGACCAAGTACCAGGGATTCAGATTCATGTAGCTTTCTCCGACAGGCTGCTGTGAGGGCTCATCGCCCCCCCAGGCGACGACCCACACGGTGCGCCTAGGTGGGATGATGTAGGATACGGTGGCACACCTGTTGTCGAACGGCCAAGTTGTTAGCCAAAGCGGTGTGTGGGGACAAGCCCCCCTTCGGGAGCTCTATGGAAACGGACGATCCGGGAAATTTCTTTATTCCTGCGTGACAGAAATCCCGAGAGTTTGCCTCAAAGCCAGGAACCGTGTTCCGGTAGAGTAGGACAGGAGGTCGAGCGCTTTGGGCCCGAGCTTCCCTTCCTCGAGCTCCAAGAGCCTGAGCGCGGTGGGGAGGTCCTGGCTCAGGGCCAAGCCGACGCGAGCCCCGGTCTTGTCTACTGCGGCGCTCCATCGTTGGAGGTTGGTGCGCCCTCCCTCTTCGGCGAACCTCAGGTAGTGAGCGCGTAAGGTGTCCGACTGGGTCGGATCGAGAAGCGGTTCCACTGCTCGGGCGAGGGGCTCGATGCGCGCGCGCTTGGCTCCCTTGATCGGCAGCTTCGGGTTGGCAATGAGGAGGGCGGCGAGGAAAAGATCCTCCAGGTCCTCCGTGCCCGAAAATAGGGTTTTGACGAAGTGTTCGCCCCGGTATCCGGACATGTGGAGGCCGACCAGGAATGCGAGCTCGGGCACGGAGCGACCGCTGAGGGCGTGCTTCCCGACAACTGTATACGGGGGCATGCCGGCAGCATGCGCGAAGCCCGCAGACGTGGAGGGTTCCGCGTAGACTGTCGGGACCGGGAGCCCCAGGAGCGCGGCGGCCCATCCGACGGCGCGAACGGCCATCACCGTCGAAGAGCTGGGATTTTGCTTCATTTCCGCCTTGGGTTGATGGAGCCGGCCATCCCTCCTGAGCGTCGTGACGCGGCCGACCAAGATGGCTGGGGCGACCACCGAGAAGATGGCCCCCGTGACCGCCTCCTCTTCGGGATGAAAGAGGCTGGACCGCCAGGTCGTTTCGTCGATGGCCGTCTTGGGCGCGATCAGCCCCGAGGGCCTGTGCTTCTCGACCAGGCCGGCCTCGGCCTCGTTGGCGGCTCCGAGCGCGACGAGCGCGGCCGCGGCGAGGTACTTGCCGTCGATGTTCCCCTTTGCGTCGTAGGCCTCCTTGAGCGCGCGATACCCGGCCGGGTCCGATGGATCATGGCGCAGCCGTCGCCAGACATCCTCGGGGTCCTCGGTGCTCGCGGCGTCGAGATCCAAGTCGCTGAGGTCCACCTCCACGTTCACGGCCGCTTGCGCTCGGCGGACTTCCTCTTCGAGGGCAGAAATCCGCACCTTGAGGGCAGCGTTTTCCGTTCGAAGCGCCTCCAGCTCCTCGGAGTCGCGGGTTTTCGGCTGGGAAAGGGGGGGCGGTGCGCTCGCCACCGGGCCCGAAGGGGCGGATCCCCGAGACGGGTCGATGAGTGGAGTCAGCGACGCGTGGGGCGCTAGGGTTTGGTCGACGACGCGAATGCGGTGATGGGTCTCGTACGCTGCCGTCATGGCTTCTTCGAGCCGCTCGAGGCGAGCGAGATCCAGCCCCAGGTTGCGAGCAGCCTTCTCCAGGCGTGCGCGCTCGTCGTGGGTGATGACGCCATCCTCGAGAGCCTCAGCGAACAGTTCCTGGTACTGGACCTCCATGGGGCCGAGCGCGATGCCCCCCGTTGGTGTCGCAGCCTGGAAGTCGTCGTCTAGAGAGAATGAAATCCGGTCGTCCTGGTCGTCGCTCATCGTCGTCCCCTTCTTCGGAAGGAAGATGGTCGCGAAGGTTGGACCGGCTGTCTATCCCACATCTCCTGCTGACGAATCGAAGCGTCGCAGTACGGCTTGGGGAGGGGGTCAGAGCAGAGAGGTGAGGGGAACTTCGGGACGTGCGCCGTAGTGCGAGATGACTTCGGCCGCCGCAAGTGCACCCACACGGGCACACTCCGCCGCAGACTCACCCTTCGCGTAACCGAACAGAAAGCCCGCGGCGAAAAGATCCCCGGCGCCCGTCGTGTCCATGACCTGGTCTACCGGTGCAGCTGGAACGACGGTGTCGCCGTCTTTGGTGACGACGACGGAGCCTTTCTCGCTTCGGGTGACGACGACCATCTCGGCCTTACCGCGGATGGCATCAGCAGCCTCTTCGAACGTTGCCTTCTGCGTGAGGGAGACGATCTCGGCCTCGTTCGCGAAGAGAATGTCCACATGCGAATCAATCAGCTTCTGAAACGAATCACGGTGGCGATCGACGCAGAAGGGGTCGCTCAGGGTGAGGGCGACCTTGCGCCCAGCGCCCTTCGCTGCATTGGCTGCCTTGAGCATCGCCTCCTTCGCCAGAGGCGGATCCCACAGGTAGCCCTCGAGGTAAGTGACCTTGGCATCCGCAAAGACCGCTGGATCGATGTCGTCCGGGGTCAGCTCCACGCATGCCCCGAGATACGTGCTCATCGTGCGCTGAGCATCTGGAGTGACCAAGATCAAGCAGCGTGCGGTGGGAGGATCGGAATGCCCGCTGGGCTCGGCACAAAAGTCGACGCCCGCGGCCTTGATGTCGTGGGCGAACACCTCCCCGAGCTGGTCGGATGCCACGCGTCCAACGTAAGCGGCCTTCCCGCCGAACGAGGCGATCCCGGCGCAGGAGTTGGCAACGGAGCCTCCCGATACCTCCCGACCTGGGCCCATCTTACCGTAGAGCTGAGTCGCGCGCTCCGCGTCGATGAGGGCCATGCTGCCCTTGGTCAGCCCCTCGGCGGAGAGAAAGGCGTCGTCCGCCTTTGAAAGAACGTCGACGATTGCGTTTCCTAGGCCAATGACATCGTACTTCATCACCGCACCCCGGTAGCATTCACGGCTGCTTCTTGGAAGGCTTCAGGAAGATCTTCGTCGTCGAGCCGGACAGATGGACTGTCCGTGTGAGGACGTAACTGTCCACCTTTTCGCTTTCGTCCGTTCCTGATGCAACGATGGACACAACGTAGTCGGAATTGGGGAGACGAATCAGGTGAGTCAGGTACGGTGCAGGTTCGGCTGGCACCAGCTCGGTTCCGGCAATCGCTTCGCCATCATCTTTGGAGAAGTAGGTCACCTGAGCCCTGGTGAGTCGAAATCCGGGCGGCGGCTCGAGTTGAATCAATTGATCCTCGGGCAGCGCTGGAAGGATCTGCGCCACGGTGAGGGCCAGCGCCCCTACGATGAGTGCGCGCGCGAGGCGCTTGCGCCAAAATTTCCAACTCTTCGGGTCGGCCGGTTTCGGCTCCCCGGGCCCCTCAGCGGACATCAGGGAGCCGCTGGTTTCGAGCCGGAGTCTGCGTTCGCGTCGAAGTCGCGGCTCAGCATGCGCACCAGCTGGACGAGACCATCCACGGTCTTTTCGGGAAGTTGTGGGAAAGCAGGCATCCTGCCGCGACCCTTCGAGATGGTGTGCTTCATCTCGGAATCGATTCGGGTGCGTTGCCAAGCTGGATCGGTCATGTCAGGCGGACGAACCATGCGCCCTTGTGGGCCATCGCCTCGTCCCGCTGGTCCGTGACATGTGACGCAGTTCGTTTTCCAGGCGGCGAGCACCACGTCGTTGATGCCGCGTGCCTCTAGCTTCTCCATTCCTGCGCGACGCTTGGTTGTGTCGATTTGGCCGGAATTCGGGTTGCCCTGGTTGGTGTGATCCGAAGGAGTCCACTCAGGCAGCGTGGAAGCGCTTTCGTTTTCGCAGCCCACCGCGATGGCGAGCGAAAGGAGGGCTACGACGAGGGTTTCGGGGGACACGAGGCGGACGGGAACCGTCATGGGCCGGGGGCATAGCACAAGCCTGGACGGGTCGTTGCATTCCGGCGGGTCGTTGCGCGGTCCTGTTGCCAAAAGCCTGGGTCGGCCGGTAGCAAGGCCCCGTGGCCGACGAATTTGCGCACCTTCATGTGCATACCCAATACTCGTTTCTGACGAGTTCCGTGAAGGTGGATGCTCTCGCCGAGCGGACCAAGGAACTGGGAATGTCCGCCGTGGCCATGACGGACAGCCACAATATGTTCGGAGCGATCCGTCACTACAAAAAGTGTCGGGACCTCGGTCTGCTGCCCATCCTGGGAGCTGAACTCAATGTGGCTCGCGAGGGGGGCAAACTCGATCACCTCGTGCTCTTGGCGTCGAGCCTCGAGGGCTACCAGAACTTGGTCAAGCTCGTTTCCGAGGGCCATGCAAACCCGGTTAGCGACGGTGGCCCCAGCATTGGTCTCAACCAGGTGGCCGAGCGGACGAAGGGGCTCGTCTGCTTGACGGGCTGCTTGGGGGGCGTCGTTGCCCAGAGCGTGATGGAGCACGGCCCCGACAAGGGCCGTGACATGTTGGGCGCGCTCAAGGACATGTTCGAGCCGGGTCACCTGTTCGTCGAACTGCAGAACCACGGTTTCGTCGAACAACCGGTGGTCAATGGAATCTTGAAGGAGGCGGCGGGAGCGCTGGACTTGCCCCTAGTGGCAACCAACGACGTCCACTTCATGAACAAGGAGGACGCGGCCGCTCAGCTTTACCTCGAATGTGTACGGCGGGGGCGTACGTACGAGGAGGCGCTACCGAACCATCACGGATCGAGTGAGATGTATCTCAAGAGCGCGCGGGAGATGAAGTCGGCATTCGCCGACTTCCCGGAAGCGATTTCGAACACGCTCCGTGTCGCGGAGATGTGCAAGAGCGTGGAACTCAAGCTCGGGACGCCGATGCTGCCGAACTTTCCCGTGCCTGGCGGTTTCGACACCGAAAGCTACTTCCGAAAGGTGAGCGAAGACGGCTTGGAGAAGCGATTCGCCCAGTTCCGCGAGCGCGGCATTGCTTTCGACGAAGAGACCTATCGGAAGCGTCTCGAGCGCGAGATGGGCGTCATTTTGCAGATGGGGTTTCCGGGCTATTTCCTCATCGTCTGGGACTTCATCAAGGAAGCCAAACGCTCCGGAATTCCTGTTGGACCGGGCCGTGGATCCGGAGCCGGTTCGCTGGTGGCATACGCGCTCGAGATCACCGATCTTGATCCTCTGCCCTACAACCTACTCTTCGAACGCTTTCTGAATCCCGAGCGCGTGAGCATGCCGGACTTCGACATCGACTTTTGCATGTCGAGGCGCGACAAAGTCATCGACTACGTTTCGGAGCGCTACGGACGCACCAGCGTGGGGCAGATCGCAACGTTTCAAAACCTCAAGGCTCGTAGCGTCATCAAGGACGTCGCTCGCGCGATGGCCATCCCGGCACAAGAAGCGCAGAAGATCGCCTCCTTGGTCCCTGAAACGGGGCCCGGACAAACCGCCACCATTACGGAAGCGCTCAAGATGGAGCCGAAGCTCCAAAACCTGATCGACACGGACGAAAAAATCGCCGAACTGATCGATCAGAGCACACGCCTGGAGGGCCTCACCAGGCACGCGGGGATGCATGCGGCCGGCGTCGTGATCAGCGAAGGGCCGCTCGACGATCACGTTCCCATCTTCAAGAGCGACGCCAGTCTCGTCACACAATACGACAAGAACGACGTCGAGGATGCCGGGCTCGTCAAGTTCGACTTCTTGGGCCTCAAGACACTCACGGTCATTGATCACGCCGAGCGATTGGTGAACCAGAGGCCCGACCGAAAGGGAGATCCCCTGCGAGTGGGCGATCTGCCGCTCGACGATCAGAAAACCTATCAGCTCATCTCGAGTGGTGAGACGACGGGGGTGTTCCAGCTCGAATCTAGCGGAATGCAGCAGCTACTCCGCCAGCTCAAGCCCGATTGCTTCGAGGATATCGTCGCCGTGGTAGCACTTTACCGACCCGGTCCGCTCGGAACGGGAATGATCGATGACTTCGTCGCGACCAAGCACGGTCGCAAGGAGCCGCGAAAGCTCGATCCATTGATCGACGACGTCCTCGCCCCCACCTACGGTGTGCCCGTCTACCAGGAGCAGGTGATGCAAATCGCACAAAAGCTCTCTGGTTACTCCTTGGGAGGAGCCGATCTCTTGCGCCGCGCCATGGGCAAGAAGAAGGCCTCCGAGATGGAGAAACAGAAAAAGATCTTTATCGAAGGCGCGGGGAAGAACGGCGTGCCCGCTGAGAAAGCGGAAGCCATCTTCAACGAGATCGAGGGATTCGCGTCTTACGGATTCAACAAAAGCCACTCCGCTGCCTACGCGCTCATCACGTATCAAACGGCGTATCTCAAGGCGCACTATCCATCCGAGTTTTTCGCCGCGGCTCTCACGACGGACAAGGACAAGATCGAGAAGGTCGTCCGTACTATCGCCGAGGCGCGTGCTTGGGGCGCGGAGGTCCTTCCACCGGACATCAATGCCAGCGCAACGGACTTCACCGTCGACTACGCGTACCCGAAGGGCAACGCGCCGAAACGGAAACGAAGCAAGCTGAGCGATCCCTACGGCTCGCGCATCCGGTTCGGTCTCGGGGCCGTGCGCGGGGTCGGCGGCGCGGCCCTCGAGAGCGTGTTCGAGGTGAGGAAGGAGGGAGGCCCCTTCAAGGATCTCTTCGATTTCGCTTCTCGTGTGGACGGGAGGAAGCTAAACCGCGGGGTCTTGGAGGCGCTCGTGCAGTGCGGGGCGTTCGATTCAGTGTGCGAGCCCAACGGCATTCACCGAGCGCGCGCGTACGCGGCAGTGGAGCGCGCGCTCGAGCGCGCTCGTGCCGCCACTCGCGATCGCGAGTCGGGCCAGTCGAGCCTCTTCGGGCTTTTCGACGCCGGCGGGTCGGGAGGCGCTGGGGGGACGACGTCGAACGAGGCGGAGTTTCCCGAAGCCAAAGCCTGGGATAGATTGGAGATGCTCAGAAGGGAAAAGGCAGCCCTTGGCTGCTACGTTTCGGGGCACCCGCTCTTTCGGTACGGAAGCCAAATTTCCCGCATCGGGGCCGTGGCGACGGAGGATCTCAAAGAGGTCGAGCCGTGGAGCGCGCAGGCCGTGGCGGGCGTCATCGAGAATTATCAGGAGAAGCTTTTCAAAAAGGGGGCCGCCGGCAAGGCTGCGTTCTTCGAAATCGAGGACGTCTACGGTCGGGTGAAGGCGAAACTCAGGGGCGATCGGATCGACACGTACTCCAACCTACTGACCGGGGGCGAGCCCGTATTGATCCGCGGCAAGGTCAGTTTTCCCATGACCGATGAACCCGACGAAGAACGCGAGCCAACCGTATTCGTGGACACCGTGGAGCCCCTTTCGGATGCGGTGCTCTCCGCCACCAACCGCATGGCAGTCCGCCTCGAAGCGGAGCACATCAGTAAGCGACAGCTGTCACTCCTCCGGGACGCCTTCGCGGAAAGCCCGGGGCCGTGCGCTGTGGAGCTGCAGCTGGTGCTGGAAAAGGGCGAGGAAGCCATCCTCCAGGTGGAGCAGACGATCACCCCCACCGACGCAGTGCTGGGCGAACTCGAGCGGATCTTCGGAGACACGGTGGCGGAGCTTTCCTGAGGCCACTCCTCGGTCACACCAGCCCACAAGTGCCGCTATTTCAACCTCTTGCAGGAAGTTCGCGGTTTTGACACTGTGAGATACGCTAACGCCGGGCATGACTGACAAGCGCGACGAACTCATCCGCATCGACTCCCAGGGAGTGGCCCACCCCATCGGGACCGTGGCGAGTCAGAGGATGCGCGCACACGAGGGAGCTTATCGGGTGCTGCCTGCCCCCTCGCACGTCGTCTTGATGAGGTACACGGGCGAGGATGGGCGCGTCGACGAAGGCGACGGGGCCATCGTGCGCATAGCGGGCGAGATCACCACGGCCGGGACCATCTGCGACATCCTGGCCCTCCTGGCGCAAACGGGATGGCGCGGGATTCTCAGCGTCCACACGACCTCGGCGACCCGCGAAATCTTCTTGGATCAAGGGACGGTCTTCGGCGTCAAGAGCACCGACCCCGAGGAGTGGCTGGGTCGAGTCATGTACCGTTATGGACACGTGAGCGAGGAAGACCTAGCGGCGATCGACAGAATGGTCGACGCTGGCAAGCGGTTTGGCGAAGCAGCCGTGGAACTCGGGATCGTGACGAAGGATCAGGTCTACAAGGCCTTCAGCCAACAGATCACCGAAGTGGTCGTTTCCGCGATGCACGTGAGCGACGGGACGTACTTTTTCCTGGAAGGCTTTCACGACAGCGATTTGCAAACGCGTCAGGCCGTCGGCGTGAATAGCCTCTTGATGGATGGGGTGACGCGAATGGACGAGCTCACGTACTTTCAGCAAAAGATCCCCACCGTCGAGCACATTCCAGTGATGACTGGCCAGGTCGAAGAGCCGCGCGAAGAGTTCATGGAAGTGTACCAGTACGTCGACGGCGAAAACAGCGTACGGGAACTCGGTCGTCTCACGGGTCTCGGAGAATTCGAAACGACGAAGAAGGTGTACGGGCTCCTTCAGTCCAAGCACGTGATCATCAAGTCGCCCAAGTTCAGCGGTGGACCCGTAGCGATCGTTGAGGCTGCGAACGACGTCCTCACCGCGGCTTTTCGGCGCGCCGCGGATGCGGGCAGGGGACTCGAACTCCGAGAAAGCCTCAACACTTACGTCGTAGGGCAGGGAGTCTTCTACGACATGCTCCTTCAAGGTGCCGGGCCGGATGCCAACGGTCGCCTCAATGCGGAGCGTGTTGCCGACAATGCGCCGATGGTGGCCCAAGGGGGCAACGTGGAGCAAACCTTGCGCAAGCTCCTTTTCGACTACGTGAGTTTTGCTCTGTTCAGCTTGGGCTCTGCGCTAGGCGAGGAGCAGGAGAGGGCGCTACAGAACGAGGTCGACGAGGCCCTCAATACCTTGAGAACGGCGGGCTGATCGAAACGGGCCGCTTTTCGTTGCACTCACGGCCTGGTGTCGCTAGAAGCAGCGTCCCGCGAGTGAGTGGGACGGGTCGTTAGCTCAGTTGGTAGAGCATCGGACTTTTAATCCGCTGGTCCTCGGTTCGAGCCCGAGACGACCCACGAAAAATCTCAGCATCAGACTCCCGTCCGGAGGGGCGAGCTCGAGTCGCGGTGGGGCGGGCGTTGGCGCTGAGGCACCACTTTCGCTGGGGCGCGTCGGGGCGCAGTGCGATTGTGTGGTGAGTGGAGATTTCCGTTTGGTGTCGAACGACGCGCTGAAGTGAGGCGCTTCGGATACGAAAAGCGCCGTTCACTGCGTCCTTAAGTGTCGCACCTTCGCCGGATTGAACTCCCTCGATAGCGGCCCACTGCTACCATGGAGATGTTCAGATTGGTCGCTCGCGCTCCAAAAGGCTGGATGCGGGGGCCCCCAGTCCGGCCAGGTTCTGGGGCCGTCTTAGTCTTGAGGTGATGATGAGAAACTTCGTAGTTCGCGTTGGTGCACTTTGCGCTGTTGGATTGGGTGGGTGGATTTCTGGCTGTACTGCTGCCCCCCCTACTGAAGATCCGGAGTCGCAGGGCGATGGGGACGGGGGCGATGGTGACATCTGTATCGGTGAAGGCTGCGGCGACGGAGATATAGGCGATGGCGACATCGGCGGGATCGGCGACGGCGATATCGGTGGGATCGACGATCCCCCGGGCGAAGGTTGTGCCGACGGAGTCTTGGATGCAACGTTCGAGGCATGCGACGACGGCAACACCACGGACGGAGACGGCTGCTGGGGAAATTGCCTCGGAGTCGAACCTGGATACATCTGCCGCGACCCAGGGATGCCCTGCACTCCCATCGCACGATGCGGGGATGGCGCAGCGATCTTCCCGGAGCAGTGTGACGACGGCAACGGTGATGCTGGCGACGGTTGTTCGCCGACTTGCAAGGTAGAGTTGGGTTGGAAATGCGACGGCGCGGGCCTGTGTACGACCACCACCTGCGGGGATGGCGTCGTCGAAGGCTCCGAGATGTGTGAGGTCGGCGACGAGGGTTGCACGTCGCAGTGCCAATTTGCACCCGACTGCAGTTCCGATGGTGGCGCCTGCACGTCAGAATGCGGAGACGGTCTCGTGCTCGGCGAAGCATGTGATGATGGAAATCGCACGAACGGAGATGGTTGCGACGAGAATTGTCAGGTTGAGGACGGCTACGACTGTGCCTTAGACGAGGGCGATTGTGAAATCGGGCCCACCGGTGAGTGCATCTTGAGGGTGCCCGTCACCTATCGCGATTTCGATGAGACGCATTCCGACTTCCAAGCTCCGGAGTGCGCGGGCGGGCAAGACATCGTTCCGGGGATCGTAGCTCCGCAGCTCCAAAACGGTGCTCCTGTTTCAGTCTCGGGCGCCCAATGTACTTCGAAAATGAACGAGTGGTACACGGATGTCCCCGGTGTCAACACCACCATCCATGGCGAAATGATCCTCTACGAAACGGCGGCGGGGCAGTTCGTCAATCGCTACGGAATCAACGGCGAGAAATGGACGGCTCCGTTTCAGAATCAAGGAGACTGCGCGTGCGCCTTGGCCGACGGGTGTGAGTACGATGGAACGCCTCTCTTTTTCCCGGTGGATGAACTCGGAACGCCTGGGAACCACCAAGCCGGGCTGACCCCGAGTTATGGTGTCTGTTGGAAGCTGGAAAATGACGCTTCGATCACGTGGCATCAGAACACCGGGCCCCACAACTTCCACTTCACCTCGGAGGTGCGGTACTGGTTTCCCTATGATGAGACGACTGATGCCACGCTGGACTTCAATGGCGACGACGATGTTTGGGTATTCGTGAACGGCACTCTCGCCGTCGACGTGGGCGGGATTCATCCGCCCCAGAATGGTACGATGACGATCCTCGGGAGCGATCCGAATATCGTCAACGGAACGGGTGCTGCGCACGGTATGACCCCAGGCAACGTCTACGAGGTGAAGGTGTTTCACGCGGAGAGACGCACTGAGGGCTCGACCTTCAAGCTGACCCTTTCGGGGTTCAATTCACGGCGTTCGGACTGCACGGCGATATGTGGCGACGGCGTCATTGGCTTTGGGGAAGAATGCGATGACGGGCCCGCCAATACAGACAACGCCTACAATCAGTGCAGCACGAGCTGTCGACTTGGTGCCTTTTGTGGGGACGGCATTCGCCAGGAGGAATTCGAAGCGTGTGACGACAATGATCCTGCGGCGCCTCCTTCCTGCAGTGGCTGCAAGCTCATCGTCGTACGCTAGTAAAGCGATAGGCTGTGTGGAAAAGGCGAGGGCTCGAAGGAGGCCTCGCCTTTTTTCTGGAAGCGACTACCCGATAGGTGCACACTGCACTGCGTGTGTGGACGCTACGCGCTCGCTGGCGATTGGACGGAGCTCACCGAGGAGTTCGACCTCGAGGAAGTGCCGGGTCTCGTTGCTGTTCCCGCTCACCCCAGTTGATGTCGTAGCCCGGAAGTCCGCTCACGAAGCGT
>CBFGUR010000024.1:0-107471 GCA_965652275.1 uncultured Polyangiaceae bacterium | reverse complement strand
CGCTCTTCCGATCTAGAGGAAAAGCACAGCGAAGCGGTCGTGAACGCCCGCCCCCCCTCCCGTGTGGAGGAACGTGCCAGCGAGGAGAAAGCTGACCAAAACCGCGACGTGACATGCGGTGGTCCTCCACAAGAAGTAGCGCGCGCGATCGATCCCCTCGGTGACGCTTCCGATCCAAGCGTTCCATGGCGGCGCGATGACCATGCCCGAAACCCAGAATGCAGTTTTCGCGAGCATGAGGGGTAGAAGGCCGCGCGTTTGTTCCGTGGCGATGAGGAACAGCCCCAAGTGAGCTCCAGCTTGAAGAAGCGCACCAGCGACGACGAGCCTCTTTCTCGAGCCGATCTTGTCCACCAAAAATGGGGCAAGAAACTGCGACAGAGCGCCGAACAGTGGGGGGACGGTCGCCAGAAGTGCGAGCGCCGTGTCTTGGTGACCGAGCTCGACCGCAAAGACGCCCAAGTAACTCTCGCTCACCCCCAGCATGATCGCGTGCAAGAGCCCATCCAAAAGCGACCAGATCAGCGTTCGCCGGATCGGTGAAGATTCTTTTGGAATTCCGAGCCACTCCACTCCGTGCACTCTACAGCACTAGTGCCTCGGCAACTCAAGTTCGAGCGGCTTCGACGGCTTCCAGGATCGCCTTCAATCGCGCCAGATCTTCCTCGACCGCCCCTCGGTCCCGCGCAAATTCGGTGTCCGTCATCTCCGGTCGTCGAAACAGCGAGAATATGAACTCCGATCCCTCCCCATTCGCCAGGACGCGCATCGGGTTGTGGACCACGAGCCCGGACTCCAGCTCGACATCGTGATCCAGTACGCCCAACGCATTTCGCGCTGCGAAGGTCACAAGGACCTTCCCGAACGGCGCCTCTGCAACCCACGCGTCTCCTTGCTTCGTCACTTCTGAACGCGCGAGTCCCGCAGCCCAGCGCGGCAAGTTGCGGGCGTCCCTCGCGAACTCGTAGACGTCCGATGGGGAGCGGCGAATGGACACGCTGATGTGCACTACGTCTTGCATCGAGTACTTCTCCGGGGAAGGTCTGCGCCAGATCGAGGGCGGAACGGCGAGCTTGCCCCGGTTGGCTGCGAGACAACGTAGAGCACGTTGGGGTGCTCTGACCGTTGAACCGCCGGAGAAAACTGGATTCGTCATGAAGGGTGTCCGGGAAGGGGCCCACTCGTCACGACGGATCACGACGCAAATAGATCAGAGTCTCGTCCGCCCCGGAGAGGGTCTTCGGCAGAAACCAAAGCTCGTAGTCGCGGCCCACCTCGATGATGGCGCCGAGATAGTTGGCGGTCGTCGGGACGTAGATCCGCTCTCCTCCGTCGAAGCGCAAGACCATCTGCGTCGCCCGGTTCTCCGCGCTCCGGAACATGCGCTCGTAGCCGATGTCGACGAGGCGGCCTCGAAACCTGGCGAGGGGGACCTGCGTGTAGCGTCGTCTCGACGCCAGGCTTCCGCCGCCCACGATGAACCCGAGACACAAAAGAGCCCCGACGATGACGAGGCCCACGCCAGACTCTCGATCGCCTGAGGCCGAACCCGAGCCAAGCCAGGACCAGAGCCCCACCCCGAGCACGACACATCCGACCGCCCCGACCGAGAGTGCGACTTTCGCCACGAGCTCGGCCGTACGAATGCCCGCCCTGGACGCACCGGGGGGCATGAGGTCTGCATCGAGGGCGCGCAGATCTTCTCCGGAGAGCGGGCCTCGCCCGCCCTCCGGCTCCCAATAAGGCTGATGATCGATCAACGGATCGTGTGGATCGCTGAGCACGGCGCGCTTGGGCCGTAACATGGCCAAAGCGACAAAGCGACAAAGCGAATGCTGGGGTGCGGCGGCGCGGCGGCGCGGCGGCGCGGCGGCGCGGCGACGCGGCCCCGCGCCCCGCGCGCTTCAGCTTGCTTCCGGCTCCCGTACGACGAAGGAGTCGTCCTCCCCGAGAGTGACTTCGGCGCCCGAAATCAGATCGTAGCCGCGGGTGCGGATCGAAGAGACGAAGAGGAACTGAGCTTTGGCGTGCGATTCGGTGTACTCGGTGAGAACGAACCCACGACGCTTGAAGTCCACCCATTTGAGATCGCTGATGAGATCGGTCATCAATCTTCCGATTTCCTCCGCCTCGGCAGACCCGAGGGTATCCTCATAGCCGGGCGAGGTGACGCTCGAGGAGCCGAACTCGGCGCCAGCGAGATGTCCGTTGGGTGTCGTGAGTCGGCTCGCCCAGGCATTGTGCGTATCCCCGGAAAGAACGACGAGCTTCGTTCCGGCGTCGCTGGCTGCTCTCAGGATCTCATCGCGTTCGTAGGCGTAGCCGTCCCACGAATCCAAGTTGTACGGGATGAACGACTCGAGGAGCTGTCTCTGAAGAGCCGATACGGTCTCGCTCGGAGCCCTCATGACGCTGAGGATTTCTCGTCCCGTTTCCAAAGCCGAAGCGATGTTGCCACCGTCATTGCGCTCCACGGAAAGGGCGACTTCCTTGGGGAGAAAGTAGCGCCCCATGAGCGTCTGCTGGCCGAGGACCTGCCATTTTGCGGACCCTCGGCTGATCCCGTCCATCAACCAACGCTTCTGATCTTCGCCGAGCATGGTTCGACCGGGGTCATCGATGCGCTCCCGAAGAAGGTCGGTATCCAGGTCGGTGCCGCTGCGAAAGTCTTCGTGCTCCAGCTGGCGGTCTCGTCCTTCGTGACGCGTGTCGAGCATCGTGAGTCGGACGAGGTCCCCGAAATCGAATCGTCGGTGGATGGTCCCGTCCTCGTTTTCGCGAACGGGCATCCATTCTCTCCATGCTTGAAAAGCCGCGCTTCTTCTTTGCCCGTAGTCACCCTCGCGAGGCGAATGATTCACGGCACCGTCGCGATACGCGTTGTTCGCAACCTCGTGGTCGTCCCACACGACGATGAATGGATGCTGCGCGTGGCAGGCTTGAAGCTGAATGTCCCTTCGATACTGAGCGTGCCGAGTTCGGTAATCCGACAGCGTGAGGACCTCGTAGCTGGGACTTGGGGCCCGGCCCAGCTCGTCTGCGCCTGCCGTAGCGTATCCGCCGTCGCCGTATTCGTAGAGGTAGTCCCCCAAGTGCACGACGGCGTCCAAATCCTGGGCAGCAATCGCCTCGTACACGTGAAAATAGCCCGCGGGAAAGTTCGAACAGGATGTCGACGCGAGACGAACGCGCTCCACCCGACCGATCGGGAGAGTCTTGGTGCGTCCGATTGGGGAGCGCTCGTCATTGAACCAAAACTGGTAGTAGTAGGTCGTTCCCGGCTGCAGCCCAGTGACGTCGACCTTGACCGTGAAATCGCGAGATTCGTCGGTAGTGACCTCTCCTTGGGTGACGATTTCGTTCATGCCCGCGTCCTCGGCGACTTTCCACTTCACACGCGGAGTGAGCGCGGTGATGTTCAATCGAGTCCAAATGATGACGCGATCGCTCAGAGGATCCCCCGAGGCAACGCCGTACGCGAATCGACCGTCCTCCGACTTCCACCAGTAGTCCTCACTCGGCCGACAGCCACCGAGTGGACCCAAAAGGCCCACGAAGGACGCGAGTCCGAGGAACTGTCTGCGACCTGCGCGCATGCTCGAAATCATCGAGCCGTACCGTGCCAAACTCAGATGCGCAATCGGTGGCGATTCGTCCGTTCACGTGACAAGCGAGGAGCATTTTCGCGCATGAACGCCGTAGGCCGAACGTTTGACCCAAGAGCGCAACCTTGACCGACCCCTCCTTCCGCGGCACGGACGATGAAGGGAGAGAGGCAGAGTGATGACGGAGAGTTGGAAACGACGACGATTTCTTCAAGGGATGGGCGCAGCGGGGGCAGCCACGGCGGGCGGCGCATGTACGCCCCCTCCTGGCGAAGCAAGTAGCCCCGACGAGGCGACACCAAGGGGTGCGTCGAACGAGGTCGCCGAACGACCAGAGGACGGTTCTGAAGCGCAGACCAATGCCGCAAGTGGACAAATCCCGAGGCGTTCTTTCGGCTCGACGAACGAGACCGTGTCGGCACTCGGACTCGGCGGGTTTCACATCGGCGTGCCCAGCGAGAAGGAAGCGATCGAAATCATGCATCGCGCCATCGATTCGGGCATCACGTTCTTCGACAACTGTTGGGATTATCACGAGGGCGAAAGCGAAAGACGGATGGGAAAGGCTCTCGCGGGAGGGAGGCGCGATCAGGTCTTTCTGATGACCAAGATCGACGGTCGCACCCGAAAGGCGGCAGCCGATCAGATCGACGACTGTTTGCGCCGTTTGAGGACCGATCGCGTCGACCTCATGCAGATTCACGAGGTCATTCGTGAGAAAGACACCACCTGGGTGTTCGGCGAAGACGGCGCCGTTCAGGCGCTGCGCGACGCACAGAAGGCCGGCAAGATCCGCTACACGGGATTCACGGGTCACAAGTCTCCATCGATCCACCTATCGATGCTCGAAGCCGCCGACGAGCACGACTTTCGGTACGATGCGGTGCAAATGCCGCTGAACGTCCTCGACCCTCACTACGACAGCTTCGAAAAGAAAGTACTACCGGTACTTCAGAAAAAGGGCATCGCCGTGCTCGGTATGAAGGCGCTCGCTTCCGGGGCAGCGCTCGAGGGCAATGTGGTCACCGCCGAGGAGTGTCTCCGCTACGCTCTGAGTCTTCCCACGTCGGTCGTCATCACCGGGTGTGACGAGATGAAGATCCTCGAGCAGGCCATCTCGGTAGGACGCTCCTTCACTCCTCTCGATGAAGAGGAGAGGGTCGCCCTCTTGGCGCGCACGGCACCCTATGGCGACGACGGTGGGCGGGAACTCTTCAAGACCAGCTCGCGCTTCGATGCGACGCTCCGCAACAAGCATTGGCTGACGACAGGCAATCTGTGAGGGCACGGTCGGCTTCCTGAGATTCGCTACGCCCTGGGTCGACACGGCGTCGAACCGATCGCCCGACCAAATGTGATAGCGAAGTTGGGCCAAGCTTTTTCATGGGCTCTAGTGTTTTTTGCGCGCCGTTTCCGGAAGACCGGCACGAAAAGTGGGCACAAATCGCCGCAAGACGACGATCGGACACCCCAAGACCCAACCGATGACCGGACCACCTGCCTACGCGTGGTTTTTCCGTAAACATCACGCCAAGATCCGGGCTAGTCATTCGTAGAGTGAGTGCGCCAAAACAGGCCACTTTCACGGGACTCGAATTTCATGCGCACCTTGCTTCCCCTCATGCGTCAACAAGTCGGCGACGCTCTGCGCGGGGACCGAGGTTGGCTGATCGGCGCAGGGACCGGGGCGGTTCTGATCGTCGTCTTGACCCTTTTCAAGATCGCCTTCGTCGGCGCGATAGGATATCCGACTCCTTTCCTCCTTTACTTCGGCGCCATCATGGTCGCAACTTACAAGGGGGGAGTGTTCGCCGGTCAGGCAACAACCATCCTCTGCGCGGTCGCGAGCTATTTCCTGTTCATGGACAAGACTGCAGGGGCGTTCTTCTTCGAAGGCGCCACCGCGCTCGTCGCTTTTTTGGTGGAAGGCACGTGCATTGCTCTCGTCACTGGGGGCTTCGTCGCCCAGCGACGCATGGCGACCCGAGCCCTCGAGGAGGCCAAGCAGGTGAGCGCGCAGCTGCAGGTCGTGCTTTCCGGAGTCGGCGAGGGGATCACGCTGCAAGACTCGACGGGACGAACTCTCTACGCCAACCAAGTCGCCGCCGAAATGGCGGGGTACGCCTCTCCGGAGGAGTTCGTGCGGGCCGCTCCGAACGAGCTCATGCAACGCTTCGAGTTCTTCGACACCGCGGGAAATCCGTTCCCCCGAAATGAGGTCCCTGGCCGGAGAATCTTGCGGGGGCTACCAGCTCCCCAGGTGAAAATTCGCGTGCGGCGCGTGGATACCGGCAAGGAACATTGGGCGCTCCTTCGTGCCAACGCGATCTACGACGACGACGGCGAGATAGCCCACGTGGTGAGCGTCTTTCGCGACGTGACGGGGGCCCAAGAAAAGGACGCCGAGCTCAAGCTCGCGCGGGAGTGGTTCCAGATTGCTCTTCGTAGCATCGGTGACGCCATCATCACCACGGACGCTCGGGGTCGCGTCAACTTGCTCAATCCCATCGCAGAAGAACTCACTGGTTGGAAGGTGGAGGAGGCTCTGGGGCGGCGGCTCGACGAGGTCCTTCAGCTAGTCACCGTGGACACGCGAGAGCCACTCGAGAATCCGGTTTCGCGCGTTATCCGAGAGGGCGGAGTCGCCGCGCTCTCCGACAAGACCCTTTTGATACGCCGGGACGGCTCCGAGATTGCCATCGACGACAGCGCAGCTCCCATCCGGGGAACGGACGGCGGACTCGAGGGAGTCATTTTGGTTTTTCGCGATGTCTCGGCCAAACGTTTGGAGGAATCGCGCGTCGCGTTCTTGGCTCGCGCGACCCAAGAGCTGAACTCGAGTCTGGACTACAAGAGGACGCTCTCGACCGTCGCAAAGCTCGCAGTACCCGCGATTGCCGACTGGTGCGCGGTCGACATCCTCGAGGGCGAGGACGTCGTTCGGGTCGGTGTCGCGCACGTCGATGAGGAGAAGGTGCGCAAGGTCGATGAGCTCCAGCGCCGTTATCCGGCCGATCCCGAGGCGCCTCGGGGGTTACACCACATTCTTCGAACGGGCGAGGCACAGCTCATGCCAGAAATCCCTCTCGAGCTTCTCCAGCAGTCTGCTCGAAGTGAGGAGCATCTCCGCCTCATTCTGGAACTCGGCCTGCACTCGTACATGGGTGTGCCGTTGAAGCGTGATGGCAAGACGTTCGGTGTGATTACGTTTGCTACGGCGGAATCGAAGCGCACCTTTGGCGAGCGCGACATCGCTTTGGCCCACGCGTTGGCAGACCGCGCCGCTCTCGCCGTCGAAAATGCTGCTCTATTTCGGGCTGCCGAGCACGCCCGTCAGCAAGCCGAGACCGCCAATCGAACCAAGGACGAGTTCTTGGCCATGCTCGGGCACGAGCTGCGAAATCCTCTAGCCCCTATCTCTTCGGCTCTCGAACTACTGAAGAACAAGTACGGAGACCAGGAGCAGCATCGAGAAGTCGAGGTCATCGAACGACAAGTGGAGCACCTGGTTCGCTTGGTCGATGACTTGCTCGACGTCGCCCGTATCACCAAAGGGCGCCTGGAGCTGAACCGTCGTTGCGTGTCCGTTGCGGAGATCGTCGAACGAGCCCGCGAGATGGCTTGGCCGGAGTCCAAGACGCCTCTTCATCAAGTGCACGTGAGGATACAGCCTGGGCTCGAACTCAACTGCGACCCGGTGCGAGCTTCCCAAATCATCGCCAACCTACTCATCAATTCCATGAAGTACACCCCGCCGGGGGGCAACATCTGGATCGATGCCGAGAAGACCGGCGAGAGCGCGAGCATTCGTGTCGCCGACGATGGAATGGGGATTGCCAAGGAAACGCTGACCCAAGTGTTCGAGCTTTTCGTCCAGGAGCCACAGGCGCTGGATCGGGCCCGAGGCGGGCTGGGTCTCGGACTCGCGATCGTGAAGGGCTTGGTTTCCGCCCACGGGGGCACTGTCAGCGCAACGAGCGCAGGCCTCGGACGAGGGGCGGCCTTTACCGTGCTGTTGCCGATCGGCGACGTGTCCGCCGCGGGCGAGCCGCTTTCGGCCTCCAGGGAGCTGAAGCCGCACTCCGAGCGGCGCATCCTCATCGTCGATGACAACGTGGACGCCGCTGAGCTGCTTGCGGAACTGCTTCGCCTGTCTGGCCACGAGGTCCGCATTGCGCATGACGGACCGAAGGCTCTCAATCTCGTGAAGGATTGGATCCCCGACGTAGCGCTGCTCGATATTGGGCTCCCAGGGATGACAGGCTACGAGCTGGCCGCCCGGCTGCGGGAGATCGAAGAGCTTCGTCACATCGACTTGATCGCCGCGACCGGCTACGGGCGACCCGACGACCACAAGCGCTCCGAGGAGGCGAAGTTCTTGGCACACCTGGTCAAACCGATCGACATCCGCGCGCTCGAGCAGGTTCTCCAATCATCGGGCAGCGGGACCGCCTCGCGCGAGCATTCCGCCTGACGACAACACTCGCCCCGCTCGGCGCTCGTAAGACAGTCAGGTGCCATGCATCGCTTCGTTCTTGCGAGCAAGAACGAGAGAAACCACCGCGAGTACCAGAGGAACGATGGGAGCACCCGCATTCTTCAAGTCGCCGACGACGAGATGGGCGACGAGTGCCCCCACGAAGTATAGGACCAGTCCAATGGACGCGTAGATGCCCAGCCGCGGTTTGAAGTTCCCGACGACGAGCCCCACCGCGCCCGCAATCAGAAGCAGTCCCAAAATCGGAAGCATCGGTTTTGGAACTCCGATGACGACATGCACCATCTCGACGACGGGCTCCATCATCGTGATCTTGCCAATTCCCGAGAACGTCATCATCGCCGCATAAAGGCCGGTAACGATCGCGTAGGGAAGGTACCTCCTGGATTCAGCCATGCGCTGAAGTTGCCGCATTCAGGTGCAGGGATCCATCGAGTCGTCTTTGCGGGGCTTTGTCCTACCGCAAGAACAGACCAACCAGGACGGCCAAGACGGCAACGCCAACGATCATGAGAATGATGAGCCACGGGACAGGCTGACTGCCGGTAGGTCGGCGCTGCGCGTCTCGGTGCAGTGGTGGGTGGTTCGGCTCCGCACCGTCGGGGGTTTGGAGAACATCCGGCGGTACTGTGTCGCTCCCCAGATGACCTCCCGCATCAGGAGGTGCAGCATCCAATTGATCGTTTTGTCGAGTCATGAGTCTGAGCAACGCAAGATGCATGCCGGCATGGCGCGGGCCCCGGTATTCGGGGCGACGCGCCTCTTGCGCCGGAGTCTCGGCATTCAGCGTTGGTTGCCCGCGAGCGGCTCTTGCGCCAACCCGACGTCGTCGCGCTCGAGTTGGAGCTTCTTGACGCGCGAAAGCTCGGCGAAGCGCTCGAGGAGTACCTTCTCTTCCTCTTTGGAAAGAAGCTTCTCGGCGCGAACGAACAAGTCGTTCTCCTCTTCGTCGACATGGTGTTCGATCGTTCCCTGAAGGTCTTCGATCGCGCTGACCTGCTCCGGAGTACCGGCGGGCGCGGCAAGAGCCTTTCGCAACGCGCTTTCGATTTCTTGGTGCTCGCCCCGGCTGTATCCAGCCTTCCTCTGTGTCTCCTCGAATCGATCGAGGGCGTCATAGAGCGTCTCTTGCTCAGCGTAGGCGTGCGATAGCACCTCGATTCGGATTTCGTTCAGAAGCTCTGCGCGCCTTTCCACGGACTTTGCCGCGAGCGCCTTCTTGAGCAACGACGAGACCTCTCCATGCTCCTTGGCCAAGGTCGAATAGATCCCCGTGCGGCCCTTGACGGCGCTTGCGGCCTGTTTGGCGGCACCTTTGAGGTGAGTCGATAGGTCGGGCATTTTTCCTCCTGTTTCTGATGGTTCACGATTGATGACGGGCGAAGCGACGGAACGGGCCGCCGCGGCGCGCGTCGGATGGTCCTCCGAGTTGCCGTTCCCCTTTCACCCGGACGGACTGAGGTCGCGATCGAAAAAGCGCAGAGCTCGACACCGGCGCAGGAATTCTTCGACACTCCGCGCGCCGTCGATGGAAACGACGCCCCCGTCGACCTCGGCGCCGGCCGCCTCCAAAAGAGGCGCGGCGTGTGCGCCGGCGCCGATGAACTTGAAGTGCGCGAAGGCGTCAGCGACGAAGTCGCGCGTCTCGGGAAACCTGGCCAACTCCTCGACTCCCGCTTGGGAGGGAAGCAACACGACAGCATCGTAGAGCACTGATGGCCCGCCGGCGATCGCCTGCTGAGCGTCCAACACGGTGCCGTCGTCGCCCGAAATTCCGGAAACACGCGGCCCGACGAGCTCCAGCATCGCCCCTTCGGCGCTCACGGCGGCCTCCAGCTCACGCAGTCGTGCCATATCGACCCCGTCGGTGACCAGCACGCCCACCTTACGACCGGCAAAGCTCTTCGGACCGTTCTTCAGAATGCTGAGCGGGTCGGACGGGGGAAGATTCATGTTGGGCTTTTTGGCCGGGGCTTTAGCGAGCGGCAACGGGTCGACACCCAGGCCACCTGCGACGCCCTTGGCCAAGTCCTCATCGACGTTCAAAAGATGGGCGACCATGCGCACGCGGACCTCGACACGCTCGACCTTCGAGAGCTCGAACACGAGCGCATTTCGGATGTGCTTCTGCTCGACCTCGGTTTGACTGACGTAAAACTGCCTCGCTTGGCTGTAATGATCGGAGAACGACTCGGAGCGTACGCGACGCTTTTCACCGCTCGTGTGCTTTGGGTACGACGAGAAGCCCTCGTGCGGACATTCCCGAGGCCCACGTTCTTCCGGAGGAAGGGAGTTCGGCTCGTAGTTGGCGCGCCCCTTCGGGTTCGTCATCGCCATGTGCCCATCTTGCTGGAAGTGATGCATGGGGCAGCGGGGAGCGTTGACGGGGATGTGCGTGAAGTTGGGGCCTCCGAGGCGCTTGATCTGCGTGTCGAGGTAGGAAAAGTTCCTCCCCTGGAGCAAGGGATCGTCGCTGAAGTCGATCCCCGGAACGATGTTCTGTGTGCAGAAGGCCACCTGTTCGGTTTCTGCAAAGAAGTTATCGACCACCTGATCGAGAACGAGGCGCCCCACTCGACGTACCGGGACCAATTCTTCGGGAATGATCTTCGTCGCATCGAGAACGTCGAATTCGAACGAATCGGCGAACTCTTGATCGAAGATCTGAAGTCCGAGTTCCCACTCCGGGAAGTCTCCCTTCTTGATGGCGTCCCACAGATCGCGACGATGAAAATCCGGGTCCGCGCCATTGATCTTCAAGGCTTCGTTCCACACGACCGACTGGAGGCCCTGCTTGGGCTTCCAGTGAAACTTGACGAAATGCGACTTCCCTTCGCCATTGACCAAGCGAAACGTGTGCACCCCAAACCCCTCCATGAACCGAAACGATCTGGGGATAGCGCGATCGGACATGATCCACATCACCATGTGCATCGACTCCGGCATGAGCGAGATGAAGTCCCAAAAGTTGTCGTGAGCGGTCTGCGCCTGGGGAAACCCGCGATCGGGCTCTTGCTTGGCTGCGTGAATGAGATCGGGGAATTTGATCGCGTCTTGAATGAAGAAGACGGGGATGTTGTTCCCGACGATGTCCCAGTTCCCCTTCTTGGTGTAGAGTTTGACGGCGAACCCACGCACGTCGCGGGCGAGATCCGCGGACCCCTTGTTGCCCGCGACCGTCGAAAACCGAACGAAGGCCGGAGTCTTCTCGCCTTTTCTCTGAAAAAGGTCAGCTGCAGTGAGATCGGACAGGGAGTCGTACGTCTCGAAATACCCACGTGCGCCCATGCCGCGCGCGTGGACGACTCGCTCGGGGATGCGCTCGTGATCGAAGTGAAAGAGCTTCTCTCGAAAGTGGAAGTCCTCGAGCAGAGTCGGTCCCCGATCGCCGACCTTGAGAGAGTTCTGATCGTCGCCGACCACCACACCTTGTTGCGTCGTCAGCGGTGCGTCTCCCTTTCCCCGCGTTTGGTGCAGCTCTCCGCCACTTCCCACATTCGATTCCACCGTGGCCGTTTCCGCATCTGCTCGTTCGTTCTTCATGTCTTCCCTTTTCCGGTATCCTGAGGACGACACGCCTATCTGGATGAGGCACGAATCGGGCGGCCGGCTTCGAGCGCATCGAGGCGTGTCGTTCAGGCGCGTGGGGTAGCAAGGCCTGTGCCGCCATTGCCGGCTCGTCGACGGTGTCGCATGCACGAGGAAGCGACCGGGCGCTCGTGCTCCGAAACTCGTTTCGCGCACGCTCGCGAAATACGCTCCGGAATGCGAAGTGAGGCAGAAATGCACACCAATCGCTCGGGTGTGTCATTTCGCATCAACTTGGGGCGCGTCACCCGAGGCTGCGACAATGTTCACGGCTGGACGGCCGGGCGAGCCAGCGCCAACCTCGCATCGATACGTCCCAGCTCTTCAAAAGACTCGCCGTCGCGGACGAAGAGGTACGCTCTGCATCCCCGCACCCTCGTGCAACCCGACCATCAGATCGCGCACCGCTCGTTCGGCAGAAAACTTCGGCCGAAACCCGAGCTCACGTTGCGCCTTGTCCGTGTTCATCAGAGGCGCAAGCAGGGCCAGATCGAGCCATCCCGCGTCGATCGGAGATAGGCGCAGAAAGAACCCCGCGCTCACCGCTCGCCGGACGACCTTCCGGGGAAAGGGGGACACGACGCGCTTCGAAAGCCTCGGCGAGAGTGCGCGCATCGAGAACCGGAGCTGCTGCGAGGTTGATGGCTCCCTTCACGTCCGAAAGTGCGGCCAAAGTAAAAGCTCGGCCGACGTCCAGGGAATGGATGCATTGAATGCGCAGGTCCGGGATGTCGGGGACGATGGGGATCCTATCTGGATGAAGCAAGGATGCGGGCAACCATCGACCCACGAAAAGACGCTGGATCTCTGCCCCTGCTTCCGACTTGAAGATGAGAGCAGGACGGAGCCTCACCACCCGAATCTCAGGATGTTCCTTTTCGAAGCGATCGAGCATCCTTTCGACTTCGACCTTCTGACGCGAATAGAGCGACGTCGCCACTCCTTCCGTCGGCCACGATTCATCCACGAACCGTTCTTTTGGTCCTGGCGAATAGGCACCGACCGAACTTGCCACCACCAAAGAGTCGACCCGAGCCTCCAGCGCTGCGTCGAGCACCCGGCGAGTGCCGTCCACGTTCACTCGCTCGAGCTTTTCGGGATCCCGCAACGGCTGCAAGAGCCACGCAAGGTGAATGATGGAACGCGCGCCGCGGAACTCGGTCGAAAGGTCCCCCGTCGTGACGTCGCGCTCCACGAAGGTGCAGCCAGGCACAGTGAAGGCCGGCTTTCTTCGCGCAATACCAACGACTTCGCTCACGCTTTGGTCGAGGGCGAGAGCCTCGGTGACGCTCGTTCCTACATTTCCGGTGGCCCCAGTGACGACGATCTTCATGACAGAGTTTCCACCAAGACGGCAGGCAGGAACCGTTCCATGAACCGGAGGCGCACCGAACGCGCGGACGGAGACGTTCGCTCCTGGGGCCCCTAAATCCAACCTTCGACATCATCTGCGGCAGATGCTTGTAGACCATCGAGGGCGAAGCTCGTGAGTTCGCCGTCAGCATGCACCGAGCAGGCGGCGTAGATGGAGTACGAAAAGGAAGGCATGTCGCGCACGCGATGCAGCCGCTTTTGTTTGAGAAACGGCGCCACGGCGCGGGTGCGGAAGTATCCCGCCCCGCCTACGCGGACCAAATAACGCAGCGCCAGCGGCCCGAGTCCAATGCGCGTCGCCACGTGTTCGAGCTCGGGGAGAGCATGACTGTGTTGGGCAGCGAAGTCGGGGCCCCAGTCGACGTGCACGTAGGTTTCTGGGGTCACCCGGCGACAACCACGCTCCGTGGACACGCAGATCAGTTCCTCTTGGAGGACGAGGTGGCTCCGGACCCCTTTGCGCCGCAAGGGCGAGTAGAGTACCGCCATGTCGAGCTTGCCTTGCTGCACCATTTCCATGAGTCGTTCCACCGAGTCGACGACTGTTTCGAGATGAAGGTCGGCACGTTGGCTCCGAATCTTGACCAACCAGCTGAGAAAGAGTGACGTGGAAAGCGCGAACTCGCCGCCCAACCGAATCCTCGAGGGTGCCGGGGTGGCATCGCGCACCTCATCCCGAGCCTTCGTCCACAGACCGAGCATGCGGCGCGCGTGCGGGGAAAACTGGCGCCCCGCCGTCGTGAGTTGGCTGCCCACCTTGCTTCTCTCGAAGAGACGCTTGTCCAAGAGCTCTTCCAGTTGAGAGATGCGCGCGCTGACGGTTGCCTGGGTCACGTGGAGGCGCTGGGCGGCGGTACTCATCGTGCCCGCCTCTTCGAGCTCGACGAAAGTCTGCAGGAGGGTCAAATCTACCATTTGGTAATTCCGATAATATCTATCAATAAGTTTTGCTTTATCGATGCCTGGTGGTCAACTAAGTCGGCTCGCAGATGTTCGTTCCGCTCAAATCCCGTCGAAATCGTGTCCGCGCGTCCCGGCTCACCCGGCGCTCTCGACAAGGGCTCTTTGCCGGAATGGGAGGAGGTATCGCCCTTTTCGCCATCCTGTGGGTGAGTTCTCTCTTCGTGGGCGGCCAAGGCGCGGGCCTGTTGGTCGCTTCGATGGGGGCCAGCGCCGTCTTGCTCTTCTCGGCGCCTCGAGCCCCTCTGTCCCAGCCCTGGAACTTGCTGGCTGGACAGGTCTCCTCTGCCGTCGTTGGAGTGAGTTGCGCGCAGGGACTCGGGACCGGTTGGGTTTCTGCGGCGGCTGCGGTGGCCGGCGCCATCGTCGTCATGGAGATGCTCGATTGCACGCACCCTCCGGGAGGCGCGACTGCCCTGTCCGCGGTCGTCGGCGGACCCGCTGTGACGGACCTCGGCTATCAGTTCGTGATCACCCCAGTCGCGATCAACAGCGTGCTGATCCTCTCGTGGGCGCTCGTGTTCCACCGACCCAAGCGCTCCTATCCGCTCTCTGCGCGCTGACTTTCCAGTAGCTGGGCTTGCTCCAAGGACGCGGGAACGACAAGATCTCGATCCACCCGATGAAAGCGGTACTTCGAGAGATCAAACGTCAGAAGGACGCGAACCGGGAGGGCCTCCGCTACTACGAACAGTTCGCGTCCCATCGCAAGCACCAAACGGACTTCATCCTTCGTACGGCGGAGGAGGCCGGTGGGAGCCTCTGCGTACTCGGGGCGGGGAACTGTTTCGACCTCGATCTGGCTCGCGTGACCGAGTCCTTCGCGGAGGTGCACCTCGTGGATATCGATCCCCATGCGATCAAGAAAGCCAAGGAGCGCCTGGAGGATTCCGCCTCCGAGAACGTGACCTTGCACGCGCCTCTGGACGCGTCAGGAGCGAACGACCGTCTCGAAGCTTGGCGAGACATGCGTGTTTCACCAGAGGCGCTCATTGCTTTCCCAAGAAGCGCGACCGAGGCGGTGACGAGAAAGCTCCCCGGTCCATTCGACTGCGTCGTTTCATCGTGCCTCCTCAGCCAGATCCTGCTCACCTATCGCCGAGTGCTGGGCGAGGGTCATCAGCTCTTTCAGGCTGGTCTCGTTACGTTGCTCGTCACGCACCTTCGAATCCTGGCAGCGCTGACGAAACCGGGAGGGAAGGCGCTCCTTATCACGGACGTCACGACGAACGAGATCGCCCCGCTCGAGACCTTCGATGCAGCCTCTCCCGTTTCGTTCCTCGAGCGCCTGATCGAGAGCAATCAGATCTTCAACTATCTCGATCCCCGTCTATTGCGGTCTCTCGCCGAAGAAGATCCAGCCCTTGCCGAAACGATCGACTGGCGCCCGCCAACCGACATCTGGCTGTGGCAAAACACCCAGCAGCGAGCCTTCTTGGTGTATGGGGCCGTCCTCCTCAAACGACCGATCGACTGAGACTTTGGTCACGCCCGCGCATGCACGCGTCATGTCGTGATGGTATCGGACAAGGCGCGCCATCCGTCACCCGTACGGGCACTATCGAGTCAACTTCACTTCCCCATTTTTGGGAAGGGCTCTAAAGTGCCAGCATGGTCGCGCGATTTCCCAAGGGGTGGTCTTTCTTCTTGCTGCTCGGGCTCGTGCATTGCACCTACGTTGCGGGATCAAACAAGCGCGACGGCGAAGAGAATGGGGAGGGGCTCGGCGGAGCTGAACCTGGAACCGGAGGCAAGAGTGCGAGCCACTCGGGCGGGGCCGATGTCGGTGGGAGCGGCTCCACCCCTGGCGATGGCGGCGAGCCACCAGAACCTTCGACGGGTGGACGAACGGGGACCGGCGGCGATCCGGACGGGGCGGGCGGCGAGTCCGATGGAGGGGGCGGTGCTCTGGTCGTAGCGCGCCCGGCCCATCTCGTCGTGATGAGCAAGACGGCAGGCTTCCGGCACACTGAGGCAATCGATGTTGGACTCGCTGCGCTCTCGACGATGGCCGCCGCGGAGGACATCGAGCTAACGCTCACCGAGGACTCGTCCTTCTTCACTCCCGAGAACCTCGTGAACGTCGGCGCTATCGTGTTCCTGAACACCTCGGGCGACATCCTCGACACGACTCAGGAAGCCGCCATCGAAGCGTTCATCATGGACGGTGGCGGCTTTATCGGCATTCATGCCGCGGCGGATACGGAGGGTTCCTGGTCTTTCTACACCGACCTCTTGGGCGCGGTAACGACGACCCATTCGCTTGCCGTCTCGGCATCAATCGACATCGATGTCACGAACCATCCGGCGACGGAAGGCCTGGATGACCCATGGACTCGGACCGACGAGTGGTACAACTACTCGCCAAATCCACGCGGACTGCCGGGCGTCGTAGTGCTTCTGAGCCTCGACGAAAGCAGCTACAGCGGGGGCAACATGGGCGACCATCCGATTTCGTGGGTCCGCACGGTCGGCAAGAGCCGAGTGTTTTATACCGGAATGGGGTGCACCGGGTCGACGTTCTCCGAGGACGACGTCCTGGGTCATCTGCGCGGCGGCGTGCTTTGGACGCTGTGGCGTGAGTGAAAGATAAGTCCGCTAGACCGGAGCAAAGATGCCCTCGATTGCGGTCGAGTGCATCTCTTCGTCATCGCCCAGGACGAAGTCCGGGATGCCAAAGGCCTGGGCGCAAGCCATCCAGTAGTCGTTGGTGGACCTTTGTCCTCCATCGGTGGCACCAGACGGAGTTCCCCCGTCGTGCGTCCACATCTGTCCACCGAGGAGGCCCGTCCCTGCCCCACCGAAGACCACCCAGGGCATGTCCCGCCAACTATGCGTGAAGCCCTCGCTGATCTCGGAAATGTAGGGGACGAGTGTATTTTCCAAGATCGGGTGTCCCGCGAAGTCTTCCGTCGATTCCAGCTCCATCAAGAAGGTGGCCAGCCGTTGGGAGTACCATTGGTCGATGCGGGTCAAGAATTCGCGGATGTCGTTGTCCGGGGTATTGTGACTGGTCGTGTGGTGCACCTTGAAGATGGCTTCGTCTGGTGGCCACATGTTGCCGAAGCTGACGTGGTTGGTGCCGGGCGACCACTGGAACGTGACCGTGCGGGTGAGATCGCACTTGAATGCCGCCTTCACGACGGCAAGGTGCATCTCGCCAATGCGCCGATGCTTCTCGTCGTCGCGTTCCGGTGAAACATTCCCTTGAAAATAGGGGTCGACACGCTGGCTGACCTCGACCACCTCGGGCGGCTCGGAGACCCCGCAGAACACCGGATCACTCGGATCGGCGTCGAGGCTGTCGAGCTCCATTTCGAGATCGCGCACCGCCGATTCGTAGGCATCGAGCTTCTCTCGTTGGGACGCGGGAGCGACGGTGCGCATGCGCTCGAGATCGCGCAAAGCAAAATCCAAAACGCTTTGTTTCTGGGCGCGAGCGCGCGCCAAGGCTTCGAGATTCTCGTCGGTCGTGCCGCCCGGCATCACCGAGCCGAAGACGCGCTCGTAGGCTTGGAGAGGTTGATAGTACGGCGCGAGCGGAGCGTGCGGCCCCGAATAGGACAAATGCCGGGGCGAAACCTCCCCAGGAGTGTCTGCACGCTGATCGCAAGACAGCTGAAGCGACTGGATCGGAGCGTTCTGCAGGATCGGAGATGCCGCGAGGTAGAGCTGATCCACGCTGGGACCTTCTGCGTACGGATCGTCTCCACCGTTGCCCGGGTAGAGGTTGGGCGCGCGTCGGCCCGTGACAGTGAGCACCGTGCCGCGCTCGTGTCCACCGCCCGCTGAACCCTTGTGAGGCAGGCCGATGCCACGGAAGATGACCATCTTGTCCTTCAGTGACTCGAAGGGCTCCATGATTCGACCGAGCGTGTAGCCGGCCAAGTCACTGCCGTTGCCAGACGGCCACCAGTTGTCCCAAATGGTGCCGACTGGTCGCTGAACCGTGAATAGCCTGCGGATCGGGGGATCGCCCTCCTCCTGCGCCTCGAGGCGGTCGAGGAGTCCCACGAGCCCAGCGGCGCCGCCGATGGCTCCCAAAAAGATGCGTCTGGAATGCTTGTAGGATTTCATGGTGCGGACTCCGCGGTACGAACCGAGAAGGTGTCGGACTGCACAACGGCGAGGATGACGTCGCGCAAGGTGGTGCTCTCGTCGTAGCCGAGCGTCGTGTTGAAGACTTCGCAGCCCTCGCGAGTGAGGCCGTTTTCACCCGTCGCATAGGCCAAGAGATGACGAGTGACGCACTGGGCGAGCTCGGGTCCCTGCGCGGCGCGTTCGGCGAAACTCACGTAGTCGGGGTAGTACCCATCGAGGGCTCCCTTGTTCTGGACGTCGACGGCCGAGTCGACGGGGATGCCGTTTTCATCCACGCCGCTGAACTGACCCACCGCGTCGTAGTTTTCGAGGAGGAGCCCGAAGGCATCGAACTGTGCGTGACAGTTGTTGCAAGGGCTGGTCGCGGCCCGCGAGGCCGCGCGCTCGCGTTCGGTCAGATCTTCTTCGAGCTGTTCTTCGACGGCTGCAAGGGCGGCTTCGGGGGGCGAGGGGATCTTGGGGAAGCACAAAAGCGGCCCATTCACGAAAAGCCCGCGCGCCACGACCGACGTGCTGTCGGTTCGCGAGAGAGTCGTGAGGAAGCTGAGCTGTGTGAGAAGCCCCGCCCGATGATCCGCAGGAAGCTCGACCTCGACGAACTCGTTCGGGCCCGCCCCCGGAAAGGGAACCCCGTAGATATTGGCGAGGGCCTCATTGACTCGCGTGGTGCGCGACGTGAGGAGTGCATTCAATCCCTTGCCCGGATCCCACAGGTTGTCCTTCAGGAACAACTCCGTCTCGTGATACATCTGCGAGGCGAGGGCCGAACCGAACTCCGGGTACAGCCCGGGGTCTTTGACCTTGCCGAATAGGTTGCCGAGGGTCCACGCCGCGAGAAGGGTCTTCTCCACGCTGTCTTGCACGTCGGTATCAGCGAGCATCCGATCCGTGTGAGCAACGAGGGTCGCGGGGTCGGTGAGCGTTCCGTCGTCCGCCGCCGTCAGGAGCTCCTCATCGGGCGCGCTGTCGGTGAGCAGATAGGAGAGGGAGCTGGCTAGCTCGTGCGCCGTGAGGTTGAACGTCCCGTCGCCGTTCGGAGTCCCGTACTCGGTGCGATGATTGAAAGATGGGGCGAGCACGAGCGCCTGGATGGCCGTCTTGAGGCCGTCCTCGAAGCTCGTCTCGGCACCCACGGCAAAAACGCTCATCAGGTCATCGATCTCCACATCCGAAATCGGACGACGGAAGGCGCGATGCATCACGCCCGAAAGGTACGAGCGAGCGCAGGCCTCGTCCTGAACGGCGCATCCCGTCAGCGCAGCCGCTTGTCCATCGACCATGGTGCTCGCGTGCTCTGCCCAATCCAGGCGCGTGCTCACGAGGGACGTATTGGCGACGATGCCTTTCTGAGAAAAGTTCTTTGTTTCGGCTTCCGGGACCAGGCGCCCCTCAAGAACCTCGTCCCCGACGAGGTCAGCCACCGAATTGACGAAAGCGAGTTCACTGAGAAGAACGAGGTCTTGCCCGATGCTCGACGCGCACTCGACGGGGCTGTCCGGCACACCATCCCCATCCGTGTCTCCCATGACCGGTTGGTCCGGGTCATCGGGGGATGTGGTGGAGTCGCCGTCTCCTCCCGGCGTCGGAGTTCCGGTAGCGCCCAGCCCGGGGCCGGTTCCGAGTTGGGCTTCACACGCCGTGAGGAGAGTGAGCGAGGCTAGCAGCAAGATGCGGGGGAGACCCGTCAACGCTCTGGGGAGTCGGGCTGACATGGTTTCAGCCTACGTGCGGCTTCCGCCCCACAGCAGTCGTGGAATTGAACCACCCCTGCATCCAAACTTCGCGCGGGAGTGGAATAGTGAGGCGCGCAGGTTCGATTCGATTCGGAATGAATCTGGCGGAGGTCGAAAATCTCCCCTGGTGTCTGGAAAGATTCGCTGGGCATTCAACGCACGACAGAGCCCTCCTTGGCGCCCCATTGCCGTTGCAATGGGCTCCCTTCACACCTTAGGGTGCGCGCGAGATGACGAACATGAAGAAGTATACGCACGAATGCAGAATCCAACCGCGGGGTGGCTCGTGGAGCGTTTCCCTAATCACTGCAGCCCTCCTCTTTGCCTGCAGCGACGGGACGGAAGACGCGACGGATGGCGCGGGAGACGACGTCGCGGGTACGGGCGGGGCTGCTTCAGGCGGTGCGTCGACTGGGGGCGTTCCTGCCTCGGGTGGCCTTTCTTCGAGCGGTGGCGTTGGCACCGGTGGTGCGACACCCAGCGGTGGCGCGCCGTCGACCGGCGGCGACTTGCTCGGCTCCGGTGGCGGAACGGGGGGCGACGAACTCGGCTCGGGTGGCTCGGTGGACGGAACCGGAGGTGATGCGACGGTCGATCTCACCACCTACGCTTCGGACTTGGACGGCGTCTTCCTCGATCGAAAATGCGCCGCAGGGGTCTCACTGCCGCAGCCGGACGGAGCTGTATGTGACCACCTGGACGGAGTGCAGCACGTCGAGGAACAAATCACATTCGGAGGTGACCCAGGCACCACCTATTCGGTGACACTTCGAGTGCGCGGCATCTGGGAGCCCACGAACATCGACGGTGGGCAGCAGCCTGATCCCGAGATTCCGTACATGATTGGTGGAGACGTGGCGGCGGGATCGGGTAGCGACAGCGACGCCATCAACTATCAACAATTTTACATCGAAGTCAGCAGTCCGGCGCAGACCTACTGGCTGAACGAGCACGACTACGTGGCGCACGACATCCACAAGGAAGACTACGAGATCACGATTCCAATCGAGGGTGGCGCGACCGTGACGGTGATCGCAAATGACGGAAACGCACGCGAGATCGCGAACTTCCCGGAAGAGATCTTCCCCGATCTTCCGCCGTACGATCAGATGCCGACGGTCGGGCAGTTTTTGCATCTTGCCGTGCTCGGCGTCGAACTCGCGCCTTGAACTTCGAGGCCTCGCCGTCCCTCGGCAAGACCTGCCGCCACTCGGTTCACGTCTCGAAATGCTGTAGAGAAGCAGCCCGACGCGCCACGTCGAGGGTGAGCTCCCGGATCTCGCGTCCCGACAGGTGCTGCACTACTGCGCACCTTCTGGGATACAGAGCTGTCCTTCGCTCGTCACGTCGATCTGATAGCCGGCTGGACACTCTCCATCGTCCGGGGGACCGGCGCACAAGTACTCACCCTCACTCGAAACATAGAGTTCGTAGTTGGGAGGACAATCGCCACCTGGCGGCGGGGGGCAGTCGTCCCATTCGACGATGATGGTATTGTCCTCGGCTTTGGAGGGAGACGCATGCACCGAGTCGACGTCCGGTCGACAAAAACCCGAAGGGCCGAAGGCGTCCACATCGACCCAAAGCTCGTAAACCATCCGGAAGTCCCACTGCGGAGCCTCTTCGCTGGGCGCGTAACCTGCAGCACTCGGACACGGAGAGTCTTCGAGTTCGCAGTATCCACAACCGTTCATGTTGCGGTCAAGCGACGTCCCCACCGCAAGAACGTGGGCAGCATCACCCACGATCATGTCGCCTTCGCCCTCGGTCACGCCACCGGTCGCGTAGCCACATTCCGTGCTGGCCTCATCCTCGATGAAGTCGACTTTCATGTGCATCGAGAGCTCGTCATCGCAGTTGTAGAGCATGAGCTCGACCTTGTCGCTGCCCTTGAGATCCTTGAGCGTGTGCCCCTTTTCTTCGTCCCAGCCGGTAGAAAACGAACACTGTCCGTACGTAGTGTCGACGAAATCCGGGTCGAAGATAATCCGCAGGTGGACGTATTCTTCACCATTCACCACTTCGGTGATGTGCTCGATCGTCGCCGAAGGCTCATCGTACCCTTCCCCGTAGAAGCAGAGCGAGCCAGCGTCGATGATCTCGACGTCTCCAGCCCCAAGCAACTCTCGGTTGTCGCACCCACCGCCCGGCGGAACGCAATCGTGGGCAGTCTCGGGGCCACAACCCGCCGCCAAGGGAGCTGCATTTTGCCCGCCGCCGGGGATCTCGGGGACGGAAATGAGCCGTGTCGGAGAGCCGCCGCTCAGGCTTTCGTCCTCTGGCGTCAGTGGGTTGTCCAACGGCTCCGAGCCCCCACTCGTCTCGTTTGCTTCGTCTCCGGAGCTTGTGCAAGCACCCACGGTGCCGCAAGTAGCTGCGACGAGACCCAAGACCAAAAAGCGCGCCATCCGTATATCCCTTCTGTGGTTCATTTCTCGAAAAAATCATCTGATTCGAGGCGGGCCTCCTCGCGAGAGAGTTGCCGACCGAACGACCTGACCTCTCCCCCGAGGTCGCGTTGCATGTGCCCCGAGGCGCCCCAGAGGAGCGCGTCGGGGGGTGAGGTGGGGGCGCGATGCAGAATGGGGTCAGGTATTTTCCCGGGACGCTCGCACGGAATTTTCGTGGACCGGATCCCCGGGCCTTCGCCACCTCACCCCACGCATGAAGGCGCGATCCGCCAACAAAGAGGGATGTTTCCCAGAAATTGCTGCGGAATCGGCGCGTGTGGTGCCGCTTTCGACGAGCGATGAGGCGATCATCAAGGGGCTCGTCGCCGGAGAGCGCTGGGCAGCCAATGCGTTGTACGACCGCTACGCCAAGCCGATCGCTCGGATGCTCCGACGCACGCTCGGGCGCGAACGGCATGCCGACCTCGAAGATCTCCTTCACGAGGTGTTCGTCGAGGCGTTGCGATCCGCCCATTCTCTCCGCGACACGGTCGCTCTGCTCGCCTGGCTGCAAACGATCACGACACGTATCGCGATTCGCACGATCAGGCGGCGCAAGGCGCGGAGCTGGCTACGTTTCTACGAACCAGAAAACGTCCCAGACGTGGGAACGCCAAGCGTGCCACCCGAAGCCCGACACGCATGTCGACGGTTCTATGTCGTCCTCGGCAAATTACCTGTATCCGAGCAGATCGTCTTCAGCCTGCGTTACATCGAAGGAATGGAGATCCCCCGGGTTGCCGATGCGTGCCAGACATCCCTCTCCACGGCGAAACGCCGCATCAAGAGAGCGAAGGAGCGCTTTTTGCGGCTCGCTGCAGACGAACCAGAGCTCGCCCATTTTCTGGAACAGAGCGGAGGTCACGATGAGTGATCGGCTAGATGATCTGGGCCACATGGTTTCTGAGGTTACCGTCTCGGAAATGGAGAGCGCTGAGCAGCTCGATCTCACCATCCGGCGAGTCAGATATCGCCTGGAAGACTCCATCGACCGAGGGCAAACCGCGCGAGCTCCTACGACGCTGCGCTTTTGGGGCGCTGGTGTAGCGCTCGTTGCCGTAGCCATCCTGAGCTTCATATCGTGGCCGGGGGCGGAAAAGGGGCCGCTTCGGGTGTATGCGGAGTCGGACTCGGTCGAACTCACGGGGGCGACGGTGGGCTCGAGCGAGGGAACGAAGCAGCTCCGGTTCACGGACGGAACTCGCCTTTCCCTCTACCCGAAAACGGTCGTGCGGGTGGTGGAGACGAGCAACGAAGGGGCTACCGTGCGCCTCGAAGGGGGTAGGACGTTGGCTTCGATCGTACCCGAGCAGGACGCAAAGTGGCGTCTACTAGCGGGTCCGTACGTGGTACGGGTGACCGGGACCGAGTTCGACCTTGCCTGGCACCCGGGCGAAGAACGGATGGAGCTTGCGATGCACCGAGGATCCGTACTCGTCAGTGGTCCTGGTATCGCAGGACAACGCGTCGTTCAAGGCAGCGAGTTCGTCCAGTTTCGCGTGAAGGAGTCGGAAGGCAATGACGAGGCAGCTTCCGAGAGTGCCTCACCAACCCGACCGGAAGAAACAAAGTCACTCGCGCAGCCCGTGGACGACGAGGGAGCCCAAACGGACGGCCAGCCTTCGCGACCCGTCGTAGAGGATAAGAAGCGCACGACCACGTCACGTTCGGCGGAGCAGCTCTGGAAGATGGTCCAACAGCATAGGAAAACAGGCGAAGGGCAAGCCGCAAAAGACGCGCTGCTCGAACTGAGAAGTCGTCACGGAGCCCGTGGGCAGACGGCCTATCTTCTTGGTAGAGTACATGCGGACCTACTGGGTTCGAGTTCAGAGGCAGGTCATTGGTTCGAGATGTATCTCAAAGAAGCGCCGGGGGGTCTGCTCTCGGAGCAAGCGTTAGGCCGTCTCATCGAACTACAAAGGGGAACAGCTGCTGGAATTGCGGTGGCCGAAAGATACCTCCGACAGTATCCCAATGGTGCTTATTCAGGGCTCGCGCGTTCGCTGTTGCGGTAGTCCTGATGCTCGTAGGGGACCCGCCGAGTGCATTCGGAGCTTCGTCCCCAAGATCGGGAGCCGACGTTCTCGTTTTTTACGAGGACGGTCGACAAGAGGCAGCTCGGGACCTGGTGAGCGAGCTCGAAATGCTCGGGTTCGAAGTGGAGACCCGCGACTCCGCCAAAGATCGCCCGAGCAGAGCCACTCCCACCGGAGCCCGCCTCAACATCGTCCTCCCACGCGAAGGTGGCGCGCGCGTGAGCCGCGAGTCGCGTAGCGACTTCAAGGCCCTGGCTCACGCTCCGGGTGAGCCATCCGATCACCTCGCGCTCCGAACTGCAGAACTCGCCCGCGCACTTCTGCTCGACGATGGCGAAGAGCCTGCTCGAACGAGCTCCGCGTCGGTTTGGTCACGTCGTGTTTCGGCAACGCTGTCACAGCGACTCGTTCTCAACGACTACGGCTCGGCAGCCGGAGGTATCGGTCAGGATGTGATTTTTTGGCTCGGTCGGTTCGGGCTCGGAGCGGTTGGCACGTATTCCCTGTCTCGCCAATCGTGGAGAGCCGATCCCAAGAAGTTTTCTCTCCGTTTCGCGACATTGGGTCTACTTTTGAAGTACTCGTTCGCGGAGACGAGTGACGAGATCTTCGAAGCGCAGGTGCTTGGCTCCATGACTTCAGCAGCGCTGATGCTCCGGGAGGAAGGAGGCAAGGACGAGGATCGCTTCCGGGGAACCGCTTGGGGAGTGGCGGCAGGAGGCGGAATCGATCTGAGCGTCCGTGCAGCACCAAACCTTCGCTTCGGCGGACAAGCGCTGACGGAGGTCATCACGCTCCTTTCCTGGCCTGAGGCCGAAGACGGGGAGCTCGGGGGGAAGGAAGCCGACCTGCTCGTCGACGAATCGGAGCTCAGAATCCCCCGCCTCCAGCTCACTTTGTCGCTCGCCGCGACAGGTCATTGGTAGGCGTGCGGTTCGCCCGCTGGGTCCGCCCCCGTCCCTCGGTAACATGCAAAACGATTGCATCTACAAACATGAGATGTTAAGCCCGCCGCGTGGTAGAGACCCCGGACCGAAATGTTGCCTCGATGAGCCTTCGGAAGGCCCCTCGAGCCGTGTTTGCGGCGGTGGGGTGGCTCTGTCTGTTCTCCTACCTCCTGGTGGTGGGTCACTACCTGATCGTCGAGCATGAAACCTGTGCTGCCCACGGGGAGCTGATCCACGTCGGGACCGGGCACGGCAAAGCGCACGACGCGAGCCACGCTTCCGAAGCTCCCAAGACGCCGGTCGAACACGTCTCCCCCCGTTCAGACGCGGACCACGAACACGATCACTGTTGGGTCAGTACCGATCGGCGCGAAGCTCCACCGTCGCCGATCCACTACGTCCCCCATTGTCTTTCGAGCGAAACGCTGGACGCTACCGCACTCGTGCATCCGTCGTTCGTGCGCGCTCGCCCGATCTACGCCTACGCTCCCAAGACGTCGCCTCCTCAGAAGCTCTGCTGAGAGCGTCACCCTTCGCGCGTCCGCTCGCTCCTTTGATCGAGTGAGAGCTCCGCGAGTGTGACTCGGTGTTCGGACATCCAGAGCCGCCTTCGACCATCGCCCCCTCCCCACCCATCGCAGCCTCTTCCTGCAGCGAAAGAAAATGCTGCTCGAAGAAGGCGAGTCGCGCGGCCGGCTTCCCCGTATGCGCGGCCCTGTGCCTGTGCGTCTTGTGTACGCGACCAGCAGAAGCCCAAGATGACCCCGCCGAACCGAGCGATGCGCCGGCCGCATCGGAAGAGGCCGAGGACGCCGCCGACATCGTCATGCCGCGCGTCGTCTCGAGCGTTGAAGCGGAGTATCCCCCGAGCGCGCTCGACGAAGGGCGGGAAGCGACCGTCGAGCTGTTCGTCACGGTGGCCGATGACGGAACGGTGGCGTCTGCCGAGATCGCGACCTCGGCAGGAGCCGACTTCGACGAGGCTGCCCTGGCGGCGATTCGGCAGTGGAAGTTCGAACCTGCCCGGCGGGGCGACCAAGCGGTGCAAAGTCGGATCCGGGTCCCCTTCGAGTTCGCGATCCCCGAAGAGCCCCCACGAGCGGGAGAGCCCACACAAGCAGAAAAGTCCGCCCTTGTGGAAAAGCCCGCGCCAGCGAAGAACTCCGTGCCGCCGGAACCTCAAACGCCATTGGCTGCTCCAGCGCCGCCTGAGAACGTCGATTCAGGCGCGGATGGCGGCGCGCGCGGAGTCGTCGTGAAAGGAGAGCGAGAGTTGCGCGAAGAGCAGCGCAGCTCGGCGGACTTCCTCCTGCATCGCGATGTGCTTGCCGCTGCACCTCACCAAGAGGGCGCAGACATGCTGCGTTCGGCTCCGGGAATCTACATCGGGCGCGGCGAAGGCCCGGCCGTCGCGCACAACTACATGTTGCGGGGCTTCGATGCAGATCACGGCCAGGACATCGAGTTTCGCGTCGGCGGACTCCCCATCAACGTGCCCGCGCACATTCATGGACAAGGGTATGCCGATCTGGGCTTTCTGATCGGCGATACGGTGCACGAGCTCCACGTCACCGAAGGGGTTTACGATCCGAGTCAGGGCGACTTTGCCGTAGCCGGGTCCATCGATGTCGAGCTGGGTGTCGCCGAAGAAGAGCGCGGGGTGACTCTTCGTTCGGGATACGGATCGTTCGACACGTACCGTCAACTCGTGCTGTGGGCGCCCGAGAAGGCTTCTCGCGAAAGCTTCGGAGCAGTCCAATACATGAAAACCAACGGGTTCGGCGAAAATCGGGCGGGAACCAGCGGCAGTGGCGTTTTCCAGCACCGATTCGGCGAAGGGGCTCTCACCTACCGAGCTGTCGGCATCCTCCACGCAGCACGTGCCGACATGGCAGGAGTCGTCCGCCAGGACGATGTCGCAAGCGGCGAAGTCTGCTTCGAATGTGTCTACCCCTATCCCACTGCGCGGGCCCAAAATGCTTTGGCGAATCGGTTCTTGGCGGGGTTGTTCGCTGACTACCGGGATGACGACGGCTCGAACGGACAGCTGGGCGCGTGGATCGGCTACGAGAACTTTCGCATCCAGGAGAACTTCACGGGGTTCGTTCACGAGAGTCGGACGCTCGAACGAGTGGGTGGGCTGGGCGATCTCATCGAGCAGCAGAATCGGACGCTGTCCTTTGGTTTGACTGGGCGCTACCGCACGAGGCTCTACCGGCCGACGACCTGGGCACGGGGCACACTCGAAGTCGGGGCAGATGGGCGATTCGACCTCATCGAACAATCGCAGAATCTTTTGGACGCTGCCGCGCGTAACCAAACTTGGGATCAGCGCGTCGATGCAGGAGTGCGAGCGGGTGATCTCGGCGTGTGGGGTGATCTCGATTGGTCGTTCGGCAAGTACGTACGCTACCGGCTCGGGATGCGAGCCGATCTCTTGACGTACGAGATCGATGATCGCCTGGGCAACTTCGCTCCGCTGACACGAGATCAGGACACCTTCATCATGGGGTATCGGCGCAGCGCCCTGCGGACGGCGTTCGGGCCGCGCACGAGCATCGAGGTGCTCCCCGTTCACTGGCTCGCGCTTCTGGCTGCGTACGGCGAAGGATTCCGCTCGCCACAAGCGCGACAGCTCGACGACGGAGAAGAGACTCCTTTTACGAAAGTGCGTTCGGCGGATGTCGGCGCGAGGTTCGATTTCGGCGATCCTCTGAGTTTCGTCGTGGGCGGCTATTTGACGCGCCTCTCGGACGACGTTGCTTTCGATGCCTCGGAAGGGCGTCTCGAACGCATCGGTGCGAGTGAGAGGCTCGGGATTTGTACGCACGCGGTGACGCGACCTTGGCCGTGGTTCATCGGCTCGGCATCCGTCACGTTCGTCGATGCGACTCTCCTGGAGCCGCCACCTCCGAGCGCGGACGAACCGCAACCACCTTTCGAGGAAGGTCAGAAGCTCCCCTTCGTGCCGCCTGTCGTCGTTCGAGCCGATACGGCGGTCAGCCGCACGTTGGTGGACGACGTGTGGGGGGAGTCCGTCGGTGGCAAGGTGGGGCTCGGCTTTTCGTACCTCTCGTCCCGCCCGCTCCCGTACGGTGCCTATGCAGATCCCGTCGGGCTTCTCGATGCCTCCGCGGGAGTGACTTGGGGCCCGGCCGACCTCTCCCTTGAGATGTTCAACCTTCTGGACACCGAGTATGCGGCCATCGAGTACTCGTTCCCGTCGGATTGGGATCCGAACGACGGCGTCAGGCCTCGCGCGCCCGCGCGGCACACGGCTGCTGGCGCACCTCTTTCCTGGCTCGTGTCTCTTGGGGTCACGCTGTGATCGCTCGAACCGTCACCTGGGTTGCTCTCACGCTCCCACTTCTGCTCCTGGGCTGCTCGGACACGGGGCAGGATCGCGTCGAGATCCCTCTGCGCGTTTCGGGTACGGAACCACCCGACAAAGTGAAAACCGCGGGCGGCGAGCTCGTCACGATCATTCGCGCGGATCTTGCCTTCGGGCCGCTCTATCTGTGCGCCGGAAACTCGGCGGGTGATCTGTGTGACATCTCACGCGCCGAGTGGCTCGGCACAGCCGTGATCGACACGATGCGCGACGAGGAGGTCTCCGTCGGGAGCCTCACTGGCGTCACAGGGAGCGTGAGGTCCTACATGTACGATCTGGCCATCAGTTCCCAGCTCACTCGCTCGGAGCCCTATGTGCTGTCCGCCGCGAAGGAGCTCGGCGGTGCTTCGTTCGTGCTCGAGGGGCTCGTGACCCTCCACGGCGTTGAAGTGCCGTTTTCCGCATCCGTGCCGGTCCAGCAGAACGAGGCCACGGAGCTGGGAGTTCCGGTGATTCGCAAAGGGTCGGGAGAGAGCTTCTTCCAAGAGATCACGGGAGCCGAGTCCAGCCTGACGCTCCGATTCGATCCGGAAGCCTGGGTGCGTCGTTTGGACTTGGGTTCACTCACGGAAGACGAAACCTGCGAGCCGAACGGGCCCTCCGTCGTGTGCCAACGGTCGCTCGAAGTCACCTGCGACGAGGGGACGGCGGAGTCGAGTCGGGACTGCAGCGCATCGAATGAGGTTTGTCTCGCTGGCGTGGGCTGCGCCGACGAAATCGTCTTGGAAGAAGGCGGAAGCGCCTATCGCAGCTTGAAAGTTGCTCTCTCGACGACGGGTCGGCCGTCATTTCAGTGGGAAGATTGACTGCAAAACAAAAGGAAACAGCACGATGAAACGAACGATTGAAACGAAAACGAACGGTCTCCTCCGGGGTCTGTCTTGTCTGACGTGCCTCGGCGCGCTGGCGCTTGGATGTAGCTCGAACGATGACGCATCCACCGGCTCCCTCACGGTTCTCCTCGAAGCCGAGGACGTGATCGTCGAAGGACTCGAACCGGGAGACGACGTCGAGAACATAAAGGACGGTTGGGCCGTCAGCTTCGACAAGTACCTGGCCACGGTTGGACATCTCGACTTGCACCTGTCTAGCGACGAGAGCGTCGAGGCTGAGTCCGAAGATGTCTACGTCATCGACCTGACGGATGTCCCAGCTTCCGGGGAAGAACTTTGGATGTTCGAAGAGCTCGAGGCGGGCCGCTGGGAGTTCAACTACGAGACTCCCGGAGCCGCCCATGGCGGCATGCGTCACGAGAGCGTCGAGGAAGACGACTTCGATTTCATGGTCGAAAACGACTTCACCTATCACATCGAGGGCTCTCTCGAGAAGGAGGACGGCGAGTCCTGTCCGCCGTCCGACCTCGCGGATGTGGGCGACCTGGAACCCAACGGAAACACTTCGGGAGGCAACGACTGCTACGACAACCCGAACATCTCCTTCACGATCAGTGCCCAAGCGGAAACCGTCTTTGGCCCGTGCGAAATCGACGAGGTCCCCGGCGTCTCGGTACCCGAGGGGGGCGCCCAGACCGTGGCAATCTCCATCCACGGGGACCACATCTTCTTCAATGGTTTCCCCGAGGGCGACGAGGGTGGCATCTCACGTCAGGCTCAGTGGCTCGCTGACTGTGATCTCAATCTCGACGGAACGGTGACCCAGGAAGAACTCGAGGCCGTGACACCCGCCGACCTACCGGTCATGGAAGACTATCAGTTCGGCGGCGCACCCATCGAACCCACCGACATGTATCAGTACGTGCGCGCTCAGCTGAAGACCCAAGGTCACTACCAGGGTGAAGGCGAGTGTCCCGTCGATGGTGTTGCCCATGAACACGGACACGACGAGGATGACCACGACCACGATCATTGACGGGAGCGCCAAGATAGACGGCGCGGGCGCAACGTGCAGCGCCTTGTGCGCAGTGCACTGCGCCACCGCGTCGCTCGTACCCGGCGCCCTCACCTTTTTGGGGTTGGGGGCGCTCGTGGGGCCGGCCCTGGAGACAGGGTTCGCCGCTCTTGCGCTACTGTTTGCAGGCCTGGCGCTTTGGCTGGGATACCGTCGGCACCGAGCCCGGGGAGTCCTCGTGCTCTTTTCGCTCGGCATGACCGGACTCGTCGCAGGTCGTGTTCTGGAGGAAACGGGTTCAGAGCTCGGATCCACCGCCACGATTTTCGCTGGGCTCCTGCTGGTCACAGCGCATGGGTACAGTTGGTGGTGTTCACGTCGAAAGGTCCCGGCCGCTGCCACAGCAGACGCCCAGATCTCTTCGTAAGGGCAACTTCGAGGCCCTGATCGCGACCCGCAGCTATTGTCTGAAAGAGGCACTTTCGGGGAATGGACGGTCGGACTGGCAACTGGACCACCGAAGGCATCGCGCTTCTCGTCGGCTTGTTTTCGCCGCGTCGAGGCGAGTCTCTCGCCATTTGACTGCAAGCCGCGAGGTTGGCGCATGCACTTGGCCATCGTTGCGTCTCCGGCAAAGTCATCGCAAAGTGCCGGCATGCACCATGATGAAATGCATCGCTGGCAGCATGACCACACCTTCGGCCTTTCGGAGCAACAAGGCGCCGAGCGGCGAACATTGCGGGTAGCCGGGCTCACCGTCGTGACGATGTTCGCTGAGCTGTTCGCAGGCGCCGCATTCGATTCGATGGCGCTCATCGCAGACGGCTGGCACATGGCAAGCCATGCTGCGGCATTGTTGGCCGCCACGTTTGCCTATTCGTTTGCCCGCCGTCGGGCCGGAGATCCTCGCTACACGTTCGGAACTGGGAAGGTGTCGGCCTTAGCCGGCTTTGGAAGCGGGACGGCACTAGCCATCGTTGCCCTCATGGTCTTCGTGGAGAGCGTGGAGCGTCTGTTCGTTCCGGCGTCGGTGCACTACCGGGAGGCAGCGCTCGTCGCTGGTATCGGCCTTTTTGTGAATCTGCTCAGCGCGTGGCTGCTGCGCGGTCCTAGAGACAACGGGCACGCTCACCACCATGGGCACGCGCACGGGCACCAGCACGGGCACGCGCACCAGCACGCTCATCACGAGGATCACAACCTCCGCGGAGCGTACCTGCACGTCCTTGCGGACGCTCTCACCTCCGTCCTCGCGATCGTGGCGCTATTGGCTGGTTGGCGCTTCGGCTGGATCTGGATGGACGCCGTCGTCGGAATGATTGGCGGAACGTTGGTCGCCCACTGGTCGCTTGGCCTGCTCCGCGACACGAGCCGAGTCCTCCTCGACGCCGAGGTCACGCTTCAGCATAGATCCGAAGTCCTGCAGGCTTTAGAAGGTGAAGGCGACGATCGAGTCTGCGACCTTCATCTTTGGCGCGTCGGTCCCAAGCACCTTGCCGCGATCGTTTCGATCGTGACTCATCATCCCCGAGACCCGCAACACTACAAGAACCGTCTACGGCACTTTGCTGACCTCGAGCACATCACCGTGGAGGTCCATGCGTGTTCTGACGACAGCTATCACGAGCACCGGTCGGGCGATGCTGCCCCGTTTGCATCTGCAAGCACATCGGCTTAGGCTTTTCGGGTGCAGGACTTCCAGCTCTCGCGCGATGAGGCCAAACAGCGCATCCATGATGCAGGGCTGAGAGCAACCGCTCCCCGCGTGGCGGTTCTCCGACTCCTCGTCAGCGCGGACAAACCGCTCTCCCATAGCGAAGTTGTCCAAGCGATCGGATGTGAGGACTGGGACCAAGCGACGCTCTACCGTAACCTTCTCAAGCTGGTCGAGGTCGATCTCGCTCGCGTGGCCAACAACGTGGGTGGAGTCGCGCGGTACGAGGCACGGGGCGAAGACGACGGACCCCACCTCCATCCCCACTTCTCGTGCAAGACTTGTGGTTCGGTGGAATGTCTCCCAGACGCGAAACTCGCCGGACCGGTGGAGCGCCGCTGGCATCGTTCCCTCGAGAATTCTGAAATGCAGTTGATCGGCGAATGTCCCGACTGCCTGGGGAACCAGCGCAAGGGCCGGAAGGCCAGTGGGAGCAAGACCTCGAAGAGTGTTCGGGCTCGCTGAGCGACCCAACGCTCCCTACTCGCAGCCGATCGGCTGCGTTCCGACCACCAATTCGTCGACGTAGAACGTGGCTTCCGTATTCTGACTTCCCTCCATGGGAACACCTTCGACGACGGCAACACCGATTGGATCCGAGGGAAGCGTGTCCACGCCTGCTCGTTCGAGGATCGACGAGCCGTCGACGCTGAGGTATACGCTTCCGGTGGCGTCGTCCAAGTTCAAGCCGAGCTCGAGGCACAACCAATTGTCCCGCGGGACCGGTGCCGGGACTTCCGGCCGGACCGTGACGTTCGACGGACCCAGATACACTTCGAGGGATTCTTCGTCGTTGATGTAGATCGTCGTTCGATCGGTGACGTCTCCCTCGTCCTGGTCCCAGAGTTCGAACACAATCAGCTGACTCGGTAGCGTGCTGCCGCTCTCGACGCGGAGGTAGAAGCGCGCGTGAAGTTCTCCTCCCGAGACCGGAGCTGAAAGCCGCATGCGCGTCTGCGTGTAGCCCCCGTCGATCGCTCGGAGGCGCAGCGCGCCCGCTCCGGCTTGGGATTCACACTCGACGAGTCCCGCTGTGGTCTCGCCGTCACCCCACGTGGAATGGGACTCTGGCAGGAGATTGTCGAAGCTCTCACAAAGGAGCGCTCCCGCGTCATCGCAAGTCACCGTCTCTGCGTTTCCGAGAAGGGCATCGCGGGGGAGCGTCGCAACCTGACAGCTGGCGCTGGCCTCGGGGACGCAGATCCGCTCTCCGGGACTCACCGAGGGAGCGTCGTTGCCGCAGGTCGCGTTGGTGGCAATCTCCGATCCACAGACACCCTCGGCGCATTCCGTGTCTCCGCCGCACCTCTTGCTGCAAACGCCACAGAGGCAGCTCAGGCTCAGCTCCGATTCGCAGTCGGCTTCCTCATCACAGGGGCGCAACCAATCGGTCTTGGTTCCGCTCACTCGTGGCCCATCACCACTGCAGCCCACGGACGCCCAAGAAGCGAGAGCACCGAGGAGAATCCCGACCGACGAGAGACACCGAACGGCGCGATGCGGTGTCATGCCTCGTCCTCTTCTCCCTTCACGAACTGTCCGAAATAGAACACGACGCGCTTGATCCGATTTTCTTCGAGCGGGTGCTCTTGGTTGGTGGCGCTCACTCTTTCCCACAGCTGGTCCGTTTGTTTTCGCATCTGTGAGAGCAGCTGCAACACCTCTTCTTCTTGAGGGTGCCCTTCGCACACCTCAAAGGAAACGGTTCGGCCCCCAATGGTGTCGGCGGCGTCCGATCGGGCCTGGCCCCTCCGCAGCTTGGCGGTGATCGCGGCCGCCACGGCCTGAAAGTGGTCGAATACAGCCGCCTCCCAGCCAATCTCGCTCCCCACGTCAATCACGAACTCCTTCGCGGTCAGCGGGCCATCCACGGAGCTGGTGAGCTGTCCCTCCCGCTCGAGGCGCGCGAGAATTGGATCGATCAAATCCTCGTCCACGCCGACGCGTTCGGCGACTTCCCGAGAGAGAGTGCCCGGGTGCTGACAAATGTCGAGCCAGACGAGGGCTGCCGCAGTGTCCTCCTTGTCCTGGCGAGCCAGCAAGCGGCGAGCTTCGGGCGGAGTCGCGACGAATACCGCAGACGCTGCGCGTCCCGTTCTCGACGCGAATCCGCTCTGCACGAGGTCAGCCAACACCGCGCCCACCGCCTCGGGGTCATCGTGTCGAAAGCGCTCGAAGATCTGCTGACGGGTGAGCTGCCCGTTTTCTTCGAGGTATGCGTTCACCGCCTGCCAGAGCGTGGCGCTTTTGTCCGTGGCGCTTTGCTCGAGACGCTGAACGCGCCGTTGATAAGTGCGGAGAGCGAGGCCGAACATATCGGCGACGATCTTCCGGGGAACACCCTGGTCTTCGAGTTCTTTGGAAAGACTCAGAAACACTTCGTCCGCAAGGTGCGAAAGGGGTGCTCGAATGCCTGCCGCCGCCGAGAGTTGTGCGATGAGCACAATCGTCTGACGCATGATGGAGTCGATGAGGAGTTTCGAGTGCACGGGAAGAGCTTCCGTCAGCTTGGAATGAGCCCCTCCACACGGGCAGATGACGCGATTGACACCGGAGCTCCACTGGAACTCATCGCCTGCACCGTAGCATGCACAGAGCGGCGACTCATGGTCCCCTGGATTTTTCCAACCGACTCCCGATGTCGGGGGCGTCATCTGGCTAGAGGCCTTCCACCAGCCAAGATCAGCTCAATGCGAGCTCACCCTTCGCTTCTGACCTCCTCGGCCCTCCTTGGACCATTCTTTCTTGCTTGTATGGGAGGCGAAGGTGGCTCGCAGAAGCGGGACCGGTGGCTCCGCCACCGGTCCCGGCAGCACTTTGAACCGGTCCGGAGCTGAGGCCAGATGGAAAATGTGACCCCGAGTCCGGCCCCCGGACGTCTTGCCGACCGTTCCAAAGTGACCGCCCCTGCAACAGATCTTCCTGCCGCGGAGGACGTCGTCCTTCGCGACTTCCTGGAGGGCCCAGAACGCGATCGCTCGCGCCTGTACGAATACATCCTTCCCGTGTGCCGCTCTACTGTGGGGCGGATGGTCGGCCCATCGCACCGAGACGCCGAGGACCTCTTGCAGACTGCCATCGCGAACGTCGTGCAGACTTTGGTCACTGGGACGTTCGCCCGCCGGTGCAGCCTGAAGACTTGGGCGGTGGCCATCACCCGGAACGTCGTGAAGAACGAGGTACGGGCGCTCGTTCGCGACCGCCATTACCTGGTCGATGAAGATCTCGACACCTATCCCGACGAGGAAGAACTCCTCTGCTCGGTCGAGCAGGGCGAAGTGAGAAGCGCGCTTTTTCGGCTTCCGAAAGAAATGGCGCTTCCCCTGCTCCTGCACGATTTGTGCGGATATACGGCCGCCGAGGTCGGACACAAGCTGGGGCTGAGCAGCGCCGGGGCTCAATCTCGGATCTGGCGCGCGCGAGCGCAGGCACGACGCAACATGAGCCGCCCCGACGCTGGCTAAGGCACATTCAGCCGAACGAAGAGCAGCATCGTTGAACGTTTGCACGGCACAGAGGATTCATTTCTCCGGCTCCGCGTCCCGTCGTCGTCGGGTACGTTGAAACCGTTCCGGACGCTCATGAAACGTTTCCCATTACGCTCACGCCCCCTTCTTGTCCTAAGCGCCGTCATTTCTGTCGCGTGCGCGAGTGACGGCACCACCGGCTCGAACGACGATGGGCTCGGTTCTGGCGGACAAATGGACGCGGGAAGTGGCGGCGCGAGCGTCGGATCGGGGGGAACGACGGATCCATCGAGTGGTGGTCTCGGCACCGGGGGAGGTGATCTCGGCACGGGTGGACAGGCAGGCGCGACCGGGGGCACGAGCAGCGACGGGGGTGCTCCAGTCGGCGCTGGGGGAGCGGCGACCGGGGGCGCCTCCGATGGTAGCGGGGGTGCTGGGCCCGGGAGCGGGGGCGACCCCTCCAGCAGTGGTGGGACGACTTCGGTCGACGAAGTCCCCTCGGTGGGATGTGGGAACACCCCAACTCTCGAGAGCGGAACTCATTCCATCCAAGCGGCGGGTCAGAATCGCTCATTTACGATGCGCATCCCCGAAAGCTACGACAGCAATCATCCCTATCGCCTAGTCTTCGCTTTCCATTGGAATGGGGGAACCATGGGCGACGTGGACGGAGGGGGCAGCAGCGGCTTCACGTGGTCCTACTACGGACTTCGTGAACAAGCTGACGACACGACCATTTTCGTTGCGCCGCAGGGCCTGAACAACGGTTGGGGCAACTCGGGCGGACAGGACCTCGCCTTCGTGGACGCAATGGTCAGTCAAATCAAAGGGGACCTTTGTATCGACGAGTCCCGCGTGTTCGCGATGGGATTCAGCTACGGCGGAGGAATGAGCTACGCCCTGGCTTGCGACCGAGCCGACGTGTTCCGCGGTGTCGTGGTCTATTCCGGGGCTCAGCTTAGTGGCTGCAATGACGGTTCTGAGCCGATCGCTTACCTGGGCATTCATGGTCTCAGCGACGGCACAACCATGATTCCCGGCGGTCGATCGCTGCGCGATCGGTTCGTCGAGAACAACGGCTGCACACCGATGAACCCACCCGAGCCCAATGTCGGGAGTCTCTCGCACATCTGCACGTCGTACGAAGGCTGCTCGGAAGACCCCGTGCGCTGGTGCGCTTTCGACGGCGGACACACGCCCGGTCCGGTGGATGGCGGAGGCGACGACGGAGCGCTGACGTGGACGAAGCAAGAGGCTTGGGACTTCGTCAGTCAATTTTAGACCGACGGCTACCTCTGAGACCTCTTGCCCAGGCGCCAACGAGACACGGGACCCAACGCTCCACCACGACTGGGCCCGCAGAGCAGTCGCGTTGAACGTTTCCACGACCCGGAGGAATCATTTCGCCCGCTCCACCGCGCGCCGTCCTCAGGTACGTTGAAAAAAGACGCTTTCGAAACGAGCCGGGTGAAACGCGGCGTGAGCGAAACGATCCGACGCCCCAGCTTCTTCAGGAGAAACGCATGCGCACGCACAAGCTACCGACACTATTCTTTGCTCTTTCGACCGGCATCGTCGGGTGCGGGAGTTCGGTCACTGGCACATCGGACTCGGACGGCACGGGAGGCGCCACGGCCGCAACGGGCGGAAGCGATACTGGCGGAACCTCGAGCGGCGGCAACTCATCGGGCGGCGGAACGTCGACCGGCGGGATGAGCACGGGCGGCGCAGCCAGCGGCGGAGCCGGGACGGGAGGTGCCCCATCGGGCGGTGCCGCCAGCGGCGGGGCCGACACGGGCGGAACGGGCACCGGCGGTGACGGAACGGGCGGAGACTCGGGCGGCAGCGCAGCGGTACCGAGTAGCGGGTGCGGTGACACCGCTGGCGTGAGCACGGTGACGTCGGGTGGCATGTCGGTCCAGGGCGGACTTTCCACGTCCACCCGGCTCACCATCAGTGCCGGCACCTCGAGCGGAGAGTACATCATCGACATTCCCGAGGACTACGATCCGAACACGCCGTACCGACTCATCTTCTCGTGGCACCAGGCCTACGGGTCGGCCAACGGGAACGCCGTGGGGCAATACCCGGCCAACAACGGGCCGAATTTCGACGCGGAAAACTACGCCTACTTTGGCCTTCGTCGGGCGGCGGAACAAGCTGGCGACTCGGCGATCTTCATCGCCCCCCAAGGGATCGGAAATCTGCCGTGGAACTACGACCGGGATGTCGTTCTCTTCGACGAAGTGCTCGCCTTCGTGGGCGAAAACCTGTGCATCGACGAAAGTCGGGTCTTCACGACGGGGTTCAGCTTCGGAGCCATGATGAGCCACGCGCTCTCGCTAGGGCGCGCCGACAAATTGCGCGGCGCGGTGACAATGGCGCCAGCAAATTGGAACTTCACCCAGCCGACCAACAGCGCCGACGCCGTCGCGTATTTTTCCATCACCGGCATGAGCGATGGCACGTGTTCTTGGGTGAAGGACGATGGCGCTCAGGAGGGCGGCAAGTATTGCTCCATCACGCACGCCGAAGAAAACGGCTGCACGATCCCCTCGGACCTCCCGACGGCCTCGGGCGGGACCAACGAGCACGTTTGCCACGACTACGAGGGCTGCAACGAGGGATACCCGGTCAAGGTCTGCACCTTCGACGGGGCACACACCCCGTCGAGCGTGAGCGACGGATCGCCCGGGGACGATGGTTTAGACGCTTTCATTCCGCCGATGGCCTGGGAATTCATCTCCCAACTGTAGGACGGAGAGATCATGCGTCGACTCGACTCAGCTGTTTCCACGAGGGCAAAGGGGGCGCTCCCCCTCACTCTGGCTTTCTTGACTACCACCGGAGCGGCGTATGGAGCGCCGTTCATGGACTACATCCAGCCGCGGCCGATCACCTGTGACGCGCTCAGCTCCGAGACCTGGGGCGAGCCTGGGGTGCGTCCGCGCGATCTGTGTAACGGGATCGAGAGCGCGAGGGGCGCAGACGTTCCGCCAGAGTACTATTACTGGGACGGGCAGATCCTGAAAGGTCAGGACGGGCGCTACCATCTTTTCATGAGCACCTGGTCCGGAGCCAACGGGTTCAATCCGGGTTGGCGCGACTCGGACGCGTACCACGCAGTGAGTGAAGACGGAGTCTTGGGGCCGTATCTTCGCGTCGATTACGTTTACGACAACAACGGGTCGCACCGCGGACACAACGTCACGGCCCTCGAGCTTCCCGACGGCGACTACGCCGTGGTGGTCAGTGAAACCGGCCCCTTCACGATCTACCGGTCGAGCTCCCTCGACGGACCTTGGACGAGCTGCGAGCCTCAGATCGACATTGCCGCTTCCAACGTCAGCCTCGTGGCCCGTCATGACGGTCGCTACCAGGCCGTGTCGCGCTACGGCAACATCGCCATCTCCGACACGCTCTGCGGCCACTACGAAAAGGTGAACCCGATGTGCTCGTATCCGACGGGCGCTCCGGACACGATCTACCCTTCGCGCGACTCCATCCCGAATGTCCCCAACCCGACTTTCGATTGGCAGGAAGATCCGCACATCTGGTACAGCCACGGCACCTACCACGTCATCTATTCGGGATCGGGTGATCGCGTCGGCTGGCACGTGTATTCGGAAGACGGCATCACGGGCTGGCAAGACAACGGGTACGCGTGGTCACCGCGTGAATACGAACGGATCTTCTGCTTCGAGGGGAGCGACGTCTGCAGCGAGTGGTACAAGATGGAGCGTCCGGGCGTGGTGCTCGAAAACGGTCACCCCACGCATCTCACGTGGGCGGTAGCCGACGTGGACAAGGACTTCGCCATCCCGGGCAACTCGAACCACGGCAGCAAGATCATCGTCATCCCCTTCGACGGCATCGCCTTCGACACGGACTTCGGTGACGGCACGCCCATCGATATCGGGACGGGCGGTGATGCGGGGACGGGCGGTGGCCCCGGTACCGGCGGTGACGGATCGGGCGGCGATCCCGGAGTAGGTGGTGCCCCGGCGGCCGGCGGCGCTCCAGCAGCGGGCGGTGACGGCGGGCTGTCGTCGGGCGGCGCTTTCCCCACAGGGGGAGCAGACGCGGGCGTCGGTGGAACTGGCGGAGCGCCGCCAGCGACAGGCGCCGCGCCGGGAACGGGTGGAGTCGTCGCATCAGGTGGAATGATGGGCGACCCATCGAACCCCTCGTCCTTGGACGCTGGCTGTGGGTGTCACACGGCGGGCCAGCGAAACAAATCGAGCGCCCTCGCGCTTCTTGGTTTGCTCGGCCTCTTGGGTGCAGCAGCGAGGCGACGGCAGGCGTCATGACCAGACTTGGTCGGACACTCGCAATTATTTCGTGAGAAAAGCAGATTCCGAGAATCCTCGGGCGACGCGCCCCGCCACGATCATTCCCTTATGAGATCGCAGCTTTTGACTCCCACCGATCCCGCTCGCGGCGCGCGCCGCCGCTTTGGAGCAGCAGGCTCCGTGAATCTCCGGGTGTGCGCGCTTGCGTCCTCTGTCGTGGTACTCGCGTGCTCGGGGACCGATCCCGATGCGAACGACGACACGCCGTCGTCGGGCGGCGGGCAGAGTTTCGAGGGGACTGGTGGAGACGCAATCGGGAGCGGCGGTTTCGAGGGCGCCACCGGTGGTGCGGCATCTGGCGGAGCTCCGCCCGGTACGGGCGGTCTGAGCACGGGCGGCACGAGCGCCGGCGGCTCGAACACCGGCGGATCGAGCGCTGGGGGCACTGGCAGCGGCGGAACGAGTACGGGCGGCGCTGGGAGCGGCGGAACGGGTGGCGGCGGAACGTCCGGTGAGATCTTCTCCGAATGCCGTTTTCACTTCGGTACGACGCGCGACTACGCCGTCAACAACGAAGGCATTCGAAATGAAATCGACTATTTCGTTCCCGGTTGGATGGGTCTCAGCAACACCTTCGATCAACAGTACGTCTGTGACGACGTGAACGGAGTGCTTGCAGGGAAGGTGCCCGTCGTCGTCGCCTACGTGTCGGCTTTTTACGCCAAGAGGGAACAGAACCTCAACGACTGCAACGTGGGCGAGCCTCACCTTTGCAAGCACGGCGCTGAAATCATCAAGAACAACGTCGCCACCATCACGAACATCTACCGCAGCTACGCCCAGGGCTATGCGAACTGTCTCGGCACCTCGACTCCGATCATTTTCGAGATGGATCCCGACTGGTTTCAGTACACCTTGAGCGAGCAGACGAGCCCGCTCACGCCCACCGAGGTCGGACAAATCATGACCGGCTACGTGAATGCCATGAAGGAGCATCTGCCCAACGCTTACTTCTCGATGGACATTTCCCCTTGGGTGCCGCCCGACAACGGCAGCGACAACGGGGCCCAGTGGTTCGGGAACTTCGACATGTCCCTCTTCACGTTCATCAACACCTCGGGCGGCGGCACCGAGGCCGACAACACGCGGATCCGCTCGACGAACAACATGACTTGGGCCGGTGTTCACGGAGTCACCGGCAAGGGTATCTTGGCCGACACTGGCTATGGCGTGAACGGAGCCTCCGAGGGCCACGACGACGTGTGGGACAACCCCACGCACATCAACGCCCGCATCGCCGACGGAGTTTTGGGCATCGCTCAATACAATCCCAAGTCGGATTGGGGTTCGACCATCGCCCAGATCCGCGGCCAGCTCGGGACCCCGAGTTCGTGTCCGTGACTTCTTCGCGTCACCGGGAGAGCGATGGCGGCTCTCAAACGAACTGGACGCCTCTCTTGGCGTGAGTCGCCGCCACTCGAATTCGTTCGCGAATAAAGGCAGCGCACCCGTCCTTGCCCCGCCACGCGTCGGCGGCGTGGTGCGTTTTTTGGGGGGCCCCTCACAACTCCTCGGTGGACCGACGACTGGGATCGTGGCGTCCCGAAGGGGGCCCTCGCTAGTTATTAAGAAAATATGAATAATTCGGCACAATATGCGATTATTGTTAACTTGAGATTAAAAATAAGCCCCGTTTGACCCCATGCACGCTGCATTCAACGCCCGCCTCGAACTCGTTCCAGCTGCGAGATCTGAGCTCGGCGTCGTAAGCCAGCTGAAAAATTGAAGTCCCACGCGCTGTCGGAATCTGCTTCTTTCTCACCGAGCTCAATGTCATACGTTCACATGGCTCGTTTTCGGGGTAATCCTAGAGTGTGGCTCCCCCCGGACATGAACTGCACCTTCTAAGGTTCGCCCGTCCGAAGCGCTCGGCCGTGGTGCTCCTCTCACTCCTCGCGGGATGCGCAGCCTCGCTGGATGAGGATGAGGGCGGCAGCGATGACGGGAGCGATCAACCGGTGGAAGCTGGGGGAATGCCGAGCGCCACCGGGGGTTCAGTCGTAGGAAGCACGGGCGGGTTCGGAGCCGGCGGTAGCACCGGCGGCGCGTCGGACTCGGGTGGTGCTCCCGCGACGGGCGGCGCTGACGCCGCCGGAGGCGCTGACGCCGTCGGAGGCGCCGGCGCAAGCGGGGGAACCGGCGCGACGGGCGGCGCTGACGCAGCCGGAGGCACGGATGGAGCCGGGGGCGCTGACGGAGCGGGAGGCGCCGACGGAACCGGAGCATGTTCCGGCCAAGGCGAGGTGAGCTTCGTGGCAACCTTCGACGACAGCGTCGACGAGAGCTTCCGACAAGGACTCACCGCGTGTGTCGAGATTGCCGGCGCCCTTTGGAACGAGCTTTTGACCGTCCCCTTCGACGTCACTCTAGAAGTATTGGTGGCCTACGATTCCTCGATCGCGACCGCAAATTGTCGCTCGACGAGCACCGTGGCGTGGGACTCCGCAAACGACATTTACGAACTCAGCGCGGCGTACGAGATCCGTACGGGCGAAGATCCGAACGGCGCTTCGATCGATATCGAACTCAATTTCGGCGACTTCCTCCCGGAGGGGACCTACTGGTTCGACCCCGATCCGAGTTCACGAACGGCGCCCATTCCCTCCGGCAAGATCGATATCCTCAGCACCTGCACGCACGAGCTCGGACACGCGATTGCGTTTTCGGGTGCTCGCAGCGCCTCGACTGGACAGCTCCCCGGCTACAGCTTCCGCTACGACGAGCACACGGGGCCCGTCGGGGATTACTTCTACTTCAGCGGCACGGAGGCCGAGAACGCCTACGGCTCCGAGGTTCCCCTGAATACCCAGATCTTGGGCCATCTCGGCAACGTTGCGCCCGCGCCTGGGTACGATCTCGACCTCGATCTCATGCACGGAACCCCGACCCGCTACCAGCAGCGTTACTACCCGACGGATGTGAACGCCGGCATCTTGGCCGATCTTGGACTGCCCGTGACGGGAACACCCGCTGCGGATGCGGTGTGCAGCGCCGAGCGCGTGAGGGCGCGTTCGTCAGGGACGCCCCGGCTCGGGCCCACGCCTCCGCTCGTCGAGTGAATTCGCTCGATGAGCGATTCGCATCAGCGAGCCTCAGTAGTTGGTCTCGTAGTAGCCGATATCCGGAGCGCCGCCGTAGCCGTTGTTCGCGGCGGCTCCATTGCGATCCACCCCGGTGATGTCTTCGGCGCCGTCGATGACGGGGCTTCCAACGAGGGGGATGAAGTCGTCGCTCGCGAAATCCGAAAAGAGCGGATCCTCGTTCACTTTGGCGCCCGTTCCCGGTGTGCATTGGTTGCAGTTGCCCGACGTGTTCTGAAAGTAGAGATTGTGGGACAGCTCCGTGAATCTGGCCTGCGCTCCGTTGATTCCGTAAATGCTGCAATAGGAAAAGACGTTGTTTCTCACGTCGACGTCGAGCCCTTGACCCACCGTGAGTCCGTTTCCTTGGATGGACACGAGGGTGTTGTAGACCATCAGAACGCCCGTCACGCCGGAACCCAGCTGCACCCCGATGTTCGTGCGGACGATGAGGTTCCCGATGAGGCGCGCTTGATGCGCGGAACCAGAGATGAACACGCCGTTGCCCGCCGAATCGAAGATCTCGTTGTCGATGAGCGTATCGCCGGGCGTGTTGAGAAGGACCGCGTGCGTGGACGTGCCTTCTATCCGGTTGCTGGGGCCGATGATGCTACCGGAGCTCGTAGGGCCTGTTTCGACTCCGCCGCCGTTGTCGTGCAGGTACGAGTTCTTGATTTGGCTGCCCGTGCTTCCGTTGAAAAACACCGCATAGCTGGGACACCCTGAGATCTCCAGTCCGTCCAGAACGAGAGCGCCGCCGACGGCGGCGAAGCAGTCGGGGTTGCCGCTCACCGTCGAAAAATCGAAGTGCGTGTTGTTGCCGATGATCTCGATCGAAGACGAGGTTTGCGGAACCCGCTCGTCCATCACGATGAAGAGGTCCGGATCGAAAGTGATCGTCTTGGGCGTCCCATCTAGGATGGCGAGATCAATTGCCTCGCGGAACGACCCCGGGCTCGCATCGCCCGCATCCGTGGTCACGTGGTAGTCGCCCGTGCTCCCGCCCGTGCCCGCATCGCCGCCAGTCCCCGGGTCGCCTCCCATACCGGGATCACCGCCCGTGCCCAGGGTGCCTCCGTCCGAGCCGGCGTCGCCTCCGGTACCGGGACCTCCCCCGGTGCCTCCGATGGTGTCGCCGTCGCCCTGATCTCCGTCGCCGTCACCCTGATCTCCGTCGCCGTCGCCGTCACCAGACGTATCACCGTCACCGGGCCCCGATCCCGCAAGTGACGTATCCCCGTCGCCGTCCCCAGCCACGGCGCCCGCAGGGCCGTCGCCCAAGAGCTCGTACGAGTACCGGCAACCCGGATTGAGCACCACGACGGACGCTCCTACGAGGATCCAGGAATTGAAGCTGCGCATCGTCAAAGGGTGCCGGGGAGAGACGGACCTGCCAAGGTGATTGAGGGGGGAGCCGCCTCCGTGAAACGTCCCAATGACAGGACCTCACCGGACAGCTTCGGGGTGGAGAGTCGTCCTCACGGACGTCAGTACTCGTTGGTGGAATGCAGTCCGGGAATTTTGGAGGAATCTCCGACAAATCGAGAGGTCACGACCGATCGCCGCGGCATGGTGAGGAGAAAATACACGACTGCTCAAACAAAACGCTGAGACTACCTTGATGCCCATGAACGCGCGCACCGTCCGTAGTGGGTCCCGTCCCTTGATGTTTTCGGTAGCCGTGGGTGGTTTCGGCCTCGCATGCGCCGGCTCGGATCCCGGCCCAGACGACGACGGCAAGATGAATGGCACGGGTGGCTGGGTCGATCCCGGCGTGGGGGGCACCATCGATGGAGCCGGCGCCACCACGAGCGGAGGCGCTGGGTCAGGCGGAAGCGGCGCAGGGGGCATTTCAACTGGCGGAGCTGCGAGCGGCGGGGCACCGTCTGGTGGCACCGGGGGAGTCGCGGGAGATGGCGGCACGCCCGGCACCGGTGAAGTTCTCTCTCCCGATCAGATCCTCACCGACAACGACATCGACGAGCCCGGTTGGTACAAGGATAACATTCCCTTCATCGACACCCCCGACGATGCGATCGACGAGGTGTATTACTATCGCTGGAGCACCTACAAGAGAAACCTCCGCTATCCGACTGCCAGCGTCGGCTACGTGAGCACGGAGTACAACAACGAGATCTGGTACTCGGGCAACGAGTTTTCCTACGGAGCACTCTCCAATGCGGCGGGGTATCACATCTGGGACGGCCGCTGGGCACGCGATCGCCGGTACGTCGACGACTACTTCAATTTCTGGATGACGGGACCCGGTCGCGGCAACATCCGGAATTTCAGTGAGTGGATCATCAGCGCTGCATACCAGCGCAGCCTCGCGACCGGCGACACGAGTCTCCTCGAAGAAAACTTGAGCGAGCTTGTCGATCACTTCAATCGTTGGAACAACAAATTCAGCGAGAACATCCTCGTTCAAGGCGTCCCGACGAACTACGACTTGTACTGGCAGTCGCCGCTCGCAGATGCGACGGAATACACCGAAACGTCCATGCGCAGCTCGGACTGGTTCGGTGGAGGCGTGGGCTATCGTCCCACGCTCAACAGCTATCATTATTCGAGCGCGCTCGCGATCAGCGCCATCGCTAGGCTCGTCGGAGACAGCGCCACGGCGGATGAGTTCGAAGACCGCGCGCAGGGTTTGAAGGAAGGCGTCGAAGCGACACTCTGGGATCCGCAGCGCGAGTTTTTCATGCAGGTCTACAACGACCATTCGTCGAACAACGGTTTGGATTTCACACGGACGACCTGGCGCGAAGCGATGGGATTCGCGCCGTGGGCGTTCGGTCTTGCGGACGACTCGTTTTCGGCGGCCTGGAAGCACTTGGATGACCCGAGACGATTTGCCGGCGCGCGCGGCCTCACGACTCTGGAGCGATACCACGACTACGAGGCCGAACAGGGAATGGTCGAAAATGCCAACGTCCACGCGTCAGAAGGCGCATCGAACGGCGAATATGTCGGGCAGATCGACGCAGCGAACAGCGCCGTGACCTTCACGGTGCAGGCTCCAGGTGCCGGGACGTTCCCCGTCGACGTGTACTATGCGAACGGCTCGGGTGGAACGTCGACCCACAATCTCGTCGTCAACGGGGGCGGTTCGCCCATCACCGTGAGCTATCCGCCGACGGGAGCTTGGGGCACTTTTTCCGACACGCAGGTGGTTCGAATCAACGTGCCGATGGTCGCGGGGGCGAACTCGCTTCGCTTCGCCCGGGGCACGGGAGTCGGTGCGGAACTGGATCGCCTGGGAGCGAATCCGTACTTCGGATACCAATCGTACCCGGCGGTCCAGAATCACGACGACACGAACTGCTGCCACTGGAATGGTCCGAGTTGGCCCTACGCGTCGAGTCAGATGCTCAAGGGGCTCGCCAACCTGCTCCAGGACTATGCTCCCCAAAGCTACGTGACGAAGGAGACGTATTATTCGCTCTTGAGTCAGTTTGCGGAGCTCCAATACAGAGACGGCATTCCCCACGTCGCCGAAGCCGCACACCCCGACACCGGCGAGTGGGTCTATGACGCCGTCAACTTCAGTGAGCACTACAATCACTCGAGCTTCATCGATCTCGTCTTGACGGGCCTTCTGGGGATTCGCCCCCAGGCGGACGATACGCTCGTCTTTCAGCCGCTCGTGCCCGACGATTGGACGTACTTCGCGGTCCAAGACTTGCCCTACCATGGGCATCTGTTGAGCATCGTCTGGGATTCTAACGGCACCCGCTACGGCTTTGGCTCGGGTCTGAAGATCTACGAGGACGGCGTGCTGATCGCGGAGGCGCCCGATCTCTCGGACGCGATCTTCCCAGTCTCTCCGCCTATCATCCCTTCTGAGGAGCCGCGCCTCGACAACATCGCCGCCAATGCCTGGCTGTTCGATCAAGAGTGGCTCGCGGCTTGGGACAACCGGACGTACACGCCCAACTATCCGCGCGCGTTCGCATCGTTTACCAAGGAGACTCCGAACGGGCTGCGCTGTCGCAGCAACACCGGTCCCCGGTGCACGGACGCCTTCGACAGCCCAAACAAGGCGGTAAACGGCTACATTCGCTATGATGTCACCCCGGACGACCGCTGGACCAACGTCGGATCACCGAATGCAACCGACTTCATCGGAGTCGATTTCGGCAGCGATCAAGAGATCTCTCAGCTTAGCCTTTACATCTACGACGACGGAAACGATGTGCTCGCGCCTCAGTCCTTCGATGTGGAGTATCTCATGGGCGACACGTGGATGTCGGTGCCCGATCAGATGAAGTCGCCCGAACAGCCCCTGGGCAACGACGAGAACGCCGTCACGTTTCCTCCCGTCACGACCTCTCGGATCCGCGTCGTTTTCACGCCCGAGCCCGGCGCGTTCGTGGGAATCAGCGAGATCCAGTCCTGGCAATGAGACCGGGGACGGCTTCGCCGTCGCCACATCGGCTCTTCTCCCCACACTGGAGCCTTTCACGGCCCCGAGGCGATTCCGAGCCTCTCGCACCCCGAGGGCGGCAGCGTACGCTCGAGGTGAGATGTCCGACGTGTCCAGACCTCGGGGACCCCTGCGACCCCGGAAAAGTGTTCGCCTGAGTGCATCAATGGTCGTCGCTTCGGTTTTGGTAGGGACGCTCGTCGCTTGTACGGAGGCGGTCGACGGACCGCCGGAGCCTGGAGAGTCGACCGGCACCGATACCGAGGATCTTCCCGAGATCGGACCGCTGGCTCCCGAACTCGCCGGGTTTCCCACGCGCGAGGCGCAACTCGAGAAGCTCTGTTCGATGGATCGCCACGACGACTTCCTCCGTCACGTGTGCGTCACACCGCGCCCGAAGATCGGCAGCCTGAAGGAGCTTCTCGGACTACTCGGTCTAGACGAAAACGCTGCATTCGCATTGACCGCGAACTCGACCTCCCTCGTGATGAGGGCAGTGTCCGCCATCAACCCTCGGGCGATCATCTTCCCGAACGTCATCGACGACGAGGCCGCTCCGGACGAGCTGAACATCGTCGGTTTCGTACGGGGGGAGCCCTTCGTCGAGATCGCGACGCGGAACTCGCAAGGAGACTACAACTTCTATCTCTTGTCTTTCGAACGAGAGTGCAACTACTCGGGCGGTTGCGATGGAGCCAGTCTTTACACCGAAGAGATCGAGAGCGGCTGGACCACCTACAGCGTCTACGCGGAAGAGGACTTGAAGGATACGCCCCTCGATTGTCTGTCCTGTCACCAGCCGGCGGGCCACGGGAGTCCCACGATTCTCAGGATGCAGGAGCTCCGCAGCCCCTGGATTCATTGGTTTCCTCAGAAATTCGCCCAGCGAACGGAATCGGACATCGTGCTTTTGCCGCAGTTTCTCGAGACCCACTCCGTGGATCAGAACTACGCTGGGATCCCCATCGAGACGATCGCAACGGCCATCGCCGAAGGGAGCGGCGCACATCTCGAAGAACTCTTGCGCGTCGAGGGACAGCTCGAGCAACCGAACGTGTTCGACCCGCTCATCGAGCGTGAACTTCGCGAAACGGGAACCAGCGCGCGCTGGGACCTTTTGTATAGGGAGTTCCTTGACGGAAACGCCATCTCGGTTCCTTATCCCAAGCTCGATCCAACGGATCCGGAGCTACGCGCCCAGGCGGTGCAGTCCTACGTCGGCGTAGCCACGGGTGCCCAAGACCGCAGCAGTCTCGTCGAGCTGCACGATCTCTTCACGGAGGAAGCGCGGGAGATGCTCGGCATCGTTCCACCAGCTGACGCGGATGGACCGACGGTCCTGAACGTAGCCTGCGGTCGGTGTCACGATGGGCGAGGCGAACCCGGTCTTCGTCGAAGTCAATTCAACGTGAAGGCCCTCGCCGACATGTCGCGCGGGTTGAAGGACCAGGCCATCGAGCGGCTCCAGCTTCCTCACGATTCTCCGAACGTCATGCCGCCGGCGCGCTTCGGTCCGCTCCCGCCCGAGGCAGTGGCGCGCGCCATCGAGACGCTGCGTCAGTAGCGCTCTCCCGAGAAGCTGGTGCCCCGCGTGCGCGGACCCGAGCTGTTTCTGCGCCAGCGCCCGCTACGCCGCCCACTTCTCCCCTACCTCGACCTTGGGCGCGCGAAACCCCATGAGAACCCACGCCCAGACGAGGCGGGCCATGAATCTCACCGAGTGCGTCTGAAACGTGGGGATGCCGCCGGAGAGGTCCGACCCAGGAGCGGCATCTCGCGCCATCGTGCGCATCTCGACAGCCGGACGTCGAGCGCCCGGAAAGCGGCGGGCATAGACGCTGAGCCAATGCCCGTTTTCGAACTCGAGGAACATGGGGGACCCACAGCACGCTGCGACGACGCGACGCGTCGTGCTCTCAGGGGACAGTCGATGTTCGCGCAACTGGCGTGAGGAGTGGGGGAAGTGGAGGCGGTCCTTCCGATACAGGACGAATGGCGTGGCGCCGTCCGCATCGACCATCGGGTGGTCGCCGGAGCCCAGCTGTCGGGCGGCCTCCTGGCAGCTCGCGCAGAAGCACGAAACCGTCATGATCGGTTGCCCGATCGCGGACATTTCGAATTTTCCACACGAGCAGGAGATGGTTTCGGTGGAGTCGCCTGTGTTTTTCATTGGTCCAGCATGGATTTTTCGCAATGAACTTCCAAGTAGGCATTATTTTCTAACCTAGGCATGAAAATCATACTATTAGTCAATACATGCAGGATCGTGGCACCATCTCGCGAAAATCAGCGGTCCCCGACGAGGAATGTCCGGCGACTTCGGCTTTCGCCATGATCGGCGGAAAGTGGAAGCTCTGGATCCTCAAGGTGCTCCTCTTCGAGGGGACACACCGATTCGGTGAACTCCGTCGCAAGGTCGAGGGCGTCACCCAAACGATGCTGACGACGCAACTCCGCGCCCTCGAACAGGATGGGTTGGTGAAGCGTGAAGTTTACGCGGAGGTTCCGCCTCGCGTCGAGTACTCCGCCACTGCGGACGCCCTGGGTTTGGTCCCGATGTTCAACGAGATGCACCAGTGGTGGCTCTCGCGGAACGCCGATCGCTAGGCCAGCTCATCGTGAAAGATGACGGAACCCCTTCCGATCGATGCGCGGAGCCATCTTCCGCCGAGACCGAGCTTCGATCTCCTTCAGTACGCTCGGCGACGTCCGCGTCGAAGCAGCGCGAAGCCTGCTGCGAGAAAGGCCAGGGGGACACCAGACGGAAAGCCGCTCGGTGCCTGCGCGAGATCGCAACTACAACCACCGCCCGGATTTTCCTCTAGGTCGTCTTGTGCCGGCTCGTCGTCGGCCGGGACCGGCGGTGCATCGTCACCTCCCTCACCGCCCGTCCCCGCACCTCCCATCGGAGGGTCCGAGGCTCCTCCGCCGAGGCCCAGATCGTTCGGCGGGAGGCCCTGGTCGAGCTGCAACATGTAGGCGACGAGTTGATCGAGCTCGTCGCTACCGAGATCGGCGGTGTGTCCGTGCAGGCCGTCTTCGTTCCTGGTCGTCAGTACGTCGAGTAACGTGGGAGCCGAGCCATCGTGGAGATACGGGGCCGTCTGCCAGATGCCCAAGAGGGTTGGCGTATCGATCCCGACGAGCTCTTCCCCGAGACGGCTCCCGGACTGTGGACCCAGGGTGCCCACATCATGCAGGACTCCGAGCTCGCTGTCGGTAAAGTCCGGGCCCGAGTGACAGAAGTCGCAGCCCAAACTGAAGAAGAGCTCCTCTCCGAGGAGGGCTTCCTCGGTCATTGTCCCGTCCGGGTTGCGGAAGGGACTGCGCGGGATCTGGTCCAAGAACGTCACATACGCCGCAATCGCATCCAGCTCGGGACTCAGGCCAGCCTTGGGCTCTCCCAATGGATCGCTGTGTGCCGTGAAGTCCTCGTCGGTCAGAAATCCGAGCCCGCCTTGTCCGCTCCGAATCGCCCCCTCGAAATCCTGGATCTCGTCGAAGTTCCCCGACCAATGCACCGGGCCGTGCCCCGTGCCCCGACGTCCTAGCAGCGAGGTGGTGTTGCGCAGGCCTTCACCTCGGTCCAAAAACTCCCAGATCCGCCCGTCTTCGAAGCCATCGAGATGGCAACTCGCACAGCTCAGGTAACCCTCGCTGGCCATGCGCGGATCGTCGGCGTTGGAGAACAGTTGTTTCCCGAGCAGTACCGATTCGGGCAAGGCTTCGGTTCCGACGAGGGGGACTTCCTCGAGGAGGCGCGTAGTTTGATCGGATCCGGAGAGAACGCCGGCGAGATCGTAGACGATCAAACTCCGAGAGAGATCGCCGAGCACGAACAGGCGCTGCTCGGGTGAGAGAACGGTGGCGACTGGGCCCTTGCCCCCGCGCATCCCCGTCACGAGCTCGCGATCGTACGCCCCCCAGATTTCGACCTGGTTCGAACCGAAGATGCTGACGATGGCGTAGTCACCGAGCGGACTGAACGTGATTTGGCGGGGAAGATTGCGATCATCCAAATCGATCCGATCGCCGACGAGCTCTCGCGCGCTTTGCAAATCCAAAATGGAAATGAGCGGACGTACCGTGTTGTCCTGGGTGAGCGCGAGACCGTCCCGTTGAACGCCGCGGGACATGTTGTCCTTCTTACCGGGGATCCAGGCCTCGGTTCCGTCCGGCGTCAGCGTCACCGAAAACAGGTAGTTGGGAAGTCCGCGGCCCTGAACATCGGAGTCCTCGGTGGTGGTGTCCTCTTCGAGCGTGAACTTCTCGACCACCTCGAGTGTCTCCGCGTCCAGCTGGTACACTTCTCCGCCCGTGTCCGGAGAGATGAAGCGGGTGAGCCAAAGAGAGCCCCCGTCGCCGCTCAGCGCGATCCCGCGAACGAACGGCGCGATGAACTTGCGCTCCAGCAGCTCACCCGATTCCCCATCCAGGCGTACGACTTCGCCAGTCGCCATGAGCGGGAGAAGGGCATCTCCCGACGCCGAGAAAACCACCCCCATCGGCTGACTGGCGTAGGGGAGACGGAAGGTCGAGACGATTTCGCGTGACTCGGGATCGATGACCGCAATCGCGTAGTCGTCGCGGTGCACCACCCAAAGCATTCCGCTCGGAGCGACGGCCAATGCCACCGGCCCGTCATATACAGAGACTTCGCCAACCTTTTGGAGACTCTCGGCGTCGACGAAGGTGATCGTGTCGTTGTCGGTGTTGGCAGTCACTACCGCGCCCTGTGAGGGCTCGTAGACAATCGGGAGAGCGCTTTGGGGGCGCTGTTCGGTGAGGGGCGTGTGCACGGTGTGCACGAAGGAGCGGCTCTGAAAGCCGCTCTCGTCTCTCACCACCACGATCACGGGGTAGTGACCGGGCGCCCCGTACGTGTGCGTGAGCTCGGTCGAGCCCTCGGCGAACTCCGTCCCCTCCCCGTCACCGAAATCCCAGCGGATCTCGGTGACGCCCACCGTGTCCCCTATTTCTGCCGAAAATTCGGTCACCGATCCAAGCTCGGTCGGCGCCGGCTCGTTGACCGTCAGGCTGAGAGCCCATGCTGACGCCGAGCTGAGGGAGACGAGCGCGGCAGCGCAGAACGAGGCGAGGACGCGGATCATTGGGTGGTGAAGGTCGAAGTGAACTCCTCGACGCCGTTACCGACGTAGTCCTTGACACCACCGGCGGGGAGGACGACCTCATAGGTCGTACCCGGCTGGAGCGGTTCGGCGGGTTCGAAGTTCAGAACACTCATCGTCACGCTGAACGTGCCCTCGAGCGCTTGTCCACCTTGCGGACGAACGATGAAGCTGCGGTTGTCGACCGTGGCCAGCTCCACGTTGTCGGTGAAGGAAATCCCCACCCTCGTGGTCACCGCCTGTCCCGTTGAACCATCGCGGGGAATGATGGTGTCGACGTGCGGCGGGGTCGTGTCGGGCTCCGTATCGTGCACCGCGATCACAGTGCCGGCGTACGTGCCCGAATTCGGGCCCGTCGTCGCGAGCTGATCATCGGAAAGCACCAAGAGGTTGCCTACCGCGACCGTGAATTGGTCGTCGTTCTCGGGCGCGGCATTGCCGGACAGATCACGCCGTCCGATGATGGAGCTCTCGTGGGTGAAGTTGCTCAGATCGCTCACGTCGATCTTGTCGGCTCCGGGATTCGGACGAATGCGCCCCGCGAACATGTAACCGTCCTGGAAGCTCATGTACTCCCAATAGCCCCCGGGCCGATTCCCGTTGATCTGGGTGATGTCCGTGGGATCGGAAAGCACGTCGTACACTCGGATCGGATTGAGGAGATAGATGTGGTGCCGATAGAACCACCCGATGTAGCTGTTCGTGCCGGGGAGCATCGAGTCGAGGATCATCGGGTTGTGAGGATCGGAGATGTCGAGGGTCGCAATGCCGGCGTTGTCTTTCGGCGTCGTGATGACGAGCAGATTCCCGACGGCGAAAAGCGGTCCGGCGTTCACGTTGCCCAGTTGGCCCTGCGGGACGCTCTTGACGACGGAGGCGTTACCCGGATCTCCCGCGTCGATGACATGTAGCCCCGTATTCGTTCCTCCGACGAAGATCGTCGTCCCTTGCCACGCGATCCCCCAAACGGCCTCGGTGAAGTCACCGTAGTTCACGCCAGCAATCTCGATGGTTTTGACGTGGCTCGGGTCGCGGGCGTCGGTGACGTTCCAGATGTCGATGCCCTTGCCGTTGATCGTTGCGGCGTAGAACGTGTCACCGTACTTGGCGAAAGACACTTGGTGCCCCTCCGCCTCTCCACAATGGGCACAGTGACCGGGGCTCTCCCTGAAAGAGAGCTGCTCCGGCTGGGTCGGGTCGGAGATGTCGTACATCGCGAGAAGGGCGTTCCCGGTCAGCTGCAAGTACCCGTTGATGATGGAAGGCTGGTTGTGGTGTCCGAACTCCAACGTGTCGGAGATCAATCCGTCGGGCCAGTTGCTGTTCGTCGTTCCGACCGTGCTCGGATCCTGAGGGTCGTTCGGGACGGTCCCCTCGGGGCCCGCCGGTGGTCGATCGTCAACGGCGCCACCCGTCCCGCCAGACGTCCCCTCGCCACCGGAGCCCGACGTCCCTCCCGTCTCCGTCGCGGGCGTCCCACCGGTGCCCCCGGAAGCAGGCGTTCCTCCGCTCGCCCCAGAACCGCCCCCACCGGGGACCCCACCCGAGCCGCCCGCATCCGTCTGCGTCCCCTCGCCGCCCGTGGAAAGCGCATTCCCGCCCGCGCCGGTTTCGGCATTGTTCGAAGATTCTTCAGGAGCTGCATCGGAACAACCCCAAGCGAAGAGCAACGGCAAGGATGAAATGACGAATCGATTCTTTGAGCTCAGCACGCGTCCTCCTGAGTCGGATAAACGTGACCGAAAGCACCGCGGTAGGTTCGCAAGGTACCAATCGATCAACAGTAGCAGCGTATCGACTCAGCCACCGCACCCCAGAGGAGGACTTTCTCCTCCAACGTCTGAAGATTTCTCGCCCTGCAATAACGAGCCGCAGGTGTTGCCAGGTTCGAGGAAAACATTACTCCAGGTGGAACGAGTCGAGCTCGAAGTCCGTGTCACCAGAGAACTTCAGACAGAGATCGTGCGCGCCTGCCGGTGCGCTGATGGTGCAGGTGAGTTCGGCAAACGTTTCCAGTCCCCCCGTGCTTTCCACGGAGCACGTCCCCACGACCGAGCCGGCGTCTCCGTCGAGACAGCCGTCCTGCACCACGTCGATCGTTGCGCCTCCCGACGCGGCCGCGATCCGTAGCACGAGAGCCGATGCTCCGTCCTGGAAGTCGACTTGTGAGTAGGCAACCCAATCTCCAGCATCGATCTGGGCAACGCGTACCGTTTCGCCGGTGTCGCCCTCGACCTCGATGCCGCTTTCCGCGGCGAGTCGTTCGGCCTCGACCTCGGAGAACGCATCGAGGCATTTGAGCTGCCTCACCGTGGTGTCGTCGGTACTCATGTCGAGGGGGATGATGGTGCCGTCCTCCGCATAGGTGAGCTCTTGCACCGCGATGCTTCGGTTGTTCACCTTGTTGGTCCCGAGCTGCTGCATCAGCTTGCGATTGTGATAGAAGAGGTAGGTCTTGCCCTGAAACTCGACGATCGAACCGTGATTGTTGTTCCCGTTGTTGATGCCCGAGTTGCGGAGAAAGATGCCCTTGTATTCGGAGTTCTGCATCATGGGTGAGTCCCCCATGTAGTATTCCAGCGCGGCGCCGTGGCCATTGCTGAAGTCGGAGGAGTAGCTGAAATAGTACTTCCCATCATGCTTGTGCATGAACGAGGCTTCGAAAAACGCCGTCGTCGGCACGGTGGTGGCGGCAGCGTCCGCGATGCTCACCATGTCGTCGCCGAGCCGCACGACCCGTGCGTTTTGTCCTCCGTCGGGTCCGCCACCGAAGTACAGGTACGCTTGACCGTCGTCGTCGACGTAGCACGCCGGATCGAAGAGCCAGGGGACATCGGCATTGGGAAAACTCCCGGACAAGAGCCCGTGCCCGAGGGCATCGGTGAAGGGCCCCTCGGGACTATCGGAGACCGCGACTCCGATTTGGGAGCCACCGTTCGTCAGGTACATGTAGTACTGACCGTTCTTCTCACAGGCACCCGGCGCGAATAGACGGCCCGCCCAACTGAGATCATCGACATCGATGGTCACGCCATGGTCCTCCCAGTTGGCGAGATCGTCGGAAGAATAGACGTGGTGATCGATCATGTCGAAGCCGTCCTGGCCGTCCTCATCGTGGGACACGTACAGGTAGACGCGATCGCCATAGACGATTGCGTTCGGATCGGCCGTGAAGATCTGCGTCACGAGCGGGTTTCGAGCCGCTCCGTCGGGTACGCAGCTCGAAGGCGGCGCGCCGCCCGTACCCTGACCACCAGCGCCGCTCCCCCCCGCCGCACTTCCCCCGCTACCCACACCACCCGAGCCCTGTCCACCGGTACCTCCGCCGCCGGTCGCACCGCCGCCATCGCCCCCCGAAGCCGACCCACCAGAACTCTCGCCGCCCGTTCCGAAACCCCCTGAAGCGGCGCCGCCCGTCTCGTCCCCGGCACCGGATCCTTCACCGCCCAGGCCGCTGCATCCGCCGACTGCGAGGAAGAACAGCGCAGTGGCCAGTGGAAGCTCGACGCTCGAGTGTGATTTCTGGACGGTGCGGAGAGGCGAGGAGGAGGACAAAGGAATATTGGAACGATGTTTCACGCCTCCATGGCTGACCCGAACGCTCGCGCGAAGAAAGGAGTGAAAGGGTGCCGCCCCGACCTGGAGAATTCCAATGAGGCGCGGAATGGGAGAGCTGTCGAGTTCGTCGCCACTCGACCGTGGATTCGTTCGTGACGTCGGCGCTCAGCACATCGAGATGGGAAGCACTACCAACGCACCGAAGTCTGGAGAAGGGCATCGAAGCGCTGAACAGCGAGAAGCAACGCTGAACAGCGAGAAGCAACGCTGAACAGCGAGAAGCAACGCTGAACAGCGCAATCGAAACGCGGACCAGCGCGATCGAAACGCGGACCAGCGCTATGAGGCAGATCGTCCACTGCTTGGACGAATCGTCACGCGAAATATCGCGCCACGAACGAGAAGAATCGGGCTATGATGGACCGTTGAGACAGCCGACTTTTGCGATTCATCAAGGTAGGAGCAAGACACGACATGCGATCGAGACGAAGCGAGTCATCCACGGTAGCAATCATCGAGAACACCGGTGAGACGCGAAGAGCCCGAAAGCCCGCAGTTCTCGTGGTGGATGACGACCCGGTCTTCTTGCAGGTGGTCAGTGACGCGCTTGTCGAAGGTTTCGAAGTTCAGACGGCCGGCAATGCAACGGATGCGCTGGCGTTCGTCGATGCGGGGGTTTCGTATGCCGCCATCGTCTGTGACCTCATGATGCCGGAGATGAGCGGTCTCGACCTTCTGCGGTGTCTTCGGGAACGCGACATGGATCTGCCGGTGATCGTCCTCACCGCGGATCACTCCCTGAAGAGCGCCATGGACGTCATGGAGCACCGGGGATTTCGCTATCTCACGAAGCCGGTCGCGAAAGCCGCGCTCATCGAATCCGTTCGTTCGGCGGCGGCGTTCCACGAGATGGCGCTCCTACGCAGAAGAGCGTTCGAACTGTGTGAATCCAAGGGCTGGAGCGGGGAGGAGGGGCGCGATCTCGAAGGAGATTTTTCCGAGAGTCTCCAGAACCTCTTCATGGTTTTTCAGCCCATCATCGAGTCTACGGGCGGGGTCTTCGGCCACGAAGCGCTGGTCCGCTCGCGGGGGCCGAAACTGACCAACCCGGGTTTGCTGTTCCAGGCGGCGGAAGAGCTGGGTCGCGTCTGGGAACTGGGTCGTCGCGTTCGATTCCTCGTCGCCCGAGAAATGCGAGCTGCGCCCCCATCGACGGACATCTTCGTCAACTTGCACCCTTCCGATCTCGAAGACGACGAGCTCTATTCGCGGTTCTCTCCCCTGTCGCGATTCGCAAGTCGCGTCGTCCTCGAGATCACCGAACGGACGGCTCTCAGCGCGGTCCCGGAACTATCGAAGAAGCTCGAGATGCTGCGACACATGGGATACAGAATCGCCGTCGACGACCTGGGTGCCGGCTATGCCGGCCTCGCGAGCTTCAGCGAAATCAAACCCGACATCGTCAAGCTCGACATGTCGCTCATTCGCGGGCTGGACAAATGTTTCCGCAAGCGGGCGATCGTGCGCTCCATCTTGAGCGTGTGCGCCCGCGACCTCGATACGCGGGTGGTCTGTGAAGGCGTCGAGACGGCGGCGGAGCTCGACGCGCTGGTGGAGATTGGAGCCGATCTTCTCCAGGGGTACCTCTTCGCTCGGCCAGCACCGGAATTCGCAACGGGGAATCTCTTACCCTTCCGCCTGAGCGTAGCCCCCTTGAGTCGACCCGGCTGAAGCCACGCCGATCCCAGGTGCGCCCGAGTCAGCCGGCTTCGAGGTGGTCACAGATCAGGCATAGCTGCAGTGCGCACGAGCATGCGGTTGGGACCGTAGTCGGCGACCCAGTATGCTTGACCTCGGAAAGCGGCAAGCGTGCTAACCGGACCATGCGGCTCCACCCCCAGGCTACGCGGCTCGGCGCTTGCGTGTGCTACTTCCACGAGGCCTCCCACCTGGGCGCAGACGACGCGATCCGTGACGACCATGGGTGAGCAAATCGTCCCCGGCGCGTATGGCTCGACGTGGCTGAGATCGAATGACGCCCTTCGTACGCCGCGTTCGGGTCCATCGTAGTAGTAGATTCCATCCGGGCCCGCGACGATGCGTGGAGGGATGCGTCCAGTCTGAGGCGCGCCGAAGGTTGCTTCGGAGCCGTCGAGAGGAGCCCTCCCGACTCGCCACGTCTCGGGCCTTCGCTCGAGGAAGTAGATGGCCTCATCGTGAAAGACCGGGGAAGAAAGCTCCTCGGAGCTCTCGAAGAAGGTAACCACCCTATCCGCAGACTCGGTTTGAAGGACATGCTGACCGCCCTCGTCGAGCGCCGTCCAAGCGAGACGAGGACCCGCCGCGACGAGATCCCGCGGCGGGAGAGGGAGAGAGATGCGCCTTTCCTCCTGCAACCCTTCCTGCGAAATCGTGAACAATCCGTTTTCGCGCACGAATGCGACGCGGTTTCCGAGAAGAACCTGGAGTCTGCCGAGGTCTACTTCGTGCTTTTCCGCCCCTCCGTCTTCTCGAATCTCAACCAGGAGCGACGGAGTGACCACCAGGAGCCCCCCTTCTCGGGGAAAGAGCCGAGCCGAGTAGGCCGATGCTCGAAGATCCAGCAATGACTCGGCGCGAGACTCGCCCCGGCGGGCTCCTTTCGGCGTTGCAGTCGATGAGCGCAACGCCGAAAGGGCGACGGCTGGCGAGCGCCGCTCGTCGTCTCGAGCCAACGTGCCCCAAACCAAGAGGAGCCCCAGCAGCACACCAATCGTGATTCGCATGGCTCTCAGGGGACGGGGCGTCCGAGCTCGTTCATCAGCCAAGTCATGGCGGGGCGCGGGCTCGTCCCGTTCATGATTCCGGAATCGTCGATCCAGGTCTTGCCGTTGATCCACCCCCAAAGAGTGATCCCGTGGATCCACTCCGTCTCCAGGAAGAACGAAATGTGCTCCTGATACTTCTGAAGCTGGATCTGGTCGTTGGCTTCTCCGATGTCGTACTCCGTGATGTACACGGGAAGACCCGTGTCCTCGTGGAGCTTGGTGAGGAGCGTCTTCATCGTCGCGGTCGAGGCGCCAAATTGTCCGTGGAGAGCGTGACTCTGGGCGCCGACGGCATGAATCGGCGCTCCGGCGTTTTTGACCGTGTTGGCGATGTCGATGAAGTGCTGGTTCTGATCGGCGTACTCGATGTTGTTGTAGTCATTCAAGATGAGGATCGAATCGGGACAGGCCTCCTCCGCCCAGATGAACGAATTGATGATCCACTGCCAGCTGGTGTTCGTGCCGCCACCAATTGCATTCGCGTAGCTCGGCTCCGTGTGGGGCGGAGGCTCGTTGACCACGTCGATGAGAGGCGTGTTCGGGAAACGGTCACAGAACTCGTTCATCCAGCTCTTGACGTCAGCTTCGGTGATGTTTCCGCTCGGCTGCTGAGCGCCCCAGACGAAGACGTGTTGCTTGAATAGGATGCCCTTTTGTTGCGCGTAGTCGTAAAGGGCCGTGAGCGTGTCCCAATTGCGCGCGTTTGCGATGTTACCCTGCACGGACTGCCACTTTCCGGCGTTTTCCGGGGTGATTTGATCCCAGTAGTCGGAAAAGACGAGCCCATCGGTGTCGGCGGAGTTGTGCGTGGTGATGTTCCCCACGAACCTGGGTAGCCCTCCCAGGGTGCCCCCGGCACCGGTCGTACCGCCCGCGCCCGGCGTGCCGCCAGCCGCGTCCATCCCGCCGGTACCCGCTGAACCACCAGAACCTGGCACATCATCCGTTAGCGTGAAGGTGAGAGAGTCGAGATCGACGTAGTCCTCGGAACCCACGGTGACGCGAATGACCTGCACACCGCCAGTGAGTTCAATGACGATGGGATCGGTGGGCACCAGCGTCCCCCAATCGTCGAGGACCGGAACGTCGAGAGTACCTAGGGGGTCCCCGCACGAGGACAGGAGGAGCGTGCGTCCGGCTTCGGTAGCGGCGACCTGTGCCGTCACCGCGTAGTACCCGGTCATGGGCACGTTCACGGTGAACTCGACCCATTCCCCACTGGTGAACCAAGATATCGTGGCTCCCTCCCCAAGCGTTTTGATGTCCACGTCCACGTCGGTTCGATAGGCTCCGTCCTCGTTCCCCGCCGTGTCATCGTAGTAGCCGTTGACGTCGAAGTTCTCTGCCTGAATGGTGCCGGGGAGCGTCGGGACGATCCCCTCGTAGGCATTCAGGGGATCGCCGGGACAGCTCGGATGAGTGAGCGCCCCTCCGGTTCCTCCGGGAACGTCTCCACCCGTGCCTGCTCCTCCGGAATTTGCGCCACCACTCGTCGCAATCGGGATCCCCCCTGTGCCGGGCGAGGCGTCGCCCCCGGTACCTGGCATCGTCACGTCCCCCCCAGTGCCCAGATCGGGGTTTTCGTCAGTCGAGTCGATGGCGGCGTCGCTGCACCCCAGAGTTGCGCCGACGACGAGAAGAGAGTTGGTGTGTGCCTTGATCAGCGTTGTTAGCTTTTTAGCCATGACGTCATCTCACGCGAACTCCAAGTTGGAGTCGCACCTTTGAAGAGTCGGAGAACACCGAGGCTCGGAAGATGCGCGTCATCTCGAGCGGCGGGTGACCGAAAATGGATTCGTGAGGGCGGGTCTCGCCCTCCATTTCGTCGTTGCTCTCGGCACGAGGGTTTGGCTCGAAAATCTCACGGATTACTGCACGTAAATCGCTGCGCTGGCGAGCCACGCACAGCTTGCACGCTCGAAGGCAGCGAAGGACACGCCTGGCGAAAGTCGTGCGCGAATTCGCGTTTGGGGACGACGTCTTCGTTTCGAGACGCCACGCCTGAAGAGCGTCGACAACTCTCGGTCAGGAACCTTCGTGGCGTGGCCGGACGATGGCGCGTCCGGAGCGCTCTTGCTCCGTTGGCCCGTAGGGGCAGTGTCGACACGTGCGTCCGCAGCACTTGCCGTTCTTCGCCAACGTGGCGCTCGTTTGAACCCAAAGACCGAGATTTGGATCGAGGTACATCGCCTCACCGCGGGCCTCTGCTTCATCGTGGAGCCGGCGGAGCGCTGGTGAGATAGCGGGGTCATCGTGTCCAAAAGTCGCCATTCGTTCGCTCCTGACCACGACGGAGCACAGCTCGGCGGCAGTGTCGACTTTCGGCCCCCGTAGCCGGCGCGGCTTTGGCTCGTCGGCGGAAAATACGCGAATAAATGTGGGCTTTTGGGTCGCCCCGAGAACACAGGAGTTTGATGCGCACTGAACACGAGGCACGGACGAGCGGACTTCTCTGGGCGTCGAGTTTCGCCCTGGCCCTGAGCCCCACATTCGCCTGCTCCTCAAATGTCGTCGGAACGTCAACGGATACCGATGGAACAGGTGGGAGCACGTCATCCGATACGGGTGGGACCTCGAGCGGAGGTCAGACGAGCGGCTCCGGTGGCACGACCGGATCTGGCGGCACTGAGATGGGCAGCGGCGGGGCGACCGGTGGCGCGGTCGGCGACGCCGGCGGCGCGCCGTCGACAGGCGGCACGGGTGGCGCGGGCACCGGGGGCGGAGACATGGGAACGGGCGGTGGAGATGGATCTGGCGGAGCGGAGGGCCCGACGCTTCCGCCCACGGACGACTACTCCGAGCCGGGTCCATTCTCGACGACAATCGAGGAGGATGTCGGGCCCAATGGAGACTACACCGTCTTTCGACCGGATCCGCTGAGCAGCGATGGTTTCCTCCACGCCCCCATCATCTTCGGTCCAGGCATCGGACAATCGGTCAGCGTCCACACACAGATGCTGACCAATTTCGCATCCCACGGCTTCGTGGTGGTCGGAACTCCCGTGCTCGATCAGGGTCCTGGAGGCGCCAACAATCGTGCGAAGATGCAAAGCGGGCTCGATTGGATCTTGGAGCAAAACGACGCGCCAGGAACCTACGAGGGTAAAATCTGGGTAGATCACGCCGTCTCCATGGGCTTTTCCGTCGGCGGGACGTCCGCCGTCGAAATCGGCGGAGATCCGGCCGTTCTCACCGTCGTCTCCATCCACGGGCACACGGCCAGCGCCGAACTTCATGGAACGATGCTCCAGACAACGGGCACGGGCGACACGGTGGGGATGCCGCTTCAGCAAAACACCTACGAGATGTCCCAGGTGCCCACCTTCCTCGCTACGTTGACGGGGGCTTCACACGGCTACATCGAACAGGACGGAGGCGGCGAAGAGCGACCGGCCATCGTGGCCTGGATGCGATACTGGGTTTACTCCGATCAAGGCGCAGAGCCGTACTTCTTCGGAGATGACTGTGTGCTTTGCACGAGTCCCTGGGAAAACCCACAGCGCAAGAACTTGGATTAGCGCGGAGCCGAGAGCGCTCGGCAGCGCGTTTCGCATGGTCGGCGGAATTCTTCAGCGGAGTGAGGTGGATCGGTGCATCTGGGAAACGCTGCACCGAGTCACGATAGTTCGGACAGAATCACCATGCGCAATCTCGGTTTCCTCGTTGGCGTCACCTTTTCCCTTCTCACGTTGGCCTGTTCTTCGGATCTCGGGGACAACGGTGCGAACTCCTCAGGGGACGGGGGCAGCGGATCGGGCGGCGAAGTGGCCAGCGGGGGGACTCTGGGGAGCGGGGGGAGTCAGGGCACCGGGGGGAGCACTCTCGGCACCGGCGGGCTCGCAATGAGCGGCGGAGCCCAGGGTACCGGGGGCGCGGGTCTCGGAACGGGGGGCACAGACACCGCCGCCGGCGGAGGCCTCGGAACTGGTGGGGGCGACGGTACCGGCGGCAGCAACGCCGGCGCCGACGTCATGCCGAGCCCAGGTTGCGGAAAAGGGGGTCGCCCAGACGGCGGAACCGTCTACGACCCAGACAAGTCTTGGCTCCGTTTCCCCGAGGCGTACGACGGCAACACGCCCATGCCGGTCCTGTTCGGTTTCCACGGATGCGGCGGAGGTGGCGACCAAAACGGAACTCCCTACCTCAGCGAGACGGCGGGTTCGCCCTTCGAGACCGAGTACATCGTCGCGGCCCCAGTTGCCGACGGTTGCTACGACTACGATACGCACATGCCCATCGCCAAGGACCTCTACACGGACCTCGTGGAGAACTACTGTATCGACATGAATCGCGTCTACGGTACCGGTCACAGCTATGGAGCGGGTGGGATGCTGCAAGCTTTGACCCAAGATTCCCGCAAAGCCGACTTCGAACACTTCAACTTCCGAGCCATTGTCCCGGTGGCTGGCTGGGCGGCTTTCAACCAAACGGTCGTCGTCCCCACGATGTACATCCAGGGAATCATGGACGCCGAGCGCGAGGGAGGCGACGGCGCGTCAGTGGTCCAGCAGATTGCCGACGTGAACATGTGTACGGCTCAAACGACTCCCTTCCAGGTGAGTTCCTGCAACAGCTTCAACGGCGGGTCGCCCGTCGATCCCGGATGCGTGCACTACGAAGGGTGCGGCGTCGAAACCGTCTGGTGTCGTCACGACGACTCACACTACGGCGGCACTTACCACGGCATTCCGTGTTTCTACACGGAGGCCATGTACTCGTTCTTCCAGAGTCTCGAGTGACGCATCCATCGCCCTACTGGGACGCCCCGATGAGGGCGTTCAGCGCAGATAGGGCTCGATCCCGTCGTACCACTTTTGTGCCATCCGCTCGTACCCGCCTACGGTGGGATGAACTGCATCATCCATGTCCGACTCCGGAAATCCTTCGTACTGATCGACGATGATGACGTGAGCTCCGGCCTCGACCTTCTCCTGGACCATCGGCTCGATCGTGGCGTTGTAGGAAGTCACCGCGCTCTGTGCCCAGAAGATGGGAATGATGCGCGCCACGACGATGAGTGCGTCCGGGGCGCTGGCGATCAGTTCGTCGACGAGGCTCTCCAGCCGATCTCCTGCGCCATCGAGGTCGTTCGGGAGATCGTTCGTCCCCGCGTGGACCAAGACGATGTGCGGCATGTCGCTGAGAGCAGGCGTAGGGACGCGATCGGCAATCTGGGCGATCTTCTCTCCATTGACCCCTTCGTGGCTCCTCGGGAAGCTCACCCCGCTCACCATCGTCGGTCCGGCCATCCGTGTCCCGACGAACGTGACTTCATGCCCGCCCTCGAGCGCAAGTTCGAAGAGTCTCACTCGGTAGCTATCGACCCCCGGGTAACCAGCGGTGATCGAATCACCCAGAGGTAAGATCTTGCACGGCCCCGCCTCGGGACATGGTTGAAACCCCGCGGCGCCGCCGGTGCCGGTGTCGCCACCGGTTCCGACATCGCCCCCGGTAGAAAGGGCTCCCCCCGTTGCGAAATCGCCGCCCGCTGCGTCTGTGATGCCCCCGGATCCCAGCCCCCCCGTCCCTGGTTCGCCGCCAGAACCGATCCCTCCGCTTCCACCGCTGGACATGTCGAGGACGCCTCCAGAACCGCCAACGACCGATTCGCCCCCGCTCCCCGTTTCGCCTCCTGACGACGTCGAACCACCAGTAGAAGCGTCCGCCTCGGGCTGCCCGTCTCCTCCCGCGCAGCCCGCCTGTGAAACGGTCAGAATCAACGCAAGGCGCGCGAGATGCCGGCGTGGCTCGAAATGTGCGGTGAGACGGCTGTTGGTGGACTGAGGTGCTTTGGGTGTCGGAGCGTTCATTCGAGTAAGGCGAGATCGGCCGTCTCCCGCCCGGAACATCGAGAAGGAGGAGAGGCGCGTCTCGTGACTAGGTCGTCCAAGGGACGTCCGAAGGCGCAGATTTCTGGCTCCCACCAGGGCCCGGCTCACTGTCGCAGGATTTTCTCCATCGCCTTGCCCTTGGCCAACTCGTCGACGAGCTTATCCAGGTAGCGGATCTCACGCATCGTCGGCTCTTGTACCTCCTCGACGCGGACACCGCATACGGTGCCTTTGATCAAGGCACGTGCTGGATTGAGGTTCGGGGCTTGCTCGAAGAACGTCTCGAAGTCCGTGCCCTTCTTCAGGTGCGCTTCGAGCTTCTTCTGCGTGTAGCCCGTGAGCCAGCGGATGATCTGGTCGACTTCCGACTGGCTGCGACCCTTCTTCTCGGCCTTGGCCACGTAGTGCGGATAAACGCTCGATACGCTCATGGTGTAGATGCGGTGCTTGTTCTTCATGCGTCACTCGCAAGCGGGCCCTTGGTCCGGAAGCGATCTCTCCTTTCGGTGTCCACGTCGTTCGTACGATAGGGGCGGGAGCCGAACCAGTGCGGCAGGACGACGGCCGTCGGAACCACGATAACGAAAGACGAGGTCCGGGCTTCGGCCCCCAGCGACGCCGATCGGGCCCGTGGTCGCCGAAGAGCACCTTTCCCTACGTGGCCACGAATGCAACCTGCATGGATGTCGAAAGCTCCATTCGCCTGTGGACGAATCGTCAGCACGGAAGAGGTCGAATCCACCACGCGCGATCCGTCCAGCCCGGGAGACGACAAGCGGAACGGGCATTCGCCGGCTTCTCGATGCGGACCGTGAGTTACCCCGATGGAGGTGCTAGTACGGATCCACCTCACTCGTACTCCTCGTTCCTCTCGCGCCGACTCGCTCCTATCGATTGATCGTCGGTTCGACGACGCGGCGAGGTGGCGATTGCACGGGCGTCGTGGTGAGGCGCTAAGATGTAGTCAGGTGCGCAACCGAAAGGTTCAACGAGTACCGAAGGTAAGAGTCTGATGGAGAGTGAAGCAATGTCGCGCCCGCGGGTGTTGGTGGTCGACGATGAGCCCGAGATGATCGAGATACTGTCTAGACGGCTAGGCACTGAGTTCGAGGTGACATCAGCCGTGAAAGCGAGCGATGCTCTCGCCAGTCTCGACCATCGCGATCCCTTCGCAGCCGCCATCTGCGATTTGGCCATGCCCGAGATGTCTGGAGTGGAGCTACTGCAAAGAATTCGAAAGCGCGATCCTGGGATCCCCGTGATCATCTTGACGGGCAAGGCCACCCTCGAATCCGCCATGGAGGTCATGGAGCATGGCGGCTTTCGCTACCTCACCAAGCCGTTCGAAGAGGGGGCCGTCTTGGATGCCATCCGGGCGGCGACAGCGTCGCGGAGAATCAGTGACCTCCGGCGCCGTGCCATGGAAATCTGCGACTCCAAAGGATGGAAGCTCTCCACCGAAATCGAATCGGATAACGTCTTCGACACCGCGCTCAAGGGCGTGTACCTGGCTTTCCAACCGATCTTCGACGCGAGCACCGGAGCTGTCTTCGGCTACGAAGCGTTGGTACGCTCGCGCGGTCCAGAGCTGACGAACCCCGGATTGCTCTTCAGCGCTGCCGAGAGACTCGGTCGAGTTCGGGACATCGGTCGAGAAGTGCGTCGTCTAGCTGCGGAGCGCATTGTCTCCGCTCCTCCAGAGGCCCAGCTCTTCGTCAATTTGCACGCACTCGATCTCGGCGACGACGAGCTCTACTCGAAAAACACACCGCTCACTCGCATTGCGAGTAGGGTAGTCTTGGAGATCACCGAACGGATGTCCCTCGACTCCATCGACGATGTCCCAGGCAGAATTCGCCAGCTCCGAGAGATGGGGTTTCGGATCGCAGTCGACGACCTCGGGGCGGGTTACGCGGGACTGAGCAGCTTCAGTGAGCTGACGCCAGAGGTCACCAAGCTCGACATGTCATTGATTCGAGGCGTAGATCAGGACTCGCGCAAGCGATCGATCGTCGCCTCGATGCTCACCGTGTGTCTTCGGGATCTCGATACTCGGGTCGTCTGCGAAGGAGTGGAGACGCAGGGCGAGTACGACGTTCTCCGTGAGCTGGGAGCCGACCTTCTTCAAGGATACTTCCTGGGGCGACCCACGCCCGAGTTTCAGATGTCGCACCGATCCGCGGAGGCGTAGGCGTGAACTCTTCCGTCGAGCTGCTCATCCTCAGGGCGTCGGGACGGATGTTCGGGCTGCCATTCGAGCACGTCGAAGAAACGATGCGGCCCCTGCCCGTGCAGGCCCTGCCCGGCCCAGAAGACTACGTGGTCGGCGTTTCGATCATCCGAGGGGAGCCCCGCCCGGTAGTGGATCTGCGAAAACTCCTGAACATCGATCCGATCGATCAGCCGCCAAGGAGGCTCGTGGCTCTGAGAGTGGGCGAGCATCGACGCGTTGCACTCCTCGTGGATGAAGTTCTCGGACTCAGGATCGTGATTGTCGGAAGAGAAGACCGACTCCCTCCGCTTCTCGAATCGGCACACCCGAGGGTAATCGAATCACTTCGCATCGTGGACGGAGAACTCTTGAGTGTGCTCTCGCGAGGTCAGCTGGTCCCCGATGAGGTGTGGACGCGAGAGGTGCAGCAAGGAGCAGCGTCGTGAAGGTTGTCGTAGGAGAACGACAAATCCGACGATTCCGAGAGGTTCTCGTCGAAAGCATTGGACTTCAATTTCACGAAGACAAGAGGGAGCACCTCGGTGAACAGCTCCTGAAGCGGACTTTGGCCAACAATTGTGCTTCGGCGGATGAATACCTCGAGAAAGTCGCAACCCGTGCCGAGGAGAGCGTTGCCCTAGCGCGAGAACTGACGGTTTCCGAGACGTACTTCTTCCGTGATCGCCCTCAGTTCGAGGCCTTGCAATCGATACTCCGGGACATCTCGAATTCACCTTCTCGGCGGGTGAACATGCTGTCGGCTGGGTGCTCCTCGGGTGACGAGGCTCATTCTTTGGCGATCTGCGCGCGACAGATCCTGCCAAGGATGAAGGGCTGGGACGTCCACATCACTGCAATCGATCTGAACGAGGACGTTCTGCGAACGGCGCGCGCGGGCCGGTATCGCCCCTGGGCAGTCCGCGACACTCCAGCGGACATCCTTTCCGAGTGTTTCGATGAGAACGAGCCGAACGATTTTCGGCTCCATGCAGACGTTCGCGAAATGGTGCGGTTTCGTTGTGACAATCTTGCCCATCCTCGGGAGCCTCTCGCCGCTCCCGGCACGCTGGACGTCGTCTTCTGCCGGAACGTGTTGATGTACTTTCAACCAGGGGTGGCACGGAGAGTGATTGCCCAGATTGCCACGAGCCTGCGCCCAGGAGGCTATCTCTTCCTTGGGCACGCAGAGAACTTGAGGGGGCTCTCTGAGGATTTTCATCTCTGCCACACCCATGGGACATTCTACTACCGAAGACACGATGAGCTCTCATCCGCCATCCCTGTCGATGGCGTGTCCCCACATGCTCCGCCACTCATACCGATCGGGTCGGACAAGTCGTGGTTCGAAGCCGTGTCGCGTTCGAGTGAACGCATCAGAGGCCTCTCGCGCGCCGTCGCGGAACGAGCGAGTCCCGAGGTCTCCAGTCGGGAAGACGCCAAGGAACGAGGCTCACTTGATGCATCGGAACTCTCTCGAGCCCTAGACTTGATGCGACGGGAGCGATTTCACGACGCCCTTCAAGCCCTCGCGCCTCTCGGCGCGCACGAAGGTCACCCTGAGGAGTCTCTCTTGCACGCCATGCTGTTGGTCAGCACTGGCGAGCTCGCGAAAGCACAGAAGGCTTGCGCTGAGCTACTGAAGGACGACGAGCTCAATGCCGGAGCCCACTATGTCTGCTCAATCTGCGAGGAGTCGCAAGGAAACTTTCGTGCGTCTTTCGAACACAGCCGTACGGCTTGCTATCTCGACGCGGCGTTTGCGATGCCCCACCTTCAGTTGGGGCGCCTGGCACGACGAAGCGACGACCACGTCGTCGCTCGTCGGGAACTTTCGAGGGCAATCGAACTCTTCGCACGCGAGGATGCTTCGCGCATCCTGTTGTTCGGCGGCGGTTTCAGTCGAGACACATTGATACGGGTGTGTCGAGCAGAACTCGAAGCTTGCGGGGAACAGGCATGACTCAACAGCCACCTTATCCGTTGACCGAGGTTCTCAGAGCCGAGTTCGATGAAGCCTTCGCCCGCGCTCGCCGGGAGGAAAAGTCGAGTACGCACGGCTTTTTGATCGTGCGCATCGGAGAACTCAGGCGCGCCCTCCCCGTCGAGGACATCGGCGGATTCTTTCGCTGCCCCCCGCTCACCGTTCTCCCATCCCATCACCACGCCGTAGTCGGACTAGCCGGGATCGGCGGGGCGCTCGTCGTGGTTTACGATGGAGGGCTGCTGTTGGGCCGAGCTCCGGTTCGAACCAACAAAGGGTGGCTCGTGATCCTCCGCGAAGACCGAACATGCGCGATACTTTGCGACGAGCAGCTGGGCTATGTTGTCGTTTCGAGAGACAACATCCAGTCGGCTCCGGGGCGATCCGGAAACGAGGAACCCGCGCGGGCTCTTCTGGTCGATGGCAAGGATCCGATGAAGATCGCAGGGGCCCGCGACCTGATCAGGGCGATCACGCTTCCGGCAGCGAGCGCGACGAGAAGTGAGACGTGAAATCATGAAGAAGAACTGGACGTATGGTCAGAAACTGGGAGTCGGCTTTTCCGCGATGGCCCTTTTGGCAATCGTGATGGCGGTGGTCGCGCTCATCGCCCTTGGCAACGTGGTGGAGCGCAAGGATCGGGTGATTGATCACGCCGGCCAGGATCTCATCGAAGCCGAACGCTTGAACGCGACTATCCAGAGAAAGGTGGCGAGCGTCCGGGGGTATCTCTTCGTGCTCGACGAAAAGTATCTCCGCGATCTCGAGGCCGCCGACGCGGAGTTCCAGGCAACTCTCGAGCAGATCCGTACTCGTACGGACGACGACGCCGCGGCGGATCGCATCGAAGCCATCGCTACAGCGTACGAGGATCACGCCAAGGCCACACGGAGCATCCTGAAGATGAGCAAGGCTGCACAGGACGCCGAAAGCATCGAACGTGCCTTCGAAAGCGAGCTCGTCCCCCGATACGAGGCACTCAGGGTGAAGCTGCGTGCCCTGGTCGAAGCTGCCGAGCGCAATCGGGAGCGGGGTCAGAATGAGGCAACGGCAACGGCGCATTCAGCGCGCTCGCGATTGGTTGCGACCGCCATCATGACGGCCCTGATGGCGGCGATATGCGGTGTCCTGCTCACGAGGGTCATCACGAACCAAGTCGGAACGTCTGTCCAACACATCCGGAGTTCTTCGGCCGAACTCCAAGCTGCGGCCACCCAGCAGGCATCTGGCGCTCGCGAGCAAGCGACGGCGATGAGCGAGATCAGTACGACGATAAGTGAGCTCCTAGCGACCTCGCGGCAAATCGCCGAGAGCGGCAAGAACGTGGCTCGGATGGCTGCTGATAGCGCCAAGAGCGCGCGGACGGGTCACGACGCCGTGGAGCGTTCTCGAGAATCCGTTCTCTCGATCAAGCGCCAAGTGGACGCGATCGTCGAGCATATGCTCACGCTTGGTCGGAAGTCCCAACAGATCGGCGGGATCTTGGAGATCATCAACGAACTGTCGGAGCAGACGAACATCCTCGCCATCAACGCCACGATCGAGGCGGCTGGCGCGGGTGACGCGGGCCGCAGGTTCTCGGTCGTCGGAGAAGAGATCCGCAAGCTCTCCGATCGCGTGGGCGGGTCGACCAAGGAGATCCGCGCCCTCATAGACGAGATCCGGACGGCGGTGAACTCCACGGTCATGGCGACGGAGACTGGGGCAAAGACCGTCGACGCGGGGACTTCGCGGTTCGAGGAGCTCCAATCGGCCTTCTCCAGAATCGACGAGATCGTCGTATCGACGATGGAAGCCGGGCAGGAGATCGAGCTCTCCACGAAGCAACAGGCGACAGCCGTCGAGCAGGTGAACGTCGCCATTTCGAACGTCGCGCAGGCGACGAAGGAAACGGAGGCGAGCTCTTCGCAAACCCTGCAGACCGCCTCACAGCTCACGTCCCTTTCCGACGATTTGATGCGCCTCGTGCGCACTCAATCCGCTTGAGTCATGGCAAAGGACCCCTACAAGTACTTTCGGATCGAGTCCCAGGAGCTCCTGGAGGGTCTGACGCAGGGGTTTCTCGACCTCGACAAGGGGAAAGACCCCGAGCTCGTCCAGCGTCTCTTCCGCCTCGCCCACACGTTCAAGGGGGCCTCGCGCGTCGTCCGTCGCGCGGACATCGCCGACCGGGCGCACGAACTCGAAGACGTACTAGCCCCGCATCGAGACAGCGGAGGACCCGTTGAAAGCGACGCGATCGACCGGGGTCTCGCTCTGGTGGGAAGGATCCGCGAGCTCGTCGAGACGTTGGACAACGAACCAAAGTCCCGAGTGGCCCAGGAAGAGCGCGTGCCCGCAATCGCGACACGAGAAGGCGTCAGCGTGTCCGTTCGAGATTTGGACCGCCTGCTCCAAGTCGCCGTGGATGCTCACAGGGGCGCATCTTCTACAGCTCGAAGGTTGCGAGAGATGGACTCGCTGCTGGTTGCGATCAAGCGATCCGTCCAGCAGCTAGCCGAAGGCGCGGACCGAGGCCAAAACGAGCGACTGCTTGGACTCATCGCCGAGATGGACGGCGTTCAGCGAGCCATCGAAGAAAAGAACGACTCCCTGGTGAACGTGCTGGGCGAAGTCAGAGATTCAGCGACGAGCATGAGGCTCGTGCCCGTGCGAAGTCTTACGACGGACCTCGAACAGATCGCACGTACGGCATCCCGTGCGTTGTCACGAAAGGTACGCTTCGAGACGAAGATAGGTGCAACACACCTCGATGCTCGAATCCACGCCGGGGTTCGTGAAGCAATGGTGCACCTCGTCCAGAACGCGATCGCTCACGGCATCGAACCTGTGGAAGAACGAAAGCGCCGCGGCAAGGACCCCGAGGGGTGCATCGTCCTCGGCTTCGAGAGAAAGGGCCCGCGGCTCATTGCCACATGTAGCGATGACGGACGGGGCTTGGATTTCGACCGGATCAAGGAAGCTCTGGTCCGGCGCGGCGACCTCACGGTTTTACAAGCCGAAGATATCGGTGAGGTGGCGCTGGGGGAGTTGGTTCTGAGGGACGAGGTTTCCACCGCAGAGCAGATTTCGGGAGTGGCTGGGCGAGGCGTGGGTCTTGGGGCGGCCAAGTCCGCAGTCAATACCTTGCGAGGGGAGCTTTCACTTTCCACGGAGAAGGGAAGAGGAACCACCTTCACTCTCGATGTACCATTCACACTCTCGGCGCTCGACGCCTTGTCCGTGTCCTCTGGAGGGATCGGTGCTTACATTCCACTCGACTCGGTCCAGCGAGCACTGAAGATCCGAGGGACCGATGTCCGTCGAGAGGAGGGACGGGATCAACTGTTGGTCGAAAACGCGTTGGTGCCGTTCGTTTCCATGGAGAGAGTCCTCGGACCCGGACTCTTCCCGGGGGAAAGATCAATGCAGGCGGCGGTTCTCGTTCGATCCGAACGAGGCTCGGTCGCCCTGGGAGTCGAGCGCATCGGAGCCGCCCACAGTATCGTAACCCAAAACGTTCCGTCTCACGCTCTCGCGCATGAGATCGTGCAGGCCGTAGCGCTGGACGAATCCGGCATCCCAGTCTTGGTCTTGTCACCGGGTGCTCTCGTCGAAAACACCGATGCCTTCCCAGCGGCTCCGGCCCCTGCCGCCCGAAGAACTGCCAAAAAGCCGATCCTGGTGGTCGACGACTCTCTGACCACGAGGATGCTCGAGCAGAGCATTTTGGAGTCCGCTGGCTACGAGGTAGACCTCGCGGTGTCGGGCGTCGAAGCTCTGAGAAAAGCTCAGGAGAAACGCTACGGCGCGTTCGTCGTCGACGTCGAAATGCCCGAGATGAATGGGTTCGAGTTCCTCGAGCATGTGGCTGCGGATCCCCACCTCAAGGATATCCCCTCCATCTTGGTCACGTCGCTAGACAGTCCAGAGCACAAACGCAGAGGGATGCAGGTGGGCGCCCGAGCTTACATGGTCAAGAGCGACTTCGATCAAGAGGTGCTGCTCGAGTACATGCGGAGGTTCGTGTGAGCGTTCCTGCGGACAGGGAACCGGGACGGCCATGTCGCGTGCTGGTCGTAGAGGATTCGCTGACGATCAGGCGATACATCGTCGATATGCTCTCGGCCTCGGAGGAGTTCGAGGTGGTCGGCGAAGCCGGGGATGGAAAGACCGCGATTGAACTGTGCAGGAAGCTCGCCCCCGACGTCGTGACCATGGACATGATGCTCCCCATCATGACCGGGCTAGCGGCGACCGAATACATCATGGCTCACTTTCCTACGGCTATTCTCATCGTCTCATCGTCGATGAACCGAGGGGAACAGTTCCGTACTTACGACGCCCTGGCTGCGGGGGCCGTCGATGTGCTCGAAAAGCCCGACGGACGCGAACAAGACACCGATTGGGAACAGCGACTCAAGCGCGCCGTTCGCCTGGTGTCGCGCATCCGCGTGATTCGGCATCCCCGTGCGGTACTTGGACGCCTGGGGGCCGTTGGCGGAGTCGAGACACAGCCAGCTTCTTCCCCCTTCGTTTCGGGAGACGCGAAGGTCGTGGCCGTAGGCGCGTCGACGGGCGGACCAAGCGCAGTCTTGACCATCCTGCGAAGTCTACCCGCGACGTTCCGTACTCCCATTCTCTTGGTCCTCCACATCGCCGAGCCCTTCGGGAAAGCGATGACGGATTGGCTGGACGCGCAGCTGCCGTTTTCGGTGCGCTACGCGGACGACGGAGAGGCGCTCCCTTCCGGATGCTGTGTGATCATGGCGCCACCGGGAAAGCACCTCGAGCATCGTGCCGGAGCGCTACGACTCACCGACGACGCAGAGAGGCATTCGTGCAGGCCCTCGGTCGATGTCCTCTTCGAGTCGTTGGCTGCGGATATGGGACCTTCGACGGTGGCATGCCTCTTGACTGGCATGGGAAAGGACGGCGCGACGGGACTCTTACGGCTGAAGGAGGCGGGCGCACAGACCATCGCGCAAGACGAGGAGAGCTCCGTGGTGTTCGGTATGCCCGGTGAGGCCGTCCGGCTCGGCGCGGCTCGACAGATACTCCCTCTCTCGAAAATTGCGTCCGCACTCGGCGTACTGACTACGCAACGATGCAAGGAGCACACGACATGGCAGTCATGATTGTGGACGACAGCTTGACGGTGCGGATGGACCTCGACGAGGCGTTTCGAGACGCCGGATACCGCACCACGCTTTGTTCTACAGTGGAGGAAGCTCGGCTCGAAGTCGGGCGGACGCCTCCCGAGTTGATCGTACTGGACGTCGTTCTTCCGGGCGATGATGGGGTGTCGCTACTCCGTGAGCTTCGCAGCGATGATCGAACGCGGGAGATCCCAGTCATCCTCTTGTCGTCGGCGGACGAGGTCAAAGATCGAGTTCGAGGGCTGAGCGAGGGTGCCCACGAGTTCATGGGAAAGCCGTATGACGTCGCCGCCGTAATCCATCGGGCGCGGGGGCTTCTCAGACGAGGAGCGCCCAAGGACAGCGCCGAGCTTCCGCCACGGCTCCTCATCGTCGACGATAGTCTGACTTTCCGTCACGAGCTGGCTGACTTTCTCGACGACGCTGGCTACCTCACCGCTCAGGCCAGCTCCGCAGAGGAGGGTCTGCGGGTAGCCGCCGACCTTCATCCCGCTGGCATCATCGTCGACGGCATCATGCCAGACATGGGCGGCGCCGACTTCATCCGCCGCATGCGCCTCGACGCCGGTCTGAGTCGCACCCCTTGCCTGCTTTTGACTGCGGCGGAGGAGATTGCGTCGGAAGTTGCCGCCCTGGAGAGCGGAGCCGATGCGTATGCCCGAAAGGGCGACGGGCTCGACGTCCTCTTGGTGCGCTTGAAAGCCATGTTGCGGGCTTCGGGGCCGCAGCAAACTCGAACCACGAGTCTGTTGAGTCCCAAGCGGATCTTGGCCGTCGACGACAGTCTGACGTTCTTGGGGCTCATTGCGCACGAGCTGCGACGGGAGGGATACGAAGTGGTCCGCGCTCGCTCGGGAGAAGAGGCCTTGTCGCTCCTGGAGGTCGAGCAAGTCGATGCGATCCTACTCGACCTGTTGATGCCGGAAATGTCCGGCACGGATACGTGTCAGCTCATCAAAGCTTCACCCAGGCTGCGCGATATTCCGGTCATCATTCTGACCGCTAGCGAGGGGCGGGATTCGCTGATCGAGGGCATTAACGCGGGCGCGGACGACTACGTCGGCAAATCGGCAAGCTTGGAAGTCATCAAGGCGAGGCTTCGAGCACAGCTGAGGCGCAAGCAATTCGAGGACGAGAATCGCAAGATTCGCGACGACTTGCAGAAAAAGGAGACCGAGGCACGGGTTGCCCGTGAAGTCGCTGCGGCACGCCAAGAACTCCTCGACGAACTCTCCGAGAAGAACGCCAAGCTAGCCTTTCACGTCGACGAGCTCCGGCGACTCAATGGTGAGCTCGAGACCTTTGCTTACTCCGTTTCTCATGACTTGCGGCAGCCCCTCAGAGGCATGCGAGGATTCAGCCAAATCCTCGCGGAGAAGTATGGTCCGGCTCTGGACGAACAGGGGCAGCACTACCTCGGTCGGATTTCGGCGGCAGCCGAGCGCATGGAAAGGCGGGTTGACGGGTTGCTCGCCCTTTCCCAGGTCAGCCGCGTCTCGCTGTCTCCACGCCCGGTCCCCGTGGGCAAGCTCGTCGCCCGGATCCTCACCGGACTACAAGAGACGGAGCCCGACCGCCCAGCGGCGTTCGAAGTCGACGAGCAACTCATGGCGAACGTCGACTTGAACCTCATCGAGTCTGCATTGGAGAACCTTCTACGCAATGCTTGGAAGTTCAGCAGAGAGCGCCCTCTCACGCGCATTGCCTTTGGTGTCGAGGCAGACGGCTCCGAGTCTTGCTTCATTCGAGACAACGGAGTCGGTTTCGACATGGAGTATGCGGACGCCATCTTCGGCCCGTTTCAACGCCTTCATTCCGCAGAAAGATTCGAGGGCACGGGCATTGGACTCGCCACGGTGCAGAGGGTCATTCACCGGCATGGCGGCCGCATCTGGGTCGAAAGCGAGAAGGACGTCGGCACGACGTTCCACTTTTCGGTCGCAGGAGGCTTTCGGCACCTGGACGAGAAAGGATTAGAGCCCCCGGAAGTGGGGAGGAGGAGCCTATGAACGAACAGATTCGCGTATTGTTCATCGAGGACGACGACGAAGACGCGGAGCTCGAGCGGATCGAGCTCGAACGCGCCGGTTTCGAGCTCGAGTGGCAGCGTGTCGACAACGAAAAGGATCTGAGAAGGCAGCTCGCGAGCGGACCTTGGGACGTCATCCTTTCGGACTTCAGAATGCCCGACTTCGATGGACTTCGCGCATTCTCGGTCGTGCAGCAGCTGACGGCGGATGCGCCGTTCATCTTCGTTTCGGGAGCGCTCGGCGAAGAGAGGGCCGTGGAGGCAATGCGCGTCGGTGCTCGCGACTATTTGCTCAAGGGAAACTTGGCTCGACTCGGAGTCGCTGTACGACGCGAGCTCGTAGCTTCCCGGACGAAGAAATCGGAACGGCGTCTGGAGGCCGATGCGCGTCGGGAGGAACGGCGTCGGGGCATGGCGGTCGAAGCAACCGGCGCGGGGATCTTCGAGTTCGACATGGAGCACGACGTCGAGTACGTCGGCCCGCGGCTCCTCGAGCTCCTGGGTCAGAGAGAGGAGGACGTACCGACGGGCTGGGGACTCCTCAAATGGTTCGAGCCGTTGATTCATCCCGAAGATTGTTCGCGGACGATGGGCGAGATTCGAGCGTTCCTCGTAGGAAACGAAGCGCGTCTGTCTGTCGAGTGCCGAGTCCGACATCCAGAGCGCAACTGGATCGACATTGCGGTCTTCGTCAAGGCAGTATCTCGAAACGAAGATGGCCGCGCTCGCCACTTGGTCGGTGTCGTAGTGGATCTCACGGAGACCCGCACCCTAGAAGAGCAGCTACGTCAGGCTCAGAAAATGGAGGCGGTCGGGCGGCTCGCGGGGGGAGTTGCCCACGATTTCAACAACATCCTGACGGCGATCTTCAGTTTCAGTCGCTTCGCGATGGAACACATCGAGCCCGGAACTGGGCCGTATCGAGATCTCGAGGAAGTCCAGCGAGCGGCCAAACGCGCTCAAACACTGACGGCCCAGCTGCTGACATTTTCGCGGCGTAAAGCGATGGTGCCCCGGGTCGTCGACGTCAATGAAATCATCGGTGATTTGCAGCGCATGCTAGGTCGAGTCGTCGGCGAGGACGTCGTTCTGGAAGCACGCCTTTCACAGAATCTCCCCAGAACGCGCATCGACCCCGGTTCCCTCGAACAGGTGATCATGAATCTTTCGGTCAATGCTCGGGATGCGATGCCACATGGAGGGAGGCTCGTGATTGAAACCTCCCTCGTCGCTCTGGCCAGGGACTCGCGGGAGCGACCTCCTGACGCAGCTTCCGGGAACTATGTCGTCATTCGGGTGGCCGACTCGGGGATTGGAATGGACGAGAGAACCATGCGCCAGATCTTCGAGCCATTCTTCACGACGAAGGACGTCGGGTCGGGAACGGGGCTCGGACTTTCGACCTGCCACGGGATCATCAAGCACGCGGGCGGGTTCATCAGTGTGGACAGCCAGCTCGACGTAGGGACGAGTTTTCGTGTGTTCTTGCCCGTCACCAGCGACGAGTCCGACGTTCAAGAGCGGGACGCTTTGCCCAAGAGCGTGCAGGGGAACGAGACCATCCTGGTCGTCGAGGACGAGGAACAGCTGCGGCGATTGACGGTGCGAGCGCTGTCGGAACTCGGCTATCAGGTGGTCGAAGCCAAAAATGGGGCGCAAGCACTCTCGATCTTCGAGCACGTCTCGGGTGGTCTCGATCTCCTCTTGACCGACGTCGTCATGCCGGAGGTCGGTGGCAGGTTGCTTGCAGAACGGCTGAAGAACGCGAATCCGAACCTGAAAATCCTGTTCATGTCCGGCTACGCCCCGGACATGGTCTCGAGCCTAGACGATCCGGAATCTGGCGTACTCCTTCTGGAGAAGCCCTTCACCCCCGAAACTCTCGGCGTAGCCGTACGCCGGGTGCTCGACGCCTGACGGGAGACGCGCGAAGGCGCTCGTCTCGAGACCGCCCCAGCCTTCAGGCGGAGGAGCCATCCTCGACGAAAAGCGCGGTAGCCGTTTTCGTGCGAACGATGACACGATGGGCATGCTCGGCGCCAGCCGGGATGAAGATTGCGTCGCCCGTCGTCGCCGTGACGGAACGACCCGCAAACTCGAACTCGAGGATGCCTTCGATGATGTGGCCGACGTGACTCCTCACACACCAATGTGGCTCCATGGACTGCTCGTATTCGACGAGTCTCAGGATGCGTCCCCCGTGGCCGAAGCGCTTCTCTCGAACCCCCGGAATCGGCGATCGCCAGGACAGCGCATCGAACTTCACCAGATAGTCCATCTTCGTGCCTCGATTCTATCAGGGGACGTCCGGACGAGCACACACCGGGTCGGGAGACGTCGCCGCTGGCAAAAGGCCGTCCCTTTTTCGAGGAAACCTGGCGCCCCTTGCGCGGCTCGCCTCGGACGTGGGGCCCGCGCGGAGAGATCACTGAGCGGGTGGAGGTGACGAGGCGAACCGAGGGCCTGGAGATGTTTCAGCTGAGGTGAAACGCTCCTGACATTGAATGTCAGGGGGTGAAGATCCGATCTCGCGGCGGGTCTCCTGGGGGAGTAAAACGCCGCCAGCCGTCTGTTTCATTCAAGCCGTGGCGTCGCCCACCGCCTCACCCCCACCCGAAAATGAACGACAACCTCTCCCAAGATCTCGCGTCGCTACGCATCGACCGGAGCGCGTCGCGTCCCAAGAGCTAGCGAAGGTACGGTTGGCTCGTCTGGCTCGCCGTGCTCGGTGCCTTGGCAGGCGGAGTTGCGTGGGCACTTCCGCTCCTCGAAGCCAAGGCGTTCAAGACGGAGGTCGAGCTCACCGAGGTTGCCACGGTGTCACCGGCCCAGGCCCAAGTCGAACTCACGGCGACGGGCTACGTAGACGCGGATCGCAGCTCGAAGATTGCTCCCAAAGTTCCTGGACGCGTGGCCGCGGTCCACGTTCGGCAAGGTGACCAGGTGAAGGCTGGCGATCCCTTGCTCGAGCTCGATGCGGCCGACGACGCGGCCAACATTCTGGCGGCCAAGTCGCGGGTCGCCGCGGCCTACGCCCAATCCAAGGGCGCCGGAGCGCAAGTGGCGACGGCCCGGGCCGACTTGGCAGACATCGAGCAACAGCTCGCGCGCGAAAAGAAGCTCGCCGCGGCTGGAGTGACGCCCACGGCCATTGTCGAAGACCTCGCCGCCAAAGCCGCATCGCTGGCCGAGCGCGTCAAAGCGGCCGAAGCCGCCGAGTCGGCGTCGCAGGCCGAGGCCAGCGCGCTCGCGGCTCAAGTGAAGGTCCTCGAGACGGGGCTGAAGAACCTCGTCCTCGTAGCGCCCATCGACGGGACCGTCGTCAACGAGCCTCCTCAAGTAGGGGAGTTCGTAGGACCGCAGCCCGCAGGAGTGAGCGTCGACATGGGCGGCATCACCATCGCGGACTTCTCCACGTTGCTCGTCGAAACCGACATCCCAGAAACCCGGCTCGCGCAGGTAAAACCGGGCGCGCCTGCTGAAATCGTCCTCGACGCGTACGCAAGCCGACGACTCCGCGGCAAGGTGAAAGAGATCACCCCCGAGGTGGACCGCGCCAAGGCCACGGTGAAGGTGAAGGTGTCCTTCGTGGATCCGATCGAAGGGGTTTTGCCCGACATGTCTGCGTGGGTCAGCTTCTTGGCCGAGGAACTCGACGAAGAAGCGATGAAGGCGCCACCGAAGACGATCGTGCCAGGCACAGCCGTCGCTGAGCGAGCTGGCGGCAAAGTCGTGTTCGTCGTGGACGGTGACGTCGTACGGATGACTCCGGTGACGTTGGGCCCCTCCTTTGGCAGCGGCTTCGAGGTGATGAGCGGCCCGCGCCCAGGGACGCGCCTCGTCGCGAGCCCACCGCAGACCTTGGCCGACGGACAGCGCATCAAAGAAAAAACAGCTGAGTGAATCGAGCGAAGCAGAGAAAGCCATGTCGGAAACAATGGAAGTAGCGATCAAGAGTCTGACGAAGACGTACCACCGTGGGTCAGAAGCAGTCGAAGTCCTCACGAACCTCGATCTCGACATCGAGAAGGGTTCGTTCGAGGCGCTGATGGGCCCTTCGGGCTCCGGCAAGAGCACCCTGCTCAATCTGATCGCAGGGCTCGATAGTCCCACCAGCGGCACGCTCCAGGTGGCAGGAGCCGATCTCAACAAGATGAGCGAAGGAGCCCGAGCCAAGTGGCGCGCTCAAAACGTGGGCTTCGTGTTCCAGACCTTCAACCTCATGCCCGTGCTCACCGCTCTGGAGAACGTGATGCTGCCTCTACTCCTCACGAGCCTCTCGAGCAGCGAGCGCAAGGAGCGTGCGACAACGGCGCTCAGGGTCGTCGGCCTCGAAGACCGAATGAAGCACTACCCCCGCGAACTATCGGGCGGTCAGGAGCAACGAGTCACGATCGCGCGCGCCATCGTGACCGACCCACGCATCATCGTTGCCGACGAACCGACGGGTGATCTCGATCGCAAGAGCGCTGAAGAAATCCTGGTCCTCCTCGGCAAGCTCAACAAGGAGTTCGAAAAAACCATCATCATGGTGACCCACGATCCAGCCGCCGCCGAATCCGCGCGGGTCGTGCATCAGCTGGACAAGGGGCGTTTGGTGTCATGAGGCTTTCGACGCTCGGCGTGCGCAACGTCCTGCGGTCCCGCTTCCGCTCGGTGATGACCGTTCTCGGAGTGGCCGTGGCGATCTTGGCCTTCGTCATGCTCCGCACGGTGCTCTCCGCCTGGACCATGGCAGCGGAATTCGCCGCTCAGGACCGCGTGGTCACCCGCCACAAGGTGAGCTTCATCATGCCGATGCCCGGCAAGTACCTGGACGAGGTCCGGCAAGTCGAAGGCGTCAAGGTGGCTGCTGCCGCGAATTGGTTCGGCGCCAAGGACCCGAACCACCCCAACGAGTTTTTCGCGAGCATGGCCGTCGAACCTCGTTCATTTCTGGAGGTATACGACGAGATCGAAGTGCCCGCCGAGCAGCGCGAGAGCTGGTTTCAGAATCGCACCGGCGTGATCGTTGGTGATGCGATCGCGAAGAAACTGGGCTGGAAGGTCGGAGACAAGATCACCCTGCAGGGGACGATCTTCTACGGCGATTGGCAGTTTCAGGTGTCGGGGATCTACACCACGAGCCGCAAATCCATGGACCGGACGTCGCTCTTTTTTCACTACGATTACCTCAACGAGTGGATCAAGAAGAACTGGCAAAACGGCGCTGACACCATCGGCTGGGTGACGAGCCGCATCGAAAAGGGGAAGCGCCCCGCCGATATGGCCAAAAAGATCGATCTCAAGTTCGAGGAGCGCGACATCCAAACGATGAGTCAGGACGAGCGAGCCTTCAACACGAGCTTCTTGGGGATGATCAGCGCGGTGCTCAAGGCGCTCGACGTCGTGTCGGTCGTCATCTTGGTCATCATGATGCTCATCTTGGGCAACACGATCGCCATGGGTGTTCGCGAGCGCACTCACGAGTACGGGGTGCTGCGAGCGATCGGGTTCCTGCCCAAGCACTTGATGCTGTTCGTCTTCGGCGAGGCAGCAGCCATCGGGCTCCTGGGCGGAGTGCTCGGGTTGGCCATCTCCTACCCGCTCGTCGAGGGCGGGATGGGGCGCTTCCTCGAAGAAAACATGGGAGCGTTCTTCCCGTACTTTCAGATATCGACCCTCACTTCCGTGCTCGCCATCGTTTTGGCGCTGGTCCTCGGTCTCTTGGCGGCGGCCGTTCCCGCCTACCAAGCTTCCAAACTCGACGTCATCGGCGCTCTGCGGAGCTTGTGAAAAGAGACGCACCCCATGTTCGTACCGCTCAGTTACAACGTACGTAGCCTGCTCGTTCGCAAAACGACGACGTTCGCCGCTGCCTTTGGCATCGCTCTCGTCGTGTTCGTGCTCGCGTCGGCCCTGATGCTTTCGCGCGGCATCCAGCAAACCCTGGTATCGACCGGAGCGCGCGACCGAGCCCTGGTGATCCGCAAGGGCGCCGAGACCGAGCTCGCCAGCAGTCTCACGACCCAGACGACGGGCATCGTCATGGCAGCGCCCGGCGCCAAGAAGGAGGCTGGTACCACGGTGGCCGCTCGTGAGGTCGTGGTGGTGATTGCGCAAGAAAAAATGGGCTCGGACGGCAAGATCTCGAACGTCCAGGTGCGCGGTGTGGAGCCCAAGAGCTACGAGATGCGCAAGGAGCTCAAGATCATCGAAGGGCGTCCCGCAAACCCCGGCACGGACGAGGCCGTGATCGGCTCCAATCTGGTCGGGAACTTCGCGGGCATGGGCCTCGGACAAAAGTTCGATCTGAAGAAGAATCGCCCCGTAACCGTCGTCGGTGTGTTCGACGCCGGCGGAAGCGCCTTCGACTCCGAGGTGTGGGTCGACGTGGATACCCTGCGCTCGGCGTTTGGCCGCGAAGGCGTCTCCTCGTCGGTCATCGTTCAGCTCGAGTCACCGGCAGCTTTCGATGTTTTCGCGGACGCCATCGAACACGACAAGCAGCTCGGCCTCGATGCCTTTCGCGAGGTCGATTACTGGGAGAAGCAGTCCGAAGGAACTTCGATATTCATCAGCGCGATCGGCATCATGGTCGCCCTCTTCTTCTCGATTGGCGCGATGATTGGAGCCACGATCACGATGTATGCGGCCGTGAGCCAACGCAGCCGAGAGATCGGCACACTGCAAGCGCTCGGCTTTTCGAGATTCGCCATCTTGGTGTCGTTCGTCTTCGAAGCGATGCTGCTCGCCCTCGGTGGCGGACTGATCGGAACGATCGCCAGCCTGGGGATGGGGGCGGTCCGCTTTTCGATGATGAACTTCTCGACCTGGCAGGAGATTTCGTTCTCGTTCGACCCCTCCCCGGGCATCCTCATCGGCTCCCTCATCGCCGGCGCAACGATGGGTTTCTTGGGCGGGCTGTTCCCAGCCGTCCAAGCCGCGCGCATGTCTCCGATCGACGCGATGCGTGGGGCGTAGAACGCCCAGGCCGGGCGCGGACCGGCCTGATTCATGCAAATAACTGATAGCTCAGGCAACAAGCATCAGTATTTTGCATGAGAGGCGCGTGCGACGTCCGGCTTCAGGTCGATCGCTTCCGATAGTTCCAAACGGCAAGACCATTGAAGACGATGGCAAAGGCGCACAGCTTCACCAGCGCCGGTAGCAAGTCCGAAAGCGTGCTGCCCTTGATGTAGATCGCTCGCGCCACCTCGATGAAGTACGAGGGCGGGTTCACCGCCGCAATCGCCTGTGCCCAAGGGGGCATGCTCTCGATGGGTGTGTAGAGACCGCCCAAGAGCACGAAGATCATCATGATGAAGAATGACACGAGGGTCGCCTGTTGCTGGCTCTCGCTGATGGTGCTGACGAAGAGTCCGATACCGAGCACGCCAACGAGATAGAGGGCCGAAAACACATAGAGCGCGAAGAGCGACCCGAGGGGCCATAGTCCGAAGACGATTTTCGCCACGATGACTCCGAGCGTGATCGAAATCATCCCGAGCACCCAAAACGGGATCAGCTTACCGAGGATGAACTCGTACTTTCGGATCGGGGTAACGTTGATCTGCTCGATGGTGCCGGATTCCTTCTCTTGGACGATGTTCAGAGCGGAAAGGAAGGCGCCCACCATGGTGACCAGGATGCCGAGAATCCCAGGCACCATGAATTTCGGGTATTCGATGTGGGGATTGTAGAAGCCGGCGGTCGTGATCTCGATGCGCGGAGCCTCCACGGCATGTGCTTGTTTTGGAGGCGTCTTGGCGAGCTGCTCTTGAAACTCGCGCACCATGGACGCCGCGTAGGCAGTACCTAGTCCCGCCCGTACACCATTGACGGCGTTGGCGGCGAGCTGGAGCGAGCTGGTCCCCGTGCGCTCGAAATCTCTTTCGAACCCGGGCGGGACCGTGAGAACGATGTCGGTGCGGCCCTCTTCGACGAGCGCCTTGGCGGCTGCGTAGCTCGGTGGCGTCGCTACGATACGGAAGTAGTTCGACGAGCCAATCTTGTGCTCGAGACGCTCCGACATCATCGAATGGTCGTGATCCACGATTGCGATGGAGATGTGCTTGACTTCGTAGTCGGCCGCCAGCGGGATCAGGATGAGCTGCATCACGGGCATGACGAAGATGAGCCGCAGGATCGTCTTGTCTCGAAAGATGAGCAGGAACTCCTTCTGGAGAATGTAGAGGAGGTTTTGCACGACTAGAGCCTCCTCTTGAAGGTGCGGAACGCGAGCCCGAGAAGACCGAGCGTCATCGCGAGCAGAATCAGCGTCGGCTTCAGAACGCTCTCGAAGCCCAAATGCTTGATCATCACGTTGCTGGCAATCTCGTAGAACCAGCGAGTCGGGACGATGTGGCTGATGAAGCGCAGCACCACGGGCATGTTTTCGATGGGAAACATGAAGCCGCTGAAGACGAGAGAAGGCATCAGAAGGCCGACCAGAGCAACGAACATCGCCGTTTGTTGCTGGTCGACCAGATTCGAGATGACCAAGCCGAGAGCCAACGTCGTCAAGATGAAGAGCAAGCTTTCTCCCAAGAGTAGCGGGAGATTGGCCCCGACCGGCATTTCCAGCACGCCGTAGGACAAGGCCAAGATCATGAAAACGTCGACGAGACAAAGGACGGTGTACGGTACGACCTTGCCGATGATGACCATGAGCGGGTTCATGGGCGAGACCAGCAGGATTTCCATCGTACCGCGCTCCTTTTCCCGGACGATGGAGACCGAGGTCATCATCGCACCGAGAAGCATCAAGATGAGCGTCATCACGCCCGGGACGAACATGTAGCTGCTCTTGAGCTGCGGATTGTAGAGCATGCGACTCTCGACGGTGATGCCGCCGTGGCTGCCGGTGGCGGGCGAGAGCTCGCGTTCGTACTGAGCAATGATGGCGCTCGCGTAGTTCGTGATGGTGTTTGCCGTATTGGGATCCGAAGCGTCCGCCACGAGCCGAACCTGAGCTCGCCCGTCGTGCCGTAGAGAGTGGGCAAAGTTTCCAGGAAAGATGACGCCAAATCGCGCGTCACCACGCCGAAACCAGGCGTCCAGTTCGTCTTCGTTCGTGATGCTTCCGACCAGGGAGAAGTAGCGACTCGCGTTGATACGCTCGGTCAAACGGAGAGACTCCTGGTCGGGGGTCCGATTGAGGACGACGAACTCGGTATCCTTGACTTCGTTCGACAGGGCGAAGCCGAAGAGCACCATCATGACGACCGGTAGTCCGAGGAGGATGATGAGGCTGCGTGTGTCGCGAAGTACGTGCTTGGCCTCTTTCTGCACGAAGGCAAAGAAAACACGGGCGCCCCTCGGGCGCGCATGAGGCGTGGCGCGGCGATCGTCTTTCGATTCAGTCCCCATGACGCTTTGCCTGGCGCGCGAGCGAGAGAAATACGTCGTCGATGGTCGGAGCTTGGTGCTCCGCGCAAAGGTCGGAGGGCTTCCCCATTGCTGCAATCCGGCCGTCGACCATGATGGAGATCCGGTCGCAGTATTCGGCTTCGTCCATGTAGTGGGTGGTGACGAAAGCCGTGATGCCACGCTCGGCGGCTTCGGAGATCATGTCCCAAAACTGTCGCCGTACGATGGGATCGACGCCGCCGGTCGGTTCATCCAAAAAGACGACCTGGGGCTCGTGCACCGTGGCGACCGCAAAACTGATGCGCTGCTTGTAGCCAAGGGGCAGGTCGTCGACGAGCGAGTCGGCCGCGCCCTTCAAGTCGAGTCGCGCCAGGATCTCATTCGTCTTGTCTTTCACGTTGGCGCGACTCAGCCCGTAGACGCCCGCAAAGAAGCGGATGTTTTGACGTACCGTGAGCTTTCCGTAGAGCGAGAACTTCTGGCTCATGTAGCCGATGACCTTCTTGATCTTCTCGGCCTCGGTCATGGCGTCGTAGCCGGCCACCGTCGCGCGTCCGGAGGTCGGTTCCAGGAGCCCACAGAAGATCCGCATTGCCGTCGTCTTGCCAGCGCCGTTCGCGCCCAAGAATCCGAAGATCTCGCCCCTCTTCACCTGAAGGCTGATGGCGTCGACCGCCGTAAATTCGCCGAAGCGCCTCGTCAACGCATCCGCTTCGATGACCCAGTCAACCACGCTGTTCCCCCCGGTTCAGAGCAATGAAGACGTCCTCGATGTCGGGATCGATGACCGCTACGGTAACGCGCGAGTGACCGCGGCTCTCGAGATAGCGAAGGACGTCCGCCGGTCCCTCGCTCCCATCTCGTAGAACGAGGTGCTGCTCCTGCCCAAAGGCAAAGCACGAACGTGTGAACGGGTACTCGCGGAGGTCGCCGAGGAGACGAAACTTGTCTTCGCCCCGCACCGCGTAAACGGGATCGGTATGCCCAGCCAATAGCTCAGCGAGCGCATCGAGCGCGATGATCTTGCCCCCCTGGATGAGTGCAATGCGGTCACAGCGGGCGGCCTCATCCATGTAGGGGGTCGACACGAAAATCGTGATCCCTCGGTCTTTGAGTCGCCCGAGCATGCCCCAGAATTCCTTGCGCGAAACCGGATCGACGCCGGTAGTCGGCTCGTCCAAAAACAGAATCTTCGGCGAATGTATCAAAGCACAGCAGAGCGCCAGCTTCTGCTTCATCCCCCCCGAGAGTTTTCCGGCGAGACGGGTCTTAAAAGGTTCGAGCTGCTTGTAGATGTCTTCGACGAGGTGATAGTTCTCTTCAACGGTCGTACCGAAGACGGTGGCGAAGAACCTCAGGTTCTCTTCCACGGAAAGATCTTGATAGAGGGAAAAGCGACCGGGCATGTAGCCCAACATGGGACGAATGAGAGCGAAGTCCGCGACGACGTCGTGTCCCAGCACGCTCGCCCGACCGTGATCAGCGAGCAGAAGCGTCGTGAGAATACGCATGAGCGTCGTCTTGCCGGCGCCGTCAGGGCCGATGAGTCCGAAGATCTCTCCCGAGCGCACCTCGAAAGACACGTTCGAAAGCGCGGGAAGGCTCTCTCCCCCATACGACTTTTCGAGTCCCTCCACGACGACCGCAGACATCTCGTTCCTTCAGTAGACTTCAGAAGTCCGCTTCACCGTACATGCCGATCTTCACTGTGCCATCGTTCGGAACCTGTACCTTCACGGCGTAAACGAGGTTCGATCGTTCGCTCTTGGTCTGAATCGTTTTCGGGGTGAACTCGGCCTTGTCGGAAACCCAGGTCAAGGTCCCCCGAAGCTCGCGGAAAGCGTCTTGTCCGTCGTCGAGAAAGACGCGAACCTTTTGATTCAGCTTCAAGCGTGCCATTTGATCCCCCGTGACGTAGGCGCGCAACGTCATCGTCGACAGGTCGGCGATGCGATAGAGCGGCTTACCTGGCGTCGCGAACTCGAACTGCTCGGCGTACTTGGTGAGAACTGTCCCCTTCAGGGGGTTTTTGACTTGGCACCTTTCGATTTGATCATCGATCTCGGTGATGCGCGCCTGCGTGGGGGTACGCTCGCTCGTCGTGGCGCGATTCTGTAGCTCGACCTGATCGGAGTACGACGCCCGGCGCTGCTTGGTGATGTCCATCTGACTCCGCGTGGAGGCCATCTGCCTTTTTAGGATCGCGATCTGCCCTTCGATGTCCGAGAGCTGCTTCGAGGGTGCGGCCTTGGCAGCCACCAGCTTTTCGAAACGTTCACGTTCGCGTTCGAGGACGTCGAGCTGCTCCTTTTGGACGGCAAGCTGCGATTCGATGGCCCTTTGCTCGGCCTGAAGGATCGCAAGCTGAGGGGCTGCCTCAGTCGTCTTTTCGCCGATGGCTTGCGCAGAGGCGACGACTCGAGCTCGCTGCAAGACGAGATGCTCGCAGTCGATCTCCGCAGCGACGGCGTCCTTTTCGAGGGTGTGGCCCTCTTCGGCGGGCATCTTCACGATCTGACCAGAGACTTCTGCGGAGATGACCGTCTCGCGCGCCTCGAACACGCCAGCGGCGTCGTGAGCGTCGTTTCGCTCTTGGCAGCCCGTCTCCACGAGAAGACACAAGGCGACGAGGCCGGTCATTAGTAGGCGAGTTTTCATAATCTTCCGTCGATGAGCGCAAGTTCGTGACACGCCAAGCTGCGCTGTGCCTGGTGGACGGCCAGCTGACTCTTGGCTCGATCTTCCTCGGTGAGGTCACTCACGAGGTCCGCCGTGGCCGCCGTTCCGAGGGCGATTTGCGCCTCGGTTTGCTTGCGCGCGCTCTCTCGCAAGTGGACGACTCCCTCGTCCAGTGCGATCACTTCGTCGAGTCGCGCGATTTCCGTGCTCTGCGCGGCTCGCTCGACGTTGACCTGCATCATGACGGCATCTCGTTCGCGCTCGAGCAGAGACCTCTGGACTGCGACCTGGCGCGTGTCGTTTCTGTGGGTCCCCGTGTAGAGGTAGCTGAGCGGAACGGACAGCTGGACGCCGCCGATGAAGAAGAAGTCGAATTCGTCGCTCAAGAAATTGAGGCCGGGACGTCCGTAACCGCCTGTCGCGAAGGCGCCGAGTCTGGGACGATCGCCGGCATGGGACGCCTCTTTCTGCACTTCGAGAAGCTCGGCTTGGGCGTCGAGGAGTGCGAGTTCGGGGCGCTTGATCCGGCTGGATTCGAAATCGCCGGACCTCGGCTGACGACAGTCTTCCCGCGGAACATCGAAGTGTGAGCGCGGAGAAAGCGGCATCTTCGCTAGCTCTGCAAGGCTGCCGCGGATCCTTTCCAGGGACTTCTCCGCCTCGACGTGAGCCTGTTTGGCCTGCAGATGACGCGCCCTCAGGAGCAAGACGTCCCGCTCGATGGCGAGCCCCTGCTCGACGAGCACCTCCGTCTTTTCAATCAGAGTCTCGACGTATTCTTCGAGATCCGTGGCCTGTTCGGCGAGTCGCTGTTGAACGATGGCGCCGAAGTAAAGATCCAGGATTCGTTCTTTGACCTGATAGAACGTGAGCTCGACCCGTTCTTGCTCCACCTTGGATTTTGACCGGATGAGCCTTTTCTGATCGGAAGTGATGCCTCCGTCCCAAATCGTTTGCTCGAGATCGAGGGTCGCTTGGTATTGGTCCTGGGGCGGCGGTGAGATGGAAACGCCGGGGACAGGGACGTCGACCTCGGTCACCTCCGATTGCCAGGTCGCCTTTCCATTGAAAGAAAGCCGTGGGAGGTACATCGAGGTCGCCCGTGACTGCTCGAGTTCGAGAGATTGTTCGAGAAGCGGCTTCTTGGCGAGGGAGGGATTGTGCTCCTTCGCGGAGGCAAGGAGGGCGTCGAGGCGAATGCCCAACGGCTCCTCGGCGTGGGCCAGCTGCGAAGAGATCGCGACAAGACTAGCCAAAATGAGCGAAACGAAGCGGCGCGGACGTGGCATGGTCTGGGCTCCTTGTAGGTGCGCGTTCGGGGGTTAGAAGAAGAACGACGTACTTCTGCAGTTCGGCCGTGCGCGCGCGGAGGAGCGCCGAATAATCGTCGTCGTCGAAGCCCATGGCTCCCTGGATCACGTTCTTCCCGATGAAGGGAATGACGCACATTCCGAGAAGGGAAATGATGAATTGTCGCGGATCGTGTGGGCGCACGGTCCCGGCGTCGGCTGCCGTCTGGAAGGCAAGGATGAGCTGCTTGGGGAGACCGAGGTTGACCTGCTGCAAGAGCTCGGGGTGCGTCGTCGAAACCTGAAACAGATAGGAGGGCAGGAACGGGTTCTCGACGAGGTGCGAGATGTAGAGTTCGACGAAGCTGCAGGCGAAGGCGATGAAGTCGCTTTCCGCTTTGAGCTTGGCCTCGATGCGCGGGAACAAGGCCTGGGCCTTGTGCTTGAAGACCTGGACGAAGAGCTCGTCCTTGCTGCCAAAGTGGTAGTGCAGCATCGCCTTGTTGATGGAGGCGCGGTCCGCAATGGCCTGCATCCGCGATCCAGCGTAGCCGCGCATCAAAAACTCCGCCTCGGCGGCGGCGAAAATGCGTTCCTTTGTGTCTTTCTCTCGGTCTTCCATCTCCACCATTCGGTTGAACCGCATTGTTTAATTATTTAGTTCAACCATTTGGTTAATACGCGCAGAATCGAGAGCGGTCAAGGAGGATTCTGAGCCCCGAGCTTTTCCGCATCAGCCGGGAGCACTCCTGCCAGGTTTCGAATCTCTTCGAAGGGAGTGCTGGAGACGCTCCTCAGCATCACCGGCGTGTGGACTTGGTGGGTGAAACGGTCGGTTCGAAAACGTAGGTCGACGCGGGCTTCGGCAGTTGAGGCTCGAGCATTACCTAGTTTGGGCTCGTCCAAGCACAGGGGCTCGGTGACCTGACTGTTCAGGAGTCGCGATCTTCGGCGGTGGTTTCAAACACGCGGATGACTTCGACCCGGGTGGTAAGCACAGTGGCACAATGTCATCTCGACCGATCCGTTGATGGCTGGTGGCGACGGCACGGACATCGCCCAGGAGCCGACGTTTGGTGACTGCCCAGGCAGTGACGTCGTCGCCTATCAAGGACGAGGGGCATGTGGTCGACTCGAGACGCATTTCAATTTCAAGGTGCGCGCGTTGAGCATCGCTTGGGACTTCTTCCAGGGTCGGACCCGCGATGACTCGAGCATCAGGGGCGTTGGGAGCGCCGGTGACGGCCACCTGTGACAAAACGCCACGGGAGGTGTGGCAAACTGCCACAGATCGCGCCCAAATCGCTTCCTCCGGACTCGGCACCAGCCCACGAGATGAACGCCGGTTCGCGCGTTGACCAAGCGTCTAGCACCATCGGGATGCCGCTCGATTCGGTGCAGGAGTGGTCTTGGCATCATTTTGGCTACGCACGACGGCGAATAGGTCGAGGTTGGACGCCACCCCTCACCTTTCACTCACCTATAGCCTTCATGATGGAGAACGAATTGATGAACTGGGACCAAATCGCCGGAAACTGGAAGAAGCTCGCCGGATCTGCGCGTGAGCAGTGGGGAAAGCTCACCGACGACGATGTAGAACGCATCAAGGGAAACCGCGATATGCTCGTGGGGACTCTCCAGGAACGGTACGGGTACGCCAAAGACAAGGCAGAGCGAGAGATCGATACCTGGGCGAAGAGCCGAGCGATCTAGCGCCACGTACTTCAAGCGGCATACCCGCGCTGGTTCTCCGACGTCGAGACTTCTGACGCGGCCGTGCTTCGTGCACGCCTACGTACTGTCACGTCGTTCGTCGCATATCACCATTTATTGGGAGGCACCGTCAGATCCCTCCAGGAGCAACACCATGACCAAGAATATCCCCGTACTTTTCATTTCACTCTTTGCCCTCGGCTGCGTCGGATGCAGCGAGGCGGCCGACGAAATCGAGCGAAACTACGACTGCGGCCAAATCTGCGAGAAATACGCAGATTGCTACGATGACGATCTGGACCTCACCGAATGCACCGAGTCCTGTGAGGACGAAGGCGACGCGAACGCTGATTTCGAGGAGCAGGCTGACGCCTGCGAAAACTGCATCGACGACAGCTCGTGCGCAGAAGCGACCCTCGACTGTACCGATGAGTGCGCTGGGGTCGTCGTCACATCGACCGACTGAAGACGCCGCATGTCGTCCTCGTGGCGGCCGGATGAGGAGTGGGAGTAAGCACTCCCACTCCTTGCCGGTGACGCTGGTTGATATGATTTCGAGGGAATCGACGGCGGGCGCGCGCGTCACGAACTCCACGGCGGCTTTGCGGAAGTTCAGCGGGAAGGAGCACGGGCGACGAAACGTCGCGCGCGTATGCGTCCAAATCTTCGCGCCGCGGGGCTATACATTGCGTTGACATGAGGAGGGTCGTTCCGCCACTTTCCCACCTCGCGCTTCTTTGTCTACTCGCACTCACAGGATGCAAGGCCGGAGGCGCGTGCGTCACACAGAACACCGCGAGCGGCAGCGGATCCTTCCATTGTTCGGACACCTCGAAGAAGAGCTGTCAGGACAGCTTCTGCTTCGCTGAAGACACGTATTGCGGCTTCTATCCCGACTACGACTGCGAAGAACTCGGCATGGCGGACGGTCCCGCCACCGTATTCGACCCCCTACTCGACCCCGAATGGAGCACCGGATCCTACAACCCGGCGGCCGGAAACGGTGCGTGCGGCTCCAGCTATCAAGGACCTTACAGGTGCAACGCTGGCAACGACTACGCGGCTGATCAAAATTGTCTCGTGTACGATTCGCTCGAAGCGACCGAGCCGTGCCCGTACTGCCCGTAGGGGTCCACCCGCCTCGAATTCACGGTGTTCGGCTGCGCCTTCAAGTCCTCGGCAGCAGGCGTAGTATGCCGCGCGGAGGAAGTGGTCATGAAGAGTGCTCTGTTAGGTATTACGCTGGCCGTACTGGTAGGCTGCAGTGACGGGAACGATGGCGACGGCTCGTCGGATGACGGCTCGGGGACGGGCGGTGCCAACACCGGTGGAGATGGTGACGGTGACGGCGACGGCGACGGCGATGGTGACGGCGACGGCGACGGCGATGGTGACGGCGACGGCGACGGCGACGGCGATGGGACTGGTGGCGCGCCCTCGAATGGTAGCGGCGGCGATGAGGGCATCGACATGGGCGGCGCCGAGAGTGGCGGCGCGAACACGGGTGGCACGGGCACCGGCGGCGCGGGCACCGGTGGTCTGGGTACCGGTGGTGGTCAGCAGCCAGGCTCTGGGGGAAGCGGCGGCGGCACGCTTCCCTTGGACTGCGACGAGGCCGGGCCCGTGCCGAACGTGGGCGCCGTCGTCATCACCGAAGTGATGGTCGAGCCGGTGGTGACTCCGGGGACCGGGCGCCTGGGCACATTCTTCGAGCTGACCAACATCACGTCCGAGGCGCTCGACCTGTGCGGATGCTCGATCAGCATGCCGGGTGTCGTGTTTCCGACCTTCCCCGTTCTGAATGCTCTCGAAATTCCGGCTGGCGGCCAGATCGTCTACGCGGACCGGGCCGATCCTGGAGGATTCACTCCAGACGCCACGTTCAGTCAGTTCAGTTTGCTTCCTCCCGGTTCGGGGACCGTCTCCGTTCATTGCCCGGACGAGTCGGGTGAGTCGCAGCTGATCGACACGGCCGTATGGGACATCGACGAAGGCACGTTCAATCCGCGTGCGGTGAGCCTGAGCATGGATCCCGCCAACTTGAGCGCGGCCGCAAATGATGATCCGGCAAGTTGGTGCGGTGGCCTTTCCATCTACGCGTCCGCAGGCGACCTCGCGAACTACGGCACCCCTGGGCTCGAAAACGATCCGTGTTTGCTTCCGCGACCGGTGACCGACTGCGCCTACGTGGGGCCCGACGTGTTGCGCGCAGAGGAGACGGCCCTCATCTACGAAGAGGGTTACCTACCGATTGAGGGTTGGGCGAACATCGATGGCTGGACGTCGCTCAGCCCCGGCGCCCAGGACGTGCATCCCCTCGTCAGGATGGCGCACGCGCGACGCTCAGTGCTCGCCTCCAATGACGACTGGATCTACATATCGCTTCTCCCCGAAAGTCCATGGGACGCGCCGACGGCCGACGCGGACTCGTACGCTGCACCCATCCCGGTCGCCGCCACTCTCCTTCCGGAGGAGGACTTCTACTTGGCGGCGGCCGTCACGACGGACGGAGGATTCACCTATCGTCTGTGCGACAGCAACGGCGGACCGTTCTCACTGAATGATGCGGGAGTGCTCACGTCCGTGGAGGCGACCACGCCCGACAATCTCTACATCAGCGAGTGGGTGGGTGGCGCCGAGGGCAACGAAGCGCTCGAGATTTACAACCCGACCGACACTCTCCTCGGGATCACCAACTGTCGTCTCTTACTCCAGAATTTGTACGCAGGTTCGATTCAAGTCCCAGTCGACGGCGCTGTTTGGCCGGGAGAGACCCTCGTCGTCTGCAATGATGCGATCAGTCTGCCTTACCGAGACAGCTGTACCATTCTCTCGTCCGACTTTTCTCTCCCCCTCGTGTGGGGCGGAGCGCCTGACTGCGTGATCCCCCCGGAAGATCCAGAGGATAGGGAAGATGGCGTCCTCTATTGTCCCAATTCGTACCAGACCGAGGCCCAGCTCTATTGCGGGAACACGGATTTCCTCGATTCAGTGGGGGACGGAGGTGTCCTGGGCGGATGGGGTCTCTCCGAAACTCACCGGCGCGCGTGCGGACTTTCTCCCGATTCAGTGACCGGCATCTACCCCGACGCCTGGGACGTGGTGTCGCTCTCGTTCAGCGATTTGGGGTCCTACGAAGCGGACTGTCCTTAGGTGTCATCGACGCCGTTCGGTGTGCCTCGGATGGGAAATGGGCGTGCAAGGCGATGCGTCAAGGGGCCACGCTCACTGCTCCCCTACCGGTATACACATTCGTTCGAAAAAGCCCCGCCCCCGCGCTACTCGTTCGAGAGGTGAGTGCGGGCAAGGGCGGGCCCCTCGCTTAGTTCTCCGTCCAGGTGCAGCCCGCCCCTTCGCAGCTGAGGCTGTCCACGTGCTCCGTGCAAGCCTCGGGAGTTCCGGAACAAACGGCACCGTAGGAGCATTCGAGCTCGTCCATCCCGCTGTTGCAGGCCATGGCAGTTTCGAGGGCCTCGCATCCCGCGTCGCCACTGCAGCGTGGAGCAAAGGTGCATCCCGCAGTGACGCACCCATCCTCACCCTGCTCGGTGCACGCCGTCGCGGCTCCCGAGCATGCTCCGTCGGTCGATGGAACTGGGGGTGCGCCGCCCATTGCAGTCACGCCTCCGGTGCCCCCACTCCCGACGTCACCGCCGCTTCCGACGTCCCCCCCGGTTCCAAGGGCCCCGCCACTCCCGACGTCACCGCCAGTTCCGACGTTTCCGCCGCCCCCACCGTCTCCGTCACTGACGTCCCCATCACCGATGTCCCCGTCACCCACGTCTCCATCGCCCAGATCACCGTCTCCGGCATCACCATCCCCGTCCCCGAAGACAGCATTACCGTCGCCCATGTCACCATCGCCGGTGTCGCCATTCTCTCCAGTGGACTCGTCGCCCTTTCCTCCACACGCGGACGCAATCGCGGCCAGCGTGAGATATGAGAGCAGGTAAATCTTATGCATGTCGATCGTTCTCCGAGTGGCTCAGGAGCCCAAGTGGCTCAATCCGAAGGAGGAGGTGCTTCGAACGCCCTCACGACGGCTCAAGAAATCCGCTCAGTGCTAGAAACGCAGCTCGAAACCGGCGGTACCCACCCAGAGGAGTCTTCCGATGGAAGGCTCCTCTGCCTGACCGCTCTGGTTCGCGATAACTTCGCTCGGATGGGGCGCCTCGAGCTCGATGCGCCGAAACAAGTAGGTGAGCCCACCGTCCACTCGGATACCCGCTGACGACGAGACCCAAAAAGTGGAGCCGACTTCCGCTCCGGCACGAGCCACCGCGCGAGACTCTCGAACGTCCAAAGAAGGGATCTCACTCGAGCGTCGCCAAGAGACCCCCCACGCGCCGCCCCCCAACATCAAGGAGCTTTCCACTCGGGGATGGAAACGGTGATGGATGGATGTCCGCGCCCCCAAGGAGTACGCGCGCACGCTCAAGTCTCCTCCGGGCGCCCGCGCCGACGCAGCTCCAGCAGAGGAGAAGCCATCGATTTCCAGGCCCCAAGATGGAAGCAAGCGACGCGAAAATGTCCCTCGAAAACCAGGCAAAGCGTTGACGCCACCCGGGCCCCACGCAATTTGAGGCCCCACGAAGAATCCCCACGGACGAGCCCGCTCGGTGCCCGAACTCTCCTTCGGAGCCGCTTGCGAAGTTTCAACCGACACCTCCTCTTGCCGAGCAGCGCGCACTTTTTTTGCCCCTAGCCGCGCTCGAAGCGCGGGCCCCGGCGAACTCCGTGTCGGCGATGCTCCAGGGCGGGATGACAGGAGGCCTCGCAGCAGCTCGACCGCTTGCAACGCGAGCAGGTCGCTGTCAGAGATGACGGCCGGGCTCTTGAGCGTGAGATTGGTTTCACGAGTCCACAAGACGATACGCAGGGGCTCCTCGATGAGCACCACGAGAGCCTCCGCGCCCTCGTGGGCCTGGGGCCATGTCTCGAGGGCGTCACCTCCGAGCTCCGATTCGTCCCTGCTCACGGAAATGTCGAGCAAACGAAGTTCCGCCTCCAAGCGATCGGCGACCTCTGGGTGCACTTGCGCTCCGATCAGCACCACTCGGGGCTTTTCCGAAGGAGGCTGCGACCGTGCGAGAGACACGGGAACGCAACTTAGCATCAGGACGAGAAGGAGGAGTACTCTCAAAGACCTGTGGGGCGGGCCAGCAAACGGCGAGCGAGCGGAGCGTAGGCCCCTTCCGGGTAGAGCTCGAGGTAGACTCTTGCCCGCTCCACGATGACGGCCCTGGTGCCGTGACCCATCGTCAGAAGCCGCCCCAGGGCTTGCTCCCGCAACCCCCCAGTAGGCTGCTCTCGCAAATACGTTTCGAACCATCGGGCAGCCTCAGAGGTGTCGTTGAGTTGGTCGGCGCTCACCTTTCCTAGCAGATAGGCAGTATTGGATCGCACCCCGTGCTTTTCGCGAGCTAAGATGAGCGCTTGTCGAGCGAGCTCTCCCTGCCCCGCAAGCCGTGCCGCGTCCGCTCGTGCCAGAAGCTCTCCCACCTCGTCGACCTCGGGATGAGCATCTCTCGAGGGAGTTTTCGCATCGCCCACGGAAACCGAACGGATCGACTCCTGAGGGGTCGTCGCCGACTTTACTTCCGGAGCGGCCTCACTTGCAGAAGACGAGGCGGGTCGTTCTGGTTTCTCGGAAGCGGCGATCCGAAGCTCCTGCTGACCCACCACGACCTGCGGGTGTTCGAGGCTCGGTCCGTCCACGATGACTGAGCCTTCTTTCATCTGGAGCAAGAGTCCCTCCGCCTCCGGTGCCCAAGTGAGCCTAAACTCGGTCCCGGTGACGCGAACCGAGAACGGCCCGACCAAAAGGAGCCAATGTGCTCCTTCGTGCGGGACGATGGCCACGTCGACCGTGCCCGTCTCCAGGAGAACCTCCGCTCCATGAGGCGAAAGCGTGTTCACCCGAGCGCGCGCTTCGGGAAGAACACGGAGCCGGCTCCCCTCGGAGAACTTCAGCGTCTTCGGGACCTCGCGCGGCGAGATCCAGGTTCGCACTTCCCCCGGTGCGCCACCCTCCGAAAAGGAAATGGGCTCGAGCGCTCGAGGGCCGATGCCAATCCAGAGCAGAAGCATCGTGAGGCTACCGAGCAACGTCGCAGCGAGAAGCGCCGTTTTCGTAAGGCGCGAGCGCGCACGAGACTTCGCCGCGGGTCCATCCAGGCCCCGCAAGAGTTCGGCGTGAACCCGAGTCTCGTCTTCGTTCGAATGCAGAGCATCCGAGACTTCTGCCACGGCTTGTCCGAGCCGCTCCAAGTTCAACGAGTCCATCGATTCCCCTCCTCGAGCCACTCGGCAAGAACCGCGTCTTTTCGAGCCGCGCCCAGGAAGCGTCGCTCGGCTTTGGCGAGACAACGTTTGATCGTCGAAAGAGAAACGTCGCACGCGTCGGCGACCTGGGTGAGCTCCATCCCCGAGATGTAGCGAAAGGCGAAGGCGGCACGCTGCTGAGCGGGCATCGCCCGCAAGATCTCGTGCGTGCGGTGATGCGCTTCGACGAGCTCGGGTTCGAGCCCTGGGACGACGGTCTGAGGCACCTCGTCGGGACCCAAAATCAAGAGCCAAGAAGTCCGTTTGCGCGTCCGCATGGCTTTGTAGGCCGCTCGCGCACAGACCGTCTGCATCCATTTGGGGAGCGCTTTCGGATCGCGCAACGTGTGGACGGACGCAAGTGCCTCGATGTAAGCGTCGTGGAGAACGTCAGCCGGCTCGACGTGCCAATTCGGCCCCAGAACCTTCCGGATAGTACGCAACGATTGGCTCGCAAAGCGCTCGACGAGGGCCCGCTTCGCCCAATCCTCATTTTGCTGCAGACCTCGAAGGAGGGCCCCGTCATCGAACCTCACGGGCAGGCGACGCACGACCGCTCCGTCGCGCTTTTCGGCGATTTGAGTCGGCGCATCTTGGGTCAAGGCAGACATACCTGCAGCGGGGAAGGTGCCTCTGACGGCGTCGCCACGGTCCAGGAAAATATCCTGAGCCGCCGGCGCACTCCGCCGCGCACCTCCCCCCTCGAAAGCGCCAGAAACGGCCTCTTCGCGATGTCCGCGAGTGAGGCCCAAAGTCGCGCGCTGACGGAAATCGACAAGCGAAAGGCTAAAAAAATGAACTATCGACATCAACTCTCCCTCACAGCACTCCTGGCCCTCGAGGCCGCAGCCCTGGCAGGGTGTTCGCAGGCTCCCAGTGAAACCCGCACCGTCGGTCAGCTCGCGGTGGAGCAAGCCGGGGAGGCTTTGGAAGGCTCGGGAGCATGCGCCACTCTGATGCAGCTGGATGGTGACTGTCCCGGAGAGCTCGAGTGGGACAACCACGGTCAGTACGTGTCCTGCGTCGCGAAGTATCTGTCCGCGAGGGTGGATAGCGGGGATGTCTCCGAGGAGGAGCGGGATGAGCTTGTGTCAGCGGCGGCCCAAAGCGACATCGGGTTGCCTGCGCGCAGCCCTGCGGCAGGAGCGCCGGGACTCGGTGGGGCGCCGGGGGAAGCCGGTCTCGACAGGGCGCGCGAGCGAGTCTGTCCTTGAACCCCTCGACGGGTGACAGCACTCGACTCCCGTAGTCGCCGTATGGTTCAGGTGACGAGTCGAGCGTGAGCATCGCCCCGTGGCGTGTTTCATTTGGGCCAAAAGGCGTGCGCTGTACCACTGTCAGCCATGACTGCTTCTTTCCCTCCCATCGAGTCGGCACTACTTCTTACAACGGGGTCACGCGGACGCTTTTTTCTTTTCGGATCGTCGCTGCTCGTCGCATTGACTGGCGGCTGCTCCGATGCAGGTGACACCTCGCCCGACGCCGCCGGCGGCAATGCTACGGGCGGAGCCGACGTCGGAAGCGGCGGCGGACTCGGCTCCGGGGGTATGGAAAATTCTGGTGGTGCCCCCGCAGGAGATGGCGGAAGCACGGGCGGAGCTGTCGTGGGGACGGGAGGTGGCAGCGGTGGCTTCGGCACAGGTGGTCTCGGCACCGGAGGCGCGGGCACGGGAGGCGACCCAGCGGGTGCCGGCGGCACGGGCGACCCGAACGCTCCCGTGCAGGAAGATCCCGGTACCGAGGGCGACGGCACCTTCGAAGACTTGGGCCCGTACCCCCGCTCTCCCGAGTCTCTCGGACCCATCGATGGCGCTCCGGCCGGGGACCTCGCAAGCACCCAGACCTACACGAGCGCGGAGGTCTACGCTGGCTGGACCTTCGATTATCAGATCTTCGTGCCCACGCAGTACGAAGCTGGCAAGCCTGCGGCGCTCGCCGTCTTTCAAGATGGAGTGGGCGCCTACGGCGGCATCGGCGTGATCCAGATGTTCGAGAATTTGATTCATGCGGGAGAAATGCCCGTCACCATCGTGCTCTTCGTGAGTCCGGGTTCAGGTGGGCGCAGCGAAAACTACGACGTCGTGAGCGATCGCTACGGTCGATTCCTGCTGGACGAGATGATCCCCGATGTGCTGGGAGAGTACGATCTCGTCGACGATCCCGATGGTTGGGCGATTGCTGGCTTCAGCTCCGGCGGCTGCGCCGCATTCACCGTGGCTTGGTTCTTCCCGGAAAAGTTCCACAAGATCAGCACGAACTCGGGTAGTTTCGTTTCGATTCGCACGGCCGACGAGTTCCCGCAAATGATTCGCGACACCGATCCCAAACCGCTGCGCGTCGCGCTGCGCTCGGGGACGAACGATCTCGACAACCAATTCGGAAGCTGGCTCGATGCGAACTTCGCGATGGCCGAAGCTCTGGAGGAGCAGGGCTATCACTACCGCTTCGCGCACGGAACGGGTGGGCACGACATGACTCAAGCCGCCAAAGACATGGTCGAAGAATGGCGCTGGTTGTGGCGCGGCTATTCGCTGCCGTACTACGACTGAGAGAGCGCCGGGGCGTCATCTTTGGGGCCCGGGCGAACTTGCCCCGGCCACACGTCGGGGTGCCCCTTCGAGATGAACTCTCTTGGGGCTTTGCGCGAGACACCTCGTTTGTCGGACCCTCAATGAGGGGCGAGAGAGTTTTGCTGCACCTCGCTCGGAGAGAGAGCGCGATCGTAAACAGCGATGAGATGGACCTCACCTTGCCAATCTCTGCGCTCTTCCCCGAACTCGTCTCCCACGGCGAGACGATACGTTGGATCCCAATTCGAGAGCTCGCCCTGGCGAAGCTCGGTGGCGGCGAGTTGGCCGTCGACGAATAGATGTTCCTCACCGCTTTTCGTGTGCACGTAGACGATGTGGGTGAGTTCTTTCGTCACCAATTCGCTGGTGAGAAAGTTGGGCATCCCGTTCGACTCCGTCGCCGTCGTGCGCAAACGCGCCACGAAGCGGCCGCCGTCTTGACCGAGCATGAAGTTGCGGTCGAGGGTGTCGAACGAAACCGTGAAGAACCGCGCCGGGCCACCCTGAAGCGGATCCTTCGGCCGCACCCATGCTTCGAGGGAGAGTTCGTTCGTCACACCGACGGCCTCGGCGAGCTTGGTTGCGGGCTCCTCCGATTGGAGACGAGCCGTCGCGTCGATAGAAATCCCCGAGTCGAGCCAGGTCACGGGCGCCGACTCCGGGATGATGAGATCGAGAGGCGGCTGTAGCGGCGAAGTGTCGCGCACGACGTTTCCCTCCCCTTCGTCGAATTCGTAGAGAAGAATCAGCCCGGTGCGGATGCGCTGGCACTCCGGTGCGCACGGTGGTGCCGGGTCGGGCTCGCCGCCACCCATCCCGCCCTCGGAGGGGGCTCCACCAAAATGGGCGCCTCCCCCGACGCCTTCGCCGACAGAGCCTCCCGTATCTTCGCCGACAAGGCCCCCAGCGCCCTCACCGACCGAGCCCCCGTCAGCGGGATCGGGATCGGACACGGGGCCGCCTCCCATCGTTTCGAGCCGCCCACGAGGCCCGTCACCTTCGTCTTCGATCTCGATCCCGAGGCGGCCACAACCGACGAAAGCCACCGCGAGCCAAGTCCAGTTTCGACGCATTTTGCTAGCAGAATAGCAGTCTGCGCGGGGAGTGAAAGGTGGGCGAACGACCCGCCGGGCTGGATGCCGCCCCTCGTGCTCTGCGAGACATTCGACTCCTTCAAAATCACGAGGTCGCGGACGCGAAATCCTGGTGGCCCGACCAACGAGATCCGCCGACTTGCTGGCAACTTGGCCACGGCAGACGGGAAAACCGAAAGGTCTTCAGGGTCGTCCTCGAAAGCCGAGAGCGAACAGCATTTGGAGCCGAGGGATGCGGGCGATTTCGTCTTCATTGAGAAGAACCTCTCGATCTCGAGCCAACGTCCGCAGGCCAAGCCCGACGAAGTATTTGGTCGTTCGAGATCGCAGAAGCGCACGCAAGAGTAGCTCTCCCCCCAGAGATCTCGATGTGGTGTCGTCCCCGGTCAGCGAGCTGGGGCGCGAGAGTGCAATGTGAGAGTACGCTCCTCCGATGCACCCCTCCAGGTTCGCCAGAGGGGCCGCGCAGTATCGCAAGGTGCCCGTCCACTCCGTCGCACCAAAGTCGTCGGCGCGACGCACGGCAAACTGGGGAGAGAATTCGCCTTCGATGGTGGAGTGCTCGAACGCTTCGACGCCCGCCGACAGGGCTGGGCCCCAGGATCCCGTCAGTTCGGAGCCCCAGTGTTGGTACTTCGCCGATGCGCCTGCGACGAGATGAAGCCGCTGATCCCGAACCGAGTCGTTTGATTGGTCATTTTGCGTCTGCTGCTCGGTGGGAGGGAGAGGAGGCGGTGACGAGTCGGTGAATCGAGTCGGGCTTTCAGGAGGAGCTTCGGGTGGAGGGGGCGGAGGGATCTCGTCCGGCTCCGGTTCCGTCGCCTGCACCTCGTCGGGCCCGGTGGCTGTCTGCTCTGTTTCTGTCTTCTCCAAGTCCGCCGGTAGCAGCGGGCCTGCAGCGAGCGCTACGTCATCAATGCCCGCCTGAGCACGCTCTTCGCGCGTCTCCAACAACATGGCGGCGAGCCAGTGGAGTAGCTCCGACGGATCCTCTTTCGGAGTTCGAGAGAGTGATCGCTGGGCGACTTTTCGACCGCCCACCGACCAAGAACCGGTCACCAGTGTTGGTGCACACGAGAGCTCGAGTAGACCTTGTGCTCCACCTCGCGTCTTGAGCTCCCCCAGTTGCCGCGCTTCAATGGCGGCTCTGCGCTCGGAGTCGAGTTCTTCGCAAAGGACCTGGACCTTGGAGACGGCTTCCTCTGCGCCGACTTCTTCGGTCCATCCAAGGAGGACCAGGGTGGCTCCTGCCAACCAAGGTACGGCGTAGATTGGAAGCCTTGGGCGAGTCGTAGCCAACACCATCAAATAGAAGCGTCTGGTGCCAGCTGAGTAAAATCAAGCCTATTTTCAGCAGGATACGACAGCTCCGTCTTTTTCGAGAAAGTGAATCCCAAAGTGCCCATCTCGAGTTCTTCGGGGTACTCATGCCATTGGGATCTCTTGGTCACTCATCTCAAATCGCAACGATCCGACTCGAATGTCTCGGAGGTTCGCGCTCGGGGTACAACCCGTGCCGAAGGTCGCGAGCTGATGCTCTTGGTGCATCCTCAGATGCGCGTTCTTGCTGGAGGCCATCCGGATCTCGACGATTTGACCCAGACAGCCCTCGAACAAATCCTTTCTTCCAACTTTCGAGGTGACTCCAAGTAGTCCACCTTCACGCACGCCGTCTGCTACCGCGTGTGGCTGAAACATCTTCGGTTTCACTACCGATTTCGAGAGCGCTACTCTTCGACCGACGACGTGGATGTCGCTCCGCCGGTCGAGTCTCTGACGGCTGAGGCGGCGCTCGAGATGCAGGAAAGGTATAGACGACTTTACGGGGCGCTCGAGCAAGTTTCCAAGAAGCGACGTGCAGTGGTCGCGTTGCACGACATCGCTGGACTCGGGGTTTCTGAGATTGCGCAGATCGTTGACGCCAAGGAAGCAACCGTACGTACGCGTCTGCGTGACGGCAGAAAGAAACTCGCACAGTGCCTGAAGGCCGATGAGTATTTCGGACCCACTCTCGAATGGAGCGCCCCATGAAGAAAGGACAACTGACCGTGAGCAGTGAAACGGCCCTTCGGATGGCGGAGGTATTCGAAGCCAATGAGCCCGCGGACAGCGCGGTCGTTCTTCGTCTTGCAGCCGCGCGAGAGAAGCGCCGTTTGGCGCGCGGTGAGACTCGCATGCGTCGGCGTTACGCATGGGGTGGGGCCCTGGCGATGGTGTGCTTTGGCGGAACTGCGCTGGGGCTTGCTGTCCAGACTGGGTACGTGAAGGTCGGGCCCGTTCAGGTGGACACCCCAGAGGTTAGGGGGACACCGAAGAGGTCGGGGAACCGTGGCTCGTGGCCGAGCGCTGCTGGGGAGATTGCACCAGATGAACTGGGGGTGGATGAAGTGCAAGCGCGGCCAAACGAAACGACAAGCTCGGAACACGGCCGCCCGATTTCGAAGGGTTTCGAGGTAGTTCCCGTGACAGACGAGAGAAGCCCCGTGCCATCGGAGGCGGCGCAGGCGACGGATGACCGAGGCGACGTGGGGCGAAATGCAAGTGAAGAGCGTCAGAACGGAGAAGCGACGAACGCCACGCGTTGGCAAGAAGTCGCCGGCGCGATGAGGAACGGTGAGGACGAGCGAGCACGAGAGGCGATCGCGCCGTTGAAAGAAAGTGATGACCCCGAAACACGGGACAGTGCCGAGCTCGTGCAGCTCCGTATCGAGCTCGGGATCCACCAATCCGGCGTGTTGCACGCAACGTCCTCCCAGCGAACCCGTCTTCAACGTTTGGTCGAACAGGGGGCGAGCGCGACGATTCGTGCCTCCGCTCGGCGTCTTCAAGGGCGCTTGGCGCCCGTGGGAGTGAGAGACTTTGGAGAGCTCGAGAAATAGTTCGGGCCCGACTGCCCAAAGCTCCACAACCTGGGAACTGACTTGGGTGGAGGTAAGGACTTTCATGAAATATTCGAACAAGTGTTGGTTTTCTTTGTTAGCGGTCCTGTCGGTGGCGTGTGGCTCCGACGTACTCAAGTTCTCTGACGGGACAGGCACCGGTGGTGGCACGGGGCTCGGCGGAGACTCGATGAGCACTGGTGGGAACGACGGCACTGGAGGCTCGAGCAGCGGCGGGAACAACGGCACGGGGGCCACGGTCGGAAGCGCGGTCTGCGAACTGCCGTTTGAGAGCGGGGAGTGCGAAGCCGCGATAGGAGTCTACTTTCACAACCCGGAGACCGGCGAATGCGAAGAACGGATCTACGGCGGCTGCGGCGGCAACGACAATCGCTTCGGGAGCCTCGCCGATTGTGAGGCTGAGTGCGGCCCTGGAGGCACGGGTGCTTCGGGTGGCACCGTCGACCCTGGGCCCAGCGGTGGTTTTGGCGGGATGGGAGGCGGTGCTGGCACTGGGCTCGAGCCTGTCTGGGCTCCGTTGGATGGTGCGAAAATCACCGACATTCAGGCTACGGACGATGGTGTTTTCTGGACCGAATACGGGACATTCGACGATCTGGAGAATTACCAGCGCGATGGGCGAATCATGTACGTCGCGAACGATTCGGATGAGCCCGTTGAGATCAAGGGCGACCTCCACGGTCCGATCCAGATCGGGGTGACGGAGGACGAAATCTACGTCGTCGTTGATGCGAGCATCCTCAATACTCTGGACGATTCGACGGAGCTTTGGAGGGTGGACCTTGAGACGTCGGCAGTCGATTTCGTTTACGAGGGAGAGGGCCTGCTCGCGACCTTCGGAGCGGAGGCGGCCTACCTTTCGGATCAAACCATCTACCGTCTCAACGACGAAGAAGCTCCGACGAACCTCTACGAACGGAACTTCAGAAGTCCTCTCATCGCAATGGACTCTACGCATGTCTACTTTTCTGACTATCGTTGGAATACGGGAGTGGTGGGAGCCGTGCGTTTGACGGATGGCGAAAGCAATATTTTCGAAGATGATCCCGGACGTCCGAAGGGCATGGGTGTCCATTCTGATTCCGTCTATGTACTCGGGGGTCAGTACCTACTGGCCGCCTCGAAGACTGGTGACTCGATCTGGGAGAACGTTGGGGCTCTCGTCCGACCGAGTGCGACATCATTCGGGCTGGAAATCCACGGAGACCGCGTTGGCCACTTCGCTGGCAACTCGAACCGATCGTTCTTTCGCTACGGACCGGCGAGTGTGAGCGAAGAAGTGGAGTACCAGGAAGTGGAAGTGCCAAGGGTGAGGCGCCCCGTACCGCCTTGGGATATCAGCGAGACGCATGGCTATTGGGACGACGGCGCCCTCTACCGCATCGAACTCCCCTGACCGGGCCCGACCCCGAACGCAAAAGGACCGCCCCGCGACAGCGTCGCCGGGCGGCTCTTGCCGTTCGGAGCAGGCACGTTGTGCTCGCCCAGGTGGACGTCACGTTCTCGAACTCGCTCGCCCGACGAGGTGTACTCCGACAGGGCCGAAGGAGTCGTAGAGGCACTCGAATCAGACCGAGTGTTAGCCCGGGCGGAACGCCTCGAGCGCGCCCGGCACGATTCGAACGTGCGACCGTCGGATCAGAAGTCCGGTGGGTCGAGATGAGAATGAGAGCTAGAAACCCTCTCCTCTCGCGTTGTCCTCGCCCATGCTAGACTGACCACGTGAGAAGTCGCCCTTCGGACCCGGACTACGAGCCGACTGATGAGGAGCTGCGCGAACTGAGCCGAGCCGCGTTCTCCGACGTTGCCGCCCGCCACCGCGCTGCCCTCTCTCGGATGTGGAAGGAGATCGCAGCGGCGCAGAAGGTAGATCGGGAAGCTCTCGGACTGGGGCAGTGAAGCCGGTTCTCATGGTCAGTGGCACCTTGGTCGACTGGGTGCGAGTCTTGGCGAAAGGTTAGCCCACCCTACGAAGAGCCTAGTGTGGACTCTCCAAGTACGTTGCCCTGGCAGTCGTGGGGTCGGGCTCGGTGTGCCCTTGGGAAGCAGTTGGCGTCGAGCTGGACTCGCAGAATGTGCGTGTCGGAGTGAAAACTCCCAGAGTCCCCACCTGTCCAGACGTCGGTGTGCGCCGAGCCCTCGTCCTGGCCGTCCCGCGCTCGCTCCTCAATTCATCCGTCATCCTTGTCGAGGAGGAAGCGTTCAGATCCTCAATTCCAAAACCGGGGCAGCCTTCCACCCAGCCCCGAGGTCTCGCCGCGCCCCCCACACCCCTGATCGTGCCCTGGGGCGAGCGCATCGAGCTTCCGGACCGCGGCACCGTCAATCTGCGTGCCTTTTCCAACGGCGCACAGGTTTGGGGGATGCGGGCAAATGAGCGCCTTCGAGGACCGCGTCCAAAAGGTAGAGAAGCGCTTGGTGCACTAGGCAAGCGAGCTCCACAATGTGGCGGAGAGCACGCGATGGCTTCGAGCATCCTCGGATACGACTGCCGCCCCCCCATCAGAAGCTCCACCGATTCTGTTTCAGAACTGACCAGGGTTCTCTCGTCTCCCGCACGACGCTGGCGTCAGGTCGCCTGAGAATGATTCTCACTTCCGGCGTCGTGAAACCCTGGGCCCTTGTGTTCTCTTGCCTTCGCGCCTTTGAGATCGTCGACTAGTTCGCCGTCGCGAATCCGGAACCATTCGACAAGGTCGTACCCTGTGGTGGAAGCCAGGACCATGGAAGCAGCCACTCCGATGGCGATCCCCGAGCCTACGAGGAGCAATGAACTGCTGAGATGTAGCTTGTTTAGCGGCAGACCCATGCAAGAAGAGAAGCAAGACCTGTACCACTCCTGAGTCGGACCGTTGGCTTGGGACTCAGCTTGCCGATGGGCTTGAAAGGCTTTCTCATTCCCCTCAACACCCTCCACGTCCCGCCCGCTGCGGAGTCAGGGGTGAACGTTCGAAGGCCGCGCGTCAAGTTTCGAAATGCTTTGCAACGGAGCACGGGGGCCAAACGGGGTGACTCAGCACCACCACTTCAAAACGAGAGACTCTCTACTCAATTTGGGCCCCCCAGAATTCGAGGGGGACCGAGCGATGGCTGCCCGTTAAGCACGTCGGTACGCATTCCCGCGGTTGCCGCGAGCCTCGAAGTGCCTCGTGGCACCATGGCACGATGCTTGCGTTCTCATGGTGCGTCGGTGCTCTGCTTCGACGTGATGTGCGGTGCTGAAGATCCCTTGCGGGTGAAGTGTATCCCCTGCACGAGCCCCGTACTTTCGGGGGTGATGGGGGTCGCCTAAGTCT
>CBFGUR010000023.1:0-111649 GCA_965652275.1 uncultured Polyangiaceae bacterium | reverse complement strand
GACCTCGTTACTCCCGCTGCTGCCGTGCTCCGACAGACTTATGGCTAATGATGAGACTCTCGCCCCTTGCGATCTTCGCCTTGGTGCCTCTACTGAGACGGACCGTGGCACCGGTTCTAGCTCAGGCGAAGCTGGCCCTTGCTTCGGCAGCTGTCCTTCTCGTGACCGGCTTTGCTTTCATCTTGGCCCTCGAATGGAGCGCATCGCTGGATGGCTTGTCAGTCGTCCACAAGATTCACAATGCCTGGTTTCAGTCCGTCACCCTACGGACTGCCGGATTCAATTCGGTGGATCTCTCGCTGATCCATCCGGCCACACTCGTTCTTACCTTGATTTGGATGTTCATCGGTGGGAGCCCGGGAGGAACGGCAGGAGGCATCAAGACGACAACAGCCGCGATCCTGTTTCTTTCCGTCGTTCAATCGATTCGGGGTCGCGCCAACTTGGAGGTATTCGGGAAGCTGATTCCCGACAAGACTCGCGCGCGGGCGACGGCGGTCGTAGCCATCGCGGCCGGAACTGCCATCCTCGCGCTGGTGGCGCTCTCTCTCACCCAGTCCATGCCGCAGCGGCAGGCCGTCTTCGAAGTCGTTTCTGCGCTCGGTACGGTCGGTCTGTCCATCGGCGGGACCGCGCAGCTCGATAGCGTGGGCAAGCTGATCATCATGGTGTGCATGTTCGTCGGTCGAGTCGGCGGACTTTCCCTTTTCATGTTCTTGAGCGCTCGAAAGTTCATTCCACGAGTCGGACGCCCGGTCGAAGAGGTGGACGTCGGATAGGATTAGGAAGAAGGTACTTCTCGATGGAAAAGCGCATTGGTGATAGGTCTGGGGCAGTTCGGAAGCGCCGTTGCCCGAGCATTGGCGTCACGCAACGTCGAGGTGCTGGCAGTCGACATCAGCGAAGATCGTGTGCGTCAAATCGCTCCCTACGTGACGGAGGCCGCTTCCTTTGATGCCACCGATGAGAGCGCACTGGCGAGAACGTCGCCGGAACGGCGGGACGTGTGCCTGTGCGCGATCGGGGACGAAGCGAAAGAGGCCTCGATCATTTGTACTGCTCTATTGAAGCAGCTCGGGGCGAAGAAGGTGATCGCGCGCTCAGACGACGAGCTGCACGCGAGAATTCTACTCTTGATCGGGGCCAATCATGTGGTCAACCCCGAGCGCGAGTTCGGAAACCGATTCGCCAATCAAATCCTCCACGAGGAAATACGAGGGGAGATGGCCCTCGGAGAGGGCGTCATGATCACGGAGCTGGCCGTCCCGAAGTCCTTCCTGGGGCAGCCCCTCGGTGAACTCCAACTCCCCAGTCGGTATGGAGTGACTGTCGTTGCGATTCGCAGGGGGGCCTCCGGAGAGGTAGTCATGCCAGGGCCAGACTCCCGCTTCGAATCGGGAGACGTAGCGGTTGTCGTCGCGAAGGATCGCGCGGTAGCCAAGATGATGGAGGCTGGTTGAGATGAATCTACGGCGAGAACTCTTCGTGGCGATCGGCGCCCTGGTCGTGCTCAATTTGGTGCTGTCTTTCGGCGCGATCGGGCTATTTGCGCGGATGGGTCCGGCGATTGAACGGATTCTCGAGGAGAATGTGTACACCATCGTAGCTGCCGAAACGATCCTAGGAGAACTCGCCCGGCTGGACCGCCCCGGTCCGCTCGACACTCCCGAAAAGGCGGTCATCGCTCGCGCCCTCGCGGATGCCGAACGAAACATCACCGAGGAAGAGGAGCGCCCTGTGCTGAGCTCACTACGAACGCTATGGCCGAAGGTCGCAGGTGGGGAGACAGATGCTCGGGTCGCCTTCGTCTCCGACCTCGAGCGGCTTGTCGAGATCAATCGCAACGCGATGACCAAAGTGGACGACCAAGCCAGGCGCCTGGGCAACGCGGGGGCCTGGTCAGCGGTTTTCATCGGCGCCCTGACCTTCTTACTCAGCCTCATTGTCCTGGCTCGACTGGAGCGTCGATTCGTGCGGCCGTTGTTGGAGCTCCATGAAGTGGTGAAGTCCGCGCGTCAAGGGCACCCCTTGACGCGCTGTCGAAGCGGAATCGACGCCCCACGAGAGGTGCTCGATCTGACGCATACCGTGAACCAACTGCTCGACGAACGCCTGGCTGAGACCAGCATGGTGGGAGTCGGCAAGTGAGATCACACGTCTTCGCGCTGTTGTTCGTGACCTCGCTCGGATGTAACCGACTCGACGACGGAACGGCCGTCGGCGATTCGGAGCGCGTGCCGGAGGTGCGTGGTGCGCGCTTGATCTACGTTCCGGCGTACAACTACGCGACGGCAGTTCGTGATCGAATCCATCTTTCTACCACGGTGACGATTCACAACGTGTCGTCGCGAGACCGAATCACCATTCGCTCGGTGGAGTACTACGATGCACCCGGCAAGAAGGTTCGCACGTACCTGGGTCAGCCCAAGGTATTGGGGCCCCTGGAAGCGGTGGAGTACCACGTTGAGGGTGATCGCAACTCCGAAGGTTCTGGCGCTAATTTCATCGTCACGTACGACGCCGAGCCCGGAATCGCACCTCCCCTCGTCGAGGCTCTGATTGTGGGCAGCACAGGCGGAACGGGCTGGCTTTCCTTCACGTCACGTGGAGTCCCAGTCAGCGGCTCCGAACTACCCGCTAGAGAACAGCCGTAGCTCAACCGCGGATTCGGCAAGTCGAACGCAATTGCGCTACGCTGAAGAGGCTTTGAGAGAAGGGGTAGTCAGCGGACGGAGCGCCAGAATCGTGTTGTCGGTTTTGACGATGCTGTCGCTGGCGGCCGAGGCACGTGGCCAACGTCCGGATGACCTCGAGCCCATCGAAAAGCCGCCGCCCGAGGCCGCCCAGGAGCCCGAGGCCATCCCGGAGCCCGAGGCCGCCCCGGAGCACGATAAGAAGAAGGGAAACTTCGTCTTTCGCTATCTCGATTCGATCTTCGGCTACCCTGACGATCCGAACCGACCGCGCTTCATCGTGTACCCTGTCGTTGGCTACGCGCCCGAGACCAGTTGGGAGTTCGGGCTGAGTGGGCTCTACGTCTACTTCGCGCGCGACGATCCGACGAATCGACTCAGCGAGGTGAGCGCCTTCGGTTTCGTGACCCTCGAAGGACAATTCGGCCTTCATTTGGAGCACGCAATCTACACCCATCGAAATCGTTGGTTCCTCCTCGGCGAAGAACACTTTCAGAGCTTTCCTCTCCTTTACTACGGCATCGGGCCAAACACATCTTCCGAGCCGCTCGCCCATGTCGACGAAGCATCCATCCTGATGCGGGAGCGGGTTCTCCGACAGCTCGTGCCCTCGTTGTACTTCGGTCCCGAATTCACGTTCGACCTGCTCGACAACGTGCGTTTCAACTGGGCCGACGGAGTCGAGCCTGACCTTCCCACGGGTGGTGGAGGCTCGTTGAACTTCGGGGCGGGCCTCGGGCTCGTGTACGACAGCCGGCACAACGTTCTGAACGTCCGCAAAGGGTTCTTTTCCGAGCTCGCTCTATTGCACTCCAGCGAATCCTGGGGAAGCGACTTCACGTTCACGACCCTCGAATCCGACACGCGCTATTTTCGCCCGGTCGGCGCGCGCGACATCCTGACGGCTCAGCTCTACGGTCGCTTCACTTTCGGCGAGGTTCCCTTCAACGAGCTCTCCCTCCTCGGCGGTGAAAGTCTCATGCGCGGCTACTATCTTGGAAGGTTCCGCGATCGACACTACGTCGCATCCCAGGTCGAATACCGGTTTTTGCCTTTTCCGTTCACCCACACGTTCCTACGTCGCTTCGGGGGAGCTGTCTTCGCCTCCACCGGCACCGTGTTCCCCGGAACTGCGGGACCAGAGTTCGATGACTTCGTCGTTGCAGGAGGGGCTGGGCTCCGCTTCCTGCTCTTCCCGGACAAGGACATCTACACGCGGGGTGACCTCGCCTTCACCGAGGAAGGGCCGGCGTTCTATTTGATGATCGGGGAGGCCTTCTAAACGACCGGCGCGGCACGACGTGCTCAGGCGGAGCCAAAAAGACCTCGCTTCCTGCGTCCTTTCAATTTTCTCATCCCATAGGGCGAATCAGTGCATCTTCCCGATACCCCACGAGCGTGGCTTGCTGGGATTGTGCAGAAGCGAATCCACTCCCCAGCGCTGTTGCTCCGTCGACTTCCCGTTCTCGGGTTGCTCCCCTGCGTCGCTCTCTTCGCCTGCGAAGCAGAGCTTGGTGGCGGGGCGAATCCCTCCGACGCTGGGACAGGCCCAGATGGGGGAGGTCCCGATGGTCTCGGTCCAGACGGTGACGGAACTGGAAGCGCCCCCGGACTGAGCCCGCCGGGCGTGGCCGGACCCGAGCCGCTGAAAGGAGCGAGCGGCGGGATTCGGAAACTGACCGTCCGAGAGTATCGGGCGAGTGTCGAGGACCTGACGGGCCTCGAAGCACCTGCCGCTGAGTCGTTTCAGCCCGACACGAAGGTCAATGGCTTCGCCTCGATCGGTGCAAACAGCGTTGCGTTTTCGGCTCAGCAGGTGGAGCGCTTCGAGCAGGCCTCGTTCGAAATCGCAGCCCAGCTCTTCGAGGACGAGACGCGTCGGGCTCAGCTCGTCGGCTGTACTCCATCTTCCACCGAAGATCCCTGTGTGGAGGACTTTCTCACGCGTTTCGGAAGACGCGCGTTTCGACGTCCCTTGACCCCGGATGAGCTCGATTCGTTCTCCACGTTGACGACCACCACTTCCTCGGACGGTGACGTGTGGACGGGGCTCTCCTACGCAGTCGCCGCCTTCCTCCAGTCACCCGCCTTCCTGTATCGCACTGAGCTCGGAGATCCGATCGCCGACCCCCAGGGTCACCATCACCTGACCGCCTTCGAGCTCGCGGCACGGCTTTCGTATCTGATCACCGGATCGACCCCGGACGAGCAGCTCCTCGACGCGGCCGAATCAGGGGCTCTGCTCGATGACGCGGGGCTCGCCAGCGAACTCGAGCGGCTCATGGCTTCAGAGGAGGCCGAAGATGCCCTGGCGCGATTCCTGGAGGAGCAGTTCGAAGTCGATCGCGTGGGCAACATCGTGAAGGTTCCCGATGAGTTTCCGGAGTTTTCTCCCGAACTAGCCGAGGCGATGGAGCACGAGATGAGCGAAGTGATGCGAGACCTCGCACTCCGGGAGCCTGGCGACCTGCTGACGCTTCTGACCAGCCGAGAAACGGTGGTCAACGGGCCTCTCGCGGCTCTGTACGATGTACCCGGCCCCGCTTCCGCCACCGATTGGGCAGCTGCGACGCTTCCCGAGGATGGTGAGCGGGCCGGACTTCTCGGATTCGCGGGCTTCCTCGCCTCCCATGCTGGCCCCGCCGAGACGTCGGTCACACAGCGAGGATTTTTCATCATGTCCAAGCTGATGTGTATCGAAATCCCCTCGCCACCCGCTGACGTGGACACGTTGCTGCCGTCGCCCCCAGAGGGCCAACACGCGACGATGCGCGAGCGAGTCGAACAGCACATGAGCGATCCGTCGTGCAGCAACTGTCACGCGGCCATGGATCCACCCGGGCTCGCCCTCGAACACTTCGATGCTCTCGGGGTCTATCGCGAGTTCGACAACGGTCTGCCGATCGACACGACAGGCGCGGTCTTCGGACAGCCGTTCGACGGCGCACGGGAACTCGGAGCAATTCTCCAAGACCAACCGGAGGTAGCCGCTTGTTTGGTCCAGCGCTTCTATGAGTTTTCGCTGGGAACCCAAGACCACCGAGGAGCACCCACGTTCGCTCTCGTCCAGGCCTTCCACGACTCCGGGCGGCTCTTCCCCGAATTGGTTCGCGCTCTCGTCATGCACGAGTCCTTCCGTATCGTTTCCACTCCCAGGTAGTCATGAAAAACAAGACACTTCCCAGACGACTCATCCTCAAGGGCGCTGCCCATGGGCTGGCGGCTGCCGTGGCTCTCCCCACCCTCGAAGCCATGCTGAACGGAAATGGAGATGCCTATGCGCAGGGTGAGCCGCTGCCCGTCCGCTTTGGACTTTGGTATTGGGGGAGCGGCGTTCGCAAGGACAAGTTTTTCCCGCGAACGACGGGAACGGGCTGGGAAAGCACCCCTGAGCTCGCGCCCTTGGTGCCGTTTCGCGAGGAGTTCAACATCCTCGGAGGGTACAGCGTGAAAGAGGGTGGCATCGTCCACCACATCGGCACGGCGGTGCTGAAGACGGGTCGGGGCTACGTCGATCTCGGTGGCAACTTCAACACCGACGTGACCACGCACTCCTTCGACTTGGACGTAGCGGAACACCTGAGCATCGATACGCCGTTTTCGGCCATGCACGTGGGTGTCTACAGCGATGGGATCTTCAAGGGGGAAGGGCTCAATACGCGCGCCCTTTCTCACAACGGCCAGGGGAGCCCGAATATGGCCAACACCTCGCCCCAGTCCGTGTTCGATCGGATGTTCGGTGTCGTGGCCGAACAGCCCGACCCGACGACGCCACCTTTCCCAGCAGCATCACACAGACAAAGCGTCCTCGATCTCGTTTCTGGTCAGGCCCAGTCCCTACGCGCACGCCTCGGCGTCGCCGATCAGGCCCGCATCGATGAGCATCTCGACGCCATCCGCGGGATCGAGCGCCGCATCTCAGCGGCTCCCCCCACGCCCGGCACGACCTGCACGCCGCCCACATCACCGGGAGTTGCCGAACCGGATCTTCGCAACCCCGACATGATCCTGCACAACGAGCTCATGGTCGACCTCACTGCGATGGCGCTCGCTTGTGACCTGACCCGCGTGTTTACGTTTCGGCATCACGGCTGGACGGATGACCCCGTCCTCACCGAACTGTTGGGGGCCAACGACAGGCATCACAACCTGACCCACAACGAGGGCGGGGATCAGCCGATGGTCCATGCGCACAACGTGTTCACGATGCAGCAGCTCGCCAAGATGATCGAACGGTTCCAGAGCGTGTCGATCGGCAGCGGCAATCTGCTGGATTACACCGGCATCATGGCATACAGCGAGGTGGGTGAGGGATGGTCTCATTCACTCGACGACATCCCGATCCTCACCATTGGGAGAGCTGGCGGAGCTCTGCGCACCGGCCTGTATCACCGTTCGACTTCACGGGAGAGCGTGACGAAGGCGAACTTGACGATGATGCGCGCGGTCGGAATGCAAGCTCCCTCCTTCGGTGAAGGGCCGCATCGAGTGTCGGATCCCCTCGCAGAGATCATGGCCTAACTTCCACCCGCTACCGTGGATGCTCCGCGAAGAGCGATCGAACCCGCGGCCGCTTCGACGGGGCTACTGACTGGGATCTTCACCGACCGCGTGCTTAGAATCAACCGACGCGCTCGTCATCGAGAGCGATGTCGTCAATCCACGCACGAAATCCGGGCGGGGCGTCCTGATAGTTGATCCAGCCGACGCGCAGCTCACTGAAGCTGTCTGGGATCTCGGCATCTTCGTAATTTCCGGGACCACGCTCGAAAGCAAGCACCGAGGTACCATCGAGGAAGAGCTCGTAACTCTGGTTTGCGGCATTGATGTGCCACTCGGCACAATGCCACGCGTCTTCGAACGACCACAGGTAATTCGTCCCCTGCCCGAACTCCGGGCCACCCTGGATCTGCACGTTGTAGAGGAATTGATGCCTGCCCGCTTGATCCTCAACGACGAAGTCCACCCCTCGCTTCACCGTATCGACGACGCGATACTCGGCGGCCCCGATCGTCGGACCGACTCCCAGAAGCGCAACGAGAGTCGAATGAACGAAGGCGTCGGGAACGGGCTGCTCCACTCGATAGTAGATGCGCCCCCAATGCTCGCTTCCGAGCACCGAAGCGTCCCGATAGATCCGACGTTCCCACACCGAAATCGCGCCCAGCTCGAGCGATTGAGTCCCCGAGTTGGCGAACGAATCGGTCACGTGGATCGCATCCCCATGTTTCGACCATCCCGAAGGCGTGCCCCCGATGTCTGCCGCTTCGAAGTCCTCACAAATGAGGTAGTCAGCTCCGACGCAGCCGACCATCGCCCCTCCCCCAGAACCGCTCTCGCTCATGCCCCCGGCAGCGGTCGTTCCTCCTGTTTCTCCATGACCCCCAGTCGCATTTCCCCCACTCGATGCTTCGGGGATGCCCCCCGAGCCGTCAGACAATCCCCCCGTCGAACCACTCGAGCCCCCCCAGCGCCACCGGCGGAGCTTTCGCCTCCACTGGACGCGGCGGCTCCGCCTCCCCCATTCGGATCCGATGACTCGGCACTGGGCGTCGGCTCTTGGTGATCGGCGCACGCAAGGGCAAACAGTGCCGCAAGTGGCACAGTGCGCTTGGCATGAGCGATGATGGTATTCGACACGATGATCAGAGCCCCGATCCCCGTCGCGTGCCTCAACGAGTGTCTTTGCGTCACGAACGATAGGACCCTCCCTTGTCGGATTTAGGTTCAACATTTTGCTCGTGAATTCCAAGAAAAAGCGCCTCCTGAGCCCTCCCGGGCCCGCACGTTGGCACGCGTGAGGCGGGCCGAGAGCTGCGAGCGGAGGGAACCGGGATGGAAAGCCCACAGGAGTGTGGAGGACCCAAGCGCGACATCCGTGTCATGGGCACGGTGTCCGTTGCGCACCTGGCCCAGTTGATTCCGCGTTCGCTGGTTCGTAGCCCGATCCAGTTTCGCCCATGAGTGCGGCCCTCCACGCGACAGCATTGAACCACTGAGCCAAAAACAGCCAGCCCCCGACTTCAACCCAGGGCAACCCGCCAGTCTTGGCTCTTCCCGCGTTCGTGCACACGAGACTGGCCCTCCCTCACCCGTCTCGATGGCGCTGGCACGCCGCGTGCTTCCATAATTCTGTCGTGAACAAGTTTGGCTGGTGGAAGGTAGCTTTGTGGGTCGCCGTGGTGGTCCTGCCGGGCACGATGCTCATGCTGCCACTGGTGCTCTTGATCACCGGCAGGCGCCGCGCGTCCAGTGCTCCTCAGCTCGCCCACCAGACCTCCGACCCGGTCCCGGCGCAGCCTGAACTGACGGACATTGCCCCCGCGAGTAGCCGGGCGATTCCGCTGCTCGGCGCCTGAAGGACGGGACGCTCGCTCGCCTGGGTCGGGCCACGAGGCCTAGTCCGGGGGGGTGGAATTGCCGCGCCCGGTCCGGGGAGCCTGCGCGACAATGCGTTCATCGTCTGAGATTGGCCGCGGCTTGTGCGCCACTTTCACGAAACGCACGACTTCGTCCATACTCGGCTTTCCGCGTATCCGCTCGGCCCGCCGGCGGACAATGGAGTAAAGCACCATGTTCAGCTCTGATCCGGAAGTCGCGAAGCGACAAATGCTCGCGGTCGTGTTCATGCTCACCGCCTTCGGTCATGCCGATGGGAAATTCGACCTCGCCGAAAAGAGGTTCGTTCAGGAGAAGATCGCGGAGCTCGTCGAAAAACGCATGCTGGAAGCCGTTCCCGATCCGCTGGCTCGTCACGCGCAGACCGATCGGGTGATCGAGAAGTTTCAGCGAGTGGCTGCCACGATCAACCGCGAACTCGTCGGCCTGTTCAGTGAGTCAGTGGCCGAGGGAGAAAGCCAAGAGGAGTTCATCCAAGCGAAGCTCACGTTGCGCTGCTTCGAGCTCTTGCACCCATTCGAGGAGTCGGCGCGGGAAGTGCTCTTCGAAATCGTCGATGACTTCATCTTGGCCGACGGCGTCGCCCACCCCGCCGAGGAGAAGCTTCGGGATGACCTGAAGCGACTGCTCGCCGAACCGATGGAGATCACCGAGTTCGAGATCCTCGAAGAGGAATCGACAGCCCACGTCAGGCTCGCCGAAGAAAGGAGCCTCACCCCGGCGGCAGACAACCACCCCTTCTTCACTCGGATGGAACGGGCGTATCCGAGTGATCAGATGGGTTTCGCTCAGTACGCCATGAACGACGTGGAACTGGTCGGCAAGGTGAGAGCGACACTACAAAAGCAGCGCGCCCTTGGAGCAGGGCGGCTCACGGGCGTGCAAAACTTCACCGAGTTCGCCGGCCAAACTCCATTTTTGGATGGGCACGTGTACGTGCTTCCGCCCGATCCGAACACCGAGTACGAGCTGATCGTGCTCGGCGATTTGCATGGGTGCTACTCGTGTCTGAAGGCGGCGCTCATGCAGACGGACTTCCTTGCCAAGGTGCAGGCCCACTCGAACAATCCTTCGGGAAGCCCAGATACCCGTCTCGTGCTCCTCGGCGACTACATCGACCGCGGGCGGTTCAGCTACGACGGGATCCTGCGTGCGGCCATGCAGCTTTACGTCACGGTGCCTGACTCCGTCTACATGCTGCGCGGCAACCACGAATACTATCTCGAGCACCAGGGTCGCATCCTGGCCCCGGTTCGACCCGCCGAGGGCATGATGAATTTGAGCGGAATTGCCGGCGACGGATTCTTCAAGGAATACATGCAAATGTTCGAGGAATTGCCGACTGCGCTCGCCTTCGACCACATGTTCTTCGCCCATGCGGGGATCCCCCGCGACGCGTCTCTGCGCGACAAGTGGAGCGACCTCTCGTCGCTCAACGATCCCGATCTACGCTTCGAGATGATGTGGAGCGACCCGAGCGATACCGAGGCGGTGCCCGATGAGCTTCAGAAGAAGGTCGCCCGGTTCGGCTACGGCACGGCGCAGTTTCGCAGCTTCATGAAGCGAATCGGATGCTCCACGATGGTCCGGGGCCACGAACGTATCACCGAAGGCTTCCGCGTCACTTACGAGTTCCCCGAAGCGAGCCTCTACACTCTTTTTTCCGCGGGTGGGGAGCGCTGTCTCGATCTTCCCGAAACGAGCAATTACCGCGAGGTGACGCCTCGGGCGCTTTCGATACGATGGAAAGACGGCGTGAGCACCGTGACCCCCTTTGCGATCGATTGGGCCCGCTACAACGACCCATCGCGCAACCGATTTTTCGCCTGAGACTTGCCCCCCGGCTCAAGGCGAACTGGTGCCCACGGCGATGGACACCTCCGAAGTGCTTCCATACGCTCCCCCGCCGAGATCCTCCGTGACGGTGGCGGAGATGTAGTGCGCCTCGTCCATGGAGAACGTAGTTTGGAGGCTCTGGCTCCCGCCACCAGGATGATAGACGAACTCGGCTCGTGCCATCGTGATGAGAGCGCCCTGCCCCGACGCGTGAATGTTGGGAGAGGTGAAGAACTCCACGCGGTAGTCGCCTTCGGGAACGTCGAGCGTGTAGTCCACCGTCACTTCTGCGGTCATCGTGTCGAAGCTCGAAGCGGTCAAGACGGGATAGTTGAGGAGATCGTTCGGTCCAGTATCGACGTCGAGAGCGTCGTTCGGCGTGATGCCGTCATTGACGAGATCGATGGGGTTTCCGCCGTGGTCCCGTAAAATGACGTTGCCTAAAATTGCATTTCCCGTCGACTGGTTTCCTATCACGGTCACCCCGTCGGATCCGTTGAAGCCGATCCAATTCGCGTAGAGTTGGTCGGGGCCCCCAATCAGGTTGTTCGTCGAGTTGGACGCAATGAAGATTCCGGCCCCTCCGTTCCCGAGAGAACTCGACGCCGAGAAGAACTCATCGCTCCCGATGTAGTTGTTCTGGACGATGTTGCCTGTCGTGCCGATGTCGGTGATACGGATCCCACTTGTGCCGTTTCCCGAAACGAGGTTCTTGAAATCGCTTGCGACGCCCCCGATTGTGTTGAAGCTCGCGCCATTGGAAACGTGGATGCCGTTGCGAAGGTTCCGAGCTTTGGCCGTCGCTGTCGCGTCGAGTCCGACGATGTTGCCGCTGACGATGTTGTCAGAACAATCCGCACCATTTAGCACGATCCCTTGCCACGTGGCTCGAGCCACGACGTTTCGCTGGCGAGCCGTGCTCGCGAACGCTCCACCGATGATGTTGCTGCCGCTGTTCTGCACGCTGATTCCATGCCGCCCCAGATCGCGGCTGTAGGTGATCCCGTCCGCTCGAAGGCCAACATAGTTGTTGCGAATCACGTGACCATCCGAAGCCTCCAGAAGGAGGCCATCCTGGGGGAAGCCATGAATAGCAAAGCCTTGGACGGTACTACCGTCACTGCCCATCGCGAGATGTAGGCCGTTCTCCGTCCCCTGCGAAAGCGAGGGGCTGGATCCGTCGAGTTCGATGACGGGCGTACCCAGGTAGCCCGGCTGCGTTGCCGCATCCAAGATCGTCGGCTTGAAAACGGCTGGCAGGGCCGAGTTGGTCACGACGATCACGTGTGGTCCCGGCCCGGGGATGGCAAACCGGATCGTGTCGGGACCGCCATCGTTCGGGGTGTTGTTGCAAGCCAAAATGGCTTCGCGCAGAGACACCTCTCCATCCGAGCCCGAATCGACGAGCAGCGCATCGATGGAGGAAATGTCCCCATCGAGCACGTCCTGGGATGTGGTCACCGAGATCGTGTGGAGCGACTGCGCGCCGCCCGAACCGTCTCCACCCGAGCCCCCGGATGCATCACCGCCCGAGCCATCTCCGCCCGTTCCAGAGCCTCCGGTCGCGTCTCCTCCGCTGCCCGTGCCGCCGGAACCCATACCGCCGACGCCCACCGGCTCTTCGCCACCCGTGCCGTCGCCACCCGAGCCCACCGGTTCGTCGCCACCGGTGCCATCGCCACCCGCCGCCGGCGCTTCGCCCCCCGAGCTCGTCATGCCCCCCGAGCCGGGAGCGCCACCGCTGGACGGGCCGTCGCCCTCGCCCTCACAACCACCGGGGATCGCACAGTCGAGCGGGTCGTCGATGACTGCGCTCACGCATTGTCCCTGACGACAGGTCTCGAGTGCCCCGCAGGGCACGTCGACACAACTCAGCTCGAGTTCGATGGGCAATTCCAATGGAGTGTGTCGAACGAAGCTCATCGAACGACGGGCGACGATGCAGCCACCGACGAATCCACTGGCGATGCAGGCTTCGGTAGGTTGGCCGACGCCGACAACGATTTCGACCCCAAAGCTCGAATCCTTTTCCTGCGGTACGACGACGATACTGCCAATCCGGCCCTCCTCGTCGCATGCGTTCGTCGTTGCAGCAGGCGGTAGCCCTTGGAACTCCCCGAGTTGGCCGACGGTGATCTGAACCTCGTCGAGGTCAGCGCACACGGCGTCGGTAGATATTTCGAGGGTGACTTGCGTCGGGGCGAGACAATGGATTGCAAGCAAACCAAGGGCCACAGCTGCGAGTTTCAGGCGAGATGTCTGAGCCGGTAGATGCATGGGAGAAGGACCGTCGGCTTCGGAATACGGCCGGTCCCTCCCGGGAGCTAAGTCTCCGAGGTACGTCGAGGTAGGATGCGGGCATCAATCCCCAGCGCGATCGAGGCGTTCGTTGATGACCTGTATCGAATGGCGGAAGTCCTTGACCTCGGCCGGACAGAGAGGCTGACATTTGCGTCCCCAACCACAACGCTTCGGGGCAGTACTCAACGCTTGGAGCTGATGCACGCTCCTGAGATCTCCGTCGCGCTCGGCGCGCTCCAACAATGCAACTCGCCCCCGACAACTGGGCGCGTAACGAAGGTCGAAAGCGATGGCCGTGGCAGGTGTGACCTGTTTCGACTTTCTGAGTTCGAAAAACACCTTCTTGAGGCGATCCGCCTGCTTGGGATTCTCGTTGAGGAGCTGATAGACGAGCTCGCCGCCAGCGGTTCCCATATGCTTCTGAACGACCTCGAAAGCCGTAGCATGAGCCGGCCCGCGACCGAGGAGGCCCTTCTTCAAGATGAAGAGCATGTCCGACTTCTCCGCGAGTTCGGGCTCGATTTGAAACAGCCGGGCGATTGCCTCCAGGGAGCTTGGCAATGTATCCGCGCGGCTTGCGTGCGCGAGCACCAACGCTTCGAGGATCCGACCATCCCGCGGAAACTCTTCGAGGAGCGTTTCCAGCGCCTTGGGGCCCGCGCTCCGGGCGGCGGCGAGGGACCCATCGGGCGCTCGCTCACGCTCCTCGGGTACAGGCGACGGCGCCTTGGACACCATGTTGCCCCGCGCTGGTTGGGAAGCCTCCCTTCGCTCCGGTGGCGACTTCGCTTCGTCCACCTCGGGCTGCAAACTCACCGGTTGCGCTTCTTCTGGAGTCGGGGCCGGGGTCGAGTCCGACTGCCGATGTCCCCCCACGGCCAGAAATAGCAGCACCACTCCTGCTACCGCCGCTCCGGCTGAGTAACCCACGCTCGCAAAAAGGCGACCGAAGGGGGAACGCACCTGCTTTGCGACGTCGATGATGACCAAAGCGGTCGCAGCAAGCACGGCGTTCACGGGCAGGACGAGAAACCAAGCCCGGACCGCCTCGGGGGGGACGACACCGACTTGACCGGCGCGCAGACCGCCAGCCGCCCACGCAGTCAGAACGACGAGCGCCGAGATCCCATAGGCGAGGATTCCCGCCAGAAGAGGGCGAGAAAGTCGTGGAACAAGCTCCGCCACGCGAGAACTGTCGTTCCAGACTCGGCTCCGAAATCGCCGCGCTACCAGCCAAAGGGGAAATAGCAGGAGCGGCAGCAAGAGCGCGGAAAGCGCCCATTCGAGCGTACTTGGGCGAAAGTTGGCGTAGTCGAAGCCGCGCGCCTCGAGAAGCGCGAGGCTGGCGGTGAACACCGACGGGAGAGACAGGGCGAGAGCTGCGCACGAGGCGAGCACCAGCCGCAGGCGAGGGGCATCCTTTCGGTGACCACGCCCGCGGCGATCGAACAGCGGTGACCCCGCGCTCAGCTCGGCCAAGGCCTCACCGACTTCGGTGGCACTCTGGTAGCGTTGGTCTGGCTCACGCGCCATCGCACGTTGAATGACGATTTCGAGCTCGATGGGAATGGTAGGAACCAGCTCTCGGGGCCGAATCGGGGACTGACTGAGCACGGAAATCACCGTCTTCTGTGGGCTATCCTCTTTGAACGGAGCGCGGCCGGTTGCCATCGCGTAAAGAAGGGCCCCAATGCCATAGATGTCCGTGCGGTGATCGGTTCCCAAGCCTCCGGCTTGTTCAGGAGCCATGTAGCCCGGAGTGCCGAGGATGATTCCAGTCTTGGTCAGATCGTTGTCGCGCTCGGTGAATCGTGAGAGTCCGAAATCGAGTACCTTCACGTTGGGCAGACCATCGTGCTCGAGCTCAACGTCCTTTGTTGAAGGACCGTCCTCGCCGATCACGAAGACATTGTGCGGCTTGAGGTCTCGGTGAATGACACCGCGAGCGTGCGCTTCCGAGATCGCGCTGCAAAGCTGGCGACCGATGTGCACGACCGTATGGGCTGGCAGCGCGCCACGCTCCGTCAAATAATCGTTGAGGTCCTCGCCTGCGAGATACTCGCAAACCATGTAGGGGCGTTCGCCGGGAGTTTCTCCAACGTCATATGTTCCGACCACTCCCGGGTGACCGATCTTGGCCGCCGCCTCGGCCTCGTGTTGGAAGCGGCGACGGATCTCCGGGTTGCGCGCAAACTCGGAGTGCAAGACCTTGATGGCGTAGCGCTTGGAGGCAATGCGCGTGTGCCTTGCCTCGTAGACTCGCCCCATGCCACCTTCGCCGATGACTCGGGAAACCCGGTAGGTGTCGTGGAGAGTCGTTCCCACCAGGGGGTCCTCGATGGGATCGTCGACGACCCCCCCAGACCACGAAGGACGCCCTTCGAAAGTCAGGTGCTCAGAGAGCCCTTCCCCATGCACGCTCAGGACGTCCGCGTCCGGGAGGCGCGATTCGGAGTCCGGTCTGTCGGTTGTCGAACTGTCTCCCAAGCGTCGTTCCGAGTAGAGAGGCCCGCAGCGAATGACGTCCGGTGCCGAGCCCCATCATCTCCAGCTACAGCCAGCCAAGCAACAGCTCGGGCACGAGGTGCAGATTCCCCTCGAGACGAGCGTGCTTTGCTGCCGACTCACATCGGCCCGTCGGCTCATCTCGGCCCGATGAGTTTCAGGTGGGCAGTCCGGCCCGCATCACGACGCCCGCGAAAGCCACATCATCGACGGAAATGCTGAGCTGACCGTCCGTGTGGACGACCGTCCAGGTGGAGTTCCTCTGGAGGGCGCCGGCAAGATCCTGAACCAAGCGCGGTTCGAGATAAAGAACCTCGACCTTATCGGCACCGAACACGTCCCTCTTCGACATTTCTCGACGTAGGGCCTCTTCGTCTTTGTGGCATACGATGCTCACGCGGTCTGCCTTCTTGCTCGCCAGATGGATGCGCTCGGCACTGGGCGTCCCAACGTCAATCCAGTGGAGAAGCCTCCCTGTCAGATCGTGAACCCACAGCGAGGCTTCTTCGACCTCTGAAAGCCCGCGACCGAACTCGATTCCTTCTTCGTAAAGAAGAGCATAACCGAGAACCCGCGCCACGACCCGGGATTCGTCCTCGGAAGGGTGCTGGGCCACCCGCAGATCGAAAGCCTCGTAGACGCCTCGGTCGACGTCAGAGAGATCCATCTTGATGCGGTAGAGGGTGGAGGGCCGTGCCACGCGCGCACTCGAGCGCGAGCCAACGAGGAGCGCAAGCGGCAGCCCGAAAAGGGCACGTCACTGGCGAATGGGAGCTCGGACCGCAGAGGGCGTGGCCCTTGCCTCTGACTGTCCACAGTTGGAGCCGCGACGACATCCCGAGACTCGACAAGACATGCTCGTTTGCCATGATGAACCGTGCCCAGGGGACAACCACAGTACGACGCAAAACGACCACTCGTGGTCGCCATCGCGGGAGCCAGTGGATACATCGGACGGGCCCTGACCGAGGCTTTGCGGGACGACCACCGCGTCATCGCCCTGAGTCGTCACGCACCCGACGATGCCGCGAGCCTCCCCTCTTCACCGGGCGTCACGAGGCGCAAGTGCGACCTCTTTTCGCTCGGTCAAGTAACCCGTGGACTCGAAGGAGCAGACGTCGCCGTCTATCTCGTCCACTCCATGCTCCCGTCGGCTCGACTGACTCAAGCATCCTTCGAAGACTTGGACCTCATCCTCGCGGACAACTTCGCTCGGGCCGCGCGCAGGGCTGGCGCCGCAAAGATCGTGTACCTCGGCGGCATCATTCCTGAAGGAGGGTCGTTATCCCCTCACCTCCGTTCGCGCCTGGAAGTGGAGCACGCGCTCTCTTTTTACGGGGTGCCAACCATCAGTCTCCGAGCCGGCTTGGTCGTCGGCCCGGAGGGCTCTTCGTTCCTGATCTTGCAGCGCCTCGTCGAGCGACTTCCCGCGATGGTCCTGCCGGCGTGGACCAAGAATCGAAGTCAACCGATTGCGCTGAGAGACGTGGTGGAGCTCCTCAGACTCACAATCGTCGACCACGAGCCACAGACCACGAACTACGACGTAGCTGGACGCGAGGTCATCACCTTCCGTTCTATGATCGGAGACGTGGCGCGCGCCGTGGGAAAGCGCTCGCCCTTGGTGGACGTTCGGTGGTTTTCTCCTCGACTCTCGTGCCTGTGGATCAGCCTGGTGAGTGGGCAACCCTACGCGCTCGTCGCTCCGCTGGTCGAAAGCCTTTTGCACGAGATGTTGGCACGTGACGACAGACTGATGACAAGCTACGGTTTTTCACCGACCCCCTGGCCCGACGCCCTCGCAAAGGCTTTGTCTCCAGAAGACCAGCGACCAGCTCCAGCGAGGAACGGTCAGCGGAACCACGACAAGAAGCAAAGTCTCGTTCGTTCGGTCCAACGGCTGCCCCGCCCCCTTGGGGCCAGTGCGCAAGCGATCGCGCGCTCGTACATGAGCTGGCTGCCAGCTGCGCTCGGCCCTTTCGTGCACGTAACCATTGAAGACGAAACGATAAAGTTTCGCCTCAGACCGTTTCCCTGGCCGCTGCTCGTGTTGCGGCACGCCAGCGATGGATCCTCGTCGGAACGAGAACTCTTCCATGTGATCGGCGGGCTCTTGGCGGCGCCCACACCGGTCCCAGGACGTCTCGAGTTCCGTCTCACTCCGGACGAAAGGAGCGTTGTCGCGGCGATCCACGAGTTCAGGCCACGGCTCCCATGGTACGTTTACAGGTGCACTCAGGCTCTGTTGCACCTCTGGGTGATGAGGGCTTTCGGACGATTTTTGGCCCGCCGCGGCGCTTCGCAGAACGAGCGCACTGTGCACTCGTAACACTTCAGGTATCGAGCTTTTGCCACCAAGCGCAGAACTCGCCGAACTCGATACGGCCGTTGCCATTTACATCGATCGCTCGGAAAGCAACCCCCACCCTGTCCTCGGAAAGCTCTGCACCAAGGGAGCTCACCAATGCGGCAAACTCCTCGCGATCGATGAAGCCATTCTTATCGGAATCGAAGCGGTCGAATTCGGCCTTGAGGTTGGCTGTTTCTGTCATCGTTTCGTATACGCCGACACCCATCGGTGCGGCAAGCTCAGCCGAGCGCGCAAGCAGCACCCCGTCAAGAACTGGAGGAAATCGGCGCTCCGTGGTCCAGCGACTGCCTGACCTTGAATAGGAGTTGTTCGGTCGTAAAGGGCTTCTCAAGAAGAGTGAAGTGTTGCCGGTTCACTCCCCGCGACTCCAAGATCCCGTCAGTGTGTCCCGACATGAATAGGACGGGAAGATCCTCGATGTGTTGATGCACGCGTTCACTCAAGAGACGTCCGTTCATTCCCGGCATCACCACGTCGGTCAGAAGAAGCTTCGGACGAACCGACCCAGCGCGTACCGCCTCGAGTGCTTGGGCTGGATCGTGAAACCCGAACACCGTGTAGCCGTAGAGTTCGAGCGTCCGTCGCACGACCGAGAGGATCGCTCTCTCGTCCTCACAGACCAGAATATGTTCGGTTCCGCTCGGAGCACTTTCGGGGGGAGGCTCGCTTCTCGTTTCCCTTTCGACGGTAAGATGGCGCGGCAAGTAGACCGCCACCGTGGACCCCGTCCCTTCGCTGCTCTGGACCGTAATCCCTCCCTTGGCTCGCACGACAATCCCATGCACCGTGGAGAGTCCGAGACCCGTCCCGCCGCCTGGCCCCCGCGTCGAAAAGAATGGTTCGAAGACTCGCATCCGGACCTCTGACGACATCCCCACTCCGGTATCGGAAACCAGAAGTCGAACGTAATCACCCGGCGCAAGCACACCGGTCTCTGTCGCAAGTGGCTCGTTCAGGCTTACCGCCTCGCACGAGAAGACCACCTTTCCTCCCCCAACCATCGCGTCCCGGGAGTTGGTCGTGAGGTTCATGACCACTTGTTCGATAGCCCGCAGGGGGAGCTCACAATAGAGACCTGCTTGGCACGACCACTCGAGTTCGATGTCCTCGGGCAAGAGTCGACGCAGGGTCGGCTCGAAGCCAGAGAGGGTTTCCGAGACCTGAATCACCTCCGCAGCACCACCGTCGGTTCGGCTGAAGCTCAAGAGCCCACGCGTGATGTCGGCTCCACGCTCGGCAGTCTCGAGGAGCTGATCCAGGCTCGCCTCTGCCTCGCCGTCATCCGAGCCCTGACGTCTCAGGGATCTTCGGACGAATTCAGCGTGGCCCATTACGGCCGTGAGAAGGTTGTTGAAGTCGTGCGCGACTCCGCCGGCGAATTGGCCGAATGCTTCCATTTTCTCACTCTGCCGCAACCTGCGCTCGAGCTCGATTCGCTTCTCGTACTCTTCATGCTCGCGTGTGACATCCCGCAGGGTCAATTGAACACAGCGCTGGAGTCTCTGGGCGGACAACCTCTGAGCATTGACCGATACGATGGCCCCCGCGGAAAGGCGAAACTCGGCCGAACCCTTTCCCATGGTCACCAGCCGCGTCAAGGCGAGGACGCCCTCGTCCTCCGCCGCCAAGCCCAGGACGTCTGCGCCTGGACCGATCTCGGTACCGCGGAGCAGTTCGCTGAGGGCTGGATTGAGAGTCCGAATGGTCCGGTCCTCGTTGACGAGGGCGATCCCATCGGGCGAGCTCTCGACGAGAGCAGCCGCTTCCTCTTCGTGGCGTGTCAGTTCCTCTCGCTGATGGGAAAGCTTTTGCAGTGCCCGCTGGTAAGTATGTAATACGGACACCAAAAAGGCGCATACGGCGATCAGCTGCGCATAGATGCTGACGGGATCGAACTCCGGACTCTCGCCATAGAAACCTTGCCCATCGAGAACGAGGGCAAGTCCGAAGACGATGCAAAACCAAGCGGTCGTCGCGATAGTCGCGCGCATGCTGAGGAGCAGGGCCGAGCCTACGACCGCCGGAAAGATTGCGCTCACGTGGTTCGAGTGAGGGCCCGCAAAAAGAATGAGGCACGAAACTGCCTCGAGGATTGCAGCCAAGACGAGGACCCTTGCAAGGTGCCTCTTCTGCCGCACCACGGCGAAGACTCCGCCGCCGGAAAGCAGCCAAGCTATGCCGAGCGCCCAATAGAGGTAGCTCGGCTGATCGAGAAAGATGAGACTGACCAAGAAGTAGGCCGGGATGACCGCGAAGACGGTTCTAGCGCCGAGCAGGAGCATGCGGTCGTAGCGCTCTTGCGCGGCGCCACGGGTGCCTGGGTCCATGAAGGAATGCTACCGCGCGAAAAGGCTGCCGCCAAACTCAGCCACACTGGTCATCGGCGTAGCGAGCGCCTCCTCTCGTGTACGACTTCGAGCCACCTCATATGGGCAGCGCCCGATATCCAAGGTGTCTGGCTGGGACGCCCGTCCCAGGCCATCGAGTGAGTGCCCCGAAAAAGTCAGTAGCCGAGTCCGTGTCCGTACGGGAAGAGAGGAGAGAAACCCACGTCCTCCTTGTTCTGATTGGCTTGTTGCTCGGTCTCGGGCCAGCTGTGACTGAGCTTTCCGGTGAAGTTGTGGTCACCGAAAACCACATCGGTAATCCCTTGCCCCTCCGTGCCAGGCAGCCAGGCAGCGATCCACGCGTCGGCCTTGCCGAGATGCTCGGTGATGAGGACGGGCCGCCCGCTGATGACGATCGCCACGACCGGCTTACCAGCATCACGTGCTTGCGTCAGAAGCTCGAAATCCGCCGCAGGGATCGTGTCGAGAGACTCGACGTCGCCCTGCCACTCGGCGTAGGGTAGCTCGCTCAAGACGACGATGGCCGCGTCCGCGTCGGCGACGTCGGGGACCACGGTCGCGATTTGCTCGACGGCTTCGAAAATGGTCGTCCCTTGTGTCGAGTTTCCGTCGCCTTGCCAATTGATTGTCCATCCGCCGGCCTGCCGCGTCAGGCTGTCGGCGCCACTTCCGGCAAGCCAGATATTGCTCCCCGGCGAGAGGGGAAGAACTTCGTTTTCGTGGGCCAGGAGAACCAACGACTCACGCACGGCTTGCCTCGCCACACTGCGATGGGCCGCCGAACCCACCTCGGCTAGAAGTGAGGGGTCCCGAGCCCATCCGAAAAGGCCGGCCTCGCATTTGACCCTCAAGATTCGCTTCACGGCGTCGTCGATACGGGCGATGTCGATACTGCTGCCTGCCGCGGCGACGATTTCGTTGCGCACGGAAGCCCAGCTCCCGGGCTCCATCAACATATCGACCCCAGCGTTGATGGCTCCTTCGACGCCCCCGACCGTATCTCGGGAGGACGCCTCCCAATCGGTCGTCACGAAACCGCGAAAGCCGAGCTCCCCCTTCAGGATGGTCGTGATGAGCTCCAGGTGCCCCGTCATGTTCTGACCGTTCCACGTCGTGTCACTCACCATGATCGATCCGAGCCCGGCACGAATCGCGGGAACGTAGGGCTCGATGCCGTAGGTGCGCATGTCGGGCTCGTCGATCTGCACGTCACCGCGATCGACGAGCCCGCCTTCGGCCGCTCGCCACGACGTACCATAGGTTGCTTGACCATCCGCCGCGAAGTGTTTCGCGCAGGCGATGACACCCGGAGTACCGCTTCCGAGCCCGCCGCGTCCTTGTAGGCCGACCACCTGCGCCCCTCCATACATGGCTACATCGATGGGATCCTCGCTGTAGCTTTCGTAGACGCGTCCCCAACGGTCATCGTGCGAAACGCTGAACACGGGACCGAACGTCCACGTGATCCCAGTTGCGGCCATCTCCAGAGCGGTGATGCGCCCAAACTCCTCGACGAGCTCCGGATTCCCGGTGCAGCCCAAACCGATGTTGTGAGGAAAAAGAACCGTACTCGTCACCTTGCTGTTCCCATGGACTGCGTCCACGCCGAACAAGATGGGAATCCCGTGAGGAGAGCCGTTCCCACCGCTGATATAGCCATCCACGAGTGAAACATAGGCCTCAGGTGAACTATCTCCGACGAGCCCATCCCCGCTGATAAAGATATTGCCCACCGACCCCGAGGTAACCTCGGACGTCTCGACTTGAGAAAACGATCCATCGTCACCCACCCCGAGCACCATCTGAGCCGCCTTTTCTTCGGTACTCATTTGAGCAAGGAGTGCGTCGACCTGGCTTTCACACGCTTCGCTCGAAAACTCGACGACGGGAAGCTCGAAGCCACCGATGACGGTGACACTTCCGCCGCTTCCCGAGTCCCCGCCGCTTCCCGCGCCGCCCGTTCCCGGCGCCGCCCCGTTTCCCCCGGATGCGTCTGCGCCGTCGCCTCCGGTCCCGGCGACATCCCCGTCGCCTGTGTCCCCGTCCCCATCGCCAGCATCACCGTCACCGCCGCCCGAGCTCGTCTCGTCGCCGTCGCCCGAACCTTGGGGGGCTTCTGGAAGGTCGTCCGAAGAACAACCGAGCTCAGAAAGGGAAGCGAACGAGGCGGCGGAGACGAGCAGCGGGATCGCCCACGATCGACGAAAACGACACGATGACATGGCCGCATTGTCCTCATCGAAAGCGCGTCAAACCAAGCAAAAACTGGCTGTGTTCCTGGCCTTTCGCTAGCGACGAAAAGTTCTGTCGCACGCCGCATCACCGGCCGCCCGGACGGCTGTGTCCATTTTGGTGAACCACGCAGAGCTGTTGTGATCACCTGACTCCCCACGATGATGTGTGCCCTCAGAACTCCGTTCGCTGCCTCGTTTCTCGCATGTGGAATTTTCCTCGCTTGCTCGAACGAGGACGAGTCACAGACGAGCGACGAGACGACCGATCCGAACTCCGACGACGCCAGCTCTGGTGGCACTGCGCCCGGGGGAGACGGAGATGGTGACGATACGCCCGATGATTCCGGCGGCGCTCCGGGTGATTCAATGGACGACGGGCCCAATTTGTCACCCGCTTGTGCTGGTCTCGAGATCTGCGGACCCGACGGCAGCACGAATTGCTGCAAGCGCGTCGAGATTCCGGGTGGTTCGTTCCCCATGGGGCGCGGCGAAGAAGACGCATGCCCGATGGGACAGAGCTGCGCTCCCCACGAGACACCCGAAAACGAGGTCGTGATTGACTCGTTTCATCTCGACGCATTCGAGGTCACGGTGGGGAGATTCCGCCGCTTCGTGGAGAGCTACGACGACTTTTCGATCGGAGTTGGCGCCGCAGCTCACCCCGCGATCGCAGGAAGCGGCTGGCTCGACGACTTCGATGCCCTCTTGCCGCCAGACGAGCAGACGCTACGTCAGCTGTTGAGCTGCGACGAAGAGGCCTCATGGACGAATTCGCCGGGCAGCGCCGAAGCTCTGCCGATAAACTGCGTCAATTGGGGCGTCGCGTTCGCCTACTGTGCGAGCGTGGGAGGGCGACTACCTACGGAGGCCGAATGGGAGTTTGCCGCTGCTGGCGGTGACGACAATCGGCTGTATCCGTGGGGCGACCAGGAGCCCGACGAGACGCGCGCCAGCTTCTACCCGGGGGACCTCCATCGGGCTGGTTCATTGGACGACGGCATCGGGCGGTACGGAACTTTCGACCAAGCGGGGAACGTTTGGGAGTGGGCTCTCGATTGGCTCGACACGGGTTGGTACGAGGACCAAGGAATGATGTGCGAGAACTGCGCACGCGTGAGTTCGGGAACCCACCGCGTTCTTCGGGGAGGCGCCTACAGCTACGAGCCAGTTACCTTGCGGGCGACGACGAGGAGCGGCGAACTTCCTGAAACTTCAGCGCCCGCGGTCGGATTCCGTTGCGCCTACTCTCCGAACTGAACCCTCAGAAGTGCGCGCTGAGCACGGCAGACGGCGAGAGGTGCCCCTGTGTCCGTGGCCTCGGCGCCGCCTCACCTCCACGATTACCCTGAGCCGGTTCGGGGAGATCCTTCCCCTCGACCGTTTGTGGCCACCTCGAGGGTGCATCGAAACCACCCACAATCTGCGCGCCCAGTCTCAACCAGGAAGTCAGACGATAGGACGCTTCGAGTCCCGCATCTGCGGTGAAGAAGAGCGCGTTCCCTTCGAAAGATTCCGACTGGGAGCCAGCGATCCCCCGGAGTGACAGCGGCTCGAGCCCGAGTCGTACCAAAGCCTGGCCCTCCCAGAGCTGGCCGGGCGAGCGAAATACAAGGGCCCGGCCCGCCACCCCGGCACGCAATTGACCAAACGTGACCTCGTCGCTCGTTGCGTTCCACGTCGCGCGCGTCAATGCTCCGGAGAGGAAAGGACCGATCCCAAAACGCCCAAACCAAACAGCCGCATCTCCACCCCAGCCCGGCGCGGGCGCCGCGAAAGTACGGAGAAACAATGCCGGACCCGTCGTGAAAGAAAAGCGACGACTGAAAACCCCGTCTCGGCGCTTGGGCTCGTGACGGGGCTCAGGCGCATCCGCACCCCCGAGGAGTCGACCGCGCACTAGTTCGCTGGTCCTGAGGGCCAAGGAGTCGGACGATTCTCCCGATCCTCGTTGCACCACTTGTGACGATTCCTGACGCGTCGTGCCCTCCTCGTGCATCAAGATGGTGGCGCCGTCGGTGTCGACGAACAAGACGGCCGAGACACGGGGCTGAGTTCGCATGCGCTGGGCATCTTGTTTGTTGCCCTGCCTCAAGTCCGCTTCCAGAGCATTCACCGCAAGCTCTTCGGCGATCTTCTCCGCAGCACTCCGCGCAGCGGGACGATAGACGACGATGATGCGCTCGTCCAAAGCCCCGGCAAGCTTGGCGAGGGACAGCAGCGTCAGCGCAATTGCGAACGACAGAAGGCCGCGTACGAACCGTTCGGGTATCGCTCCAAGTAGCGGCGGGCGGCGCGTTTTCCTGCGCGCGTCCCCCCGTGAAGTTCGACGATTCTCCCGAGGGCCTGTTCTGCGAGTGAGCCGCCCGGAGCTTCTTTGAGGTAGGTTTCGAACCACTGGATGGCCTCGGACGTCGCGCCCAGCTGATCTGCATGCACCTTCCCGAGGAGGTACGACGTCTGTCCCCGAGTACCGTGCTTGTTGCGCAGTGCCAAGAGCGCATCTTTGGCAAGATGAGGACGCCCGCCGAGTCGGGCAACGCGCGCGATCTGCCACAGCTCCTGTGCAGACGCCGAGCCGATGACCATGGTCGGTCCGGCGGCCTCGATTGCCGACATCGCCTCCTGTGGAGAACGAGTCTCGAGATCGTTGCGCCATCCCCCGCTCGCCTTCTCCGACGGGACGCTCGGCTCGCGAGCTACCACATCTTCTTCGTTGGAAACCTCTTCAGGCTCATCCGCTTCGGTGGTCTCCGCTTCTCCGGACTCGTCCGCTCGAGGAGGTTCGAGGCTCACGCGCACGAACTCTCCTTGATGCACGGCGCGCTTTCCGTCTACCGAGGGTCCGGTCAAAACCACCGACCCGCGATGCAGCGCCAACTCCAGGATCCTGCCGTCCGGATCCCACGCCAGATCGAACTCCGTCCCCGTAACCTTCACATTGAACGGGCCCGCCTGAAAATCCCACGTGGACCCCTTCTTCGGCTCGATCTGAGCCAGGGTCCGACCACGTCCCAAGTCAATCGTCGCCCCAGATGGGGTCGTCCGTCGAACCCGCAGATCGGTTTTCGGATGGAGGGATAGTTTCGTCCCATCCGAGAAGCTGAGCTGCTTGGTTTCCTCACCGGAGCGAACCCAACGACCCACGAGCTCGAGGGGTCTTTCCTCGAGAGCAACCTGGAGCGGAAGGTCTCCTCGTCCAGTCCAACCCGTCAACCCCCACGCCCCCCCAAGTACACCCACGAGGACAAGTGCAGTCACGACAACGAGTGCGCCCACGAGTACCCGGGGTTGCCTGAACCAGATCATGCTCCCACCAGCATGGCGTTGCTCGACGGTTTCGACGAAGCGTTCTTTCGCCGACGAGAGCGTCGCCTGGGACTCTGCTGCGCGATCCGATTGCTCACGGACCATCTTCCCGAGTTCGTGCAGAGACCTGGTCATGGCGTCCACCTCCTGCCCTGCTGGAGCCAGGGGAGCAGATCCGGATCGCGACCGGCTAGACTCCGAAAACGCTCTTCAGCCTTCCATAGGCGCCTTTTCGTCGTAGAAAGAGACATGGAGCAGGCCTTGGCTACTTGCGCGATCTCCATACCTTCGACGTAGCGCAGCGTGAACACGATTTGTTCTGTGGCCGGAAGGCGCTCGAGCAGGCGGTAAAACGAGGCGAAGGCGCGTCGGATCTCCGGCTCCGGATCGAGGCACGTCAAGTCCGGGACCTCTTCGGGAGCGTGAAATCGGAGCCAACTGCGCGCTCTCCTGCGGCGCATCGTGCGGTACGCCACTCGAGCGGCGATGGTTTGGAGCCATGCGAGGAGCGCTACCGAATCCCGCAGCTGGGGCGCCGATGTCAGAGCTTGGACGAAGACTTCATGGAGCAGATCCTCGAACTCGGCGTGACGCTCGTAGCCCAAAGTCCGTCTGAGCATGCGCTCGATGGCCGGCGCGTAACGATCGTAGAGCGCGTTGGCAGCCCATACCTCGCCAGAAACGAGACCACGCACGATGGCGGTGTCGCTCGTGTCCAGGCGAACGACTTTGGGGTCGTCGCCGTCGGAAACACTGGGAGAACGCTGGAACTGCACGATGTAGGGAGAGGTGACGGACGCGGCGGCTGAGGGTTCAGCATTTTGCATCGCCCCGCTGCTCGATTGTTGAACCGCGAGGGGACGCGGTCGTCACCTCACCCCCGATCCACGCCAAATAGCTCCCACTTCGCTACATGATGAACCGATCTTTCTACCAAAACCGAAACACTGACGCCTCGAAGACGGCACGGCTCGATCGAGTCTCCGTTCTCGCTGTAGCCTTCCTCAGCGCCGCCACCATGCTGGTAGGCTGCGGTGGGGGCGACGAGGACGGCTCTTCGACCACGAGCGGAGGCGATGGCGATCAGACGTCGGACGACGACATCGATCTCACACCTGGAGACGGTGACAGCGGCGGCGGCGACGGCGACGCCGGACTCGGTCTGGATGGGAGCTGCACGGGGCTCGAGGTGGAAGATGGATGCGCCGGGCAGGTCTACGAGGGCGAGGCTGTACCGCTGGACCTGTATCTGATGTTCGATCAAAGCGGATCGATGCTGACCGTGGTCGACGAAGCAACAGATACGACGCGCATCGACGTCGTACGGAGCGCCGTCGAGACGTTCCTCGAAGATGAAGAGAGCATCGGGATGGGCGCGGGAATCGGCTACTTCGGACATCAACCGCTGGGAGAGACGACCTGCGATGTGAGCGAATACAGCACCCCGGATGTCGAGATCGGCGCGCTTCCGGCGCAGGAGGAGGCCCTCCTCGATTCGCTGAACGCAAGAGAACCAACCGGTGAAACGCCGACGGGATCGGCCATCCGTGGAGCTTGCGAATACGTCGCCGAGTATCGGACGGACCATCCGGGACGCAATCCGGCCATCCTACTCGTCACCGACGGCGAGCCCAAAGCGCCCCTCAGCGAGGAAGTGTGCGCCCCGACATTGGACGACGCGGTCGCTGCGGCAGAGCAATGCTACGAGGACCACGGTATCCGGATCTACGTACTCGGCGTAGGCCCCTCCCTGACGAACCTGCGCGTCATCGCGGAGGCGGGCGGGACGGAAGACGCGTTCTTGGCGGATCTCGACAACACCGAGCAGGTGCTCGATGCCTTTCGCGCTGTCCGCTACGCAGCTCAGCTGCCTTGTGAGCTGGCCCTCGGCGACAGTACGGATGCAGACGATCTAAACTTCGAAGACTCCACGGTCGCCTACCTCGATTTCATGTGTACCTATCGCGACATTCCCCAGGTGACTGAGGAGAGCGAGTGTGGAGACGGAGCGGGGTGGTACTTCGATGACCCGGATGATCCCCGGACCATTCACCTGTGCGAAGTGACATGCGGTGACGTCAAATCGACAGGCCGACAACTCTATTACTCTTTGGGCTGCCCGCTGCAGGTAGTGCGTTGAAACTCGAAAACGAAGGACGAACGAAAATGACTCGATGGTTGTGTGGTGCGGTACTCTCGATGGTAGCTTCAGGCTTACTCTTGGGAGCCTGCGGAGGAGCGAGTTCGACGAGCGAAGACGGCTCAGGAGCGTCGACCGGGGACGGCGACGACGCAGACGGCGGCGACGGGGATTCTGGGGGCGACGGTGACTCCGCTGGCGATGGCGACTCCGGCGGCGACGGGGATGGCGACTCCGGCGGCGACGGAGATTCCAGCGGCGACGGGGATGGGTTTTCGATAAGCGGTGGCAAGAATGTCATCCAGGTGACGCAGATCCCTGGTGGAGGCTCTAACTCCGCACCTCTAGCCGCGGGCTGTGGACCGGAGACTGCGGACGAATGCACCGCCCCCGGAGGCGGATGCGACAACGGTGAACTGCTAGGGGGCGGCAGCGTCGAGGTCCAAAGCGCGGGAGCCGTTTGTTTCTACGGAGAGGGCATAGAAGAGCCGTCGGCGACCGTGGAGCACATCACTGAATCGGTGAACGGAGAAGAGTACGTGCATTTGCGGGTCATCTTCGATCCGAACTTCGTCGATACGGTCTACGGCGAGTGTGCCGCGGACACGGGTTGGGGTTCGCGTGGTCACAAGTTCGGTGACTTGGTTGGAAGCGACCACACTGAGCTCATCTTGTACAACTGCGACGATGAACTTTCGATGCACGTCACGGTGGACTTCCTCTCTGAGGATGCGGATTCAGCCTGCGGTTTTTCGAATCTCGGAGTCACTGGTGGAGACGGAAGCGTCATCGTTGGAAACGCAGAACACGTCCTCGCCGTCGGGACGTCACTCGACCGCAACCTCAACGGCTGCGGCTATTGTGACGACGAACCCGACGACTCCGGAGGGATGGGGGGGCCAGGGTCTGGCGTGGCACACTCCCCGTGTCCTTCCGGGGACGGCTTCCAGCCGAGCACCGAGGCTCCCGAGTGGGATTTCCGTATGGTGTACGAGCTGTGGATCGATGCTGACGCCTTCGGGGACTCGGGATTCTGTCGCCCGGACATCGAGTACGTCCATGCTTCTCCGGCAAAATCATCCGACGACACGATCCTCGTCGAGCCCGATGACTGCCCCCCTCCCCCAGATGACGGCGATTGCCCTCCAAACTACGAGCTCTACATTACGAGTGAGGGTGAGTTCCTGTGCGCGGGGCCGCCCGACGGGGGTGATTGTCCGGCGGGCTACGAGATCGACCTCACGAGCGAGGGTGAACTCTGCATCCCAGAAGGGCAGCAGTAATCGCTGTCCCCCCACGCCTTCGTCGACTTGACTTGGCAAGGCGGGTCAATCGATTACCCTGCAGCTCCTCGCCCCGAAGCGAGTGAGTTTGCAGGGGCTCGAGTTGCAAGTTCGGTACTTCATCTACGGAGCGATATTGGCGCTACTAGCAGCTGTCGCTGGGTTTTTCGCTTGGCGTGACGCGGGCGAAGATCCGCACGAGCCCGCCTTTGCGGCTGCTCCAGCACCAGGCGCTTCCACCCCGCGGGCGCCGCGAACCGTATCGGATGCGCGGGTGGGCGAGCCAAGTCCAAGCCCCGTAGCTCCTGGTCTCTCACCCCGGCCCGAAAAAGCTACCTCGACGGGGCCAGCTTGCGCAACGGATGCCGACTGTCGCGGGCCTCGCACCCCGGATTGCTTTCGCACGTCCTGCACGGACGGGCATTGTGCCGTCGACGAGTCGAACTGCGAATGCGTCTCCACCGAAGATTGTGACGATGGAGACAGCTGCACGCGCGACCTGTGTTTCGCGCGGACAAAGAAGTGCGTGTTCATCCCCGATGACTGCAAGTAAGCGGGCAGAAGGACGCGCCGCAGACCTCGGGCGCTAGCCCCACCCACGGACGGGTGGCACTCGGCCTCCCGCGCTTGCCGATCCGTCAATCGAAGCACGTGCATGTCTCCGAAGTGGAGACGATACCGTTTTGGCCCATGATGATGCGGTTGCCCCACGTCGTGAGGCTATTTGCGTTGAAATCGTTGGTCATGTCGAGGGAGCTCAGATCCGACGAGTTGCCCGACCACGACCACCCCAAGTATCCGACCCCACGAGCGCTAGCCAGAGACATGATGGTGTCCTCATCGACGTTGTTCCCGGCTCCGTGATCAGCCGCGAATTCTCCCACGAGAAGAGGCAGCCCCTTGGCCAAGAAGCTGTCGAAGTACGCCTGCACGACGTTGGCGGAGTCGTACACATCGTACATATGCACCGAGAACATCACATTCTCATCCGGATCGGCGTCGAAAATCGCTTGCGCCCCGTTCCCGTCGCGCATCGTGTTCTGCCAGTCCTGGCCCCAGTTCGGCGCGTCCACGATGAGGGTGTGCGAAACTCCGGCGCTCCGGAGCTCTTGCACCGCGCCCACGTGAAACGGTTGCCACTGATCGGATGCGGTATTCCCGAAGGGCTCATTGGCTATGTTGATGAGGACATACGCTTCCTGTCCGTCGATTGCGCTACGAATATCGCTACTCAGCCAGTAGTCGACCGCGTTGTCCGGGTGAACGGCGCCCGCGGATTCTCCGTAACCCGTGGAGTCGTGAACCTCGAGAACCCCGACAAGCTGGTTGGTCTTCAACCAAGAAACGATGTTCGACAGCGTACCGCCATCGATCCGGTTCCATTGGCCCCCCGTGGAAAGAACGACGCGCACCGCGTTGGAGCCCAGAGACGCGATGTCGGAATATCGCGCCTGTGCGCCGTTCTGGAACCACGTGAACGGTTCGTTCACACCACGCATGATGAACTCGTTGCAATTGACGTCGTACAGCTTGCCGCCCGAAACGTGAAACCCATCGGCTGGGGTTCCTCCGGCACAGTTCGAGCTTCCCTGTCCACCGGAGCCACTCCCACCGGAGTTCGACCCACCGGAGTTCGAGCCGCCCGATTGCATTCCCCCTGAGCCGTTTCCTCCTGCAGCGCCGCCTCCGCCGTTGACGAATCCCCCGCTGCCGAGCCCTCCTGCACCAAGGCCGCCAGATCCAGCACCCCCTCCGGAACCAAGACTGCCCCCCGACGACAACCCGCCGCCGGTACCCAAGAGACCGCCCGCCCCCGTTCCTCCGGCACCGAAAGCTGCTCCTCCCGAACCCTGGCCCCCCCCATCGCCCGCCGGCTCGCCGGCAGCGTTCTCACCACTGCAACCAGCGGACAACATGAATGCGAAATTCAACGAGAGAGCATGACTAAAACGCTTAAGTCTGGACACCAAAAAAACCTTCTAGAGTTGAAGAACGGCGCGTCGAGATGAGAAGTAGCAGGGGCGCGCGCCCATGTCTCATCTTGACGCAACGGACGTGTGCTTTGGAGCCAAGACACATTTTTCTGTTTCGATGCGAACCAGGCAATCACATGTTCCTGTGCAAACTATGGAAGAAGCTGGTGTCGTGTTCCACGGACGATGGGTGCCCGGATCGTGACACTAGAAGTCCCGCTCCGCCCATGATGATGGCGGAGCGGGCGAGTCACGCCCGACCTCTCTCGCGCTCACTTCATCCATTGGTTTGCCGTCAAACGTTCCTCGCCTGAGCGGAGCGAGGTCGGCTCGCCGACAACGCGACGGTTTTCGCCAGTCGCGCCAGGCGTGCCGGGGTTTCCCCGTGCCCTAGACTGGTGCTCGACGAACGGCGTATGTTCCATTCTGAGTCGGGATCGGAAGACGACGGAAATGGCCAATCGGGGGTACGCGGAAAACGAAGACAGCGGGACGATGCCCGCTCATGGCGCTGGCATCGCGAACTGGCACCACGACCTTCGTTCGGGAGCGACCGAATACTCGAGCCATCTCAGCTCGTGGTTGGGCCTCGCGAATGCGCAAGGCGCGAGTCTCGATCCACTCCTCCGTGCGATGCCGGAAAGAGAGCGTTCCATCGTCGAGGACCTACTTCGCGGCAAGAGTCCTGGGTATCGCTCGCTCAGTCACCCTCTCGAGTCTGCGTCCGGCCCGCTGTTGGTTCACCATCAGATCGGATTCGATCCTGACGCTCGTCTGATCTCTGGGTCACTGCTCGACATCAGTGCCCGGACTGAAATCGACTCGGCTTTGGCTGTCCTCGCAAGGATGGTGTCCAGGGACGATGACGAGTTTTTTCGAACATGCGTTCAAAAGCTCGCATGCGTGTATGGTGTGCGCTTTGCCTTCATCGCCCTCGTGGACGAAAGCTCATCCCACGCGACAACGCTGTCGGTTTGGTCCGGAGATCGTCACGTGGACAATTTCACGTACGCCCTCGCCGGCACTCCCTGCCAGGACGTCATGAACCACCGGAAAGAGCTCATTCCGGCCCGCGCAGCGGCGCTTTATCCGCAAGACGCTCTCCTGCAAGAGATGGAGGTGGACAGCTATTTTGGCTCTCCTTTGTACGACGCGAGCGGGCGAGTGTTCGGCATCATTTCGATCATGGACACCTCGCCGATGAATCTGTCGTCGTGGACGGAACCTATCCTCGGTGTTTTCTCGTCTCGAGTGAGCGTCGAGCTCCTTCGTCAGAGAGAGCTCGAGGACGCACGTGCGCGCGAGGAGCTGCTCCGCGTCGAACGCGAGCGCGCGCGGAGGTTCGAAGCTTTGGGTACCCTCGGGGGGAGCGTTGCCCACGATTTTCAGAATCTGCTCACGGTGGTCTCCTTGAACGTGGAGGCGCTTCAAGAGCTTTCGCTCGGCCCTGAGGCGCAACAGCATCTCGCCGAGATCGTAGAAGCGGGACATCAGGCTCGTACGCTTTCGGAGAGACTCCTGAGCTTCGGGCGCAAGACGGACATATCCCCTCAGCCGATTGACTTGAATGCCGCGATACGAAGCCAGCTACCGCTCCTGAGGCGGCTGGTTGGCAACGATGTGGCGTTGCAAGTCGGGCTGTGTGACGCAGAAGTCACGACCGTGTTCGATCGGGGAGAGTTTCAGCAAATCCTTTTCAATCTCGTCATCAATGCGCGCGATGCAATGCCCGGTGGAGGAACCATCATCATTGAAACGGAGAAGACTGGCGACTCCGTCGCCTTGCGGATCCGGGACACCGGGCACGGGATCCCGGCTTCGATTCGTCACCGCATTTTCGAACCGCACTTCACGACCAAAGAGTCGAGAGGAACGGGGCTCGGTCTAGCGACCGTGTTCAACATTCTTCGAAGCGTCGGAGGGCGAATCGACGTTCTGTCCGAGGAAGGTGTCGGAACGACCATGGAGGTCGAGTTCGTGCTTCAGGCGGGGTGATCGCTGGAGACGGGACGCCTCATTCGACCTTCAAGCTCTGAAGCAAGCTGGCGAAGTTCGAATCCTGCTCCGAGACGGTCGCGGCCGGACCAAGCATCTTGAAGAAATACGCGCCTGCTGGGGTCTCGACGACGGCTGCATGCATCCCCCAGCCCTCTTGCGCCGTGGCGGCCGCCCCCGGCATACCACTCGAATAGGTACCCTTTTCGATCCGCACGGTGTGCACAGTCAGCTCGCCAACCTTGTTCTCGGCACGCTTCGCGTCGTCCTTCGATGCTCCGTCAAACTGCCCAATCCAGCGTGTGATGTTCGCCTCGACACCGCCCCCGTCGCTCGGACCAAAATAGAAGACACCGATTTCAGCTGGGCCAGCGGCGCCCTCGGCTTGATAGGTCGTCTTGCGCATGGGGCGCGGCGGCATTTCTTTCCAGCCGTCGGGAACCTTCCAGATGACCTTCGCTGAAGGATTGGCGAGCTGGCCCTTCGCCGTCTGAGGCTGAGCGCCACCGTGGGGATCGCGCGCAGGCGGCGCTTCGCTATCAGATGCACTCGCGGCGGGCTGCTTGACCTGAGTGTCGTCTTGCTTCTTTCGATCACATGCTGTGAGCAAGGTCACGCAAAAGGCGACGGCGAAAAGAAGCATTTGCTGCTGGGATCCCTGGGACGCGCGAAACTTCATGAGCGTGATCTACAGCTCAGCGCACCATGTTAAAAGGGCGCCAGACCAAAACGAGACAGACCATCCGAGGCTGAGGACTGAGGTTTTGGTGAATTTTCCGCCCTCCCTATCCTGCGATGGACGGCGCGACTAGCATCATTTCTCATGAAAATTCAATCAGTCACACTCGTCCTCACCGGTATCGCCATTGGCTGCGCCGTCGGCGCGACCGTCCCCAAGACCTCGGCAAGCTCCTCAGGTGAGGGGCAATGGCGCTGCTTCAAGGTGTCGCTCTTGCCGGACGTCGAACGGGCCGAAGGCCTGGCCGAGGGAGCCGGGTATGCGTCCGTCCTCAACCAGCTTGCCGCGAGCGCGCCCGCCGGGAGTCTCTTTCAGCTCAGCGAAAGCTCCAAGGGCGAGAACTTCATGTGCGCAAAAGAGTAGCGAACCGCACAGCGTCCCCTCTCATTTTTTCCTGGACTTCTTGCTTCGCAACTTCTTCTTTCGGCGGGCCTCCCGGGCTCTCTCGCGGCGTCGCTCGATCCTGGCTTTTCTCTGATACTTGCGAACGGCCGCACTCTGGACTCGCTCACGCCTCGGGTGCTCCTCGCGCAAACGCACCTGGCACACCTCGTCGCCGCGTGCGAGCCACACGGCGCTGCTCATGTGGCGGCGATTGAAAGCGATATCGATGACCTGATACGTGCCGTACTCCTGTCCTATCCGTCTCCTCGTTCCCTGTTTTCGCGGGTCAGTCGATAGCGTCGCCACCGAGTACCGGGGGTCCTCGAAAACGGTGATGATGAATGCCGAAATCCCCGGACACACCGGCGCATCCCGCGGACCAGGGCGACGACTCGCCAGGCGCTCTTCCGTGTCGCGGGACCCCGTCCCGGGATGCGATCCGGTATTTTCCTGTTGGACCTCGACCAGCGGTAGCGGCGAAGCTTGGTTCGGCTCGCTCGAGGCGTCACTGGTCGGACGTGGCTTCGAGGCTCCCTGTGTCGACGAGATGGACGACGGGGAGAGCGTCGGCGACGGGACTGACGACAGCGGCGAGGGGATCCGGGCTCCAGCCTTTCCACTCGAGGTCGACTTTGGCGGCGCATCGGAGGGCAGAATCGCCGCGACCATCGCTGCGTCACCAGCGCTCGAACTAACCTGCTCTGCGGCGGCGCCAGCGACACTCGAGGCGCAGCTCGAGGCAAGGCCAGTAACCGCTCCAAAAAACAACGCAGGGGCAATGAGTTCGACCTCGAACCTCTTTCTGCTCATGCCCTCTCGGCGGCAATGTTCATGCCCCGCTCGTCAACGCAGCAGACCCTGCTGTGTCCGGCCTCGAGCACGTTTAAACTGTGGCAAAATGCCACAGTTGTGTCATTTTGCCACAGTTATTGGGACCGGGCTCGGCGTGCATCGTCCGATCGCGTCCCCCTCAAAGAATCGCTTTGTCGATGGTCCAAATCACGACCCACACGGCCGCGATGACGCCGCCGAGCCCAACGAGGACCGTTACCGCGATCGCCCCGCTCGGCCCCAGGTAGGGGATGAGGGCAACTACAGCCTTCATCAACAGGGAAAAGCGGGTGGTGAGACTTGGGCCCCGCCATTCGAGCTCCTCGAGACGTGCAATCCACTCGGCAGGAAGCGCGTGCTCTCGCGCTCCCTCGAGCAAGATGCGCACGTACCGGCGAGAAGGGCGGCGTGGCTCGGGGAGACGTTCGGCGTCGCAGATCGCCAAGGCTATCGCCCTGTGGGTCTCGCCGTTCGTTTCAGCCAGGACACCGACCGGAAAGTAGCCAGCTTCGCGGGCGCACAACCTCGCCCATTCTGTCTCCGTCACGTCGTAGAGTACGCCGTGTGCGACTCTCCCGGGCGCGGCGACGAGCGCGGCGAACGCGGGCTCGAAGAATCTGATCCCCCGAGCGACGAACTCCACCTCGAAGTCGGGCACTTTAGCTGCAACGCCTCCGCGACGCCCGGGTGCGCTTCGCATGAGCGCGCCAAAAACGAAGACTCGCGGCATTTTTCCAGCATAGAAAGGTGGATGGCGCGCGTCAAAAACACCGAAATTCGAGGTCTCCAAGGGTCAGCTCGAAGCTTGAAGTGTGCTTGTTGGTTTTTCGAAGAGAGCGCCACCGGTTTCTGGTAATCAACCGGCGTGAGGTTCATGGATCGGCCCCTTACCCTCGACGAAGAAATCGAAGCAGCGCAGCTCCTCAGCGACTCGGGGCCCCGGACCCTGGTCTTCGCGCGAGGTCTCTTTGCGGCATCCGCCGTTTCCCCGAAGCCCATGGACCCAACCGAGTGGCTCCCCATGCTCGTCGGTGACAAGCTCGCTGACCCGACGGAACTGAAGCGGCTTTTGACTCTCCTGATTCGCGACGCCAACAGCATCAGAAACCGAGTCACTCTGGGCCAGCCAATCACGCCGGTGTCCGACGACGAGGACGTCGTACGAGAGTTCTGCAAGGGCTTCGTGCAAGTGGCCCAAAGGCTACCGGATTGGACCGCCAATCAAACGGCGTTCGATCTGACTTTACCGATGATGGTGCTGTCAGGATACGTCGAGCCGGGCTCGCTCGCGTCGCTTCGCCCAGAAGCAGCCGTGGATCCAGCGGGCTACAGACGAGATTGCCTCCGAAGACTGAGCGGTGCGATTTCGGCCCTTTACGACTTCTTCCGCGAGGCTCGCACGAATCACGAAAGGCTCACCGAGCCTCAGCTCTCTCAGAAGGTAGGGCGCAATGATCCGTGCCCTTGCGGGAGCGGGAAGAAATTCAAGAAGTGCTGCGCTCCCTAGAACGACAATCGTCACTTTGATGGGGTGAGGGGCGCTCGTCGAACCTAAACGGTCGGGGAGTCGGACTGCCTCAACAGCCACCGTCCTCGTAGTCCACGCACAGACGCGCGTCCGCGTGATGATCGTACCCGCACATCTGGTTCGCATCGCACCCGACGGAGCTGTGGCACTCGTCACCAGGAAGCTGGCACGCAAACGACGCGTTGAGGTTCATCAAGCAGTGATAGCCCTGATCGCAGTCCGCGTCCGATGCACATCCATGAACGTAGGCTCGAGCCGCACAGCGACCGATTTCGGTATCGCAAAGGCAAACTTGGTTCTCGCTGCAGTCGGCATCGACTGTGCATCCAGGCTCGCACGAGCGCCCCCACTGAGAGACGTAGGGACCAGGCGGGTCGATGCATTCTCCCGTCGCGTTCACTTGCCGAACGACGCAGCGCGACTTCTCGTCGCAGTCGGCGTTGCTGGAACATTCGTCGGCAACGATTTCGTAGCCCGAATCTCCTGGAGCGCCGCCCAAGTTGTCGAGCACGATCGACGGAAAGTCGACCACGTTGTCCTGAGGAAGGTTGTTGGGACACTCGACGACGTCCTTTCGCCAAATGATGGGCTCCGAACACGCATAGTACCCCGTGTCCACACCGGAGACGAGGTCGACAGGATCGGTGCAACCAGCAAAGGAGTCGTTCTCGTAGACTTCGTTTCCCTCGCCGTATCCCCTGCGGTTGTTCCCATCTTCATTGAGGCCACCGACTCCGGAACCCGTCGCGCCGGTGCCCCCACCCCCGCCTCCTTCATCGGTCGTAGCGCCGCCGCAGGCAGCGAAAACGAGTCCAACCGCGACGGCGAAGAACGAAGTGCGAAGCGAAGCATTCGAGAAAGAATTCATGGGAGTCAGATTACCAAAAGCCCGCGTCTGCTCCACCCGCGACTCGATCTTTCAAACGTCCGTGCCATCCCGTGCCAAACTGCGCCGAAGTGAGTCGCAGTTCTCGGCTAGACGAGGGCGCTACGCCCGAAGATGGCTCCGAGCATTGTAACCCCTTAGGGTGTCACGCCTGTAGCTACCTGCGGAGCCTTCCCGCCCAGCAAGGAGGACGGCCGAGTCGGCGGCGCGATGGTCCCAACCCCATCGTACAGAAACGGATTATCGTGTCCGAGGAAGAATTCAGCTGTGATCCGAATGGGCCGCGGGCCAAAAAGTGGCGCTCCCTCGGCAAATCCTGCAAGACAGATGGGCCGCCCCGGCGCTCCCGCTTCGAATTGGAGCGATTTGTTCACCATCCGCTCGAGCCTTGATCCGGCCCAGTCGCTCACGGACCCTCATCTCACCCATTTCGCGAGAAAGTAGAACATTGACTGACTGTCTCCTCAGTACGAAACACCTGGGTGTCGTGTGCGCCGTGAGTGTCGGCGGGACGATGGACGCAGATGACTACCGCGCCTGGCTGTCTCTCATCGACGAGAGCGAGGGACAAGAGGTGCGCATCCTTCTCCGAACCAGGACCGCCACGCCCGATGCCCCCGAGCTCCGGCAGCTATTCGAGCTCACGAAAGGTCGCACCTTCCGTTTGGCCGTCCTCACGGACTCGAGGGAGGCAAGGTTCCGCATGACGGAGTTCGAATGGTTGGGTCAAATCGAGACTCGCGCGTTCTGCTATGACGATCTCGACGCTGCTCTCGAGTACCTCAACGTCTCAGATGCTTTCTTGCCAGGGCTCGAGAGAAAGCTTCGTTCGATGACCGAACGTGTTCATGCGCGCAGCTCGGAGCGTGCAACCTCGGGTGTAGATGCCTACGACCAGGAGAGCTCGCGCGGAGGAGCAACACGACGCACACGGACCAACGACGACGTCGGTTGAGCGTGCGAAATGGCCAAGATCGACGGTTTGCCCGACGGATCCCCTATCGCACCCACGCTGATCGGGTCCTATAGTGGAGGGCGGAGCCGCGGGATTGGAAGATTGGGAAGCCAGAAGGCTCGATGCCACCATCCAGGCCGCTGCCCTATGCGCCTATGTTGACGGGCATCTGGCAGAGGAAGAGCGCCAGAGCATGTGCGAATGCATCGCCACGCATGCATCCAGCGAGACGGAAGCGCGGCGCCTCATCGGCCTCGCCCGCGAGTTGCCGGAATGGATTGAGCGCCCCCGCCCGGGTTTTCGAGACGAGCAAATCGAGGAAATCAAGCGAGCCCTCCGTACTGACGAGGAGAGAAAACACGCCTTCCGCCTGGCTGTGCGTGTGGCCCACGCGCACCGAGGAATCGCAATTCACGAGACCAGCTTCCTGCTCCATCTGATGGCGGAGCTGGAAATCGACGGCGACTACGCGCGGAACTTGATCGACGACGTGCGAGCCGGGCGATGACGCAGAACCGTCGCGAGCCTGACCCGAGAAAGCCCCCCGAAACCTCCGTCCCGGGGGTGCAACTTCTCGAAAAGATCACTCCGCGACGAGGAGTTCCACCTTGCGGTCGAGCTTCCAGGAAGCTTCGTCCTCGCCCCTGGCCTCGAGCTCGCCTCGGGAAGTGGTGGCGATTTGGGACTCGGCCATGCCGTTCTTGGTGAGGACCGATGCCACCGTGTCAGCCCGCTTACCGCCGAGGACCATGTTGTACTCCTCGTCGCCACGGGGGTCCGCATGGCCCACGGCCCTCAGGGACTGACCCTTGAGCGGCCCAGAGATGAAACAAGTGGCGACTTGCTGGAGCACCCGCGATGCCGTCGGGCTCATCTTGGATGAGTTGTACTCGAAAAAACTGTCGGTGGCGTCGATACCACAAGCCTCGGCGATCTTCGGACCAATCTTGATCTGGCCCTGGGTGGGGTCCTTACCGGGGAGCTGCTCGGGAGATTCCTCGGAGCTATCGGCAGTTTGGGGGTCCTCGGAAGCGCCCTTCTTAGCGCAACCCGAGATGAGACAAACACAGATGAAAAGCCCGACCGCGGGCAGAGAGTCAATCTTCAATGACGATTCCTTGTTCACAGCGCTAGTTCACAGCGCGCGACAACTATCTGGAGATCACCGGTGATTTTAGCAATGGGAAATCGACAGCCCTTGGTCGATTTTTACGACCGCGGTGGACCGATTCCCCCGCGGCCGAGCCACCCCCGCCTCAGCGCCGCGACCCTGGGTCGCTAGGTGGGCGGCCGGGCGGCAGGAGAGACGCAACCGGCGCCCCTGGGGCCCCACCTCCGAGTCCGGCCAGTGGCCCTCACACCGCTCACAAATCCATCACACAAGGCCAGCAGCCGCCGAGACGCGCCCGGAAACGCGCCCCGAGACGCGCCCCGAGACGCGCCCGGAAACGCGCACCGATGCAGCAGGACGTGAAGGAGAATGTGGACAATTGTGGCCACCTAATCGGCTTTTCGCGAGGGTAGGACAATGTCGGCCGGCGTCACCCCGAGGGGGACAATCGGATCCATTTCGTCCATCACTTCGCCGTTTTTTTCGATGTGGCTTTCGAGGCGAAACACAATCGCAACACGGCGCGCGAATCTTCTTGCGCGGCTTTCGAAAGCGCTCCCAAATGCACAGTATGGCGCGTCTATGGTCGAGCGGTGGTATCTTCTTGGTGGCAGCAGGTACGCTGATGTGCTCGGCTCCGGCCGGAGAAGGCGAAGCGGGAGAGGGCACGGGGAGCACCACGGGTAGCGGGAGCACCCCCGGGTCGGGTCCAGGTAGCGGTGGCGTCAACCAAAATGACGACATCGTCACACTCCCCCCGCCCCCCACGAGCAACCCGTGCGACGCGGAAGACGCCCCGGAAGAGTGCGAACTCACCTCTGCGCCAGCGTGCGGAGACGGGGAGATCAACCTCGATCCGCCCGAGGCCTGCGACGACGGAAACAGCCTGCCCGGCGACGGCTGCTCGGGTGCTTGTATCGTCGAGCCGTACCACGACTGCCCCACCCCGGGAGCTCCGTGCGTTTCAACCATCACGTGCGGGGATGGTCTGGTGCAACCCGGCGAAGCCTGCGACGACTCGAACGACACCGGGGGAGACGGCTGCGCCGCAGACTGCTCGGAGGTCGAAACCGGCTACAGTTGCCGCCTACAGGGCCAGCCCTGCGTTCGAGTGTTCGTCTGCGGAGACGGCTCGGTCGATCCGAACGAGGGATGCGATCCTGGACAAGGTGCCATGGTGGGTTGCACGGACGCCTGCCGAATCGACACCGGGTTCAAGTGCGAGGGTTCCCCAAGCGTCTGCTCGCCGACCACCTGTGGCGACGGAGTCCAGGAGGGAGCCGAGAGTTGCGACGATGGAAACCAAACTCCTTTCGACGGGTGCTCTCCCACTTGCCAAGCCGAGCCCACTTGTCCCACAGGACAGGCTTGCAGCTCGACGTGCGGCGATGGGATTACTCTGGGCGCGGAGGAGTGCGACGACGGCAACCTACGCAACGGGGATGGTTGTTCCGACACCTGTACGCAAGAAACCGGCTTCGTTTGCGAGGTCCCCGAAGGCTGCACAGGGGATGACTGCACAATCGATCTTCCGATCATCTATCGAGACTTCGCGGCGGCTCACTCCGACTTCAACGTGGGGTGCGGAACCATTCAGCGCAATGTGCCAAGCACAATGCTCTCGGAGACGGGCAAGCCGGTCCTCGCTGCAACTTCGAATCCAGCGGCGTGCATCTCGTCGCGTGCGTCGTTCGCCGAATGGTATACGAATACGTCGACGAACGCGGAAATCGTCGGAAACATCGTCCTTTTCGACAACGGAAACGGCGGATTCGTCAACCGCCTGAACAACGACGGGGATCGCTACGAGGTCCCGCCGATGAACGGTCTTCAGTGGTGCTCGAACGACCCCGACGATTGCGCAGCGTGCCCGGCTGGATACGTGACCTGTCACGCCCCCTGCACGCCCTGGGGGGGCGACAGCCAGCAGACGTGCGCCGAGTACTCGTCGGCCGCCGGCCCGATCTATATCGACGGGAATCCGCTCTTCTTCCCGATCCCAGAATCGCTGGGCTCGTCAGCAGACTTGGCAGTCCCATCGATCCCCGACCAGGTCTACGGAGGCGGTTGGCAGGCCGACCCGAGTGGCGTGGCGCGCAACTTCTACTTCACGTCGGAGGTTGCCTATTGGTTCGAATACACTACCGGCATGGTGGCGGAACTCTCGTTCGTCGGTGACGACGATCTGTGGGTGTTCATCAACGGCCGCCTAGCCGTCGATCTCGGGGGTCTCCATGTGCCCGTGGAGGGCCGTTTCACGCTGAACGCCAACGGAAGCATCGACCTTCTCCAGGGGGTTCAGGGTTCCGGCGACCAAAACGAGCCGGACACCGCGAGCGTAGGCGACTTCGACCTCACCCCGGGCAACGTGTACGAGGTGAAGGTCTTCCAAGCCGAACGGAAGCAAACTGGTTCCTCTTACCGCCTGACGCTGTCCGGCTTCAACGCCGGGACGAGCGAATGCGTCACCAATTGCGGCGATGGCGAGATCGGGCCAGGGGAAGAGTGCGACGATGGAATCGGACAGAATGTCGGTGGCTACAACATGTGCCAGGCCGACTGCACTCTCGGTCCGCATTGCGGCGACGGCATCACCCAGCAGGGTGAAGCCTGCGACTACGGAGTCGCGGAGAACACGGGCGCCTACGGCGGATGCGCAGCGAACTGTCAGTTGGGCCCGCACTGTGGTGACGGTATCGTATCTGGCGGTGAAGTCTGCGACGACGGCATCAACGACGGCGGTTACGGTGAATGCGCCCCCGGCTGCGTCTTGGGTCCCTACTGCGGCGACGGCGGGTTCCAACCCGCCTACGAAGAGTGCGACGATGGCAACAACGCCAGCATGGACGGTTGTTCTTCGGCCTGCAAGGAAGAGGTCGTCGTGACGCGCTGAATCGGCCGCCCGCGCGCTCGGCTCCGCCGACTATTTCACGACGAATTCGGAGCTCGGGGGATGCCATCGCGCAGGATAGCGAGCTCGGACGCGAGTCCTTCGGCACAGAACCGAGCTCCCTCTTCGAGCTCTCGGTCCTCGCTCAGCTTGGCGCGCCTCTTGTTCTCGAGGCGTAGTGACTTGGTCAGCACCGGAGTCATTCCAACGATACGTCCACGTTCGTCTTGTCGCGAGTTCCTCGACGCCTGAAGGTACCCGGGCCAATCAGCGTACACGAGGACTTCGATCTCGCAGAAAAATCTCACGGTTCTCGAGCCACGTCCGGCCCCCTTCACGTGAGCTACCACGTGGGAAGCGGCCTGCACCCCGGACAATTCGAAGCGCTCTTCCCGGAGCTCCGCACGCGAGGGCGCGGACATCATCTCGGCGAAAGCGGCGCTGTTGAACAACATCGACGACTTGGAGGAGGAGGTCACTTGGATCGAGATTGTGTGGTGCAGGGTCCCAGCTGGCGCGGGAGCTTGCACAGGACCAGGGCCCGAGGAGCATGCCCAACAAAGCGCCGGGAGGGACAGGAGCCCGACAATCGAGGAAAGACGCATCATGATGTCGACGGCGCCCATGCTACATCATACCAATTCGAAGGGGGCTTCACTCCAGAAACTCGGCGCAAACCGAACCCCGTGGATTCTCGAAAACCAGGTCATACACTGCCTCGACCCCGATTTGTTTCTCGACCCCGGTCTGGACCCAGTCGACCTCATCGCGTTCTTCATCCACGACGATGCCCCAGAACGGCTCGGCGCCGTACGGTTGAAGCGAATAGCGGACGTCCCCTAAAAGCTCCGGTTGCTCGGGACTCGCTGCTACCCAATCATCGGAGAACCACCGGAGCAGTCGATGCCCCCGCGCAGCACGTGGCCCGAGATCGGCCGGCGCAGGCGGGAGCTTGGGCACCCGCGTACCCTCCTTGATGCACTTCGGCCCCAAATACGGCACCCGGATCTGATCGATGTGGATCATCCCATCTCGCTCGTACAGACTCCGCCAAGTGACCTGATTCATGAACGTGGTGAACACCGCCCTACGGCTGGCCGTATGGCCTCTCTTGTCCAAGAGCGCCTGTTGAACGTCCGAAACACGAGATTTTTGTAGCGCACCCAAGGCCAAGTACGAAATGCTCAGCGCGAGGCCCCAGCGCGCCCAGAGGCGGCGTCGGCTCATGGCCCCCCAGAGAACGAAACCGAGTAGCGGCAAAGTGTAAAGCGGATCGACCACGCTGACCCAGCTCAGTGCCACACGGTAGCTCGAAAACGGCCAGAAGAATTGCGTCCCGTATGTCGTCGCGCAATCCAAAGGCGCGTGCGTCGCATAGCCGACCACACTGACGAAGTACGCAAGGGGAAGGTGCTTTCGAACGTCCTGCCGAAGGAGCCACGGCAAGAGAGCGATCGCTGCTCCGAGCGGAACGAAGGCGAGGCTGTGCGTGAAGTGGCGATGGTACTCGATGGCGAGTAGGGGATCCTCAGAGCTGCGAATCAACACGTCCAAATCGGGGGCCATGGCGCTCAGGGCGCCAAGCCAGCCCACCACGCGAGGGGGGAGGCGCTCGTCCTCACTCCAAACCGAAAGCGCCGCCGCGGCGCCAAGCGCTCCTTGACTCAGTGGATCCATTTCGCGTCTCGACCTCGTGCCGTGTTTGGTCGACCTCTGCGCAAAGCGCAAAGGGAAAATGCCTTCCCGAAAGACAAGCTCGGCCCGGAATGACCGTCAATTTGGCTCGAGGGCGCGGCTCTTGCGACGAATGTCCCTGCGATGGCTCGGGGCGGCGGCGTTGACGCCCCACGTCAGCGGGGAATGACGACCGTCGGCTCACAACCACCCGAGATGTCGATGGCAGCTCCGCCTTCGGTCCCTCCGACGACGTCACACGTCGCCGGACAGAGCTGAATGGTCGTCGGACTGTCGGGATTGTCGTAGTGCCAGGCCATCTCGGCCGCCGGGCACTCCGCGGCAGAACCCACGTTGTAGACGGTGGTATCGACCCCCTCTGGAGACGTAAACGTGACGTTGATGGTAGCGGTGTCGAGAGTTTGACCACCCCCCGGCTGGATATTCGCGAGGGGGAAGTCACAGCCCAGAGGGGCCGACTGATCCGCAATGGCGTTGAGCGCCTGAGACAACACGTCCCCGGACGCGTCCCCCACGTTCCAATAGTGACAAGGAGGGGTGAGACTTCCGCAAAAGTCGTCGTGCGGCTGCGCGCCCCCTTCGATCGCCATTTGCTCGAGGCTCGTCTCCGTGGCGCCGTTCATTCCAATGATGAAAGTTCGAATCCCGGTAGCCGCGTAGTGATCGGCAACGACCTGCGACAGGACATCGACGTCCTGACTGCACGCAGACGGGTCGCCATCCGTCATCAACACACCGATCATCTCACGCCCGTCGACCTTGTTCGCAGCGGTGTACTGGGTAATCCCGCGGAGGGCCGCTTCGATCTCCGTACCTGACGTCGTGAACGTGTCGTCGCTCACCGCCATTGCCAAGGGATGGGACGCATCGACCGGTAGCTGAGTCAGGTCGATGAGGGGGGTTGCATACGAAGCACCTTGGCAACGGTCGGTGTCCCCACCTTGTGATCCCGGTCCTGTGAGCGCCCCGGGGAACGACATGAATTGAAGCGCCAACCTCGTGTCCACCGCGGGTGGTGTGAGGAGGTAGTCCGAGAACGCAAACGTCGCAAGGCACGCCTTGGACGTGAACGGCGGCGCCTGCCCGGGAGTGTAGGCGCAGTCTTGCTCTTGCGCCTCGTCACCTCCTGCAGCGTCCATCATGCTCGTGCTGTGATCGAACACGAAGTAGATATCGAGCTTCCCCTCGGTGACCTCCTGCTCCTGAACGAACCCTGCGCAACCGCAGGTACCGCCGGAACAACTGCCCCCGCCCTCGCAGTTGGCGTCGGTCTCGCAAGGAGCGCCCGCCTTTCCTGACAAGCACACCGAAGTCGCGAAGTTGCAGAAAGAGCCTTGAGCACACTCCGCGTGCGCGGCACACGCAGCCCCCACCGATTCGCAGGTCCGCGAGATCGGATGGCATGCAAGAGGCGCACAGTCCTCATCCGCCACGCAATCTCTCCCCTGCACTGACGGATTGAAATCCCCATCCCCCAAGGAAATATCTCCGTCGCCATCCCCGCCCACAGCACCGATGGTTCCCCCTGTACTGGTGGAAGGGTCCGACGGAAGTGACGACTTGCCTTCGTCGTCTTCGCCGCCACATGACCACAACAGAATGGCGAAAAAAGAGAGGTTGGTGATACCGAGGGCTGTCTTGGTTCGGGAATTCATCGCGTCACGCTGGTGCTGTGTGAGTTCGGTAGCGTTCGCTCCCCCGCTGAGTCGTTGGGCGCTCGAAGACCCCCGCACGGGTTCGCGTGACGGTAGACCTTTGTGACCGGGCTGCGACCTTCGTCTTGAAACTCGCGCGCGCGATTCACACTACACGCACATGCCGTGTGCGATAGCGCCCTACGTGGGTCACAAATCTCACACTGGAGACCCAAAAACACGAACAGACCCCTTCGAATGGGGGGAGTCGCAGATTGTGTGCCTGCATGACCGATGACCGGTGACAAGCCCGATCAGGAAACGCGCAGAACCACGACACCACTGCGCTCTTCGTTCTCGACACGACGGTGTGCCGCGCGGACCTGGTCGAGCGAAAACACGCGATCGAGGGGCACCCTGATCTCTCCCCGCTCGAGCATGCCCGCGAGCGCATCGAGCTCCTCCTGAGTTTCGCCTGCGAAAGCAAACATCGCCTTCTTGTCGGTGAACCACGTGGTCAGAGGCGACAAAACCATCCTGGAAAATGTTGGATTGGCCGTGGCGTACCGGCCGCCCGGCCTCAGCACCGAAAGACACTTGGTGTACGAGCTACTCACGACCATATCGAAGACGACGTCGTACCGTTCCCGCTGCTCGGAGAAGTCGACACGCGTGTAGTCGAAGAATTCATCGGCCCCCATGGCGCACAGAGTTGACTCCTTGTGAGGCGCATCGACGGCAGTCACCCTCGCGCCCATCGACTTGGCGATCTGCACGGCAAAGGAGCCGATGCTGCCACCCGCGCCGTTGATCAAGACGCTCTCACCGGCAGAAAGGTTCAGCTTCTTCAAGTAATGGAGCGCGTTGAGTCCTCCCAGGGGAACCGCAGCTGCCTCTTCGAAGCTGATGTTGCTCGGCTTTTTCGTGAGCGTGTAGTGCTCCGGAAGGGTGAGATACTCGGCGTAGGCGCCAAAGCGCATCCGCGCCGCTCCGAAAACCTCGTCACCGGGTGCGAATCGAGTGACATCGTCCCCAACCGCTTCCACGACCCCCGCAAAGTAGCTCCCTAGAACTTCGCGCTTCGGCTTCCTCACTCCCAACACCAGTCGGAGTGGCAAAGTGAACCACTTGACCGGAAATTTGAAACTTCGAAGCTCGCAATCCGACTTCGTGGCCTCGACCGCATGGACCCGGATCAACAGCTCGTTCCTACCGGGCTTCGGAATGGGTCGCTCGACGAGTTCGAGAACCTTGGGGGGACCGTACATCTCGTAGACAACTGCTTTCATTGGGCCTCGCCGTCTTAGTGTATACCAAACACTAAGATACGCAAACCCAAAACTCCGCAGAAACGGCGCCCGCCCCTGGGTGGGCCATGTGCTGTAGACTCGGGCGCGTGAGTCCCAGCGATATACGCCCGCAGGCTTCCTATTTTCCCATCAATGAGCGGCCATTCAAAATGACCGCAGGTCTCTATCGACTCGGGCACGACTTTGGCAACGGCGAGGTCGATGCCATGTGCTTTCAGAAGGACGAGTTCGAAAATGCATTTCGAGCCAAAAAGATCCGCATCCTCGACGCAACTCCCGAACGACTGAGTGAGCTCGAAGACGCAGACGCGATGACCTGCAAACGCCACGTTTTCGAATGGATGACTGCGAGATTGAAATCCGAGCACGGCATTGAGCTTCACGACTCCTCGCTGTTGTCGAGAAACACTTGGCGCGAGCTTTCACTGGCGGTGCAGGAGGACTTCGCAATTGTCCACCAACCGTCCGAAGGCATCGACCGTATCATCCTTCTCTCGGTGTGTTTTCCGAGCGGGTGGGCGCCGGAGACGCTCCTCGGTGCGAGTTTTCGGCAAACGCACGCCCCCGTTCCCGAATTCGGAGACCTCGAAGCACGGCGTGCGCGTCTCGTGAGTGCGATGATTCATCGCGGTCCGTATGTGCGGTTCGTATGGTCGGTCACCGCGGATGCCCGTCTCGACCACCACCCGGTCGACGCGCCCCGAGACCCGTGGCACCCAACAGCAAGCGGCTTCTTACGAGTAGAGCGTCAAGTCACGGTCCCTTTTTCGGACTGCTCCGCGAGCCTCTTCCTGATCAGAACGTACGTGTATCCGCTGACCTATCTTTCTCGCGAACAGCGGGTAACCCTCGCTCACGCGACGTCGGCGCTGCCTCCCTCCATGCTGGCCTACAAGGGGATCACGGAGGTGACGCTGGAAGTGCTCGAGGCAGCGACCCGCGCGTGACCAACCGTCGCGATGCGCCCGACGAACCACCAAGAACTCTGTCCAAGAGCCAACGATCACGGGCGGGAGGAGGAAAAAGGTTCCCGCCCGTGATCGCCCCAGCTCGGGACCCGTCAGCCCCTCGTGGCCGATCGGAACGAACCCAATGGCTCCGACCCGCCCGCACCGATCAAGGACTCACATTAGCGTAATAGTCCAGAACGGTAAGTCCTGCGCCTCCTTCAATTAGCTCGAAGCCGCCCTGAACGCTCTGAAGATACATCGCCTCGCTCAAGACGCCTTGCGTCACGGCGTCGTCGATGAAGTCCTTCAAGTCGAACTCCCACTCTTCGAAGTTCACCTCCGGCGCGTAGCTGATCACCGACGATTGTCCATTCGGGCCGATGAACCGGTGGAACGTCTTCCCATTGATCTCGACCGAGCCGGCCCCCGTACAAGAGTCGATATGCGTCGGAGGATCGCCCGCGCAACTCCAACCTTCTCCGTCGCCGTTGATCGGATTGATGCCCTCGGAATGGAACCAAACCATGAGGTACACGTCGGGAGGGCCGCTCCCTTCGACGTTGTAATCGGGGGCGTTCGTGAAATAGACGTCGTACGTCGTGTTGCCCTTGTAGGGAACGCTCAGCGCGTTCGTCTTCATCCCGGTCGCCACGGATCCAATCTCTGATACGGCGATCGGCATTCCGCTTTGTGCCGTGCGATCCCCACTGTAGGAGGCGCCTCGGAAAACCGAGGGGAAGGAGGCCACGTCCCAAGGGTTTCCTCCCTCAGGGGCAGTCATCGAGTCGACGGTGAAGATCGCGTCGCCTCCAGCCGTGATGATCTGATCTGCACCTCCCCAAGGGTTCGTGTTCACCATGTATTGGTCTCCTCCGACGGTGATTGTGATGGTCGAAAAGCCATCTCGCGTTTGACCACCGACGATTTCTCGTCCGAAGCCACCGACGGGCTCAGTCCCATCGCCGTCGCCTGCGTCGCCATCACCGTTGCCCAAGTCTCCATCGCCGGATTCGCTACCCGAGGGCGCTTCCGAGTCGGAAGACTCGCCGCTGCAGGCTGTAGAGGCGGCCAAGAAAGCCAAGTAAGTCGTGCCCAGAAGAAGTCGCGTCGTCATGGGCCTAGTAAGACTCAACCCAACGAATGCGCACTACGCAAAAGCTCGGCAGAGCTTTCAGGAGACAAAATGAGCGCGTATCCGTTCTTTCTGAGAACCACGCGCACCGACCACGAAAGGCGAGCACCCGCAGGCAACGCACAGTCAGCGGACAATTCCAACGTCTTCCGAAGAAGCGATCAGTAAATGCCGGGAATGAGCGCTCGACGCGAAGCGGGGTACAGCGGACGCCCGTCCTTGCCATCGAACTTTTCCCGATAGTTCTGATGACGCTCACGGGCGTAGCTGGCCAGAATCCCCGTGGCGAGGACGAAGTACGCGAGAGCACCCCACGTGTTCGCAGCCAGAGCGAAACCGGCCCACGTCACGATCTCGAATAGGTAGTGAGGGCATGCCACCAACGAGAACAGTCCACCCTCAGGGAAGGCCTTCTCCTTGATGCCGCTCGAAGGGCGCATGCTGCGGAGCTTCAGGTGAGCCCAGGTGTTGCCGACCTGTCCGATCGCGAAAATCACAAGCCCGACCACCAGACGAATCGACGAGATCTCTCCGCCATCATCGAGTCCCTTCGCAATCCAGAACCCGAAACCCCAGTAGTAGAGGTACTCCAGCAAGTAGTCGCTCGGCGGGATCCACCGACCGCCGTAGCGATGAACCACGAGTGATTCCACAGTGCGACGAGCAAAATGGAAAACCCAGAGAGCACCAATTGAAGTCGACGCGGACGAGCCGAACTCCCCAAAGATGAGCATCACGACTGCAGCCCCCAAATAGCTGATCGTGTTGTAGGTCCTCTGATCCAGGGAAAACGGGGCCCGCCGCGACTCCACTGCTTCGTCCGTCATGGGTGGCGAGCGATACGAAATAAAGTGGCACGGGTCGAGACGCACGAAACGGCCCGGCAAACGACCAGGCATAGGCGAAGAGCGGCTGCTGGCCTGGGTCGTGGCCGCTCACGCCCCGAGGGGCGTGCCGTTTGCCGCGTCCGTATGGTTCCCCGAACGAACCTACCAATACCCACCGTGTGGGGGCGACCCGTCGGCTCCCGAGGCGGTGCGTTCTACTCTGGCGCCACGTCCGGAACTGGTTAACACTCACCCCGTGACGCAGGGGACGAAGCGCGGGCGACGGAACTCCATGAGAGTTCCGTGTGGACTTCGAGTCGAGGTGCAGACCTCGCCAGAGCCGGTCAAGGCGGAGGTGATGAACATCTCCCAGAAGGGCTTGTTTCTGCGATCCGACGCGAGAACCCCAATCGACGCCCTCCGGTTATCGACGAGCCTCACCCCGGACCGTCCTTTTTACTTGGTGCTGCAGTTCCGCGGCGAATTGACCCCGACTCGCGCCCGTTCGCGCGTCGCGTGGAAGAGCGACCTCGGAATCGGCATCAACTTCGACGACGCCCCCGAACGCCTCCGGGACTTCATCTCCGATCTCCAAGACAGCAGCTCCATCGCAGCGATTCTGTCTCAGGTCGAAAGTGGACGCATCGAGTTCAGCTAATTCCCTTCATCGAACGCACCTGGCGTAGCCGCCGGTGAAGTGATTCCACGAACCCTCAGCGCCTTTGTTCGTGCCCGTGAAACCGTCGTCGAAGTTCAGAGCCCAATGCGCGTCGGACAGTGCGTCCTCGTCGCTCGCCCAGTACCAGTTGTTGCTTCTGGATCCGTACTTGGTCTCGGGGAAATAGATCTCGTTGATGGACGGAGCGACCTTGGCCTCATCGACCAAGGTGGCGAGCTCTCGGATCGACGGCAGACGCCACTCGTGACCACCGAGGTCGAGCGCCTCGCAGTATGCAACCGCCCCCGCGTGGTCGACCTCATCGGAATCCGCCGACTGCCATGTGAGCCCCGTGTAGTTGTCGAGGACCTGATCGTCTTCGATGGAAGTGTAGTGATTCTCGGGCTCGACAGCAGGCTCACTCGGCCCTTCCCCCGAACCACCGGAGCGGACACAACGATACCGCGCGCCGCTCACCTTCGAGTATGCGTTGCTCACGATTCCGTCGCTCATGTTGAATGCCCAAGCGAAGTCCGTGCCTGCCCCGGCTCCCTGCTGATTGATGGTCAAGATCCAGTCGGATGCGCTGCGATGAAACCCGCCGGCCGCCGACGAGAACGCTTCGGACGACCAGCCAGGACGAGAGTAATCGAGGACGGTAGTGATCTCGATACGAGTCGGTAGCCGCCAATCATCCATCCCTCCGAGCGACAGACTCTCACAATAATTCAACGCATCGTCCCAGCTCCCTTCAGAAGCTGGCGGCTCGGCCTCCCAGAGAAGGCCGGTCACCTCGTCGTAAATGGTTCCGTCGCCTCGATCCTGATAGCTCGCGGGATTGGGAAGGCCACTCGTCGGGATGTTGGGCATGGGAAAACACGCCCATTTGTGCGAACCACACCCAGTGTCGGGTGATGGAGAACCGCCGTTCCCGTCGGCCGACCCACCGACACCATTAGACGCCCCCCCGGTCGGGCTCGTGGCCCCGCCAACACCCGGGGAGAGCCCACCGCCGGAACCAGGAGAACCGCCCGTTCCGGCGCTCGGTGCCCCACCCGAAAGCTCGTTCGAGTCACCGCCGCTCGTGACGGGATCGCCCCCCGCACCGTCACCGGGAAGAGACGCGGCACCGTCACCCTCACCATCCTCCGAACTGCACCCGAGGGCAAGCAACCAACCCAGAATTACGATCCCGTAGGCAGCCTTCCTCGCGCTCATGCTAGCGTCTCCCTCCGAACTCGGCGAACTCGTCGTAGGGGGCGGTTAGGCTCTTTCTTTTCTTCTCCTGGGTTTCAGGAGCAACCTCCTTCGCCGATGCTCCTGCCGGCTCCGCCTTCGGCGTTGGGCGGGGAGCCAGCGGTAGCTGCACCGGTTGTTTGACTCGTGGCTGCGGGAAAGGATCCGGGCGCATCGCTCCGGCCAAAGTCGCGGGCTGTTCAGCGGTGTTGTCCACAGCGGGGGCAGCTCGTTTCCCCTCGTTCGGCGCCTGCGGCTTGGAATGGCGTGCATCGACTTCGTGGGCGCCGGATGGCGGCTCCACCCTCTGGCTCAAAGCATCTTCAACCGCGGCCCTATCGGCTTGGGCCTGGGTATTGGAGGCGCGAGACAACCCGCGGTCTCCCTGAAGAGTCACGAAAGCGACGGCCGCGAGCAGCGCCATCGCGAACACCACCCACGGGGCTCGACTGCGTCGTTTCGGAAAGGGAAACTCTCCCGCTGCTTCGGTCAAGTCCTTCGGGACCGACCCCGCCCTCACGGTCGCCCCTGAAACCGCCAAGAGTCCGTCGACCGCTGGTTTTGGAAGTCCACCGATGGGTATCGACCGCGTCGTGGGAACGACCGATGGCACAGGTTCCGAGCCAACGCGGGTGATTCCCGTGACGCGGCCCGGCGTCCACGACCGCGACGGCCCCGACGGTCCCATGAGAAACGTCTCCAATCGATCGGAGAGTTCAGCGGCACTGCCGTAGCGATCGGATGGCTCGCGCTGCAAACACTTCATCACGATGTCCCCGAGCTCGCGCGGGACGTCCGGCTCGATGTCGCTCGGGTGCTCGGGGGTGTGCCCCATGACGAGCATGCAGATCTCCGGTATCGAACGCCCAGAAAACGGGACGCTTCCGGTGAGCATCTCGTAGAGAACGCAGCCAAGCGACCACAAGTCGGCTCGCCCATCGACCGCTTCGGGCGTCGCCATCTGCTCTGGAGACATGTAGAGCGGGGTCCCCATCAAATCCGACGTACCCGTGAGCTTGAGGGAGGCATTCGAGTCTTGTAGCTTCGAGATACCGAAGTCCACTACCTTGACCCGACGAGTTCCATCCGTCTGAGGCACGAGAAACAGGTTCTCCGGCTTGAGATCTCGATGGACGATTCCAGCCTCGTGTGCTCTCCCCACCGCGTCGAGGATCTGAATGGCGACGCAGCAACTGGGACCAATCTCGAGCTTTCCGTGCTTGTCCAGTTCCCTCCCGAGGTCCCAGCCATCGAGGTACTCCATCACCAGGTAGCGAGCGCCGTCAGACATCACGCCGATGTCGTAGATCTGTGCAACGTAGTCGCTCTTCACCTTGGCCGCCGCGCGCGCCTCGCGCTGGAAGCGCGCCACGTTTCTCGTGTCCTGCGCTTGCGTCCCGCGCAGGAACTTGATGGCGACTCGCTGGTCCAGCTGGAGATGGTACGCCTCAACGACCACCCCCATGCCCCCTTCGCCGATGACGCGAACGACTCGGTACTTTCCGGCAATCAGCATGCCGGGCCCCGGTGCTTCTCCCGAGTTCGAATCCTGGTTCGCTGAATCTGGGACCACAAGAAGCTTTACGCCAAAAAGCCGACGAAGGGTTCACGTTTTTTCGTTTCTTTTGCGAAATGACCCAGGAAAGTCATCCAGAACTGGACAGTGTTTCAGCAAGACTCCCGGGATTTCAGCAAGACTCCGAGGACGCGGAATCTTTTGGAGCTCCGAGAACTCCCCGAAACAATGTCTACGGACCCAGGAATTCGACCACGAAGTCGCTCCCCGGGCGTGCACGCAATTCATCCAGGGACCCCGATTGTACCGCGCGCCCCCCAACCATCACCAACACCTGTGCATCGAGTGCCTCCACATCCCGCACGTCGTGAGTGACGACGATGGCGGGACGCCCCCAGCTGTTGAGTTGCTCGGATAGAAACGTCCTGGTGCGCCTTCGGGCGCCAGCATCGAGCGCGGACAGCGGTTCATCGAAAAGAATCATCGACGGGTCCATTGCTAGCGCCCTCGCAAGAGCAACACGCTGTCGTTCGCCCCCCGACAAGGTCCGGGTCGGTCGACGGGCGAGGTCCTGGCACCCGAGTCGTTCGAGGATCGCGTGAGCGGACTGACGCGCGCGATCTCGCGCCACGGGACTCGCGCCAAAGCGAAGAGAAAAAGAGACGTTGTCCAAGACGTCCAGATGCGAAAACAGCCCGGAACCTTGGGGAACATACCCAATCCGCCGCAATTCTGCGGGAACATCGATTCGGAGCTCACTATCGAAAAGGACCCGATCCCCGACGCAAAATCGGCCGCCTGAAGGCGCGAGGGCACCGCAGAGCAACTTGAGGAGCGTCGACTTGCCGCTCCCGTTGGGTCCAATGACGGCCACAGGACGCTCGGTGGAGTCGAGGGCCACACGAAGCTCGAAGTCGCCTCGACGTGCCTCGAGGGAAAAGCGAAAGGAACTCATGAAGATGCTCCTCGACCAGGTCTCTCGGCTCGATCCCCCAGAGCAGAGGCGGCGCGAAGCACGAACAAGACCAGCACCCCCAATCCCCCCAGCATGAACGAGAAGACGATGCCGAGGTTCAGATCGCTCTCGAGAGCAGTGAGAATCGAAAGTGGCATCGTTTGAGTGACGCCAGGGAGATTTCCGGCAAAGAGCAAGGTCGCGCCGAACTCGCCCAAAGCTCGAGCGAACGACAGTGACGCGCCCACGATGAGGCCCGGCAGCGCAAGGGGAAGAGCAACGTGGAAGAACGTTTTGACCCGTGATGCCCCGAGAGTTCGCGATACCAGGAGCACATCGGGATCGAGGCTACGAAACGACGAGCCCGCTGCTTGAAGATAAAACGGCGCTGCTACGACGATTTGGGCCGTCACCACCGCACTTCGCGAAAACGGAATCGAAAGTCCAAGCTCCGAAAGCGCTGGCCCCACGAGTCCGCCCCGCCCAAAGGTGGCGAGGAGCGCGACTCCGACGACTGCCGGTGGAATTACGATGGGGAGCTGCAGCAACAGCTCTGCCGGGCCAACCCACCTCGAACGCGACGTACCCAGCCACCAAGCAAAGGGAGTTCCCGATACGATCAGCGCCGTCAGACTCACGAGGGTCGTCTCGAGGGATAGCCGGAGCGCAGGCAAGAACAGAGGGTGCTTGGCTCCCCGAACGAGCTCGCTGGGCGTGACCGAAATCGAAAGCACGATGAACGGCACCACCAGCAGCAGCAACAACGCCAGCGCTGGAGCGCTCCACAAGACGAAAGAAGAGCGCCCTCGCCTCACCCGTCGCCCCCGTGTCGAAAGCCGAATCGAGCCAAATGGTTTTGTCCCTGCACGGACAAGAGGGACTGCGAGAACGACTCGGCGTGCTTTCGATTCTGGGTTCGCGCGATGACACCAATTCGATACTCCGCACTCACGTTGAAACGTTCGGGGATGGTGACGATCCGAAGCCGGGGACTGCCGATGGCTTCACTTTTGTACACGAACGCCGCGTCGGCCTCGCCCATTTCGACCTTGGCTCGGATCAGGCGGACGTTGCTCTCGTAGGAGACGACATGCCGCCGCACCTCTTGCGAGAAGCCCAGTGTCTCTCGCTCGGTGGCACGTAGGACCTGCCGCGCATAGTGACCGATGGGAACCGCTTCTGTTCCTAGAACGACTCGCTCGGCCCGGACTAGATCGGAAAACTCCTCCACTTCGCGATTGTTCTTCGGAACCACCACCACGAGCTCGCTCCTGGCGAGCACATGCGTTTCATCCAAGAGCTCGCGCTCTCTGAGAGTCGCAACGTGCTCGACGTCCGCCGAAGCAAAGACATCGGCCCTCGCCCCCTGGGCGATTTGGAGGCTGAGAATCTGACTCCCAGCGAACGTGAGTCGCACGTCGACTTCCGGGTGCTGCTCCTCGAAGTGCCTTGCCCAGCTTTCCAGAGCGTCATGGAGTGACGACGCCGCGTACACGTCCAGCTTTTGACGTTCCCGGCTCTTCCCACAGCCGAGCACGAGAACGCTTACGGAGAGGAGCAAGAGGAGCGCTCTCTTGCCGGCGCAGAGGAGCCTCGGAAGACGCCACTCGAACCCCGTGCTTTCAGAGATCGATCGTCGTCGCATGCCCAGCGATCCCCATGTCGTATCCGGGAAGGTAAGCCACTTCGGTGCGGAAGGACCTCGCGTCGATGTGGGCGAGGAATCGCCCGATGTGAGGCTCGCTGAGGCGGTGTTTCGGCAGTACGAGATCGAACCGCTCTTCGACGAGAGGGACGAAATCGAGGCCCTCCCGAATCGCGACTGGCTCCATGCCTACGCCCACGTCGACGAGTCCTTCGCGCACCCAAGACGCTAGTTCCTCGTGGGTGCGAGCAATGGGTCCTTTGGGGAGCTCGGCACAGATGAGCGCCTCCGCCAGCTTCTTTTCGGTCAAGATTTGGGCGCCCGACCCGGGTAGACGAAGAGCGGAGCGCACATCAGAGCGGAGAAAGTCTACCGCGCTGACGATACCCTTGGGGTTGCCAGGAGCAACGAACATCCCTTGTCGGAATCGTGTGAGATTGACCACCGCCATCGACTGATCGGAAAACATCTCTCGAATGATCGGGACGTGTCCGGCAGGAGCAGCCGCGTCGACCAGATGGACTCCGGCGATGTGAACGCGTCCCTGCGCCAAGAGTCGGAGGGCACGCGTGCTCGTGGTCGAAAGCCACGTGGCCCGCCCCTTCGAATGTCGGGCAACCGCTCGACCGATCATCCCGAGAAGGGGCGCACAACCGGCAACGAGAACCTGTCTCGACAGGTCCTCGAGGGGCACGAGGGGACGGACGAGCACTTGCGCGGCCGTTCCGTCAGTTGATACGAAGCCATCGCACGTTTCCTCGCTCGTCTCGGTCCGAAACGCGACCCAACGCTGGTCGACCAGGCCGAGGTGAACGCGACCAGACAGCGGAACCTCCGGCGTCTGGTGGAGCGCAATCGCTTCCGGCTCATCCAGCTCGAATAGATCCTCAACGGTCACACCGAGGACGCGAGCGAGGCGCAGCGCGAGGTCGGTAGAAGGGACCTGGCGGTGTGCCTCGATGGCGACAATGGCCTGCCTAGAAACGCCGACGCGCTCGGCGAGCTCCGCTTGAGACCAGTCCAGACGGGCGCGGTGGCTCCGGAGAGAAGAGACGAGTGGTGAGGCCACTCGCGTAATGTAACGTTAGGATAACAAAAAGTCACATACACATGACTCTTGGAGGCCGAATGCAGCCCGAACCTGACAGATCTGGCCCCGCGTGCTCCCCTGCCACTGATGCCCCGGTTGTTCTTTGCCATCCCGATCCCCGAGGCGGTCGAACTGGATCTCATCATGGTCGACCAAGGGCTCCCCGAGGCCCGCTTCACCTTCGGCCAGGGTCTGCACCTGACGCTCGCATTCTTGGGCGAGTGCTCGAAAGCCCAGATGCGGGAGGCCATGGCCGTGGCGCGCCACATCGATTGGGGGTCTTTTTCGCTCGAGCTCTCGGGCGCCGGAGTGTTTCCTCTGCGGGGGCGGCCGAAAGTGCTCTGGGTGGGCGCCATCAAACAGCCCGCCCTCTTCGAGCTCCAAAGCACGCTGACGCGGCGTCTCCGGTCGGCGGAATTCGAACTCGAAGGACGGAAGTTCCATCCGCACGTGACCCTGGCGCGCGTCGGGCACACACCCGAACATCGGATCCACGAGTGGCTCCGACAATACATCGCCGTGCGGAGCGAGGAATTTCGAGTCGACCAGTTCTGCTTGTTCGAAAGTACGCTCACCCAAAAGGGACCGCACTACTCCCTCGTCGAAGAGTATCGAGCTTCGCCACGGAGACGCGCTGAACTTCGCCGAAACGACTCGGGGGGCCAGGGCTGAAATGAACGAAGCCCCCGGTTTCATAGAACCGAGGGCTCGTCCGTAGAGCAAGGCGTTCGCGAATTAGTTCGCGGGCGCACCGCCCATTCCGCCGCCATCTCCGAAGGAGATCCCGCCGACACAGAAGTCGAACGGACCTGCTGCGGCGTCGGTCGCGACGACCTGCCATGCGATGCTGTCGACCATCTGGGTGGTCGGATCCAGATCGTCGCCGGTGCCGTCCCAGCACATGCTGTTCAGCTCGGTCCAAGCGATCGTGTTTTCTCCTGCCGAGATCGTCGTGCAGTAGCTCGTCGTCCCGACGTTCGCGACAAAGCGCATTCCGACGGCAGTTTCGGCATGCAAGGTGAACGTCACGCCTTCGTACCCCGAAACATCGACCGGCATGGGCATGGGCTCAGGCTCTTCCGTGGTCGGGAGAGCTTGTCCGATGTTCCAGCCAATGCCAGCACCCCAGATCTCACTCCACATCATGTTCACGACCTGTGCGGCGGTCCCGTTCGCGCAGATTTTACCTTCGGCCGCTTCTTGATCCGTGAGGGTCTCGAAGCTGTCGGGGTAGATGACCGAACCGCCCATGTCGACGTACGAGTAGGTGTACCCTGAGAACCCACTGGAGGCGTCCGCTGCGAAGCCAGGGTTGTCGGCGGAGTGAGCAAAATCACCAGCCGGGATCATCGTGGCAGGAGCGTCACCAGGCCCGGTCGGAGGAGTGATCGTGCTGCCGCCAGTTCCCAGACCACCGCCCGTCCCGACGCCGCCGCCGGTTCCAACACCGCCACCGGTTCCGACGCCGCCGCCGGTTCCGAGGCCGCCGCCCGTCCCGACCATGTCGCCGTCGCCGTCGCCGCCGTCGCCATCACTACCGCCGCACGCCACCGCCAAGAGGACGGAGGTACCAGCAACCAAAATCCATTTCGCGCTCGCTCGGAGAGAGCCGCTCGTCTTCGTTTGTTTCATGTTCGTTTGACTCCATCAGCGGCAACAGCCGCAAAGCATTTCCAGAGCTCGGAGGGTAGTGAATGCGGAATCACTCTCAAGCTCCCCGGATCCGAATTGATCGAACTTTTGTGATGCAAGCTTCTCGGGTCGTTTACATTGCTCGATTCGGCATGTTCGTTCTCGTTTGTTTTCCAATCCCACCACCATCGGTTCGGCTCACCGCCCGGGAACCCCTCGTGAAACGGGGCAGCTGGCGCACCTGCATGATTGACCATCCCTGAGGGTCAGTTCGAAAGCGCGCCCTGATCCGACCGTTTCGAGACGATTTCTGGACCCAGCGGCGCCGCCTTTGGGGTTCGCGCGAAATCTGCGCGGGGCTTTTTCTTTTCCGCTCCATTGGGTAACCGGATCCGGTGCCCCGCGGCATCCGCCTATCCCTCTTGATCGTGTTGCTCTCGGCTGGAGTGTGCCCCCCCGCGCTCGCTCAAGAGGTCGGGGACAATCTCCCGACCGAGTCGTCGTTCCAGGTGCGGACGTACGCGCGCCTGTCCCAGCGCGCAACTGCACCGGGCCCAGGAGGATCCATCGTCACCCAAAGCACACGGCTACCCGTCACCCAGCACGTGTCGTACTGGGCCGGAGGCATCGACACTCACCTTGGTGCAGACACGGCAGAGCTCGAGGTCACCGGGTATCAGTCCGTGGAAGCCGGTGGCCAAGAGCTCGCTCAGACGGATCTCCAGACCGCTCTCGTGACATTGCGTACCTCCTCACGCTCTCCTCACGTCTTCACTTCGCTGGGCCGGCAGACACGCGCCGGTGGAGCCGCGCGCTTCGCTCGTTTCGATGGGATAGCTCTCGGGGTGCGTCCCTTCCGCGATCTCTCGCTCAGTGGTTACGCAGGCTACCGGGTGCTTCCGCGCTTCGATCAAAGGCCAGGGTACCATCATCTGGGCGCCTCTTCGGACGTCTTGCTCTCGAACTCGCAATTGATGGAGCCGCTGGATAGAGCTGACTATTCGATGGTCGGAGGCTCTCTCGATTTCCATTCCCGGTACCTGGACGCTGCCCTTTCCCTGCACGATGAAACCGACGCGGGAGCGCTGGGACGGCGTAACCTGGGAGCAGACGCCTTCGCGCGACCGTTCGAGCGTATGGATCTCGGGGCGAGTCTCCTCCTCGATCTGGACGCCTTCGAATGGTCCACAGCTCGCCTCTTCGTCGACTACTTTGCCACCGACGAGCTCGAGCTTTCGACACAGTACCTACGGGCCGAGCCTGCTCTACTCCTCTCCAAACAATCCGTCCTTTCCGTATTCAGTACGGATGGGTACAGCGAATTCGGTTTAGGGGGGCGATACCGACTCTCGCCGGACGTAGCAGTGAATGGGAGCGCCTGGGTTCAACAATACGACGACGGCTCTTCCGGGGCGCGACTGAACGCCGACATACGCGCCACGCGGCGCCGAGGAACTTCAACGCGAAGTGCAGTTTTCGGCTACGCGCGCGTCCTCACGTGGGAAAACGGATACCACTCCATCCGCGGTGCGCTGAGCGAAGACTTCGGACCGCGCCTCAGCGGAACGATCCAGAGCTTTTTCTACGTGTACGACGAAGCGATTTCCGACCTCAGAACCTCGATGACCCACGCCGTCACCGTGGACTACGACTTCTCGGAACACTGGAACATCCTTTGGGGAGCCTCGATGGCGAGAAGCCCCTACGCCTATCTCGACGCATCGACGCAAGTGCGCCTGAGCTACGCGATCTTCGGGCGAGGGGGCGCGCTGTGACGTCCCGAGACGCGAGCTTGCAGAAGGGTGCCCTTGCCTTCGCCACGTGGGCGGCGGCTGCGCTTCTTGCGTGTTCACAGAAGCCGCTCGTCTTTTCGCACGAGACGCACCTGACGAACCCGTCCTGCGGTGGCGAAGGCGAACCCGCCTGTCTCAAATGCGTCTCGTGCCACGCCCCGACGAAAGAAGGTCGAGCTGAGCGCCTTCCCGGAGTGCAGCTGTGCGCCAGCTGCCACCAAGAGAACAGCGCCAAGATGGAGCGTCTCGTGACGGCACCCCCCGTGCGCCCCTACGGACAGATCTCGTTCAACCACGACGAGCATCTCGACATGGCGTCGATCGCTGGCCAATGCGTGCCGTGCCACAAGGGAGTCGTGGAAGACGGAGTCGCCGCCCTGCCCCCCATGAGCCAATGCTTCAGTTGCCATGAGCACGAACAGCAGTGGCAAAGGAGCGAATGCAGCCCATGCCACGAGCGCGCCCACCTCCAGAGGACGCTGCCCCGGACCTTCCTCCGTCACGACCAGTTCTTCCTCAAGAACCACACGACTGAAGCCCAGACGCAGGAGACACTTTGCAAGTCGTGTCACACCCAGTCCGATTGCCAATCGTGCCACGATCTCAGCCTGCCTTTATCGATGGAGCAACAGCGTCCCGATGCAATCATGACCAACCAGGTGCACCGCGGTGACTTCATGGTGAGACACGCCATGGAGGCGCGGTCACAACCGGCGCGATGCATGACTTGTCACACGCCGCCAGACTGCGACTCCTGTCACATCGAGCAAGGCGTGAGCGGAACGATGACGGGAGGCCGCAACCCACATCCACCTGGTTGGGTGGGGGGTAACCCTCAATCGCGCGACTTCCACGGTCGCGCAGCTCGACGCGATCTCCTCTCGTGTGCCGGGTGTCACGAAGCGGGTCCTCTGACCAACTGCATTCGTTGTCACCAGGTCGGGGGGCCAGGCAAAAACCCCCACCCAGCAGGATGGAAGAGCACACGTCAGCCGTCGGATGAGATGTGCTCGTATTGTCACAGGGGGCTCGAGTGACATTCGTGACTCGAACGGGCGCGCGCGGCGTTCTTTTCTTGGTTCCCACACTCTTGGGCGTCGGGTGTCTCGACGTTAGGGAGAAGGCCTACGAAGATGACGAAAGTTGCACCCGATGCCACGGCGACTCGACACGAGATGCAGGCGCTCTCGTGCGCGCGGCGCCACCGAGCGACCTGAAGGGCTCGACCGACGTCTCGTACCCTGGAGTCGGCGCTCATTCCATCCATCTTCTCCCTGGTGAGACTCACGGCCCAATCGCCTGCGACGAATGCCACGTCGTTCCGGATCGCGTCGACACACCCGGACATGCCGACGATACCCTGCCCGCGGAGCTGACGTTCGGTAAGCTCTCCCGAAGCGGCGACCGATCACCGGACTACGACAGCGACGCGCGCACCTGCAATGACACCTACTGCCACGGCGACTCCCGTGCGGTGTGGACGAGGCCGCGCACCACCGAAGACGCTTGCGGAAGCTGCCACGCGCTCCCCCCGGCTCTCCCTCATCCGCAGACCGAGGACTGTAGCCTGTGTCACGGAGAGGTCATCGATCATGAGCGACATTTCACCGCGCCGGAGCTGCACGTAGACGGGCGCTTGCAGGCACGCGAGCTCGACTGTTCCTCGTGTCATGGAAGCGCCGAATCTCCGGCTCCACCTCCCGATCTGGCGGGGAACACTGCTCCGAGCGCCCAGGGAGTGGGCGCGCACATGGCCCACCTCGAAACGCAATCGGCGCGCGTCCTGGCTTGTGACGAGTGCCACCTTCTTCCTCCCGAAACCTCACCTCTGTCGCACGTGGACGGCTCCCCGGCCTCGGTCACGTTTTCGGGAGTGGCCACCTCGCGGGACCGGGATGCGACCTGGGATCGGCAGTCGCTCACGTGCAACGACACCTGGTGCCACGGGTTGGGAGACGGCGACGGACACGCCTCGCCGGCGTGGACCTCGACTGACGACCTGGGTTGCACCGGGTGTCACGGTTCGCCACCTCCCGCTCCTCATCCTCCAGCCAGTCGGTGCGAGTCGTGTCACGCAGAGGTCGCGTCGGGTCCAGAAACGATCCGCGCGCCCGAGCTCCACGTCAACGGGATCGTAAACGTCGATGTACCCACCGCCTGCAACTCCTGCCACGGCTCAGGCGGTGCCGCCCCTCCGCGAGACGTTTCCGGCAATACCGACACGACGTTCTCCGGCGTCGGAGCTCATCAGGCGCATGTCGTCGGAAGCGGGCTCGCGCGACCGGTTCCATGCGACGAATGCCACGTACCCATCGACGAATTAAGCTCGCCGGGCCATTTCGACACTCCATTGCCTGCAGAAATCGTGTTTTCTGGGGTCGCGACCGCATATGGAGCGACGCCGACGTACGACGGCGCGAGCTGCCTGAACAGTTATTGCCACGGCGCGGACTTCGAGGAGAGCCGCGTGTCGGGCGGTAGCCTGACTGCGCCGAGTTGGACGACCGTCGACGGATCGCAGGCAGCATGCGGGACCTGCCACGGACTCCCTCCCCCGATCGGGCACCCTCAGGTCGACGACTGCTCGAGCTGTCATCGCAATGTTCGTCCGGACAACGAGTCGTTCTTCGACCCGGCGCTCCACGTCAACGGCATTCCGGAGACCGTGCTCCGTTGAGATCGAGCGCACGTCACTTCGCGGGAACGAAGAGATGACAGCTCGAACACATTGGAGCGGAAGGATGGTGGTCCACCTGCGATTGATGACACGACAGACACACCGGTCGCTGCGGCATCGTTTTCTCCCCGTGCGCCGTGTGGCACGTCGTGCACCTCTGATGCGCATCGAATTGGTGCATCCCCGGTAGGGAGCCCTTCTCGTGGCACGTAGAACAGGCGAGGGCCGCCGTAACGTTCCCGGGGCCGTGAGGGCGATGACAATCGGAACAATCGCTGCTCAGTCTTCCGTGCGGCGCGCGCGACTCGGGCTTGTGGCAATCCGCACACGCGGCACCGACAGGGGCCCCAGAATGCGGCTGATGGCAACTGGTGCAGCTCGCGTGCCCCTCAGGTGCTGAGTCATGCTCCGTCTCGTGGCACTCGCGACATTCGACGATCGACCTTCCATCATGGGCATCATGACAACTGCGGCACTCTTGGTGCCCCGCAATCGCCGCCTTCTGCTCCGTCACATGGCACGACCCACAAGGCTTGTTGCGGCGCTCCGGATGATGCGGGATCCCTCCATGACAGGAACCACATGCATCGTGTCCGGAGTGGGAACGCACGGCGGCTGTGTTCTCGGAGTGGCATTTTTCACACAACGAAATGCCCGCGTCGCCGAGTAAGAACTCGTGAGGCTGATGACAGGATCGGCAAGACGTTTCTTGGTGAAATCCGAGATCCGTGCCCGCGCTTGCGTGGCACGTCGAACAATCTCTCACTTTGGCAAACGTACCGCTCTTGGGATGGGGATCGTGGCACCCGGTGCACGTACCCGCATCTCCGTGTTTCGGATGATTGGGGCGCACGTCTGCGTGACAGTTCTTACAAGCGTTCGCCGACGCAGCTCGGACGTCGTGAGGATTATGGCAGTTTTTGCAGTCTCGATGGGGTTCGGCGAGCTGCGACCCGAGAACGTGCACGTCCTCGTGACACGATTTGCAGTCTACGGCGGTCGTTTGTGTGTCGTCATGCGGGCGATGACACGAGATGCATTCGGTGTGTCCCTCGTCGAACAGCGCCGCTTGCGAGATCACTGGCTCCTGCGAAGCGTGACAGGGAGCACAAGCCTCCCGGGCTTCGGCCGAAGGAGCGTGCTGACTGGCGTGACACGTAGTGCAACGACGGACCGGGTCCTTGCGCTCGGCCGGGTGGAAGGTGGTAACGGACTCGTGGCAAGAAGCACACGGCGCCGACTTGGGTCCGGTGGCTTCATGTGGCGCATGACACGCCAGACAATCCCCCGGGCGGTGGACCACGACGGCATCGAGCTTTCCTTGCGGGCTCGCGTGACAGCGTAGACAGTCCTCTGGCGAAAACGGCTCCCCCTCGGACTCCTCATGGGAATCGCGAGGCATGACGAAGGCGTGGCACGTGAAGCAATCCGTCGACGCGCCGGCGCCATACTTCTCTTGCGCGCGCTCGTGGGCGTGGTGTGACTGGGACTGTTCCTGGTGGCAATCGGCACATTTTTGGGGGGTTGCGGCTCCGAGCTCACCCTGGCTCATATCGTGGCAAGAGGCGCACGAGATCGTCTCCTGCAGAACGTGCGTCCTGTGCCCGGACACATCCCGCGCCGTTTGCCATCTGGCCGGGACGTAGATGCCCTCGCCCCATTTTCCGGATGGGTCGTAGTCGGCGCCACATGCGATCGAGAAAAGCGACGGAAACGCGATCCACCATAAAGGGGAGACAAACCGCCGCCGATCTCTTGCCGGAGGGCGCCGACTGTCCCCATGATGAGGCCCTGCATGTTCAGTCACGTAAGCTGGCTCTCCCTGATGGCGCTCATGGCGATCGCCGCTGCTGCCGCGATCTTGCTGGTGTTTCTGGTCAAGAACCCGCCGCTCGATCTTCGCGTCAAGCTGTGGCTCTTTGCCGGACTTGGCGTGTTTCCGTTCCTCGGGGCCACATCTTCCACCATTGCCGGGATGGAGGCTACCACAGAGCGCCCTTTCTGTGGCTCGTGTCACGTGATGGCGGAGCACTACGAAGACAGCTCAGACCCTCTGTCGCAGAGCTTGGCGGCACGTCACTCGCGCAACCCGATGTTTGGGGAGCGGAGCTGCTACGTTTGCCACGCCGACTACGGAATGTATGGCTATGCACTGACCAAAGCGAGCGGAATGGGGCATGTTTACGAGTACTTTTTGGGGGGGTATCGCGAGATGACGATGGAGGAAGCGCGGGAAAAAGTGCACCTGAGGAAGCCTTACGACAACACGAATTGTCGCCAATGCCATACGGCCAGTCTGAAGGATTGGAAACGCGTGCCCGAACACGAATCGCTCCGCACACAGCTGGAGTCGAATGAGGTGAGCTGCGCAAGTTCTGGTTGCCACGGCTTTGCTCATCCCTTCTTCAAGTCCCAGGAAGAGCTGAGCGCGGGGCTCAAATGAAGCCGCTGGATCTTCTACCCCCGAAGCTGAAGAGCTCCGAGCAACGCTTGGCGCGCGTCGCGAGTTACTTCGCACTCGCGGGGCTCGCGCTCTTTGCTTTGTCGATATTCCACCCCAAGCCACTCACCGTCATCTTCTCGATGTCGATCGGCCATATGCTGGGGATGCTGGCGGTGCTTCTCTACTTGGCGGCCGTCCTCCTCGACGCCCGCCACCGTCCGGTGTCACCACCCGAGAGGAGCGCGGACGTTCAGCCAGAGCGAAAATCAGAATGAAGAGCCCTGCAATCGGGCTCGCGCATTGAGAAATCTTCGAAAATTCTTCGAACTTCGTCCGCGAAAGTTTTGCAGATTGCTTGGCCCGCTCCCATCGTCCCATAGGGTGAAGCCGGCCGATGCGAGCGCACGCACCCAGCCCGATTCGGCTCGAACTCGCGTCGAAGCGCCGCCGATTGCCGCGCGACTCGAGTCTTCGAACTTCGAAATTTCGCGCAATTCTTGCGCCGCCTCGTCACGCAGGTGGCCAGGATGCTCGGCACCTACCCCACCGCTACTATCGCCGAAACAATTTCTCCTTAGACTCGCACGCGAGGTCAACATGAGACTCCGAACTTCCAAGACGAATGCGGCGACGGCCGCTCCTACTATTCTCATCACATGCGCACTTTTCCTCGCAGCATGCGGCGGTGGTGAAGACGGCGCCGACGGTGAGCGAGGTCCCACGGGGGAGCAGGGCCTCGCAGGAGAAGACGGCGCGCCAGGCGAGGACGGTGAGCCGGGGACCGACGGAGAACCGGGCGAGGACGGCGAGCCCGGTCCCCAGGGAGAGCCAGGTGAGCCAGGCGGAATCGGGGGCGCGCTTCCCGATGACGTGCTCGAGACGAGCTGCCTCAGCCCCTGCCATGGATTCAGCGGAGTCGTGGAGCAGTGGAAGACGAGCACGCATTACGCCACGTTCATCGCCAATCTCGGGGGCGAGGAAGCAGAGACCTGGACCGGCGCGCGGAGCTGTGGCCAGTGCCACGCTATCGACGGCATCGAACAACGCCTCGCGGGCAATGTCCTGTACAGCGGAACGACAGGCCCTACGCATGTCGACGAGGGCCAGCTGAACTACAAGAACAGCGAAAACGACAGCATTAGCGAGTCCTCGTACGCGGGGCACTCGTCTGTAGCGGCTGTGGCGTGCAGCACGTGCCACGACACGGCGGCCGCAACGGACCCGCATCTGACGGGCGAGGTGTACTCTCCGGGAAGCTTCCCGCTGCGAGTCCCCTCGGGAGCCACGGACGTAGCGTACCTCGAGAAGAGCTCAGCGGTTGGCGAGTCCGACGGCACATCCACCGGTCCTTATGGGGCAGGCAACGCGTGCATGTGGTGTCACAAGTCCCGAAAAGACGTGACCAATTATGCAGTGGACGGCGCAGCCATCACGAGCATCCACTGGGGACCGCATCTCGGGCCTCACGCTGACATCTTCACGGGCAAGGGTGGCTATCACTTCCTCCCGGACAACCAGTACAGCAGCTCGACGCATCAGTTCGCCGACTCCCTGTCCGACGGGTGCGCGAGCTGCCACATGCCCGGCATCGAGGACAATCAAGAGGTGGGACACCACTCGTTCCAGCCCCAGCTGAGCGTATGCATCACCTGCCACCAGACGGCGACGAACTTCGACGTGATCAGCGGTCAGACGAAGGTCAAGAGCCTTCTGCGCGACGTGCGCACCGCCCTCAATGCGGCCGGCCTTCTGACTCGCTCCGAATCAGCGCCCTACGCGGAACTCACGCCCGGACAACTGGCGGATGATGACTTCGAGCACGACGAACCGCGCCCGAGCGATGATCGCAACAGCCCCAAGATCGTCACGGCCGGACAGGCCGGCGCACTCTACAACTACTTGATTGCGGCGCGCGGCTCGGCCTTCGGCGTCCACAATCCGGTCTACACGATCCAGCTCTTGTGGGACTCCTACAACTTCCTGGAAAACGCGCCGCCGCCCTCCCTTGGCACACGGCCTTCTGGGATCTAAGCCCCGGGGATGTCTCCCACGAAAACCCTCACGACCGGTCTGCTCATCGCCGGACTCTCGGTCGGAACCTACGCTGCGCTGGGGAGGCAACCCCCGGCGCCTGCGGAGGCGCCTCCCTCCTCCACCCCGGCTGAGATGCCCCCAGGCCACCCGGACCCGGTAGGGGCGGACGTCGATGTCGAGAGCATCAGTGGGAAGGTGCTCGAGATCGTTCAGGTCCCCTCGTATACATATCTTCGGCTGGATCGCGGCGAGGAAGACGAGCTGTGGGTCGCCGTGCCGAAGTCGAGCGTGGCAAAGGGCGAAACGGTACGACTGGCCCGCGCCGAGCGGATGGAGAACTTCGTCAGCAAACAGCTCGAGCGTACATTCTCCGTAATTTATTTCGGGACCCTCGCCACGGGACCGCTAGACGCCCCGCTGAGCAATCCGCACACTTCCGAACCGGGGCAACGCAGCGGCCGGGCTGCTGCCGCCGACCTCGTGAAGCTCGTTCCTTCGGTGCCCGCCGGCGGGGACAACGGCCACACGATTTCCGAAATCTACGACCAAGCCTCGAAGCTCGCCGGCCAGAAAATCCGAGTCCGGGGTACCGTAGTCCAGGTCACGATGAACGTCATGGGAACCAACTTCATCCATCTCCGCGACGGCAGCGGAAACGAAGAAGACAGGACTCACGATCTCGTTCTGAAGGTGGCAGAAAACCCACCCGCGGTAGGCAAACAGGCGCTTTTCGAGGGAACTCTCCAAACGGAAGTAGATCTCGGCGCTGGCTACACGTACCGAGCGCTCGTATCTGACGCTCGCATCACCGAAGACGAATGAGTCAAAGAACCTTCGCCAAACTCACATCATCTACGCACACCGTCCCCTCGCCATTCTTGGCACTGAAGAGCAGGCCCATCTGAGTCTGCTCGCTTGCCACGACGAACTCGTACTCATAAACGTCACTCGAGTCCCGGGGGGGAATGATTGTCGCTCGCAAGAGGTACGGCTCGTAATTGGGAGGCACCGTCGAAGCAATCTTGACCTCGACGTCGGGCGAGCCGATCACACGCAGCGTGAATTGATACCGGTACGTCCCCGGCTGGAGGGTCACCCCACCGCTATCCCCCGACCAGCCGATGAATTGGTCGGGAGGATCGGTGTGACCACCATCTGACGTGCATCCCATCCCATCCATGAGGGGCGGTGGCTGCAGGTGGTTCAAGCCGCCATTGTCCCAGCCCACGGCGCCATTCGAAAAATCGCCGTTCGCGATCAAGTTCGGGCCGTAAATGGACTCGGGCGAGCCTCCCGTGCCGCCTCCCGTTCCCCCAGATGTGTTGAGGGTCTCTCCCCCCGTCGCTGCTCCGCCGTCTCCAGGCTGCCCAGCCATCCCCCCGGTCGGCTGCGCGGGAGCCCCGCCTGTGCCTCCGGAGGCGTCAACGACCACCGGATCTTTGACTTCGTCGAGTTCAATCAAGCAGCCCGAGGAGAGAAACCCAAACCAAACGAAAGCCGCCGCTCTTTTGCATGCGAAAGGAAAAGGAGCCGCGATCGAGTTTCGCACCTCCCTAACCTAGCACTTGCGATAAGGTCCCCGAAACTGGTCCACCTTTCAGCACATGAGTGAATCCTCGCGTAGAAAGCTTCGATGTCCTTGAAAAAACGAGTGTCTCGCCGAACATTTCATCGCGCCGGAACTGCTGCGTGGGGCACTGTGGCTCTCGGCTGCGGCCGCGACCAAAGAAGCCGTGCGAATGACACGGATGAGGCAACAGGCGGGAGCTCGGCTGCCACGGGCGGCGCGTCGGGGGGGAGCGAACTGGGAGGCGCACCGCCTTTTGCCAGCGGTGGCCTGGGTGGAGGACCGCTGACTTGCGGCGAACTCACCGCGACGAACATCGAAGGGCCCTTCTTCTTGCCGAATTCCCCGGAACGCATGGATATCCGCTCCGGAGAGCTCGGGCCGCCGCTCGTCCTCACAGGAACGGTCTACGATGCGACCTGCGCCCCCATCCACGGCGCCCTCCTGGATTTCTGGCAGGCCGATGGGGACGGCAGCTACGACACGGACGGAACGGCACTTCGAGGTCACCAATCTACCTTGGAAGATGGCTCCTACCGGCTCTCTACCATCGTTCCTGGACGCTACCTCAACGGGAGCCAGTACCGTCCAGCGCACATTCACGTGAAGGTGACGGCTTTTCAGCGAACTCTCACGACGCAACTCTACTTCCCAAACGACCCCTACAACGAAGTCGATCCGTTCATCGACTTCGGCCTGATCGTCGACGTCACCTCAGGCGAAGGTGACGTGATGCTTGCCCGTTTCGATTTCTACGTTCCGACCGACGTCTGACCGAGCATTCTGGCTACGAGCTTCATCAGCTCTTGGAGGTTAACGGGCTTGACGATGTAGTGCCTGGCGCCCGTAACGATGCCCTCAGCCATCGACTTGGGATCGTCCTTCGCGGTGAGGAAAGCCAAGGGCACGCTTTCGAGGCCCGGAATGTTTCGCAGCTCACGAGCCAGCTCGAACCCTGACATGCCGGGCAGCATGACATCGAGCAGCAACAGGTCAGGACGAAACGGACGAGCAATGCGCAAGCCCTCATGGCCATCCGCTGCGACTCGGACGTCGTATCCTCGCTGGAGAGTCCGCTCCAGCAGCTCGCGAATCGACTCCTCATCCTCGACGATCAGGATCCTCTTCTTGTTTTCGGCGTTCATTTCCAGAAGTTGAAGTATGATGCTTGCGCCGAACCCCCGTCAATTGCGGCTTGGGAAGCGTCTTGAACCGCGAAAATTCGGGACTTGCGCCGTTGTTCGTGAATCGCCGCGCTGGCTACACGCCCCTACACGTGGAGGCGTCAAAGACCCGACCGCGACGGCAGCGCCGCCGTTCGATTCCGCTCCGACGTCTCGGGCCTCGACTTCGCCCATCGAGACGACGCTGGCTAGTTCCTCACGCGGTTCGCTCGGTCAGGTTGCACTAGGCGTCGACATGACGGGCTAAGCATGAGTGCTGCCCATTCGTCGCACGCCCGACATCGACACACGAGACCGAGCGCATTCACCCCAGCACACTCGGCGAACTCAAACCGAAACCATCGACGGCGTCACACTACTCTCACCTGAGTCGCCGCGAGACATCGTCGCCGACAAAGCCAACAGCCGAAGCAAGCGCGACTGACCTTCGCTCGAACGCACGCGAAGTGCGAAACCAGATGCTCACGAGGAAAACGCCCGCCCATCGAGACACGACAAGAAGCGACCGATTACAGCTAATTACAGCTACATTAGGGATCAGACACCATATCCTGGACCGCTTGAAATTCGAAAACCAGTGACTCGCACTTCGCAACACCGACTCGCAGTTCACTTTTTTCGAACGCGAATGAGAGTGACCTCGAAGAGCACTTCGCTCACACCACGGCTACTCGTGTTGTTGTAAATGCATTCACCGCATCGTGAATTTATCGGCCGGGCTTTCGACAAGCTTTACGAGTCATCGATGTAAACGTTCATCACGTCAGCGTAGTTGATTATCAATTCAACGAGTGACCGCGACTCGGTTCGCGCCGTCACGGCACAAACAAATTCCTTGCAACCTCGATCGTGAATATGGAACGTTCGGCCCGACGTGGACAGGAGGGTCCGCGTCGGGCGGACTCAACAAAACACATCCAATCGGGAGGATGCCTCGGACCGTCCGAGTCTTCGCTCTCGGTGCTTCGGGGAAGGAAGCTTTGCGGTGAAAGCAATATCTGGTTCAGGGGATCTCGACTACATCATCATTGGCGGTGGGCCGGCAGGTATTCAGTTGGCCTACTTCCTCAAGAAGGCCGGCGTTTCCTTTCGTATCTTGGAGCGCGCCAACGAAGTCGGAGCGTTCTTTCGCAAGTTCCCCAGGCACGGGAAGTTGATCTCGGTCAACAAGATCCACACGGGTTATTCCGATCAAGAAACCAACATGAGGTGGGACTGGAACTCGTTGCTCTCTGAAGAATACGCGCCCCTGTTCAAGGAGTTTTCCACGAAATACTTTCCTCCGGCGCAAGCTCTGGTCGACTACCTTGCAAAGTTCGTCGAGGATCACGAAATCGACGTCGAGCTCAACACGCGCGTTTCCACAGTGGAACGCACGTCGGAAGGCTTCGACGTAACCGCCGCCGACGGTCGCACTTGGAGTGCCAAGAGGGTGGTCGTCGCAACGGGAGTTTCACGGGAGTACATTCCGCAGATCCCAGGCATCGAACTTTGTGAGACCTACGGAACAATGTCGCTCGATCCGAACGACTTCGTCAACCAGCGAGTACTGATCATCGGGAAGGGAAACTCGGCATTCGAGACCGCAGATCACCTCGTGGAGACGACTGCCGCCATTCATCTCGCCAGCCCACGTTCGCTGCGTTTTGCCTGGAAGACCCACTTCGTGGGCGACCTCCGCGCAGTCAACAACAACATACTGGACACCTACCAGCTCAAGATTCAAAACGCGCTCCTCGACGGTACCATCAAGAACATCCGTCGTGATGGTTCGGGATTGGCCGTGGAGATTCACTACACGCACGCCAACGGCGAGGTCGAAGAGCTCCACTACGACCGCGTGCTCTTGTGCACGGGATTCGGAATGGACACGTCGATGTTCGGCGATTCCTGTAAACCCGCCATGACGGCGTGTGGACGCCTCCCCGTCCAAACGAGCAGCTGGGAGTCAGAGAACGTCAAAGGGCTCTACTTTGCCGGCGTGCTCATGCAGCAGCGGGACTACAAGAAGTACATGTCCGCCTTCATCCACGGATTTCGGTACAACGTCCAATCGTTGGCCCGCCATTTCCTTGCGACGTACCATGGCGTTTCTTGGCCAGCCAAGGAGCTTATCTACTCGACGAAGTCGATCCACCAGGCGCTAGTAGGTGCGATGAATCGCTCGTCGGCGATTTGGCAGCAACCCGGGTTTCTCACCTACGCTTTGACGCTCGACCCCTCTCGAAGGACGGCGAAGCTGCTCGAGCCCATGCCGATGGACTACGTGGCGGATCACTACCTCTCCTCGGGCCGAATTCTCACTCTGACCCTCGAATACGGCGACTATTCCAATGTCGACCCCTTTAGCATCGAGCGAGCCCACCCTTCGGAAGTCCACCGCTCGGGGGAAAGCTCATTTCTACACCCCGTCGTTCGCAGCTTCGAGGACGGGATCCAGACTGGGGAACATCACTTGATGGAGGCACTCAGCGCGGAATGGCGAGAACCTCGATACGTCGATCCGCTGTACGACTTCCTCCAAGGCACGATGGTGCCGACTTCCATGGTGATAGGTCCAATGGAAACCGGCGACGCTTCCGAACTGAGTCTCGATCGCTCAGTGGGTTGATCGGAGGAATCATGAATAGTGGAAACATAGTCGTTCTGCCTCGAGCCGAGATCCCGACGAGGACGAATCCGGACCTCGGAGGTGTCGTTGAACGAGACCTGGGGGCTCACGAGCTGCTGGCGCGCTCCATCCCGCCAGAGCAGCTCCGTCTGATGTGTACGGAACTCGACCCGGGCCAAGAAACCGGAACGGTCCGCCACAAACACCCATCTATGCTCTTGATCCTCAGGGGCTCCGCATTCCTCGCGCAAACGAACGAGGGGCCCGTCGAACGAGGAGACGTCGTCACGGTTCCCGCTGGCGCCGAGTACCGTTTCGAAAAGGTGGGGTCGGACGGACTCGAAGTTCTTCGAGTCGATCTCGAACCGGAGGGCCCCGATCTGACAGGCTTGCTCGACTTCCGAACCCTCCTGGATCAAAACGAAGCGCGGTGCCAAAAGCTGTTGAAGGGGCCGTTCTTCCTACTCCTTGCCGATCCCATTTTGGAGACGGACCACGGACGATGGAGGACGCTCGAATGCGTCCGTGTGTTTGCCGACGCCTTCCAGACGCTTTTGTTCACTCGTCAGGCCATGTGCCAGGACACCACCTATTCCGACGAGTTTCATCATCACCTTGAGGAGGAGCTGGGACACAACCGACTCCTCCGCGTGAACTTGGACACGCCCGCCTATCGCGACCCTGTCTTGCGCGCTTCTTCCGTCTGGTTTTGCCACCAGATGATGAAGCTCGACAATCTGGAGAAGACCGTCGTCAACCTCGTTCTCGAAACGGCTGGATACCATCTCGGAACAATTGCGGGGCCCCGCTTCGCGGGACACGACGGGGCTGACTACTTCGACACACACGGCGAAGCCGATGAAGAGCATCAGAACCTCGGTGTCGAGCGCCTCGCGAATCAACATCCAGAAACGTACCGGCGTCTCCACCAAGTGCTGGACGAAAACTGGGACATGCTCGAAACGATGACCCAGAGGCTGTCGCATTTGATCCGCCAACAGGTCACGAGTTCTTGAACTTCGAGAGGTGCAATTCGCCATGAATGAGCAAGTTCGAATCATCAAACACGACACGATTCCGCCCCTGCCCGGGGACTGCGACGGTGGGGTTCAACACTTGAAGGGCATCCGAGACCTCTCGCGAAGTCCCGAGGTTCGTGAATTCATACCTGACGGAGCCCAGTTTTCTCCGACGTGGCTGGCCCTGAACGCGACCGAAACACTCTCCTCTTGGAATTGCCGAACCCCGACCCTTCTTGTCGCGTGTTCCGGCTCCGGGGAGATTTCCTGTGACCAGGAGTACTGGAAGCTCGGACCAGGCCAGATTGCGCTTGTCCATCCTGGGACGCGCCTCGGCGTTTCTCCCGGGCCCAGCGGGATCGGGATCCTGAAGGTGGAGCTCGCTCCGCACGCTGAAGGAAGTGCCTACGCGGGGGACGCAACTCGTGCATCGTTGCTCAATACGACCCACGCGCCCCGGGCACTCGATGAGCTTTTGAGCTACAACAACACGCGTGTGGAGGAGTTTCGCGCGTCTCCGCTCATCGAAATTCTCACGGGGGGGCGACTGACCCACGAGTCCGTGCGGGGCACGTACTTCGAGCAACGGCACGTGTGGCTCCTCGGCTGTCAGAACGCGCTCTTCGCCCGTCAATCGAGTTGTGACGATCCGAAGTTTTCCAGCGAGTTCACGACGGACCTACGCGAAGAACTGGCTTTGCACGACATCTTGGCGTCAGACAGACGCCGCCCCGATCCTGCGCTGAGCGCCTTGGCGGGCTGGTTCAGCTATCAGATGTACGTCGTGGACGACGTCGAGAAGCTCGCCCTCACGCACCTCGTCCTCGCTCAGGCGAATGGCGTCCGCGAAATCGGAGAACTCAGGGCATTCGGCGGAGATTCGACGGGCGCAGCACGAGCCGAAGATCAAGTCGTAGCTCGTATGAATCGCAGAATGGAGAGCGCTCGTGCAATCCTCGACGTCCAGACTGAGGATGCCCTCCGGAGGGTGCAAAAGACCCTCGCCGAGGGCTGGGATATGGCGCAAGCGGCAGCAGAGCGCCTCGCTGAACTTGCATCTAGGCCAAGCTCGTCGCGCGGCGCCGGGACCGTTCATCCGCTCGCGACGCCATGACATGCCTTCGGTCCGGTTTACGTTCAGTCCCGCCAAACGAACTCGAAAGCGGAGCCATCTTTAACCGGCTCGCTCAAAGACCATCCATGAAGAATGATTTTCTCGATCGTCTTGCCCATCATCTCCAAATTGTAGCCTGCCCAGCCCGCAGAGATCGGATTGATGTGGTGATGCGTCGACGGCGCCCAGACCTTGGCGATGAGCCCGGTGCTGATCGCCTCTACTTCCACTCGGCCCACGGAAAAGTCCCTCTTCCAAAAGTCGGGAAGCTTCTTGGCCAGAGTGTTCGGCGTCATCACTTTCATGAGCAGACGGAGAAAGGTGTTACTGGCCTCGCGCCCCATGTACCGACCACACTCGAGCAAGACCTCGCGCGCAGAATCTTCGCTGCCATCACTGAGATTGTCGACGAGGGCGCGATTGAGTTCACCGAACAACTCGACGGGATACCAACCAGCGGGTTTCACCGTGGCGAGTGTTTCTTTGAGCTCGGGGGATAGCCCCGCCGTGATCTCGGCACCTTTCGTCTCGCCAGCCTTGTGCAGCAAAAATCCGTGCGTCGCCGCCAGTATGTAGCCACGCCCTTGAGGTTCACTCATCTCTGCTCGTCTCGCTTTCCCGTTGTTTCCGCTTAGGACTGTCGTTTAGGTCAACCATGTCGCTTCACTCGAGCTCGCCCGAAATTCGCATCGCCGACCAAATCGTTGCTTCGGCTATCGCGCACCTCAATGAAAGGTTTTCAGGTCGAGCTGCCGAACGCGTCTCGGCTGGCATTCTTGGATCGTATGCCCGAAGGGATTTGTGCGCAACGAGTGACTTGGACTTCTATGTGATTTTCGATTCGACAGCCTTCACGTCAACGGTGGTCGAGATGAACGAAGAGCGCATGTCGCAGATTGTGTGTGGATTGTCAGAACACGTCATCGGCTGTTATCCGCAGGAGCCACTCGCACGGAGGTTCTCGGTGTTCTGGACGACGTTGGAATCGTTGAGGACGGGCCGTCTGGAGATCGGTCGGTGGCCCGCCTACGACCGCCTCGCGCTTCTGAACGAAGGTGTGCACAGATGGGGCAACCCAACTTTCCATAGAAATTTGGCTACAATCTCACGTTCTACCTTGGTGCATGAGAGCGCTCGATTCCTGCTCGGAGTAGTCAAGGAAAAGGTCGGCGTTCTGCTTCTCGAGCGAATCTCGCTGCTAGACGAGGTCGCCCTGGAGGCATTGGGTCCCGTCCTCCTCACGAAAGCGGCCACGATGCCGGCTCGACTTCTTCACACGCTGAAGCAGCGGGAGGCTCACCTCCGGACGGTGAGCACCGAGCGTGCCGCGCGAGAAATCAGCGGCAGCTTCGGCCAGAAGCGATGGTGGTCACTGGTCGAAGCAGGGCTTGTGTGGCGAAATGCTCCTCCACGCAACACCGCTGAGTGGAGAAGTGCAGCTGGTTTGGTGAGGTCGTGTGCTCTGGAAATGTACGTCGATTGTGCGACTGCTTACGAAAAGGAACTCGAGCGTATGGGCTCTCATCATCTGGCGTCGACCGTCCGAAACTGGCGCGAAACCCTGCACACCGAGCTCGAGTCCAGAGCCCGCCCCCAAGTCCGCGTCGAGTGCGGATCGTAGCTCCGGAAAACTTGGGCGGGACGCCGACGTATCCCGACTCAAGCTGTAATGAGCTGTAATCGCGACCCTCGTCACCCTTGGATACCATCGACGATGAACTACGAATGGCAGTGCATCGGAACCAGTCAAATGCCACTCGAGGGCGCTCCCACGGCATGACCGAGGAGAGTCACGGGTGCGATGGAGGGGACAAGCCGAGCGGAGTGCACCGCCAAGTTTCCCGCGAAACCGTATCTCAGGGCGCCAAACGCTCTCAACCACCGAGCGCTCGTGTCCGAAAGCCGTGGGAACTCGTCGAAGAGTTCGAACACGAGGGCTTCAGGTATCGGCTTCAACGACGAAGGGTCGAGGACGACAAGGAGACCTGTCTGGCAAGACGAGAAGAAGAGACGTTGGAGCTTGCCAGCGAAGGAATGACGCGACGAGAAATCGCCGAGCGGCTCGGCCTTGCGCCGTCCACGGTTGGGGTTCTTCTTCATCGAGCATCGATCAAGCTGGGCGCACGCTCACGAAACGAACTCATTTCCAACTACCGGGAGCTCACCGAAAGGGCCCGCACCGAACAATAGGGTTCCGGCTTCCTCGATGAACCTGCAGTATCAAAGAACGCTCAAGGCGCTGGAACGTTTTCTGTCTCCCGCCACCGCACGTGCCCTCCTAGCCCGATCGCTGAAGGACGAGGGATTATCCGCTTCCACGATAACCCAGGCGGACCTCGCCAGGATGAGCAAGGGACTACGTCGAGGGATTCGACTTTTCGTTGATCCGGCACACCGCGAGGAGGCGGAACGCGAGATTGCCAACCACTGCGGGGGGGAAGCCGACTTGCCCGAGTCCGTGACCATTGACGTCCTCGGGGAGGGTGACATCAGTCACGTCCGCTCACTTGCCCGCAGGTTATGCACAGCATGTGGAGCAAGCCCGTACTCGATGCAGAAGGTCGCAACGGTAGTGAGCGAGCTCGCCCGAAACATAGTCCTCTACGTCGGAAAGGGGGAGATCACCATCACCCCCAGACAGCGCTCGAACGGCGACCTGCTCGGTCCGAAGACGAGCATCGTCATCCGAGCAGCCGACAAGGGTTCCGGCATCCCCAACGTCGATCACATTCTATCGGGCAAGTACAAGAGCAAGACGGGTCTGGGAAAGGGCCTTCTAGGTACGAAGCGTCTAGCTGAATCATTCGACATCAAGTCGAGCAGCTCGGGAACCACCATCACCGCGGAGATCATGTTATGAAGGTCACGGTCGCCCATGCCTCCGTGCCTGCTGCTGGCGAAACGGAAAACGGCGATAAGGCGCTCTATCGACGGCAAGACGACGTCCACTTGCTCGCGGTCATCGATGGGCTGGGGCACGGTTCAGGAGCCCACGAAGCGTCCCTCGCAGCCCAAACTTTTCTAACGGATGTAGGTCTCGAAAGTCCGCTTCTCGATATCATGGAGGGGGTTCATGGTGCTCTATCTCGGACGCGAGGTGCGGCCGGAACCGTTTGTCTCATTCGAGGTGGTACCATGGAGGCATGCGCGGTCGGCAACGTCGAACTTCGCAGTGGACGTCTCCGTCTTCCACTGGTTGCGTCCCCGGGGGTTCTTGGGACCCGTGTCAGCAAATTCAGGGTATGTGAGGTCGCCGTCGATCGGGCGGCGCGGATCATCCTCTTCTCCGACGGCATATCGAGCCGGATTCGCTTCGAGGACCAAGCATCGCTCAGCCCGAATGCTCTTTGCGACCACGTCATCGAGATGCACAGACGCGACTACGACGACTGCACGATCTTGGTCGCAGACTTGGAGCTACCATCATGAAGGACGAATTCAACGGCATCCCCATCATCAAGTTCTGGGACCTCTTGCTCGTACCCCTTCAGGGGGAAATGACCGATGATGTCGCGGGGCGGATGTTCTCCGAGGTGCTCGAGCGAATCCACGAAGAAGGATCTTCGGCTCTCATCATCGACATCACGGGACTTTGGCTCGTAGACAGTCATCTCTGCTCGGTTCTCTCCCAGTTGGCGGCGGCAGCCGCACTGATGGGGGCGGAGACCATCATTTCCGGAATGAAGCCCGAGATTGCGATGGCACTGGAGACGATGGGAATCGGCCTAGAGAACGTCACGCCAACCCTGGACCTGGAGACAGCGCTCGACGTCCTGGGTGTGCGGAGGCACCAAGGGAAGTCGCGTCTGAATTCTTTGAGCTGGGATGTGACCGACGAGGGTCGGGATACGATGATCCCGGCCGGGGGGGCCAAGTGAGCTCAGAACCCGAGACCGAGGGATCTGGAAACGTCCGCAAGGATCTCGAGGATTCGATCGGCCCCATATTGGAAATGCTGGAGGCCGTCAGCACGGGCGACTTGAGCCAGCGCTTGGAGCTAGGTTTCGCGGAACACCATCCCGCGGGGGCACTCGCCAAGAGCGTCAACTCGATGACGGACGCTCTGGAGCAGGCGCGCGAGGAAAGCGAAAGCTCCCTTCGCGAGCTGGCGGAGCGCATCGAGATCATCGAGCGCCAACGAGAAGCGATCGAGACGCTCTCCGTGCCCGTAATTGAAGTCTGGTCGGGCGTTTTGTGCATTCCGATCGTCGGTGTCTTGGATAGCGGCCGTGCCGCCGACATTACCCAGGCTCTGATGAACGCAGTAGTCCGTCAGAAGGCGCGGTACGCGATCATCGACCTGACTGGCATCGAGATCATGGACACCACGTCGGCCGATCACTTCTTGCGCATGGCACGCTCCGTGACCCTTCTGGGAGCAAAGTGCGCGCTTTCCGGGATCCACCCGAACATTGCACGAACAATCATCCACATGGGCCTCGACCTTGGAGGCCTGAAGAGCTTTCGCACGATGCGCGAAGCACTCAAGTTCTGCGTCTGGCGTGATCGGATGGCGGAGCAGGCCTGAACGGACAGATGACGGGAAATCAAAGCATGACTGACGACGAAATGATCGAAAGCGTAGCCGGGGCGCTGCTCACCTTGGCTAACCTCGAACTGGGAGATTACGACACTCGGCTCGAAGTCGCGGACGACGATTACGGGCCTCTGGCCAACTTGTACCGCGGGATCAACTCGATGATCGAGTCTCTGAGCGCCGAAGAACAGCGCGGTCGCGCCTATCGTGCAGAACTGGAGGAGAAGCTTGCGACGATCGAGAAACAGCGCGCTGCGATTCGTGATCTGTCGACTCCTATCATGGAGGTTTGGGACGGCGTGCTGTGCCTGCCCGTCGTGGGCGTGATGGACACGGCTCGGAGCTCGGAGATGACGAGCTCGCTGCTCGAGGCCGTGGTCGAGAAACAAACCCGTTGCACCATCATTGACATCACCGGCATCGACGTGATGGACACTCGAACGGTCGATCATTTTATGCGAATGGCCAGCGCCGTCCGCCTTTTAGGGGCTGAATGTGTCCTGACAGGGGTCAACCCGCACATTGCACAGACGGTCGTGCACATGGGAATCGACCTTTCGCGGATTACTATTCACCGTACGCTGCATGAAGCTCTTCAGCAGTTCGTGGAGAAACGCGGCAAGGTCTAGATGCCGCTGATTTCCGTGAACGATCCGATCGACGTGCTCCATGCCCAGGGGTGTGTGAAACGATTTGCAGCGGAAATCGGATTCGATCGCTATGCTTGCCAAGAGCTGGCCATCGTGGCCAGCGAGCTCGCCTCGAACATTCTAAAGTACGGGGACAGGGGGCAGATACTGGCCCAGGCCATCATGACCGAGCAGGGGCCGTGTCTCGAACTCGTCGCGACTGATTGTGGTCCCCATTTCTACGACCTGGCTGCCGCCATGAACGACGGCTGGGACCAGGACGGCCCCATTGACCCCGGCGTTCTACTCAAACGCCGAGGCATCGGTGGAGGGCTGGGAGCAATCCTTCGATTCACCCACTCCTTCGTGGTCGAGGATTTTCCCCGGGGAAAGCAAATCATCACCAGGCGGTATCTGAAATACACACCGGCGGACAAGCCTCGCAGATCCGCTTAGATGATTTCCACTCGGCCGCATCCTAGGCGCAATGCCCGGGTCTGGGTCCTTCTCTCGAGCATTTCGTCGGCGCCCTGAACGCCGGCCGCCGCGAAGCGCCTCCGTGCCCTGTAGATGTCGACGTTCACGTGGCTAACGTCCATTCCAAGGTCCTTTGCGAGTTCATCGGCGTAGACCCAGCCTTGCTCCTCGGGAGCAAGGTCCCCGGAGGCAGCATCGATGATCCTGGCGCGTGCCAAGGCCAGCAGCATGTAGTCGAACGATCGAGCGCGTAGCTCTTTGCGCACGCCCTCGGCTATGACTCGTACTTGAATGTGCTCTTCATCGGGGCTGACTTGAAACTGAAGGGTAACATCCCGACTGAGGAGGATTCCGTCGGCGGTAATGGTCTGCCCGTTTTCGTCCGGCGGCGGAATGGAGATCCTGAGCCGTCGACCCTCCAGCTCGACGACTTGCCTATCCACGACCTCGTGTCGGTGTCCTCGGACCTCTAGAAAGTAGTCTCGCCCGTTCTCGGTGAAGAGGAGCATCCCATCGTCGATTTGCAAAAGGCCGTGCTCCCCTTCGAGCGCACCGCCTTCTTCCAAATCGAGCACCACGACGTCCGGGGCCTCGTCGGACTCGAGAGTCCAAGCAGAGTCAGAGGAGCCGAATCTCAGCTCGGACCCCACGCGAAGGGGAATTCGGGAGCCAGGGTCGAGCCGCCGACCATCGACCACGGTGCCGTTGCGGCTCCCGAGGTCTTTGACCTCCCAAAGGCCCCCATTGTAGCTAACCACAGCGTGCTCAGATGAGATTCTGCGGTCATTGATGCGAATATCAGCGTCTCTTGAGCGCCCCACGCGGGTGTGGTGACAAAGAGGTACTATGTCGCCGCGGCTCGCGCTTTTCAAAATCGCCATATAGATGCCCGGGGTAGTCTAGCTAGCCGTGACTCTCTGGCCAACCGGATCTTTCAAACCTGACTGTCGCCGCGCGCCCTAGCCTTGGAAACAAACCTCACAGAGAAAACGCTGACGTCCGATTGGGATGAACCTGGAGAAGCAGGGGCGCCCTCTGCTCTCGACTCGGGCGCCGTCCTAGGTCCGTTCGTCATCGGGAATCTGCTCGGCCGCGGGGGCATGGGCGTCGTCTACTCGGCGATGCATCGCGATACAGGTGCGGAATTCGCTCTCAAGACACTTCATCGCGTTGATATGCGTGCCGTCACGCGGCTGAAGTCCGAGTTCCGTCATCTAGCCCGAATCCGACATCCCCACCTGGTTCAGCTCTACGAGCTTCACACGATCGGCCGGAGCTGTTTCTTGACGATGGAACGCATCGATGGAAGCAGCATCAAGGCTCACCTCGCAACACATCCCAGCGGCACCCCGGGCTACTACGAGGCCGTTCGAGACGTGTTTCGACAAGTCTCCGAAGGGCTCGGTGCTTTGCACGAGCAGGGTCTGCTTCATCTCGATCTCAAGCCCGACAACGTCATGGTCGATCGCCAGGGCAGAGCGATAATACTAGACTTCGGTCTGGTCTCGCCCCTCCATCGGGGCGTAGCGCAGAAGCAACGAGGTGTCGGAGGGACGCCTCGATACATGGCACCCGAACGCCTGGATCATGGCGAAGAGTCCACACATTCGGACTGGTTCTCGTTCGGGGTGATGCTGGCTGAACTGTTGGTCGAGAACCCGAATGCACCCTACCGAGAATTCGTCTTCTCGCGAGATGCACCTCGAGACCTCCTCGCTCTCTGCCGCGCGCTTCTCGACCCCGATCGGATGAAACGACCGAACGATGCGGCGGTTGCACGCGCCCTGGGTGCGCATCGCTCTGGAAAGTATCGAACCCGGTGGAAGGAGGCCCCTTCTCCCAAGCCACTCTCTATCGTTGGACGAGACGCGGAGATCGCACGGCTCGAGGAGGGCCTGTCGAAAGCTTGGAATGGAGAGACGTGCTGGATCCGACTGGAAGGAGAAAGCGGAATCGGAAAAACGGCTCTCCTTTCCCAATTTCGGGCCCGCCTCGGTGCGGAGCCCGACGTACTGGTCTTGGAGGGAACCTGCCACGAACGCGAGTCGATGCCATTTCAGGGTCTCGATGGCATTTTGGACGACCTGGCGCGCACTCTCTCCTCTCATGATCCCCCGGCAAAGCCCGACCCACGCCTTTTGGTACGCGCCTCGCTCCTTTGCGACGCATTTTCTTATCTTTTCCCACCGGAAACGCACGAAGCGTTCCCTCGCGACCCGCTCGAACAACGCCGCGCTGCGTTCAGCGCGATCAAAGAGCTCCTCACACAAGTCACGCGCACGCGCACCGTGGTGATGTTGCTCGATGATGTTCAGTGGGGAGATCGCGACGGGGCGCGCCTTCTTGCGGAAGTGTTGGCTGCGCCGAGCCCGACTCGCCTACTGGTGGTCACGACCAGCCGAACCGCATCCGGCCAGACGCCGGTGTTCCTAGACGAGGCGCACGAAATACTCCGGGTTCGGGGCAGTGCCATTGCCGAGTCCGTGCTCGAACTCGGACGGCTGGCCTCGCCAGAGCTTGCCGAGTGCGTCCCTTCCATCGTCGGAAACGCAAGCGCCAAGCAGCGAGAAGCGATCGTGCGGGCGTCAGGTGGCCTACCGTACCTCGCCACCGCTTTGGGCAGCCAGGTCTGGGAAGAAAACGAAACGCCGTCACTTTCGACCCTCATCGAGAGAAGACTCGCAGACGCCCCGAATGGCGCCCGAGAGGTGCTGATGGCGGTGTCCCTGTCACCCTCCCCTTTGCATCAGGCGGTCGCGTTGGAGCAGGTCGAAAACGCTTCGCTCCGAGGCGCAGTGCTTGCCGCCTTGCGCAATTCCAACCTCGTGCGGACATCCGGGATAACCCCAGACTCACCGCTCGAACCATACCACTCCCTCATTGCCGATACGATCCGAGCTCGACTCCCGAGCAGCATTCAGCGAACCATCCGTGGCCAGATCGCCGCGTCCCTGGAGGAAAAGTCCCTCGCTACGGCGGAACAGCTCGCTCACCTTTATCACCTCGCTCGGGAAAACGGGCACGCGGCCCGTTGGGCCCCTTTGGCGGCCCGTGAGGCTGAACGAACGCTCGCATTCGAAAGCGCTGCGCACTGGTACGGCCGAGCATCGATGTGGAGCCCCCACCGAGCACGAGAGTTTCTCCCCTACCGTGCTCGTTGCCTGGAGTATTCAGGTCGTTCGGCGGAGGCAGCCGCGGCCTTTGAGGAATGTGCGCGCCTTACCACGAAACATCGCAGCGAGTTTCTGAGATCGGCGGGCTCGGCGTGGCTGAGCTCCGGTCACGTAGACCGCGGCCTTTCCGTTTTTACTCCCGAGCTGAAGACGCTGGGAACCCCGGTTCCTCCATCGGAGCGCGCGGCATTGGTCCGGGCACTGGGACTCATGTTCAAGCTCTGGGTGCGTGGTACCCGGTACTGTCCGCTCCCCGAAGAAGAATGCGATCCCGACCAACTCGGCCGCATCGATGCCATCTGGCATGCAGCAAAAGGGCTCGGAGCGCCGTTTCCTTTGCGCGGGCTCGTTCTCCAGCTCGAATGCCTGGTCGCCAGTCTCGAGGCTGGCGAGCGGGTTCGGATTGCCCGCTCGCTCGCCGTCCTCGGGCCGATGTTCGTGGGTACACCATGGGAGAGCATGGGAAAGTCGTGGACCAACGAAGCTCATCAGCTCAGCAAGATGGAGAAAAGCAAGTACCTCCGTGGAGTGTTGCTCACCTTCGACGCAGTTCGTTTGACTGCCGAGTGGGCGCCCCCGGCCCGTATTTTGGAAACAGCAGCTCAAGCGTTCGAGCTCTTAAAAGAGGAACGGGGCCCGATCGTTTGGGAGCAGAGCATGGCCTTCACAGCGGGGCTTCGCGTACGGGAGCAGCTCGGACTGTTCGAGGATCTCGGGAACCTGGGTACACTTTGGCTCGCAGAGAGCACCAGCCGAGGCGACCTTTTCGCGCTTGCGATGGCGTGCCAAGCGTGCGCCATGAACAGCCTCGCTGTGGGGCGAGTCGAAGCCGCAAGGGACTTCTCCCAGCGTTCGATCCAGAGCTGGACCCAGGGCTCCTACACCGTGCAACACTACTACGCGCTGCGGTTCGATGTTCAGTGTGATCTGAGTCTCGGTCGATACGAGGACGCGCGCAATAAACTCCTGCAGCAATGGAGTTCCATTCGTAGAGCCCAGCTCCTGCGCCACCCCATTTCGCGACCAGAAATCCTGCACTTGCGCGCAGTGGCGGAGCTCGGCGCGCTGCGGGGCCGCACCGCCACAAGAGCACTTTCGAGAATGATGTCAGCCTTGGCGAATGATGGCAGCCCCATTGCTCGTCCACACGCGGCCGCCTTGCGCTGCAGTCTCGCCTTCTTACAAGGACGGCTCGCTGATGCGCGCGACTGCTATGCTATTGCTCGCGAGCAATACGAGATGATCGGCCAAGTCGTGCACGCCCGTTGTCTGGCGCTCTCCTTCGGTCTCGCAGAAGACGACACCGCGACCGTCGAAGCCACCCGAGAGAAACTGTTCGCTTCGGGGATCTCGAAACCAGATCATTACGCCCGCGTTCACGCACCGCCCTTCGTGCGTCTGCGCGAAGAATGACAGCCCTCTCTTGTTTCCCCGTGAATTACCTCGCGGTAGGGAGAGATCTGGTTCGGCTGGCCGGTTGTCATGATTTGTCATGGACGAAAACCGACACCCAGGTTTACTCAGGGAGCATGGCGAAACTCGATGTTGTGATGCGCTGAGCTACTCGCAGTTCTCACTCCTTGCACCAAGAGAGGTTCCCCAGTGCCAAGAGCCACAATGCCACAAGATTCCTTCCAGCGACTCGAGAGACTCGCCCCACTCGGATACTTCGCGATGGGGATAGGATGGCTCAAGCTCGGATCCGGCGAACAAATGCTCGCGATCGCAAACGGGAGCGACTGGACACCGCAACCGCTCACCCTACACGCGTCACACCCTGACCGCGGGTACGAGAAACTGCCATGCTGGTTCTCCGACGACTACGACCACCACATGGGCCTGGCCGTCGGAGATCTGACCGGAAACGGCTACGATGACATCGTCGTTGCCGTCATTTCGGGGAAGAATCAGAACCTCGCCGAGGGAGGAATCAAGGTCTATCTGGGCGGCCCCGGCGGGCTTGATCCGCATCCGTTGTGGTTGGCAAGAGGGTTTGCGGCGACGGGCGTGGCCCTGGCGCCCTTCGACGGTGGGCGGAGGCCCGACATCCTCGTTTCGTGCTTGAGCGAGGGAGGCACCATTCAGAAGCCCGACCTCGATGAACACGGACGATTCACTGGCCGCGCCCGTCTCCTAGTCAATCACACAAAGCCAGGGAGTGAGACCCCAACGTTTGAAGAACACGTGATCGAGCACGAGGCAGCGCGTGGAGCGGGAGACGTGTTCGTGGCAGACGTCGACCTCGACGGAGAGTTGGACGTCGTGTTCGCTTCCGGGAAAACCTCGGTGCTCTACGGCAACCCTCGAACGGACCTTGGCTCTCCCTGGAAGCATGCGGATTACTGGACGTCGAACGAACGGCACCCCTATTCCTTCGCGGCCCTCGCTTTCACGCACCCATCGTTTCCCGGTGGGCAGCTCATCGCCTCGAGCCGTGGCCTCATGAGCGCCACCCAGCTCGCAGGGAGGACCCTGGAAGAGATCCAAACGGGCGTTTTGATCCACGTCCCATCGCGCGGAAAGAGCACGCCTGCGCTCCAGCGAATTGGGTCTTTCGACCCACAGTCGCCGCAAGTGCCGGCGGGACTCGGCGTCGCGTACGGTCGCGATGGTCACCCTTCGCTGGTGGCGGGGTTCCTCGACGCACGCGGCAGGGACATCCGAGGAGCACCCGTGAGGATCTATCCGAGTGCCCTGACGAACTCCACTTTGCCTTTCGCGGCAGGAGATGGGCAGGCGCTTCCTGGGGGCGGCCTCATGGCTGGTCGCGTCGAGGTCACACCCCGACGGGAAGGCCCGAGTACCATCGCCGAGTGGAACTTTTCCATTGAGCGGCACCACATGAGCGTCCTCACGCTGCCCGCATCGCCGGCGGGTGACCTGCTGTACGTGGACGTGGAGGACGCGAGCGGCCGCCGCGTCAGCTTTTCGTCACATGTCAGCGGCCGCTCCGTGTCCTTTTCGGAGCCCCTGCCGTACGGCGGAACCGTATGCATCGGTGCCCGCACGGTCGACGAAGTCGAAGTGGTAGCCGCCAGCTCGGCCGCCTGGCCCCCGGCCGGCGCGAGCGGCGTATGGCGTGGACAGCTTACGCGCCACGGACTGGACGACCAGCAATCTCCCCCACCTGTCGAACGAGTTCGGCAGGCGGGATAAACCGCCGGGAAGCGGCAACAACAACCCCAAACAAGAAGAGAGAAAAGCATCATGATCACGACCATGTGGAGTACGACGGACGACAACGACGAAGGCAACGAGGAGCAGACCTCAGAGGCCAATCAGAAAGACACATCGAGAGACTCAAAGTAATGGCAGGCGACCCCTCCTCCGCCCTGAGCCCTGCACGATTGCCATATGCCGGCTTCGGGTGGAGGACGGCTGCGTCCGCCATCAGAGAACATCTCCCGCGACAGCTCGTAACTAGCGAAAGGAGGAACTCCGTTCTCTCATTCGCCGAGCGACTGCCCATGGAGTGGTACTGGGGAATGTTCGAAACGCGCCTGACTGCACAGGACGACCGGGTCGATCTGCTGGGAGCCCTCGTGCAAAACAAGAGAACGCGACATCAGCTCAGCGACGCACTCCAAAGCCCCCACGGTAGGGCGCTCCACCCAGCAAAGTCCGCTCTTCAAGCATGGTCCCGCAACGACGGAACCCTTTTCGCCAGCTCACCGAACTTCTGGTTCGAGTGGGACCAAGACCGTCCAGACTCTGCTGCCCTGAACTGGCTTTGCCTCGCTCCCGAGTTCTTCGACAAGTCTGCTGAATCGCTGTCGCTGGACGACGTCACGCTATTGGTCGAACAATTCTTGTCCAGTGAACCCGCATTGGCGGTGACGCGTGGCGCACTTCGGACCTTCCGAAACTTGGCGAACGCGCTCCCCAGAGGCGGCCAGCTCATGAGTTTTGCCTCACTCAAACCCCGGGGTCGCGATGCATACAGGGTCTTCGTGCGACTCCCGCGAGGTCGGACCAAGGAATGGCTGAGCGCCGTCGGATGGCCGGGTAACATGCAAGAGCTCGACGAGGTCCTGCCTCTGTTCGACGTCGACGGCGAAGATCAATGGTGTCAAATCGAGTTTAGCGACCACATCAGCCCCTATTTGGCGCTAGAACTCGCTCAAACGGAGCGAGGGTTTCCGAATCGGGACGCGCGAGAGCGGTGGCTCAACCACGCCGTCGATGCCGGGTGGGCGACTGAAGATAAGGCGAACGCAGTTCTCGATTGGCACGGAATCTCCGCTGCCGAACTACCTAGCCATCCCGATGTGAAACTCCTCCGCAGCTTTCACCTCAAACTCGCTCTTGCGCCCGACCGAAGTCCTGAAGCGAAGGCCTACTTGGGGTTTTACTTCCGCAAGCCGAAGGCCCCGCTCGTTGCCTGACTCCGCTTGTCCACGGTGAGCAGCCCCTACAACGTCTCGTAGTAGACGTCTTCCGAAAGCTCCTCCTCCTCCTCGATGATCTCCGGCTCGGGGCATTCTTCGCCCGTATGCCCCTTTTCGCCTTCGGGGATGACGCACGGGTGTACCCGGAGCAGCTCAGGACGTGGGTTGTAGACGACTTCGCGCTTCTCTTCCTTCACTTTCCCATTTGGAAAACGAACCTTACGGGAAACGAGGACCTTCCATCCGAGCTGACCTGCTACAAGACGCTTCATCTTCTCTGGTGGCATGGTCTCGTCCGGCTCGTACTCCTTGGGCGGCTCGACAATGTCGTAGCGCCTGCCCTTGTCGACTGTAGTAACGCGCCCGCCATTGTCTCCAAAGATCAAGACTCGGATGTAGGTGGACTCAGCCTGAGTCTTGATAACCATCCCCGCTTCCGTATCGTTCCTGAAGATGAGATCTGGCTCAGGGAACGACACCGTCGCCTCGTGTCCTTCGGGATAACGCGAGAAGTAGACCGAGTGCGGCTGGCGCTGAATGATTTCGTAGCCACCGCGCAAGACAGCGTTGAAAAGCGTGGTAGCGAGCTGGCTAATCCCTCCCCCGTAGACGTCCTCCATCTCGCCTTGAACGATGGTCGGCGCCTTGTGGTACCCAGACTCACGCCGTCTGGGACCCAAGAACTCGTTCAACGAAAACTTCTGCCCGGGACGCAGCACGACTCCATCGAGCTTCCGAGCCGCATGGTGAATGTTCTCGACGCGCGGCTGACAACAAGCGTGCCGGGTCGTAAATGACATCACGAGGCCCTTCACTCCGAGTTTCTCCGCCTCTTCCGAGGTGAGATCAGGCTCCCGCACTTCGAGAGGAAGCTCGATGGAGCGAGGGCCACCGCGGGCAACGTCGAGCAGCAACCGGTGGAATGCAGACTCATCCAGAATCTTGCCGCTCTGACTCGGTGTGATGGAGGGGGCGCCGGTGGCGGAAAACTCGAAGGTGGCCTCGACGGGCTCCTTCTCCACCTCGCGGAGCAGACTCTCCAAGGAGCCCCGGAGGGACCCCATGTCAAGTTGCAGAGAAAAGGTTCCGTTGCCTTCGTCCACGCGGCTGCCGACGGCCGCCCCGAGCGAGTTGGGCGCGAGAACCTTCCTCAACGCTTCCCCCGGACCGAGCACCTCGACAGGCCCCCCTACGAGAGTCTCGGCCTCTCTTCGTACCCGATTCACTTCTTGGTCGGAGATGAGGGGCGCACGCTTCCGAGTCGGAACGCTGATTGCTTCGAGTCCCGGAGCGCGTGCCTCGCGCCGTAGTAGCTGAGCCAGCTGTTCGTACTCGATGACCGTTCCGCCGCGCCCTGGCCTCGTGACGACTTCACCATCGAACGTCACGACTGGTAGGACGGGCTCGTCGAGAAGCTCCGCCGCCCAGGGCAAGAGAGCCTTTCTCAGCTTCTCACGATCTACGGAAAAGCTGGACGGAATGTTGCGCTTCGACACGAGGAGGGTGAGCCAAGTCCCAAACCGGGAAAGAACCGAACCTCGATGCCCCGTGTCCAGAGACTGGCGAACCATCGCCTCGACATCCAGGGCGAGCCCGAGCTCAGCGGCTCGAATCTTCTTTCTTTTGCCCTCGAGCGATAGCTCTAGCAGCGAGTCGCCGAGGCTACTTCGGCTCGCTTGCAGAGCGGCCACGAGCTGTTTGCGATTCATACCAGTGACGGGGCGACCGTCGAGTGACACCCCCCGCACCACGCACTCCCGATAAGCGAGCCTCTCGAACGTGAACGAGGCGATCAACCCGCAAAGGAGAGCGAACCCGAACGTTCCGAGGTAAATGAGGATTCGTCTTCTTCCGGGCCAACCTTTCATCGACGCCCCCTCCTTAGCGGACCCGAAAGCAACACGCGCCTCCCGTGAAAAGAGGCGTCGAAAACCTTGAATCAGCGCATCCTCGCCACGGGGCTGGCTACTCGAGCTCACTTTGTAGCCGGTCGCACACTGCCTTCAGAGTGAAAAGGCGTCCGAACCGCTTGCTATTGTTGGGCACCAACGTCCAAGGAGCGTCTACCGTACTCGTTTTTTCGACCATGTCGTGTACTGCAAGTTCGTAGGCGTCCCACCGCTCTCGATTGCGCCAATCCTCAGCGGTGATTTTGTGCTTCTTCCAAGGAGTCGCCTCGCGATCCTGGAAGCGCCGCAGTTGTTCTTCCTTGTCGATGTGAAGCCAAAATTTGTGCAGCACGATGCCGTGTTCGACGAGTTGACGCTCGAAATCGTTGATCTCCTTGTAGGCGCGAGACCACTCCGCTTCGCTCGCGAACCCCTCGACTCGCTCGACGAGGACCCGCCCGTACCAACTTCTGTCGAAGATCGTGACACGACCGGGTTCGGGGATGTTGCGCCAGAATCGCCAGAGATAGTGACGCAGCTTCTCTTCGTCGGTAGGAGCGGCCACGGGAATGATCGAGTAGTGCCGAGCATCCATGGCAGCAGAAAGACGCCGAATCACACCTCCTTTCCCGGCCGCGTCCCACCCCTCGAAAGCGAAGATCGCCGAGCGCTTGCTCGAGGCCAGCCGTCGGCACAGCCTGCCGAACCGCCGCTGCAGCACTTCGAGGCGCTCGTCGTAGTCGCACTTTTCCACGTCCTGAGAGAGATCGACAGTCGACAGAATGGTCTTCACCGGGCCAGTCCCGGCGAGATTCTTCGTGTCCGCGAGGCGAACCCGCGAACTACTGGGCGCGTGCTCATTCCCCTTCGATTCGTGGTGTCTGAGCGCTCTATCGAGCTCATCGGCGATCCTTCGCCCCACGCTCATATTACGAAACCGCTCGTCCGTGCCTTCAATGAGTTCCAAGGCGCGTGGCCCGCGCCGGTCAATCCCAGTGCTCGCTCGGACACCGTCCGAAACTCGTCATAGAGCTTGAAGTAGGCCCGATCCCGGTCGGAAACCCGCCAGTACTGCTCAGGATCCTCCGCCAGACGCTTGAGGCGCTTTTTCTGCTCCTTCTTGCTCAGATGGAACCAAAACTTGAGCACCAGGGTTCCATCGTCGGAAAGAGCACGCTCGAAACGATTGACCCGCGACATGGCCGCGGAGAGCTCATCGTCGCCGATCTCGCCGTGAGCACGAGCGACGATTGGCTCTGCGTACCAAGAGCCGAAAAAGATCCCGATTCTCCCCCTCGGCGGAAGTCGTTCCCAGAACCGATGAAACGGCGGAAACCGCTTGTCGAACTTGGTACGCCGCTCGAAGGCGTGTGTCAGCAAGAAACGTGGATCGAACCACTCATGCAGGACGTTGACCGTCTCACTCTTCCCCGCCCCCTCCACACCGGCGATGGCGATGACAACCGAGAAATCGGCTTCGTTCAGTCGTCTCTGGAGCTCGAGGAGCCGTGTCCGAAGCTCAGGCACCTGCGCCTTGTACTCGGACTTGGAGACCTTCTGCCCCAGTTCGACAGTCTGAAACACCGTGGCCTCAACCCGTATTGCGCATCCCTTGCGCAATACCGTTGAGGCTCGTCCCGAGAGCCTGATTGAGAAGTTTCAAGGCGGGGTCACCGTCGCCGAGGGCCCGCTTCTTCTTGAGAAGCGCAACCTGCAGAAGATTGAGCGGATCGACGTAGGGATCACGCAGACGGATCTGATCCCCGAGGAACCGGTGTCCTTCGAGCAGCGTCTTCTTCTTGCGAATGGCCAGCAGGGTTTGGACCATCATCTCGTACTCGCCCTTGAGTTCCTCGAAGAGTGCTCCGTAGTCGCCCAGCTCGGTCAAATACAGACGAGCGATTTCGAGGTCCGCCTTGGCACAAACCATTTCGATTTTCGCGAGGAGGTCATCGAAAAATGGCCAGGATTCGGCCATCTTCTGAAGGAGTTCGAGCCCGCCAGGCTTCTCGGCTGCAGCGGCAAACGCGCGCCCCGCGCCAAGCCAGGCCGTGAGCATCAAACGAGTCTGGGTCCATCCGAAATTGTAGGGAATGGCGCGTATGCCGGCCATCGTCCCTGCGCCCTTGTCACGATACGCCGGGCGCGATCCGAAATGAACATGAGCCAGCTCCTTCACAGGCGTGGCGGTCAGGAAGACGTGGAACAGCTGTGAATCCTCATGAACGCGCGCGCGGAAGGCCTTTCGTGAGGCGGCCGACATGTCGTTCAAGAGCTCTCGGAAAGCGTCCTGGTCCGCCTGACTCACGTTCTTTCGCCAATCGAGATGGCTCGCCATGATTGTTCCGGCCATCATGACATCGAGGGTACGTTCGGCGATCGACGGAATACCGAACTTCTGACTGATCGTTTCCCCCTGTTCGGTGATCTTGATGCTGCCCGTGAGAGAACCAGGCGGAAGTGCAGTGAGCGCACGATAAACGGGTGATCCGCCGCCGCGTCCCACGCTTCCTCCCCGACCGTGGAAGAGCGTTAGTTCGACACCTGCGTCGTGGGCGACCTGGGCAAGCTCTTCTTGCGCCAGATAAAGCTCCCACGCCGCAGCGACGACTCCTACGTCCTTCGCGGAATCCGAATAGCCGAGCATGATTTCTTGTCTCATGCCGCGAGCTTTGAGCTGCCGGGAATAGACTTCGTCCGCGAAAAGATCTCTCATGACTTTGGCGGAGCCAGCCAAGTCATCGCGGGTCTCGAACAAGGGAACGATGTCGATGCTGCTCTTCGGTTCGTCACCGGCCAGATCGAGCAGTCCTCGCTCCCGAGCCAAGAGAGCGACCCGGAGCATGTCGTCCGCGCTGTGGCACATCGAGATGATGTACGTGTCCGTCGCCTGGGGACCGATCTCTCTATGAATCGTGCGCATGGCGTCGAAGACAGCAAGCACCTTCTCCGTCTGCTCGTCCAAAGGCCGGTTGGGAGAAGTGAGCGGCCGTCTACCCATGAGTTCTCGACGAAGGCCGGCTCCGTCGAGCTCGGGCAAACCGAGTGTGTCAGTGATCGCCTTGAGGGCTTCGGTGTGAGCTGCCGAGTCTTCGCGGACGTCCAGGTTGTAACCGTGCAAACCGAGACCCCTCACTTCATCCAGCAGCGGAGCCACGTAGTTTCGTGCGATGCGGGTTCCGCCAGCGGCCAGAACCACGTCCCGCACCAGCTCGAGGTCGGCGATGAATTCGTCCGGTCCCTGGTAGGCGCCCGTGATGCCGTCGTTGCTGCCGCCGTCTCTAGCGGCAACCTCACGGCGCGTCGCGTCGAGGCGCGCGCGGATGAATGACAACTTGAGTCGCAGGGGCTCTTCAGCGTCACGACGTTCGTTCTGTTTCCATACCTTCGGGAATAGCTGCTTGTCTCTCTCGATTGCCTCCCGGAGAGCAGCTGGCTCCTTGGCAATGCGACTCGAGATGCTGAGACGCGTCACCAGTTCTGCGACACGCTTCTCGTAGTGCCCCAGGACGGCGTGGGCGTGACGACGCACCGCGGCAATCGTCAAGTCCGGTGTGACGAAGGGGTTGCCATCACGATCGCCCGCAACCCAGCTTCCCAGGGACAGTTGGAGGCGGACACCGAGGTCTTCCCCAAAAACCTCGCGGAACGACTTGGCGCAATTCTGATGTACATGCCCGGTGGCGTGTAGGAGCCGATTCTCGAGGTAGCCGATGACCGTGCTGACTTCGTCGAGCACGGAGGGGCGATTTTTCCGCACCTCGTCGGTGAGCCACAAAAGCTCGATGTCGGACTCGAGCTGCTCCTCGAGTCGGGCTTTTTCCGCCTCGGTGGCGTCGTCGTGTCGGAGAAGAGCGTCAGCCATCCGCGCCTGGATGTCCAAGACCGTGCGCCGCGTTGCCTCCGTGGGATGTGCGGTGAGCACAGGTCGGGCGCGGAGGTTCCCGACGGTTTCCCGCACCTGTTCAGCGCTCATGCCCTGCTTCTTGAGTTCTTCAAAGGCCCACTTCAGCGAAGCTGGCTGCGACGTGTTGTGGTGCGAGCGCCCGTACTGTTGACGCCGCCGCACCCTGTGCACCTGTTCCGCCGTGTTGATGAGCAAGAAGAAAAGAGCGAACGCGCGGGCCACCGGTGCGGCTACTTCGAGCGGAAGCTTTTCGACCCGCGCCAGCAGTTGGTCGAGCGACGGGGCGTCGTCTGCGCCTGCTCGTCGCTTGTGGCTCGCGTCGCGCAGACTCTCGACGGCATCGAACACTTCTTGACCTTCAAGCCGGAGAATCACTTGCCCCAGAGTGCGGGCGAGCCAGCGCGTGTCTTGATAGAGCGGTTGATCGATGTCCTGCGACGGGGAATTCATGACAAGCGCGTCATGTCATAAACTCACAGGGTCGCAAGGGGGTGCGAGCAAAAACCGGACAAGTTTGTCGTATGACGCAATTCCTGAATTTCCTGTCGCGCACCGAAATTTCGTGGCACAATCGAAAGAAATGGCGGCGAAACGTTCTCGACTCGGTGAAAAGCACGGCAAAAGGCCCATGCTGTCCGACGATGCACGGCACGCGACCAAACCGAGCGCGCACGCGCCCGACAGATCGTCACAAGAAAGTTGGACGTTCCTCTCGAACCACAGTCACGTGTTGGTCGCTCTCGCCAAGGGTCCAAACCTCTCCCTCCGAGAGGTGGCGCTACTCGTCGGCATCACAGAGCGCTCAGTACAGCGCATCGTGACCGATTTGGAGGAAGCCGGGTATCTCACGAAGGAAAAGGTCGGACGCAACAACCAGTACTCCATCAAGGAAAAGATCCCTCTCCGACACCCTCTGGAGAAACACTGCGACGTTGGAGAGCTGCTCGACTTGATCGTCGACTCTCGCTGAGAAGCGTCGCGTGACCCCCACGCGCATCGATGAAAATGTTCGCTCCATCCAGCCGCAGTCAGGTTCCACCTTTCTTGGTGATGGACGTCATGGAGGCGGCTGACCGGGCCGAGCGTGCTGGAGAGCACGTCTACCACCTGGAAGTCGGACAGCCAGGCACCCCGGCTCCGGCCCTCGTTCGAGAAGCGGCGCATCGCGCCATCGACGAACAAACCTTGGGGTATTCTCGCGCGATCGGCACCATTGCGCTGCGCGAACGTATCGCTCGGCACTACGACGAAACGTATGGCGTTTCCGTGGACCCGGAGCGTGTCATCGTGACCTCGGGAGCATCCGGCGCTTTCGTGCTTTCCTTCATCGCAGCCTTCGAGGCAGGCTCCCGAGTTGCGCTCACGGTGCCCGGCTACCCCTGTTACCCCAACATCCTGAAAAGCCTCGATCTCGAGGTCGAATCGATTCGAGTCGGTCCCGGGACCAAGTACGCCCTCACGGTGCAGCACCTGGAGGCCCTTCGTCGGCCTCCTCGGGGTCTCGTCATCGCCTCTCCAGCCAACCCCACGGGAACGATGCTCGGCAGCGAGTGCCTCAGCGATTTGCTCAGCTATTGTCGCGCTCAGGGTATCTTCACAATCGTCGACGAAATCTACCACGGGCTCGAATTCGGCAAGGAGCGCGCAACTACTGCGGCAGCCTTCGCGGATTCTACGATCGTCGTCGGCAGCTTCTCGAAGTATTACTCGATGACTGGATGGCGACTCGGTTGGATGGTCGTCCCGGATGCCTTCCGTCGGACGGCTGAAGTTTTGAGTCAGAACCTTGCGATCTGTGCACCCACGCTCTCCCAAATAGCTGCCGTCTCGGCCTTCGACGCCAGGGATGAACTCGAAGGGCACGTCGCTCGCTACCGGAGAAACCGCGGCGCGCTCCTCGAAGCCTTGAGGGAGGCTGGCGTGGCCGAGACTGCTCCCGCGGACGGCGCCTTTTACGTCTATGCCGATGTCTCCGCGTTCTGTGAGGACAGCCGCGAACTCTGCGAGGCTCTCTTGGAACGCACCGGCGTGGCGGCAACCTCGGGAGTGGATTTCGATCCGGAAAAGGGGAAATCGATGGTGCGCTTTTCGTACTGTCGCGGGGAAGCCGATGTGAATGAGGCAGCGCACAGAATTCGCGAGTTTTTGCTGCAGCGGAGACGAGAACGCGGCTGACGAGATCCCTCAGCGGCGGCCTGGCCCCGCTGCACGACGTTGGTCCCACGCTTTTTCCTCAATGAGCAGCCGCGTTTCAAGAGCGACGGGGACCTGATAACTGTAGAGCTCGTGTCCCCTCGGCGGTTTGCCTTCAGTGTCGCCACGTGTCTGCTCCTTCTGGCGCCGGCAGGCAATTCTCAAAGTGCTTCGAGGGACATCTCCGCCACCTTCTCTGCGCCTGGCGGTTGTGGCAGCGCCGTCGTACTGCGAGAAAGGTTCGAGGCGCGGGTACCGGAATTGCGCATGCGGTTCGAGAAAGACACCGCGGTGCGTTTCACCATCGAGGAAACCCCGTCCGCCGTTCGAGCCCGTCTCCTCATCCTCCTCGATGAAGGGGGGGAACTCAGTCGCACCATCGAGGCCGAGAACTGCGACGCGGCGATCGAAGCCATCGCGTTCATCGCCGCTGTCGCGCTCGACCCCGGAGCTGACGATCCGCTCAAGCTCAGAACCGAAGACCGACTGATCCCCGACAAAGAGACGCCGCGCGAAGTCGATCAGCCGGCTCCCCCACGCCAGCCCGCCCGGAAACGATTCTGGACAGCCTCGGCATTTGCGCGCGCCAACCTGGGCCAAGCCCCGGACTTCATTTGGGGGGGCGGACTCGGTATCGAGAACGCTGCGGACGGAAGCGGCCTTTGGGCTCCGAGCGCTCGGTTGATCGCTGGTCATTCGAGGCGAGGCGGCTTCGAGCGCGAGTACGGCACGGCCCGCTTCGATCTCACGAGCGTTGCCCTCGATTTGTGCCCGAGCCAGACCCAGGGTGAGATCTTCCGCCTCCAGCTCTGTGGGACTTTGGAGGGGGGTGTCCTACGTGCAGAGGGGCGGGACACCTACCTCCCCGCACGATCCGTACGTCCCTGGGCCGGCCTTGGTCCGTCGGCCGCCGCAGAGATTCTCATCCTCGCGCCGGTGCGGCTTTCGTACCGCGGAGCAGCAATTTTTCCGCTAATTCGCGATTCCTTTCGCTTTCAAGAGACGATTTTTCACGAAGTTCCCCCCGTCGCCCTCGAGCTCACGATGGGGGTTTCCGTACGGTTTTGGTGATCGAAACCCGGAACTCGCGCATCAAGCAACGTGACGATGACTATGGTTCCCGCCCTGCCTGTGCGACATTGTGTCTGCAGTGGAAGCGTAGTGTCGCACGATCGTCTCGAAACCATGTACCGCGCCCACCATCAGGTGATCTGGCGCACCCTTCGGCGCCTGGGGTTTTCCCCAGAAGCGGCCGCAGACTACACGCAGCAGGCATACCTGATCGCGCTGGAGCGGATGGACGACATCTACCAAGGGAGCGAAAAGGCCTTTCTGTTCTCGACTGCGATTCGGCTGGGGCGCACCGCGGCGCGCAAGCTCCGCCGCATGGACCTTTCCGATGACGTTGACCTGGGCTCGGACATGGGCGGAAGCGCACAAGCTGCAGACGACCGACAGGTGGCGCTGCAACTCCTGGAGCGAGTTTTCTCGAACATGGACGTGGATCTCGTGACTGTGTTCAGCTTGTACGAGATCGAGGGGATGTCTTCACCGGAGATCGCCGAGCTGCTCGACATCCCTCTGGGCACCGTGGCGTCCCGCCTACGCCGCGCACGCGAAACCTTCCGAGACAAGGCCGCCCGTCTCGAAAAGTCCGCGCACCGCTCTCAGCCCAATCCCCCCCCTTCCGAATGGAAAGGAGGCTCGCCATGACCCACGACCCCAGCGTCACTTCACATCGACTTCTCGATGAATCCGCAGCTGAACTCGAACGTGCGACGGACTTCGAAAGTTCTCTTCTCAGAGCTGCGATGGGGGAGACCCCCTCGCCGGAGCTCAGCGCAAAGATGATGGCTCCGCTTGCGGCGGGCGCCGCGGCCGGGTCGGCCGCAGCCGCCGGCAAGTTGATCAAGGGAGCCACCGCAAAGTGGCTGGGTGCCGGTGCGTCGCTACTTCTTGCGGGGGGCGTGTACTATGCGGTTACTGCTACGGAGGGCCCACCGTCCCGTGTCAATGTGCCGCCAACAGCTCCGATCGTAAACTCGCCGCCCCCCTCCGAGCCGCATGAGGCTCACGTACCAGAGCTCGCTCCGCCTTCGGATTCAGTGCGTCCGACTGAAAGCAAGTTGTCGGAGGAACAACGCACACAGACGACGCGACCCGACTCTCTTTCGGCTGGTCCGGTCAAGAACACGAGCTCGACGCTGGCAGAGGAAATGCAGCTGTTGGACCGTGCTCGTTCGGCGCTGAAGTCCCGCAAAGATCCCGAGGAGGCCCTCCGGCTGCTGAGTCTTTACGAGAAAAAGTACCCACAAGGCACTCTCCGCCAAGAGGCGACCGTGCTGCGGGTGTCAGCGCTCAAGGAAAGTGGCGCCAGCGCGCGAGCGGACGAGCTCAAGTCCGAGTTCTTGAAGGCGAACCCCAAGAGCGCGCACAAGAAACAGCTCGAGGACAGTTCCTCTGACGCACGATGATCTCATGATCGCTCGTGGGCCCATCTCGACGTCCCTCCTACTCGGCCTGGGACTTTCGTGTTGCCAAACCGGCGAGCTCGTCACTCTCGGTCTGTCCCCGCCTGAGCCAGGCACGGGTGGCAGCGCGCTGGGTTCCGGTGGAAAAGGAACTGGTGGTGACGATTCGACCGGCGGAATAGGAGGGACCGACCCGATGGAAGGGGATCTGCTCCCTCTGAGATTCGAGAACGTAGAGCTCGTTGCGGAGCTGTCGAGTCGCGAGAAGGACGACAACCCGACTCTCACCGCCGATCAATTGCTACTTTGCTTTACCTCGATTCGAGAGGGGCCGTCAGGGGACCAGGACCAAGACGTCTGGTGCGCGTCGCGAGACACTACCGCACAGCGATTCGACGAACCTGTCTTGGTCGGTCCCGTCAACAGCGAAGTGTTCGACACGAGCCCCGCGCTTTCCCTGGATGGACTGAGCCTGTGGTTTTCCTCCGATCGAGACGGCGGCGCTGGGGGCGCGGATATCTACGTCTCGAGGCGCGCGCGTCGCGCAGATGACTGGAGCGTGCCGACGTTGGTGGCCGAACTCAACTCCGAGTTCGACGACATTCCCCGCCCGCCGGCCATGGGAGGAACGGTCATGCCTCTCGGCTCCCGGCGCATCGACGATACCTATTGGACCTACCTCGCCACTCGGCCTACGCCGGATGCTCCGTTTTCGACTCCCGTTCTCCTCGACGAGCTGACCGCACCCGATGTCATCTTCGTCGACGCACAACTGAGCGAGGATGGACTGCTCATCGTGTTCACCACGGTCGAAGAAGACAACGCCCCAGCAGATCTCTACGCGGCGTCGCGCGCGAGCCTCGACGAGCGATTCGGAGCACCCGTGTTGATGCAAGGCGTGAACAGCGCCCAAGAGGACCGCGACCCATGGCTGAGCCCGGACGGGAATACGTTGTACTTCTCGTCCGACCGAAGCGGCGATTACGAAATCTACCGAGCGACTCGCGTCCGCTAAACCCGCTCGTCTCGCTGGTATAATGAACGCCCCTCCTGCCTCGCCGTGCTCGAGCTTCCCGCCCCCCAAAGTATGACAAAGTGGAGATGACCCGGGACGCGGGAAAAGGGCGAAGGTACGAGTGAGCGGAGCAGGAGAGGCGTATCGTCTCTTGGGGGCAGGAACCTACCGTTCGTGACGGCTCGCCCCGAGCGCTCGTCAAAAGGCACGATAGACGGGCGCTCGGGGCGAAGGACTCATCTTCTTGACGCGCTGTGAAAATGAGCCCTGGTCTTGCCACTGGAACGCGGACCGATCGAAATCGATCCACGCCCCAATATCTTTGAAGGTCACGCCCCCATTGCAATCCGGAGCGATGGAGCGTGCCGAAGTCGAACTTCGTCTCCGGTCGGTCGCGCTCTGAACGTCGTGTGTCATGGGGGTTGAGATGGTCCAAGCAGCCGGTCCCGTTGAGGTCGACGTTTGGGTACATCTCGCCTTTCGATGGGGCAGAGCCCGGGCTCAGGGATCTGGGTCCACGATTTGGTGGTGTTTTTTTATGGGTGCACGTTTCCGCGAAATCAGACCAAATAGAGCGTTCTCAACGGAATGTTGCACCCATGCTGATACCCGTGATCGGGCGACCAAGTACGACCGGATCGGAAAGCTCCAGCCGAGCTGATTCACCCGCATGCCCCGTGCGGAGGCGAACGAAAGCTCCAAAGCTCGGCAAGAAGTAGTGACCCAACGTGAGATCTCCCCCGACGACGTAGGTCAGGTGCCGTGCGTCGCTGCCGCGTGATTCGGAGCTCTCGTTCGCCTGAAGGTCGAACTGCAAAAGACCCAGGTGCGGCCCGATTCGGCATAGCCATTTCTCGCCACAATCGATGGTCCATCCAGCTCGAAAGGCCGCGGAGATTGAGCTCACCTCGGTCGTTCCCTCAGGGCGCGGCAATTGGGAGGGGACGAGGGCGGCGTCGAACGCTGCGCCGAAGTAGAGCGCTCGATAGCCTGCATCCACGAAAAACTCACCGCCAAAACCCGGTCGAACTCGCGCGCCCGGCATGGCCATCGAAGGCCCGAGGCCCGCCGCCCAGACCCACTTCTGGCCGTGACCTTTGGGGCGGTCGGGGCGCGGAACCACCGGTGGGGAGGCGGGCGGCGGAATTGGCACCGGCTCGGGCTCGGGATCCGCTTGCTCGAGCTCCCATGCGGTGAAGCGCTCGACGGACCCGCCTTCTTCGGGTCTCAAGTTGCCCTCTCGAAGGGAGAGCAGCAGCATGGCGCGCAACAGTTCAACGGCGCGAATGGCCGCGACTTCCGCGGAGACTCCACGCTGTCCCAGATCCAGGTCCTGAGATAGGGGTGCCATCTCCCCTTGAGCAAAGGCGCGCAGCGAGAGCCTTCCAGCCTCTTCGGTCACTTCGAGTCGGCCCGTGGCGGCACGGGGAGCGCAGAGCCCGGAGGCTTCCTCCAAAGGACAGCGCACGACGGAAAAGCCCACCGACCCCAGTTCAGCCTGCGCGCGAACGAGCACCTCCTCGACGTCCGGCCCGGGGGCGTCAGGTCCAGCCAGCTGCACACGTTCGGCCGCAGCCGCGTTCGATGCCAAAAGTGGCATCCATGCGCCCGCGACAATGGTGCGCCATCTGGTCCTGTTTCTCTTGGTGTTGCGGGCTCCTGGGCTCGGGGCTTCCCTCACTCGCCTCCCGCGAGCTCACGGGCCGTCTTCGCGTAGGCACCCTGAGGGAATCGCCTCAAGTACTCACGCGCGATGGGCCGAGCCTTCTGAGCTCCGTGACTCTTGTTCACGATACTCAGTTTACGTCCAAGTGCCTCCGCCGTGTACACCCCACCGCCACCCGAAGCTAGGTAAGCGTCGTAGTGCCGGAGCGCCTGCCCGGAATCCCCTCGATCCTCAGCCAGACGTCCCAAGAAGAACCGGGCATTGTGCCCAGATGGCCCGCTGAACCGCGTCGTCATTTGGTTCCAGGTTCGGGCTGCAAGGGCAAAGTCACCGGAGTAGCGCGCCGCCTGGGCGAGCTGCTGCAGCTCGGATGCAGAAGCCGATGCGAGCACCTGCGGAACTCCGCGCTGCTTGGCAAGAGCTACCACCTCGGCGAACTTCCCTTCGGCCGCCAGTTCTTTGAACGTCGGTCCAGCGTGGGGCGCGCCCGGTGAGCTGCCGGAACGAGGGGCCTCGGGGGCCTCCCCCGTGGGCTGCTGCTCCGCTGATTGTTCTGCGCCGTCCTCGGACACCTTCTCGACGCGAACCGCTCCCTCGGGCAGGCGCAGCGTGCCTCCCGCTTCGACCCTGTACTCCTTGCCCGTTTCGTCGGTGACGAGAATGACCCCGCTGCTCGAATTCAGTTCGAGCTGCTCGTCCTGCGGCATGTACCCAAAGGAGAACTTCGCACCGAGTGGCAGCATCGTGTAAACGCCGGCTTTCAAGGTGAACTTCGCTTCGGAATCCGGGCCCGAAGCAAAGTCGGCTCGACCCTGAGAAAGGCGCGCCGTCACCTCTCGAGCCTTGGCATCCGAAGACACGCGTAGGGTCGAAAAAGGCTGGAGCTTCACGCGAGTGTCGTCCGTGAACTCAACCAGGAGCGGGGTTTCCTCGCTCGCAATCAGTTCGCCGGATTCGGAGCTGGCGGGAGCGGCGCTAGCGCGCGCGCCGTCTACCGCGTACCCGAAAGGTTCGTCATTACCGAAGACCCCGCTCTGACCGATACCGAGCGCCGCGAGTCCGCAGGCAGCCGCCGCCACGACTGCCCACACGACTCGTTTCTTTCCGAGCGATGCGTCGCCAGAAGCTCTCCGGTACGCCGAGGAACGACCCCGGGCTTCGATTTTTGCCCAGGTTTCCTCGTTCTCCACAGCTCCTTCGAGGGTGTACTCGTCGGCCAAGCTGCGAAACACGCTCCCGAGCTTCTCGCTCGTGAGTTTCTGAACAGGTCGGTTCTCGTCATTCATCGGGATCACCCGCTTTCGCTCTAATGTAGTCGGTGAGCAATGGGTTGCGCTCGACTCGCCGGAGCATCCGCTCATTCGCGCGCTTGAGTCGTCGCTTCACCGTCGACCGAGACATCTTCAAATTCTCCGTCACGTCGGTGAGCGACAGACCTTCGAGGACGTGCAATACGTATACGAGCCTTTCGTCGTCGGAGAGTTCATCGAGGAGGCGACTCAATTGGCGCAGAGCCACCTTGGCACGTGGGTCGTCCGTCCCCGGGATCCGTTCCACCTCGTCGGAGGGAGCATCGGATGAAAAGAACAGTCGACGCCGACGACGCCGTTTGAATTCACGCCGGACGGTATTTAGCGCGACCGAAACCACGTAGCTACGCATGGTGTCGGCGGAACGAATCTTCGGGGCGCTCTCGAAAAGCCCGACGAACACGTCGGCCACCAGGTCCTCCATGTCGTCGCGCGGACCGAGCGATTTCCCGATGAGGCCGCGAACCAAGGAGACATAGTGATCGTAGATCTCCCTCTTCCACCCAGGTCGGTCCTCAATAATCGCCTGGTAGAGAGTGTGTTCGGAGGTGACAGAAGACGAATTCAATAGTCTGAGTGGCGAAGGCCGCCGGCTGTGAACCGTCGAAACCGGCGGTTCGCTCGGGATGCCACGATGAAAATGGCTGGTGGTGGGTTGAGATAGCTCGCGCATGAAACCGTACCGAGGACGGCACGAGAGGAATCATGCGTGACTCCCAACGGGCCTATGATAGCAGGGAAAGTTGCCCGGCCTGGAGGTTCAAAATCTTCGAATGACCCCGAACCGGCAAAAAACCGCTGGTTTCCGGACGATACGGTCCTAAAATCTTTCCTCATGCGAGCGATCCCCATGCAATATGTAGGAGCCCTATGGCCACTCATCGTCGCATGTGGGCAAACCTCCTACGACCTGTACGAGCCGGTCGGAGCCGCTGTGGGGAGCGGCGGATCCGCCGAAGCCACGGGTGGAACCACGCTGACCGACTCGGGCGGGACCGGTGGCACGGCCGCACCAGGTGGAGCCGGTCCGGTCGATGAACCCGATCCGTGTCGCGCGAGCCGCGACCCGACGCTCCTCCTGACGAGAGTCACCCTCGCGGGGACTAACCTCTGCCTCAGCCAGGGTGCGGCAACCACATTTCTGGAAAGCCCCGGCTACGAAGTCATCATGACGAGCTGCGCGGAAGACGAGGCGCAGTGGTGGTCCGTCGAGGGCTTGAGCGGCGGATCTTGGGAGCTTCGCAACGAGGCGACGAACCTGAATCTCGACATCAACTACTCGGCACAGACCGATGGGACACCGGCCGTGCTCTTCGACCCCCATCGGAACTTCAATCAGCGTTTTTACATCGTGCCTGGGCCGAACGAATCGATTTTGTTTGCGCCAGCCAACACGACAGGAAAATGTTTGGAAGTTCGGGGTGACGGCGTCGAGATGTGGCCATGTGACTCTCAGAACCCGAACCAGACCTTTCGTCAGATCTCCTGCGTCGACGAATAAGCACGGTCGCCTCGATGAACATCCGGCGTGCGGGTCATGCACCCCTCAAAAAAGTCGTCGAAAATGCCGCTCAAGGATCATGCGGTATGGGCCATCCCTCATCGTCGAAAACGAGCGGCGCGATGCGTAGGGTTGCCTGACCCGCAAGGCTCGCATCGTAGGCGTGGTACGCCATGAACATTTGGGCGTCGAGTTCGAATATCGAGCTCGCACCCGCGCCGCGAAAGTTGTCGTTTCCGACGATGTAGGGCGACCCGCCCCCCTCCATCATGAGGACTCCGTCCTTGTCGAGGTAGGGCCCGGTCACATCCGTGGAGCGGCCCACGCGGATGTTGCTCGTGCTGTTCACTCCAGCGCAACATTGGTCGAAGGAGGCAAAGAGGTAGTAGAACCCCCGCCGATAGTGGATCGAAGGTGCCTGGATGGCGTCGACGTCCGGGCGTGACGCCAGCGCATGAAGCTCGTCACCGCTCCGAGTACCATCGGCCGCCAGGGGGATGAGTTTGATCCCCGTGCTGTAACTACCGAAGACCATCCAAACATCCCCCGCCTCATCGGCAAACGTGCTTGGATCGATCGCGTCCCAATCGACCAGTTCGTCGACATCGGAACAAATGATTTCACCTCGATCGAGCCATGTTGCGGACGTGGACAGCTCGCCCGTCGTCGCGTGCCCGATACACGATACCCCGGTCCCGAACCTCGAAGCAGCGTAGTAAAGATGGTACTCTCCCCCGAAATAAGAGACGTCCGGAGCCCAAAGGTCGGTCACGCCCTCGAGCCTCTGGTTCACCCAATCTGGCATCTCCGAATACACGGGCCCTGTCGCGTGCCATTCCAGGAGATCTGCGGATCTCTTCGTCGAAATGAGATCTCCAGTAAAAAAGAGGAAGTAGCCCTCCTCTGTCACCACGAGCTCGGGGTCGTGGGCTTGAAGGTCTCCCGAAAGCGTCAAGGGCTCGGCGCTGCCGCCGTGCCCACCCATGTTACCCACGGGAGGTGGATCGACAACGACGACTCCGCCGCTTCCGCCCATCCCAACGCCTCCGGTCGGCTCGACCGAGACACCTCCCGCACGGAGCGCCGCGACATCTGGCTCGGCGTCACACGACAGGGCAACGAAGAGTACCGCCGGCCCTGCAGCAAGAACGAGGAGAGGCCGCCTCACTCTGCGGATGGGGAAGAAGTGCCGAGCCATCGCCCCAAGGATACGGCTTGGCCTGAATCTGGGTAGGTGCGGACGAATTTCTCCGCAAGGCCTCGGGCCTCGGCATCACGTCCGAGCGCACGCAAAGCGCGGATTTCTCCGTAGCGCGCCTCCTGGCGAAGCGCCCCACCGCTCCTCAGATACTGGCGGAATGACGCGAGGGCGGGGGCGGGGGCACCCAGCCCCGTCAGCTGGAGCTCGGCGAGGGAAAGGCGGCTCGCAGCCGCTTCGCTCGAACTCGGGTAGCGAGACAAGAGCGCCTGGTACGCCCACGCGGCATCGGCGTACTTGCCCTGCTTGCGGAGGGCTTGGGCTTGGGAGAGAAGCTGGGCGGGACCGGCAGGGGTTGCCGTCGCTGGCTTCGTTTCGGGCTCGAGCCGTACCAGCGTGACCTCTTGGGCGACGCGCTCGGCCCCCTGGACGTCCAGGCTGCCTTCGTGCTCGGCAAATCCCGGAAGTTCGACAACCAAGTCATGAGAGCCGCGCGGCATCATCATCGATAGGGGCGTGACCCCGACCGACGCATCGTCGATCCTGACCGTGGCTCCGCTCGGGGTGGATGTCAGTGCGACTGGTGTGAGCGACGCCTCTTCCCACGACGCCATCTCCGAGAAAAGAGACTCGGTCGGCCCATTTTGGGGCTCTTCGGGCACAACTGAAGATGCATCGAATCGAACGCTTTGCCGACCCTCGATGACCTTTTCGACCCCTGAGCTAGGTACGATGCGTAGTCGTCCCCCCAGCGAGGAAATCGAAACTCCGCCGTCGACATAGGCCGTGACGAATCGAGCACCAATACCCGTCACGGTTCCAAATTTGGTTTTGACCTCGAACTCGTCTCGGGAGGTCCCGGGCGCCTGGCGAGACAAGAGTGTGCCTCGGCCGAGTTCGACACGTCGGGTGGCTCCACGTGCCTCCAGGATCCTCACCCGAGAGTGCGACTCGACGCAGGTGGTCACATCTCCGTGGGCGAGACAGGCGCGCCCTTCTCCGACTACCATCGTGTCGGCCTCGTCGAGCGTCGCGCCCGCCGAAGGTTGTGAGCCTTCCATGGTGACGTCCCCGGAGACCAGGAGCAGCTGGGCGAAGGACCTGGCTCGAGGCACGCCCGCCATCGCCGGTGGCGGCGGCCCAACCGTGGGATTGGCGGACCCGGCGCCGAGGGAAAATGCCCATGCGGCTGCCGCCGCGACCGCAGCGGCAACGGTCGAAAATGCCACGATCCAATTACGTCGCGCCGCGGGGCGAGCATGCCGAAGCTCATGGGTGATCGGGACGGTGCGGTCTCCGTGCGGAGCTTGGCCGGCTTCTTGCTCCGTTTGGTCGAGGCAGCCGCTCAATTGTTCAAACACCAGCCGCTCGGCCGCACACGAAGCACACGACTTCACGTGGGCAACGATGAATTCAGCCTCACCGATGCTGAGCTCTCCCTCCACGGCGCGGAGATCCGAAAGCTCTCCCCATCTCTTGCAATCGTCCTTCATGACTGTCGTCCCCCGGTTGGGTCGGAATTCAGGGCCACCTCACGTCGCACGGTCTTTCTGATCTGGGCGCGGGCAGCCAGCAAACGGTCCTTCACCGTGTTGGGCGAGGACTCGGTCATCTCGGCAATCTCGGCAATCGAATACTCCAGCACATGACGCAGCACGAGGACCGTACGACGCGTTTCGGGGAGTTCGGCCAGATACTCGAGAAGCGGGCGAGGAATGGAGTGTTCGAGAGGTGCCCGCGGGGCGGTGGAGGCGAGCGTCCCCTCCACCATCTCGATTTCCTTGGCGGCACGCACGCGCCTTTTCCTCGCCTGGCGCGCGGCCGTACGAACGGCGATTCGATCGGCCCAGGCGGTGAGGCTTCCTCCCCTGTAGTTGGAAGTGGAGCGCAAGATCTCCAAGAGTGCGTTCTGAGTGGCGTCATCCGCGTCTTCGGGGTGGCCGAGAACGGCAAGCGCTATCGTCCGCACCCGACGCCGAAGCAACGCGACGAGATGCTCCTGCGCCGCGAGGTCCCCCTCGGCGGCCAGAGACACAAGTCGTACTTTGTCGTACTCCTCGGGATTGGGTTCAGACATCGCGGCTAGCACTCCATCATACAGTGATCCGTCCCCCATGGAGCAGGCGGAAATTTCTTCTCCTCAGGGAAAATCCCAGTGAATCTGCACCAATAGGCGCGGGCGTAGCCAGCGGGGCTCAATGAGGGTCTCCCCCCCTTCGAGCTCGGTGGAAACCCGACTCAGAACGAAGTCGCCCCCCCCTTGGACCTCGAGATGAAGCCGAGCGAACAGTCTGACTGCCAAATGAGCCCGTGCGGTGGCCGCCCAGGAGGCCCTGGTCTCGTCGGGCGTTTCTACGAAAGCGACCCCAGTGGATTCTGAGCGGCGCGTGACCCAATCGACGAGCAGCCCGGCCTCGCCACCGAACGAAAAAGCGGCGCTCTCGGAGCCCGAATCGATCCGGAAGAACGCTTCGAGCGGATGACGGGAAAGCTCGACGGAAATCCCGTCCCGCGCGGAAACTTGAGCAGGCAAGAAAGAATAGCCTAGTCCGATCCCCCATCGTCCGCTCGTAGGTCTCACTCCTCCGAAGACGGAAGCACCATGAGAAAATGGAAGCACGGGCGCGTAACTTTGCCCGCTCCAGCCGAGGGCCACCCATAGCCGGGGAGCAGCATCCGCTGGTCGCGACACCGAGGCTGGCGGCTCTTCCATGGTCCTCGTCGGCTGAGGCGGCGCGGGCAATGGCGCCTCGTTCTCTTCCTCTCGCTCCTCTTCCCGTTCCAGCAAGGCACTCACCGCTGACCGCACGACGATCGCGACTTCCTCCAGGCTGACGGCGTCCGTACCTCTGAGGGGCAGGCGCCGCTGTCTGAGGGTCGCTCCTGCGGCCTCGAAGAAGTGTACGGAAAGGTTCTCTCCTTCCCGATCCAACCAGACGAAGGCCAGCGCGCTGTCTCGAGCGACGTCCCCCTGAGAAACTTCTCCTGATGCCTCGAATGGCTGAGAAGAAAGCTCGACAGCGACATCGAGCTCGGACAATTGGGCCCGCAAAGCCGCCACGAGCTCCTGGGCCGGCAGACCAGTGCTTGCTTCGGGCATCGCTACGACGATTCGTCGTTCTTCGGCACTGTTGTCCTTGGTCTCGGCGCCGCCCGCTACATCGGCCGCGGCAGGGACGGCGAGAGCCCAGGTGGCGAGCGCGCACCCGATCGACATGCCCCACTGCACTCTTCGCACGACACTGACCGTACCCCGAAAGCATGCTCAGCCGGAGACACGGCCCGCAAATTCTCCAAAATAATTCCACCCGTTTTCCATCGCATGTTTCACTTACCACCCGAACACTCGCAGGGTTGCGATCGTCCTTATGTCTCCCTTTTCACCCAAGCCCATTCGCTCACTCTACGTGATTCACACGCTCTTCCTTGCCCTAGGGTGTACCCTTGGCGGCTCGAACGACGACGTCGTCGCGGACGCTGACAGCTCGGGCGGGATCAGTGGGATGGCCACGGGGGGACTCGGGTCGGGCGGCCTGGGGAGCGGGGGTGAGGCGATGACGGGGGGCACGCTCGGCGCCGGAGGGACCGGAGGGGCTCCAGCAGCTGGAGGACTCGGCAGCGGGGGAACGGGAGATGGCGGAGGTGGAGCGCCTGGGAGCGGAGGCAGCGATACGGGGACGGGCGGACAAGGCGACGACCCCACCTGCGCTGCCGGAATTTGGGACGGCAGCGAGCCGGCGATCTTGGACCTCGGCGGCAACACGTTCGCCCACGACCCGACGATGATCAAAGCCGGCAGCACGTATCACCGGTTTTGGACGGGCGACTACATCCAGCACGCGACTTCGACGAACCTGACGAACTGGAGCAACGCCCCGCCCGTCTATGAAAGCTCCTATCCGTCTTGGTCGAGCACTTGGCTCGATACGGTCGCCGGACAGACCTTCAACTTCCCTTGGGCGCCAGACGTTTCTTATTTCGGCGGACAGTACCACCTGTACAGTTCGTTCTCGGCCAAGTTCGGCGACAACATCAGCTGTATCACGCATCTGTCGACGTCCGACGTCAGCTCCGGAAACTGGACGGATCACGGCCCCGTCATCTGCACCGAGGGGAACGAAAACTACAATGCGATCGACGCCGATGTCGGCATCACGACCGAGGGCACTCCCTGGCTTTCCTTCGGGAGCTTTTGGGGTGGACTGTACGCTTTCGAACTGAACCAAGACGGGAGCCGCAAGGACGACAACCTGACGCACCTGGCCTGGGCGTCGCAAATCGAAGCGCCGGTGCTCTTTTATCGCTGTGGGTTTTACTACCTCTTCGTAACGTGGGGGCTCTGTTGCCCAGGTGAGGGCCGGAGCGTCGATGACTTGACGTACCGGGTCGCCGTAGGGCGCTCGACGAGCATCACGGGTCCCTATGTCGACAAGAACGGAACAGCCCTCACCGAAGGCGGCGGCACTCTTCTCGTCGAAGGCGATGGTGTGACCTGGGCGGCAGCAGGACACAGCGATGTGCTCCTCGACGGCGACAAGATCTACCATATGTATCATGCCTATCGACAGTCGAACGGCGGAGCCGAATTCCGGATCGTGGAGCTTCCGTTCGACGAAGACGGCTGGCCGGTTCCAGGAGGGCCCTAGATCATGAACGCTGACGTGGAGACGAGACCGAGCAAGCGAGCAGCTCGTCATGGCAAGAGGACGATCGCCCTGGGGAGGCACGGGAAAAGGGCGCTCGTCGCGGCATGTTGCTGCGGAGCCGCGCTCCTTTCGTGCTCGAGCGACGACGGTTCGAGCCCGGGTTCGGGCGATGGCGACGGCTCCCTTGTCGCGTCCGGCGGGATGGATCCAGCAGCCGGCGGGAGCACGGGTGGCTCAGCCGGACCGAGCGGCGGCGCGCCGGCGACGGGCGGAGCCGCGACCGGTGGCAACGGAGCGACGGGAGGCGCGGACGCGAGCGGCGGCACAGCCGGGAGCGGCGGCGCCAACGCGAGCGGCGGAGCCGATCCGGGAACCGGGGGACAGACCAGCGTGGAAACGAGCGACGGTTGCGGTGCGCCATACTCGGGTGCGACGGGGCAGTGGTCCGAACAGAGCGCCGTCAACATTCAAGGAGTCGACCGACAGTGGTCGATCTACGTTCCGAACAACTACGATCCCTCCCGCGCGTATCCGCTCGTCGTGCTGCTGCACGGTTGCACGAGTGGGACGAACAACGTTCCGATTCAGAACGCGAGCGGTGACGATGCGCTTCTCGTGAGAGGAACTGCCGCCGACGGGAATTGCTGGGAGACGGGCGAGGTTCCCAATCTCGAGTTCTTCGACGCCATGGTGGCGGGGATCGGCTCACAGACTTGTGTCGACGAATCGCGCATTTTCGCGGCAGGATACAGCAGCGGAGCGTGGCTGATGAGCCGTCTCGGCTGCCAAAGGGCGGATGTCCTGCGCGCTGTGGGAACCGTGGCGGGGGGCGACGCCCTTTGGAATCCACCCGAATGCAACGGTCAGGTCGGCGCGATCTTCGTCCACGACACGGAGGACATGGACAACGGAATCGAGGGCAGCGAATCCGTCCGCGACCGTCTTCTCGAGCAAAACGGTTGCGGCGAGGCGGAGGCTCTGTCCTCGACGCCGATCGAGCCGAGCCCCTGCGAAGAGTACCTCGATTGTCCGGCGGACAGCCCCATCGTTTGGTGCCCCACCACCGGAGAGGGCCACAGCCGGCAGGATCAGTTCGCCGCCCCTCTCATGTGGGATTTCTTCTCACGGTTTTGAACCCCATTGCCGGAGGCCCGAGACGTGGCTTCCGGGATGTCTCGGGCGGCCTCCGGGATGTCTCGGGCGGCCTCCGGGATGTCTC
>CBFGUR010000022.1:0-112483 GCA_965652275.1 uncultured Polyangiaceae bacterium | reverse complement strand
TCCACAGGCCAAAGGTGAAGCGGTCTTCGGGGCGGGGGTCGAACTGGTCGGTCATGGGCTCCTTTATAATTTATCTAATCCAATAGCTGATGACCCAGGTGTCGTCCACCGATGCCGAAGCCCAAATCGGGTTTGTTCGCGACCGGCGCCCCAGTCAGAAAAGGGAAAGCCCGGTGCGCCCCGTGAACATCTCCAGGGCCCTCATGGCCACGAGGGAGTTGCCCTTTGCGTTCAGACCCGGACTCCACGCTGCGAGCGTGAACTGCCCGGGGAAAACGGTCACGATTCCTCCGCCTACCCCGCTCTTGCCAGGAAGTCCTACCCGGAACGCAAACTCCCCGGACTCGTCGTAGAACCCACAAGTCAACATGAGGGCATTGATGCGTTTGACATCGCCAGTGGACAAGACACGGATCCCGGTGCTCGGAACGACGCCTCCATTGGCCAGCATGGCAAACGCGAGGGAGAGTTCTCTCAGATTCATCTCGAGCGAACAGTGATGACAATATACGTCGAGCAGTGCCTCGATGTCCGCCCTGATGTTGCCGAAAGACTGCATCAAGTATGCCATCGACCTATTCCTCCCAGAGCTCTCGAGCTCGGAACGCGCAACGTTCTCGTTGAATCGCACGCGGCAGCCTCCCGTAAGCTGCTCGACGAAATCCAGTATCGCTCCCTTGGGATCGGTTTCGAGCTCCATGAGCATGTCAGTAGCTACGAGCGCGCCAGCGTTGATGAATGGATTCCTAGGCACACCGCGCTCGTATTCGAGCTGAACGAGTGAGTTGAAAGGGTCTCCTGACGGCTCGACGTGTACCCGTTCGAAGCTCTGCTTCACTCGCGGCAAGATCATCGAGAGCACGAAGACCTTGGAGATACTCTGAATCGAAAACGGAACGTCCGCGTCACCGAACGAGTAGATGTGACCATCGTTCGTGTGCAGGCACAAACCGAAATGACTCGGATCTACGTGGCTCAATTCTTCGATGTAGTTGGCGACCTCGCCCTTGCCTCGATGATGAAGGCACTTGTCGTAGACGTAGCCCAGCGCCCCTTCGAAGTCGTATTTCTTCATGGCACGACGATGGTACTGGCGCGGGCATGAGCGCAACGTCGAAAGGCGTACTATGACCGCATCTTCAGGTTTTGGACGGACACGGCGCTGGAGTCGGACAACCAGCTGAAACCTTATCGAAAGGCCCCGCCGCTCCAGCGCGCCCGTTACTCCTGTCGCTTGTCGACATCCACGTCGGTGGCATCCCCGTTCTCGCTCGCGATCCAGTCGTAAAAGTCGGGTCCGAAAAGCTCGACCGGGTGAGGAGTCCGCACCGAACCATTCCCACACGCGAGCCTGTCTGCTGGACACAGTGCTTCACACCCCCAGCAGATGCGCTCGGGGTGTTTCGGGTAGAGCGGGAGGCGAAGGCTCATGAAGCCAAAGTGATGTCGTTCACGCTGTATGCAAGGCGAAGAATTTTCACGAATCTGGGAACGACCGCGCAAAATATGGCTGTCGCGCGCACGATGACGGCTTCGGGGGCATCATCCCATCGACCCGTGCTGCCCGACCCTCCCTATTCACCCAAACCGCTCTCGAAATCGCGGAAAGGGCCTGCCCGTTTGGGGGAAAACTCTCCGAAGGCCTATCCTGACCGCTGTCGGGTTGGGGGCTCTTGGCGACACGTTGTCCGCCGCCCGCGCCCTACGGGAGGAACTCATGATAAGACATCTAAGATACCCGGCGCTCGGTGGCGCTGCCTTCTCATTGGTACTTGGTCTCGGCACACTCGCGTCGGCCGATCCATCGGCGGCTGAGGCAAGCACTCAAAGAGCCGTGGAGAAGAACCCCGCAACCCGGGCCGAGGCGCCGAAGCCGGAGCGCGCAGAAGCAGGCGAAGCAACCGCGACAGAGGCGAAAGCCGGCAGCGTTGCCGACGGAAAGGATACCGCGCCCCCTGCAGGCGACGCGCGCGCCGAGGGATCCGACGGCAACAGCGCGGAGCCGGCGGGCGACGACGAGCGAAGACCGGTAGCGCGCCGCATGGACGCAGCGCAAGAAGCCTACCGAAGGGCTCGAGAGAAATTCTTCGCGCGCCTCGATGGCAAGGAGCCTCGCGAACTTTCGGACGAGGAGAAGAAAGGCCTGGAGACGGCACAGAAAGCCTTGGAGAAGGCACGCGCGCGCCTGCAGGCAGCTCACCAGAAGCGCCCCACCGAGACGATGAGCAAGCCGGATCGCGAGGCGTTCCAGAAACGTCTGAAGGAGCTGAACGCGAAACGGATGAAGAGTCGCGAGGAACGAACGAACGAACAGCGCAAGAAGCTGAAGGAGCAGTTCAAGGACGCCGAACCGAACCCGGCGATTGCCGCCGAGCTGAGACACCATGCCTGGCGTGTTGCCCGGCTCTTGCGGCTGAAGGAACTCGCTTCGGCTGGGGACCGCCCCGAAGTTCTCGAACGAATCGAAAAGCTGATGGAGAAAGAAAACGCTCGCCATGAGGAACACCTCGCGCACCTCGAGACGGTGGGCGACAAGGAGGACGCTCGTGGACCGAAGAGCCCCAACAAAGGAATGGCGTCGCCGAGCGCTGAAAAGGCCGCACCAAAGAAGGCGGGTGAACAATGAAAATAAAGCTACTTTCAATACTCTTTTCGACATCGTTGTTCATCGGCTGCGACAAGACTGAAGAGCCGCAGCCCGAAGCAAAGGCTCCGTCCGAGGAAGCACCAACGCCCGAGGACGACGTGAAGCTGCCACCGCCCCCAAGCCTCGCGCCAGAACAACCGACCACGGAGCTCGGGACCTATCCGGTACCGGGAGATCTCGAGGCGGAAGCCGATCGGACGATCGCCATCGAGAACCTCGAAGCCGAGCTCGATCGCCTAGAAGCGGAGATAGGCGGCTAGCATGTCGCGAGACGACCCTCGCCTCCGCGAATCCATCGCAGAGAATGGACGTCGGGGGTGAGGTCACCTCGCGGGATACGCCCTTGCGATCATTTGGTTTTGCGTGATCGAGATTTCTCGTTTGCGTCGATTGCCGCTCGACCGAATGCTGGCGTGACGTTTTCTGAGACCGAATTCCGTGGCGCCACGACTAACATCAGAGTCTAGACGTCATGGAAGCCCAATCCTCATTCTCTCGCGACGACTCGTCTCCCGTATCTTCGTTCCGCCGGAGGGCATCCGCTCTCGACAGTGCTGCGGTTCCGACTGAGAGCAACGGAATGACTCGTACGACGCAGCTCGTCGACATCTTCACAACTAGCGGCATCCTCGAAGAACGAGCCGCCCATCTTGCGGCGCGCCATCTCACCGAGCAAGACGCCAAGGAGATCTCGAGCCTGGTCCGCGCCATGGAGGCCGCAGGGCGCGGCCTCCGAACCGACCAACTCGTAAAGCTCGATCGACGGCTACACTTCACAATCTATCGAGCCGCTGGACGACCACACATGCTCCGCATCATCGAGCAGCTCTGGGCGGAAAGCGAGGCGTACTCGACACTGGCCGAGGTGCTGCCGGACCTGTCCCCGGAGGGGATGCATGTCCTTCGCTCGATTGTATCCGCCTGTGAGCGGAAGGACGAGGGAGCGCTCGGCACGATGATCCGCTACAAGATTCACCGCATCGCAGCCCAACTCGTTGACGGGGAAGGCTGACCTCGAGACGGCGGCCGATGCCTCGACGACAGCCTCCCAGTTTCGCCAAATAGGGAACGTTTCGCTGGGAAGGCGGGAGTGCTACTTCCTCCATGACGATGGATTCTCCGCGTGTTCTCGTGGTGCTCGGAACCGACACTGCCTTTTGCCGCGGAGCCCTGCGGGGCTTCATGGCTGCGGCCAGGAAGCAAGACTGGCACCTGCTCCACTACCATCCATCCTCCGACCTAGAGTGGCTCCTTCAGCAGTGGTCTCCTGCGGCGGTGGTCATCGGCGCCGAACTTCACCACGAAACAGCCGAGCGTTTCGCCCCGGCAAGCCTAGTCTCGCTGACGGTGGATCGGAGCGAGGAGAGAATCTCCTCGGTATGCATCGACGAAGAGAAGGTCGCTCGTTTGGCGGCGCGCCACCTCCTCGACAAGGGGCTCAGAAACCTCTCGACGTTTCGCTACGATGAATCCAAGTTCGCGATAGCTCGAGAGAGGACGTTCATCGAAACGGCGCGTAGCTCGGGGGCCAACGTGCCGCGCGGATGGGGCGCCGAGGGAGCTTCGAAAGAAGACCGGATCGAACGCCGCGACGCCATCGTCGCCTGGCTCACCGACTTGCCGAAGCCCTGTGGAATCTTCACCTGCGCCGACAGCTGGGGACGGTCGGTGGCGCGCTACGCTCGGGAAGCGGGATTGCGGGTTCCCGAGGACATCGCCATCATCGGTGCGGACAACGACGTCCTGGAGTGTGAACTCATCTCCCCGCCGCTCTCGAGCGTCATGATCCCTTGGGAACAAGTCGGACAGGACGCCGCAACGCTGGTCAGGCTGGCCCTCTCTGGCGAAGGAGGCATTGGCCGGCGCACCGTCGTGGCGCCAACCGGGGTGATGCCGCGGCGTTCCACGGAAATACTCGCAATCGACGACCCGCTAGTCGCGCGGGCGATATCCTGGATTCGGGACAACTGCGATCGACGGTTGACCGTGCCCATGGTTGCAGAAGCCATGGGTGGTGGACGTCAGCGGCTCGAGCGGCGTTTCAGAAAAGCACTGGATCGCACCATCCAAGAAGAGATCCGCCGCGCTCATGTCGAACGAGCCAAGATCCTCCTCACGAATACGAAAGCTCCGCTCGGCGAAGTCGCCGAACGGAGCGGTTTCAGCAGTGCGTCGCTCCTCAATGCCGCCTTTCAGCGGGAAGTCGGAACACCACCGGGAAGCTACCGAAGGAGAGCCAGCAAACGCCATGGAAAGTCCGATGACGACTAACGGGCGGACAGCGCTACTTCTAGAGGCTCCGCTCGCTGAAGTGCCGAGTTTTCGCCAAACTGATCATGAACTCCCGAAGTGAGATCTCGCCGGCAACGAAACGACGTCGTGATTCCTCCGCAGTACACACTTCTCCACCGGCTCCGGAGAGCATGTAGTTGGAAACGAGTCCACTGATACAGTTTTCGATGTCGTCTCGAGATTCCACCAGATAAGACAGCGACTCTACCTGTGTTACTTCGGCTTGCTCGCCATCTGAAAATCTCACGGTGGCGACGGTATCGATTGGAGCACCATGCTCGGTAGCTCGATAGCGACCTGTCTCATCGAATTGCTCGAAGGCGAATCCGTACGGATCGAACATGTCGTGGCAATTGTTACACCCGGCAACGGCGTGCAGCTCCTCGTACTTCTCGCGAGTCGTTCTAGCGTTTTCGATACCTACGGCGGCTTCGAGAGGTGGGATCGTCGCGGGAGGCGGAGGCGGCTCGATACAGAGAAACCGCTCCGTGAACAGAAGTCCACGAAGAGTTGGTGAAGTCTCCGCCTGGTGCGAGGTCGCCGCCAACAGTGACCCCTGAGCCACGAGTCCCAGTCCGTGCCCCGAAGGCCGAGGCACCAACCCAAACTCGTCCCCGACGATGCCACCGTAGCCGTAAAATTCCGAAAGAGTGCCGTCCAAGAACGTGTAATCCGCCAGGAGGAGATCGAAGATTGTCCCGTCGAAGTCGATGATGTGATCGAGGAAGCGCTCCGTCTCCTCGACCAATCGCGGTGCTATTTCCGCCGCGAAGTCCGGACGCTGATCTCGGGATTGGTTGAGTACCTGCTCGTAACCCAACCACTCCTGGAAGAACCGTCGACGGGTCTCTCGGCTTCCGGGTGCGGTAGCTAGTGCCCGCGCCTCCCCCTCGAGCACGTCGGCCCCCTCGAGCTGCCCTTGGGCTGCTCTCTCGAGGAGCGCAGCGCTCGGAGTCGTGCCGCTGTAGGTGAAGGCGAGATTCGTCGCGACTTCATACTGACTGAGCTTGCGGACTCCTTCGTTCGCCACGCCGATTTCGGATCGATAAACATGATGAGGAGACTGGAGCATGGTGCCGAGAGTCCATCGAATTCCGGTGCGGAAATCGGCCGCTCCGCTCACGGCATCGAAGTACGTCAGATACCTCTCGGATTCGCCGACCGTGAGGGGTCTGCGAAAAAGTCGCAACCCGTAGCGCTGGATGAATTCCCCCGCACACGCGCGATCCGCGGCGGTGACGGAACAGGGAAGGATCGCTTCGAGAGTGGGTGATGCGGTCACTAGCTCCGAAAGATTTTCCGCCGTCTCGAGGAGATTGCGAAAGGTCGGACCATTGACCACGAGAACCATTGCGTCCGTGCTGAAACCGAGAGCCGACTTGGGATCCTGGGTGAGCTCGACCCCCTGAAAACCGATCGCTTCGGGGAAGATGTCCCTGAGCGAAGTCTCGAGCTCACTCCGAGTGAGCCGCCGCAAGAGCGGGGCCCCTACGCTCGAAGTCTCACACGTGGCTCGCACGTCGTCGCGATGAACGGAGGAACAATCGACACACTCTCCAGGTTCGCGTGAGGGCGGCTCACCGACTCCGTCCGCTGATCCGACGCCGGTGGGCGACGACTCCACGCCCGCGCGGGACGCCTCAGGCGGAGACGAGTTTGGCCCCAAGGTCGCCTCGCAAGCGAGGGAAGTGAGTGCCCCGAGGGCGACGACTGCAGCCAAACTTCCATTCACGGTCACGCTCCTTCTAGTTCGATTCTTCATGCGAGGACCTCCGACACGGGGCTCACGCTCGTGCCCCCGAACTGTGCGAGCGACACGCCCATGGTGTGGCCCAAGGTGCAGAGCACGTTGCGATGATCCATTCCGGGCACGTAAACGCTCCGGCCGCCCGCGAGCGTGCCGCCCCCGCGGCCGATCATCACGCACGGCAAGTAGGTCTCGCGAGGCCCTCCGGGGACGTCCCAGGTCTGAGCATTGTAGGCCGAAGTGTGATTCGCTCCGTCCACGATCTCGCTCAGGATGAGGACTGTCGTGTTGTCTAGTACTGTATGACCGGGGTCAGCCGGATCATCAACGAGGAGGGCGGAGAGGAATTTCGTCGCCAATCGCTCGATGAACCACTTTTGCACGAGAGCAAACTCCTCGCGTCCCTGATCTTGGCCGTTGCCGGAATGAGAGAGCGGATCGTGATGGTTTTTGGCGATGCCGGGGCCGCGCGAAAACCCCATGTTGATCTGACCATTCGCATGAAGATTCTGCATCGTGATCATGCGAGCCGAGCCGCACACGAACGCTTGTGCCGCGGCTTCGAGATGTCCATCGACGACGTCGGCCAAGTTCTCGACCAAGTACGCGTCTCGACCGGCCATCGCCTGGGCCGTCGGAAGAGCGGGTCGCGCGTCACACGATATCGTCGCGAGCCCCCCGCCACTTTCCGTGGTCGCTTTGTAGGCGCGCAGGGATTCGAGATGCACCATGAGCTTATTTTGCTCGGTCGTGAGCCCCATGAGCTCGGACTGCATGGCTTCGAGCTCTCCCTCCGTCAGCGCGAGAGCTTGCTGCCTGAATTGGGCCGAGAGATCTACGTCACCGGGCTCAGTAGCCGGCTGCTCCAAGCCAGAAAAGAGATCATCCAAAGCATCCGCGGGGTTCGAAATGGGGTCGACCCATCCCCCGTGTTTGACGAGCTGCGCGTCCGAGCCCGCGCCAGCTGGGTTCGCGTGAGCACCGAGCACATGGGCCGTGCTGCCCAGACGATTGGCGATTTCGTAGTCGATGGAGTTCGAGGCTTCATCCCCCGTGAGGGTCGACCGAATCGCCGCGTGGTTCGTCGCGGTGTTGATGCCAACCCCACGAAGGACAGATAGATACTGATTGTAGGGCGAGAGGGGAGAGAAGATGCCCACTCCGCTGCGCGAAAGGTCGAGGTCGTCCCCGACGTCCCAGTGCTCAATGGGCATCCCGTGGGGGAGATAAAAGATGAGCGCCCGTGTTGGACGCGTCGGGACTGCGGCGATTGCCAGGCCTGCCATCTTCGCCGCAAGGGGGCTGGAGAGTCCGAGCCCCAGGGCCTTGAGGAAGGTACGACGGTGGAGGCGACTCGAAGCCGCGGCATGTCGGGAGGAGAAGAGTTTCATCGAGCCACGTATTGCAACGACGGTGCCAGGACGAAAACGTCGATTTCCTCTGCAATTGAGTCCGTTCTTGCAGCCCTTTGTCACCCTCAGGTGACAGCCTCGCTTGCCGTGCGTGACCTCTGGGAGACACCCGCGCCCCGGCTCGTCCACAGAAAGTTGGAGCACGGGCGAACCCTTTCGGACCGATTCGGCTCAAAAACTGTGGCGCCCACATCGCTCGGGTGATGGAAAACGTATCTCCCAAGGACCGCTGCGTCTGCCACGAGAGGTCCTCGGTGGCTGTCCGCGCGGGCGCAACGTCTGATCCTCCGCGGCGAACCTAGTGCTGCGAGTTCACCCGCCTACATTGGCGGGGGCGCGGGGCACATCAAGTCGTTTTGCGCCCAAGTTTGGTCGCACTTGGAAGACGGCTGCCCGGGCGTTCCCGTGTACATGCACTCCCCATCGGCTGGTGAGCCCGGAGAGTAGCAATAGCCACAATTGGCCAAAGCAACGCACGCGCCGCACCCGAGCCTCGGATCCTTCGATTGCTTCGCGCAGAACTTCACGAAGTCGCTACGCGGGGCGTCTGGATCAGGCACGCCGCCCGAGCATTTTGCGCCAGCGAGGAGCGGCACGACGCCGACGAACGCGAGCACTCTGAGATGCGTCATGAGCTCGCGTTTCATGCTGGGACCACCGGTACCCTTGCCATACGCCCTTGGACGATGGCAGCAGCTCGAACGATGTGCAGCCCAGGCCATACCTTGCTCGGCCTGGTTGTTTCCGTGAAATTGACGGTGAGCCGCATGTAGGGAGCTTCCCCGGGCTTTCCGTGGACCTGCACGTTGAGCAGACCCGGGCTGTCGCCGTTCAAACTGAGGTTCGCCACGTAGATGTGCGACTTGTGCGTAAACGGGGTCGGCTTGTAGCCAGTGTATCGCCTCAGTTCGTTGCTGAAGCTCGTCGAAGCATAGATCGCTTTCGGGTTCCCGACGGCGGTGCCCGCCTCCAGCACGTAGAAGGACGGAATGGATTCGTCGAAGCGGTACCCCATGTACACGGAAATTGCCCCGAATCTCACGAAACAAGAGCGAGGCGGCGTGATCAAATCCAGTCGCGTCGTGTCGTCGAAGGGAGGCGTTCCTTTGTAGTTTTGCTTGAACTCGTCGACTGATCGATAAAAGTGGTCGGTCTTGAGAATGTCGCCGATGCCGGTGTCGAAGTTCTTGGCTCGACGCTGCGGTAGAGTGACGCGCGCCATGGTCAGCCGACCCGTGAACGGCTCGAGATCCGGCTTCTCTCTGTCGTGGAGGGCCCGGACTTCGTAGTAACGTACGCCACGCTTGTTCGATGTCTTCTGGGTGATCGATCGGTCGGCGGCAATGACGCCTTGGCGCGCCGCGATGCGCTTCAGGCGATCCTCGTAGGGGCGCAGCTCGACGGGGGGAGGGCCCACGTCGAGAACGATTCCGATCGCGACCCCGGTGAGCATCGCGTCGTCGTTTGCGATGTCCTTTGCATCGGGGAAACGGGAAAGCACGTAGCTTCTCAGCTTGGCTTTCGTGACAGGATCGAACTTGACTGCTCTCGGCACGGACACCTCCCTAGGGAAAACTCGAAATCCATCATAAAATGCTCACCGTCCTCGCGTCGAACGGCCGGACGAAGCTCGGGATTTTGGCCTCGACGAGCGCTCCGGCGCCGCGCGGGGGGTACGTCATGGCCGCACCCGTCGGCGAATCGGCCGAACGACGACGAACCGCTCGCCGCCTCGATTGACCACTCGTGCTTGCGCTCATAGGGGTAAAATTCGGAGCCTGTTCATGCTGCGTGGCGCCGGAGTACTGAACCGATTCCTCCCCTCCTTTCTGTAGTCATCCGCTCCAAGTCCGGAGCCCTCGGACCTCCTCGGTCGCGGGGGAGCCGACCGGAACGCTTGCTGAACCCGTCGGCCGGGCGTAGCGATCCGACATGAATCGGGAAGCAGAGAACGTGTCGAAGTACCCCAGCTCACCCCCCCCGTCGGGATTGAATTCCCTTCCAACGACCGCCTCTCCTCCCGAAGTGCGTCCACCCCAGCACTCGATCCCGCCCCAGGATCTGGATCAGCTGCAAGAGAACTACGCAAAGCGACCAGTCTCGGCCGACTTTTCCCCCGAGAAGTCGATCCAAACCATCATCACCGATCTTGAAGATTGGGCGCGCGCCATCCTCAGGCAACACCGCATCGACGCGACGCGGCATTGGGTCCTCAAAGGGATGAGCTTCTTCGCTGCCGTCTCGAGCGCCGCTGGCGGAGCCCTGATGATGCCCAGACTGGCGATCGGGTCCGGGATCGTTGCCGCCATCGCCATTGCCGTCGACGCGGCCTGGCCGTCATCCGGCGACCGCAATGCCCGCCTGCGCGCCGTGCACGATCTTCGCGAGCTGCAGCATACGCTCAACCTCAAGTGGGAAAAGGTCCGCCTGGCTCATCCGGATCCCGCCGCCATCAAGCGCGTGGCGCACGCGCTCGCTTTGCTCGAATCCGCGCATTCGAAGCGCGAACACATCGGCAGCTACTTGGGCGAGGCGAGCCCGGCCGTACGAACTTGACGGGCGGAGCCAAACGGGCACCTACGATGCCCGCGCCACCGCCCGCGTCACGGCCTGCATCGACGCCTCCAAGATATCGCGACTCTGGCCCACACCGCAGACGCGCGTTGGCCGGGCGCCCGGAGCTCGACAGCTCAGCTGCACGTAGGAAACCGCTTCTGCGTGGGCGTCCGAGCCCAGAGTATGTTCGTCATAGTTGACGACGAGGATCTCATGGCTCGTTTTTCGACTGAGCACGTCGACGAAGGCTTCCAGGGCGCCCGTCCCTTCCGCTGTGTACTCCTGACTCGAGCCAGTAAACCGGACCCGCAGCCTCTCGACACCCTCGGATCGTGACACCTCGTAGTGCTCGACGATGGCCGCTCCGGTGACGTCGCGATAGGTAGAATCGAACAGCTCCTTCAAGGCGCTCGCCGAGGCTTCGCTCCCGGCACGCTCGGTCAGCCTTTGCACCATGGGGCTGAAGTCGATCTGCAGCCATTTCGGCAAGTTGAGGTGATACTTCTGCTCCAAGACGAAGGCGACGCCTCCCTTGCCTGATTGGCTGTTGACGCGCACGACTTCGTCGTAGCTCCGCCCCAAGTCGCGCGGATCGATCGGCAGGTAGGCGACGTGCCAGTCACACTCCGGGTCCACCGCTCGCCGCTCACGATCGATCTTCAGGCACTTGTTGATGGCGTCCTGATGGCTCCCTGAAAAAGCCGCGTACACCAGATCACCGGCGTAGGGGTGCCGCGGGTGCACTTGGATTTGGGTGCACTGCGCCACGGTGGAGCTGATGCGATCCATATTCGAAAGGTCGAGCCGCGGATCCACGCCCTGGCTGTAGAGGTTCATCGCCATCGTCACGACGCACATGTTCCCCGTGCGCTCTCCGTTGCCCAGCAGCGTCCCTTCGACACGATCGGCACCCGCGAGCACGCCCAGTTCCGCGGCTGCCACCGCGGTGCCGCGATCATTGTGGGTGTGCAGAGAAACACGGACGTGCTCCCTCTTGCGCAGACGCTCGCACATCCACTCGACCTGATCCGCGTAGACGTTCGGGGTGCTCACCTCGACCGTCGCGGGCAGGTTGATGATGACCGGCCGCTCGGTGCTCGGCTGGAAGACATCGATCACCGCGTTGCAGACGGACGCCGCGTACTCCATCTCCGTCCCAGTGAAGCTCTCCGGTGAGTACTCAAACAGCCACTCCGTCTCCGGCTGCTGCCTGGCCCGCCGAACCATCTCCATGGCTCCGCTTACCGCCAACGCGAGCACCTCGTCCTCGGTCATCTTGAAAACCTCGCTACGCTGCACGGTGGAAGTCGAATTGTACAGGTGCACGATGGCTCGACGTGCACCCCGCAAGGCCTCGAAAGTCTGCTCGATCAGAGGGGCGCGAGCAGGCGTCAGCACCTGGATGGTGACGTCTTCAGGCACACGGTCCTCGTCGATCAGCTGGCGGATGAAGTCGAAGTCCGGAGCGGACGCCGCCGGAAACCCGACCTCGATTTCTTTGAAGCCCACGTCCACCAAGAGCTCGAACATGCGGAGCTTCTGCGCAGGGGTCATTGGATCGATCAGCGCCTGATTGCCGTCCCGGAGGTCCACACTGCAGAAGTCGGGCGCTTGGGTGAGCCGCCGTTCGGGCCACCGCCGATCGGGTTTTTCGAAGTGGGGGTGAGGCCTGTACTTGCGATGATTGAATGCGGCTTGGTTTTCCATGGCGTCTTGTCAGAAAGGCTAGTCCGGAGCGGCCGGGTGATCTCGGCGTTCTGCTGCTCTAAATCGTCACTTCTTAGTGTCTTTCTCTATTATTTTCTTCATTATTGTTAAAATACTCCAAGGTCTGACAAGATGAGAGTCAAATGCCCTACGAGCCCGACTCCATCGATCGCCACATCCTGCGCCTGTTGCAAACGGACGCGAGCCTGAGCAATCACGATTTGGCAATGCAGGTTGGGCTGTCGGACACTCCGTGCGCCCGACGTGTCAAACGTCTCGAAGAGGAGGGCATCATCCTTTCTCAGGTGACCCTACTCGATCCCGAAGCGCTCGGTCTCAAACTGACGGCGATGGTGAGCATCTCGATGGATCGGCACACCCCCGATCGTTTCGAGGAATTCGAACGCTCCATCGCTCGGCTTCCGGAAGTACTCGAGTGTCTCCTGGTGACCGGTCAAACCGCAGACTTCCTCTTGAAGGTCGTCGTCCGGGACATGCGACACTACGAGCAGTTCTTGCTCGGGCGCCTCACGAAGATCAAAGGCGTGAGCGGTGTTCATTCGAGCTTCGTTCTACGAAAGATTCGGAGCACCACCGAGCTTCCCGTCGATTGTGAGTGACAGTCCGGGAGACCGGCCCGGCGTCCTCGTGAGCATCATCGATCAGCGGCAAGCTCGGGGCGAGACGATCGCCGTCCAGTCGCGACAGCTATTCTGGCCGGGGTCCCAGCCGCATCCGCCGGCGCGGTGAGTGATCTGGGCAAAGCAGGCTCCTCCCTGAAGTGGCCCTGGTTCGGCTCTCTGACACGCGTTTTCATCGAGCGTGAGACAACCAGGGACCGTGGGACGAGGGGTTTCGTCTCCATCGCAGTTGAAGTCGCCCGACCCGCACGCATTCGCGCTGGATTGCCACGAGTTTGCCCCAGGGACGGCGCGCGCATCGAGATCGCAGCAGTCCACGGTGCCGTCCCCGAGTTCACCAGGCGAAAGCGCCGTCCACTTGAGAGGGCACCCGCCAACTGGCGCCTCCATGCGAGCCTCGTCCGGGCAGAAGCGCTGAATGTTGGCGCCCTCGGGCGCATATCCATCGCTGTCGTTGTCGGAGAAACACTCGATCGTGGGCTCGGGAGTGCCGTCGCAGTTTTGATCGACGCCGTCGCACGGATCATCCGCGCCGGGGCGTGTCTCCGGATCGAGGTCGTCACAATCCGACGCGCCTTCTTCGGGAGGCACATCGATGGATCCGGGCGGACAGAAGCCGAACGATGCTCGCGAGTCGTCCCAACACAACAGCTGACCGGAAGCTCCCGCGGCCGCAACTCCGTCGTTGTCCAGGTCGGCATAGCATTCCACCAAGAGGCCATCGTCGATCTCGCCGTTGCAGTCGTCATCGATGCCGTTGCAGACTTCCTGGCTCGCGGGGTGGATCACCGAGGCTTGGTCGTTGCAGTCGGTCCCACACGCAAACTCCTCGTCCTCCACCGGATTGCCGTTGCAACAGCTCGCATCGGGATATCCGTCACCGTCGTCATCCCGGACCCCGTAGGTGCTCGGATCGCAGTCCTCGTCGTGATAATCGACGTCGCAGACTTCCGCGTTGCCGGGGTAGCGGTTGACGTCGAGATCATCGCAGTCGCCTCCGCCGCACTCTATGGCGATGCTGCCATCTCCGTCGGCGTCCTCCGTCACGTCACAGGACGGTCGACAGCTTGCAGCCGATTCGGAGCAAATCTCTCCTTCGGCACAGGCGGGCTCGATGACACACCGCCCTTCCTCCCCTTCCCAGCGGCAAGACTCTACGCCGTTGCAGAAAATCCCGTCGTCGCAATCGCCGTTCCTCGTGCAGGACGCTCCGGATTCCATCGACGGAGCTCCGGCGGACCCGTTTGGCTCATCTTCTGACGAAGCTCCTCCTGCTCCGCCCATACCGGACGCCTCGCTCTTCGATTGCTTACACCCCACGGCGCCATGAACGAAAAGAAGCACCGCTCCCGCTCTCATCCAAAGCGCGAGCCTCCGCGGATGCTGACCGGTACGGAATGACGAAGGACGAACGTGCATGAGTCAGGCAGGATACCATTTCACCCCGCCGGGCCTAAACCTCCGCCCCGCGAGCTTCCGGGAAACGACATCCGACAGCGGAGTCCGGCCCGGACCGGGGGAGCGGCTGTCCCGAATGGGAGAAGCGATTCATTGCCCGCGATGGATCCGGTGCTTCCATTGGGATAAAAGGCGCCGCATGGGTGCTCAGTGGAAACAAAAGGGCCGAGAACAAGGCGCCGACGCCAAGGGTCGGCTTTTCTCCAAGCTGGCCAAGGAGATCATCGTCGCAGCCAAGGGCGGTGCCGACCCCGCTACGAACGCCAAGCTTCGCATGGCGGTGGAGGCCGCCAAGAAGCAATCGATGCCCAAGGACACCTTGGAGCGCGCCATCAAGAAGGGCTCGGGACAGCTGGACGACGGAGCCAACTTCGAAGTGGCCACCTACGAGGGCTACGCGCCACATCAAGTGCCCGTCATCGTGGAATGCTTGACGGACAACCCCAAGCGAACTGCTCCGAACATGCGCGTACTCTTTAGAAAGGGACAGCTGGGGACCACTGGTTCGGTCAGCTGGGACTTCGATCGGGTGGGCGCCATCGAGGCGACTCCTCCAAGTTCTGGGGACGACCCGGAGGAAGCCGCCATCGAAGCCGGTGCCCAGGATGTCGCCCCCAGCGATGACGGCGGCTCGCGCTTCGTCACCGACCCGAGCGACCTGGACATCGTCACCAAAGCGCTCTCGGCCCGTGGCTGGAACGTCACGGCATCGGGACTCGAATGGGTGGCGAAGAATCCGGTTTCTCTCGAGCAAGACGCACGAGAAGAGGTCGAGGCGTTCCTTTCCGCGCTCGACGAGGACGATGACGTGCAAAAGCTCTACGTCGGACTCGCGTAGAGTTTTCGAAAAATAGAGAAACCCGTCCGCGCGCTCCTTCGTAAGCCTACCCATACACGAGGTTCTGCTCAGCTACACGTGCCCACCCCACGGGGCCGGAACCATTGATCGGGTGGAGTGCGACTTTTGGAGGAGTAGACGATGAACAACGGAAAGATTGTGGCAACGGCCGTACTTGGGCTGTTCGGAGCTATGGGATGCGCTGCGGAGACGGACTCCGATGACAAAGAGCAGTCTCAAGATCTCGTTCAATGCGAAGGCATCAACAGTTGTGAAGGTACGAGTGACTGCGCCAGCACCGATGGCTCGAGCTCGTGCGAAGGCATGAACTCCTGCGAAGGTCAGGGGTTTTTGCTCGTCACCGAAGAAGAGTGCGAAGAGCAGGAGGGAACCATCCGCGAGGGCTGAACGAGCCCTTCTTTTCGTGGAGAAACACCGAGTGTCGAACGGATCCGTGGGTGCGGGAATCGGTCTGCGCACCGGCCACTACGACCGCATCCTCGCGTCGGGTGTGCGCGCGGCGTGTGCAGAAGTCGTGAGCGAGAATTTCCTCGATCGCGGCGGACGCCCGATGAAAGTACTCGAACGAGTTCGTCGAGACATCCCCATCATCCTGCACGGAGTGGGGATGTCGCTCGGTTCCCTCGACCCCCTCGACCAGGCCTACCTGAGGCGCCTCGCGCGCTTGGCACGCTCGACCGACCCGCTCACCATTTCCGATCATCTCTGTTTCTCGAGCGTGAACGGGAATCGAGCGTACGATTTGTGGCCGCTTCCCTATACGGACGAAGCCATCCGTCACGTGAGTCAGCGCATCCGACAAGCCCAGGACCACCTCGGGCGCCGGATCTGTATCGAGAACGTCTCGAGCTACGTCACGTTTCACGAGAGTCACATGACCGAGGAACAATTCTTGGCGGCGGTGCTGGAAGAGGCCGACTGCGAGTGCCTCCTCGACGTCAACAACGTGTTCGTCACGGCGCACAACCACGGCCTGGACCCGAGGAACTACGTGGACGGCATCCCCGCACAGCGCGTGAAGTACTATCACCTCGCCGGGCACACGGACTACGGCACCCACATTCTCGACGACCACGGATCTGCCGTTCCGGACGTCGTTTGGCAGCTGTACGAATACACCTTGGGCCGTATCGGTCCGCGCCCCACAATCGTGGAATGGGACTCCAACCTGCCCAGTCTCGATGAGGTAGAAGCTCAGGCCGCCTCGGCTCAGAGACGACTCGAGGCATTCGCCGCCCGCCGTTCGACGGATCGGCACACCCCATCGCCCTCGACAGTTCTCCCCCGGGAGGTGGCGGCCCCATGACCCTCGCCGAGGCACAGGCACTCTTCTGGAAAGCAGCACGTCGAGAGGCGACCCCCCTCGAAATCGGGCGATGCTTCGTCTCGACCCCGAACTTATCGGCCCAAAGCCGAGCCGAAGTCTACGCAGGCGCCTTCTTCGTCCGACAGCAAAAAGCGCTGAGCGATCTGCTGCCCAAGACGCAGAGGCTCCTCGGCGAAGCCTTCCCAGCGCTTGCCCAAAAGTACACGCTCGCTCATCCAGGACGTCACGCGGCCCTCGAGCATTTTACGAACGGGTTCGGAGACTTTCTAGCGCGACTTCCGGGACGCGAGCAGGCCGCGGCCCTCGCGAGGGTCGAAGTCGCACGCAACCTCGCGCTTCGCGCCCCCGCAGATCCCGCAGGGCCCCTGACTCTGACGGGGCTGCAGGCATTGTCCCCAGGTTGTGTTCTCCAAGCGACCGAGAGCGCGCATCTGATCGAGACCGACGTGCGGACTCTACGTCTTTTCACGGAGAAACGGGACGCACATCGCGGAGCGAGCGGCGAAGAGAGGCTCTGGCTCATGTTCTTCCGCAAAAAGTTCGTCGTTCGCCATCGCTCGCTCGCCGAGGACGAAGCTTTGGCCCTCCAGAGGCTGCAGCGGGGCACGACCCTCGCCGCACTCTGCGAAACCTTCCTCGGTCACGCAGACCCGGGTCAGCGAGCACACGTGGTCATCAGCAACTTCCTCCACAACCAAATCTTGCTTTGCCCGCCGACTGGAGAACCCAAATGACGCACTTACCCGCACCACGTAGCTCTGTGTCCTCGCTCTGGGATCTACGCACCTCGGTCTCTCGCTTCCTCGTGACGACCGGCGCGCTCGTGCTCTTTGCGCTCCCCCTCGCATGCTCCGGCGCCGAAGGCGGCACCGAAGCCGAACAGGGTTTCGCCACGGGCCCCACCATGCTTCCTGGCGACAACTGTCGCTCCTGCCATGGCGGGCCGAGCTCGCAATATCCCGATGCCCCCGCGTGGACCGTGGCCGGGACGGTGTTCGAGTCCGCCGACAGCGACGTTGGAGCGTCCGGCGTCAAGGTCCTGATCCACGACATCACCGGCAACACGCTGACTCTCACCACGAACGGCGTCGGAAACTTCTACACGAACACTGAGCTCGACTTCCCCTACTGGGTCACCCTGGAGAAAGACGGCGTGATGGTCGACATGCCTGCTCCTCCGCCTTCCGGCGGTTGCAACGCGTGTCACAACGACCCCGCCGTGGCGGGAGCACCAGGTCGTCTGTTCGTTCCGGAGGACGGCAGCTACGATTCCATGGGGCAATGTTCGGACGACGGGAGCGCGCTGATGGTCGGCGTCACGCCGTATGACTGCACTCCATTTGCGTGCGTCGATTCCGATAGCGACGCGCCAGCACGCTGCCTCACCGCGTGCGCGACCGACGATGATTGCGCTATAGGAGCGTGTGACGACGCAAATTGCGTCGAGTGACAGAAACGCGAGTTCACGCACGAACGCTCGTGAACTCGCGTTTTGTGATGCAAAATGCCACACGCCAAGATGACGTGAGGCGTTTTGCCCCACTCCCACGCGTGCGCGGTGGACGGAGCCGATCCTCGAAGCAGGTGCCGAAGGCGCCCCCACGGGCTCGCTGAGCGCGCTCCCTTCAGTGGTGCTTCTCGACGCGTGAGGAACAGCCGCGCACGACGGCGGTGATGCATGTTCCGACGCCGAGGATCCGTGTGCACATCGACCGAATGGTCGATGTGCTCCGAGACAACTGCGTGCTGGTGGCATGTCTATTGCTCGCCTCAGGGTTCGAACCGGAGGAGCCGAGTTCTTCCGTCATGAATTGCGGGGGGCGTGGTCGGCGCTGATCTCAGCGAACGACCGCGCCGTCATTTTCCGAAGGAGCAAAATCAAAATGAGTTCTACCGTCAGCGACTACGTCATCGAGCGCCTTCACGATTGGGGAGTTCGAACGATTTACGGATACCCGGGTGACGGCATCAACGGTCTTCTCGGAGCCATGCAACGGGCAGAGAACTCGGAACACCACGTGCGGTTCATTCAGGCCCGTCACGAAGAGCTGGCGGCCTTCATGGCCTGCGCCCACGCGAAATTCTCGGGCGAAGTGGGCGTTTGTTTGGCAACTTCTGGTCCCGGGGCCATCCACCTCCTCAATGGGCTCTACGATGCACAAAAGGACCACACCCCGGTCGTCGCCTTGATCGGACAACAGGCCACGAGCGCCCTCGGTTCGGACTACCAACAGGAGGTCGACCTGATCTCGCTCTTCAAGGACGTGGCCCACAACTACGTGCATATGTGCACGCATCCAGCCCAGGCGCGTCACCTCATCGATCGCGCCATGCGCATCGCCAAGGCAGAACGGAGCGTCACCTGTGTCATTTTTCCCAACGACGTCCAGGAACTCGACGCGATGAGTTCACCGGATCGCGAGCACGGGACGACTCTATCCGGTATCGGCTACCCCCATTCGCGCATCGTCCCGACGGAGAACGAACTGATGCGTGCGGCGAACGTCCTGAACGAGTCTCGCAAACCCGCCATCTTGATTGGGGCGGGTGCCCTCGGAGCGGAAAGGGAGGTGATGGAGGTCGCCGAGCTGCTCGGGGCGGGCGTGTCCAAAGCGTTGCTCGGCAAGGCGGCCCTCCCCGACACGTTGCCCTACGTCACTGGTGGAATCGGCCTCTTGGGGACGGGTCCCAGTCACGAGATGATGATGAAGTGCGACTCCCTGCTGATGGTCGGGACGAGCTTTCCCTATTCCGAGTGGTTACCGAAGGAAGGTCAGGCACGCGCCGTCCAGATCGACATCAACCCGCGCATGCTCAATCTGCGCTACCCATGCGAAGTTGCGCTACATGGTGAGGCCGCGCCGACGCTCCAGGCATTGATCCCTCTTTTGCAGCAGCACACCGATCGGTCTTTTCGCGAGAAGATCGAAAAGTCCGTGGCCGATTGGTGGCGACTCCTCGAAGACCGCGCCATGACGGACGCAAAGCCGATCAACCCACAGCGGGTTTTCCACGAGCTTTCCCCTCGCCTCCCCGAGCGCGCCATCGTGACCTCCGACTCCGGGTCGGCGGCCAATTGGTTCGCGCGCAACCTCAAGATGCGCGAGGGAATGATGGCGTCGCTTTCTGGCGGACTGGCGACGATGTGTCCGGGGGTCCCGTATGCATTGGCCGCCAAGTTCGTTCACCCGGATCGGCCCGTCATTGCCTGTGTCGGCGATGGTGCGATGCAGATGCTCGGAATGAACGGGCTGTTGACGATGACTCGCTACGTCGACGAATGGCCCAACAAGCAGCTCATCATCTTGGTGCTCAACAACGGCGACTTGAATCAGGTGACGTGGGAGCAGCGGGTGATGGAAGGTGATCCCAAGTACCAGACTTCTCAAAGCCTTCCGCCGTTTTCGTTCGCTGAGTACGGCAAGCTTCTGGACTTCGAAACGGTCACGATGAAGTCCGTGGAAGACATCGTGCCTGGCTGGGAAAAGGCACTCGCTGCACAGCGTCCGTGCATCGTCGAAGCCTTCACCGACCCGGAGGTCCCGCCCCTCCCCCCCCATATCAAAACCGATCAGGCTCTGGCGTATTGGAAAGCTCTGCTCAAGGGTGAAACCAACCGCTGGCACATCGTGGACCAGTCCCTGAAGCAAATTCTGAAATGAGCTTCCCGCCCATCGACAGCGTTCGAGCTCGAGCGTTCGTCTTCCCGACCGAAACACGAGAAGCAGATGGGACGCTCGAATGGAAGAGCACCACGCTCGTCGTCGTCGAGGTGACAGCCGAAACGCAGCGAGGTCTCGGCTACACCTACACCGACCGTAGTGCGTTGCCCCTGATTCGCGACACCCTGGCCCCGCTCGTCCTCGAAACTTGCCCGATGGACATCACGCAGACGTGGCAGCGCATGCGAGAAAACACCCGAAACATGGGTACGCGTGGGATCGCTTCATCCGCAATCTCTGCCATGGACGTTGCTCTGTGGGACTTGAAGGCGCGCTGCTTGGACGTCTCGCTCATGCAATTACTCGGCCCCGTGCGCCACGAAGTGCCGACCTACTCCAGTAGGGGGTTCACCTCTTACGATGAACGCGAGCTCTGTCGAAGAGTCTCGGAAGACGTACAGGCGGGGTTCTCGCTCGTGAAGATGAAGGTCGGCAGCTCGCCGGATGAGGACGAAAGAAGAGTTCAGGTCGTCCGAGAGACCGCTGGGGACGGGACTGGACTGTTCGTTGATGCCAACGGCGCCTACGATAGAAAACAGGCGCTCCGCTTGGCCGAATCCTTTGCCCGACTGGGAGTGAGTTGGTTCGAGGAGCCCGTGAGTTCGGATGATCGCGACGGGCTCCGTTTGCTTCGAGACCGAGCGCCACGCGGGATGGAAATCACGGCTGGTGAATACGGCTACGATCTCACACATTTTCGAGACCTACTCCTCGGCGGGTGTGTGGATGTCTTGCAGCCGGATGCAACTCGATGCCTGGGCTACACCGGATTCTTGCAAGCCATGGCTCTGTGTGAGGCACATCACGTGCCTGCCTCGACGCATACGGCACCCGCGCTTCACCTCCCGCTCGCGATGTGCTGCGAGCCGGTCCGCCACGTCGAGTACTTCTACGACCACGCGCGACTCGAGCGTCGGTTCTTCGATGGAGTGCAACAGCCAGATGGTGGAATGCTGCGCACGGACGAGGCTCGTCCTGGGCTGGGTTTGAATCTGAAAGAGCCGGATGTCGAGCGTTACCTTCTCAGCGCCTGAACGCGAGCGCTTGCCCGCGAGGAATCCATGAATCAAACGACCCCCGAAAGAGATATTTCCGAAGAGGAGCGCGATCGTCTCGTCCGAAGCCTCGAGCGCGTCGTCCGCGGAGAGATTCGATTCGACACCGGCAGCCGCTCGCTCTACGCCACCGACGGTTCGAACTACAGGCAGGTCCCCATCGGCGTCGTGGTTCCGCGTGATCTGGACGACGTGGTAGCCACGTTTCGTGTTGCTGCGGAACACGGTGTACCCGTCCTCTCACGAGGAGGCGGAACGAGCCTGGCCGGACAATGCTGCAACACTGCAGTAGTCCTCGATTGTTCCAAATACCTGCACGGGGTGGAGAGCATCGACGTGGAAAACCGCACGGCCACGGTCTTGCCCGGAACCAACTTGGACACGCTCCGACGAGCTGCCGAAAAGCACGGGCTGACCTTTGGACCCGACCCTTCCACGCACACCCACTGCACTCTGGGCGGCATGATCGGAAACAACTCCTGTGGCGTGCACGCCGTCCTGTCGGAGTTTTACGGTAAGGGGCCACGCACCGAAGACAACCTCCTTCAGATGGAGGTCCTGACCTACGATGGAGAGCGGATGGTCGTCGGGGCGACCAGCGAAGAGGAGCTCGAGGCGATCATTGCCGAAGGCGGGCGGCGTGGGCGTATCTACGAATCCTTGCGGAACCTCCGTGACCGTCATCACGACGCGATAGTGAGAGACTTCCCGAATATCCCCCGAAGGGTTTCGGGGTACAATCTCCCGGCGCTGCTTCCGGAACACGGTTTCAACTTGGCGCACGCGCTGGTGGGCTCCGAAGGCACCTGTGTGTTCGTCCCGCGCGCCACGGTGCACCTGGTCGATCACAAGCCGAAGCGAGTTTTGGCCGTCCTCGGCTATCCTTCCGTCTTCCGTGCCGGCGACGATATCGACTTGATTCGCCAGTTCGCTCCCATCGGTTGCGAAGGGATCGACCAGAAGCTCGTCGATTTCATGCGCGAGAAACACCTGAACGTTGGCGACCTCGAGTATTTGCCCGAGGGAAATGGATGGCTGCTCGTGGAGTTCGGAGCCGACGACGAGGACGACGCAGCGAAGCAGGCCGAGCGTTTCGTGAAGTACGCCGAAAAGCATGGTCGCTGCATATCGGCCAAGGTCTATCGCGATCCGGCCGCACAAGCCGAGCTTTGGGAAGCGCGAGAATCGGGGCTCGGAGCGACGGCGTACGTCCCGGGCCGGCCTGACACCTGGCCGGGATGGGAAGACGCAGCGGTTCCACCCGCACGTGTGGGAGAGTACCTGCGCCGTTTCGAAGCGCTCCTCGATAGCTACGGCTACGACGCAGCCCTCTACGGCCACTTCGCGCAAGGCTGCATCCATTGTCGCATCGACTTCGACCTAAAAAGCGAGGAAGGCGTCGGCACTTACCAGGAATTCACACGCGCCGCCGCCGACCTGGTCGTTGAGCTGGGAGGCTCCATCTCGGGAGAGCACGGCGACGGTCAAGCGCGCGGCGACCTCCTGCCCCGCATGTTCGGGGCGCAGGTGATGGAGGCTTTTCGGGAGTTCAAGCACATCTTCGACCCCCGTCTGAAGATGAATCCGGGCAAGGTGATCGACGCGTTCCCGCGCACGACGAATTTACGCATGGGGCCCGACTACGAGCATCGGAAGCCGCAAACACATTTTCATTTCGCAGAGGATGGCGGAAGCTTTGCGCACGCTGCCTCTCGCTGCGCCGGGGTTGGAACGTGTCGTCGCAACGATGGTGGCACGATGTGCCCGAGCTTCATGGTCACCAAGGAAGAGAAGCACAGCACGCGAGGTCGCGCGCGATTGCTCTTCGAAATGATGGTCGGCACACCGCTCGAAGGAGGCTTTCGGAACGAAGAGGTGAAGGAATCTCTCGACCTGTGTTTGGCCTGCAAGGGCTGCACGTCCGAATGCCCGGTGACCGTCGACATGCCGACCTACAAGGCCGAGTTCCTCTCGCATTATTACGAAGGCCGTCTGCGCCCGCGCGAGCAGTATGCCTTTGGATGGATCCACCGCTGGGTCAGGCTGGCCGCGCTCGCCCCCGGTTTGGTAAACTCGCTCGCTCACGCGCCCGGTGTAGCGCCACTCTTCAAGTGGGCGGCGAACATGGCGCCCGACCGGCGTGTTCCCCCATTCGCCCCGCAAACCTTTCGCGCCTGGTTCTCCGGGCACGAGCCCCGAAACCCGAACGGGGACCGCGTCTGGCTTTGGGTCGACACTTTCAACAATCACTTTCACCCTGAAACGCTCGTCGCAGCGACGAAGGTGCTCGAAGACGCGGGACACCGGGTGGCCATCTTCGAGAAGAAGCTCTGCTGCGGGCGCGCCCTCTACGACTACGGCATGCTCGAGGAGGCGAAGAAACTCTGGCGCGACATCCTGGAGGAAACGCACGCCTCAGGGGACGAACCCATCATCGGGGTCGAACCGAGCTGTGTCGCCGCGTTCCGCGACGAACTCCTCAAGCTCGTCCGGGATCAAGAGGCGGCCAGGGCGCTGTCGGCGCGCGTTCGAACCCTGAACGAATTCTTGGCGGACAAAGGCGAATACACCCCGCCGCACATCGAGGGTCAGGCGATTTATCAAGCGCACTGTCACCAGAAGGCCATCCTCGACATCGAAGCAGATCGGACCCTTTTGAAACGAGCCGGGCTCGATCTCGATGAACCGAACGACAGCTGCTGCGGGATGGCGGGCTCGTTCGGTTTCGAGAAGGACAAGTACGGGGTGAGTCAGGACGTGGGGAAACGAAAGCTCTATCCTGCCCTCGACGCCAGACCTTCTCTCTCACACATCGCTGATGGCTTCAGCTGTCGCGAACAGATCCATCACCACACGGGCCACCTCCCCCTGCATTCCGCGGAGGTTCTCGCTTACGGCCGCCTCTCCCGGGCCGAGGCCGCGAAAATGCGCTCTTCTGCCCCGGTACTCCGGGTCGCCGCGCTCCTCGCGGTGATGCTCGGGGTGCTGTGGTTTTCGTTGTTCGACCGGCTTTTCTGAGGCCGGAGTTGGGGCGATGTGTGGCAAATTGTCACGGGGACTGTGGCAATTTGCCACACGGGCCGTGGCGATTTGCCACAGTCGTCTACAAGCTCGGGCTATAGAAGGCACCGAGCAGGGCGCCGTAGATGACGTGGGCCACGAACGTGACGGCGGGGGTCGGCCGTCCATAGTTCATCCCCAAAAATCCGGGCGGTTCCAGGCGACGTGTCGGTGTCGGACCCTGGTGTTGACTCGCCAGGCGTGGGTGGACGTAGGGGAGCACTTGAAGGACAGTCGTGAGCACGAAGAGTCCGTGAACCGCGCCAACCAGCGCGCCTAGCCACCCGTTGGTCCAGCCCAGGCTTTCGTAAACCGCCACGTGGATGAGAGCCACCACGAAGCCGACGGAAAAGTGCATGACCGTCCCGAGCCCCATTGCTCGAGCCCGGTTGTCGGACACGGCGGTTCCCAGCAGAAACGGCAAACTGATGCGCGTGATTCCAGCGCCCTGGGCCAAGGACATCGTCGTCGTGAGCACCAGCGTCGCGACAAAGCCCCACACGAAGAAATCGCCGACGTTCATCCCGCCACCCCGACACGGCTGGGCGGCTCGCCCTTGTCCAAATGCGGACGACCCCCAGGAGGGCGCTGCCGCGAGCGCCCCCCGGTGGGCGACGGCGGCTGAGCGTGGGTGGAAGGTTCGACGCGTGCACAAGCGTTGATGACCCCGACGTGGGTGAAGGCCTGAGGGAAGTTCCCGAGGAGTCGTTCGCGCTCCGGGTCGAACTCTTCGGAGAAGAGACCGAGGTCGTTGCCGCTCTTCATGAGCTCATCGAACTTCTCGCGAGCTTCCTCGACTCTGCCGGCAAGCGCCAAATACTCGACCGCCCAGAATGAACACAGGAAAAAAGCGCCCTCGTGTCCTTCGAGACCGTCATGTGAATCGCCCTGCGTGTGATAACGATAGAGGTGGGCCCCGTTGGACAGCTCCCGGGCGAGACGCTCGTAGGTTTTCTGCATTCTCGGGGAATCCGCCTCGACGAAGCCATTGAGCGCCAGCTTCAGCAGAGCCGCATCGACATCGGTTCCGTGCGTTTCGGAGACATAGGTCCCGGCGTGAGGATCGAAACACTCGTTCTCGATTGTTTCCGTGATTCGGTCCCTCGCTTCACGGAACGAGGACGCGTCCTTGCTGCTGCACTCCAGATGGCCGCGGTTCCTCAGGTTTTCGATGGATGTCAGACCGCACCAACAAAGGAGAAGTGAGTGAGTGTGGCGGCGACGTTCGGAGCGCTTTTCCCAGATACCGGCGTCGGGCTCCTGGTAATCACGAAGGATGCCTCTTCCCAAGCTCAGGAGTTGCTTCTTCTGCCACTCGTCGAGCGTCCCGCCGTGCTGGACGTACTCTTCCGCTGCGACCAAGACTTCTCCATAGATATCGAGCTGGAACTGATGACTGGCGGCGTTCCCCGCGCGGACCGGGCGGGACCCCGAAAACCCACGCAGGTGAGTGAGCTCTACTTCTGTCGGTGTCTTGTTCCCGAACACGTCATAGACGATGTGAAGACTCCGAATCTTGGGACCCACCGCGTGGATCATCCAATCGAAGAACGACTCGGCTTCGCGACGGAATCCCATTGAAGCAAAAGCTCTCAATGAAAACACCGCATCTCGGATCCAGCAGTAGCGGTAGTCCCAATTGCGAGTACCTCCGATCTCTTCGGGGAGCGAAGTCGTTGCGCCGGCGACAATCGCTCCGGTGGAGGATTGGGTCAGAAGCTTGAGCGTGATCAAGCTTCTGACAAGTTGCTCGCGGTGGGGCCCCTGGGCCTTGCAGCGGTCGGCCCAGGAGGTCCAGAAGGCGCGAGTTTCATCTAGTTCCTGGTCCGCGAACTCTCCCAATGGACACATGTGTGCCACGGTGCCCTGGTCATAGTCGAGGGCAAAGCGGACCACGTCACCTTGCTGCAACTCGAATTCAGCCACCACCTGACCGTCCACGAGGGCAAGAGGGACTTCTCCCTGAACGACCACGACGTGCGGGCCGAACTCGTAGAAGTATCCCATCCTTCCTCTGTACCGAGGGGGCTCGACGCGCCGCGCAAAATCCGGGCGCAGGTCGCAAACGAAGCGCACTTTGGTCTTACCCGAGAGGCATTCGGCGCGGCGCACGATGCGGTGATCAGGGCGTAGCTCTTCCTTTTCGCTGGGACGCCAGGCCACCATGAAGTCGGTCACGCGCAAGACTCCTTCGGCTCCCGCGAAGTCGGTCTGGAGCACCGCCGTGTCCGGTACGTACCGTCTCTCGATGGAGATCCCCTCGAGATCCTGGGGCGCGAGCTTGCAGTATCCGCCCTCCTCATCATCCAGAAGGCGGGCGAAAAGAGATGGACTGTGAAACTCGGGCCAACACAGCCAGTCGATGGACCCTTCTCGATTGATCAGAGCAACACTCCCAGCATCTCCTATGATTCCATAATCCTCGATGAGCATGCTCACGGTCCCGAAAAGCCAAGTGTCCAAAGGGTGAGCGCCAAAATGGCGATCACGCCTACGAATGCAGCAAGAAGTGAACGGTGGAGAGTGAGCCAGAGCTGCGTGCTATGACTCTTGGACGACTCGTCGAAACGCCCATGAGTGCGATGCTTGTCCCGGACCGGGGTCCACAAGTTGTTCGGTCGTCGTGGATCCTCGGGAGCGTCCGTCTGTTGGGAGTCGATGCCGCCGTGGGCCAGATACCGATCGCCGAGCCCTGGGAAGAACTTGTTCCCCCAGATGGCAATCACCGTCGAAGAGCCGATCATGAGCTCTCGTCGTGGATGAAGAGCCATGTGAGCGATTCCGCGTGCCGCCACCTCGGGTTGGTAGATAGGGGGTACCGGTTGAGGCTTGTTGGGTAGACGGCTCATGACCCAGTCGAACTGGGGGGTGTTCAGGGCGGGGAGCTGGACCATCGAAACTGTGATGGGACTCTTGTCGTGCAAGAGTTCGCTCCGTAGTGAATCCGTGAAGCCTTGAACCGCATGCTTGGCCGCGCAGTAGGCCGCCTGTAGAGGAATGCCCCGATAGGCGAGCGCGGAACCCACCTGAATGATTCGACCCTCTCCGTGTGCTCGCATCTTGAGAAGAGCGAGCTGGGACCCGTACACGGTCCCGAGGTACGTCACCTGCATGACACGCTCGAATTCTTCGGGCATGATTTCCGTCACGCGGCCGAAAGCCGACACCATCGCGTTGTTCACCCAGACGTAGATGGGCCCGAGTGTTTCTTCGATCTGGTCGGCGACTTCCGCCAATCTGGCAGCGTCGGAAATGTCCACGTCAAAGACCGCTCCTCCCTCCCCACGAGGGGCAACCTCGCCGAGAGTCTCCTCGAGAGCGGCCTTCTCGCGCCCGAGTAGGGCGACCTTCGCCCCCAGGCGAGCAAACTCAATGGCGCAGGCCCTTCCCACACCCGCACTAGCACCCGTGATGACTACTACTCGCCCTTCGAGGCTCCTGTCGTTTTCGAGGCTCACGTCGGAGGCTACAGCAAACATGGTGCCAGATTTCACGAAGAGCCCCGAGTCTTGGCACGACCCTTGCGCTCTGAGGAGCAACATCACATCCCCATCACCCATTCAACGGAGATACGTATGCCCTCGAGTCAGCTCAGACCCCCCTTTCCCGGAAACGAGCAGATGACGCCTCCGGGTCTCGAAGAAAACCTTCGTCCCGCACCCCACTATCATGGCCCCGAGTACCGAGAGGCCGGAAAACTAGCGGGAAAGGTTGCCCTGATCACCGGAGGCGATTCGGGGATCGGACGCGCCGTGGCCTACTTGTTCGCGCGCGAAGGCGCTGACGTAGCGATTACTGCACTAAAGGAGGAACGCGTCGATGCACAGCGCATCGAAGCCGAGGTGGAGGACCTCGGACGCAAGGCGCTCGTGCTTTACGGCGACGTGCGCGACTTCGACTTCTGTCAAAAGGCCGCTCGCACCACGGTGGAGAAGCTCGGCGGGCTCGACATCCTGGTCAACAATGCAGCCTACCAAAACCACGTCAAAGACATCGACGATCTGGACCTCGAACAATTCGATCGGACCATTCAGACGAACCTTTACGGCTATTTTTATATGATCAAGGCCTGCGTCCCCAAGCTTCCCAAGGGGGGCGCGATCATCAACACCGGTTCGGTCGTTGGAGTGCAGGGAAGCAGCGGTTTGCTCGATTATGCGGCTTCCAAGGGGGCCATCCACGCGCTCAGCAAGTCGCTCGCTCAGATGCTCACGGATCGCGGGATACGCGTCAACGTCGTCGCCCCTGGGCCTGTCTGGACTCCTCTCAATCCGGCAGAGCGCCCACCGGAGGAGGTCGAGAAGTTTGGCGCTTCGCAGCCGTTGGGGCGTCCCGCACAACCCGAAGAGATCGCACCCGCTTACGTATTTCTGGCATCATCTGCCGACAGCTCCTTCATCTCGGGCGAGGTTCTGGACATTCTGGGAGGACAAACGGTTGCCGGTTAGCTCTCGAGTTCGGGACACCCAGCCCGGACTCGGCGAGAAGCTCGGGGTGCCGCGCGCCGAATGACCTGGTGCATATTGCCCCATCTGCGCGTCAGGGTGAGACGATTTGCCTCACCCTGACGGGCTCGTCGAAACGGGACGACGCGCCTCGCAAGGCTCGGCCCAAGTTCCGAGCAGACGTGATGCTCACGCCTCCTTGATCACGCCACAGGCAATCGGCTTCCCAGAACTCCCCGAGGGTTGATGCTCCGGACCCTTGTCCTTGCTCTCGTGGATGATGAGCGCCTTCCCCAGAAATGACATGGGATCGCCCTTCTTGAGGTTGGCCTTCTCGACGGTGATTTCGAGCTTGCCGGTCCCGTCGTCTTTGATGTCGATGTTTCCGAGGTCACCCAAGTGGATTTGGTCTTGGGGAGCATCGGGTAGACCATGCTTGTCGCCTTGAGGCGCAAAATGCCCGCCCATGCTGTCGCCGGGAACATCGGAGCAGTCGCCCTTCTCGTGGATGTGAATGCCTTTTTCACCGGTTGGCGCGTCCTTGACGTTCACGACGATCTTCACGCCCTTTCCGTCCTCCGAAAAGCGCGCCTCTCCATCGATCTTCATGTCACCGGTAGCGGGATCGATGTCTGCCTTGGCGTCGTTGCGCGCCTGACCATCCGCCGGCTCGCCTGCCCTCCGGTCCTGAGTGGTCCCTCGGTCTCCCTCAGTCGCTGCAGCACCCGGCTGGCCGCGGCTGGGACTGTCCACACCCGGCTGATCGACGGTATCCATCGTGTCCATGTTGTCCAGGCCGTCCTTGTCACAGGCGAGGCAAGTGAGCGCGCTGACGATTCCGATCAAGTAGGTTGATTTCATGTTGGTCTCCTTCTTTCGCCACCTATGGGTGGCACTCGGCACGCTGCATCTCAGCGACCGCACCGCCGCCTGCAAGGCCTGCGCCATGAATGCACATCGGACGGTCGTTCGCGGGTGGACGACGCAAATTGGCTTGGGAGTTGCTTGTGCGCGAAGGTGGCCCGCCCAAGCAGAGTTTCACTCCACATCCCGAAAACGATCGAAGAACTCCTTCCCGACGATACGTTGACGCTTGCCCTCCGAGGGTATCCGTTCATCCGGGACACTTGTCAGCGCCTCGGCCGGGACATTTTCGAGACGCGCTTCTTCCTGGAGAGAACGACGTGCCTGACCGGCCCCGAAGCTGCAGCCGTGTTCTATGACGCGAGCAACTTCGAGCGTGCCGGTTCGGCCCCGACGTTCCTTCAGAAGACGCTCTTCGGCGAAGGCGGAGTGCAGGGGCTCGACGGTCCCGACCACGAACACCGCAAGGCGCTGTTCATGTCCTGCTTCGACAAGCCAGCTCTCTCCGGCTTGGCGCTCTTGGCGAACCAGAAGTTCGATGAACGAACGGAGAGATGGGAGGAGCGAGAGGAAGTCGTGCTCCTCGACGAACTCGCCGAGATGTTCTGCGAGATGATGATGACGTGGTGCGGAATCCCGATTGCGGCTCTCCCCGGGCAGACTCGCGACTTTCGCCTTCTCATCGAAGGGGCGGTCCCGACCAAAACGTCACACCTGCGCGCACGCGCAGCGCGTAAACGTCTCGACGAATGGCTGGAGCAGGTCGTAAATTCCGAACGGCGTACCCCGACGGCGCCACGGGAAAGCGTGCTCTCGCGGTTTTGCAGACACACCGACCTCAACGGCAACCCGCTTCCCTCCGGCATCGTCGCCGTCGAACTGAACAACATGGTCCGCCCGACCGTCGCCGTTGCCTGGTACTGCACTGCCCTGGCCGTCGCCATGCACCATCATCCCGATCTCGTTCCCCCTCCCGAGGACGCTCGAGCCCAAGGCCACTTCATCACCGAAGTGCGGCGGCTACATCCGTTCTTTCCCATGGTCGCCGCTCGCGCCACGCGCTCCGTCGAGTTCCAAGGTCAAACGATTCCCAAGGGGCGTCTGACCTTGCTCGACCTCTTCGGAACCAACCGCGACGCGCGAACCTACGACCACCCCGAGCAGTTTCTCCCCCGAAGGTTCGAGCAAACCCCGATCCAGCCCCACACTTTCATTCCCCAGGGCGGTGGAGACCACTTCCTCGGCCATCGGTGCGCGGGTGAATGGCTGACAGAAGAGCTCATGAGGCTTTGTTTGAGCCGCCTTTCGGCGCTCAGCTACGCCGTCCCGCGACAAGACCTTTCGATCTCGTGGACACAGATCCCTGCCCGTCCTTCGAGCGGGTTCGTCCTTCGCAAAGTTCGAAGACAAAAGCCGGCTGCAGCGTGACTGCTTCCCTACGCGGAACCGAAACACTTCAAGCAAAGGAGAACGGATGAGCAACCGAGGCGTTTCTCGACCCATGGCTCTCGGGAAAGCAAAGCATTCCAAGGAACACTCGGGACACGGCGACGATGACCGCAAGAAAATGCTCGAGGCTCACCACGAGCATACGCTCTGGATCTACTGGACGCTGCCCCTATTGGGCGTCTGGCTCTTGCTCGCGCCCGTGTCGTTCGGGTACCTCGACGAAAGCCATTGGGTCGATCCCAGCGGCGGTCGGGGGCCTTGGTTCTACGACGCTCCCAGCGCCGAACTCAGGAGCCTGAGAGCATGGCTGATGACCGTAAGCGATCTGTGCAGCGGCGCACTCCTCTTGTTCTTCGGGTGGCGCTCGCTGAAGCCGAATCGTCCCATCAGCCTGTGGATCTGCTGCTTCGTCGGCATCTGGCTCACCTTCGCGCCAGTCCTCTTCTGGGCGCCAACCCCTGCGAGCTACGCGAACGGGTCGATGGTCGGCATGTTGGTGATGGCCCTCACGGTCCTGATTCCCGGGATGCCGAACATGCCGATGTTCATGCAGCATGGGCCCGCCACTCCGCCGGGGTGGAGCTACAACCCATCGAGCTGGCCCCAAAGGTGGGTGATGATCCTCCTCGGATTCCTCGGCTACGCGGTGTCGCGCTACTTGGCCATGTACCAGCTCGGCTACATCGAAGCAGTCTGGGATCCCTTCTTCGGATTCGAAGCGGGGACGCAGCGCGCCATCGACTCGAAAATGTCGCACTCACTTCCGATCTCCGACGCAGGGCTGGGTACCATCTCGTACACCTTCGAGTTTTTGATGGGATACATGGGCAGCAAGGCTCGATGGAGAACGATGCCCTGGATGGTGGCCTTCTTCGGCATCTTGGTCATTCCCCTCGGGCTCACACACGTCCTCCTCGTCATTTCTCAACCCGTCATCGTTCACGCCTGGTGTACGTTCTGCTTGCTGGCGGCTCTCATCATGCTGCCGATGATCCCTCTCGAGGTCGATGAAGTGGTGGCCATGTGTCAACATCTCAAGCTGGCCAGGCAGCGGGGCGACCGCGGGGGCTCCCTTTGGGCAGTATTCTGGAAAGGCGGTCGGGCCGATGGGTGCCAACCGGACGAACGTTCACCTCGGCTGGCAAGCCTCTCCGACAGGCCGCTTCCCGTCATCGCTTCTTCGCTCTGGGGAATGAGTGCGCCCTGGACTCTCGTGGTGGCGACAGCAATGGGTCTCGTCTTGATGTTTCTTCCGACCGCATTCGGTGTAGCGATCGAGACGCGCGCGGCCGATGTGGCTCACTTGGGCGGAGCATTGATCGTCACTGTGAGCGTGATTTCTATGGGCGAGGTGGTCAGGAGCGGACGCTATCTGAACGTACTTCTCGGGGCGGCTGTCGCGGCTTGTGCTTGGGTCTTCAGCGTCTCGCTTCCGCTCGCCGCTTTCAGCTGCATCCTCGGGCTGCTCGTGATCGTGTGTGCCTTTCCACGAGGCGTCGTTCGCGAGAGATACGGCGCTTGGGATCACGCAATTCGCTGATCGCGCTCCATCGAATCCACGTCGGCATCTGATGTCGGCGCAAGATTCGACGGCACGGCCTTTGCTACTTGGAGCAATGCCCAGCGGCGGAGGTTGGGTCGAAACCAAGACACAGAGTCATTGGGAACTCACATCGCCGCCTGGTTTCAATCGAGAACGAACCAACATGACGTGGAGGAAAAATGACTGACATGACGACGGGGCTCCGAGGCGCCGCAAAACAAGCCGGGAGCGTGCTCAAAGGCCGAACGGGGATCTACGCGACTTTGGCGAAGGAGCACGGAGAGGTCGCTTCTCTTCTCAGGAAGGCAATCCAAGAGAAATCGAGTAAGAAGCGAGCAGCACTTGTCGATGAGATCCGGATCGAGGTGCTTTCGCACTCCTACGCCGAAGAGGAGACCCTCTACGAAGCACTGGACCGATTCGACGAAACGCGGCCCGTGGCTGGCCATAGTCGGAGAGAACACGAAGAGATCGAGCACGCCCTCCGGGCCGTCTTCGCGTCCGCTCCCGACAGCCCCGAGCAAATCAGCGCTCTCGAGGATCTGGAAAGAGCCATCAAGCACCACGTCGACGAAGAGGAGGGCGAGCTCTTCGATCAGGCCGAACGCATTCTCTCCAAGAACGAGGAGAAGGACCTGGACAAGCGTTTCGCCGAACTCAAGCGGAGTAAAAAGCTTCAGCTCGAGAGCGACGGGTTCGGTTTCGCCGGAGGTCCGCTCGAAGGCAGCGAGCGCTGACTCGGGCTTCTCGCAGCGGCCTCTCGAGGCCGCTGCGAGGGATGCGCTGCGTCAAAATGCCTCACTTGGGCCCTCGGGTGAGACTTTTTGCCCCACCGAGTTCGTGTTCGATCAGTCCATGATGACCTTGCCACATGCCAGGGGATTCTTTTCGCCCGCTCGATACAGGGCGAACGCGCGGCCGAGGACGGTGTGGTCCTGCTTCTCGCGGAGGTTCCCTCTCGAAGTGAGCCAACGAGCGCGCGCTTCTCCGTCGCTCTCGACATCTATCCGTCCGATTTCACGTTTCGCGTCGTCGTCTGCCCGGGCCGTGAGGTTGAGAGGCGGACCAAGAGGCTGCGAGCCGCACGCGCCAGATTCGTGAATCACTACCTCGTACGTACCGGGCTCTGCATCCTCGAGCTTCACTTCGACGCGCAGGCCGGCGGTGATTTCTTCAATCCAGACGTCGGTCTCGAAGTCCTTGTCGGTTTCGAGTTCGAACTCGGTCCGGAGATAGGTATCCGGCGCGTTGAGCGGACTGTCATGGGTTTCTGGCTCCTGTCCCGGCGCGGGCTGTCCGGCTCGCCCGAGTTCGTCGGTGTCGAGGACGGCGCGCTCATCGGACGGATCACACCCGCCGAACAACAAGAGGGCAAGCGGCAGGGACGCGACGTACGTGCGCCGGATCAGTCTGGTTTCTGGCTGATGGTGGTTCATGAGATGGCGTGATGCAGCGCGCGTGCCAGTTCCTCTCTCCGCCCGCTCAGTCTTTCTCGAAGAACAGTTCCCACTTCCGGGGCGGAACGTCACAATGCGTCGGAATCATTCCCATCATGGAAATGAGCAGCCCGCTGATGATGAGGTTCTGATAGGCGGGCGAGGCATCGCGGCCCGCCTGGAGATACGCGACGACGGCCAAGATGACCCCGACCAAGAGAGTCCCCACATGGAGCCTTTCCCATTTTCGGAAGAAGCAGAGGGACGAGATCGTGAGCGTCGAGAGCGCCGCTAAGTACGTCAATGCAAACGGCAGCGGCTCTCGACCACTGGGATGGAAGATGAACGGGCTCGACAGAAGCCACATCGACAACATGATTTCAACCGTTCTAGGCCACATGGGGCTCCTCCTTCTTCTCACCCAGGGCCACACGCTCGAAGACCGCATGGGGACGACCCAAGAACGCGTCCCACACCATGCGCCAGTTTCCGGTCGCGCGATGTACCCGGCGTAGATAGGTGATGCTGGCCCAGACTTCATCATAGGCAAGCACGATGAGGGCCAGAGAAACCACCGCGCTCACCAGGCACAAAAAGCACCAGCTTCCTACGACTGCTCCCTGGGTGACGACGAGAATGATGCTTACAACTCCCAGCGGAATGACGTCGAATCCAAAGAGCAGCACCATCCACGGCCGGTATTGCCAACGGCGCGTCGACCCCGCCATTCCAAAGATACCGTCACCGAGATAGGCTAAAGCGCCTAGCGCCGCGTCGGGGATGCGCATGTAGTGGTGCATCGCCTTCGACGCATCGGACATGAGCACTTTCTCCGAGCCCTCACCAAAGATGGGGTCGTATACGGATTGGACCAGGCCCCACTGGAAAAGCGCCAAGTACGCCGAGATGGCGAAGCCGATCGCCGAGAGAATGGCAACGGGGATGCGCTGACTCCAAGCGGATGGATTCCGGTCGAAGGGGGGAGCGTTGACGTCGAGTCGGGGCTTGCGGTCGTAGTGTTTTCCAGAAGCCCACGACTCGTACAGCGGCATTTCCATGAGCAATGCTCGATGCAAACGACAGGCCAACCGTTGCAACCGCCCGGACGCGTCCGAGCTTGGCATGGCACCTGCATTCCGTCACTGCTCACGAATCGTGGCTCATGCTCTTGTCTGGAATCTCCTGGTGTCTGGCGATCGTTTTCGCGCTCATCGTTCCGCTATCCCGTCGTACGGGCTGGTCGGCAACGCTAGCAGTAGGCGTATGTTCTGTGGCTGCTTTGCTCCTTCAGGGCCAAGGCGTGTCGGAACCGTGGGTTGATCGTCCCTGGCTCGGGGCTCTGGGGAGCCATTTCATCGTTGGCTTCAATCGGGTGAGCTACCCGCAAGCCGTATTCGTCGCCAGCACGTTCGTGGTGGTGACGGTGTACTGTCGACGGTACCTCGAGCACCATCTAGCAAGCACTCCCGATTCGACGAGACGCGCGCGACGGTTCTACTCCGTCTTCACGGCCTTCTTCTCCGCAATGATGGTCGTTCTCGCTGCGGGCGATCTACTCCTTTTGTTCGTTGCGCTAGAACTCACTTCCCTGGCCTCGTTTCAGCTCATCGCCTTCGACGGAGATGCGAGCGCGAAGCGAAACTCGACTCTTGCGCTGCTGACGACATCGGGCAGCTCGCTATTTCTCATGGTCGGGACTCTCTTGATCGCACTCCACGGCGGCACGACACGGCTCGACGCGCTGCCGGCTGCACTGCACAGGATGCCGAACACCAGCGCCTTGGTGGCGGGACTTTGCTTGACAGTGGGGACCTTCGGTAAGGGCGCGCAGCTACCGTTTCACTTCTGGCTTCCGCGAGCCATGGTCGCGCCGACTCCGGTGTCAGCGTACTTGCACTCCGCTGCGTTGGTTGCAGCGGGTCTCTTCGCCGCGATTCGAGTCTATCCGGTGATTGCCGGCGTGCCCGCGGTCGCCAGGCTGATTCAGGTCACCGCTTGCGCCACCATCCTCGTCGGTAGCGCTCTCGCTCTCTCGAGTGATCGTCTCAAGCACGTGCTCGCCTATTCGACGATCGCGCAATTTGGTTACGGGTATCTCCTACTCAGTCTCGGTGGAGAGGCCGGAGCTCTGGGAGCGGTCTTCTTCATTTTTGCCCACGGGTGCTGCAAGTGCGCTCTCTTTCTCATCGCGGGCGCACTGAAAAACGAAAACGGCATCGAAAAATTGTCGGAAGCGGGGGGTCTCGCCCACAAAAATCGCCTCCTTGCCACATTGGGCCTAGTCGCCGTGGCGGGACTGAGCGGCTTTCCCGCAACGGTTGGATTCTTCAAAGACGAGCTTCTCTTTTACGCAGCGAAGTCACACGGCATGTCGTGGCAGATCATGGTCACCGCAGCGGCGATGCTGACGACTGCCTACGCCTTTCGGTTTTGGGTCGAGCTGTTCTGGGGTAAGCCGCGAGATCGCGACTACGAGACCTGCTCGCTCGGCCTGTCGCTCCCCATCGCCGCTCTCGTCATCCCCATCCTGGTCGTCGGCTTGATACCCGAGAGCATTTCGGGGTTCTTCGAACAGGCCGCGGTTGGGATGACGGGAAGAGAGGGTTTGAAAAAGTCCTTGGTCTATCATTTCGAATTCAACCAGATCTGGTTGATGTCGGTGGTTGCGTGGAGCGGGGGAGTCGCTCTCGTGGCAGCCCGCAGATGGTGGACGCCACGGCTCGAACGAGCGCTCCGCTTTACCGACTCGGTGGGTGCGGAGGCCTTCTTTTTCCGCGCGGGGGACATCGTGCGCTCGGCCTCCGATTGGCTACGTGACAACGAACTGAAGGGACTGAAGAGCCGCATGTCGCTCGTTGCGCTCTTTTCGATGGGCGTCGTGTTCGCAGCGGTGCTCGAGGTGGATGACGAATTCCTTGGTCTGAGTGCGGTCGGTATCGAGGACAGCGCCGTGCTGGCCGCATTGTGTTTCGCAACCGTCGCCGTACTGAACACCCTCCGAAAGCTCCGTCCTGTGGCGCTCATCGTTGTGCTCTCGGTCAGTGGATTTACAACAGCCATTCTGTTCTCCCTGCTCGGCGCTGGCGACGTGGCCCTCGTGCTGGTGCTCGTGGAAACCGTGATGACCCTGCTCCTTCTTGCACTCGTCACGTCCGTTCCCCAGTCCCGCTTCGAATCCGCGCATGATGATGCGCCTTCGCGGCGCGCTCGTTTCGTGGCGATAGCGGCGGGTGTTTGCGCTTTCTTCGTCGCGCTCACGAGCCTGACCGGCGCCGCTCCCAACGCTCCGTCGCCGAACTACGCTCACGCCGCGGACAAGGCCCACGCAAGAGACATCGTGACGGCCATCCTGACCGATTTTCGCGGGCTCGATACCGCTGTAGAAGTCACCGTTTTCGCCGTGGCAGTCCTGGGCGCCGCCGCCGTGACGAGGAGTGGTGCGAAAGGATGAGACGATTCGTCGCCGAAATCGCCTTTCCGCTGGCTCTAGCCTGCGCCACCGCGCTGTTGGTGCGTAGCTACGAAGGAGTAGGAGACGGATTCAGCGCAGCTGTGTTGGCCGCCGCGCTGGCGCTGCTCCAGTACTTCACCAAAACGACGAATGCGGCTCGACGGACCGCGCTCGCGCGGAGCGCAGGGTGGGCACTGCGGGCGGGCACTTTGACCGTAGTCCTCGTCGGTTGGTCGCCGCTGCTGTTCGACCAGGCACTCTTCACCCACTTTCCTCCAGCTGGCGGAAAGGTCCACCATTTTGGCGCTCTGCCCTTCCATTCGGCCTTCGTTTTCGACGCAGGGGTGGCACTTGCAGTTTACGGTGGCGTAATTCTGACGTTCGATCACGTGTTTCCGAACTGGTCGGGGGAAGAAGCATGACGATAATCGGGCTTTCCCTCCTCATCGCCTCGATGTTTGGCTGCGGCATCCGATTTCTGGTCCGACAGAGCATGTTACACGTCGTCGTCGGCACAGTTCTGCTCAGCAACGCAGCGATTCTGTTTCTCATCGCAGCAGGACAAGGAGGACGGGTCATCCCACTGCTTCATTCCACCGAAGGAGCGTCCAAATTCGACTTTGCGGATCCCCTCGTTCAAGCCTTTGCCTTGACGGCTGTGGTGATCGGTTTCGCAACGACGGTACTCTTGATTCGGGTGACCCTCTCGGTGCAGGACATCCAGCGAGATCTCGACGTCGGTGCACTCGAGGAGGCCGAAATCGAGAGGGAGGAGGAGCTGAAATGATCGGCGTCGTTCCTCTCATGGTGTGCTGGCTAGGAGGTATCGCCCTCCTTTTCTTCGATGGCCGCAGGCGCGCCGTCTCGGGGACTGCCGTGGCCGCGCTCTTCGCCACGCTTTTTCTCGACGTGCTGCTTCTGGTCGGAAAGGGGGGAGCCCTTTCTCCACCTTTCGCCTCAGGGGGAGGAACCGTGATCACGGGAGATTGGCCTCTCGGACTTGGGATCCGACTGCTCGTGGATGACACGTCGTTGATCTTCGGAGCCTTGTGCTCACTGGTGTTGCTGGTCGCCTTGCTTCACGAAAGATCGCGAGACGTAGCATCTCGCGCGTTTCCGGCGCTCATCGTGCTCCTCGGGGCGGGCCTTCATGGGGCGTTCTTTACGGCCGACCTTTTCAACTTCTACGTATTCTTCGAGCTCGCGGTCATTACGTCGTTCTGTCTTGCCGCCTACGGGTTTCAGAAGGTCGAGCTGCACGGCACGCTGGTCTACCTCGTCCTGAACCTATTCGGCTCCGTGTTGTTTCTCATGGGAGTAGCGGCCCTGTATGCAGAGTTCCGCACTGTCGACTTCGCTCTGCTCGCCGAACGGATGGGCTACTCGACCGCGGGCGGAAGAACTCGAACGGCACTACCCGCGGCGGCCTTGCTTTTCTGTTCTCTGAGCCTCAAGGTGGGATTGTTCCCTTTTCACGGCTGGATGACGGTGCTCTACACCCACGCTCGCCCGGTGGTGGCTGCCGTGATGAGCGGAGCACTCGTGAACCTCGGATTTTACGGATTTCTGCGGCTTGGCTGGGGCGTCTTCCAAGGGGCCCGGGAGCAAGCCTCCACGCCGCTCTTGCTCCTGGGATCCATCGCGACGGTGTATGGCGCTCTTTGCGCTTGCCAGCGGCGCGCCCCTTCAGTGATCGTGGCCTATGCGGCGGTCATGCAGGCCGGATACATCGTCACCTTGATGGGGTTCGAAGGCGAACTCGTCTATGCTGCTCTTTTGATCGTTGCCGTTTCGGGAGGAGTCGAAAAGCCCCTCATGTTTCTCGTCCAAGACGGGAAGGGACCAACCACGCGTGGGGTCGCCCTCGTCGGCGCATTCGGCATCGCCGGCTTTCCATTGACCGTGGGCTTCTTGGCCAAGGCGATGTTGTTTCGAAGTGCATTGGCGCAACCTTGGCACGTCGCAGCTCCAGCTGTCGGGGCTCTTCTCTTCGCTACCGTCGCGGGACTCGCGCTGGCGGTTCGCTTCGTACGCTCGGACCTCGAGCCCGTCGGCGCGAAATCACCCGGACTCGGAGGGGCGCTCGCGCTTTCTCTGATCAGTCTCATGCTCGGGACGGTGAGCAGCCCTGCCGTCGATGCGGTAGCGAGCCGAGCCGCTGTGCAGAAACAGGATCTCGAGCGCCTCAGAAGCTCAGCTCGCGCCCACGCTCGAGACAAGGGGCTGCCATGATGCGTCTCATCTGGATTGCGCCGTGCGCCGTTCTTTTCGTCCTTCTTACCGGTGATCTTTCGGCGAAGAATTGGGCGTTCGGTTCCGTCCTTGGTGCCGCTTTGGTTCCGCTTTTTCCTCGAAGCGCTGACCTCTCCAGCTTCGCTGCGCTCCTTCGTCTCGCGAGTTTGCCGTGGTTCTTGGTGGGGGCTGCAAAGCAAATCATCGAGGGGGCAATCACGGTGGGTCTCGGTCTGCTCACAAGGCGACGTCGCGACGCCGGTGTCGTCGTTGCGGTCGAGAATCCGACGCGCACTCACGCCAGTGCCCACGTACTTTCCCTCGTCTTCACTGCATCGCCGGGTACCGTCGTGCTCAGGTTCGACGAAAGCCGCGACGCTTTTATCGTGCACGCTTTCGATGAACGAATCGCGGCCTCGGCTCCGCAATCGATTCATGGATTCTATCGACGGTTCCAACGGTGGACCTTTCCCTGAAAAGGCAGAAGCATGTCTCCTCTCTTTTCACAGATCGTTCTCGTTTGGCTCATTGCCCTTTGCTTGGTGTTGGGACTCATGGCAGCACGCGCGAAGGAGAACGTCGTGCGGGTGCTGTCACTGGACACGCTATCGTTCGTCATCGTGGGCCTCTTGGCAGTGCTTTCAATCATCGGGCGGCAACCGGCGTTCTTGGACATCGCCTTGGTGATGGCTCTGGTCGGATTCGTGCAAACGGTAGCCACGGTCACCGCTCTGTTGCGCAGGGAGGGTGACGAATGACGACGCTCGTCCATGCGCTCGTCATCGCGGGCTGCACGGGTCTGACGGTCTCGATCGTTGGAGTGGCTTCCTCGCTCAATGCCGACAAGAAGGTCCACGCGGCGGCATTCGGACTCGTCGCGGGTACGCTGCCCTTGCTCGGGGCAGCCGCCCTGGCGGTTCCCGGAGACTTGGCGTTACGTTCTGTGTTCGTCGGCATCATTTCCCTCGTCACGACGCCCGTTGCCGCGCAGGCGCTCCTGCGACTCTACCGAAAAGAGGAGGAACCCGAACGGGAACAGGACCAAGGCTGGACACAAGACTGAGCACGCCCCGCCGCCGCTCGCCCGCGAAGGACGGCGTTCGCTGAGGCGAAATCCTCCACTCAACGCGTCATGACATCCGTCGCCATCAGGCCGCTCAAGAGGACCACGAAGCTGAACGCAACGAAGGCGGAGAGGCGATGACTCGGCGGGCCGGAGCGCAAATGCATGAAAACGGCCCCGACGATGCACACTTTGATGAACGCAATCATGAGGGCTACCGGCATCTCCCACGTGCCAAGGTGCAGGAACGACGCGCCCAGACTCGTCAGCGTCAACATGACGAGACAAAGATATGAAACGAGGTTGGTCTTCACGATACCCCTCCCCGGGTCAAGTAGAGGAGCGGCCACAAGAAGAGCCACACTGCGTCAACGAAATGAAAGTAGAGCGCGACGACCTCGAGTTGATGGGACCGTATGGGGCGGCGGCTTCGAGGACGAAGACGGAAGGCTGCCCATCCGAGAAGGAGCGCGCCGACGGCTACGTGGAGCGCGTGCAGACCGGTCAGCAAGTAGTACAGGTTGAAGAACACGCCTTGGTTCTCAGGCGACGCGGTTTCGAAATAGTGACCGCGAGATCCGGGCAAGATCCCCTCCTCGAAATGGAGATGATACTCGTAACCTTTCACAATCAGAAAAAGGACGGAGAGGCCAAGGCTACTGCAAAGGAGCAGGTATCCCCTTTGCGTCAGCGCGGCGCGCGATTCGCCGACCGATAGGGCGACGGTGAGACTCGCCGTCAGCAATATCAACGTGTTGACCGTGCCGAGGACCATGTGATTGTGAGCGACCGCGGTTCGAAAGGCATCGGGCCACTGCGCGCGGTAGGAGCCATACAGCGAAAGCAACGCGGCGAAGAACAACACCTCGCTCGCGATGAAGACCCACATGCCCAGGCGCGCGGCCGACGCCTGCCGCTCGAGCGATTCGAAGTGCTCAGAATGACTCACGAATCCTCCGCTAGGCTTCTCGTCGACCGGTCCGGGCTCGACCTCAATCCCGAGCTCGGTGTGTGGTAATCGTAGGTCCCCCGAGCGATGTCCGGCAACGTCGTGAAGTTGTGAGGATGAGGGGGAGAAGACGTGCGCCATTCGATTGAGGCCGAGTCGAACGGATTGTCTCCGCTGCGGCGACCGAAGAAGGCCGCCACAGTCAGGTAGCCGACAATCAAGAGCAGAGTGCCTCCGAGGACTCCGGCGCCCACGCTCGAGACGGCGTTGAGCAGATGAAACGGCTCTGGATAGTCGAAGTAGCGACGAGGCATCCCGCGATTGCCGAGTAGGAACTGCGGCACGAACGTCACATTGAATCCGATGAACACGAGGCCCGCCGCGACCTTGGCGATGCGCTCCGGGTACATGCGGCCGGTGAGCTTCGGGAACCAATAGTGAAGGCCCGCCAGAAACGCCGTCAAAGTGCCCCCGACCATGATGAAGTGGAAGTGGGCGACGATGAAGTAGGTATCGTGCCAGTGGACATCCAAGCTCGTCGTCGCAACGGCAACGCCCGTCATGCCCCCAAAGACGAAGAGAAAGAGGAAGGTGAGTATGTGAAGCAAGGGAGCGGAGAGGTGAATGCTCCCTCCCTTCAATGTTCCGACCCAGGAGAACACCTTGATGGCGGAGAACACGGCAACTAGCATCGAAAGGAGCCCGAACGCGCCGGCATCGAAGGCGGACATCCCTGCGGTGAACATGTGGTGGCCCCACGTCGTGAACCCGACGAAAGCGATGCCCAGCGTCGAAAAGGCAATCGCCTTGTAAGAAAACGGGTTCTTTCGGGCAAACGAGCACACGACTTCCGTGACGACCCCCATCGCCGGAAGGATCATGATGTAAACCGCCGGGTGGGAGTAGAACCAGAAGAGGTGTTGATAAAGCACCGGATCACCACCGCGAGCGGGATCGAAGAGCCCCCAATCGAAGAGATGATCGATGCCGATCAATCCGAGGGTCATGCCCAGGACGGGAGTGGCGAGGACGAGAATGATGCTGGTCGCGTAGATCGACCAAACGAAGAGAGGCTGCTTCATCCACCTGAGCCCACGGATGCGCAGAGTGTGGATCGTGACGATGAAGTTCAGCCCCGTCATGATCGACGAGATGCCGAGCACGAATACTCCCAGCAAGACCGGTACGAGAGCCGAGGCCGTCTTCACGCTGTAGGGCACGTAAAACGTCCAGCCCGTGTCGGTGCCGCCCCACCACATCCCACCGAGCGTGATGGCTGCCCCGAGGAGGTAAACGTAAAGACTGAGAAGATTCAGACGTGGGAAGGCTACGTCACGCGCTCCGATCATCAGAGGAACGAGGAAGTTACCGAGTCCACTGGGGATGGCGGGGATCATGAACAGCCAGACCATCGTGACGCCGTGTAGAGTGAACAGACGGTTGTACATCTCGGCGCCCATGATCGTGGGCCCGGGAGCGAGGAGCTCGAGGCGAACCAAGAGTGCGAAGAGCCCGCCGAGGAACATGGCCCCGCTCGTCGCGAGCAGGAACATCAGACCGATGCGCTTGTGATCGTGAGTCAGGAGCCATGAGGCGATCCCCGTCGGCGAACCGAGGTAGCTCCTGTTGCTGTTGCCCGACGCCTCCGACATCAGTCCACCTCCGACGAGCTCGTCGCCCGTGCCAAGCTACGGATGTAGGCGATGATGCTGGCTTCTTGCGCGGGCCGCATTTGCCCCTGATAGGTCGGCATGACGGGTGCAAATCCCGCCACGACATGGGAGTTGGGTTCGCGGATCGACTCGCTCAGGTATTGGGTGTCGGCGATGCGCTGTCCACCCGACTCGAACTTCCGGAGACTCCCGTACAGATGCTTCCAGGCCGGACCGCGACTCGGGTGATCGGGAGCCTCGTCCTGCCCGTCGTCGTGACACACCAGACAGCCGAACCGTTTGGCGAGACGTCTCCCCGACTCGCTCGTCACCTCTTCGTCCTCGGGGTCCAGTTGAGCGACGCGAAGCCCGCCTTGGCGCAGTGAATCCCGTGCGCGCTCGACCTCCTCGACGGCTTCTCCGGCACGATGACGAGCGAAATCGTCCTCCGAAAGGACGACCAAACGGCCCAGCATGCGGGAGTGGGAAAGCCCGCAGTACTCCGCACAATAGATGGGCCAGGTTGCCTCCTTTTCTGCACGAAAGGCCAGGCTTGCGAAGCGCCCGGGAAGGGCATCGTTCTTCAAACGGAGCGCCGGAATGAACAAGCTATGGACGACGTCCCGTGAGGTGATGGTCAGGCGCACCGCACGATCACGGGGTACCACCAGAACTCCGATCGAAGTCCTGCCGTCGGGATCAGAAAACTTCCACATCCATTGCTTGGCAACGACATGCACCTCGTAGGCTTGTCGTTCGACATGCTGCAACTTCAAATATTGTCGGAAACCGAGGACCCACCAGGTGACGAAAAGCGTGACGAGCATGCCGATGAGGGAAAACTCCAGCCAGCGTGGGGCCACCACACGCGGCGTCGTGGCGCGTGGACTTCGGGCTCTGTACTTCACGAGGAAATACGAAGCGACGAGGAGCGTAATCGCCGATCCGAGCACCGTGATGACGAGGACGAAGAGATGTAACTTATCCACCTGATTGGCCATCTCGTTGCCAGCGACGGGCAGCTGAACCAGGCGTCGAAACCAGTCCATCATGGTGCGCTTCCTCCCATTGCTGAGGGTTCGTTCTCGTTGCTCCGAAAGCTCCGGGAAAAGGGCTCACTCTCCAAGGGAGACGCCGACTGGCGCGAGGCGGGGGGTCGAGCTCGAGCGATTGGAAAAAGCACGGCAACCACGATGAGCCCAACGCACAGCACGGCCCAGCCGCTCAGCGCGATCAGCCCGGCCTTTCGGCCATCCACTCCCTCGTCTTCTTGATGTAGCTCCTTCAAGACAGGCTCCGGTAGGTAAGAGAGCTAGGCAGCAAAGGATCACCTTCGGGACGGGACCGCCACGAGCGACTCCTCAGCCAGCAAAACTCGAGCGAGGCAGCGCCCAGGGCGAGCACCGAGAGGACGTCGCCCGCGCTCACGGTGAAATGCTGCCGCAGACTCGGCACGACCAAATAATGGCAATCGACGAAGTGCATCAGCAGAACCCAGATACAAACCGTTGAAAGCCACCTTGGAGAAATCTTCGGGCGCTTACCGAGGATGGCGAAGAAGGGAAAGAAGAAGTGCCCCACGATGAGCAGCAGCAGCGCTCCCTGCCAGCCGTGTTCCGTGCGCGCGATGTAAAAGTGCACTTCCTCCGGCAGGTCGGCGATCCAAATCAACATGCCCTGGCAGAAGGCGATGTAGGCCCAAAAGCACACGAAGGACAAAAGCCACTTCCCGAGCGCGTGGACGTGTGCATCGGATACTCCTGAAATCGTCCAAGGCGCGCGAAGTGCGGTGCAGGCCCCGAGCGTCACGATGGAAAGAGCGCCGCACATTCCCCCGGCGAATAGATAGACGCCAAGAACGTTGGAGTAAAAGACGGGATCGAGCGCCATGATCCAGTCGAAGGAAGCGAAAGTGAGACACAGAGCCGTAGCAATGAGGCCGACGATGCTCGAACGAGCCATGGACCCCGAAGTCTGCTTCCCCTCGTCTTGTCGACGAGACAGCGCAATCAGCCGTTCCCCCACGAAAACGGGAACGAGAACGTAGGCCAGACTGCGCAGTGAAAAGGGCGCCCACCGTAACCAGGAGACTTTGTGAGCCACCAGATGTCGCTTGGCTTCGGGGATGAGACTCGGTGTCGACACCCACGGGAAGAGTTCCTCGTGTGAGACCAGTACCGGTAGCAAGAGGACCAGCAGCGCCGGTCCGGAAGCAATGCCTCGTTCAGCAAAGCGCCGAAGGACGATCATCGACGACGCTCCACACGCGTGAACGATCATGACCCAAAACAGAAGCCCCGTGTAAACCGAGTACCAGGCGACGAACGCGAACATGTAGGCGAAGGCGCCCCGAGCTGGATCGAGATACGCTAGCGCAAACAGCGCGCTCCACGTGACGACGAGAAACGACCAGCGAGTGGTTGCGCGAGTCGAGGGGATCATCGCCTTCCTCCGTGATCATCGTCGACGGAGCTCTCCTGGTCCCCGGAGCGAGATCGGATCGGCCGTGAGCGCTCGAGAGTTTTGACATGGGCGACGACCCACCAGCGCTCTCGACGCGTCATCTGTGCCTCGAGCGAGGGCATCCATTTCGTTCCCTCGCTGATGATCCGAAAGTGTTCCGCTTCTGGAAGCGGCGGCCCCCCGAACAGCGGCGCCGGAGGATGGGACATCAGCCGCGTGACCTTCGTCTGCCCCGCCCCGTCGATGCCGTGACAGGGTGCGCAGTATGTCGAGTAAAGACGAGCCCCCTGTCGTCGAGCCTCTGCGTCGGCCGCGACCGGCGTCGAACTGGCCCACGAATCCGCCGACGATGGCGCGCCACCAATGGCGTAGGGAACCGCTCCATGAGGAGGTAGAAGCCAAGCGGGCTCTGGGGAATCGGGGCGGCTTTCGAAGGCGTCCCAGCGAGGCTGCTCCAGCATCCGCTCCAGCGAAGGAGTCGGTCGCGCGATCGAGGTGTCTTCCCGACAGCCAAGAATGAGCGAGCAAACGGCGGCGGCGAGGTAAGGCGAACGCTTGCTGAGATTCATGAGGCGCTCCTCCGATCCGAGAACTCCGAGATGGACTTTGCACCCAGGCGCTGGAGCTCACTGCGGAGACGAGCGCCGTCGACATCCTTCCCCTCGGTGGAAACCACCAAGACGTACGCGTCAATCATCGAGCGCTCCGATTCAGGCGCTTCGAAGAGGGGCTGATAGAGTCGGGGCAGGCCGGCGAGAAGAAGCGCGGCGAGGAAGATCACGGCGCCAGCGCTGAGGACGGCCGTCTCGAACGTGATGGGGATGAAGGCGAGGGGCGCGTGACGCGGGCGTCCGCCGACGTCGAGGGGGTAGGCGATCGTGTGGATGTACCACTGCACGACGTAGGCCAGCGCCCCGCCGCAGAGACCGGCAGCCAGCCCGAGTGCCGGCAACTTCGTGCTACTTTGCCCCAAGATCTTCTGCAGCTCCTCGCTCGGCACTGGGGAAAGGGCTTCCATCTCCACGGGGCCGAGCTTCTCGAGTTCGCGCGCGGCGACGACGGCATCGTCTTCGCATTCGAACAGAGCCAAAATGCCGGACTTCATTTCTCGAGCCTCCCGAGTTTTCTCGCCAGCTCCTTGGTCTCGAAGATTGGGACGTAGGGGAGATAACGAATCACGAGCAACGTGAGAAAAGCGAAGAACGAAAGAGTGCCCAAGAAGAGTGCAACGTCTACGGGCGTCGGAAGATAGGCGCCCCAGGACGAGGGGAGATGCCCTTCGGTTTGGGACGAGACGACCAAGAGAAGTCGCTCGAGCCACATCCCCACGTTGATCACGATCGACAACATGAGCAAAAGCGGCGCGCTCCTCCGTGCCTTCGACCACCAGAGAACCTGAACGGCGACGACATTGCAGAACAACATCGTCCAGTAGATGACGCCCCAAGCCCCCGTGGGACGCGTATCGAAGAACATGTGTCTCTCAGCCGACAGGCCGCTCCACCAGGCGACGAAGTTCTCCGAGACGTAGCTGTAGGCCACGAGCATCCCCGTCAGCAGCAGGAGCTTGGAGACGAGATCGAAGTGTCGTTCGGTGATGAGGTCGTGGAGCCCGAAATAGTGGCGCAGGGGCACCACGATGGTCAGCACCATTGCGAGGCCGCTGTAGATGGCGCCCGCCACGAAATAGGGCGGAAAGATCGTCGAGTGCCATCCGGCGACCTGCGAGGTCGCGAAATCCATGCTGACGATGCTGTGGACGGAGAACACCAGAGGTGTGGCGAGACAGGCCAGCAGCACTTGGGCGACGCGGTGATGACGCCATTGTCTTGTCGATCCACAGAACCCGAGAGCAAATAGCCCGTACAAGCGCTTCTTTTTCAACGACTGCGCGTGGTCCCGCGCCGTCGCAAGGTCGGGGATCAAGCCGAGGTACCAGAACAAGAGCGAGATGATGCCGTAGGTCGTGAGCGCGACGACGTCCCAGGTGAGCACACTCAAGAACTGAGGCCAGAGATCCATCGTGGAGGGATACGGGATCAGCCAATAAAAGAACCACGCGCGGCCCATGTGCAGCAGGGGGTAGAGAGCCGCTTGAGCGAGCGCGAACAGGGTCATGGATTCGGCGATGCGATTGAGAGCACTCCGAAAGTCCTGCTCGACCAGGAGCAGAACAGCGCTGATGAATGTGCCCGCGTGGCCGATTCCGACCCACCAAACGAAGTTCGTGATCGCAAACGCCCAGCCGACGGGAATGTTGTTGCCCCAAACGCCGATCCCCGTCGTGAGAGTGTAGGCGGAGGCTCCCAACAAGAGCAGAGTGCCACCCGCGGACAAAAGAAGCAGAATCAACCACTTCCCCTGGGCCGCGCGATTGACGTCGAGAAGCCGTTCGCTGAGCCTTTCGTCGGTCCAGGTGCCCTGCAGAAGCGTGCCGGAAGTGTCGCTCATTCTTCCTCCTTCCGGGCGTTGCCGTCGCCAGAAAGCGGCATCGTGATCTTGGCCAAGTAGCGAGTCCTGGGCCTGACGCCGAGCTCGTTCAACGCCGAATAGGCGCGTGGTGAGCGGATCCTCTGACTCACCTCGCTGTCTCGGTCAGAAACGGAACCGAAGTGAATCGCGCCCGTGGGGCAAGTCTGCTGACACGCCGTCACGACTTTTGCACTCGAACGCGGCAAACCCGAAAGACGCGCGTCAATCTCGGCGCGACGGATCCGCTGGACACAATAGGTGCACTTTTCCATGACCCCGCGCGAGCGCACGCTCACGTTGGGGCTCTTCTCCATCTTGCGCGTGGGGGCGAGGCCCTGGTCGTACGACAAATAGTTGAAGCGCCGCACCTTGTAGGGACAGTTGTTGGAGCAGTATCGCGTGCCGACACAGCGGTTGTACGTCATCTCGTTCAGACCGTCGGGGCTGTGAGTGGTGGCGCCTACTGGACACACGTACTCACAAGGAGCCTGCTCGCAGTGTTGGCAGGCCATCGGTTGAGACACGGAAACGGTCTGACCGTTCGACTCTTTCTCGTAGCGATCGATGCGCAGCCAATGCATGACTCGACCAAGGCGAGCCTCCTGGGGGCCGACAGTGGGAACGCTGTTTTCGACTTGGCACGCCACCACGCAGGCGCCACAGCCCATGCACGCAGAAAGATCGACGCTCATCCCCCATTGCCTCACCTGGGACTCCAGCGGAGGCATGATGGACTCGGGTGGTTCGGCGTGGTGCGCCACGAGCCCCGGGTCTTCCTCGAACTGATGTGCGGTGAAGCGGAGCGCAGCAGAGCGTTCGTGGTCCGAAAACTCGTGCTGGGTCCGCGCCAATTGCCCGTGAGACGCGCGCGGCTCGACCTCGAAGTCGAGGACCTGCCACGGATCTTTCCAGCTGCGGAGCGGCCCGATATCGACTCCAACGCCTCGTGCGGTCGGCTCAGCCGAGCTATCGCGTCCGTAGCCCAACGTCGTGGTGAAGACACCGGGCGCTTGACTCGGCTCGAACAGAACCGGAAGTTCGATCGAGCCGCTCGGCCCAACGACCCTTGCCCTCGCGCCCTCTTCGAGGCCCTTTTCGCGACCGGTCTGCGGATGCACGAGGAGGACGTTGTCCCAAACGATCTTCGTGACCGCATCAGGCAGTTCCTGCAGCATGCCGTTGTTGGCCTGGCGGCCACCCGCGAGCTTCGTTTCCTCTCGAATCAGCAGTTCGGGTGCAGCTGAGGGCGAGCGCTGGCCAATGGTTCGCGCGGCGGCAGCTACCGCGTCGGGATCGAGCTTGAGCTTCAATGGGGACATGGAAGTGTCAGAGGCCCACCCGGCGGCCAGGGACGCATCCAGATCTTGGTCTCCTCCGCGTCGGACGCGGATGGTTTCTTTCAAGAATGCCTTCTCGCCCAGTTCAGTCTCGCAAAGGGAAAGGAGAAGGCGTGCCGGCGACACGGCGTCTGCGAGCGGGCGCAAAAGAGGCTGGCTCAGAGAAAGCGCGCCATCGACGCAATGAAGAGCATCGAAGCTCTCGAGCGCATGCGCGCGACGGACGTAATGCTTCGTTCGCTCCGCAGTTTCGTTGTAGTAGAGTGCCGATTGGACGGAGAACGGGACGCGCCGTAGAAGGTCCGATAGCTCGCTCCTTTCGGGCCACGAGTACCAAGGGTTGTCAGCGAGGGAGACGAGAGCCTGCACTCTCCCCGAGCGAAGCTCTTCCAGGAGGTCGCGCGCGCCGCCCAGGGTGAAGCGCTCATCGCCTCCTCCGAGTCGCTGATCGGGATACCCGAAATTCGCCCCGTGCAGGAGACGGTTGATGGCGAAACCGAGGATGTGAATCGCCTCCGGCTGATGCGGTCCAATGGTCACCCAGCCGCGAGATCCCTGACGTGCCAGTTCATCTGCCGCAGCTCGCGCGAACTTGCGAGCTCGGGAGTCGAGCAACGACTCGCGTGATGAAGAGAGCATCCGATGCGACTGTGGATCGAACTGCCTAGTGAGCTGTCGATAGATCTCGAGCAAAAGCGAGCCACATTCGTTCGATGTCGCAGCGAGCCTTTCGTCGGCGAGCATTCCAGTCGGCGTCAACGTTGGTTCAACAACGAAGAGGCGAGCCTTGTCCCGTGGGTCCGATGCTCCGAGCGCTGGGCCCCACTTTCTTGCCCGACACAGGCTTTCGGGTCCCCCCACGAATGCATCATCGTCGATGCAGACCACCGTACGGAGAGAGGCGAAGTCGACAGTCGACAGTGTACTGGCACCGAACGCACGAAGAGCCGCTCTGCGGTCCGCACTGGGAAAAGAGAGGTCGTCGACGAACAGACGGGCCTCCGGGTAGCGCTGGGAAAGACGCTCGAGAGCGAGCGCTTGAGTGAGCGAGCTGGTCGGTTCTAGCAGCACACACAGACCCCGCCCGCTTGGTGCAAGAGACCGCTCCCGAAACGTGCGAAAATGGGATCGCAGCGTCAAAAGCGAGGTCGACGAAAAGGCGCCTGGCCGAGCGATGCGTGCGGGATCGTACAATTGGTGCAAGAGCGCCTGAGCCGGCGCGTCAAGAGCTCCGAGGCTGCCGGGATGGGTGGGATGGCCCTCGAGCTTGACCGGACGCCCTCCATAACATTCGGCCAAGACACCTACCGCGTACCCTTGTCGTTCGATGGTCGAGGCATAGAGTGTTGCACGACCGGGGACTTCTTCGGGCGGGGCAACGACATACGGAATCAAGTCCTCGGTCGGCGTTCGACTGCATGCGATGCCTCCCACGACACCCAGAAGTCCTCCTTTGAAGAGATCACGACGGGGAAGGGTCGGCGCAGACTGACCCTGGACCACGGAGAGCCGCCTCGAGTTGTGTTTCCGAGAGCTCAACGATGGCACCCGGTGCAGTGAAGGGGAGGATCGACGCGAGAAGGAGGCGGGCCCCCGGATGGAAACTCGTAACCCATGGTGGTGATTTCGGCGAGCGGTCTCAGCTGCGGCTCCGGGTTTCTGTGGCAGTCGAGGCACCACGCCATGGACAGGGAGAAGGCCTGAGTGATCGAAGCCATTTCATCGACCCGCCCGTGGCAGCTTTCGCAACCCACCCCCGCAGCTCGGTGAACCGAGTGATCGAAGAAGACGAAGTCGGGCAGGTCGTGAACCCGGCGCCAACGGATCGGGCGGTGGTTGTCCAGGCTCTCACGGAGCGGTGCAATGTATGGTTCGGTGGCGTGGATCTGCTGATGGCATCCCATGCAAAGCGCGGTTTCCGGGACGCCCGCCGAAGGTGAGCGGCGCGCAAGGTAGTGGCAGTACTCACAGTCGATGCGGGCGTCCTGTGCGTGATGTCGGTGGTCGAACGAGATGGGCTGTTGTTCCGTATGACCTTGTCCGGTAGCGAGCGGACTTCTGACCCAAGCCATCAACGTTGTCGGCACTGCTATCGCCGCGAGAACGACGAGAAGAAGCACCGCGCGAAAAATAGTGTCCGAGATCGGCGAAAAAGGAGGGGCCATCCGTCGGCGAGCGGACTGCATGATTTGTGCCGACAGGGCTGGGCACCTGAGACTCGGGCGGGGCTCGATGTGGACCTTCCTCGTGCTGCGCGCTCGTGCGTCCAATCAGCTGGCAAAGAAGATATTCGATCCATTGGCCGCAACTCACGTCGGTGGACCGGCCCTCGATCCAGCAAGCATGAGTGGGGCATTTTGCCACAGGGAGAAGTGCACTTGAGCGCCGCATGTGCTCCCGGCGACATGGCCCACAATCTGCATGGGATTTGTCGTAGTCATGAGCAGCACACAAGGCTTTCGCTCTTCACGAGCATCGCTGACACGAGCTCCGCGCGAGCATGGATTTTGGGTCATGCTGCTTGTGGCGCTTGCAGCAGGAATCGGGCTGAGACCCTCGTGGGCGACGGTGCTCTTCGCTCTCGGCCTGGGTGCGATCATGATCGGCGCAGCCATGGCGGTGGGTCGCCGTATCCGTAAAAATGAACGGTTGCAGGTGCTCGCTGCCGGAACTCTCGGGCTTCTCGTTCTTCCCATCGGCTCAGCCGGAGGCGCGTCCCTTCGCGAGAGCCTCGCCGTCGGCGCTCCGCTCTGCATCGTGTACCTCGCCACGACGCTATCGGTTCAATCGATCTTGCTGCGGGCTCGCAGGCAAACGGACCGCGCGCGCCGGTTCGCGGTGGCTTCAATCGTCTTGGCCGGGGTCAGCGCCACGCTCGGAGGTGTCCTTTGGGGCGCTGGGGCGTCGTGGGCCTTGGGATTGGCTACGCTGATGGGCGCCGCATTCTTGGTGGCGCCACCTTCGCCGAGACGCCTCAAGCGGGTGGGCATGACCGTGGCGAGCGTCCAGGCCGTGGCGGCTGCGCTTCTCGTCTTGTGACACCGAGCCAGTGCCGCCGAGAGCAGCACGGCCGAGAGCAAGCCGACTAGAGCAGCGGAAGGTGACGGCTGGCGTCCCCTGCCCGTGAAAAGACGTGGACCGGACCGTCGTAATCTGGCGGCAAATACGTACAGAGCGGGTCGGACTCCATCAGGTCGCCGGTCATCGCGTGGGCCCGGGCCCGGGCTCCGCCGCACACCATCCTAAAGGAGCACGACCTGCACTTTCCTTTCAGGGAGTCCGAATCACGTAGCAACCGGAAAGTGGGATGCTGGCGATAGATGGTGATGGGATCTGTTCGACGAACGTTGCCGCACGCAAGCGGGAGGAAACCGCTTGGATAAACGTCGCCCCGATGCGACACGAAGAGAAAACCGCGTCCTTCGTTGACCCACATTGCTTGTCGCCCCCGCGCGCCGACGACCACGTCGGAGCCCGTGGCTTTCTTCTCTTGGAGGGCAATGCGCCGATAGTGCGGCCCCGCAGTCGTCTTGATGGCGAACGGAACACGTTTCGAGAGACGAACGAGCTGCTTGTATGCAGCTTCGATGGCATCGGCGTCGGGCATCAACGATTCCGACGCGCGGCCCGTCGGAACCAAAGTGAATACGCTCCAAAGGTCGATCCCCAGGTTGCGCAAGAACACGCTCATGGGTTCGAGTCGATCGATGGTTCCTGCATGGAGGGTCGTGTTGACCTGCGTAGGCACGCCCAGACGACGAGCAGCTTGCAAGATCTCCAGAGTGCGCCGAAAGCTACCCTCGCGCCCCCGAAAACGATCGTGGCTCTCGGACGCAAGTCCATCGATGCTCATCGCCAGCCTCTTCAGGCCTGCATCCTTGAGCTTTTGCAAAAGTTCGATCGTGACCAGAGGCGTAGCCGACGGAGTCAAGCCCATCGAAAGCCCGAGAGATGAACCATAGCGGACCAACTCGACCAAATCGGGGCGCTTGGCCGGATCGCCCCCGGTTAGGATGACGAGGGGGACTTCTGCTCGAGCGAAACTCGCAAGCAAGTCTCGTCCCTCTTCCGTCGAGAGTTCACCATCGTCACGCTCCGGGCGGGCTTCGGCTCGACAATGCTTGCAGACCAGATCACACGCCTGCGTCGTTTCCCAGATCGCGATGAATGGCTTGTCGTCGAACTTCACTTTGATACCTCAAGGGCTTGGTCAACGCGCGGCCGAGTCCAAATCGGCAGGCCGAAAAAGAAGAGACAGGAGAACGCCAAAGTCCACGCTGTCCCGCTCGCAACCAAGAACACGAACAGCCGAGCCGGTAGAAGCATTGGTCCTCCGACTCGCAGCAGCGTTGCCAGCACCAACAAGACGAAGGCCACCCTCATCGTGACGGGCGCGATCAAATTGCGCCCCGAGTGCCCCAAGGAAACGCGGGTCATCATCCCCAAACACAGGCCTCCGATGCCGCCTACCGTGAGGAGGTGAATGGCTGGAGAAGTGGGGAGCAGGCCCCAGTGGGCAATCCCTTCCAGAATCAGGGAAACGGCAACCGAAGCGAATCCGAAATGCAGGATCCACAAGAGTGGCGCTCGCGCCCCAAAACTCCCCCAAGTCCGCATGCGCAGCAACTGCAATACACCCGCTACCATGAACAAAGCTCCGGCTAGCAGGGGGGTGGTCCAGGGATCGGCCACACAAGCGAGGAGGAACGCCACAAGGGAAACGCGATCGAGACCGGGACTTTGACGAATGTCATCACGCCGTGTCGCGTTGCGCGTAAACATGGGGATCACGCGTCCTCCCATGACGAGCATCATGAAGGTGATGACGCGAAGTGCCATCGTTTGCCCGAAGCCTTGGGTGACGCCAGCGTGCGTCGCGAGATCCGGGAACATCGCACACATGTGCATGGCGAGGTTGGCGGCGGAAAGCGCCGCGATCATGAGAAGGAACTGGAAGTTGCGTCGACTATCAGCCCGCAAGAACGCCCAGGCGAGCACCAAACCAAGAGCGGGCAGAAACGAGACGTCAATGAGAGCCACCAGTAGGGGGGTCCAATCCGACAGCATCGCAAGGCGTCCGAGCGACCAGAGGACGATCAACGAGCCCAGACTCCATCCGGACGTGGTGGCTCGATTCGTCCAATTGGCGCCAGCCGTCAACAAAAAGCCTGCGACGACTGCAACAGTGAATCCGTAAATCATCTCGTGCGCGTGGAGCATGAGCGGCGACATGTAGCTCGGTGCCCCACCAGTGCGCAGCAGATAGAGCCAGAACGGGACCCAAACTATCGCCGTCAGGGTCGCGACCAAGAAGAACGGTCGGAAGCCTATGGAGAGGATGGCAGGCGCATCTTCGTCTTCGAGACGCGGCCGCGTGACGAGTCGAACCATTGCGGATGCTGATGCGGTCATGACGATTCCCTTCCCTCTTTCGTTTCGAAGCTCCCCTCCATCACGGTGAGGACGACCTTGATACCGGCCGTGAGAATCAGTGCCCCAAGGGCCCAAATACCCGCCGTGACGCGCCATTCGGTCAGGGTAGGCACGTACCCGACCACCTCGTGAAGGGTGCTGGGGATGAAGCCCGCGACGATCAATCCCATACCCTTTTCGATCCACACCCCCGTGAAGGCTAGGACGCATGCAACATTCAGACGTTTCATGTCGTCGCCCGGCCACAACAGCAAACCCGCGGCAACGGTATTGAACGCCAGCGCGGTCCAGACCCAAGGAGCCAACGTATTGCTCCCATGCGCACCGAAGAACGAGTAGTGGAGTGCTGCGGCGTGGCTACCGCCCGTGTAAAAGGCGGTGAATGCCTCCGAGAAAAACATGAAAAGGTTCGTGACGGCCGTGACCTTCAGCACCGAGCGCAGCGTGTTGATGGGGCCCTGGCCGATGTGCACTCCAGAAAGCCTGCGCACGGCCTGAAGTAGTAAAATGACGAAAGCGGGTCCCGTGACGAAGGCTGTCACGATGAACCGCGGAGCAAGAAGCGCCGAATTCCAGAAGGGGCGACCGCCGAGTCCGCTGTAGAGGAAAGCCGTCACCGAGTGAATCGAGATGGCCCAGACGACGGACAAGAAGACGAACGGGATGTACCAGGCCTTGCTCGGTTTTACTTTGCGAAATCGACAATAGAGAAGGTACCCGGTGATGTGCAGATTCAGAAGCAGATAGCCATTGAGCACGATCACGTCCCAGCTCAGCATCGATACCGGCCAGTTGAATCGACCGATGCCGGGGATCAGATGCCAGAAGCGATCAGGACGTCCGAGGTCGACCACCACGAAGAGCAAACAGACCGCGATTGATGCGATGGCGAGCACTTCTCCCAGGATGACGACGTCGTGCATTTCCTCGTCGTCATAAAGATATGCCGGGATCACCATCATGACGGCTCCCGCCGCCAAACCCACGCCAAACGTGAAGTTGGCAATGTAAAGACCCCAAGAAACATGGTCACTCATGCCCGTCAGGGCCATTCCCGATTTCACCTGGTAGGCCCAGGCGGATACGCCAACGAGGGCGATCGCGGTAAGGACCGTCATCCAGACGTAGAACTTCGCGCTCCCGTCCGTCGATGCTGAAATGATACGGTAGAGAAACCGGGGATAGCTGAGTGTCGTGGACGTCTTCATGGGGATCAGCTGTCAAAGAAGTAGTAAAACCGTGGAGACGTTCCGAGCTCTTCCTTGAGCACGAAGACACGCTTTTCGCTCAGCACCTTGCGGATTTCGCTTTCCGGATCGAGAAGGTTGCCAAACACACGCGCACCAGTTGGACACGCCTCGAGACACGCCGGTAGCTTTCCGCGGCGGGTCCGGTGCAGACAAAACGTGCATTTTTCGACGACGCCCTGCGGCCTCACTCGGTTCGAAAGGTAACCTTGATCGGGGTTGATCTCTTCGGAGGGGATTTCGGGAGCCGTCCAATTGAAGCGGCGAGCGTGATAAGGACACGCCGCCTCACAATAGCGACATCCAATGCACCAATCATAGTCGACGGTGACGATACCGTCAGGTTCTTGCCAGGTTGCCTCGACCGGGCACACCTTCACACAGGGGGCATTGCGACACTGCTGGCACTGGACGGGCATGTAAAACTTGTCCTCGCTGGGCACCGCTTCGTCGTAGTGCGCGTTGCCATTTTCGAGGTCAAGGCTTCCCTTCTGCATCTCCAGGACGCGGATGTAGGAATTGTTCGAAGGCCGGTCGTGGTTGTTTTCCTCGTGACACGCCTCGGCGCACTTGCGACACCCGATGCAGACGCTCAAGTTGAGCGCGTAACCAAATTCCACGCCTTCAATGGGTTGGTCGGCAGCGACCTGGATGTCATCGCGCGCGTATTTTTTCCGAGCGTCGGACTCAATGCGAGACAAGACTCTTGTGAGATCCGCCGTACTGAGCTCGCGATAATGCCGCTGGAGAAATTGATCCATGGACATGTCCGATGCCCATTCGGTGAGCGGCTTCACCGCGTGCGCGAACGCTCCCGCACCGAGCGCCGAACCGACGACCTTGAGCGCTACGCGCCTCTTCATCGACCGTCTCCGTCATTCTCGGGGTGATCGGGTAGATCGCCTCGATCGTGAGGCGGGAGAACGGGCTTCACCGGGGCGATTTGCGGGGTGTGAGGGTCGTGGCAATGAACGCACTGGTTTCTGCTTCGCGGACCTCTCGACAAGTCCCAGTATCCTTTCATTCCTCCGTGTGCTCCATCGTCATAGGAGCGGCGCTGTGGGCCATGACATTGAGAGCAGAGGGACATGACCTGATCCATGGGCACCGATTCACCGCTGGCGAGACGAAGCGAAAGCGGCTGGCCCGGTTGATGACAGGAACCGCACGGCAACGTGCCGTGAGCAAGTTGGAGGCCCCTATGGAATTTTTCGAGCTCCCCGGTGCGAGTCGCAGATTCACCGACATCGACCCGCGCATGGCATGTTTCGCAGAAGACCCGAGCGCGGGCGCCGGTTGGCGCGAGCGCATCCGTCTCGATGGATGAGAGGTTCTCCGACTCGACAATGACAACCGGGTGAGACTGCGCACCCGGCGCGGGCTGGAACGCGACGGGGCGGTCAGTGCCGCAACCGAACAGTAGCAGCGCGCAGCTCACGAAGGCGAGCAGAGCCAAGGTCCCGGAAGTATGCACGCTCGGACCAAAGCACGTCCCATGCCACGGAAGCTGGTTGCATGATACGAGTCATCGCCCGCATCGGCGCCTCTCACGGCGCTCACGGTGCACGCATCATTTGCGCGCGCGTCGATGGTTAGCGAAAATGATGCGCACGGCAGTGCCGGCGCGCGACAGCGACCGCGAGGGGAGCGGCCTCGTGAGGCCGCACGGCTACTGGCTCGACTCTTGCTTGAGGCCTGAGCAATGATTGTGAGTGCTTTGGTGGTCACGCCGCGAAGCTCTGCTGGTGCGCTTCTCGACACCTTGGAGCAGGACGCGCGGATTCGAGTAGGACGACCGCAACACGGCTTCATTCCCTTGGTGACAACTGCCGAGACATTGGGGATGGCTCGAGAGATCTTCGAAGCCCTGCGGGCCAAGCCAGACGTACAGGACGTGCAGCTCGTGTCGTGGGCCGACGAAAACGAGCTAGCTGATGAGACTTCGTTCAGCGGATCGGACGACGGGAAGCAGACCACATGAGCCTCGAGCGACGAACGTTTTTACAGAGTGCAGCCATGACCGCGGCCACGCTGGCGGCTTCACGCCTCGCTACGGGAGAGCTTCCCAAGAAACACCTACCCACACTTCCAGGAGTGGAGTGGGATAAAGCGCCCTGCAGGTTCTGCGGAACAGGATGCCACGTGATGGTGGGCACAAGGGGCGGCAAAGTGGTGAGCATTGCTGGGGATGCAAAGGCGCCCGTCAACAAGGGGCTCTTGTGCATGAAGGGCTACCACGTTGGATTGGTCCTCTACGGTACGGATCGGCTCAAAAAGCCGATGTTGCGTCGAGGAGACCGCTTCGAAGAGATCAGCTGGGACAAGGCTCTCGGGATCATTGCCGACCGTATCGAGGCCGATCCCCGGGGATTCGCGATGTACGGAAGTGGCCAGTGGACAATCCCAGAGGGGTACGCGGCGCAAAAATTCATGAAAGGAGGCCTGTCGAACAACCACATCGATCCCAATGCTCGACTTTGCATGGCCTCGGCGGTGACGGGGTTCCTCGCAACGTATGGAGTGGACGAGCCAGCGGGCTGTTACGACGATCTGGACGTAGCCGACGTGGTGATTGCCTGGGGGAACAACCCTGCCGAGATGCACCCCGTGCTGTTCAGCCGTGTCATCGATCGGAAAGGGCGCGGGGAGAAGGTCGAGTTCATCGACTTGACCACGCGGCGCACTCGAACATCCGGCTACTCCGATCGAACGATGATCTTCGAGCCACACACTGATCTAGCGATTGCCAATTGCTTGATGAAGCAACTGCTCGACAACGGCACCTACGACAAGGCTTTTGTCGAAAAGCATTGCGCCTTCAAGGGCGAAAGCAATCCGAGGACACTGCACGGCAAACCCATCACCTTCGCGGACTTCAGGAGAGGTCTATCCAAATACACCATCGATTACACCGAAAGGTTGAGCGGAGTGTCAGCGCAGGATTTGCGTTACCTCGCGCAACTTTTCGCCGACCCCACGAAGCGCATCACGAGTCTTTGGTGCATGGGAATGAACCAACATACCGAAGGGACCGCCATCAACACCCAGGTACACGGGTTGCATCTCCTCAGTGGGCACTTTGGAAAGCCGGGCGATGCTCCGACCAGCCTCACTGGACAGCCGTCCGCCTGTGGCACGGCGCGAGAGGTCGGGACGCTGGCGCACGCGCTCCCTGGTGGACGCCTGGTGGCCAAGGAGGATGATCGAAAGGAGAGCGAGACGATTTGGAACGTTCCGAGCGGACGTATCAATCCCAAGCCCGGCTACCATACGGTTCAGATGTGGGAGCAGTTCGCCAAGCCCAAGGAAAAGGGGGGCGATATCACGACTCTCTGGGTCCAAGTCACCAACCCAGGTCAGTCGCTACCCAACACCAACAAGCTCTTCTACCCGGCAGTCAAAGATCCGGAAAAGTTTCTCATCGTGTCGGACGTCTATCCCACGGAGACCACGAGAAACGCGGACTTGATTCTGCCGTCGGCTCTGTGGATCGAGAAAAACGGCATCTTCGGGAACTCCGAGAGACGCACCCAGCAGTGGTTTCGCCAAGTCCGCCCACCTGGAGACGCTCGCGACGATTGCTGGCAAATCATCGCCGTCGCTCGCGAGCTCTTCGACCGGGGATACCCGGGCATGAAGGACAGGGACGGAAACTTCCTCTTCAAGATGGAAGAAGCCGGTGACGAAGTTCCCGTCCACCGATGGCACAACTACTACGACATGAACGTGGACCGCGCGCTGTTCGAGGAATACCGCGCCTTTACGACCAAGAAGCACAAGGACTTGGCACCCTACGAGGAGTACGTCAATGCCCGAGGGCTACGTTGGCCCGTCGTGCAGCAGAAAGACGGCAGTTGGCGGGAAACCAAGTTCCGGTTTTCCGAGTTCGACGATCCGTACGTGAAGAAGGGTTCAACCATCGAATTCTACCATTCGCCCACCAAGGACGGACGCGCTCAGATTTGGTTGCGGGACTACAAGAAGCCGCCCGAGGTTCCGGATTCGGAGTACCCGTTTTGGCTGTGCACGGGGCGAGTGATAGAGCACTGGCACACGGGTTCGATGACGATGCGAATCCCACAGCTCCGAAACGCCATGCCCAACGCGTACGTCGAGTTGAACCGTGAGGACGCCCGCGAACTCGGGATTGAAGATGGCGACACTGTCCTCCTCGAAACGCGACGCGGAACGTTGCGACTCCCAGCGTGGATCGACGGAAGGGGGGCACCCCCGCGAGGTAGCGTTTTCGTTCCGTTCTTCGACGAAAGACTCCTCATCAATCGTCTCACGCTCGACGAGCATTGTCCCTTTTCGAAAGAACCTGACTACAAAAAATGCGCTGTAAAGGTGGGGCGCGCCTGAGGGAGCATCGACCGTGGACAAGCCCGAAGACAAACGTTCGTTCTACGTGTTTGCGACAGCGGTGCTTTCCGTTGCCGCAGCTGGACTGATTTCGGGCACACGTCCGCCTCCAGAGCACGACGGCCTCAATCGCTCCCACACGCCGCCCGACGCGGAGCGTGCCCTGTCCTATACGGAGCTGCGCGAAGGTAGACGAGGCAAGAACGCATCAATGTACGATGATGCGTTCGCGTGGCTCAGGGGCCTAGGTCCAGAGCTCACGGATGAAGTCGCGCAATCCCAAGCGGATCGCGAAGCAGCGCTCGCGGTCCGCAGGACGAGGCGGGCCTACGCTGGCGCTCCCCCGGTGGTGCCGCACCCCATTCAAGAACGGAAGGCCGCTGCTTGCCTGGCCTGTCACGAAACAGGCGCTCTCGTGGGCAACCTGCGCGCCCCAATGATGAGTCACGAGAAGTATACGATGTGCGTCCAATGCCACGCGCCGACTCGCGCTGAGCACGAGGAGGTGGCGAGCCGCGGTGGAGTAGGAGAAACCAACGCCTTCGCCGGTATTCACGAATCCGGTCCGGGCGCCATCGCGTGGCAAGGGGCGCCTCCCACCATACCCCACCAGACCTTCATGCGAGAAAACTGCAGCTCTTGTCATGGTCGCCTCGGAGCACACGGTTTGCGCACACCGCATCCCGCGCAAACGAGCTGCACCCAATGCCATGCACCGGCTGCGACGTTCGACCCCGCTGGCCCCCCGCGGCTCGACGCGTCGATCGCCGAACGATCCGCCCCATGACCGACGCAAACCGCAACGACGACGAGCAGCAAAGCGATCGAGAACAGCCCATCGAGCTCCCCGATCTCCAGGATGGAGTCCTCGACCCGAGACAGCTGACCGCCTATCTCAACGAGCTCATCGCGTCGGATGTGCCAGTGCATCTCGTCATCAAGTCGACCTTGCAAGACCGGGCGCGCAAGGAGGAGACTCTGGCCACATTGGGGCACAGACTCCAGACGGGGGAGGTCCGTTCCGCTCAGCTTCGCTATCCGTTTGAAGGGGCGGTGTGGGTGGATACCGTAATGGCTATCGCCCATGGATTTCGCATCGTCCGCATGTGCTCTTCTTGACGCACTCGTGGACCCCCAAATAGACGAAGGCGAGGCTTCTCCTACTCGGCGCGAATGTCGAGCAATGACATCATCCCGAGCTTGGCATGGCCGAGAACGTGGCAATGAAACATCCACAAGCCAGGGCGCTCGTCATACTCCACGTAGAAGCGCAAAGTACTGCGTGGTGGAATATTGGCGGTGTCCTTCCATTCTTGGACGGGCCAAGGCTCACTCGCGACATCGAGAACTCGAAAACTGAACCCGTGGAGGTGAAACGGATGAGGATAATCCGTCTCGTTTTTCACGGACCAGACTTCCGCTCGCCCGACGTACCCGATGTGGGGAGTGTCCTCGATGCCGGGGAAAGCCACCCCGTTGACCGTCATGTCCCCTGACTCGGTTTCACCAAGCACGATGTCACGGCGAGCCACCCCCTCGAGAGAAAGCGCCGGAAACTCCGAGAGCTGATCGGGGACATCGTCGTTCGGCCTCGGGCTCACCGGATCGAACAGCTCCAGTGTGAAGAGAGGTCGATCCGCCTCCGGCATCCCTGTCTGGAAGCGATCGACGTCTTGGAACGGGACGACGATCTCGGTCTCGTCAGTTTTGTCGACATTCACGATGACCTCGGCACGCTCTGACGGATGAAGCACGAGCTGCTCCAACGGAAGCGGCCGATCACTCAAGCCGGCATCGCCGCCTACTCGGATCATTCGACCTCCGGGCACGGTCATCCCGAAGAACCTAGACCGGGCAGCGTTGATGATCCGCCAGCGCTGGGAGAGGCCTGGCCGGATCCCGAGATGCGGGTCGACTCTGCCGTTGACCAAGAGAACGGCCCCCTCGCGTCCGAAATAATCGCCGAACCACCCGTTGTGATCTCCCGCGCGAAGTTGCCCGTCTTCGTCTAGCGAGAGGTCGCTGAATACGAGAACTACGTCATCGTGTGGTAGCGGATCGTCAGGATCGTCAACGACAATGGGGCCATAAAGGCCATACCCTACCTGCGCTCCCGAGTTGACGTGCGGGTGATACCAGAACGTACCCGCATCGAGCAAAATGAAGTCGTAGGTGAATGACTCACCGGGAAGCACCGGGTTCTGCACTGCCTCGGTCCCGTCCATCGACGCTGGCACACGCAACCCATGCCAATGAATCGTGGTGGGTTCGGGGAGTTCGTTCTCGAAATGAACGATCAGTCGATCCCCCCTCTTGGCGCGCAACAAGGGTCCCGGCACTGAGCCGTCATACGTCCACATCTCCGTCAATACGCCCGGTAAGATCTCCAACTTTTCAGGGTAAGCTCTCAGTTCGATCTCGAGCGTATCCGGATCCGGGTTCAGGTCCTCGGTTGAACTCAACCTCAAATCGTCGGCCCATCCGTCTGGTTGCTGCGGCGCCGCCAGAGCTCCATCCTCGGACCCTCCACAAGCTGTCCCCGCCGATCCCCAGCCGATCAGAAGGAGGAAGCAGAACGCGGATCGCCAACGCCTATCCTTCGAAACAACCACCCGCATACCGCCCAACTTCTTCACAGAGATTCAAGCTCCCCGATGATGTCGAAAACCACTGGGACCAAAGGAGCTTCTTTCCGGGAAAGCGAATGCAAGCCGCGTACCCTTCCGCTCCCTACGATAGCCTCATCCAAAGGGCAGGAAATTCACCACATTCTCCCTCGTCGACCACCCTCGAGAAGCCTGGCACGCGGCGGGCTTCGATCGGAAGGACACGACTTTGCGAACTCCTTGCACGACGTCTCACCCGAAACGCAATGATTAGCGAATTCACCTTCCGGACTACCCCGCGTCCCGCATGGCACCCAGACGGAGAGTCAGTTCATCTTTACGCATCGCAAGCTCGTGAGAGAAGTCGACGAGGCGCCGCGCCATTTCGCGGCGCTCGACGTCAGAAAGCTCAGCCAACAGCGTGCGATAGAAGTGGAGTCCGTCGGAAAGGCCATCGAGCATCTTTTTTAGTTGTGCTGCGGTCTTCGATTGGACGGCTGTGCCGAGTACCTCGAGATCATCGTCGAAGACTTCGAGGTAGAGTTCGAACTCCCGAACGAATACATGAGGCCTTCCGGGGCGCGTCAGGACATTCGTCCTTCCGTAAATGTGAGAGACCATCTCTTCGAGTTCGAAGGTCCCCTGAAAATTGACGATGTTGGGACCAGGGCATATCGCGGGGGGCGGCTTCTCGTCTTCTGTGGCCGAACAGGCGAGAAACGAACCGCACAGATCCACACAAATGCATGCGGGAGCCTGGAGGCGTTCCACTTGAAGAGCGTAGTCGGGGTGCGTCGGATCGAGATCCGCCATCTTTCGCCTTTGATACGCGCGTGATCCCTTGCAAAGAGGGATATCTCCATACTCGGTATCGAGAGCCAAATGGCGTGCCGTGCAGACGCTTCCCGGATGACCTTTTTCGATTCTATCCTTCCGGGCCTCTTCGCTAGAGCAAGTTGTGAGCCACCAGAATCGTACCCCCAGCGGGGAGCTCCACGTGAGTCTTACGTCTTCCTTCTTTGCGTCGAGCAAGTTCCTTCGCGTCGTGTCATCCAGAACCACGGCTTCGGGAACCATCAAAAACGGCGAGCCCCAACCGACGGAGTCGAGCTCGAAGCGTTCCCTCAACAGACGATGCTCATTCGCCGTACCGACTCCTCCTTGGGCGGTGATCCTCACGGGCGGCATGGACGCTTTCTTCGACACACCGCGGGCGTCGATGGCCTTCTTGTACGCCGGGAACAGTCCTTCTCGGAGCTCGCTCCGCCGCTCGCGAAACTCTTCCAAGATGGGGCCCATCAGCAGGCCTTCGGTTGGAAAGGCGTGTCCCCCGCAATTGAGCCCCGACTCCAGTCGATATTCACTGACCCAAAGTCCCCGCCGCGAAAGCATGCGGCTCTGTACGTGGGCTGACCGAAAATCGCTGACCTTGAGGACGATCTCCTTTTTGAATCTGCCCTCGGCGTCGGGAAAGAATCCGGCAAATTCCGCCAGGTAGGCGAACAGCCCCGGGTTCGTCCCCGCAGATAGGATGAGGATACCTTCGAGTTCGCTCTCCGCGAATCCCCTCAAAGCCGCATGCGCTTCCGAATCATGCTCCGGAAGGACGTTTCCCTTCGCGTCGTTGCTCCCATCCAACTTGGTCATGATGTTGACCCCAATGCGCCCCGGAACGACCATGGAACGGAGCTCCTGTTCGCCTGCCCTGCGCTCAGAGCCCGGAGGAAGCGCGAGCACCTCAAGGAAGCGCCTCTTGGCCTCCGATTCCTCAGGCATGAGTTCGAAGTATCGGCTGATTCCCCCTTTCTCCTGGAACGAGGATTCTCTGAGACGCTGAGAGTCGGCGTCGACGAGCCGTTTTACCAAATCGAGGTAGGCAGTGATCCGTCTGGCGCGCCATCCTGGTTCGTTTCTAGGAATTGGGGAGAACGGGATCAGACGCCGCTGACAGTGGTGCTTGCGTGCCGCCTCGATCACATCGTCGTTCACCAGGGAAATCGAGGACTCAATACCGAGTGGAGCCAATCGAATCGGGGTATCGATGGTAAATCCAATGCCCATGACCGGGATGTGGAACGAATGCTGGGGAGAGTACGTTCGGACGTTCATGAAATTCCGCTCAAGCAACGACCGAGCCATGATCGAGCTGCGCCCATCAGTCGTTGTGCTACCGAGGATTTCGCCACCGCTATCGCCAAACCGAGCGCTAGTTCCCGGCAGAAGACTGGAAATGCTTGCTGCGAGGAGCTCGTTGTTTCGCAGGAGATGCGTGACAGACGCCTGACAGGGTCACGAATCGACCACAATTGCGGCCTCCTCCAGCTGCGCCGTCCCGGCCTTCCCTACTCCGACCCGCAGCGGTATGAAAGCTCGATGAGCTATGTCGGTGGGCTTGCGCTGCTCGCTTTATTGGTCTCGGCTGTGTGGATCTACAACCGCCTCGTCGCCGATCGAGCGCTCGTGGACGGGGCTTGGAGTGACATCGACGTTCAGTTGAAACGCCGCCATGACTTGGCTCCTCAGCTCGTCAACGTGGTGCGCGGCTACGCCGACTACGAAAAGGCCACCCTCGTCGCGGTTACGGAACTCCGAAATCAAAGCGAAAGGGCAAATCGCCTGGGGGACAAGGCTGCCGCAGAGGACGCCCTCGGGGCAGCGCTCTTCGATCTCGTCGGCATCGTGGAAGCATATCCGGCGCTGAAGGCCGATGAACGGTTCCGACAGCTGCACGAAAGCTTCGTCGACATCGAGGACCACCTGCAACGAGCGCGGCGCTTCTTCAACGGCTCAGTACGCATCTTGAACACACGCGTGCGCTCGTTTCCCCATCTCCTCGTCGCAGGCCCGATGGGGTTCCGGCCGAGAGAATTCTTCCAAGCCGAGGCAAGAGAACGTATAGCTCCGCAGGTGAAGCTCGAGGAGCGATCATCGTGAGGCTAATCCTAAAATGGCGCGCTCTTTGGCTTGTGGCGGCGTTCACGTCCTTCACTGGAGCGGTCCAAGCCGAGGAACGAATCGTTTCCTTTCATAGCGTTCTCCGCATCAACCAGAACGCCACGATGGAGGTGGAGGAGACCATCTCGGTGATTGCCGAGGGCGTCGCCATCAAGCGGGGGATCTACCGAGACTTTCCCACCCGGTACCAGGATCGCTTCGGCCATGTCGTGAACGTCGGGTTCAACGTGACGGACGTGACAAGGGACGGGGCCTCCGAGGATTATCACATCGAGAAGCGTGACAACGGCTATCGGGTCTACATCGGGAGCAGTTCGCGCTTCATCGAGAGCGGACGCTACAACTACGTTCTCTCGTATACGACGAACAGGCAGCTCGGCTTCTTCGAAGACCACGACGAGCTCTACTGGAACGTGAACGGTAATGGCTGGGACTTCCGCGCCGAAAAGGTGTCAGCCGAGGTGCATCTCCCGGCACCTGTGTCGCCGGAGCGCCTGAACCTCACGGCCTACACCGGGTACTCCGGCTCCGTGTCGGCTGACTACACGAGCTCCAAAACGCGTGGCAGCGCGAAATTCAGAACGACACGCGGGCTCGCTGCCGGCGAAGGCCTGACGATCGTCGTCGAGTTTCCAAAAGGGATCGTGAACAGACCCGGCACCATCGATCGCCTCGTCTACTTCGCCCTCGACAACCGGTCGACAGCATGGATGACCGCCGCACTACTCCTCTCCATCCTGTACCTTTCCCTCGTGTGGCTCCGTGTCGGCAAGGATCCGACGCCTGGAGTCATCTACCCCCGCTACGAGCCGCCCAAAGACTACTCACCAGACTCGGCGCGCTACATCTCGAGGATGGGCTACGACGACCGCGTGTTTTCCGCCAGCCTATTGAACCTGGCCGCGCACGGCTACATCAGGATCTCCGAGGAGGGCGACGTCTTCGTTCTGCACAAGCTCACTCCATCCGAACCCTGCATCCCGCTTTCAACCGGTGAGCAAGAGGTACTCAAGCACGTCTTTCGAGGAATTAGCAGCGTCGAGATGAAGAACGAACATCACGAGGCGCTGCAGGCGGCGCGCTCCGCCCACGAGGAAGCGTTGAAGCGGGTGTACCTGGGGAAGTATTTTCGCAAGAACGGACCGTACTTGCTGCCGTCGTTCGGGTTTTCGCTGCTCTGCCTCTGCTTTGCCATCATGGCGCCGAGCTTTTCGTTCTGGGCGATCCTCGCTTCGATCCTGAACCTCGGTACGCACTTCTTGTTCTTGCGACTGATGAAGCAACCGACGACAAAGGGGCGAACGCTCCTCGATGCGCTGGATGGGTTTCGACTGTATCTTAGCGTCGCCGAAGGCGATGAGCTCAAACGCGCGTCGCCCAAAAGCGCGACCCCTCCCGAGAAGACGCCTGAACTCTACGAGGCGTATCTTCCGTTCGCCGTCGCCCTAGGTGTCGAAAACGATTGGGAAGAGCAATTCCGCGAGGTCTTTTCGCGCCTCGGTCAGGGCGACGATTCACCCCGCGTCAGCTGGTACAGCGGCGAGTCGTACTTCCGCGGAGGATTCGGAAGCGACATGGTCAAGAGCTTCGACACGGCGATCTCCTCCGCATCGAGGCCCCCTGGGTCGAGCAGCGGAGGATCCTCGAGTAGTAGCGGAGGCGGTGGATTCTCCGGCGGTGGGGGCGGAGGCGGCGGCGGTGGCGGCTGGTAACGGCGGCGCCGAGGAGTTGCCGCCCCCAGGGTCTCGGATCCGAAACGGCGTCACCACGGACGCGTCGACTCGGGAGCAATCGTGCCACCCGAGACGATGCGCGCCTGGTAGCTGAAGTGCTCCTGGGCGTCGAATCCTTTGTTCGAGTTGGTGTCGCGCGCATTCGGGTTGCCCGAATCGTTACCTGAAGCCGCGCTCGGATGAGTGACCGCCACGGCTAGGTTCACGATGCCGCCCCGCGCTCCTCCTTCGATGGCGATGGTGTTTTGGCCGCTCTGAAAAACTGGTCCGTACACCGGTTCGTCCGCTTCGTTGCGGTACACGAACTGCGCGCTCATCTGCGCAGGAGTCCCCTCGCTACCCATGGCGTCGGGGGTGAACTCCACGGTTACACTGGTCGAGCCGGGATCGAGCTGAATGGGGATGACATTACGACCCTGATGGTGGGGCGTGCCTTCCTCGGTCGGACGGAAGGTACTCGTGCCATCGCCACCCGGGAACATGTAAAACCAATAGTCGTTGTTCCAGTTCCCCTGCATGATGTTGCGCATGGTGTTCGTCCACGGGCCGAAATCCAAGATCGCAGTCTTGGCGGCGAAGTCCATGATGGCGATACCGTTCGAGTCCGCGCCTCCGACGTCCTGCATGTTCTGAAACAGCGATTTTTCGTTGGTTTCGGGTTCGAGCCACAGGCAATTGACGAATCCGGCGCCAAAGGTCTGCATCAAGCTGAGAAAGAAGATCTCGAGGCCGTAGCGGACCTGCGTACTGATGTACGTACGACCCGATGCCCCTTGGTCCGCGGCGCCGGCCACGGAACCGTCGGTGAACATGCCCATCGATTCGATCGGAATGTGCGGAACTTGGAGGACGAAGTGGGCGGTGTAGCCCATCGTGTAGTTGTCGAAGGCCAGCGCCTGTCGGCGCGTGAGCAGGTAGTTGTCGTGCGCTTCGTGGAGCCAGCCCGAGGCCTGGTTGTTGTAAACCCAAAGCTCGGCTTGCAGAGCGTGCACGCACTCGTGGAGCGCTCCGCCAGCTTCGTACTCACTCCATTCGATCGGGTTGTGCGGCGTGCTCTCGAAGTTCATGTGACCCCAGCGGTTGCCTTGATGCCCGCCATTTTGCGGCAAGGTGGCTCCCGGAATGCCAGTGTTGAGCAGCACCCAGTTGAGGTAGTGCCCATTCGCCCATTCAGGAAACGCCGGAAAACCTGCCAGCTCGACGATATCACGCAGTCCGTCTTCGAGATCCTGAACTCGCGCGAGCGCAACCTCTTCGCTGAGACCACCGGGCCAATCGGGCCCGACAAGCATGGCCACGTAGTTGTCGTTGCTGATGATGTGCTCGACGCCGGTCACGTCGGGGTCAACGGTGAGTCCTGGGCTAGGAGGCATGGCGTCGCCCGCATTGCATTGCGGGTAGTCGGGGTTCCCTCCGGCTCCGCCTCCCGTACCCTGGGTCGGATCGCCACCAGTTCCCATCGCGACTTCACCTCCGGTTCCCGCGGGGGCGGCGCCCGTCCCGGCGCCCCCCGTGGAGAAACCTCCCGTCCCCACTCCACCGGTTCCCAATCCTCCGCCCGCGCCGTCGGGCGCTCCGCCACTAGCCCCTGGCTCTTCAGTGCCGGCACCACCGGTATTTGCGCCGAGGGCACCCCCGCTCGATCCGCTGTGAGGTGCGTCCGCGGGCGCTTCGCTCCCGCCCCCACAACCCATCGCGGCCAAAACCGCGGGCTGCAGCCACGCCATGTTGCGCCAATTCATGAAAATTCTCCTGACAGCATCACCTCACCGTGGCTGCTCGAATGCCCTTCTCTGGTTCGTCGAAGGTGGCGTGCTCGAACATGCAGAAAAGTGTCGGCAGGCGACCAACTTTAGGAGGCCACTGCGCGGAGCACGACAGACGTTGGTGCGGAGCCAAGGCCGCGAACGATCGAACTCAAACGACGAACGACCGGAGAAACCATGGCGACGTCACGACCGATGGTTCGGCCCCAAGCGCGCCTTGCGCACAAAGAGGGGGCGGCTCCGCGCAGAGGCGGCCCTCAAGCGCCGGCGTGCGAAAGAGCTGACGCCCTGCGTATCGCGCCTCATCACGTGGGGTCGAAGATGCCTTCGATCGCCGTAGAGTGCATCGATTCGTCGTCGCCGAGGACGAAGTCGTCGAAACCGAAGGGTCGGCCGCAAGCCATCCAGTAGTCGTTGGTGGAGCGCAAGTTGAAGGACGTCGCTGACGACGGCTGCCCACCACTGTGCCGCCACATCTGTCCTCCTCTAAAGCCCGTGTCTCGTCCGGCGAACATGACCCAGGGCATGTCGTCCCAGCTGTGAGTGTAACCTCGGCTGACCTCCGTGATGTACGGAATCACCATGGAGTCGAACAGGGGCTTTCCCGTGGCCACGTCCTGCGTGTCCTTCAGCGACTGCAAGAACTCGGCGAGACGCTCGTTATACCAAGTTTCGATGCGGGTCAGAAACTCGTTGATGTCGTCGCTGGGCGGCTTGTGGCTCGTGGTGTGATGCACCTTGAAGACCGACGGGTCGGGGGGCCACATGTCGGCGAAGCTGACGTGATTCGTACCTGGTGACCACTGGAAGGTGGCCACTCGGGTCAGATCGCAACGGAATGCGGCGCGAATCGTAGCCAAATGAAGCTCGCCCAGCCGGCGATGCTTTTCGTCATCCCGCTGCTGAGCGATATTGTCGCTTTCGTATGGATTGGTGCGCGTGCTGACCTCGATGATTTCAGGCTCTCCAGCCAAACCGCAGAACGCTGGATCGGAGGGATCGACGTCGAGCTCCATCTCCAGTTCGCGCACCGCAGCTTCGTAGGCATCGAGCTTCTCCCATTGCGAGGACGGGGCCACCGTGCGCATCCGCGAAAGGTCGGAAAGGGCAAAGTCGAGCACGCTTTTCTCGTCGGCACGAGCCCGGGCAAGCTCGTCCTCTCCGCCGTTCATCAGTGTCCCGAAGAGGCGCTCGTAGGTCTGCTGGGGTTGGTAGTACGGGGCCATTGGCGCTCGAGCTCCAGAATAGGAAAGGTGACGAGGCGACACCTCCCCCGGCGTGTCGGCGCGCTGATCGCAGGACATCTGGACCGACTGCACGGGGGCGTCCTGCAGCACAGACGAGCCAGCGAGCAGCAGCTGGTCCACGCTCGCCCCTTCCGCTTGCGGATCGTCCCCGCCGTTACCGGGGTAAAGATTCGGGGAGCGCCGGCCCGTGACGCTCAGCAGGGTGCCGCGCTCGTGCCCGCCCCCGGCGGACCCCGCGTAGGGCAGCCCTAGTCCCTCGAAAACGACCATGTCGCTCTTGAACGCTTCGAACGGCGACAAGATGCGAGAGAGATTGTACGTCGAAAGGTCCGAACCGGACCCCTCCATCCAGAAGTTCTCTGGAATGGTTCCGACGGGACGCTGGACGACGAGAAAGCGGCGCGGCTCGACGCCCCCTTCTTCCTGAGCGATGGCTCGCTCGAGCCAAAAGCCGAGGCCCGTCGCCCCTCCGAGGGTCGCCAAGAAGCTACGTCGAGAAAAGGAAAAAGACTTCATGAATCAGTTCTCCGGGATTCGGGTTGAAAAAGCCGAGGACGACACGACCGCTGCGACGATCTCGCTCATCGTGCTTTGCGCGGAGAGTTCGCGTGTGATGTCCGTGACTTCACAGTCGTCGCGTCCGAGGCCGTTTTCTCCGGTGCCATAAGACATGAGGTGGCGGGTGACGCACTGCACGAACTCTGGTCGCTCGGCTATCTCCTCCGCAAAGACGATGGCGCTTTCGTAGACACCGTCGAAACCGCGCATCTTGGTCAGGTCCACGGAGGAATCGATGGGTAGGCCCTCATGAGTCGTCCGATAGCGACCAATCGGATCGTACGTTTCAAGCAACAGACCGTACGCGTCGAAGTGGTCGTGGCAGTTGTTGCACGGCGCCGTGCTTGCACGAAACTCTGCCATCTCCTTCTCGGATGCCCCGGACTCGAGTTGTTCCTCGATGGCCGCCACTGCTGCCTCGGGCGGCGAAGGGATCTTGGGGAAGCACAACAGAGGACCATTGACGAACAAGCCGCGCGCAACGACCGACGTTTGATCCGTGCGAGATAACGTGGTCAGGAAGCTGGCCTGCGTGAGCAACCCCGCGCGCGTGTCGGCCGGAAGCTCGACTTCGACGAAACTGCTCGGGTCCGTTCCGGGAAAGGGAACACCGTAGAGGTCGGCCAAGGCCTGATTGACGAACGTCGTGCGGCTCGACAAAACTCCCGCTACGTGGCCTTCCCAGAGATGCCTGCGCAGAAACAGGCGCGTCTCCTCGTACATCTGGGACGCAAGGTTGGCGTTGAACTCCGGGAAAAGTCCCGGATCCTTCACCTTGCCGAACAGGTTACCGAGCGTCCACGCCGCGAGCAGCGTCGATTCGACGCTCTCCTTGGTCGAGTCCTGCTGCAGCATCCTGTTCACTTGGATCGCTCGACCTTCGGGAGTCGTGAGAGATCCATTGTCTGCCGCCGTAAGCAGCTCCTGATCGGGGATGCTATCAGTCAGGAGGAACGAGAGCGTCGTCGCATACTCGTGAGGCGTGAGCTCGAAAGTTCCGTCGGCTCGCGGCGCCCCATATTCGGTCCGATGGTTGAAGGAGGGCGAAACCAGGACGGCCTGCAAAGCCAAACGAATGCCGTTTCCGAATGACGTCTGGGAGCCTTGCTCGAAAACGGTCATCAAGCCATGCACCTCCTCCGCGACGACCGGACGGCTAAAGGCGTCGTGAGCGAATTTTTCGAGGAAGGCCCGCACACACGTCGTATCTCCCGAGGTACAACCGCTGAAAGCTTCCTCCTGTCCCTCCAAGTTGGAAGTGACATGTTTGGCCCAATCGAAACGTGTGTTGACCAGGGATGTGTTGGCCACGATGCCCTTCTGGGAGAATGACTTCGTCTCTGCACCGGGAGCCAGGCGGCCCTCGACCGGTCCGGTTCCAAACAAGGTGCGTAGGGAGTTGACGAAAGGGAACTCTCCGAGAAGGACGAGATCTCGCGGGAAACGCGGAGCGCATTCCCCTGGTGGTCCACCCCCCGTACCGGGGGAAGCACCACTTCCGAGGCCACCCGTCCCTTCCGACACCGATGGTCCAGCGCCCGTGCTTGCCGGCGGGCCGAATCCGTCCTTCGTTCCCCCGAGGTCCGCCGTACATCCGGCGACGAGCGCCATCGCGACGCAGGTGGCGAGGAGGCCCGTCCGGCCCGTCCGCGATACAAGCGTCCACTTCTTCTAAGATCGTTTCATCGACTCGTTCATGAATTCGTTCCTGTCGTTCGCAGCAGGCGCTCGTTCTTCACCCGAAAGTGGGGCCGCCTCATTCGCCGCTCACAACCACCGCCCAAGAGACGGTTTGTTCGAGGTCCGCTCGATCGTCACGGACCCATTCCGTGTCGTCATAGGCACGGGCTTCGACCGTGTGCTCCCCGGGAGCGAGGGCGTTTACGTCGAAACAAGGGCCCGTTTCGCCGGTTTGAATTGCACCATCCACGCTCCATTCGATCGCGAGAACTTCGGGATCCACGACTTTTACCTGCAACACTGCTGGGTCGACGAGCGTCGACGCATTGTCCGTATGGGCGTCAATGGGTCGCACGATTTCGTAAAAGTCGTGAATCATCTTCTGAATCGACGGCATGTTGAAGTAGTCGGGAAGAAGATTCATTTCCGAGTTGTCCGTCGGTCGATAGACCCCGGAGTTGCAGTACCGAGCACCTTCGTAGGATCCGTGCATGCCAGAACCGGGGTTGTGATCGAAGCCGAGCCATTCGGACCAATCGGCACCGTCGCCGTTGGTGCTGACGTTGACTTCCGGTGCAGAGCTGCAGTTGCCGCTCGTGCCGTCGTACTCATCGGCGAGGCGGTGGAAAGAGTGGCCGCCCTCGTGTAGCGCAACGCTCGCCGCGCGACTCGATGGCTGAAACCCGCCGTTCCAGACCATGATCGACCCGCCACTGTTCCACCAGTTGTCGGCTCCAGCGTTGATTGTCACTGCGATCCAGTCAGCATCAATTGAGTCGGGCAACATCGAGCCCACGCGGTCCCGCACGGCTCCGCCATCGACACGGCCGAGTCGGGACGCATCATCCCCATTTCCGTTGAAGGGTGTCTCACATTGGAGGCCGGTATCGAGATCGTCGACGCACGCGTCCTGACTCGCGACGAGCAGTCCGCAGATATTGATGAAGTTTCGGTATCGGCGGTACGGCTCACCGATGTCCCCGAACATGCCGTCTTCGTGTTCCAGCATGTTCTCGATATGATCGATGTACTCCGTTTCCAGAAGCTCTTGGGTGTAGCCATCCCCGACGATGATGTAATTGATGCGGTTGTCAGCACGCCCTGCGTTCTGGAAAATGACGCTTTCGCTCCCGCAATCGAACGCTGGCCCCATGGGCAGTGGCTCGGCGCCCTCACAAAGCGCCGCCGATCCACTGCCCCCAGTCCCGGCCCCCCCTGTGCCCACGCCGCCGGTACCCCCGGAGGACGTCATTGCGCCCCCCGCGCTGGCGCCACCGGTTTCCTGGAGCATGCCGCCCGTCGCGGCGGCGCTTCCCCCACTCCCGACCAGAGCTCCGCCCGTGGAGGCTGCGGTTCCGCCCGTTGCAGCCGCGGTCTCGCTCGTCCCGTCTTCGGCAGAGCAAGCGACCCAGCCGCTGCACACCGAGAGAGAAGTCAACAAGACGAAGTGTGAGCTCGGGACCGACATCATCAAGTGTATCTCCAGCAGCGTTTGAATCCGTGGCGGAACAGCAAAAGAAATCATCACCCCGACGGAGATCCGTCCGGTGGAATTTTCACGGCGAACCAGAACTCGCGCGCTTTCGATGAGCCGCGTGCCAGGCCATCGCGAGTTCGTTGACAAGTTGCCGCACCCGACCAAGGGTTGGCAGCGTGCTGTGGCCGAGAAGTTTGCGGGATATTCCAAGGACAGCACTGGCTGTCATGCTTGGATTTCCGTGCTCCTCCCTCGCCACGACGGAGGACGTGGTGAGATGGGTAGCGCCGCTGGCTTGCGGCAGTGAGGCGTCATTCATCGAACGAATCGAAGGACTCGCCGGAAAGGACGTCGCGAGTCTCCCGAGCGACATGCGCTTCGTCGCCCGCGCTCGACACGAGGACAACGCCTGGACGATTCGCTTGGATATCGAACACGAAGGGCAGCGCAGCAGTCGCACCGTCTCGAGTCCCGACTGCTCGACCGCTCGCGATGCGATCGCGTTGATGATTGCACTACACCTCAAGGACGATGCCGAGCTCAATCAGCAGGAAAACTCGACTGCTCCTGCGCCCGAACTCGAGCCGCCGCCCTCACCTTCACGGGACGAAACACGGGAACATGTCGCGACTCCCAGCGCACCTCGCTTCCTCTTCGGCACATACGTCGGCGGGAACGTGGGAACGCTGCCCCACGCGGCATTCGGACTCCAGGCGCTCGCGGGGTTATCCCTGACACACGCCTGGAGCATCGAGCTCCGCGGGATTTCCTGGCTCTCCCAGACGAGTGCACTCGCCGAGCCGTCGGGCGCCGAGGCGCGGTTCACCCATAGGGCGCTCCGTCTACTGGTGTGCCTCGCGCCTGTGGACTCGCGTCCGTTTGATGCCGTCGCCTGCCTCGGGCCCAGCCTCTCTTTCCTGCGAGGGACGAGTGACGGAGTACTCCAGCCGGGTACGACCCGCGCCGTGTACGGGGGTTGGGTCACAGAAGGAGCGGGACGGCTACGGCTCAGCTCGGCCTGGGCGCTACGACTCGCTTTCGGGGTTGAGATTGCAACTCCTCCACCTTCTTTCATCATCGACGGAATCGGCCCCGTGCATGAAGTCAGCACGCTCGCCGCTTTTGCGACTTTCGGACCGGAAATCCGCTTTTGACCCTGGATTCCACGACTCCTGGAGATTCACATGAAGTATGAGCTTGGCCCTCCTCTTTCCGTCGACGCAGAGGCACGAGGATGCCTCGGGCCCCCGACAGGCGCGCGTCATGGAGGATGGCGGCGGGAGCCGACCGCGCTCGAATGCTGACGGACCAACCGACCCAGAGTCCCTGTACCGTGTCGAGTTCGACAGAGTTTGGCGCAACCTGCGTCGCCTCGGCGTAGAAGAGGCGGCTCTCGAAGACGCGACACAGGATGTGTTCCTCACGGTGTTTCGTCGATTCCATACGTTCGATCCCGAGCGCTCGACCATTCAAACCTGGCTGTTCGGGATCGTCATCCGCGTAGCAAGTCGGCACCGCCGTGGTCAGGCGCGCCGATGGGCGCGGCTGCTGCCATGGACGACGCGCGATACGCAATCCAAAGTGAGCGAACGACAAGGCCCAGCAGAGCAGTTTGCGCAGCGCGAGGCAGTCGCCCTCCTCGATCGGCTGCTCGAAGAGCTCGACCCGCCCAAGCGTGAAATGTTCCTGCTCATCGAGGTGGAGCAGCTCACCGTGCCCGAAGCAGCTGAGGCCTTGGACGTGAACCTGAACACGGCATATTGGCGACTGCGTTCCGCACGGCGCGCCTTTCAACAGTCGCTGAACCGACTGCGCGCCAAAGAGCACTTCGACGAACGATCTGCCACAAAGGAGGAGCCATGACGATTCATCATGCGGGGGGCGATCTGCCGCCCGACGTCAGGGCCCTCATCGAAGCGGGCCGCGACGGGCCGACAGCAACGCCGGAACAGAGACAGCGCATCGATCGCGCGCTGTATCGTCGCTTGGCCTTGGGAGCATTCGTCACGCTCGTGTTGTCGACCTGGACGACTTGGACGAGGGCCGCATGGATGAAGCCAATGGGATTGTTCGCCTTGAGCGCCATTGGTGGGATCCTCGTGCATCACCAGTTGCAAGCTTCCGACAAGCAGGAATCGAACCCACCGCAGTTCGCCTTGGCGCCCGCGGACAAACAGGTCGGAGAGCGAACCAACCCTCGCTCCGACTCAAACGGCGAACAAGGAGAACCGGCCAGCTCTCCGCCCGAAGCTCTACCCAGGCGCGACGCAGGCGCTGGGACTGGCTCGGTCAAGCGTCCAGCCGTGACTGCGTCGCCCGCCTCCTCCAAGTTGGCCCCCCAAAAAAGCACCAACGTTTCTGACTCGGCGACTGTGCCCGTCAGCGATCCACTGGCGCGCGAGGTCGAACTCTTGGCGGCCGCACGGCGGGCTCTCGGTCAGGGAGCGGCGGCTCAGGCGCAAGGCTTTCTTCGACAGTACGACCGTGAGGTCCGCAGTCACCTTCTAGCTCAGGAGCGAATCGCCACCGGCGTGCTGGTGAACTGCGCGCTCGGACAGGTCAGTCGGGCCAAGCAGGCCGCGGCCGATTTTCGAAAACGTCACCCGCGCTCCCCTCTGAATGCGCGATTGACTCAGTCATGCGCCGCTCATGATGATTGAGAGCTGTTCCCGCACGCTCGCAGTGGCGAGCGCGCTGATGTTTTTCTACGGGTGCGAAAGACCGGAGCACATCATTGGTGCTCATCATCAGCCCGGTGGCTTCGGTCTCCACGACTGGAACCCAATGGGGGGAGCGTCGAACGGCGCTGGAGGAACCACGGACGACCCACCCGCGGAGCCCTCCGACTGCTCCGTTCGCGAGACGAACCCGGGCGATGCTGTGCCCGTGTTCTACGCTCAGGCTGCTGACGCGGACGGTATCGGGATTTTCTCCTCCGGCGCCGTCGAGCCCGAAGCCCTGCAGCAAGCCTGCCGCTTGACCCAGGCCCTCCTCCAAGGACAGAACGAAATCAGTCGAGCGATGATTGCCAACCAGGCACGGATCGCGGTGATCGGCCGTGATGAGTCGCTGAATGAGGTCCCGGGTTTCGAGAGTCTTGGAGAAGACGCCGACTACCGAAGCCACGGACCCACGTCAGGCTCGACGTGGATCGGAGTGTCCGAAGAGAACTTGCTGTGCCTCGCCGACGATCCGTACCTTGGGGAGTCCCTCTTCGTGCACGTCATGGCTCATGGGATCCGCATACTCGGCATCCAAGCCGTCGACCCAGAGTTTTCCGGTCGCCTAGCCTCGACCTTCGAGGCCGCCCTGGCAGCGGGAAAATGGTCCGACACCTACGCGGCGACATCTCCAGAGCAGTACCATGCGGAAGGCGTGCAGTCTTGGTTCGATGCCAACCTGCAGAGAGACCCAGCCAACGGGATTCACAACTACGTGAACACGCGGGCCGAACTCGAGGCGTACGATCCGGGGCTTGCGGCGCTCATCGCCCTGCACTTTCCAACGGAGATGCTCCCGCTGTGCCCATGAACGAAGAGGCACTACCCCCAAAAGAGGGTTCACGAAACAAGACAAAGGTGCCTTCTCGTTTGACTCTGCCCCTCCTCGTGACTCTCGGGCTCGGCGCACCCAGCGTGGCCGGGTTGATCTGGATCATTTCCGCCGGAGACTCCCCGGAACGACGTCCGCCGGGTACTGCGATCGAGTCCAGGTATGGCGCCCGAGTTCTCGCCTCTACCCAAGCCGAGAGACCATCCCCCCCCGGCGCGGACTCCCAGCAGGAGAACTCCGAGGAGTCCACAACCACAGGTCGGAATGGAGCCGAAGAAGGCGATGGTGCCACTGGTCTGGACGATCCGAAGTCCGAAGGCAAGGTGCGCCCGCACCCCGATAGCCGCGCCCGCGATGCCCTTCACCACGAACTGCGACGCTTCGCGCAGATCGACACGGCCCTCGTGCAGGAAGAATTCGACGAGGCCGAGCGCCTCCTCAACTCCCACGAGCGTGCGAATCAGGGCGACCGAACCTGGTCCGACTGGCTCGCCGGATACCGCATCATCCTCGACTGCCAACGTGACCCGGGAGCAGCATCGCGTAGCGCCGGAGCAGCGTTTGTCGAACACAATCAGGGCTCGCGCTTGCGACGGAAGGTGCGCCGCGCGTGCTTGATCGAGTGACTCAGCGTACCCGCCGACGCCGTCGGGCCCACCAAAGAGCACCGAGAAGGCCACTCATCATCCCATAGGGACTGCCTCCCGGACGGGACACCGTACGGCAACCGCAACCCGACTCATCTTCCGCCGCACGACTCGAAGACGAGGCGCCTCCCGCATCCCCTGGCTGCTGAGGCGCGCCGCCAGTGGAAAAACCCCGGGTGCCCGCCCCCACCGCTCCACCGGTACTCGCACCACCCGTTCCTACGCTTGGCGCTCCCCCTGCGCTTGGTGCGCCTCCTGTCGCAACATTCCCGCCTATTCCCCCCGTCGCGTCCGCGCCGCCCGTTCCGATCCCGTCGGTGCCGCCTGTGCCCACTTCCGGTGGTACGCCGTCCAGAGTCACGTCAATCACCGCGTGTTCACTCGTTGCCTCGACGACGGTGACCAGCATATTGCCCGCCTCGAATGAGCGTCCGACCCGGAGCGAGGCGTCGATGTTGTCAGACGTTTCGGGGGTCATGTCGAGAAGGTGGGGGTTCCCCCGAGCGTCCGGATCGACAACGGTACGAACCAGCACCCCGCTGGTGAGTCCGGACTCGAGCCCCGCGTCGAACCCGATGGGCTGTCGGTACTCGAAGTGGAAAAACTCGCCCTCGAGTTCGTCCTCCTGACGGGGGACTCGAAGAGACTGGACCTGATCGGATTCATCTTCTATCGGAACGAGCACCACCCTCTGGGACGTTTCCACGACAGCAACGTTCTCAGGCTCGAGCCAACCAGCGCGCTCCATGTGCCAACTGGAAAACTGAAAGTTGCGCCGGCCCTGAATGTCCGTCGGATCCCCGTACTCGTTGTGGATGCAGGCTCCGCCAATCGTCACGGGATCTCCCCCAACGGTGCAATCGTCGTAGGAAGACGCGTGCCCAAACCCGAAACCATGTGCGGCTTCGTGCCCCACCCAATCCCAGATGTATTGAGGGGTGATGCCGAAGACCCAAACTTGATTGCCGCCGCCAATCCCTCCGCCCGGACAGCTGTTGACCGGCGGAAACGAATAGATCCGATGTCGGTAGGCATCGACATCCACTCCGTCTGCTTCTGCCGCTTGGAGCGCCAGGTCGCTGACTTCGCTGTAGGTGAGGGTGGAACAGCCGTCCGTCGGCGCTTCATATGGCCCCCAAACGTCGCCTTCCGGATCGTCGATCCCCCCGAGCCACATCTTGTTCCGCGACGCCTCTCGGTAGAGCGCGTCCGTGCTTCCCTCTTCGCCAAACACGCCCTCGTGCATGGCCAGCGGATCGTAGGTGTTTGGTTCACCAGGGAAACCGATGAGAAGGACGAGCGTCTCGCGTTCTCCGAAAACGTCCAGCGCAGGTTGCATGACTTTTCGCACTGAACTCTCGTCCTGAGGACGCTCGACGCGCTCCGCGCGCAGCGCCCCGTCTTCGAACGTTCCCGCCACCAAGACGTCATGCGTCCCCAAGGAGAGTTCCCGCGAGACACCTTTTGCATCCAGGACCTGGCCTGCCATATTCGCGTCGACCCGCTCGAGTCGCACCCGATCTCCTGTGGGAAGTTCGAATTCCTCGTCGATTCCATGCAACCCATCCGCTCCATCGTGCGTGCGCACGATGAGCGTCCCGGCGAGCATCGATTCCTCCCCTGGCCCAGAGCAAGACGCTGCCGTCCCCAGCAGAGCCAAAACCCCGACGCTCCTTTTCCACCATCGATTCATGACGTGTTTCTCCACATTCTGCTCGAGTCGCCGGGCAACGGCCTCTCCCCTGCGCGTACCCCGGTCGACGCCGCACCCGCGGAAGCCAGTCCACGGGAAGGCTCGACGCTACCTCCGCTCGTCGCCAAGCCCCCAACTCCGGCCAACCGCTGTTCAGGCCCGCCCGACTCGTCATCCGCCGAGGAAGCCATAGGCTCCCAACAAGCAGCAAGGAACAGCAACGGGCTGCCGGAGGGAAGCGGGAGGAAGTGTACCATGACGAAGGGAGGGTCTGTTCCCCTCTTGCTTAATCTCCAGCGGAGGCGCCTTCCGTTGACAAATCGAAGCTCTCCCAGCGACTTCCCCGACAGTGGAACTCAGTCGATGAATTTTCTCCTGGGAGCAATCCCCGCGGCTCCTGCGCTAGGGGAACCGGAGTGACTTCGCTTCGAGCTCTCGGCTCCATCCAAAATTCGGTTCGGTCGATGGCGTCCATCTGGACGCGGCCCTTGCCTTCTGGCCGCCACAATCGTCGACATCGACCCGCCACCGCAGGCCCCGGGGCTCACGTGAGGGAACTGCTTCGAGGAGGCAGACAAGTGGTGACCTCGCGCAAGGGCAGCCTCACCTTGTGAGGCGGTTGCCCTGAGCAAGGCCACTGCTTGGTGCGCAAGGAGGGACTTGTGCCGGCGAACGACTGAACTCAACCGATGAGCGATTTGCGAAACCAATGCGACGTCACAACGAAAGTTCGGCCCTAGGCCCTCCTTGCGCACAGAGTGGTCGAGGCCTCGCGCAAGGGCAGCCTCACTTGTGAGGTGGCTGCCCTGAGCAAGGCCGCTGTTGGTGCGCAAGGAGGGACTTGAACCCCCACGAGTTACCCCACCGGAACCTAAATCCGGCGCGGCTGATCACCATCTAGCTGTTTCAGCTTGGTTTGGCTGAATGGTGATTCCGGATTTCGTCGGAATCGCATCGTTTTTAACGGGTGCCGACGATATGCCGACGGTCGACGCGGTTCGATAGTAGGTCTGGACCTTTCTCCGTCGATCTCAGGTAGTCCGACGGCATCTGGACAGGCGAGCCGTGCCCGAGCACAAGGAAGAAAGGCCGCAGAGTAAAAAACTTCCTCTCATTGTCGGATCGGGCGGCGCTCCGACGTCCTCAGAAAGGCAACCCCAATGCTCTACACCCTGCTCTGCTACAACGACGAATCGGTCACTTCTGCCTGGTCTGAAGAAAAGGACGCAGCCGTTATGGCTTGTCTGGGCAAGGTGCATGAAAAGTACGAAAAGCAGTTTGGTCCGGTTGTCCGACTCATGCCGACCAGCGCGGCGACGACGTTCCGTAAGGACAAGAAGATGGTGACTGACGGTCCGTATGCGGAAACCAAGGAACAGCTTCTGGGTTTCCACGTCATCGACGTGGAGAGTCTGGAGCAGGCCGTTCAGATTGTGCGGGAACTTTCGGATGCCAACCCGGGCGGAGCCTACGAAATCCGTCCGATCATGCTGTTCTTTCCGAACGGTGCAGCGGTGAATGATGGTTGAAGTTCCCGAACCCGGATGGATCGAAGCGCGACTCGTGGCTGCGCGCCCTCGCGCAGTGGCAGCGCTACTGCGCTACTTCCGCGATCTCGACTTGGCTGAAGAAGCCTTCCAAGAGGCTAGTCTGCGCGCGCTATCAAAGTGGCCGGAGAACGGACCGCCCCGAGATGCCGAAGCCTGGCTCATCCTTGTCGGGCGGAATGTCACGCTCGATCACGTTCGCCGACGGTCCCGGCTGACCGACCTTCCCGGCGAGGACGTTCTGTCAGATCGGGACGACATGGAAGAGGAGTGGGCGCAGAGGCTCGATGAATCCCACTATCCCGACGATATTTTGAGGCTGCTTTTCATTTGCTGCCATCCCGACCTTCCCGCCACCCAACAGGTTGCGTTGGCTCTTCGTGTGGTGTCAGGGCTTTCGGTCCAGCGGATCGCTCGCGCCTTTCTTGTGGGCGAGCGCGCAATGGAGCAACGGATTACGCGCGCCAAAGGACGCATTGCGAATGCGGATGTCACCTTCCAGGCACCCGGACCGGCAGAGCGAATGGAGCGCTTCGCCTCGGTGGCGAAGATGATCTACCTGGTGTTCAACGAAGGCTATTCGGATTCGAGCCCAAAGAGCGATCGCGCCCGCCTCTGTGACGAGGGTATCCGCCTCGCGCGGCTCATGCTCCGCCTCTTTCCCTCGGAGCCGGAGATGATGGGCCTCTTGGCGCTGATGCTGCTCTCGCATTCGCGCAAAGCCGCCCGTTTTGACCCCAACGGCTCGCTCGTTCTCCTCGAAAAGCAGGACCGTCGACAATGGAACCAAGCCCTGATCGCCGAGGCACTCGCCATGATCGACAAGGCCATGCTGCATCGCAAACCAGGACCGTACCAAATTCAAGCAGCGATTTCGGCCCTGCATGCTCGGGCGAAGAGGGCCGAGGACACGGATTGGGCGGGCATCGACGAGCTCTACGCAGCCTTGGAGCGCCATGATCCCTCCCCCGTCGTGACGCTGAATCGCGCGGTCGCCGTCTCCAAGGTCCGGGGTGCAGAAGCAGCTCTAGAACTGGTCGATGGCCTTACAGAACCCCTTTCCGGCTACTTCTACTTTCACGGTCTACGGGGTGCCCTGCTCGAGCAACTCGGACGAAAACCGGAAGCTCAAGAGTCCCTAACGCGAGCCATCAGCTTGGCGACTACTGCCGCGGAAGCTGCCCACATTCGTGAGCATCTGGACCAACTCGAGACCGAGTGCGAAGTCACCCAGAAAAGACGCATGAGAGTCAGCCAGAAGCTCACCGACCAACGACACGGTACCTCAACTGTACGAGGCCGCTCTCGAAGGCTTGGTGACTAGTCAGTTCGAGACAGACGTCGCGACCAATGCTGGGAGCAAGGGGTGTCCCCTCACCGAGCACCACGGGAATGATGGAAACCGTCACTTCGTCGACGAGGTTGGCTTGCAATGCCTGGGCAATCACGGTCCCGCCATCGACGTAGATTCGCTTGGCTCCTTCGTCGCTCAGGCGCTCCCACAGGCTCGTCAAATCCCCAGAGAAGAACGACTCACCGTGGCGAGCAGAGCGGTCGGTGTCGCTAGTGATGACGAAGGTCCGGAGACCAGTGTAGGGCCACTCGTCAAAGCTGATCGCGACGTCGTGGGTCTTGCGTCCCATCACGAGGGTATCGACTGAAGAGTAGAACTCCTTGATTCCGTAGTCTTCGCCTTCGCGCTCGACTGAGGCGAGCCAGTCAATGCCACCGTCAGTCCGGGCGATGTAGCCATCGAGGCTTGTGGCAAGGAACACCGAGGTATGCGGAAGGGACTTCATGGGACGTTGCGTGGTTTGGGTCACGCAGTGGACCTACCGCCCCCGTGCTCGCCCGTCTTGGAAAAACCCGCAATGGAACGTTCCAGGTATGCTTGCGGGGTCAGGCCTGTCAAATCCCGGAAATCTTTCGTGAGATGGGCTTGATCGTAGTAGCCAACTTCCTGAGACAGCCACGCCCAATTCACCGCCGCTTTGCCGTGAAGGGCGCCGAGACAGGCCCTGAGCCGTGAGATTCGGCGATAAGTACGCGGTGCGATGCCAACATGCTCCTGGAAGAGCTGTTGCAGCCTCCTCTCGCCGACACCGAGTGCTTTGGCGACATCGGCGACACTGCGTTGCCCCCCCGACTTCTCGACAAGATGTACTGCATGATCAGTGAGGCGAGCGTGGGGCGTGTCGCTTCTGGAGTCCCTCGAAAGTGCTCTTTCAATGAGGTGCAATTGAGTGGCGCGATCATTTACCGCCCCGAGGCTACGCCACAAGGCGAGGGCGCTTCCTCCCCATAGGTCATCGAGATGCAGAACTTGTCCGGAAATCTCGCTGGCCGAAACCCCCAGGAGACGACGAGTCGCGCTCGGTCGCAGGGAGACCGACAGTCCGTTCATCCGTCCACTCAGGAGCACAGCGGTCGGACGTGCCCAAGCGCCAATGACCTGCACCATGTCCCCGGGTCGACGGGGAGACGCAAGCGCCGCTGGATTCCCCAGATTGAAGACCAGACGAATCGTTCCGTCAGGCAAGACGCGCTCGTGGACAGTTTGTCCCGATCCAAATTCCTCCCTGTAGGACAGAATCCTGGTCACCGACCCGTGAAGCGCGTGGGGTACAGTGAGCAGCTTGATCCTGGGTGTACCAGCTAGGGTGGAGGCTGCCCCTCCGACCATTTTCGGATCGACGAAGAGTCTTTCGTTCATGGATGTGACCTGAGTCCAGCTTCCTCGGTTGCCTATCGAAGGCCGAAAACTGGAGCAAGCCGGCGGACTCGTCCAGGGCAGAAGCAACACCACTTCTCGAAAGAATGATCCGCCTGGTGTCGGGATCGCCGTTTCTCCTTCGTCCTTGGGATATCAGGAGCAAATTCCCATGGAAAACATCATCATGTCCAATCTCAGCGACCAAACTGGCACCCCGAACGACCGTCTACGGCCCGCCTCCGAGGAGGTTTCTTCCGGGAGCCCCCGGGCTCGTCCTGCAGTGCTCTGGACAGGTCGCGCCCTTTCCAGCGTGTTCGTCCTGTTCATGCTCGGCGCTTCCGTCGCCCCCAAGATTCTCCAGCTACCCGTCGCGGAAGCGAGCCTGGTCGAGCTCGGGTGGCCTGCGGGATATGCTTTTTCTATCGGGCTCCTCGAACTCACATGCGTCGTCCTCTACGTGACACCACGGACAGGCATTTTAGGCGCCATACTCACGACGGGCCTCCTCGGGGGTGCGATGGCCACTCAGATCCGTGCGGAGAACCCGGTATTCAGCCACGTGCTGTTCAGCTTGTACGTGGGGCTCTTCATGTGGGGCGGACTGTGGCTACGCAGCCCACGACTGAGAGCGCTCTTCCCACTCGTCAGAGAGTGAACGCAACCTCCAAGATTTCTCGGATTCTGATCCACGTCACCCGGACCGAAGAAACAACTAAGAAAGGAAAACAACCATGAGACGTTTGATTGTCAGTGCGTTCATCACAGCAGATGGCGTAATGGAAGCGCCAGGCGGCGGAGATCACCCTAGCGCCGGTTGGACGTTCAAGAGCGTCGAGTTCTGCGAAGAAGCATATGAACTCAAGGGACGCGAGCAAGAAGAGGCAACAGCCCTTCTGTTCGGACGCCGAACGTATGAGGAATTCGCCCCGGTGTGGCCGACGATGGAAGAATTCTTAGGGTACAACGCCATGACGCGCTATGTCGTGTCGTCCACGCTGGAGTCCGAGGACAAGCGCTGGCCCGCTACCATCTTGCGCACTCTCGACGACGTGGCTCGGCTCAAGTCGGGCGAAGGAGGCCCCATTCTCGTGCACGGAAGTGCGGTTCTTGGGGCACAGACGCCGTCGGCAAGACACCTAGTCAAGCTTCGTTCGAAAAGGTGAAGCGAACTAGGAGGGCCTTTCGTCATTCCTAGATCGGAACGGAAATGGTGAAAAAAAGCAACGTGCGACCGAGTGACACGCGCCGAGACAAGCTCCCATATCTCCCAGTAGTGATTCCTTTCGCTGAATTCCTCCCAGACTCGGCTCAACTCCTCTGCCGCCTCAAAACGTTCCCTCGGCTCTCGTCCTTGTTGCGCGTTCAGGCCGGGCCGTCGAGCGTCGATGTCGCACAATGCGCGCGGGTTCAACAGCCGATCGAGCGGTCCTCGTTTAGACGGCGTTAAGGTGGCAGTTGCAGGCGCTCTAGGGAGCTCTATTGGATTGGGAAGGACACCACCAAGACCTGGAAGCTCTCATGAAAAGAACACATCTGACATCTTTCGCGTTCACCATCCTACTTCTCGTCAACGCCCCAGCCTGGGCCGATGACGACATCTCCTTCTCCGACCTACCACAGGTGGTTCAAGAGGCAGCAATGCGCGAAGTCGGGAACGGCGTGATCACCGAAGTGGAAATCGACAAGGAGCCCTTCGGGCTCATCTATGAAATTGAATTCGTGCGAGACGGAGTTGAGTACGAGACAGACATCACAGAAAGAGGAAGAGTTATTCGGACCAAGAGAGATTGATCAACGCCCCCCTCTGTCAGCGACTCCCATGTCTTGTCACGGGTCGGCTCCGCTCGGGTCCACGGTGAGGCGCGCAGACGAGGACGACAACGCCCAACAACATGGCCAGAGCGGCTCCGACGGGGTGTCTCGGTACTCCGCGATTCTGCTCGTAGCCCATGTTCTGCCCCAGCTAGAACGCTGCCACAGGAAGGCCGCGCGAGGTAGTAGATCCGAGTCCTCTCGCCCGTTTTGACCGAAGGATGGGGATCCCCAAACCGGACAGGCCACGGGCAGAGATGCTTACAACCCAAGGCGCTGCATCAAATGATGCAGGTTGCTCCGATGCATTCCCAAGGCACGAGCGGCTCGCGCGACCGATCCGTCGCTCGCATCGAGTGCTGCCGCAATCTGAGTGCGTTGGTACTCCTTGACTCGTTCACGCAAGGGAAGAGCCAAGTCCTCGACTGCTGCGGTATTCGACTCCGTCATCTCATCACCCAGGCCATCCAAATGTCGAACCCCGATCACGACCGGCAGGCCTCCGACCTTTCGATGGGACGCCCGCAGAGCCGCTCGAACAATTGCGTTTTGAAGTTCGCGGACATTCCCCGGCCAAGACATGCTCTCGAGTCGGGCCAGAGCGGCGAGTTCCAGCCGAGTAGGACCGATCCCAAGTTTTCGGCGTGCCTCATGAGCGAAATGCTCTGCGAGTGCAGGAATGTCTTCCCTCCGCTCCCGCAACGGGGGCACTCGGATTGCGAAGGCCGACAGACGATGGAAGAGATCCTCGCGAAATCTCCCGCCGCGCACCTCTTCCTGAAGGTCCCGGTTGGTCGCGGCGACAACTCGCACATCTACCCGCGTCGAACGCTCGCTCCCCACCCGCTGCAGCTGTCCGTTTTGAAGCACGATGAGGAGTTTCGCCTGAAGGGGCAACGGGAGTTCACCAATCTCATCAAGGAAAAGGGTCCCTTTGTCAGCCGCCTCGAACTTACCCGGACGGGCTCGTGACGCCCCCGTGAACGCTCCCGAGGCGTGTCCGAAAAGCTCACTTTCAGCTAAGCTCTCTGGCAGAGCTGCGCAGTTCACATGAACCCAAGGTTCGCCTGCCCGTCGCGAACTCTCATGAACGAGTTGGGCAACGACCTCCTTCCCTACCCCTGTCTCCCCGGAGATGAGAACCGGGAGATCCGTCGGAGCCACCATCTCCATTTCCTGGCGCACCGCGGAAAGCGCAGAACTTCCCCCAATCATCGTCAGTCCTCGAGTGCGCCCTATCTCCTTGACGAGACCTGCCTGTTTGTCGGCCTTCTTCTCCAATGCCCCCACCAGAGCGATCGTACGGAGAGTTGCCCCTGCCAACGCCGCAAGGGTCGCCAACACCTTGCGGTCGACCTGATCGAAACTACCCGCCTCGAACGCGTCAAGAGTCAACACGCCAACGACTTCATCATGCTCCGTCAGCACGCAGCCCATACAATCATGGACCTTTTCGAGGGCGTTAGGCTCTCCCGCCACCAAACCGTCAAAAGGATCTGGAAGCGGTGAGTCCTTGGGAAAGCGAATCGGCTCCAGCGATCCAAGAATCGCATCGAGTCGGGGGTGCTCGGTACGGGGATAGTGCTTCGTCAGCGCCGCGCGACTGAGCCCTCGAGCGGCAAGAGGAACGAGCAATTCGCCCTCCACACTCATCAGACAAGCCGCATCACACGGGACCACGCGACAGATCGCCGCAAGCAATCGACCGTATCGGTTCTCGCAATGAAGGGAACTGGTGAGATCGCGTGCAATCTGGAGGATCGCGTCGAGACCCTCTCCTGAAGATGATTTCAACAACATAGGCTGTAATTTCTACAGCAAAACGGGTTGTCATTTTGATAGCACGCATTGAGGATTATTCAAGAACTTCAGCGAAGTAGCCGTCAGTCGAACCCCAGTTCTCGAGCTCGCTCTTGGGCGGTCGCCAAAGGAACCTCTTTGGAGTCAATGACGGGGAGCTTCACCGCTCGGGTGGCGTTCAGTTCGGTCCATTCGGCTTCGTCAGCGGGTACGTCTGTATCCGCAAAGATAGCCTCGACGGGGCACTCGGGCACGCACGCACCACAATCGATGCATTCGACCGGATCAATGTAGAGCATCTCGTCGTCTCCGTGAAAGCAGTCGACGGGACAGACCACGACGCAGTCAGTGAAGCGACACCGATGACAGTTGGATGTAACAACGAAAGTCATGTGTTCGTCCTTTCTTTCCTTCAGATCGAGAGACGCGCCCCCTCGTGGCCCCTAGCCAACAAGCGAGCACGTCTCTCCGCTCACTCGGCAGGTGAAGCGAGCCCTTCAGGGAGACCGCTCGCAGCCCCCCGACGACCGCGAATGGTCCCGGCAATATGCGCGATGTACCCGAACACACCGACAAGGAACAGGGTATCTCCAACAATGCGAAGCCAGCGCAACGTTTGCAGGTGACCTTGTTGGAGGAACTCCGCGCTACGCGCGTACCAGAACCCGTGCTCGAGACTCGCCCAAACTTGAAAGAGTCCAATGGGAAGAAGGCTCATCAGGAGCATCAGCGAAAGCCCCACGTTGAAGGACCAATAGGTCGTTGCCATGAGCTTCTCGTTCCAGATCGCTGCAGGAAAAAGGCGTCGTTGAACTAGGAGGAGGAGTCCGAGGGCGAGAAACCCATACACACCAAAGAGCGCACCATGGCTGTGCACAGCGGTCGTGTTGAGCCCTTGCATGAAGTAGAGCGCGATGGGCGGATTGATCAGGAATCCAAAGAACCCGGCACCCACCATATTCCAGAAGGCCACGGCCACGAAGTAGCGGATCGGCCACTTGTATTTCTCCATCCAGGTGGCGCGCCCTTGCATCCTGGATGTGTGGTACGCCTCGATCCCGATGAGCACGAGGGGCACGACTTCAAGCGCGCTGAAGGTCGCCCCTACGGCCATGATCTCGACCGGCGTGCCGCTGAAGTAGAGATGGTGAAACGTTCCGGGGATACCGCCCACAAGAAAGATTCCCGTCGAAAACAGCACGGCAGCGCCCGCGCTCTTGGCTCGTATGAGACCAAGCCGAGTGAAGATGACGGCGAGAGCCGCTGTCGTGAAGACCTCCATGAAGCCTTCCACCCAGAGATGCACGACCCACCAGCGCCAATACTCCATGACCGAGAGGTGCGTCTCACTGTTGTAGGCGAACCCAGCGGCATAGAAGAGCCCAATGAACCCAGCAGAACCTGTAAACAGAAGGGTAATGGTTCGGCTCTCATCCGAGCGCCAAAGGGCGGGCCAGAGGGCGCGGAGCATCAGGACGAGCCAGAGGACGAGACCGACGAAGAGAGCGACTTGCCAAACGCGCCCCAAGTCGACGAATTCGTAACCCTGATGACCGATGTAGAAACTTTGGTCGAGCGGGATGAGCTGCTGAACGCTGAACCACTGTCCCGCCATCGATCCGAACACGACGAGCACAAGCGCGCCGAAGAGGACGTTCACGCCAAGCCGTTGGAATGGTGGGTCGCCCCCGCCAATCAGCGGACCCAGGAAGAGCCCTGCGGCAAGGAATGCAGTAGCAATCCAGAACACGGCAAGCTGCATGTGCCAAGTCCGGGTGACCGAATACGGCAGGTAGTCAGCAAGGGGGAAACCGAAAAAGGCGCGACCCTCAACGGTGTAGTGTGCGGTTGCTGCGCCCATCAGGCATTGGAGGCCCAGTAGCGCCGCCACAACGACAACGTACTTCGCCACAGCCTTCATCGAAGGGGTCAGACGGACGGAGAGGAGCGGATCCGTTTTTGGAGGACGGGGTGGTTCTTCTTCGCGATGCCGGAAGGATTGATACCAAACCAACGCACCGATTCCGACAAGGAGCAGGAGGATACTGAGGATCGACCAGAAGACATTGGCCGAACTCGGGGTATTCCCAACGAGCGGCTCGTGAGGCCAGTTGTTCGTGTAAGTGACGCTTTCACCAGGACGTTCGGTCACGCACGCCCATGCCGTCCAAAAGAAGAACTGAGCCAGTTGAGCACGGCGAGTTTCGTCCGGAATCGCCCCGTCTGGAATCGCGTAGTCGTCCCGCCTCTGAGAGAGGGACTCCTCATCGCCAAATAGCGCCACATAGTGCGCACTGATGTCCTTGAACGCGGCAGCGCGGGACTCGCTGATCGTCAGCGTGTTCGTTGCTTCATCGAAGCGGTTCTTGCGGAGATCTTCTTGGATGAGGTACCGCGCACGAGACTTCGCTTCCGGATCGAGGCTTCGGTAGTCCGCAGCACCAAAGGTCGTGGCTTTTGCATCGAGCAAGAAGAGCGCCTCGAGATGAACCCATTCCGCGGACCAGTCGGGAGCTTGATAGGCTCCATGGCCCCAGATGGATCCAACTTGCTGCCCACCAATGCTCTGCCAAACTTTTTGACCTTCCAGGATGTCCTGGCGACTCATCAACTGCTCCCCGTTCTCGCTCACGACTTGAGCTGGAATGGGAGGAGCCTGACGGTAGACCTCTCGACCGAAGAACCCCAGTATCAAGAACGTTCCTATGAGAACAACCGCGAGGCCCAACCAGAGCTTTCGCTCGCTTGTGTTCGCTCCGGACTTGGCTGAATCGCTCGCCTTATCCGTGTAGTTTTCGAATGACATGCCGCCGCCCAATGCAGGTCGCATGCCATCCTACATCTCGCACCGACGCCGCTAAGTATCTCTAGTTCGGCAGGGACAAGCGGGTTTGACCGGCTGTGATTCCCACAGCTGCGCTGTCTAGTGCACAGCACCCGAGCTCGCCTCGAGGACGCAACCCACCACGCTGTGAAACACGCAACATTGCTGTTCTTTCGACAACGAGACTCCATCTCGAATAACTGGGTTTCAGCGTAAATCTTGCGGGTCACGTCCTTGGCACAAGTGCTGCTTACTTCTCAACGAAACCACGTCATCCAACGGCTTCCTCCCAGGAGAATCTCCACCATGTCGACAGCATCTCACGCAAACACTCTGGCAGAATTGGCAGTTTCCTACCCTTCCGCCTCACGCGTATTCCAGCGCCACAAGCTTGACTTCTGCTGCAAGGGAAACCGTTCGCTCGAAGCAGCATGCGTCGCCATTGAAGTGGATCCGGACAAAGTCCTCGCCGAAATCCTCGAATCAGAAGAACCTGCGAGGAACTGGAACGAGGTGGGTATTGAGGAGCTCGTCACTCACGTCATCACCCGCTACCACCGCCCCGCGGTGCAAGAGCTCTCCGACCTCATTGCCATGGCGCGGCGCGTTGAAACGCGCCACGGGGACAAGCCCCAATGCCCCCATGGACTCTACTCCTTGCTCAGTCGATGGACGGAAGACTTGTTGACACACATGCACAAGGAAGAGCGGGTCCTCTTTCCCCTCTTTGTGAACGGCCAAGGAGAAGGCGCCGCGATGCCTGTCCACGTCATGGAAGCAGAACACCAGAGTCACGGCGAAGCACTCCACGAGATGCGTCGGCTCACTGACAACTACTTCCCGCCCGAAGGCGCGTGCGCCACTTGGCGGGCTCTCTACTTGCGTTTGGAAGCTTTCGAACGCGATTTGATGGAACACATTGCTCTCGAGCAAGAGGTTCTCTTTCCACGAGGGTTGGGACTCACCCCCTAAGCAAGTCAGATGAGCACATTCTCGGTCCCCCTTCCTGTGTTGGACCCGGCGCCGGTCTTTTCCGTTCAGCGCTGGTTCAACGCACCCGACTCCTTCCAGCTTTCTCAACTTGTAGGAAGCGTCGTAGCCGTCCACACGTTTCAGATGCTCTGCCCTGGCTGCGTTTCCCACGGACTTCCTCAGGCAGTGGGACTGCAGAAAACATTCTCGGGAGCCCCCTTTTGGGTGGTGGGCCTCCACACCGTCTTCGAGCACCACGCGGTGATGACACCTGAAGCTCTGGCAGTGTTCCTACACGAATACCGAATCACCCACCCAGTAGGAGTTGATGAACCTTCGACACAAGAAGAGATCCCGACAACTATGTCGAGGCTGAACTTGAAAGGGACACCTTCACTGGTTCTGTTGGACGGGCAGGGGAGAGTTCGAGCATCACATTTCGGGCGACCAAGTGATCTCCTGATCGGTGGCCAGATCGGAAACCTTCTGGCGGAGCTTGAACACGCACGAGCCCTCACGAGCCGTTCAGAGGGCTCAGCTTACATGCGCGAGGCAGACGCTGACGATTCGCTCGCCAGCGTCTGCAACTCAGATGGGTGCGCTCCATCAAAGGAAGGGCGAAGCACGTGAACCTGGACTCGGCCGGGCTCACGTGCCTTCGGCCCTAGTCGTCGCCATCTCGTTCGTGTTCGTGCCCGTTCCCTTTCGCCTCTTGGGGTTGCGTTTGGGGGCTCTCGGGCGTCTGAGACCGGTGAGCTTCTGCGGCTCCGTGCGTGTAGACCAGCTCTCCTCCAGCTTGACCCGTCTGGTAACCCAGAACGAAGACGACAAGCGTCCCCGCCGTAGAGATGCTCGCCAGCCCTAGGCGCCATCTGCGACCAAACGGCGTCAGCGGGATGAGCATCAACGCGCCCAAGGCTCCAGCTGCGACTGTGAACAACTCGGCTGCCTCCTCGTGTTCCTCGACGTATCGATGTGCAACGACATTTTCGACCAGCTCCTCATCGTCTTCCCCCGACTGCAATGCCGCTAGACTTGATCCGATAAGTATCGTCTGAAACAAGACAGCGACGAGCCATATTCGCGAGGAGAACCACTCCCGCTTCCAAGCAAGCAGAGCGCCTCCGGCGATCAATGGCATGAGAACTGCCAGAGCCATCGGAACATGAACGATTTGAGGGTGGGATAGAGCAGCAATCACAATGGATCTCCTTTCAAAGGGTGACTCATCACGATCTGTGTACTTGGCAGGCGTTGCGCCATCCTACATTTGTGAAAAGTCGGAGTATCTTCCCTTGAATGACCTAGACGACACAAAAGATGGACGATTCGCCGCCACCACATTGCTCATCTTTTGCACGCTCGTCACTTTGGCGGCGACGGATATTCTCGCCGATCTAGGCCAGGGAACCACGTGGGGACATGTTTTCGTCGAACTGATCGTCCTCTCGCTCGGCCTCATCGGCACCGTCATCGCGGCGCAAAAGCTGCGCAGCGCTCGCCATCGTGCAAGAGAGGCCATGAGGACCGCAGCGGTCCTGTCAGATGACGTCGAAGTGCTCACCGTCGAGGCAGAGCGCTGGCGAGCTCAAACCAGAGAGCTCCGCGCAGGTCTCTCCGCTGCGATTGACAATCAATTCGAGAAGTGGTCGCTCACCGACGCCGAGAAGGAAATCGGGTTCCTATTGCTCAAGGGGCTGAGTCACAAGGAGATCTCCCAAACTCGTAATGTCGCGGACACAACGATTCGACAGCAGGCTCGAAGTCTCTACCGAAAGGCAGGCCTAGCCGGCCGAAACGAGCTCTCAGCATTCTTCTTAGAAGATCTCCTTGCGCCGCCCTCCCCACAAAGGGCATTGATCTCAAAGATCCCAATCCCCTGATGCTTCTGGCTGATAGACCACCTCGATGATCTTGAGTCCTCTCGTCCCTCCCGGCATCAACCACTCAATTTGCTGCCCTTCGCAGAGACCGAGCAGCGCACTTCCAAGCGGCGCCAAGACAGAAACTCTGTTCTCTGCGACGTTGGCTTCATGCGGGTAAACAAGGCGCACGGTCCGCCGTTCGCCCGAGTTGGTGTTCTCGTATGTAACGATGGAATTCATCGTCACCAGATTGCAAGGCACCTCCTCCGGTTCGACGATTTGAGCGCGAGCCAACTCGCTGTCGAGGGGACCCACGCTGAATCTTGCGGAAGAAGCCATCACTGCTTGGATCCGATCGAAATCCTGCGAGGAGACGACGAGTGAATGATAAACTGACATGAATATTGCCCTTCCTTGGGATGCTCGGCACACCGAACGGGCAACTCAACTCGCCCCGCCCAGGTTGCGCCGGGCGGGTGATTGTTCTTACGAAGTCATCGAAAGCTCACACGCCGGCGCCTCGCCGCACGTGGGTGCGGCTCCGAGGAACTGGGGAGCGAGGCTGCTTCGCATACTTTTAGGTGTAGCTCCAAAGACCGTCCGTTCAATAAAAATCGTCAGAGGCACATACGATTGTGAGTGTTCGTTCCTGCTGGAGTCTACGAGGTAGAACAGCGCCCAAGCGATCACAGCTATGAAAAGCACCCATGCCCAAGTCGGAACGGGCGCCGGCACCTCGGCCAATTCTGGTTCGAACTGATCCTGAGGCCCTTCTCCATACGCATGAACCACCATCGAGAGATGCCCATGAACGACCGAGTCGGCGTCCAAGCCACTCACAACGATCGCCGGTCCGTTCCGAACCTGAAAGGGAAGTTGACGCACCCCCCTCACTCCCGCGCTATCCCAAGCCTCAACGCGCAGGAAATGCGCGCCGTCATCCAAGCTGTTCGTGTCGAGCTTGAGTGCCGCTGGTGGGCGTCCTTCCAGGATCGGCTCGTCCGAATCGTCCAAGAAGACAGCAACCGTTTCCTTCTTGCCGGACATCATGCCTCCTCCGCATCCCCATCGATACCTTCGAGCACACGAGATTTGATGTGTTCAGGTTCATTCTCTCCCGGACTCAAGAGCAAGGACACTGCCCTTTTCAACGTCCAACCAACGATCACGATCGCCGCTCCAGCAACGAGATAGTCCCCCCAACCTCGGGGCCCAAATACGGACGAAGACTCACAATACGCACAAGCTACCAGTAACCACTCATTCATCCGCTGCCTCCATCCTGATCTTCTCAACTTGGGTCGACGTCACCCGCTTTCCCGTGTTCCCCCAGCTCCCCCTTTCGAAGTTGACGACGGCCGCTACCTCTTCGTCGCTGAAACGCCCCGCAAAAGCAGGCATTGCCGCCGAGTATTCGACACCACCGATTTCCACCCCCTGAAGGCCAAACAGGATTGTGCGGACGTGGGCACTTGGGTCAGTAGCTTCAACGCTCTCAGAACCGGCAGGGGAGGAAATACTCCGGGGAGACCTTGACCGTTGGCCTGGTGACAACTCGCACAGTTCTGATGATAGAGCTGTTTTCCAAGCATCTCATCATCAGCCATGGGCGCCGGTCCGGTAGAGCCCGGAGTCGCGGGGGCATCCGGGCCCTCTGTCCCCAACTGCAGAAGGTAGCTGACCAGCTCACGAGCTCTAGTGGTGGCGATCACTCTTCTTGAAGATTCTCCACTCCCCGTTGGCAGCTGCAGCCAAAGCTCGTCAGCCCTCGGTTTGCCCTTTACTCGAAACAACCACGGCATCGCCGGCATGATTGAGTCGGCCACCACGAGGCGTGGGTTGTAAAGATGGATGAGATGCCACTCTTCGCTGGGCTGACGTACCCCCACATTGCTCAGGTCGGGGCCAGTGCGTTGAGAGCCCAGCAAGCCTGGCGTACCGGAGTACCAGCTCAGGGGCTCAAGATCTGCATAGTCTCCTGGAACCGTCGCTCGCCCCCAGACGCTGTCCATCGGGATCGGTCGAACCTGTTGAGTATGGCAATAGGCGCACCCTCCTCGACATAAGTCATCCTACCGCGCCGTTCGACCGCACTCAGGCGAGGCTCAGCTCCCAATCCCGCTCTCGAGAGCCTCTGCGATGTGAAGGCCGGACCGATCCCCACCGCGTAGCTCAAAGCAAGGAAACCGCAGAACACCAATGAGAACAGAATGGCAGGTCTTTCCTGCAGTCTGATCCTCACCCTGGCCTCCCTTGAGACAACTGTCGCTGCGGCAACATTGACCACACGTTGTGCGCGAAGAGCAGATGCGAAACGAACATGAGGGTGCCGCCAACCCCGCGCCATATCCAATAGGGAAGCATGAGCTTCACTGAGTCCATGAAGGGCGCCCCGCTCTTCCAACTGAGCCCTTGCAGAGTGCCCCCGATGCTGAGCGAGACGCCGTAGATGAGCACGCCCAAGAGGGCCGGCCAAAAATGGATCCCGATCGCTAGGGGAGCGGGCTGCCGTCCCGACAGTTGGGGAGCGAGCCCGTAGACACCACCCCAAATGAGAAAAGTCACGAATCCGTACATGGTGATGTGGGAGTGACCCACTGTGTAATTCGTGAAATGCCAGACTCGATTCAGAGTAGTCTCAGCTTGCGCAAGAGCAGCTGAGCACCGGCGAAGTAGGCGCGCGTACCCAGGAGAGACTCGGGAAGGTGGTTCATGATTCTCTCCGCTACTCGTTCATCCGAGGGACCCACGATGAGTTCTTTCCACTTCAGTTCGCAGCGTGCCCTTCTTGCCGCGTCTTCCAAGCGTGCACAAAAATAGCCGCTCGACTGGGAACCTAAGCGAATGAACGTAATTGGGGCCCGATGCCCCGCCCTGATCGCCGCACGTAGAACACCAAGCGCAGGCGCAGCTGCTACCCCGCCTCCCGTCAATACCAGCGGTTCCTCTGGGTCGTTCATGTAGAAGAAATGCCCCGATGGTCCCCTCACCATCACCGACTCCCCCACTCCTCCGAGAAGCCATGGACTGAAGAGTGCATCCTTTCGCTCTTCAACAAAAATCTCCAGAAAATTCTCCTCAGCTGAGTTGGCAAGTCCAAATGGTCGGAAGGCACCATCCGATGGCCGAACAATCTGTACAATCTGCCCCGACCGATGATTCAAAGCTCGTTCCGTGCCTATTCGAGCGCGGACGACGCCTCTCTCGACTCGCTCGACCGATTGGATGCGGCCCGGAGACGATTCCAGATGGTCGATTGGTTGCACCCGAAGCCCCTCTTTGGAAGGACACAGACACGACAGGAAATGTCCCTCGGCGCGCGCTCCCGTGTGCAACGACGACTGAGCACGACGACAAACGTCCCCCTCAACGGCACGAAGTACGCATGCCCGACAAACGCCCTCATGACAGATCGACGCAACGACGACGCCCTGCGCCTTCAGACAGTCTAGAACACTCTCTCCAGGCTCGAACGGGATCTCCCGGCCCAGGTATCGAAGACTTCGTCTTTCCATTGGTAGCTGAACGTGCCCCTCCTTCGTTCAGCCGAATCCTAGATCTGCGGCTCGTTTCTCCGCGGATGGGAGCGGAGGCTCTTGCTCAAGAATCACTGGAAGGCGCAAAGCTCGATCAGCATTGATTTCGATCCATTCCGTTTCAGATTCTGGAACGGCCGTATCCGGATAGATGGCGTCCACTGGGCACTCCGGAACACAAGCACCACAGTCGATACATTCTTCCGCGTCGATGTAGAGCATCTCTTCATCACCGTGAAAGCAGTCCACAGGGCAAACAACGACACAATCTGTGAATCTGCATCGCTGACAGTTGGCGGTCACCACGAACGTCATGATGCGGCCACTCCCATCTGAGCATCACCCTGGTACTCCCCTTGCTCGAGACCCAAGAACGTTCGCTCCGCTACCCACCGGACGTTGACATACGGAAATCTACCCCCGTGCCCCGTTGTCACTTGCGGAACCGTGAAGAGCTCACGCGAAAGGGACTGTCGTACATGCCAAGCGAACTCTTCGTTCGAAAATCCAGATCCTTCGGTGGTCAAACGATGTCTAGCTTCGACCGTGACTCCGGTGCAGTCAAAGAGCGCCACTCGCCCTGTTTGTTCTTCGAGAAGCCGGCACATCTTCACTGCCCGTCCGAAGGTCTCGGCGAGAGGACAACGGGTCCCGGGATAAGTCCGCTTCTGGACGCATCTCACCTCCAGCCTTCCCAAGTCCGATACGCGCAGTTGGTAGTTGCACTCGTGCCCAATCAGGATCACTCCTGGGCCGCTCGAAACGTGTCGGTAGTCCGCTACGTCGACGAGAACGTCCTCGAAAACCGTCGAACGGACCCACTTGTGGAAAAGCGGTACGACTTCATCCAAGAGATCCGCATCATTTCGGAACGAAACAAACGTCGTCGCAAGTTTGTGTGGCAGACTCATGCGCTGACCACGCTCCCTTCAGGAGGTGCAGCCGCCGTCGGGTTTTTGCTGTGAAATTCGTGAGCCGCATCCAGGAACATCTGCGCCTCTTCCACGCGAACTCGACAGCGCCTCAAGTCGCTCTCGCCATCCGCGATCCGCGCTCGTTCGAAGTAGCGAGAGAACTTCCCCCCGGGAGTCGCCGCGTCGAAAACACCGGACTGACCTAAGTGCTGCTCGAAGCTTGTCGCGACCTCCTCCGGCCTGTCTGAGAGGGCAGGAGCGAATGGTAGCGTGACGGCTCGGGCGGCCGCATACATGGCGCCGAGCGCCTGCTTCGCCGCTGCTTCCCCTTTGTTCTCGTCGAGGCTGAGTTGCGCTTCGAAAATCAAGCGTTCACTTTCGGCGAACGCAAACTGGGAGGGCGAAATGACTTCTCCAGCGCACTCGCCCACGCCGATGTCTCCGATCGTGAAGACGCGCGGGTCGCCCCAGTCCCGGTAGAGCTCCGGCTGCTCATCGAAGGGGCCGACTTCCGTGAGGTGGCTCACGAGCTGCTTGATGTACCGACGCCCGACGCGGTGACTCCACTCCTTAAACGACTCCTTCCCCTGACGCTCGTGGATGAACGTATCGGTGAGCAGCTTGACGACATCCGGGACTCGCTTAGATGGAATCGCACCGATCGCCAACCCGAACTCTCGCCCGTTGTTCTCCCAAGTCCCACCGAGCACGAGCTGAAAGTGCGGAACTCGACGACCTCCTACATTCCGGCTCACTCCCAGAAAGCCGAGATCGGCCACATGATGCTGTCCACAGGAGTTGAAGCAACCACTGCACTTGATGTGAAGGTCGCGCACCTCTTCCTTGAGGCTCGCTTGATAGACCTTGAGGCTCTTCTTGAGCTCCGTTGCCAGCCCTCGCGACGAGGAGATTCCGAGCTTGCACGTGTCTGTTCCAGGACACGAGGTGACATCCGTGATCCCCCCTGCTCCCGCTTCGGCCAATCCGATTTGACTCAGCGCACCTTGCACTGCCTGCACGTCGTCGTTGCTCACCCACCGGAGGAGAAGGTTCTGTTCGACAGTCGTCCGGAGATCCCCTGAGTACTGCCGAACGATATCAGCGATTCGTCGCCCCTGAGTCGGCGTGAAGTCTCCAAGCGGCAAATGCACGGTGATCGTGCTGTAGCCCTCTTGGCGCTGAGGCGAGACGTTGTCGTGGAGAAAGCTTCCGGGCTCGGATTGCGGGAGCAAACCGCCCGGACTACGAAGCGGACGGTGTTCGCTTTCGAGTTCGTCCATGAGTGTCACCCAACGTTCGTCCGGTTCGAGTTTGGAAAGCGCTTCCTCAACCCATTCCTGGAATTGTTCGATTCCCGCCTTCATGAGGACGAACTTCAGTCGAGCGCGAGCTCTGTTGTCTCGGACTCCCCTATCCGAAAACACACGACAAACAGCCAAAGCGAGCGGCAAGAGCTCCGTCGCGGGAACGAACTCTCTGAGAAGTTCCGAAGCGTGAGGTACGGGGCCGAGCCCGCCTCCCACGTAAACTTCGAATCCGCGCACGAGCTTGCCTTCCTCTTCGCGAGTCCTGGCAATGCAGCCTATGTCATGAAATCCAGCAAGACCGCACGCGCTCGTCGCGCATCCGGAGAACGAAACCTTGAACTTCCGCCCCAGATCTTGAGTGAGCGGATGGCCTAGAAGATAGAACGCCGTGGCGTTCGCGTAAGGGGTGACGTCGAAAGCCTCGCTCCCACAAACTCCTGCCACGGGACATGCCGTCACATTGCGCACCGAGTTCCCGCACGCTTCTCGGGTCGTGATGCCCACTGCTGCGAGGCGGCGCATGAGATCGGGAGTGTCGTCGATGTGCACGTAGTGGAGCTGGATGTCCTGACGCGTTGTCACATGGAGGATGTCATCGGAATATTCCTCGGCGAGATCGCACAGCAGCTCCAGCTGTTCTGGCGTCATCTGTCCCCCCGGGATCTTGATCCTTTGCATTCCCGGAGCGTCCCAAAGGGTGTCTGGCCCCTTCGTCTGTCTTGGGTCGAAACCGAGAGTTTGGGATTCCTCGCCGTTGTGACGTTTACCGTTATCGTAGCGCTGCCCGTAGGCGCCACGACGGAGGCGTACCTCGGCGAAGACTCGCTCCTCGATACGGTCCTCCTTCCTGAGAAGGAGTTGTTGTTCGTAGGCGTCGATCTCAGCGGCCCAATCAGGGCGAATTTCGCCTCTGAGGGCCTGCTTCCAGGTCTTGGATTCCATTTGCCGGAGAAGTTTGGAGCAGGCTCAACAACAATACCAACGAATAATAATTGTCATTAGTATCGATCTTCCTTATTTTAAATCATGCACCTGGTTCTGGCTCAAACGTTCCTTGAGATCGCCTCGGCGGGTAGCCTAGTCCGAGCTGGGAAGCGATTGGGGATCACCCAAGCGGCGGTGAGTGCCCGGCTCCAGCAACTCGAAACGCTCCTAGGAGAGCGGCTCCTGGTCCGAAACAAAGGCGGAGCTCGACTCACAGCAGCCGGGCGCGCCTTCGTGCCTCTCGCTACGCAACTCACCCAGATTTGGGAGCAAGCGAAGCGAGACGTCGCAACTCACGAAGAGGACGAGCTGCCCCTCGCCATGGGAGGCGAAGTCAGCCTTTGGAGCTCAATGCTACTCAACTGGATCATCCGTCTGCGAACCAGCCGTCCGAAACTGGTGCTCAGGACTCACGTCGATACGGTCACACGACTCCTCGATCAAGTACAGTCAGGAACGCTCGATCTAGCCGTCGCCTACTCCCCACATCGAAGACCCGGAGTAGACATCGTACCAGTCATGGAAGAGGATCTGGTTGCTGTTTCGACAACTCCTGGGCGAAGTAATCTTCATTTGGACGACTACGTCTTCGTCGACTGGGGGCCCGATTTCTGCGCTCAACATGATCAGGCCTTTCCCGAGCTTCGTGCCGCGCGCACCCACGTCGGGCTGGGGCCACTAGCTTTGCGCGCTGTGTTGGCAACGGGAGGAACAGGCTACTTCAGGACGCGAGCTGTCGCACCCCACCTCACAGCCGGAACCTTACACCGCGTCGAGCATGCGCCTACTTTCAGCTACTCCGTGTATGCGGCGTACTCGCGGAGGACAAATCCCGACCTTTTGGAGTGGGCACTTGGAGAGCTCCGAGAAAGCGCCGGCACGCCAACCGACGACTGGGCCTAGCACACACGTCTCACGTCTCGACCGACTCCAGCCCAACACCATGAAATCCGAGGAATGGAACCCAATGGTTAGTGGTTGTGCAATGAAAGCTGCAAGCGAAAGGTGTTGGATGTGCTGACGCAAGAATTGCTGAAATATTTAGGACTCCTGGCGACGACTTGGATGAGCGGTAACGGAGCTCTGGTACTCGAACGAGTCCCCGCCAACGTGGTCGTCAGCCCTGTCGCACAAGCGAAGAGCGGTTTTTTCGAGAGCGAACGGGTGGAGCTCTATCGATTACTAGCGCACGATCAACGAAGCGAAGTCCGCGCAAGGTTGAAAGGATGGCTAACGAGGAACGAGCAACTAACCGAGCTGCGTCAACTCGCCGAAGATGAGCACCCCGACGTCCAAACACTGACCGCAAGCGCCCTACGTGAGAAGCTGCAGCGGGCGCAACCGGAAGACCAGACCGGGTGGGCGACGTTGTTTGCCCTGGCTCTAAAGCCAGGACCTCGACTCACTCTCGCCAATGCATTGAATGAGAACGTTCCCGGGGAGACGGACTACCTCTACGTTCTTGCCAACGATGCCAACATCGACGTGCGAGAAGCGGCTGTCGACGCGACCCTCACTCAGCTTCACAAGGCGCTCGCATTCGGCTCCACTCAAGGGTTACAAGACGCGCTGAAGGACGTCTTGGAGAGTCGCCTTCACGACCCGGTTCCAGCGATTCGAAAGATGGCCCGTCGAGGATTCGTTCGGGCTAGCACCAATGCGCCAACTTGAGTGAAGCCAGGGCAGGAGCCGAACAAAGTTCGCACGCGTGCCTGGATGACACGCATCAACCTGACTCCAAGACCACTGGGAGAGTTGAAAAGCCACTCGCCGGGTACTTTGCTCGGAGGGGAACCGCCCCGTTCGCGAGGCGAAACCAGGAGCTTCTGTCGAAAAGCGCACCCAAGAAACACGTCAACTCCATCTGGGCTAGTGGTTTCCCCGGGCACACGTGCCTGCCGCGACCGTAAAGGAGGTTCTCCTTTTGAGAACGCTCCAGTCTGCACTCGCGCGCTGCAGGGAACACACGGTCGTCCCGGTTCCCCGAAGACCAGATCAGCGAAAGCTTGTCCCAAGTTCTTCTCGCCGATCCGACACGCCCGTTTGACGATTCGACGATTCGAAACCAATGGTCCGTGCGCCCGCAGTATCTCCAGCACTCCGTCCGCGAGACGCAACCGGTCCTCCCGCAACTGCTCTTGCAGCAGCGGGTTCTCGGCCAGAGTGTGCACGAGAATCCCGACCGAAGCGGCGATCGTACCCAGCTCCCCTGCTGTCCAGTTCCTCAAAACGCTCACCAACTCGTCGTAGGAGAACGTGAGACCGCCCTTTTGTTGTCCAAGTAAGCGCCCCGTCACATCGTCTCCAACAGATCCGGAGCGTCTGCGCCGCTCCAACAAGTCGAGGACATGTCGCTCGAATTCGACCGCAAGTAACTTCTGCTTCTCCTTGGATCGACTCGCGGTTGCCGATTGGCTTCTTCGCAACCAATCACTCAGAACTAGTCCGCTTTCCTCGGGCCACCCCATGAAGGCACATTGAACCCGGGCAGCGTAAGGTCGACCGAAGCGTTCACAGAAGTCGAACTCCATTTCCATTGGCAGACCAGCGACGAGATCACGCGCAAGAGCTGTGCACTTCGGATGAAAAGCGCTCATGGACTCTTCATTGAAGTACGGCTCGATAGCTCGTCGATACCGCTCGTGCTCTGGGGGATCCATTCCGTTGGGAACAGATAGATGTGAAGAGACGACCGCGCTGAAACTCTCATCGTCTTCCAGGACCTGCACGATGTCGGCGTGGCGAAAGAGCGACCAGCCGAGGACGTCGCTGTGCGCGACGGGACATCGTTCCCGCAACTCATCGTGCGCCGCGTGTTGATCGTCCCCAACGCCTGGCACCAACGGGTTCCAGCTCACGCCATCGCTATCGGTTTCGCTCAATGGGACTTCCCTGTCCCGACGAGCCTCTCCCTGACTCCATCCCATGCCGTCACCTTCCCGCCGTACCGCTCCGTCAGGGTCTCGGCTTCACTCACGGTCCGAAAAGCGAGCACTGGCTCGCCCATGACACCCGTTCGCTCAACCCCCGTGACGAACACTGCGTCGGAGGCAAGTATCCAAGGGTGTCCCTTCGTTTCCCGTTCCTTGGGTTCCATGCTCGGTTCCAGCGCCTCGACATAAACCACAGCCGGAGCTCCATGAGCATTCTTGTCTGAGAGGTAGTGCAAGCTGTCTCCGATGGAACAGAAGTAGGCTCGGTGCCCGTCGCGATGAACGACCTGCACGCGCGGGGCCGGTTGTTCGCGCACGACCATCCCACACGCCGCGCACTCAGCATGCCCGATCGGCTCCGCTGCGAGTAACACAGCAACCTCCTTCTGCTTGTCCTGCTCGTCGCACCCCAGCACGACAGCGGAAGCGCCGACGATGATAGCAAGGATCGGCCCCAACCTTGAAATCGTGCACATTTTCAACGCTCTACCTTTCTGAGCTGCAGCAAGATCCCACTGAGAGCGAGTGGACCTCCCGCCAAGACGCCCCAACGAACCCAGAGAGAGGCACCGGCGAGCCCCGCCCCCTCGAGGCCTAGCTGCTCGAATACCTCCACACCCGCAAAGCGCTGCATCATCTGGATTCGGTACAGGCCCACGGGGTTACCTTGCAGTAGCTCGAGAACCAACTCCTGGCTCACCGCACCATCCGTTCCAACGAGCAGAGCGAGGAGCCCGAGGTCGTAGAAGAAGACCAGGCCAAACCACGAGGCAACGACGAGGCTCGTCGCCGTCGTCTGTCGATCGGACAAGGATGAAATGAAGACTCCGAGAGAAAGGAACGAGGCTCCGAGAACAATCGTGGGCAAGACCAGATCGGCGAGCGCACTCCGCTGTTCGGCTTGACTCAACAAGATCGCGGCGCCTAGCCCCAACCCCACAGCAACAATCAAGGCGAGCAGACGCCCCACGTACTTCGCGAGCACCACCTCCACCCGGCTCACCGGAAGGGAGAGCAGCAAGCCGAGAGTGTTTCGCTCGCGTTCACCGACGATCGCGTCATGTCCCAGAACCAACGCAACCAGTGGAACCAAGAGACTCGTCAAAGTCACCAGGCTAGGCCCTGCCAAGTAGGCCGCGTTCGCCTCAGCTCCTCGAGCGTAAAAACTGACACCGGAAGCCAACACAGCGAAGGTCGCACTGATGACGATGACCCAACGATCCCTCGTCCGTTCGAGGAGCTCCGAGACGGCTAGCGCATAGGTGGCCCGACTCATTGCGCAGCCTCCGCGAGCAACTGCTCGTAAACCAAATCGAGACCAGGTTCTTCCACTCGGACCGATCCAAAGAGCTCAGGACAGTCGCGCTTGAGGTCGAGAAAGCGAAGCAGCTCCTCGGGCCCGACCTGAACCTTCACCAACCGACCGTCGTTGTGCACGATCTGACCGACCCCTCCTCTTTCCAAACATCGCGCAAAGTCTTCCGAATTGCCTTGGGCTGAAGCCTGAAGATGCACTGTCACAGGCATGGATGCCCGTTCTCGGAGCCGGGTTGGCGTGTCGCAGGCCAAAACCTTCCCCGATCTCAGAAGACAGAGGTGGTCGACTCGGCGTTCCATGAGCGAGAGGTCATGAGAGGCGACCACAACGCAGCGTTCGCGCGACCGCCACTCTTCGAGCACATCCCAAAGAACCGAAAGTCCCTCTTGGTCTAGACCACCCGTTGGTTCGTCGAGGATCAAGAGCTCTGGTGAGCCCACGATCGCCACACCCAGCCCGAGACGTTGGCGCATACCGCGGGAGTAGCCACGCACGGCTCGTCCAGATGCCTTCTCGAGTCCGACTCGGGCGAGCACCTCCTTCACTCGCTCCCTTGCAACACCGCGCACTGTGCCAAAGAAGCGCATGACCTGATACCCGGTGAGGTTTTCGGCGAAGGCCACTGCCTCAGGCAAATAGCCCAGCCGCATCTTGAAAGCATTGTCGACCGGCTGTGCCTTTCCGTCGACGAGCAGGGAGCCACTCGAGGGCTTGACGAGCCCCAACAGGACGCGAATGAGAGTCGACTTTCCCGCTCCGTTCGGCCCGGCCAGGAGCAGCGCTTGTCCTGCGTCCGAGGAAAGCGAGACGTTCTCTAGCGCTTGAACAGCTCCGAAACGCACAGAAACTCCATCCATCTGCAGCGACTTCACGGTTCCGCTCCCTTCGCGGACAGTGGCCGCCGGTCGATCACCGTGGGCACGGAAAGGAGCGGTAGATCTTCCTGAAGGTGCGAAAGAAGCTCCAGCGCCGGACTACGTTGCAGAAGTACGGCAACAGGATAGCGATGGGTGAGGCGCGCCGAAAAGCTATCGACTCGATACGGCCGATCCCCCACGCCATCACCATCTTGATCCCAACCCAAATAGTCGCTCCAGAAGTTGCCACGGGCCTTTTCACCGAGAAGCAGATCGCTCGACCCGACATAGAAGACCTGCTGGGCATTCCCGACGAACCGGTTTTCGGTGATGTGGTTCCTGAGGGTACCGGCCCAAATCTTCGCGCCAATCTTGTTTCCGCGGATCTCGTTGCCCAAGATGGTGTTCTCGGTACTCGAAAAGAAGAACAAGCCCTCCCCGTTGTCGACAACCCGATTGCCTTCAATGTGGCAGTACTGCACATCACGAAAGAGGATCCCCCGCTCCTCGCTGCGCTCGGCAGCGTTGTCGAGCACCCGAATGTGATGACTCTCCATCAAGGCGTACCCGGTCATGCTGTCAACAACGACGTTCTTCCGCAGTTCGTTGCTGTAGGAGAACATGTAGTGCACGCCGTAGCGCGCCCCTTCGATACGATTGTTCTCGATGACGCTCTCTTCGGTAGCAGAAACATAGATTCCGTCGCGCCCCCCGGACACATGATTCCGGGCAATCACGAGATCTGACGCGTTGAACAGATGGATCCCGTTGCCGCGCTCTGAGCGATGTCCTTGGGTCGAACCGACAACTCGATTGTCCTTGATTTTCGCCCCAACCGCCTCGTGAACCCACATCCCGAACGCGCAATGACGCAGCTCGTTTTCGACGATGAGCGACGATTCGGCTTTCTTGGTCAGGTAGAGGCAGGCATCGGGCCCGCCCAAGTCCGTACCACTGTGTTCGATCCGAAACCCGCGCAACTCCACCCGCGGCGCATCGATGCGCACAACCTGAGCCACCCCTCCTCCGGCGATGGTCACCCCTTTTCCAAGTAGTTTCACCGAGCGAGAAACCACGAGCGGCCCCGCAACGACGCCTGGTTCTACCTGGATCACCTCACCTTCAGTAGCCTCGTCGAGTCGCTCTTGAAGAGCCTGGCGTCGCCGTTCTGGCGAGTCCCCCGCACTCGCCCATTCACTCGCCAGCAACCCCCAAACAATCGCAAGAAGGGGGACAATTCGTCGCGATGCTCGTTCGCCGCCGCTCACCTTCGCTGCTCCTGTTCCCGGAAACGCTGCAGCTTTCCGACATCGGCCTCGGTACGCTCCCCCTCAGACTTGCGGAGAAGACGATCGATGCCAATGAGGGGAGGACAGACCTGCCTGTCTCTGAAGTTGGCTTCGCATTCCATGCAGGAGAGACACTCGCGCGGATCAATGCGCCCTTGTTGGTCGATGGCGCGTGGCTCGCACGTCCCCGTGCAGATCTTGCACGTATCGCAGGCATTCCGTCGGTACGGCCCAGAGAGTCGGAAGCTCCCCAGGATCGCCAGCCCAGCGCCCAGTGGGCAAAGGTACCGGCAGAACGGTCGCCACCAGAAAACCGCCGCCACGAGCAACAGGAGCCACCAGGCGAAGAACCCCACATGACGCGTCCAAGGAGCCACGTAGAACGTCGACTTGAACGGCTCAACCTCCGCCATTTGCTCACCAATCTCCGGTCGGTAGACATAGGTGGCGACGAGCACAGCGAGAACGACGTAGCGCAGGTACTTCGCTTTCGCGTGAATCGCATCGGGAAGCTCGTAGTGCTTCTTCAGTCCGAGGCGCTTGCCGACCAAGAATAGGAGCTCGTTCATCGCTCCGTAGGGACAGACCCATCCACAAAATACTCCCCGTCCCCAGATGACAGACACCACAAGGATGAAAATCCAAAACAAGAAGACGAGAGGTTCACTGAGAAACAGATCCCAACGCCATTCCCCGAGCGCCCCATCGATGACCGTGAATATCTGCGTGACAGATGGCTGAACCCTCAATCCAAGGCCAATGCCAAGGAAAGCAACCGTCATGAACCCCACGTGAATGACGCGGAGCCGCTTTTGACCTCCTGTCAGCCAACGGCGCCCACTGAAAAGCGCCACCAGCACCAGAAGCGCAGCTGCCAGGAGCCACTTCTTCGAACCGCTGTTGCGCCATGCTTGTCTCCACATGGAGTCATCTGCCGACGCGTCGACCTCGTAAACCGTCGACGGAAGCCGGAAGCTCTGACTAAAGGTGCGAAAGTCACGCCCGAATCCGCCATCGTGATTGTAGACGCTCCCCAAGAAGACGAATTCGAACTCCTTTCCTGGGTCAAGCACGCCTCCGCGGAGGATGAAGACCGCACCCTCCTTGAAGGACGGCGCGTCACTCGCGTACGCCCCCGCTAGGGGCCTGTAGTCCTTGTCTGAAAACAGCGCGGTGCGCATGCCTTGCTCGAAGCGCACGCGGTCGAATAGTCCGCCACGAACGAAGCCCGAACCCTTGAACGAACTACTGCCGTTCCCAAGGACGACGAGGAGGTGCTCTCCATCCGCAAGCTCGCCCATGTACCACTTGTACTCCGCCGGGCCGAGAAGGCCGATGCCCACATGCGGAGCGTCGGCGATTGCAAAGAGCAGGTCGATGAAGGCGCCCTCCTTCTTCAGGCCCATCTCCTCGTTGCTGACGTACAGTCGCCCGAGCGCCCCCTCTTCCCACATCTCCGTCCACGACCAGGGCTCGAAGCCCGTCACGAAGTGACCGGGAGTGACCTCCCTACCGGAGACGGCGCCCACACCAACACCAAGCGAAACAGCGGTCTCGAGGATCGTCTGATTCTGAGCGAGGGCCGTCACCGTGGCGCCGCTGATCGCGTCCACGCTCGTCACCCCTTCGTCTGCTTTGCCGACGACGATCCTCTGCGTCGCCGGTTTGTCGGCATAGAAGTCGACGAATTCGTGGAGCTTCTTCTCGGGGATTCCCACGAGAAGGATCGGTTCGGCGTGATTGACCACCCGAGCTCCGGTGATGACTCCGTCCAGGTTCAGGCCGACTAGGGTCACGAGGGGCTTTCCCGAGTAGCCCTTGATGTCCACGAGATCCGTCGAGAGCACGACCCAGCCCAGGACCTTCCCTGAGCCGTCTCGAGCCTCCACATAGGGCTTGTCGGTGACGGGTGCGAAGGTCTTCGCGCCAGGAAACACCTGCGCACACCCGTGAGCAGCACAATCAATCTGTGTTGGGATCTTGCCGTCGAGACCTTGCGCAACCGCAAGCCTTGGATTCAACCAAAGCACACTCGAAAGTCCCAGAATGACGAGCGTCCAAAGTCTTTGGAAAGAGTGCAACAAGAGTTCTCCCGCAGCCGAAGCACAGCCCTCCCCTCTGGGAGGGCTGACGCCATCACGCCTCCACGATCATTCTCCCCCGCATCTCGAGATGCAGCGCATGGCAGAACCACGGACAGTAGAACCAGTAGACCCCGGGCTTTTCGACCTTGAAGGTCATGCTGTTCGTATCTTGAGCGTTGACCAGGAAGTTCACGTCGTGGCCGCAGACGCAAAATCCATGCGAGAGGTCTTCAACGTTGTCCTGATTGGTGACGATGACCTGGACCGTGTCCCCTACCTTCACTTTGAACATCCCCGTCCCGAACTTCGGAGCAAGGCTCGTGATGTAGACGCGCACGTCGTTTCCTTTGCGTACGACCTTGTTGTCCCTCATCAGGTCGACCCCGTCCTCCTTCGCCCAGTCCTCGTACATCTTGAAGCGAGGGTCCGTCCGCGCCTGGACTTTCTTGGGGTGGATCTTGTCCTTCGCAACGATGACCGCATCGTGAGGCTCGGGATAGGTAGGCCCGTCGTGCACGAGCTTCATCTCGTCGCCCGAGATGTCGATCAACTGGTCATTTTCCGGATGAAGGAAACCAACGTTCAGGAATCGATCCTTCGAGAACTTGCAGAGCGCCACGAGCCATTTGCCATCAGCATCCTTGGTTTCACTCATCGACGCATTGATGTGCCCGATCTGATAGTTGACATCGATCTTCTGAATGATCGGATCGATCTTCTTGTCTTTCTCCTTGAAAGCCTGAATCGCCTTGTCGATGTTCCATTTCGTCACGACGGAGTCGATGAAGATCGATGTGTAGGCGTTGCCGCGGCCATCAAATGCGGTGTGCAGGGGCCCGAGGCCAACTTCGGGTTCGGCCACAACCGCGTCCCGCGGCTTGATCTTTCCAGCAAAGACATCCACCAACTTATCGATTGCCACGACCGAAGCCGTCGGAGAGAGCTTTCCGGAACAGATAGCGTACTTCCCCGTGGGATCGATGTTGACGCCGTGCGGACTCTTGGGCACGGGCACGCGGACGACGAACTCACTGTCCTTGCCGCGCGCATCGACCACGGGCACCTTCGAATCACCAATCGTGATCGTCTTGCCGGCAGCAACAGCCTTTTCGATGTTGGCCAGGTTGAATACGTACAGATGGTCTCGCTCGGAAGCCATCATCCCCTCGAGGTCCACAGCCCCTTCTGAGTTATAGCAGGTCGCGAAGGAGTAGAGCCCTTTGTAGTCGGTAGCGCAAAGGTCCATGTTCCCCTCGACCATCACCTGCCACTTGACCTCCATCGTCTCCCCATCGATGGCAGTATGCATGGCGGCGTACTTGGTTGGGTCCTCCATGTCGCGACCATCATTGACTTGAGGTGTCCGAAACTCCGAATTACACAGCACGAGTCCTGTCTTGTGACGCTGGGGAAAGATCCCGTGGGTGCCCTGGGAATTGGGAATATCCGTGATCCGATCGACTTCCATCGATTCGCAGTTCACGCGCGCCAAACGAGCACTGGCCTTGTCGTTTACGAACACAAACCGCCCGTCGTAGGTGCCATCCTTGTACGAAAGGTGGACGTGGTGCGTGTCACCAGAGTTCCTCCCTCCCAGAAGGTCCTTGGAATAGTCCGTGGCCCCCCAACCGGTGGCTGCATCACGATTGAAGACGGGGATGCGCTTGAGCTCTCGCATTGACGGAACTCCCAGGATTCTGATTTCCCCCGACTGTCCGCCGCTCCAAAATCCGTAGTAGTCGTCCAGCTTCCCTGGGGCCACGTGAGCGCCGTGACTTGCCTCTGCGTGCTGCGTTCCCTGACCTACGGGAGGTGGGGCCTGGCCCGAGGAGTCACCCGATTTGCTAGCCTGATCGCAGGCAATCGCACCAACGACTCCCGTACCAAGCACGGCCGAGGAGACCAAGAATCTCCGCCTATCACTGAGGTTGCCGCCTGTCTTCATGTCTTCTTCACTCATCGCTTCGGCTCCGTATTCCCTGCACGCCTCTAGAAGTTGGGCGCCTTCTTGGCCCTGAGTGCACAGATCGCGCCAACCCAAATTGATGAGGGAGAGAGCAGCTCGGTCCAGACAAACGAAGACAGCCCTGCGGCAGATTGTCGCAGGGCTGTCACTGTAGATTCGAATTCTTGTCGTGGTTGCACTCACGGAACGATCTGCGCGCCTCCACTCATAGGGTGCAGATTTTCCGCACTCTTGCCTCCCACTACTTCTTGAAGCCACGCACCTTTTTCACGAGAGCGTCGACAAGCTCTGGTTTGTCTTTCAGATCGGGGCTGCCCGGCATGAGCGGACTCTTTCCAACGGCCATCCCTCCACTCACGATCACCTTCTTGAGGTCCTCGTCGGTCACGCTGTCCTGCCACGCTGCGTCAGTGTAGTCGCGAGGCTTGGGGTCCAAAGCGGCAGCTCCTGGACCATCTCCCTTCCCAGACTCGCCATGACAGGCCATGCACTTCTGCGAGTAATACGTATCCGCGCTGACTGTCGGCTGGGCCGCCGCTGGCGCCGCTGCCGGTGCCTCCACTGCAGTCTGAGCGGTTGATGCTTCCTGGGTTTCTTCCTTGTTCGAGTTGCACGCAACGAGCAACCCCCCAAGGAACATCGAGATTGCGATCTTGGTATCCATGGGTGAGCCTCTGCACCATCCGTGCCACCAAAGTAATCGAGGTGTCGGACGGGCGCCTCAATGGCATAGGGAATGCAGGTCAACTCCCATGAGAAGCAACCGCCGACCGAAACTCCGCCAAGTCCTCGCTTTGGCTAGCCTCCTCTTGCTTGTAACCGTGGTTGAAGGGGCCGAAGCGAAGGCATCAATGGTGTCGGCTCCCCTTTCCTCAATCACATCGGTCACTCTGGAGCTCAGTGGAATGCACTGTATCCCCTGCACGAGCCCCGTACTTGAAGGTGACGTGAGAGATTCGGCATGACG
>CBFGUR010000021.1:0-112893 GCA_965652275.1 uncultured Polyangiaceae bacterium | reverse complement strand
GCCCCAGCTCAGCCGACGACGTGCGCGTGCCGCTGTCTCACCAGGAGATCGTTCACGTGCACGCCCGTTTGGAAGCATTCGTCGACGGACATGTCGGCCGGTGCACTGAAGACGTGGGCCACGTAGCGGCCGTGGAAGTCCGTTTTGATGGTCTGCAGGACTGTGGTGCGGGCGGACGCGAGGGTGTCGACGAGGAAATTGCGCGCGGCCCGGCCTCCCTTGGTTTCGATGTCGGGGGCGTCGATTTGGGCGAGGCGGAGACGCTGCTGGGTGAACGATTGAAAGCCGAGGTCCACGAGCGCTTCGATGGTGTCGCCGTCGATCACGCGGAGCTCTTTTGCCTTGTAGAGGAACGCGCCGCTCGCGGGGCGCGCGAGCCGGGGCGCTTCGAGCTTGCCGCCGTCGAAGAGATCGGAACGGATCGCTTGCTGGAGCTCTCGGGTGGTCCACTCGTTCTTGCGCGCGAGCTCGGCGTAGAACTTGCGCTGCCTTTCCGTCGGTACGCGCACGAGGACTCGGTAGTGACTCCAGCTGAGCCCCTGTCCGACCGGCGCCGTGCGGTACGTGTCGCGAAACGCGACCGAGTGCTGCAGCACCCGCAAGGAGATGCCCGTCTCACGCGAAAGGTCACGGAGGACGGAGTTGTGATATCCGACTTCGCTCGCGAGGCGCAGGCCGGCGATCAAGTCTCCGTAGGTCCAGTAGGTTGCGAGCGCCGAGTCGACCGTCGAGTCCTCGGCGTCGTCGCGGATCTTTCGGATTTTGGTGACGAGGACTTGGAATTGTCGCTCGGTGATGGTTTTCTTGCGTGTGGCCATGCTCGAAGAGCAGGGTCGCACAGGGCGGGTGGATCTCGAACACCGTGTTCGTGATTCGCCGGATAGCAGCGGGAAAACGCGATTTTCCACGAAATACTCAGGGGTGAAGGAGGGCGGGCGAACGTACTACCGAACAGAACACCGCCACTGCCGCATCCGCTCCCGCCGCGCCGGCGAGTGGTGGTTGTCAGTACGACGCCCAGTGCAAGGGCGATCGCGTGTGCCAGCAAGGTGCCTGCGTCGACCCGTGAGGCCGAACGCTGGGTGAAGGGGACCCGCCCGTGAGGGGTGCATCGGTGGTGCGCCCCTTTTCATTACCTTAGGGTGCTGTGGCGTCGCGTCGTGTGCGTGTGGCATTTTCGTAGAGTGTTTGGGCACCCCGACGTACCATCGGGGCAAGTTCCGAGATGAAGAAGAGAGAAGACGGAGAGCGCTTTGCCGAATCCTGGATCGCGGCCTGGAACCGACGGGACGTCGAGAGCGTCCTCGATCTGTACGCAGAAGAGCTTTCCTTCACGAGTCCGACGGCGCTTGCCGTGACTGGCCGCGCAACGGTTCGAGGGAAGGCCGCTCTGCGCGACTACTGGCAAGCGGCACTCGGTCGAGTCCCGCGGCTTCATTTCACCCTCGACCGCGTCATTTGGGACGAGGAGTCGAGGGAGCTCGGGATCGTCTACACGCGCGACGTCGACGGAGAATCCAAACGGGTCGTGGAAACGTTTCAGTTCGACGCGGGCGGTCTCGTCGTCGCGACCGAGGTGCTGCACGGGCCCGTTCCGGACTGAGGGGGCGTCGTCGGCGTCAATTTGCGGCGTTTGAAGCTAGAGGGAGTCGAGATCGATCTCTTTGAGTGGGTTGCCGCCGTCGATGAACAACTTTGCGTGGGGCGCGAGTGCCTGCCGCAGGCGCTTTTGGGCGGAGCGCCCGGCCTCCGGATGTCGGCCGTCCAGGGCGCCGACTCGGATCGCGAACGCCAAGTCGTAGGGCTGTTCTCCCTTGGCAAGGACGAAGTCCTCGATGGCGACACAGCGAAGCTCCAGTCGCCCGGTCGCGAGCTCTTCAGGCGATCGCGCTTTGGCTTGTGAGATGGCCTTCTCCGAGCGGTCGATTGCCGTGACGTGAACGTCGCCGAGCCTGCGAAGGACCGCGCGCGCTGCGACGCCCGGGCCGCAACCGATCTCCAGGATGCGCATTTTGGCGCGCAGTGGGAGGGCTGCGACGATCGCGGCGAGTCGAGGTGAGATGTCGTTTGCCATGAGCGAGGAGGGGCGTCGTGTCGTCAGTCCGCGCGCATCCCGCACGACTCCGAGCACGCCGGATCCGGGATGGGTGTCGGCGAAGTGAAGGCCGAAGAAGAGATGCACCAGCCCCGGGAGCACAGGACGGATGCAACGTCTGGGTGATTGGTCGAAAAGTCGTCCGAGTCGACCGAGATCTCCGCGGGCGGCCCGAAGGGTGCCCCGATGTCCGCCAGGTTCGTGGCGTCGGTGCCCACGAGGTGGAGGCTGCGGAGTCGCGAGGTGTCGACTCGAGCGAAGTCGACGGTTCCCGTCGTGAAGATGAGAGAGAGCTCCTCGAGCTGGATGTTGGCAAGGAACGAGTAGTCGTGGGCGAGCCCCTCTGTTTGCACGTCGAAAAAATGAAGGGAGCGCAGGGTCTCGATTTCGCCGAGTGGGGAGATGTCGGACAGATGCAGCATCCCCGCGAGTTCCAGCTCTTCGAGAGCCGGTAGCTTTGCGAGAGGAGAAAGATCCCGGGAGTCGTTCGAGCTGATGCTCAGCGACGTGAGCTGCGGGAGGTTTGGGAGAGGCTCAAGGGAGATCGGCCCAGTTAGCGAGAGGTAGTGCAGGCTGTCGAGCGGGATGAGGCGAAGCAGTTCGTCATTCGGGAGTGTCCCCCCCACGTAGAGTCTCTCCAAGTTTTCAAGACACTCGACCCCCGCAAGACTCGTCTCCCAGGCGTGCAGCGTTCGTACGGCGCGTGGGTCTGGCTCACCCGACTCGGATGCGGTCGCCGCGATTGCGTCCGAGACCGCTTCGGCCATCTCCCCCGAGAAGCAATCGGGCTCGTCGGGAGTCTCCCTCGCTCGTTTTTCGTCGGTTCGTCCGATGCCTTCGTTGTCGGTCTCTGCGATTCCGCAGGCCGACAAGACGGGGCCGCTCAAGGGCGTCGCCAAAATGAGCGGGACTCGGACCAGAGCGCGGTGAGAACGTCGGGAGAACAAACCGAAAGAGGGTCGCACGATTGGAGGCGCGGGGCCATCGGCGAGCTGATGCGCCTCGAGCGACCGCGCGGCAGACGGCCAGCAGCCGGATTCGGACGGCTCGGTGGAGTCATCCGATCGGATGAGTGCGCCTCCACCCAACGGACGGTTTTCACTCGCGATTGGGTGTTTTGGTGGACCCGGAGGCGCGCCGGGGGACACTGCGGAGCGATGCACCACTTCTTTGCTCGTGTCGCGCCATCTGCCGTGGTCTTGCTCCTTGGCGTGAGCGCCGGGTGCGGCGATTCGGACTCCGACGATTCGGACGCGCCCACGGGCGCTGGGGGTCAGAGTGGTGGTGGTCAGGGCGGCGAGAATCAGGGCGGAGCCGAGCTGGGCGACGATGAAGAGGTGCCGTCGCTCGTCGTTTCCGAAACGGAGGCGATTGCGAGCTTCCCGACTTGCGGTTTCGATGGGGAGGCACCTGCCGTCGTTGTGCTCGATGACTTCGAGGAGGGGCTCGCGATGACCGGAGACCCGGGGGGCGGACATTGGTTCCGCCTCGACGACGGTTCGGGGGGCACGCTCACCCTCGAGACGGAAGGGTCCGCGGACGAGTCGGAGTATTTGAAGGTGAACGCGAGCGGGTTTTCGACGTGGGCGACGTTCGGGCTCACTTTCGGAAGTGCTCTCGGCGCGGAGCAGGCTTGCGCTCTTTCCGCAGAAGGGTTCGAGGGGGTTCGCTTTCGGGCCAGGGGACAGGGGGCGCTCCGGTTGCGGCTTTCTGCGGCCGAGCAGCTGTCTCCCGTCGATGGGGGAGCCTGCACGGACGGAGAGAGCTGTTACGACTTGCCGGGCGCGTGGGTGCATCTCCGGGAAGAGTGGACCGAGGTGGAGCTCCCGTTCTGCGGTCTGCGCGTCGAGGGGTGGGGCGGTCGCTTGAAGAGCGCCGATCCGAGCCAGCTCGTCAACATTTCCTTCGTCGTCCAGTCCTTCGCCCAGACGGGTGATTTCGAGCTCTTCCTCGACGACGTCGAGCTTTACGACGAGTCCGAGGCGCGGGTGGAAGACGGATGTGACGTCGGTTGCCCCCAGCGCTCGGTGCCCGAACCGTCCAACATCACCCCGGAGACAACCAACCTGGACACCAGCGGTCCGCTGTCGCTCGCGACCTTCGAACAAGAAACCGAAAGCTGTGGCGCCATCACTCGTCGCTACCTCACCTACGTGCCCGAGACGCTGCAAGAAGGCTCCGACGCGCCCGTCGTCATCGCCCTTCACGGGTACGGCACGAGCGCCGAGGGCTTCCGTGATTTCCAGACTCGCGGGACTTTCGAGCGTCTCGCCGACGAAGACGGCTTCATCGTGGTCTACGGAAACGGAGCGCCCAGCGTCGGCAGCAGCCCCGATCCCTTCGCGCCGAATGCGGGGACCTTTCGCCAGGCGGAAAACGACGATCTGCAGGTCGACGACGTCGATTACTTGCGCCGCGTTCTGGAAGATCTGGTGGAGCGGGGAATCACCTCGGGCCAAAACGACGTCTTCTTGACGGGACTCTCGAACGGCGGAGGGATGACGCTCCTGGCGGCCGAGCGTGCGCCCGAGCTCTTTTCGGGCGTTGCTCCGTTCATGCCCTTCGTGGGAAGCCAAGTGCCGCCGCCTTCGCCACCGAGCGATCCGGGTGGGCTGACCCACTTGATGCTCGTTCATTCGACGGGCGATCCGGGTCTACCCCCGAATCACGACGCACTGCTCGCGGAGCTTCCCGCCATTTGGGGCGCGGCTCTCGGGCTTTCCGGCGACGACCTGCAAGGTGCGACGGAGACCCCGCTCGAAAACGCCGTGGTCGAGGGAGAAGATTACGAGGGATCGGCGCCCGTCGTCCTGGCCACCCGAGACAGTTCCGTCACCCGTACGGACTTCGCCTCCTCGACGTCGGATGCGCACGTTCGAGTGCTGACCATCGAGGGCGGCGGGCACTTCTGGCCGCATCCGGTGCAAGACGAGCAGGCTTTCATTTTGGAAAGGTGGGGGCTGCGCAATCAGGACTTCGACGGCGCGGAAGCTGCGTGGGAGTTCTTCAAGTCTCGATAGAAAGGAGCCCGCGGCGCAGGGCCTCCACGACGGCCGCCGTGCGCTGTTTCACGCCCAGCTTCTCGTAGATGTGGGCGAGGTGCGTTTTGACCGTCGCTTCGCTGATGAAAAGCTGCCGGGCCACGGCTCGGTTGCTGTCCTCGCGGGCGATGAGGCGCAGGACTTCGAGCTCACGAGCGCTCAGCTGTGACTTGTGTTCGGCGCGGCGACGCTTCTCCGCCAGCTCGGGAGAAATTACGAGTTGACCGAGCGCCACGCTGCGAATCGATGCGAACAAGACCTCTTCGGGACAGTCCTTCGAGAGCAGGCCGCGGGCGCCGCCGTCGAGAGCGGCGGTCACGTCGTGCTCTTGTGGGGACGTCGTGAGCACGAGCGCCTTCGTGGTTCGTTCGCCGCGCTCGAGGAAGCGAAGGACGCTCGCTCCGCCCCCGCCGGGAAGCCTGAAGTCCAAGAGGACGACGTCCGCTGACGAACGCTCGATGGCGCGACCGGCGGAGTCCGCGTCCCCCGCTTCGGCGCGTACTTCGAAGTCGGGCTGAGTGCCGAGCAGGTGACGCAGGCCGACGCGAATCACCGGATGTTCGTCGACGATGACCAGGCCGAGGCGTTTCATTTTGCCGCCTCCTCGGGCTCTGAACAAGGGGGCCGGGCGGTCCCGTGTTGGCGCTGATTCAAGGTTCCCCTTCGGCGCCCGGGCTTTGATGGATGCGCCGCTCCTCCTCGGGGGGAGCGTAACAACGCCGCCGGTTCCAGCCATTCACCAAAAGTTGCAGATCGTTCTCACTCGAACTCTTGCGACGGAAGGCGCGGCGCCCGACCCATCAGCCGGGTGCGAAACGGTGAGTATTCGCTGAGCGGAGCGTGGCCCGAGTTCACGACTCCCACAGCTTCCGGGGATCGAGACGGTAGTACTCGGCGAGCTGTCCGTAGAGCTCCGGGTGACGCTCCTCGAGACGCGTGGGGCGTTCGAAGAACTCTTCGGTGACGACGGCGAAGAACTCGGCGGGGTTGATTGCACCGTAAGCGTCGATGTCGGTCTTCTCGTCGTTTTCGACGCTCTGCCTGAGGGCGTGGAACTCTTCACTCAGGATCTCCGCCCAGCTCACGTAACGGTCGCGGCTCGAAAGCTCCGGCGTGCCATTCATCTCGCCCTGTTGTCCGTCGAGCTGGTGAGCAAATTCGTGAAGGACCACGTCGTGCCCGTCATTGGGGGCCGCCGCTCCCTCTCGAGCCGCCTGCCAAGAGAGGACGACCGTTCCCCGATCCCAGGACTCACCCAAGCGCGTTTCTTCCCCAGCGTGCACGACGTAGCCTTCCCTCCGCTCGACCCGTGCCTTGTAGCCTCGCGGGTAGACGACGACCGAGCCGAGTTCGGGGTAGAGGGGCCCGTCGAGGTCGACCCGGTGAAGTACCAAGAGGCAAGCGCGAGCGGCGATTGCCACGCACATCTCTTCGTCGAGCTGGAGACCGCCGGCTCCGACGAATCTCTTTTCGGCGATGAGGATCCTGATGAGACCTTCGAGTTTGTCGCGGTCGGCCTCGCTCAATTTGGAGTAGAGGGGAACGTTCTTCGCGATGAGCGGCCTGTATTCGTCGGGGAAAGGCGTCTTGAAGAGGTCGCTGCGGGCGATGCGTCGCCAAAAGTCGAACATGCGCTACCGATGATGACTCGTCGGCGATCTCGTGCAACTCGTCACCGACTTGCTCCGTGGACCAAACTTGGTCACGGTTGCGGAGCAGAAGTCGTCTCATGACCGCCCACATCGAAAAAATCGCAGATTCGTTTTGGAACATCCGTGGCACTTTCAAGGTGCTCGGTGTGCTGGACGTCGGGAGTCAGATGTCCCTCGCCCAGCTGTCCACCGGTGGGTTTGTCCTCCTGGACAGCTACACCCTAGGCGGGGACGTGAAGCGGGAGGTGTTCGAGCGGACTTCGGGCGGGAAGGATGTCGAAGCCATTTTGAATCTGCATCCGTTTCACACGGTCCACGTGCGCGCGGTTGCCGAGATGTTCCCAAACGCGCGGCTTTACGGCACCCGTCGCCACGTCCAGCGCGCGCCCGAGCTCCGTTGGGAAAAGACTCACACCAACGACCCCGAGCTCCAGGAGGCATTCGCCGAAGATTTCGAGTTCTCGGTGCCTCGGGGTGTCGAGTTCATCCCCAAGAACGAAACGCTCCATTTTTCGTCGGTGCTCGCCTACCACCGCGCTTCGAGAGCGCTCCACGTCGACGACACGCTGGGGTTCGCTCCCCCTTCCCTCCCGCTGCTCGGAGGCGTGCGGTTTCATCCGTCTCTCTCATCCGTTCTCGAGAAGCGCGCCGGAGCCGCGCAGGAGTTTCGCGCTTGGGCGGGCGAGCTCTCGAGTCTTTGCGAGAAGACGGAACACCTTTGTCCGGCTCACATGAAAAAGCGCCCGCCGCCTGACGTGGAGAAGGATCTGGCGCGGCACGTGCGTGAGGCGCTCCGCTTGGTCGACAAGACCTTGGTGCGACACCAGAAGCGCTACGGTTGAGGGTGGACGCGCCGGGCGTTTGCGGCGTCGGCGCGCCGTCGGTCTGGGAGCGCCCCCAGTTGTGCCATTTTGCCTCAGGTGGGCGCATGAGCTCATGGGCGCGCTCTGTCGACCTGCGATTCGGATCCGGGTGGCTCTTTTGGATCGAGGGCTCAAAGCGGGCGAAACTGGCTCCGTGAGGGCGAAGCCTGCGCGCACTGCGCGGGCGATCACCCGAGGGGCGGCTGGCACATCGGTTGCATCCTCCGGCCCATGGAACACAAGCCAATGAAGCCACGCACCTTGGGGCCAGCATTCGCCGCAGGGCTCTCACTCCTTGTCCTCGGAAGCTCGCTCGCTTGCGAAGAACGAACGGCGGAGGAAGAGAGGGAAGAAGAGGCGGAAGACCGCAGGGAGCTCCTCGAAAGCGCTGAGGAGGACGCGGCCGACTCCGCTGAAGAGCTGGAGAGACGGGCTGGCAACATCCCTGATGCGAAGGACGACCCCGAGACCGCGGAGGAGCTCAAAGAGGAGACCGGTCTACACGACGAAGATGAAAAATGAAGGGACCATTCACTGACAGGCGGAGACTTGTAGCGCCGGGAGAGAGTGCTTGTCCTTTTCGAAGATGCGTCCGTCCTCGGTGAGGTACACGATCCGTCCGGCGCACATCGAGATCCGCACCGCGTCGGATAGCGGCTCATCCTCATCGTTGGGGACCGGTGTCGCGACGTTGGTGCCGAAGACTTCTCCCCAGCACCACACGGAGCCGTCGTCTCGCAGCGCGCACACGTCGGTAAATCCGGTCGTGTCCGAACGGGATCCCAATGTGATCTGGACGACTTCGTCCAGCACTCCCGAACCGGTCGTGACCGACACCGGGGTGAGTTTGCAGGCGAAGGAGCAACCGTCGTCGTCGGCGGCGGGATCGCCGATCCCGAGAGTTCCGAAACGATTCGATCCCCAGCACTTGACCGTTCCATCGCTCAGAAGAGCGCAGCTCGTGTCTCGACCGACGGCGACCTGAGTCGCCGTCCCCCCGACGTCCACCAGCTGCGGGTAGGACTCGTTCACTTGGTCGCCCTGTCCGAGCTGTCCGCTTGCATTCGATCCCCAGCACCACACCTGGCCTGATGAAAGCGCACAGATGTGGTAACGCTGCACGCTCACTTGGTCGACGCCGGTCAGTGGTACGCCGCTGCTCGCCTGGATCGGAATCGCGACCCTCGACTCGCTGCCCGAGGGCATCGAGTTGAAGGTGGTGTTGCTACCCTGGCCCCAGCACCAGAGCGCTCCATCCGTCACGACGGCGCAGTTGGTCGAGCCCGTGCACTCGTCGCTGCCCGATTGAAGGGCCTGTACGCCAGTGAGGAGTTCGGGATCCGCGGACTGAGCGAAAGCGAGCACCCGAGTCGCACGATGATCGGTGTACGGGGTCGTGGGGAGGTTGTCCCCGAGCTCTCCGTACGTGTTGTTGGGGGCGCCGACGCCCGCCCAGCACCACGCGCCTCCGTCCACGTCCACCGCGCAGCCGTAGCGAGTTCCACTCGCCACGTCGGTGACGCCGGTGAGCGGAGACTCGTCGACGTCCAGGAGGATCTGACTCAGGTCCGGGTTGGTCGTCGAACCCGCGGCGTGCCACACCGTCTGATCGTTCAACAGTTGGTACCGACCCACTTCGTCGACACATCCGCCCGAATTCTCCTCGCCCCCCGTTCCCGAGTCTCCGCCGGTGGCGCCCCCGGATCCTTGCTGGCCCCCCGAGGCCTCTTCACTACCGCCAGAGCCCGAGGCACCTCCGAGCACGGCTCCTCCGGATCCCGATGTCGCGCCGCCCGATGAGGGCTCGTCGTCGCGAGAGCCTCCCGTCGAGCTGTCGTCGCCGTCACCGTCGCCGTCGCCGTCGCCATCTCCGTCGCCGTCTCCCCGTCCCTGTTGGCCCCCCAAGGGTTCGTCGTTTCCTCGACCACCCGACGAAGAGCTCCCCTCCTCGGAGCCCGAGCCGCCACAGGCGGTCGCACAAGCGATCCAAACCGGAGACCATTTCAACCAAGGGCGGAGGAACTCGACTGGATGGCGCATCATCTCGCGGCCTTACCAAATCTCGAACCGAACGAAAACTGCCTTGCCCCCGCTCGTCGGGGCCGAGGCGCGCATCGGCCACTAGACCTACCCGAATCTTCAAGGATATCCGCACCCTGACCAGAGGGTTTCGGCGGTGTGGCGCGGTCAGTTGGGGCGACGACGTCGCGATCGGTTGGGGGGACTACGTCGCGATCAGACAGAAGCCGTGGCCAAAAGGATCGGAACAAAAGGCCACAGCCTTGGGCTTGTCGAACGACCGTTCGACGACCGCTCCCTCGGCGATGGCGAGCTCGAGTACCTCGTCTACGTTGGGCACGTGAAGGTCGAGATGCACCGGCGTCCAGTGTCTCTTGTAGCCACGTTCGGCACCGGTAGGTGTGGGATGCGAACCCGCGGCCTTCTCGTGAATGCAGATGGTGACGTTTCCGCCGTCGAGGACGGCCATCGTGGGAAACGGCCGTGATTTTTCCTGCCAACCGAAGACTCGACAATAAAACCGAAGACCATCTTCGAGATTCGGAACGTCGATGCTGATGTTCGTGACGATCATGAGTTGCTCCGCTCCTACTTCAGGCGCTTTACCGCAGCGCAAGCCTCCGGATGCTGGTAGTGTGTACATTGCAGCGACCAAAAGGTGAGCGCCCATTTCGGATCGGGCGCCACACCCCAACCTCGCTCCAGCGCTTCTGCGAGGCTGCTGCAGCCGAACGCGGAGCCGCGCTCACACGAGAAAACGAAAAGTCGCAGCGCCCGGTCCGGCTCGCGCGGTTTCCCCCAAGTCTCGCCCACGAGAGAATAACCGTAGTCGTTGCAGGCGACGGGACTTCCCATCCTACAGCCCTTGCGGAGCAGGCTGTACCCTAGGTCCGAGTCCTGCTCGATTTCGTCGCCGCCGTTTCTGTGCATGTGACCCAAAATGCCGCAGGACGTTGCCTGCCCGTAATCACAGGCCCACCGCTGGTAGACGTGGGCGAGGCTGCGGTTCTTCGGTACCCCGGCCAGGCCGTGGAGCGCGATCAGTCCCATCGCGTAGCAGGCGTCGGCATCCGCTTCTGCACAGGCGTCTTGAAGGGGCGCGAGGGCTCGACTCAGATCCACCTGGGGACTTCGGAGTCGCGTGTTCACGAGTCTCACGCAGGCCCCCAAGTCACCGTCGTCGCAATCGACGGTGCAGTCGAGAAGTTCTTCGTCCGAGCATTCGGGACCGAAGGCAGACATGAGGTTTCGCTCGGCGCGCTGCAGCACACGGTCCCAGTTTCCGACTTCGACGAAGCAGCCTCGATTCGGCTGGTCGAACGCCTCTTGGGGAGCGACTCCGGGCTCCTTCTCGCACTCGGGCGTTGCGCTGGGGCTTTCGGTCTCGTTCGTCGGGGAAGCCGGATCGGCGTCGCTCTTGCGCTGATCCGGCGGCGCACCCACGTCAGGTGGATCTCCGTGAGGAGTCTCGCGCGCAGTCGCCGCCGTGTCGGGTTCTGGTGCAGGGGGAGCTCCCGCACACGACGCGACGAAGAGCAAGCATCCGACCGAAGCCCAGGTCGAACCGGCGAGGTGAATCGATGCAAGCTCTGGCAGCACGACGCTCATCGAAACATCAGAGCGACATCCGCGTCCATTGTCGACCGGACTCGGTCGTTTTCGTGCCGCGTGGAAAGGACCGAGGCTCGGCGGAGCGATCGCCCCAGAGGTTCGCAGTGGCAGCTTCATCGTCCCGAATTCATCCTGAGGATACGAATAGTTGTGCGGCAGAGGCGCGTTCTCTCGGCGTATCGGCTACTCTGCCGCCGGACTGCGTCCCATCGCCTCGTGCTCCTCGGGGGTGAGGCCGCGTCTTGTGCCATCGGCAACCACGAGTTCGTACGACCATGTCCCGCTTCACATCGACCCAGCTTCTCCTCCTTGCTCCCTTTTGCTTCGTTTTTTTCGCCTGCGGTGAGAAGGACGGCGACGACAACGGGGAGCAGAACTGCGCCCTCATGGACACGAACTGCGATGGGGTCCCCGACGATCTCGGCAACGCGGTTTACGTCGACGGTGAATGGGCCGAGTTCGATTTCGACGGAGACGGGCGCGGGGATGGTCTCGCCGTCGATGTCGACTTCGACGGAATTGCGGACGGCGTTCTGCTCGATCTCGACGGGGATGGACTGGGCGACGCTGTCGATCTGAACGGGGACGGTCAGCCCGATCTGTTTTCCGCGGTCCTGGGTGAAGGGTACGGAGGGGGAAGCGGTGGGTCCTCGACGGGGGGCATGAATGGAACCGGCTCGACCAACTCGGGGGGGACAGGAGCTCTTACTTGTGTCGGGAACGCCCCGAGCGGGTGCGATCAAGACGCTTGCGACACGGTCATCGGGTGCGAAGTCATTGCGGCGTCGGAGTGCACGGGAACGTCCGCGGCGTGCAGCGCCTACGACGATCTCCGCACCGAGTGCACTGCTCAAATCGGGTGCAACCCGCCCATCAGCGGCATCTGTCAGGCTTACGACGCGGATTGCTGGGATTTCGACGACGCGCCCGACCTCTGCCAAGCGGCGCGGGGATGCGATTGGCAAGTCCCGTACTGCTTCGGTGACATCAACCTGGACTGCGACGACCGAACGACGAAGACCAACTGCGAGGACCACAGCGGTTGTTACTGGACCTTTGCCGACAAGGACTACTGCGTCGGGACGGCGGTAGAGTGCGAGGATCTGTCTGCCAGCCAATGCGAGGCGCAGGTCGGGTGTAGTCTGGAGCCCGGCGATTGCTCCGGGACCCCAACGGATTGCTCCGATCTTTCGACATCGGAATGCTTGAATCAGCCGGGCTGTCGATTGTCTGACGGGACCACTTCGAGGGATCCGGCCGAGACGATCCCCGTCGGGCCCGACTTGGTGATCTTGAGCGCGAGCGCTGGCCGCGGGGTTTCCGGTGAGAGCGAGGTGCTCACCTTCCGGCTCGTTGAAACCAACCGTGGCTCTCGCATCGCGGGCGCGCACCGCAACCAATTCATCGCCAGCAAGAACGAAGAGTTCGGGGACGATGACGACGCCGAGCTCTTGGGCCTCAACGTGAACTTCGAGATGCTCCCGTACGGCTTCGATCAAACTGCCAACACGGTGTTCAACCTCGCGGTGACGACGGCCCTCGAAGCCGTCGAGGCCGGTTGGTACGAGATCTACGCAGTCACCGACTACGAAGAGGAGGTCGACGAGCTCGAAGAGGACAACAACGTCTTGTACGTGGGGCCCCTCTACATCGGGCCAACGGTCCACGATCTCGTCGTGACCGAGGCGAGTCACGACATCTCGGCCGCAGTTTCGCCCGAGGATGCGTTTTCCGTTTCCTTTACGGTGGACAACCAGGGCTCGGCTGAGGTCGGTAGCGTGGCGGTCGCCGTGTATTTCTCGGAGGACGACGTGCTCGACGGGGGCGATGTAAAGGCCGTTTGCACGCCGACGGTCGATCTGGATGTTTTGCCCCTCGAGCAGACGAGCGCAAGCATCGACTGTGAAGCCCCGCGCGCGCGTGGCGACAGGTACGTCATTTTCGTCGTCGACCCCGAGGACACCTTGGGCGACGAAGAGCCGAGCAACAATTCATTCGTGATTCCAGAAGAAGTGTCCGTCGCCGCACCTTCGCCCGACTACGTCGTTTCCGAGCTGTCCCTGTCCTCGACCAGCTTCGAATGGAAGGACTCGATGGACATCACTGCAGCCGTGGAAAACACCGGTCCTGACGCGGGACCGGGCACGACGGTTCAGTTCTACTTGTCCACCGACGACAGTCTCGGAGGCGACAGGAGCCTGTGCAGCAGCTCGATCGCGGGAGTTTCGGCGGCGGGAACGGTCGACGCCAGTCGCTCTTGCACTTTGGCAGCACATGACATCGGAGACTTTTATCTCCTCGCCGTGGTCGATCCTCAGGACGACATCTTCGAGCTGAGCGAGGCGAATAACAGCGCGCTTTTCGCAACGCCGCTGAGCGTTGCTCAGCCCGACTTCAACTACGACGTGGTTGACCTCGGATTCGATCAAACGCTCTCCGAGGTGGGCGGCCCCTTCGACGTCAGTTTCGAGGTCGAAAACGGAGGAAGCCTCGAGGCGCCCGCATTCCGCATGAACGTGTACGCCTCGACCGACACGGACGTCACGACCGATGACACGCTCCTCTGCTACTTCCAGATGCCAGCTCTCTCACCCGGCAACTACCATCTGGTCACCTCCGAAAACTGTGGAGTCCCCACCATCGATGCGGGAGACTACTACATCGGAATCATCGCCGATCCGAACGACGAGCACCCCGAGACCAGCGAGTCGGACAACGTACGCGTGGTGACGTCCTACCGGCTCACGATTGAGTGAAAGGCGCACGTCGAGGAGGCGTGCACGTTGCGGACCCGTGATGTGCCGTTGCGGACCCGTGAGATGCGGGCCGGTGAGGCGCGGATGTCAAAGCCTGGGCGTTTTTCAGGCGCCACAAGGAGACCGGGCGCGGAGATTGAGCGCTACTCGACGGACCAGAACGCATCGAGCATCGACTGAGTCTCGGGATTGTCCATCCCAAGATCTGCCGCGGGACGGGAATCGATGCAGTCGAAGTCCGGTGCGCCGAGCAAGAAGTTGGAGAAGATTTCCCGACCACATCCGCCCTCACCCCAGTCGAGGTAGCGCAGCGTGCTGTGTCCCGCCCACGGCACTCGAACCAGTCGTCCATTCGTGAGCGACTCGGCGAATCGTTCGGCCCATTGTGGCGGATCCAGCGGATCGAAACGCCCGCTCAGCAGGTAGGTTGGCACCGAGCTCGTCGCGTTCCTCGGTTCATCGACCTTCCGGTAGTCAGAGCCGAACGCAGCGGCTTCTTGTTGCACGAGTGCGGCGCTCGTTCCGAGTGCGAGCGCCGTGGTCTCGAAGGTAGCTCGCTCCTCTTCGGTGACGTCGAAGAGGAACAGCTCGCGGAAGAGGATCTGTCGATTCAAGAGTGCGTTGTAATGAATGGAGGCAGCAGCGTTGGTCTCGGGTGGATCTGGAGGAGAGCCGTCGTCAGAAAGCAGACGGATCAGGTTTTCCTCGTCCCGCGCGTCGCAACGCACGAGCCTCTCGAAGAGTGAGATCAGCTGGATCCACGAGTCGGGAGGCCCATTCAGTAGGGTGTGGACCTCGTGCTGGATGTCTTCGGCGGAGAGCTCGTCCCCGCCGCACCCTTGTCCGCGCGCGTAGGCTGAAATGGCCGCGCGCCCGAGCGAGACCGGATCACCTTCGAATCGCCCGGCGCAGGAATCGATCTCGGCGCAGGCGGAGAGCACCGCTTCCGCCGCCTGATCCGCATGAGCGTCTACCCGCTCCAGGGTGGCGCCGATCGGGACGATGCTGTCGAGGAGAACGGCGTCGGGTCGAGCATCGGTGTCGAGCAGGAGCCGATGGGCCCAGAGCGAGCCGTAGCTCCCCCCAAAGACGTAAGTCTCCGGTCCGTCGGCGGGAAGATCCATGAGGTAGGCGACATCGAGTGCCGCCTGTCGTGCGGTGAACTGCGGCAGACCCTCGCCCCAATCGTCTTCCAGCTCCTCGAGGCACGCGGGCCATTCGCCCGCCGTCACGAAGCCGCCTTCCTCTGAATCCGGCTTCTGGGCGGCGCAGCTCAAAGCCGACTCGCCGATGGTGCCGCGGTGACTCGGCACCATCAGATCGAGCTTGGCGTCGCGGACGAGACCCACGAGCGTCTCGTTCAAGAATGCGTCGCCCGCAAACCCCGGACCCCCGTCGAGCACCCAGAGCGCGCCACGAGGCTCACCGTTCGCTTGCACCCTGCGGACGAGGATCGAGGTGTACTCATCGTTTGCCTCGCCCCAGTCGAGGGGCACTTGGGCTTGGGTACATTGGACGGAGGGACCGCCCAAGTCGTCGGGGCACTCGGCCCACGTGAGTCGATCCTCTCCGTAGGGGCTGAGGGGCACTTGAGGTTCGGTCGCCCCGGAGGAGCAGCCAAAAAGCCCGAGGACCAATCCTAGAGCCACGAACGACTCGGTTGGTTGTCGCGTCCAAGCTGAAAATGGAGCGCCGATGGGTTTCACGAGGGCGGTTGTCACGGAGACGAGTCGTATCAAACCCGCGCAAGAGGGCCAGGCGATCGAGGTGGACGGCTCGAGGTGGATGGCTCGAGGTGGGGCGGCGCGAGGCCCCGTTGACGCGCCCGAAAATCCGTGAGTAACTCGGGGCAGGATGACGGACTTTTTCGATAACGGCTCGGACGATTCGCTGAATCGCGCTCTCCCCGTGCGCGGGACCGATTCGATGACCGGGGCCAACCCGTTTGTCTGGGATCGGAGCTGGCCGGGGGCTTTTTAGGCAGAACTCAAAGCAAGCTGTCTACTTCGAGCCGCCTGGTCCCCCAGAGCGGCTTTTTCGATTTTGCCTCACCCACTAGGCACACTGTTCATCTGCTCGAAGAGAGCGAAACCACCACCACCGAAAGGAAAGAAGAACCATGAAAAACTCGACCCGAACCCATCGATTCATCTCGCTCCCGAACAACGCGGGCCCCGACCGCGTGCGCCGACCGATCGCTTGGCGCGGCATCTCTCCCGTTCTTCTCAAACCCAAAGGGGGTGCGCCGTGACGCACGCTGCCTCAGAATCTTTGAAAAAACTTCTTCGTATCGCGGTGCCGTTGGCGCTGCAGTTCTTACTTTTCAATTCGATGACGCTCATCGACGTGGCAATGCTGTCACGTACCGGTGAGATCGAAGTGGCGGCGTCCGGTTTGGCGGAAAAGTCCGTGTTCGTTCTCTTGATGCTGCTCATCAATCTGGCGGGTGCTGCCGGTGTGCTTTGCGCGCAGCATTGGGGAGCCGGGAGCAGACGTGACTTTCGCGCGGTGCTCGCTCTTTCGGTCCTCTTGTGCGGCGGGATCGGGGTCGTTTGCGCAGTCTCGACGTCGCTTTTGGCGGAGTGGATGATGGGGCTCGGAAGCACCGATCCTGCCACAATCCAAGCGGGCAGCACGTACATTGGTTGGATCGCGTGGTCTTTCATTCCGGCTAGTCTCGTCATCCCGCTCGAGTCGGGATTGAGAACGGTGGAGCGGGCGAAGATCCCCACGATTTACGGAGCGCTCGAGGTCGGGCTCAACATCGCCTTGAACTACTGCCTCATTCTCGGAAACTTCGGTTTTCCCGAGATGGGGATCGAGGGCGCGGCCATCGGAAGCCTCGTTGCGCGAACGGTGCGCGGGGTGGCGCTCGTAGGACACGTCTACCTCTACGAGCCCGAGGTGGCGCTCGGTCGTGCCGACTTCGAGCACGCGCTGTCTCGACGTCGGTTCGTGCGCTTCGGGCGCGTCGCTGGGCCGATGCTCGTCAACGGGCTCCTTTGGTCGGGAGGATTCTCCGCGGCGTACTTCATCTACGGACGGCTCGGCGTGAGCGAGGTGGCGTTGATGACGGTCACGTGGGGTGTGCTTCGGTTTGCCGTTTCGTTGTTCGCTGCTCTCGGAATCGCTAGCGGCATCGCCGTCGGGCACGAGCTCGGGGCCAACCGTCCCGAGCGCGCTTGGCTCACGGCCTGGCTTGGTGTTGCCGTCGCCGGCGCAAGTGCGCTGTTGATTGCGTCCGGGCTGGTGCTGTTCCGCGCGCCGCTTCTCGGTCAGTTTCCCGCGCTCGGCGAGCAGGCTTGGAAGTTGTCGGAGGCGGTGTTTTGGCTCGTTCCGCTCGAGCTCACGTTTCGTGCCGTAAACGTCACGCTGATCATGGGCGCCTTGCGAGCGGGCGGGGACGTCACGTTCATCCTCGTCCTCGATGCAGTGTGCGCGTGGGGGATAGGGCTGCCGCTCGCCTACCTGGCGGCGTTTCACTTTCATCTGCCGCTTCCGGCGGTTTACGCGTTCGCGCTGCTCGAGGAAGGGTCGAAGACCGTGCTCGTTTTGCGGCGTGTGCTGAAGAAGGGATGGCTGACGAATCTCGTCGACGACCCTCCCAGTCGCCCGGAGATCAGCACGCCGCTACCAAAACCGATCGCGGCAGAGTGACCTGGAGCGCTAGCGGGGTGCTGGCTCGCGCCGACGTTCGGGTGCTCTCCACTTGGTGGTTTCGGCTTGGGCCCACGCTAAGGCGCTCTCGGGGTCGGGGTTGGAGCGGAAAAACCCGATCAAAGTCCCGAAGACCACAGGCTCGCCATCGTCAGGGCCGTTGCCGAAAGGTCCGATTGCCGGCTGGCCTCGTTGCGCGCCGCGACGAACGCCGGATCGTCGTTGAACACGACGCGCGCAAACCCACGACCCGATCCGATGATTCCGTTCGCCTTGTGGCACCGGAGCTCGGTGAACCGGGGAAAGAACTCGGCAGGATCGAGATCAATCCCCTCGTCGACGAGCTGCGCGAGATGAAATGCGTCCTCGAGTGCTTGGCAGGCGCCCTGACCCGAGGTGGGTAAGGGGGCGTGAGCAGCGTCTCCGACGAGAAGCGCATTTTCCCGGTACCAAACGTCGGAGGGGTCGTGATCGTGCACGTAGATCTCACGAATGCTCTCGGGCCGTGCAAAGGCGAGGGCATCGGCGGCGGGCTTGGGCCAGCCCGCGAACCTGTGTTTCAGCATCGGAAGGAGCCCCTCCTCCGATGCTTCGCCCAACGGAGCCAAAGCACCGCCAGCGAAGTACGCCAATCGGGCGGAAATCGGCACGACCCCGAAGCGCTCGCCGCAGCCCCAGAGGTCGTAAACGATGTCCGGATCGAAAACATCCTCCTCGGCTTGCGCGACTCCGATCCAGTTGACGAATCCCCCGTACCTCGGACGATTTTCTCCCAAAACGTGACGTCGCAACGGTGAATCCATCCTTCCGTCCGCTCCGATGATCCAGTCGGCGTCCACTTCTCGACCATCGGCTAGGCGGAGGAACCCGTCTTTCGAGACGCTTTCGACCGGGCAGCGATCTTCGACCACCACGCCGTTTTTCAGAGCAAAGGAAAGGAGCAACCGGTGGAGATCTGCTCTCAATACCGAGTACGATGGAGCACCAACGCGATCGTTGACGAGCGAGATGGGAAGGTTCCCGAGCTGCTGTCCCTCTCGAGACATGCGCCGCATGAGGAGGGGCGTTCCTGCGACCTTGCGAAGGCCCTCTTCGAGGCCAAAGTGGCGAAGGACGAGAGTCGCATTGGGAAAGCAAACGACGCCAGCTCCCAAGGAGCTTCCCCCGGAGCGCTCGAAAACTCGGACCGAGTGTCCCCGCTGGGCGAGCGCCCCCGCGATGCTCAGACCCGCAATGCCGCCGCCCGAAATGGCTACCTTCATCGGGCTCAGCCTGACAAAAGCCAGGACGGTCCGCCACGGCTCGCGGGCTGAAAGCGACGTCGCTTCCATGTTCTACGATCTGGCTCCGTGATTCGACTGGTGCAAAAGATCCCGACTCTCGGCGACTGTGGCTTTTTGACACACGCCGACTCCCGAGCCGACCCGTGGGGGCCCGTGACGTGCGACGGATTTTTCGGGGCACTCGCGCGCGCCTCGCACCCCATCGCGCGACCCGCGCGCGATGAATCGGGATCGTCGTCGCACCACGCCCGTCAGCGCACGGGTGAGTGCCCTCGGATGGAACGCACCTTGCCCTTTGGCAAGTCGGCCCTTTTGCCGGAAAGGATGAAGAGAAACCAAGATGAAGGCAGCCGTTTTCCACAAACCCAAGGACGTCCGCGTCGAGACCGTCGCCGACCCGAAGATTCAAGACGATCGCGACGCGATCATTCGCGTCACGTCGACGGCCATCTGCGGCTCCGATCTGCACATCTACAACGGAGCCATTCTCCAGCCAGGGGCCATGGTCCTGGGCCACGAGTTCATGGGCATCGTCGAAGAGATTGGCGCAAGCGTGAAGAATCTGAAGCCCGGGGACCGAGTCGTCGTGCCCTTCCCGATCGCGTGTGGGGGGTGCTGGTTTTGCGAGCATCAGCTTCCCACGCAGTGTCAAAACTCCAACAAGCACTACGGGCCAGAGGGAGGTCTTCTCAAAGACAAAGGCGCGGGCCTATTCGGCTACACGGAGCTCTACGGAGGTTACGACGGTGGGCAGGCGGAGTTCGTCCGCGTGCCGTTCGCGGACTACGGTCCCCGAAAAGTTCGAGATGGACTGACGGACGAACAAGTCCTCTTTCTCACGGACATTCTTCCGACGGGTTACTGCGGCGTACGTTGGGCCGACTTTCGCGCAGGAGAGAGCATCGCCGTCTTTGGTTGTGGTCCGGTCGGCCTGATGGCCATGAAAGTGGCGAGCAAACTCGGGGCCGAGAAGGTCTTCGGGGTCGACATCTTGCCCTACCGTCTCGCAGCTGCGGAGCGCACGGCTGGTGCAATCCCCGTAAACGCCAAGGACGAGGACGCGGTCGCGCGCATTCGAGAGCTGACGGGGGGCCGCGGCGCCGACGTCTGCATCGACGCCGTGGGGATGGAGGTCGATCGCGGTCTCTTGGCGAAGGTCGCCAACGTTCTGCACGCTCAGCGCGGAAGCATCACGGCGGTCAATCTCTGTTTCAGCGCGGTCCGTCGTGGTGGACGGGTGAGCATCATGGGCGTCTACGCCACGGACTACGACAACTTTCCCCTCGGTCAGATGCTCGACAAGGGCATCAAAGTTACGACGGGGCAGGCTACCGTCCACAATTACATCGATGAGCTCGCTGGCTGGGTGGAAAGCGGTGACATCGTCCTCGACGACATCATCAGCCACACGCTTCCGCTCGGCGAAGCATCCCACGCCTACGACATTTTCAACAAGAAAGAGGACGACTGCGTCAAGGTCGTTCTCAAGCCGGGCGGTTCGGCAAGCTAGTCGCTGCTTTCGATGCCCCGCGGTTTCGTCCGCTCCGGAAAGGCCTCGGCGAGAACATCCACCCCGTGTTGTGGCCGAGCGAGCTCGACGAGATCGCGGCGGTTCTTGCGGGATTCGGCCGTGTCCAAGTCCATGGCCCGGTCACGACTTTCCACGAGCCCCTTTTTGGCTTCGCCGTCCCCGTTGAACGACCACGCCAAACGCGCCGGTCCCAGGGGGAAGTCTTTACCTGGAGTGACCTCCGAGCCGGTGGCCCACGTGTGCCACGTCTTGCCGTAGCTGTTGACCTTGCCGCGCATCAGCTCGAGTTCCGCTACGTCCGGGAGCCCTGGCGCAATGAGCTGCCCGGAGAGGATCTCGTAGTTGTGCGGATGCCAGTACCGCTTCTCTTCCTCGGCCAGGCCATCGAAAATGCGCGCGGAGATGATGTACTCGACCCCGTTCAGATTGGCGTCCTCTCCGTTCGAGTCGAAGAGGACGCACTGCGCAAAGTCCTCGTTTACCTGATGACAGTAGTGGTGCGCCTCCATCTGGTGCTGGGGGTCCTCTTTGAGAGGATGAAAGCCCACCAAGTAGATGTCGAGCTTGTCTGTCGGGACGTTGGCTTGCAGGGCCTCCGCGCCCACGGCGAGCACTTCGGTCTTGGGGCTCTTTTCTTCCCCGGACGGAGTCGTTTGCGGTCGCCTCTCGCCTCCTTCACATCCCAGGGAGAGCAACGTTCCCGAAAGGAGTGAGAGAGGCAAAAGGACCGAGTGGGCTCCAGGTGTGGAGCCGCGGAGGTCGTTCATCTTCGGAAGTTCCTTACAGGTCACGCGCTCTTGCGGATTTCTTCCACGAGCTCGGCCTTCTTCATCTTGGAGCGGCCGCGGATGTTCAGCTGGGCTGCTCGTTGAAGCAGTTCGTCGCGCGAACGTTCGTCCAGGCTCGTATTCGGGTTGCCGGTCCCCGACGTGCGCTTGTTTTCGGTTTTGCCGGCTAGTCGGCGACCCTTGTTGACGGTGCGTGCGGCGATCTCTTTCGCTACCTTCGTCGACTTCCCGCGCTTCTTCGAGCTGTCCTTGATGTGCTCGTACTTTCTTTCTTCCTTTTCGGTCCAGGCTTTGGGCATTTTGAATCGTTCCTTTCGGATGAGGTCTACCTTCGAGTAGAGCAAGCGCCGTACCAAGAGCTCGCCCCAGCGCTCGTGCGCTGTTCCGGCGAATGACGTTCAGATGAGTTTCAAGGTGCGGCGAGCCTTCTTGGTGAGACTCTGTCGCACGTCGAAGAAGCCCTCCCACGGATCGGTAGCGAGCCGTTCGAGCCGCTCCGGCACGCTTCTCACATGAAACTTCGTCCGAGGATCTTCCTCGAGTTCCTCCCACTCGAGCGGCGTGGCCACGGGCGCGCCCGGACGGGCGCGAGCCGAATACGGCGCCACGCTCGTGGCTCCGCGCGCATTGCGCAAGTAGTCGATGAAGACTTTGCCCACGCGCTTGTCTTTTGCCATCTGCGCCACGTAGCGGTCCGGCTCTTCGCCCGCCATTTTCTCCGCCACGGCGCGGGCGAATACTTTTGCTTCGTTCCAATCGTTGCGGCGCGAGAGCGGAACTACGACGTGGAGCCCCTTTCCGCCCGTGGTTTTCACGAAGCTCACGAGACCGAGGCGCTGGAGTTCCTTCTTCACGTCGAGCGCGCTTTCGGCCACCCGTTCCCAGGGGATGTTCGGAGCCGGATCCAAGTCGAATACCAATCGATCGGGGCGCTCGAGACGGTCGATGCGACAGCCCCACGGGTGCAATTCCAGCGCGCCCCCTTGCACCAGAGCCACGAGACCCACCGCGTCGCGAACGTAGATGTACGGCTCTTGACCTTCGTCCCCGACATCGTACGGCAGCACTTGTTCGGGTAGACCGCTCCGCGCGTGCTTCTGAAAGAAGCACGGCTTCTCTCGACCAGCCGGACAGCGCACCAGGGTGAGAAATCTGTCCTCGACGTGAGGGAGCATCCACTTTGATGCAAGCAGCTGATACTCGGCCAGCTCTCGTTTGGTGATCCCCTGCTCGGGGTAGAGCACCCGATCCGGACTCGTGAGGAGCTCGTCGAGGAGCTGGTGGGCGCTCTCCCGCAGCCTCGGTTCCTCGGCGCGTGCTGCGCTTTGCTCTGGATCCTCTCGAAGCGAAACCATCGAGCCGAAGAACGCAATCGTCGTGCCACCCTCGAGACACGACGACACCGGCGGCCGCCCGAGATGAGCTCTAACTCTTCAAGCGGCGCCGCGTGTGGTGCAAGAGATCGGATCCAGCCACGACTGCAAACAGACTCAGGACGATGACGCCCCAGACGGGCAACATTGCCACGAATGTGAACAAGGCGAGGGCGACCCACGGTCCGAGACAAAAGGGACACGTCACGAGTTCACCCAGAGCACGCCTGAGTCCATGTTCGGCCGGGCGCTCCGTCGTCTTTCCCGCATCGTCCGTCACGACCTCGACGAAGGGTCGTCTGATGACGCTCGTGACCCGGTCGGTGGCCAGGATGTTCGTGATCTCGTGTGTGGCAACGATCAAGAGGACGAACTCGAGCCATCCGAATGCGATCCGCCACGCCAGAAACCAAAGGGCGAGGAAGAGCAAAGTGGTGAACGTGAGCAGCAGGGTCGCGTACCCACCGTAGGGCGGCCTCGCCGGGGGTGGTCCAGGCATGTTCGCGATTCATGCACGACACATGCCCCGTATGCTCTCCAGGGCCCGGCGCGTCGAAAGCAACTCCCTCCGTGCGAGCTGCGACGCGCCGGGTCCCGTACGACAAGGAGTCCTTTCGCGCGCGATCTGTGGCAAATTGCCACAGCGTGTGTGGCATTTCGCCTCACTTCACGTGCGCCGACGCCGTTACGGCAGCGTGAGGTTTTCAGGCAACGTCGGGGTGGGCGGCGTTGCAGCCGGTTCGACAATCTCCGGTTCTTTTACCGTGCGCCCTTGGTCGTCCACCCACCTGCGTTCGCAAAATGCGAGCACTCCTCCTTCTTCGATCCAAAAGCGACTGGGAACGAGAAAGACGCCGGGAGGTACCTCGATCCAGCCGCCCCGGATCCAAACCCAATTGTCTCCTCGGAAAATCCAGTACCCGTCGAGCCAGCGGGCCGTTTCGCTCGGGGCTTCAGGAACGATCTCGGGGAGCGCGGCGGGCGGAGGGTGGGTGGCCGTGACTCCCGGACCGGGCTCGACGTTGGTGGAAACGCGAGGCACCGGAACGCCTTCACCAGCGCACCCCATCGTGAGGAGGACCCCGAGCAGCGAACCACGGAAGCGAAACGGCATCGTCGTCCTTCATGCAATGCCCGCACCGGATTGACTGTGTGGCTGGCACGACCCGTGCATTGTCGTGGGCGTGCATTTGGTCGAATGGCTCGCCCGGCTTTGGACCGAGCCGTCGCGACACATCTCGTCGAAGGGCCGATTCCTCGTGCTCTTCGCGCTTCTTCTCCCCTTGCCGGCCTGCTCCACCGTGCCTCGCGGCCAAGCGACCATCGATCGCATCGACATCGAGGGCAACGACGCACTCAGCGAGGGCGATCTCGAGAAGCTGCTGGCGACGAAACAAACTCGAAAGTTTGCGGGACTCGTCCAAGGCGTCTTCTTCGAGCACTCGCTCTACAACCACTACGTACTTCAGATGGACATCCAGCGCGTCGAGCGGATCTACCGAGCCCACGGCTACTACCACGCCCGGGTCGTGTCCTCCCGCGTGCACTTCCGCGACCAGAACCACGTACGCGTGGTCATCGACGTGAACGAGGGAGAGCCCACGACGATCGAGAGCATCGAAGTCGAGGGCGCACCGGAGCTCGGCCCGAGCGGCGAAGAGCGCTTGAACGCAGCCGTCAAAAGGCACGTGTCAAGGTCGGAACCCTTCTCCGAGAGTGACTTCCAGGAGGCCTCCGATTCTCTCCTCTTCGCGCTGCGCGATCTCGGTTTCGCGCGCGCCCAGGTCGAGCGTCACGCGAAGGTCGATCTCGTGCGGCATCGGGCGGACCTCAGGTTTTCCATTTCTCCCGGGGAGCGATGCACGCTCGGACGGATCGAGATCGAGGGGCTGGCCGATGAGATCCCCGAGCGCAAGGTGCGCCAAATTCTGGCGCTCGAGTCGGGGTCGCGTTACTCGCAATCGGAGCTCCGAGAAGCTCAAAGTGCGCTTCTCGCCTTGGGCGTGTTTTCGTCGGTTCGCATCGTACCGCAGCTCGAAGAAGATCCCGATTCGACCGCCATCCCGATCGTCGTGGAAACTCGGCCGACTACGCTGCGCACGTTCGAGGTGGGCGGCGGTAGCCAGCTCGACGTCGTGCGGGCAGCCGTTCACGGGAGGCTCGGTTGGCAGAGTCGCAACTTCCTCGGTGGCCTGCGTTACTTCCGCGCTCACGTACGTCCCGGAATCGCGTTTTACCCCACTCGGCTTCAGGCCTTGGTGCCTCCCACCGACATCCTTCCTTTCGTCAACGCCGAGGTCGATCTCACCCGGAGGGCCATCTTCGGTGGGCGGACGGACGGGGTGATCGGAGGTCAAGTCGACGTCTACCCGCTTCTCTTCTCACCGCACGTCGATTCCGATGCGCCCGTGCTCGGCTACGCCGAAGAACAAGGTCACGTAGCGCTCGAACGAACTTGGAAGGGGAAGCTGTTCACTTCGCCCAAGTACGCGCTGACGTTCGCGCAGCCCTTTTCGTACCGCGGCGACCTCGATCCCGATTTGCGCCCGCTGACGATTTCATCCGTGGAGCTTTTCGGGCGCTACGACACGAGGGACGACTTGTTGTTCCCCACGCGCGGGTTTGCTCTCAGTACGTCGGTCGAATACGCGGGTGGCCCGCTCGGGGGTCACGTGACGGACGTGAAGGTAGAGCCGGAGCTGCGCTCCTACTTGCCCGTGGCGCCGGGCGTCACCCTCGCTCTTCGCGTCGCCACGAGCCTTCTTTTTCCGCAGAATTGGGGCGACGGCGTCGACACCAACGGGGGGCCTGCACCGGGAACGACGCGCAGGGATTGGGTGCGAGACACCCAAATTGGTCTCTTCCGATCGCTCTTTGCCGGGGGCCCCAACTCCAACCGTGGCTACGCCCAGCGCGGGATCGGTCCCCACGGCGTGATCCCCTTTTTCGTTCCATCGGTCCAAGGTCCCGAGACCGCCGAGATCTGTGAGACGGATCCCGAATCGGATCCGGCCACGTGCCTATTGCCCCTCGGCGGACGGACGCGATGGGAGGCAACTGCCGAGCTCCGGTTTCCCATCTCGGGCGCGCTCCACGGAGCCGTCTTCTGTGACGCGGCCGATGTTTCTCCCTCGACTCTCCACTACCGGTTCGACCGCCCGCACTTGTCTTGCGGCTTCGGGCCCAGGTTTGCCACGCCCGTCGGGCCGCTTCGTCTGGACGTGGGCTACCGCATCCCTGGCCTACAGACTCTCGGATCGGACGAAGGCGAGGGCGTTCCGCCGACTCTGTTTGGGGCTCCGATGGCCGTCGTCTTCAGCATTGGGGAGGCGTTTTGAGTCGGGGGCGCGCCATTTTGAAGCTGCTGCGGCGCTTCGTGCTGTCGCTCGCCGTCCTTTTGCTCGGACTTGTGAGTCTCGTTTTGATTCTTCTCGCCGTCATCGGCGTGGCTCCGAACACCATCAAGGGGCCGCTCAACGGAATGTTGGAGGGGATGTTCGAAGGGACGCTCGTCGTCGGCGACATCGGCTCCGTGTCGCCGAATGGAGCCGACGACGTCGATCTGGTTCTGAAGGATCCCTCCGGGCGTCAGATCGGGCGCGCTTTCGATGCATCGGTGCGGCTCTCGTGGGTGGATCTCGTCGGTGAGCTGGTAAGGCCGGGTGAGACGATGCACATCGTCATCGACAAGCTCGAAGTCGATGCGGTCCATCTCGATCTCGGCGCGGGTCCTTCCGGAGATCTGTTGCTTGGGCAAGCATTCCAGTCACCGCAGCCGTCGACGGGAACGTCGCCGCCAGTGGTGTTCGAGCTTTCCGAGGGGCACGTCGAGTCCGCGTGGATCTACATTCGCGACACCGACGCCCCCCTCGACGTGCAGCTCGACTCCGTCCAGGCGGGCGTCCGCTTCGAGGAATCGACCCTCGAGCTCGATGGGGTGAGCGCCGTGGCGTCGGTGCGACGGCCCGACATCCCGTTTCAGAAGATTCGCCTCGAGGGTAACAGCCGTCTTCGATTCCTCGAGACCGAGGACGGCGCGAGCGATCCCCTCGCCGGCCTGGTGAGCGAGACGGCGCTCGTTCTCACGTCGGATGGAGCGAGGCTCGAAGTCGATGCGGAAAACGACCGGCGGCAATTCGAGGTCACCGCCCGCGCCGAGATCCCGCCGAGCCTCGGCTCACGTGTGGGGCTTCACTTCGACACGGCGGCTACCGTCGATGTCCGGGCCCACGGCACCTTGGAGGATTTCCAGACGACCGTGGTCGCGCGTCATCAGCGCTCGGAAGTCGAGGCAGAGCTCCGCCTGAGGCAGCCCGGCCGCCTGCGGCTGACGGGGACTCTCACGGCAAGGAAGGTCTCCCCCGATCTCTTCGCGGTCGACGGACTTTCTCCCATCGACGCGACCGTGAATTTCGAGGTCGTTCGCGACAGCGAGCCCGCCTACGAGATCGACCGCCTCACGGCTCGAGCAAGCGGATCGGTGGAGTCGTTCCGGGCGCAGGAGCGCAAGCTGCCCCCGCTTTCTTTCGAGGCCGACTTGGCGGACCGCGTCGCGGAGGTGAAGGTGCGGGCTCGCGGAGCGGATCGGGATCGAGTGACGCTCGTCGCCCGGTTCGATCGAAATTTCGGGCTGAAGAGCGCACGCGTCTTCGGAAGCCTCAGCGCCGAGCGCTTGCTGAGCACGCTTCAAGTGCCGGCCCAAGGCAGCGGCACCATTCGCTTCGACGTAGCCCTCTCCCCCGACGACTCGAGCGTCGACGGGACCGTCTCGGGACAGCTCACCGACCTGCGGCCCAGCGCCGAGATCCGCGCCGAGAGCGTGGATTTCGAGGGCAGCATCGAGGGCAGACTCGAGCATCCGCGCATCGATTTCGAGCTCGACGGGGAAGGGGGCGCGCTTCTGGGCCAAGAGTTCGAAAGCTTCGAGGCGACTTTCGAAGGCACTCCGAGTGGCGGGCGGATCAGGGCCGAGCTTGCAAGCGGACCAGCGCGCACCACCGTCGAAGCGCGCGTGTCGCTGACGGGCGGAGACCTGGGGGTCGATGAAGTCAGTCTGCAAACGACCGGCGGGAAAAGCCCGTTCGGTGTGACCGTGGACGAACTGAGCGTGAAGAACGGTCGGGTTGAGTTCACCTCCGCGCGCATCTCGGGGGTCGGTACCTCGAACCTCTCCGGCTCTTGGGGTCCGCGTGGGCTCGAGCTCACCGGTTTCGTCCGGGATGTGCGGCTCGATCGGCTGAGTGAGGTTTTGCCGATCGACCTTCCCGTTTCGGGCATCGTCGACCTGGATGTGGACGTTCTGGTGGGCGATCGGAACGTGGACGGACGAGTGCGCGCCGTGGTGAGCGAGATGCGCGCCACTGATCCTCTGGTTTCCCCGGCCCTACCTCCGGCCGAGGTGCACCTCGACGTCGTCGGCACCGGCCGAGAGTTGGCTGCCTGGGTCGAGAGCGAGTGGGATTCCGAAAGACGCGAGAGAGCAACGAGCGCCGCCCTGCAGGTGCAGATGCGAACGCCCCGTTTGGCGGCCTTCACCGACCCAGGCGTGCTTCTCGATCGCGTCGAGGACGTGGAAGTTCATTTCGACGTCGAGCTCGCGCCGCTCTCGCCGCTGCTTCCGCAAATGGAGTTCCAGCGGGGTCGCGCGAGCGGCACGATTCAGCTCACGCGCGCATTTGCTGGTGCCGAGCCGGACGCCCTGGTCGAGGTCCACGGATCGGGAATCCACTTGGTTCTTCATCGAGCCACGACGGCCGAAGCTTCCGTGGCCGAAGCTTTGGCGACCGAAAGCTCCGCCGAGGGAGGCCCCGCGCAGGACTCCCGGGCAGAGACCGCCATTGCGCTCGACGACATGGGCCTTGTGTTGCGTCTCGACAGCGCCCCGGCAGAGCGCCGGCTCGATGTGGCCGTGCGCCTCGACAGGAACGACCGAGAGCTGGTTGCGGCGCAGGTTTCGGTGAAACGACGGCTCTCCGAAGTCGTCGAGCTCGCTGCGTCGAGCTCGTGGCGCTCCTTGCCTCTCGACGCGGAGGTCATCGTTCCGCGCCGCGCCCTCGAAGACTTCCCTCCTGCACTCAGGCCTTCGGGGCTCGAGGGCAGCGTCAGCGCGGTGGGTCGATTCGAGGGCACCCTCGAGTCACCGAACGCGAGCATTCGACTCGATGTCGAAGACTTGCGCCCGACTGAGGCCACGGACGACTCGGATACCGCGCTCTCCGGTTTCGTCGAGGGAAGCTACGAGCCAGGTGTGCTCTCGTGGAACGCGCGCTTGCGGGGAGATGCGAGCAAGCTCGGCAGCCGCGGTGAGCTCCACGTCGCCTTCAATGGCCAAGGCGACGCCCTTTTCCAGCGCCTGGACGGTGAACTTCTCCTGAAGAGGTTCGACCTCGCTTCCATTCCGCAGCTTTCCACAGCACAGGTCGCCGGCCCCATTGATGCCGAGGTACGCTTGGTCGGCTGGGGAACGGAGGACGAGACTCTGAGTGTCGACGCCAACTTGGACGACGTCGTCGTGCGCGACATCCCTCTTTCCGGCGCGAAGCTAGAAGCTCGCCTCGTCGACGACGTCGTCGAGGGGAGCATCGAGATGCAGGGCTCGGACTTTCGACTGCAGGCGGAGGGACGTACAGAGATCCTGCGTGAAGGGTTTTTCGGCGTTTCCCTCGGGGACCAACAAAGAGGCACAGCTTCCGCCCAAAACTTCCCCATCCAAGTGCTACAACCCGTCGTCGGACGACAGGTGGCCGGGCTGCGTGGACGCCTCGATCTTGCTCTCGAAGCCCGGCGCACGCCCACCGGCCCGGCCATCGTCGCAACGGCCGATCTCGAGGACGCGGCGTTGCAGATCCCGAGCGCTGGGCAGCGCCTCCGGGACATCGAGGCTCACATGAGCTGGACCGAGGAGGGCGCACTTCGGATCGAGAACGCTTCATTCAGGGGAACGTCGGGTCGCGGAACCTTCGATGCCGAGGTCCAAATGGATGGCTTGCTTCCCCGATCCGGATCCCTCGGCATTTCGGTCGACAGCGAAGAGCGTCTGCCCCTCTCGCTCGCGGGGTTTGGGACAGGGGAAGCGTGGGGCGACATCACGACCACTTTCGAGCTCGATTACGACGAGCAGAAGCTCACCACGGACACGCGAGTCGACGAGTTTCAGCTGTGGTTGGCTCAAGTTCCCACCGGCCAAGTCCAATCTCTTGCGCCGGCCGAAGCGGTGACGGTCGGTACGCGAGTCCCGTCGCAAAACTTCGTCGAAATCCCGCTCCAGCCGGTCGAGGACCAGGCTGGGGAGGCTTCCGTCTGGACCATCCGCTCGACCTTCGATCTCGGGGACGAGTTTTGGCTCGCACAAGGAACCCGTCGTCGCGTCCAATTGGCGGGGGATGTGTCCATCGTCGCCGGAGCGGAGCTTCGAACTTCGGGAACGATCCGGATACCTCGCGGGGAGTTCGAACTCAACGGGCGCACCTTCCGAATCCACCGCGGGACCATCACTCTCCAGCCCGACGAGCCAGAGAACCCCATCATCATCGTCGAAGCACACTGGGAATCACCCGAGGGGATCCTCGTGATCGCCAAGTTCACCGGCCCCGCCGAAAGCGGGGAAATCACGCTGACCTCCGACCCACCAATGCGCAACGACCAGGTCGTCAGCCTTCTGCTTTTCGGCGATCCGTCCGGACTCGGGCAAGGGCCGGCCGACGGCGAATCGACGAATCAGGCAGCTGTGGTCGGCGGCTCGGTGGCCACGCAAGGCATCAACAACGCCTTGCGGCGCTACGAAGGGATCGATTTGAGCACGCGGGTTCGGGGTACGGACAACAACGTGCGACCCGAGCTCGTCGTCCAGCTCACGAACTCCCTGAGCGCGCAGCTCGGGTACAATCTGGAAGAACCGGTTCCCGGCAAGAGTCCGGATCGGACGCTCATCACTTTCGAGCTGCGTTTGGTTGGAGGGAGCTCTCTGTCGCTGACTGCCGGAGACCGGGGCACGACGGTGTTCGATTGGTTGTGGCGGTACCGCTACTGACTCGGCCCACGCGCCGGGCGAGACTCGGCGAGCGCGCTGGGCGAGCGGTCCGAGTGAGGCAAGAATGCACTCGGTGGGGCAAAACGCCACGCACCCAGAAGATGCACCGCCGGGCAGTGTCCTGCCTGTTGTTTGTCCGAGGTCCGAAGCGTTCGCCCGCGGCCCGGTGTTCCTCCGTGGCCTTGGCGATCATCCGCGGTGACCCGCTCGCCGCTCACCCTCCGCTTGTTCGTGGCACTCGCCTTGCAAACGTTCGAACAGCCGCCCGCGCCGTTGGGGCCCGAGCAGAAAGGAGAGGGATGGTGCGCAAGCTGAGAGCCAAGGCGAGGGGAGCAGTTCGAGAGGCCGCAACGATTGCCAAAGGACACAAGGGGATTTTTGCGCGCTTGGCACGCGACCACGGTGAGCTCGTCTCACTCATCGAACAAGGGACCCGCACGATGGACGTCGAAGCGAGGGATGAGCTGATCCAGCGCATTCGGGCCGAGCTTCGCTCTCATCTCGAGGCGGAAGAAGCCACTCTCTACGAGGCTCTCGAGGGGACGGATGAGATGCGTGAGCTGATTCAATCCTGCCGGGAGGATCATCAGGCCATGCTCCAGCGGCTCGACGAGGTGCTTTACGCCCCCGGCGCGCCGGCCCAACGGCTCGCAAATCTGGAGCGTCTCAGAGATGCGCTCGAGTGCCATTTCGACCGAGAGGAGGAGGAAGTGTTCCCCCGCGGCAGCGAGATCATCGTCGAAGACCCGGCTTCCCGGCTCGGCGACCGTTTCGTCGAGTTGAAGCAGCAAGCTCATCGGCGTCTGACCTCGGAGGGTAGCATTTCTCTCGACCACACCTGAGCAAACGAAACGGTCCGCCCTTTGCATGGACCTGGCACCGTCAGGAGGAGTCGATGGAAGAGAAACGCCACACCGCAATTTGGTACGACGATGCCAGCTGGCCCGAACGAGTCGATCGTCCGCGCTTCGGAGCTCTCGAGGGCGAGATGAGAGCCGATGTTGCGATCGTGGGCGCGGGCATCACCGGGCTCACCGCTGCCCACTTGCTGAAACGAGCGGGGAAGAAGGTCGTGGTGCTCGAAGCGGGAACCGTGGGCTCGGGCACTACAGGGCAGACGACGGCCCATCTCACGACGGCCTACGATCACGGCTACGCCCTGCTCAAAGACAAGTACGGGGGTGACGTGTGTCACAAGGTCGCCGCGTCCCTCCGGCAAGCGACGTCCCTCGTGGAGCGTCTGGCGGGTGAGCTCGGATCCAATTGTGGGTTTCATCGCGTGCCGGGCCATTACTTCGCCGAAACGCGCGCAGACATCGGCACCGTCGAGCGGGAGTACGAGGCGATCAAGAGCCTGGATCTCTTTCCGGTCGAGATGATGGACTCAGTTCCTCTGCCGTTTCCTACCGCCAGTGGGTACCGGGTCCCCGACCAAGCTCAGATGCATCCCTTGCCGTATTTGGCTTCCCTCGCCAGGGCAGTGGATGGGGACGGTTCCCATGTGTTCGAGCGCAGCCGTGTCACCGAATACTCGGGGGGCTCGAGTCCATCCGTGAGCACCGCTCGTGGAAGTGTCGTCGCCGATCGCGTGATCATGGCCACCCACACGCCCCTGGGGCTCAGCGTGCTCCACACGATGGTGACGGCCTACCGATCGTACGTCATCGGCTTCACACTCAGCTCGCGCACGGCGCCCGACGGGCTGTTCTGGGATACGGAGGAGCCCTACCACTACATCCGTACTCAGACGACGGCTCACGGTCCGGTCGTTCTCGTGGGCGGCGCCGATACCAAGTGTGGTCACGGCGGCGAGGAGGAGTCGTTTTCTCGATTGGAAGCCTACGCGCGGGAGCGTTTCGCGGTCGACCGCATCCACTACCGGTGGTCGTCGCAGTTCTACGAGCCGGTGGACCACCTGCCCTCGATTGGCTCCCTGCCCACGTCACGCGGTGTGTACGTGGGGACGGGCTACTCGGGGGACGGGATCACTTTCGGTTCCCTCGCCGGGCAAATGTTGGCCGAGCAGATCATGGATCGCGAGACGCCCTTCGACGCGCTCTACCGCCCACGAAAAACCTCCATCGTGACGGGTGGCTCGCGCTTTTTGAAGGAGAATCTCGATTCGGCGCGTTGCTTCGTGGGCGATCGTTTGTCCCGCAGCTCGCCGGGATCGGCTCTCGAGAGCCTGGGGACCGGTGAGGGGGCCGTACTGAAGATCGAGGGCAAGAACGTCGCGGCCTTTCGTGAACCGAACGGCGAGCTCAAACTGCTCGATCCGGTCTGTCCGCACCTCGGCTGCCTCGTGCACTACAACAAGGCTCACCAGACGTTCGACTGTCCTTGCCACGGCTCACGATTCGACACGGACGGAGAAGTCATCGAGGGTCCGGCTCTTTCTGGGCTCGTTCGCCTCGGTGCGCAACCTAAGGACACGGGAGATTGAACGATGATGAATTGGGATCGAATCGGCCAAAACTGGCCCGAGCTAGAGCACGCGGCGCGGGATCGCTGGACCAGGCTCACCGAAGAGGATCTGGAGCGGGTGCACGGAGAGCGCGAGCGGCTCGTGGACGTCCTCACGGAGCGCTACGGTTACAGCCCTCAGAAGGCGGAGCAGGAGATCGACGCCTGGGCCAGCACGGATCCCGTGGCATCGCCCGGCGACGCCACCGAGTCTTCGCGTCCTGCGGCGGGCGCGACCGGCGGCACCATCGAGCCGGATGTCGCCGAAACCCCGGGTGTCACCCCGCTGACGATGGAGCGAGGCTGGGGCGAAGCGCTCCTGGCCATCGCCGGGATCTTGGTGCTGATCGGCACCATCGCCGGTGTGTTCTTCTTCTTCCCCCTGCTGCTCGTGGCGCTCGTGGGACTGATACTCGTGCCGATCGGGACACGCATGATTCGAAGAGGGAAGTCGCGCCGCGTCGAGAGAGACGGAGAGCCGTGAGTCCGGTGTCGCGCCGGCCTCGTCACTCCTCCTCGTTCCCGTCCATCTTCGCCGCGTGGCGTCCGATCTCTTGAATGATGTTGAGGATTACTTCGACGACTCGGCGCGCCCAGTCGCGCAGAGTGAGACAAAAATGCACAGGGTGTGGCAAAACGCCACACTTTTCGGAAAACGGAAAGAACGACGACCGCGACAGCCCTAGAGATCGGTTTCGATACGCCTGAGGATGTCGAGGGTCTTGAGCTGCTCGGGGTAGATGACGTCTCGAATGAAGGCTTGCTGCTCGCCCGATAGCCGAGGGAAGTTCTTCTCGTAGGTCTCTCTCCCGTGATCTTCTCCTTCCTCGAGAAGGGAAAGAGCAGCGGTGACTCCCAAAAAGGTTGCAGAGCCCTCCAGGGCGCGCACCAAGCTGCCCCACACACCAGAGGACTGATTGGGCCGACCACCTAGTGCGGTGATGCGTCCGTCCAGCACCATCGCGCGGTTTCTGTGCGACTCCATGAGGAGCTTGAGCTGACTCCGGATGACCGGGTCGTCAATCGTATCGATGCACTGTTGGTAGGTTTCGGTTGCGGAAAGTTCGCCGCGGAGGAACGAATTGAGCTGCTTGATGTCGGTTTCCAGAAAATCTTCCATGGTGCCCGGGCAAGCAATTCATGTGCCGGGGCGAGAGCAGCTGACCCCGGCGCCTAACGTTTTGCCCGTTCGAGAAAGCGGTCTCGCTCGTCTTTCGGGAGCTTCTCGATCGCCGCGCGCAGCATCACACGCGGCATCCGAGAAGCGTGCTTCTTCAGAAACGCTCGCAGCGAGTCCTCCGAGACCTTTTCGCCCGCCTCCTTCAGCATCCAACCGGCGGCCTTGTGCATCAGATCCTCCGGATCGGAAATCGACATCTCCGCGAGCTCGTACGCTTCGTCCGCTTGGCCGTGGCGGATGAGCTCTTGGGTGGCAACCATGGCAGCGCGCCTGCACCACAGATTCTTCGAGGCAATGAGTTCGAAAAGGACGCCCCGATCACGCGTGAGCAACCAGTCCCCCAAGATCTTCGGAGCGCTCGAATCGACGATGTCCCAGCCGCGCGTGAGCTCGAGATTCTCGAGATACCCTTCGACGATCGCTTGGCGGACCTTCGGATCCTTCTTGGCGTGTTGGTACGCGTCTACCAGCACGAAGACTGCCGTCGAACGGTCCTCGTGAACGCGGCTTTTCAGGAGCCGGAAGATTTCGGCGAGGGGGAGCCCGCGAAATTCTTTGGCGACCTTTCTCTGCTCCGGGACCTTGACGCCGAGGAACTCGTCCCCGGCGGCGGACTCACCCTTGGCCGTTTTGAAGAATCTCTTGGACGCTTCGATTCGTTCCGGATCGGACAGTCGCCTGAGCGCGGCTTTCAGCTGGGCGGCGCTGAGTGCTGTGGTGGGCTTTTGGGGTGATGTTCGACTCTTGCCCACCATCCTCGTCGTTTTACTGCGGATACCCGCGCCAGGCCCAGACCAAAGTGTCGGCCACAGTTTCATCGAAGACACCGTTGTCACAGTGGCCGGCTCCCTCCGCGTAGAGGAAGCGAGTGTGGTAGCCGCGCGCCGAGAGGTCGTCGACCTCTCCGCCGCTGCCGCCCGTTGCGCCGCCCGTGGCTGCCTCCGTTCCCCCTGAAGCGGCGTCGGTTCCTCCCGAAGCGGTTCCTCCGGTCGCTGGCATCGATGTTCCTCCCGTCGAAGTCGTCGTGGCGTCATCGTCGTTGCTCTCCTCACCACTGCAGCCAAAGGCGAGCAGCAAGGAGGCAAAGCAGGAGAGCAGTGGGAGGGAGAGACGAAGATTGGGTCGAGGTGCGCGTTTCATGGATGAGGTGGTTCCTCTGCCACACCGAGAGGTGCCGATGCTCGGTTCCCTGTGGATTGGCGGCGTGATCGGTGTCGTGGTGAGTGGCGCGGATGATCGAAATCGGGCGGATTTTTCGGTCTCGAAGGTTGCCTTCTCGAGGATGCATCCTCGAAGATGCACCGACCTCTTGGATCGGTCGGTTCGAGTGATCAGAAAGCCGAGTAGAGTGCGACCACCGCTCACGGCTGCGCGAAGAGCCTTTCAACAAGTAGCGATGACACTCGGGGCCGCTCGGAAAGGCCACCACCCCGAAGTGTCGTCGCCTTCGTGTGCGCTGAGAGGAAAAGGCGAGCGACGCTGAAATTTGGCCCTGAATTTGGGCCCCCAATGTCTTTTTTCCACCCGGTTTCATCGGCGCCACTCACGGACTTTCAAGCGGGTGGCCATTCACTCACAACGACGGTGGTCCCTCTCCCCAGGATCTCGGACCGCGTCGGACGAAAGCTCGCAAGGACTCACGGAAGGAAGGCACGCATGAACGAGAGAAAAAGAAGGGCCGAAGAAGCGCGACTTCGGTCGAGGCGCCGCTTCTTTCAGACGGCAGGAGTCACCATCACTCTCCCGGCTCTTCCCTCGCTCATGTGGGAGCGACGGGCGAGCGCGCAAGAGGCCTGCGACATCCCCAAGCGCTTTCTGGCGTACATGTTCGCCAACGGAACTCACAAGCCCGACTACCTCCCCCCCGGGAGCGACGGAGCGGACTTCAACGTGAGCGGCGACGCTTGGCAATTGCCGGCCGCTTTGTCGACGTGGCAAGATTTGAAGTCCGACCTGCTCTACGTGAGCGGCCTGGAAAACCAGGAGCGGCGTAAAGAGTTCGGCGACCACGCGATTGGCTGTGGGGCGCTGCTCACCGCCCGAAAGCCCACCAAGGATCTTCCTCGGACGAACATGTCCGTCGATCAGGCGATCGCCGACAAGATCCAGGAGTGTCACAGCGGGATTCATTCGCTGCAGCTTGGCACGCACAATCAGGGCTTTTACGACGTTTTCGGTACTTTCTACACGCAGAACATCTCCTGGCGTGGAGAAACAATCCAAAACCCCGATGGCACCGTGACGTACCCGTACGGCGATGCGACCCCCCTGGGGAAGGAAAACGATCCGCGCGCTGCCTTCGATCGACTTTTTGCCGGGACCGATCCCGACGAGTCGGAGACCGAGGCGGCGCGGCGCCGGGCGATGCGTCAGAGCGTTCTCGATACCATCGTCCCTCACGGAGATTCGCTGAAAAACCGTCTAAATGCCGCCGATCGCGCGAAGCTCGAGGAGCTGTTCACCGGCATTCGCGCTCTCGAACAAGAGATCGACGCTCAGCCGAGCGCCGAGTGCATGATCCCCGAAAGGCCCCCGGAAGGGCTCACCAGCAACAGCGCGTTTCTCGAGCAACTGAACACGATGCACGACCTGATGATCGTCGCCTTCCAGTGCGACATCACGCGCGTCATCACGTTCATGCAAACGGATGCCTTGAGCGATCGAAACTTCTCCTTCGTTCCGGGTGTCGATGGCGCGGGCGGCGTGACGAGCGACCACGCGGCTTCCCACCACACGGGCGATCCAGCAATGGTGGAGCAGTTTCGCCACCTGGTGAACTGGAAGATGGAGCAGATCGGAGGCTTTCTCCGCAAGCTGAAGGCAACGACCGATCTCGACGGAGCACCGCTGCTCGACAATTCACTGATTTGGGTGGGTTCGGAGCTGGGCGACGGGAACCTACACGACCATCGCGATCTCTCGGCGATTACCGCGGGATCTCTCGGCGGACTGGTGCGGACGGACCGACATGTCCGTTACGCCCCGGGACGGTTCAACGACTTCAGCGGCGTCAAAACGTACGGGGATTACTTCATCAACCTGATGGATCTCTTCGGAATTCAGGCCACCGAGTTCGGTGACGACGGAGTGGAGGCGCTCACATGGCACAGCTGAACACGCTCTACCTGGGCGCTCTCGTTTCGGGGCTTTCACTCGCCATCGGTTGCACGGGCCAACTGGGATCAGGCGGCGGTGAAGACGCGGGCCAAACCGGCGGCCCTGGCGGCCCAGGAGCACCCGGCGCGCCGGGACAGCCCGGCGTTCCTGGCGGCCCCGGAGATGATCCTGGCGCGGTGCCCGTCACCAAGCCGGCTTCATTTTCGCCAGCCGTGATGCGAAGGCTGAATCGCACTGAGTACAACAACACGGTGCGAGACCTGCTCGGTACCGACCTCCGACCCGGCGACGACTTTCCCGTCGACGACCTCGGCAGCAACTTCGCGACGGTGGGCTCGGCATTGAGCCTCGCTCCCACCGACGTTCTCGCCTACGAAGCAGCGGCCCACGCGCTGATCGAGGACCTTTTTTCCTCCGAAGCACGCAGAACCGAGCACGTCCCGTGCGACGTGGAAGCCGAAGGAGACACGTGCGCAAGCCAGGTGCTCGGGGACTTTGCTACCCGCGCGTGGCGCAGGCCAGTGAGTCCGGAGGAAGTCGGCACGCTGCTTTACCCGCTTCGGGTTGCCGAGACCCAGGGCGCCACGGCGACCGAGGGGCTCCGTCACGCGATGTCGGCCGTTTTGATGTCGCCTTACTTCATCTTCAAGGTCGAACTGTCCGAAGGACAGCTGGATGCGTACGAACTAGCGACGCGCCTCTCCTACGCTCTTTGGAGCACGATGCCCGATGCTCTTCTCTTCGAAGCGGCGGCCTCGGGCGCGCTCGTCACCGAAGCGGGGCTTTCTGCACAGGTCGACCGCCTGCTTGCCGACGATCGTGCCCAGGCTCTCCTCGAGAACTTCGCAGGCCATTGGCTCGACTACTACGATCTCGGCGGGCACGAGGTAGACGCGACTCTATTCCCCGAGTTCAATCCAGAGCTCGCCGAGTCCATGAAGCGAGAGGTGGATTCGTTCATTCTCGATGCGTTGCAGTCGGACGCACCGGCCACGGAGATGCTCACCTCGTCGCGCACATTCGTCGACGAGCGCCTCGCCGCGCACTACCAAATCGCCGAGCCCAGGCCGGCGGGCATCCCAGCGCCCGACTTGTGGCCCGTAGACGCCGGCGCCGCGGGACGCGGTGGCCTCCTCAGCATGGGGGCGCTCATGACCCACACGTCGTTCACTTCACGCACGTCGCCGGTCAAACGAGGGGACTTCGTTCTCAAGCATTTGATGTGCATCGACATCCCGCCGCCGCCGCCTGATGTCCCCGCGGGTTTGCCGGAAAACGAAGGGAACGAGAACGAAACCTTGCGTGAAAGGATGGAGCGCCACAGCCAAGATCCTTCTTGCGCCGGATGTCATCAGGCCATGGATCCGATTGGGTTCGGGCTGGAGAACTTCGACGCGATTGGCCGATTCCGCACCGTAGACAATTTCGGCGAGGTCAACGCGAGCGGCACGATGCCCGATGGAGAAACCTTCGAGGGGGCTCAGGAGCTTGCCGTCATCCTCGCGGGAATGGATCGCTTTCCCTTCTGCGTGACGAAGCACTTCATGACCTACTCCATTGGTCGTATCCTCAACGAGCCGACCGACGAGCAGTGGGCCCAGTACTTGACGCAGGAGGCGAATGCTGAGGGCGGAAGTCTCAAGTCACTCCTCAAGAAAGTCATCCTGAGCGAACCGTTCCGCCAGCGCATGGTCGGCGGGATTTAGGAGGGGCGCTCGGGGTCAGCGGTGTCGGGCGGTGAGAGCTTCCTCCACGGCGCGCACTGCTGCCCTGACGCCGTCCTCACGGCTGAGTTCTTGCCCCAGGATCTCGCTTCTTGCGTGGAGTTTCTCGCTACCCAAGAGCTCCGCGATGACTCCGGACATGCTTTGTCGGGTGAGTTTGGACTTGGGCAGCGGGCGTGGCGCTACCCCTGCTTTGTAAGCGCGGTATCCCCAAAATGGCTGATCTCCGAAGAACGGCACGACGGCCGTGGGTTTGCCCGCGCGCAAACTTGCCGCGAGGGTTCCCGCGCCTCCGTGGTGCAGGGCCGCACGAACTCGAGGAAAGAGAAAGTCGTGATCGACCTCCGGGAGGCAAAGGACATCGTCGGCTTCGATGGACGCTCCTCCCCAACCACTGACGAACACGGCCCGTTGCTTCTGCGTGCGAACGGCGTCCACGCTGAGCTCGAGCAGTCGTTCGGGATCGTACCCGGTCATGCTTCCGAAGCCCAAATACAGCGGAGGAGGACCCGAATCGAGGAAGTCGAGCAGCCGCGCCGGGGGCGCTGAAGCCTTCGAAGGGAGGTGACAAAATCCCGTGGTGCGCACGAAGTCGGGGAAGTCCCGAGGATGCGGAACGAGGTGGCGCGAATACAGATGAAGGATTGGGTATCGGCGGCGTTGCTGCTCCTCCCAGCCGCTGTCAAAGATGGGCGAAAGGCCCATCTGCTGACGAAGGATGTTGTGCGTCGCCCCGGTGATCTCCCATCCTACGCGGTACTGCTTCTTCCAAAGTGCGCGATTGCCGAAACCGCGCAGGAAAAACAGATCCGGGGTGAAGACGTTGAACTCTCCCGTGGGGACGAACGGAACGAGAGACGCGACCACCAGTGGGATGTCGTTCTTTTCGGCGGCGTGCATCGGGGCGACCACCATGGGATGCGTGATGATGGCCTCGGCGTCACCGACCGCCGCCACCTGATCGCGGACCCAATCGTGAAGGACCGGACCGAAGAGGTCGGCGAACGCCGCCTTGTAGCGGGAAAAGCTTCCAGCCGACTCCAGCCAAGCGCGCCCGAGGTCCGATTGGAGCAGCTCGAAGAAGCTTCCGCAGATGGGTGAAAAAGGCAGCTCGTGGTCCTCCGCGAGGGACCGAAAGTCCTCGTGGGTCGCGAGACGCACCTCGTGGCCAGCTTTTCGGAGACCCAAAGCCAAAGCCACGAACGGTTGGACGTCTCCTCGCGTCCCTCCAGTAATCAACACGATCTTCATGACGCGGCCCGGCGACGACACACACGTCGCGCCCGGACCAGGTTACCCATGGGGCGGACCGTAACAAAGGCGAGGCCCACTTGCGCGTCAATTACGGAACAGCGACTGGCCGAGAAGACTTGCGCCCTTCGTGAGCCGTTCGGGAGCGCCCTCGGTCATCGAAGCGCGCCAGGCCTCCTCCCAGTCGGAAAAAGACACGCGCTGTTGCCGAAAGAGCAACCGGTCGGAACGAATTTTCGGGGTTGTTTCGGGCTTCGGTCCGATACACCGTGGCTTGAGATCCCGAACGAGGCGCGGATTCAGATCGTAGACGAGGTCTCCTTCCGCGCCGGCTCCGCGCACGATCAGGCCCTCTTCCAGGATGTCGTAGTCGACCATGATTCCGAGCTCTTCCTGGAGCTGTTCCCGGACGATGTCGATGTGAGCGCGGTGGTAGAAAACGGCCAGAACGTTTTCGAAGAGGAGCCTCTTCTCTTCGGTAAGCACGTCGACGAATCCGCGCCGCGAGAGCGAGGCCACCAAGAGTCCCCCGAGTTGCTCAATCGTGATCTCGAGGGGACCCGCGTCGGCGTGGCTCTCGCTCTTCAGGCGAAGACGAATTCGATTGAAGCTGATTTCGACCCGATGAAGCTCGAGATCTCCCAGCGCCGAACTCGAGAACGCCCGAAGCGGGGGCAACAATTGTCGCTCGACGAAGTGCAACAGGGCCACTTCGATTTGGCGCAAGCGTTGGTGAAAGCGTCCCGTCTCGGAGCTGGTATTGGGGCTGCGGAGCGACACCGGCTGCCCGGAGCGGCTCGACTCCGCTTCCCGTCGAGCTGCCCGACGCAAGCGGTCGTACACCTTTGGCACCGTGCCCGAATGGAGGCCTTCGACGAGGAGCTCCCGGAACGTCTCGCCCCCGGGCCCGAAGCGCACGGGTTGAATGAACTCGGAACGAGTCGACCGATACAGGCGGTAGTTCTCCTTGAACTCCCACGCCAGAAATCCGAACACGCTCGGCAGCAGGAACACCGTCACCCCCGCGATTGCCCCCCCGAGCAGCGGCGGGAGAATCGAAAGAGGTCTTTCGATGATCAAAAGCAGATCGGGGAGAAACGGCAGCATGATTTTGTGTGCCACCGTGACCACGGGAAAGTGCTTGAGCGGGTTGATTTCGGGCTCGACGAGCAGCGTCACGTAGAGCCTGAGCACGTAGGCAACGATCGCCCAAAGCAGGCCCGCCGCCCCCGCGACGAAGACGCCGATTGGGGAATCGGTGGCGCGGAATCGGAGCGCATCGCCGATTTGGTGGCTGGCGCGATCGAGGGCGTCCATGGCAACCGCAAAAGTCCGACCGATGGCTCGAAGGAGCGAGGGCAAGAGCTGCCGACTGAAAGCACTCCAGGCGGGCGCCACCTGCTGCAAATAGAACTCTTCGAGGAAGAACCCCATGCGGCTTCCCATCGTCACGGCGACGACGGCGAACGTGCCTGCTGTGAACGTCCACCGGAGCAGGGGGCTCCCGGCGCTCTTCGGTGTTGCCAGGTACGTGACCGCAGCAACGCCGGCCGGGAGCAACCCCACGCGCACGAAGGTCCGGAAGCCGGCGCGGCCAAAAAGGCGCTGCAAGAGTACTCCGCCGAGGAGCGCTCGGGGAAGCTTCACGAAGAGCAGACTGAGTAGGGCGCCGAGCCACTCCAGAAGGACGCGAGATGCGACGCGCACCCACTCACTGTGGAGCAATCCCAAGAGGAAGAGCGCCGTCGAAGCGAAAGCAATCCAGTTGAATCGCCACGTGCCTGCGCCGAGCCATTCGAAAACCGGACCGACGACGTGGCGGAGCCCTTCCACCACGGTGAAGGCACCGAGTGCCGGCAGCACGAGCCACAGGGAGATGACGCGACCGCTCTTCGTGCCGAAGGGCAAACTACTCAGCTTCTGAAGCCAGCGAACGTAGATGTCGCCGCGCCGGTAGATTCCGTCGAGCTCCTCACTCAGCCTGCGGTCGGCGAGGAGAAGCGCGTCTCCTCCCGTCAGTTCGCTCAGCGAGGACATGTCCGAAAGCTTCAGTTCGTTGCGTGAGATGGCATCTCGAAGCTGGGAAATCGAAACGAATCCGCGGTCTAGCACCTGGTCGAGCAACTCGGCGACGAGATTGTCGCGGGCCTGTCTTTCTGGGCCGGAAGTGGGCCGCAGGCCCACGCGCACGAGGGTTCGCTCGATGCGTGGACGCAGCGCCGAACGGACCATTTCGTAGGATTCTTCTCGAGCTCGGGTGAGAACCGAGATGGTCTTTTGCTTTCGCGCCTTCGATTGTTCGACTCGCTCGACTCGATTTCGGGCCGCCTCGATGTGTCGCGCCACGGTCAGGGTGCGGGTGGCTTCGCGCGGGCGGACGATGGGGCGGCTCCCTCCCGACAGGATCCACGAGGGGACGTCCACGAGGAACCCTGGCTGCTCGAGCGCTTCGCACGCTCTCTCCAGAGACCGCAAAGTACCGAAGGCGGAGCTCTTCTTCGGGCTTTCGCTTTGCGCTCCGGCGTCAGCCAAGCTTCGCAAGGCTTCGAGCCAAGTGTTTTCGCTTTCTCTGGGGTCGTCGAGTTCGAGGGTCAGGGAAAGGCGGCGAGCCAGTCCCTGAAGATGAGCCTCCAGCGCCCACTCCGCTTCGCGCCGGAGCTTCTGATCTTGGGTGAGCGAGGCGCGCGTGCAAAGTAAGATGGCGAGCGCGTCGCGGCCGCGGGTTTTCAGACGCGCTGCTCGACGAAGAAGTCGGGCCGCACTCCGCTTGGAAACGCTCGGCGCAGGCCTGGACGACCGGGGTACCGTAGGTCGCTCGCTGAACCGACTGGGCGAAGTCCCGACGGTCGCTCGTCTCGAAAGGTCGTCGATGTCCAGATCTTGGCGCAGCACGCTCAGGGCGGCTTCCGGATCGATGATCCCGGGAAAGGTCGTCACGAGAAGCTCGGGTCTGAAAAAGTACAGCTCGACGAACAGAGCAGCGAACTCCACGTAGACGTCGAGGTCATGACCGGGCGGGACGAGAAGGTCGTCGTGATCCAGAATGGCCCGCACCTCCTCGAACTCCGCGCGACCCAATTGATCGATGCGTCGCCTGACTTCGGCGGCCGACAGGCGACCTGCGCGGACGCGCTCGTCCAAGAGGAGATGAATCGCTCCGTGCAGCGCTGCACGTCCAACGGCGCTTTCGAAAGCCGGTCCGTCCTGTTCTGCCCCAGCGGGCCGGGAGATCAGGAGGACTCGTTCGTGGAGACCCGAAAGGTCTTGCGACAGCGCGTCCTCTTGGAGGAGACGTCCAAGATCGGATCGTTCGAGCACCTGGAGACGCGCGTGGGGCACGACCCCGGTCACGAATCTTTGGGTTTCGAGCAGATGCTCCTTGATCGCGCGCCGCACGAGGCGAGGTTCCACGACGAGGACGTCCGCCAAATCTGCGTAGTTTGTTTGGATGGACGACGCGTTCAAGACACGTCGGAACATGCCAAGCGAACTGGCCGGAGTCTAATTTGTCCCGTTCGTCTTCTCGAGCGCCTCACGCAGAAGTCTCTCCGGGTGGTCGTGGAGGACGACGACCTGGCAAGAAGCTGGTTCGACGACGGTGCCGTCCTCATCGAGGCGAAGCGAGAGCGACTTTCCATCGAAGGCGACTTCGCTGAGCGTTGCGGCACTCTTGGGGTCGACTCGAGCGCGCCAAGTGCCTGGCGTCGTGGCTGGGACGAGCGTCTGGATCAGGTTCTCGTGTTTCAGGCGGAGCGTAGGAGCGCCCTGCCAGTGCCGCTTCGTCTTGGCGACGAGACCGAGCTCACTCACGAAAGGAGATTCATCGTAGCCGAAGTTCGGCACCGTCTCTCGGCGCGTGAAGACGAGCAACACCTCCGCGTCGAAAGTCTTCGCGCGGCAGGACCGGCGTTCGATCCTCGCTGCTCGGGCGAAGAGCTCGGGCGGCAGAGCGGCCCCGGACAGGTCGGCATGGCGCGGGGGAGGTGCCGGCTCGAGGCTTCGCACTTGCTTTACGATGAGGCGCGAGTCGGCGCGGCTTTGAGCCTTTTCCGGAACGAGGGCGGGCCACTCGGGTCTCATGAATCGGAACTCGAAGTCGAGGACCACGCTCTTGCGCGCGGCTGTGGCCGGTGAGCTCTCCCGCTCTTGGGCGAGCCACGCCAGGCTCACGGAGACTGCCTTCTGGAAGAGCTCGCGGAGCGTCGGTTCGGGGAGAATGGGTGTCTTCCCGTCCGATTGAGGCGACCAGGCGAGCACCTTCCACGAGGGGTCCGATGGATCGGTACCGGTCATCGAAAGGATTTCGGGGGTGACCCCCGAGACGGCATTGGTGACGCTCTCCGCGCCTTTTTGGGTGTTGAGAGTGAGCGTGTAGTGCGGTCGCTCGCGGGTGCCTCTCGAAACGCCGTCCACGGTGAGGGTGAAAACACCACCCGCGGCTTCCCATCGGTCGTCGAACCGGGGATGCACCAGGATGCCCATGCCTCCAGAAAAGGGTGAGATCCCCGCCGCTCGTCGCTCCTCGAAGGCCTCGAAGCTGTAAAACGACGCCCAGGTTCTCTTGATCGCCGCGGAGACCGTACGTTCTCGGTCCTTTGGATCGGACAGCTCGGATGCGTACAGAAACCCCGTACTGGACACGTACAGTCCCGCTCCGTTGAACCCCTCGAGATCCTCGACGTTGCTCGACGAGCGGAATCGGAGCCCCTGGCTCTTGTCGAGGTGTGAAAAATGCGTGACCAAGGGGTCCACGAATCGTTCACGCGACTTCTCATCGAGAGGAAGCTCTAAGATCGCCTGCCTCAAGCCCCCGCGCCGGATGAGCTCTTTCATCGATGCGGGGAGATTGTTCCGCACGGACTCGCGCGAAGGCCCGTCGCCTCCTTTGGGGAACCTCTTCTTGAATTTTTCTTCCCCTTCCAGGACGAGGTACCGGAGATACTCGGAGTTTTCGAAGCGCGGATGACTGAAGGTCGGGCGCACCCACTTCTCCAGGCGCTTGAGATGTTCGTAAAAGGGGCGTACGCTGAGAGCGATCGCCTTTCCGGGTGTGGGCGCCCCGCCAGAAAGCAGCATCACGTACCCCGCCGCTTTTCCGCCGAACTCTCGTCGAACGGCGTCGAGGCGGTTGCGATCGCCCTTGTCGAGGACGGTGATGTAGTCGAGCTGCGACGAGTCCGGATCTTCGAAGGACTGGGCGGTGGGCGCCGTCATCCTTTTCCACAGCTCGTAGGTCTTTCCATCGAGAGGACGGATATCGAAGCTTCCCTCGCGCGCTTCGAGGACGACGGGCATCTCGTCCCACGCCAGCTGTTGCAGTTTGACGTCGTCGAGCGCGCCTCCCACGTAGAGATTCGGGATCCCTCGGTTTTGGGCCAAGAGGTTCACGTGGGCGAGCGGCGTCTGGGGCACGGCCGTGATCAAGCCGGCAGCCTGAGGCAGCTCGTCCGGGAGGGCCGCGAGCACCAGGATGTCATGTGACGTTCCCAGGACCGGTACGGTTTCCGCCCCTGGGATGATCTTGAGGCGACCCGCCGTGAGGCCGGGGCTGTAGACCTCGAACTGCCCGGGCACGACCAAGTCGGAGTATCTCTTGAGGCGGGGCGCGAGGGGATGTCTGGCACGCTCGAGGGCGGCGATGGCTTCGTGGTGTTGCGGGGATCGCGCCACGAAGACCAAACGCTTCGAGACTTCCGGCGGGAGCGCTTTTTCCAGAAGCTCGAAGTACATGGAGAGCTCCGCTGGGTCGACGGCGTCAGCGTACTCCAGCTTGAAGGCCCAGATGTCGGGGGACTCTCCCCGAGAAAGACGAAACACACTTCCGAGTCCGTACCGTTGCGGCTTTTCCCGGAGCGCCTGATCGTAGAATCGATCCGAGTAGAGCCGGGTCTCCTCGACGATTCGCAGACCGAGCGGCAGCTCCTCTCCGCGATCCACCAGCCCGAGCGCCCACGACGCGGCTTGCCCCGGCGTTTCGAATCCGTAGTCCCGGCGAGGGACGACGGTGTCCCCGGGGGGAGTCCGGCCGGCGAGGAGATGATGCCAATACCACTCGTCGTGGAATCGGTAGAACCTGCCGTCGAGAAACCGAAGCGCCCGCCTCCTCTCGTCCGCGACCCCGACCACGAGGAACTTGAGCTCCCGGATCCCACGCGCCTCGGCCGCGAGGCTGTCGAACTCGGCGAGCGAACTCACCGATGGCTGCGTGTGATCGTCGAAGTCGGCGCGGGGGCTGGGACCCGTCTCCGGCGGTGGTGACTCCGCCTTGCAACCGACGAGGAGCAAGAGGGCGACGACCACGACCTGTACGCATCCCCATCGGCCCGCTCGTACCTGCATGATCCGACTTTACACCGGATGGCGCCGCGTCCCACGTGATCCGCGGGTCGCGACTCGAGGCCGTTCGTCCCGGCCTTTCCGCCGCGCCCGCGCAGCGAAAATCCCCTCAGAACGAAGCCATTAAGCCCGTGGAGAAGAACCCTCCGGAGAAGTGGAGGGGAGCGAGATCGACGGGAGCTGCACGGCGCGGCCCATCGTCTTCGTCGACCGAAAGGCTCAGCTCGTGCTTCGTCGAGGCGCGGTACCCGCCCTCCGCGAAGACCCACAGACGAGGATCGCGCTTCCTTCCATCACTCGGGCCAAAGAGACGCAGCGACGCACCCAAAGCCGCGTCGAACTGAAACCCAACGCTACCCGGGAACTTGCCGCTCGACAGCTCGCCACTCGTGTCCTCGATCCCGAGGCGCGCGTCGACGAACTCCAGCCCCGGGGCCAGGCGCGCGTAGCCGAACATCCGATGAATGAAGTGGTAGCGACCCTCGACTCCCAAGGTGGCGTGCACCTTGTCGATCTGGGAGTCGATTTCGCGGACGGTGGCGGTCCCAGAGGCAGCCCCGAGCTCGATGCTGGGGGCGATTGCGATGCGATCGGTGAGTCCAAATGCCATGCCTCCGCGGACGAAGACATCGGCCATGACCGGATCGACGAGGAACGGCTCTAGCTCGTCGTCGTAGGTTCCGACGATGCGGAAGCCGCCGTGCACATCGATGTGATTCACGTGGTACGTGAACGGGAGCTGACTCGCGGGGATTTTCGGCTCCTCGGGAGGGAGATCCGCGGGGTCCATCGGCTTTTCGTCATCGCTCGAGATGTCGATGACGCGAGGCTCACTCAGCTTCTTGGCGTCTCCGGCGCCCTCTTCGGACCCGGGCGCTTTGGCCTCTTCCGGCGGCGCTTCCGTAGTGTCTGCGTCCGCAGGAGATTCGGCGGACGTCTCGCCCGTGCCTGGCTGTGCGGATGGAGTCGCCTCTTCGGTGCCGGACTCGGCCGCTGCCTCTTCGGGGGCAGCAGTCGTTACGGTGGCCGTGGGCTTCGCAGCGGGCGCCGTTGGCTTCGGAGCGGGCGCCGAGGGTTTGTCGGCCGGGGCCGTGGTTTCCTCGCCCGAGAGACGAATCTTGGGGCGCGCCGCCTTCGTCTCTTCGGGAGCCGCGGTCTGCGCGAGGGCAGACGAGCTCAAAGATGTCGCGAAAAGCGCGAGCGTGATCGAAAAGGATCCAACGGTTGGGTAGCGGAACATCACCAGAGACCCTCCAATTCCAGGGCGGGGAAGTAAGCAGTTTTCACGGGATCGGGAGCCTCGGCATCCAGCACCGTCGCGGCCCATCCGTCGTTTTCGTGGAAGGCGATGGCGGAACGGCCGCCGTCCCCTCTTTCGATGTCGAACAAGGAGCTGATGCCCGGCTCGACGTGAAGTGCGTCCGGGTGAAGGTTGCTGAGTTGAACCATCGAAAAGTCTTCCGAGCCCGGTCGCGTGACCCAGAGTCGTTCCCCGTCGCGCGAGACCTGCACGGAGAACCCGCTGGCGCGGGTGTCGAGAGGGAAGCTCTCGCGATTGCGCAAATCCAGCACGAAGAACGTGTTGTTGCCCTCGCTGAGCAGGACCTTGAGGTGTTGGTTGGGCTCGGGAACGTCGAGCACCTCGCTGATGGTCATGCCGAGTTCGGTCGAGTCCACGCTCCGGTACGGTGTGCTGCTCGTGGAACCGAGAGACCAGAAGGCGATCTGGGTCGAGCGTCCCCAAAGGAGCGCGACGTCTCCTCCATCTGGCGTTTCGTCGACGAGGCTCGTGATGCGGGTCATGTGATCGAAGTTGTGGCCGAGATCCACACTCTCCACGGCGGTGCTCTCGGGGTCCACCAGTGTGGCCCGCTCGCTCCCCGGTACGAGAGCTGCCAAGCGCAGCCCCCCGTCGGTCCGGACGAAGTCGATGGTCGACGGGATCCCGCCCACGTCCACGATGTTGGGAACGACCGAAAATGCCTTGTCTTCGTCGAGCGACGGTCCGAGTTCCAGAAGCACGACGTCCGAGCTCCGATCGAGTCGAACCGCAAGTCGCGAATCGTCGGTCTCTTCGGGATCGCCTTCGTCGAAGACGACTTGGAGTGGAGTGATCGCTCGGTCGTTTTCGTTCTCTGGCATGGGAATCGTGACTTCTTGAGCGTCGAGGTCACTCAGATCGATGAGAGTAACGTCGCGATCCGTGCGAACGACCACGAAACGCCTCGGGGGGCCACCCGGAACCGAGAGCTCGTCGGTGAAGAGGATGGCTTCGGGTGCTCCACCAAAGCTGCGAATCGTCTTGGACACGGGATCGGTGGAGTCGCCCTTCAGAGGCAGGAACACGAGCTCGTTGGCGTTCGTGACCTCGGCGTCTCCTTGATACACGATGACCCACTCCCCCTCCGGATCGATGGCGAGCTCTTTCATCGGATCGTCGAGCTGAAACCGTTTCTCCTCCGCCGGCTCCAATCCACCTTCGAAGACGATGAGTTGAGGCCACTCGTCGTCTTCGTCGACGCGGGGCTGCACTCCCGCCGACAAAACGAAGAGCCGCTCGCCGTCTGGGGAAGCCTCTACTTTGGTAACGTCGAGTCCTACCGAAAAGGGAGTGCCCGTGAGCTCCTGCGCGCCCGGCGAAGTGAGGAAAATCACCCGATCCAAGGAGCGATCCATCAGCGCGACCGAGCCCGAAAGCCCGACGGTCTCCGCTTCGTCCACGTCCGCGTCCCATTTCGGATCACGTGACTCACAGGCCACCGAAAGGACACCGAGTCCCGACAAGACCGCTCCCACGAGCGCCCGGCGACTCACGGTGCCGAGCTCCCAAGGGGCGGAAGCCCTCATTATTTTCCGTTTCATTCGTCCACTACTCCAGCGGCAAGTTCGAACCCGGTCAGGGTTTGGGTGTCGCCGTTTTCGAAGTTGAAGAAGGTCACGCGACCTTCGGGATGAAGCTGAGCCACGTAGGCTCGATTCAAGTCAGCCAGGACTCCAGCGGCCAGGGGGCGAGTGGCAAGTCGCTCGGTGCGCACGCTCAGGCCCGGTAGGTCGATCAGGTGCGCTTCGTGGACGCCGGATTCGGCCGTGGCAGTCACCAACCCCATCGTATTCGCGAGCGCTACGTCCTTCACCCGAGCGCCGGTCCCGACCACCCGCGGGAAGCGCTCGGCGCGCAGAGCGACGACGCTGAAGGCATTCGCGGGCACGCCTTGGTCGCCGAGCATCAACTCGTCGTCCGCTGCCAGCACGACCGCGTGCTCACCGTCCGGAGTCGCAACGACGCTGTAGACGGGAGCCTGGGTGTCGAGCGAGCGTGAGCTCAAGTAGTCGTCACTGCTCAGGTCCACGATGTTCACCTTCTCATTGAGGAGCGCGTTCGTGTAGAGGACCGCCGTCTGTCCGTCCTCGGTGAGCAGGGCGCTGCCGAACACCTCGCCTGGGATGTTCAACACGTCGAAATCGGTCGGGTCCACGATGACGTCTTCCAGGAGGAACGAGGCGATCTCGCTCCGCTCGCGAATGACGGCGACACCGCGACCGCTCTCGGACAGATCGAGGTCGGTGACCTTACCGGGGAACTCGAGGACGACGCGGTTTTCTGGAGCGAGGAGATCGATGAGCTCGACCGCTGCTTCGTCGGTGCGGCGCACCAGGGCGTAGGTGCCCGCATCGTTCACGGAAACGTCGCGCCGCTCGGCGTCGAAGCCCAAATTGATCCAGTAGGCTTGCTCCCCGGCCTGGGGATCGATGACGGAGATCCCTTCTTCTTCGACGACAATCACCCGCTCGTCGTCCGTGGAAATGAGCACCTGACTCGGGCGACGCCCCACCGTGAGACGCGTCGCCACCATCTCGTCCCCACCGAGAGCGAGCAAGGTGACGTCTTGATACCCTTCGGTCGGGTCGGGCGTCTCTCCGGGTTCGGGTCCGCTCCAGGCGACAGCCCACAGGCCTGAAGCCGAGCGGCTCCAGCGGTTGGCCCCGGAGTGGACAGCCACCGAATCCCGGAGCACGTCTCCATCATCGGTCACCCGAAACCGCGTGGCGTCGGAGCTGCCCACGTTCAACACGATGGCCGCCGGTTCGTCCTCGCTACCCACGCTGGTCAAATAGGTCGGAAAGAGTCCGGCGGGCAGAACCTGCGTCGTCAGTTGCTCGCCCGCGTGAATCAGAGCGACCCGACCGCTCTCTGGGTTCGCCGACCAAAGGTAGCTGCCGGTGGCGACCGGAGCGCGGTAACTGATGTCGTCTTCGACTTCTTCGGGGAGGGGCGGGAGATCGGGCGTCGTTCCGTCGCCCCCGAACCCGTAGTCTCCAGCGTTCGACGATCCGCCGGTGCTCGCGTTGTAGTCGCCGTCTCCGTAGTCACCATCGCCGTAAGCGGCGTCGCCTGGAGTCGTCTCGTCACTATCCGCGGCACACGCCACGATCCATCCCGAGATGGCCAGGAGCTGCACTGCACCGGCGAGCCGCAGCCCCCATCTCATGGTTCGCTTCTTCTGATTCATCGCTGCACCACCCGGCTCGAAAGCTCGAAGCCCGTTACGGTTTGGTCGTCGCCCGACTCCAGATCGATGAACGTCACGCGCCCCTCAGGGTGTTCCTGAGCGACGAACGCCTGGCCGGCGGCGGGGACGATCCCGGAAGAAAGCGGCCGACTGGGAAGCTCGAGATCGTCGAGCTGGAGCGACGGAAAGCGACCGAAATACGTCCGCGCACGCTCACTACCCGTGGAAGCGGTCGTGACCAGCGCGCGCCCGGCGTCCCCGGAGATCGAGACGAACTCGGGCTCGGTCGGGGTGCCCTGAATGCGGGCGGGAAGCTCTCTGGAGACCGCCAACAGGGCGAAAGCTCCCGCCATCGAGCTTCCCTCCGGCGCGTCCAGAAGGACGACCGAGTACTCCGAGTCGTCGGACAGGAATGCGGCGCGGACTGGCGCCTTCAGGTCCACGACGCGGGCACTTTCGGAGGCCGTGTCCAAGATGGTCAAAAAGGGGTTTTCCGTCGCGTTGGTGAAGAGCAGCACGTACGACGCATCGCGCGCCACCACGGCGCTCCCGACGATCTCACTGGTGGAAAAGACGTCGAAGTCCGTGGGACTGTCGAAGATCGATTCCGTGCGGAGAAGCGCCACCTGGCTCTCGCTGATTCCGCCTGCCGTGCCGCCCGTGTTGCCGGCACCACCCATGGTCGCGCCACCCATTCCGGACCCGTCGACCGCCTGCCCTCCGCGCATCACCGCCACGGCCATCGTGCCATCCGCGCTCAAATCGAGGTCCGTCACGACGCCGGGCATCGCAACCGTCACCCGGTCGTTCGTTTCCGTGTCGACGATCAAGATCTCCGACTCGCCCTCGAGGCGGACGAACGCAAGCTTCCCGTCCAGGCTGAAGGAAACGTCTCGCCCTACTCCGGAGCCCCCGGCCGGTAGGAAGAGCTCGCGAAGTACCGCGATCGAATCGTCGAGATCGATGACGGTGATGCCTGGCTCGGACACGACGTAGGCGCGCGACTCGTCTGCGTTTACGACCACCTGACTCGGACGAAAGCCCACGCTGAGGGTCGTCGCATCCACGGCGTCACCGCGGAAATCCAAGACTGTCAGATCTTGATATCCGTCCCCGGAATTCAACAGATTCTCGCGCGCGTCCGACCAAGCGATGGCAATCTTCCCGGACGCTCCGACGCTCCACGCGCTCGCGCCGCGTTGCACGCTGATCCGTTCGTGAGAGACGACGTCCCCCTCTTCGTCCAGGATGAACACGGAAGCGTCGCTACTTAGCTCGTTGAGGACGAGAGCGCCTCCCGAGGTCGTCCCCGTGGGCAGGGGAGCGAGGTAGGTGGGCGCGTGGCCACCCTCGAGCACCTCGATCTCCCGAGTCGATGCGTCGATGCGCGCGACCTTGTTCGTCTCCGGGTTGGCGCTGAAGAGGTATTTGCCCACCACGACGGGAGCCTTGAACGTCTCCTCCAGTTCGACCTCCGGAGGTTCGTTACCGTCGCCATCACCCGTGGAGATGTCGCCGTCTCCGCCGACGTCGCCGTCTCCGGGACCGAAGGCAGAGCCGTTGTCATCAAGCCCTTTCTCGGAGTACCCGCACGCGCCCGAGAGCCAGGCACCGATGCCGAGCACCCCGCTCATCCAAACTCCGCGATGTAGCCACCGACTTCGCGCCATGGCCGTCCCCCTGACCGTGAAACCCATGTCCTGGCTCCTCATCACCACGGGCTCCCATCCTGCAAAGGGTGAGCCAAGTCAAAAGCTTCCCCAAAAAGTGAATCCGCGTAGGATTCGGCGTCGGGAATCTCCGGACATTGGTGTCATACCGAGCCGTTTGGCACAACATGAGCCTTCGATGAAGCGCCGATCAGGTCCGCCGGCGCTTGCCGAGCCCCACCACCGTAAGGGGTTGGCGGCTGGTCTCGAAGCAGACCTCGTCTCCCAGACGGACCGTCAAACGGCGGTACGGCCCGTCAAGGAAAACCCGGGCGAGCTCCATCTTACTGATGACGATCAGCTTGCCCGTTTCCGGAACGACGTATCGAACGAGCGCGGGCATGCGACCTCGCCCGACGTACGGTTCGCGAACGACCATCTGAAGACGGCGTGAGGTGAGCGGGAGGATGCGTCCTCCCGCCGATCGGATGGCGGCGGTCGAGCCGGCAGCCGTCCCCACCCACAGCCCGCTCGACTTCTGTTCCTCTTTGCGTCGGCCCGCGCGCACGATGTAGTTGGAAGTTGCCGCCGGCTCTGCGTGACAATAAAGCGCTTCGTTCAGAACGCGCTCGGAACGGATCTGACCGTTGAGCTTCACCCGCATGCGCGCCAAATCCACCGTCTGTGCCTTTCCTTCGAGGGCCTGGCGGAGGAGCCGCGCCGTGGAGCGGCCGCTTGCAGCACAGAAGAACCCCACGCTGAAATGAGGCGCGCTGTTGACGCCGAGCAGGGGCACGTCGCTCACGTTGTGGGACGCGGCCAGCAGAGTTCCGTCGCCTCCCACGGTCACGATGAGGCTCGCCCCCACCGGATCGAACTCGGCCTGCGCGCCGTGCAGGAGCAGCGTCTCCACACCGAGTCCTTCCAGGGTCTCGTAGACTTCTTCGACGGCGCGCACGTGCTCGTCGTGGGCGGGTCCCCATTTTTTGACGCTGACGTGGCCGCTTTCGAGCAGCCTGCGAGCGCGTGAGTCGCCCTCCCCGCTGTCCAATTTGGAAAGCGCGGACTTCTTGGCGACGACGATGACGCGCGGTCGACTCATGAAGACAAGATCTCCTGAAGTCGTCGTAATGCAAGCTCTGTCTTGGAATCGGGCAGCCGACCCTCTCGTGCCGCCTGTAGGGCCGCACGAAGGGGCACGGCGACGAGGCTTCCGGCCTCTTCGAGAGCCGAGCCATCCAGAGTCGGCGCGCGCCGTTCTTCCGGATCCACCTCTACATGAAAGAAGAACTGCCGCTCCGCGATGATGCCTGGGGCGGGATACACGGCGGGACCGAGCTCGAAGAGATCTTCTTCGGAAACGGAAAACCCCGTCTCCTCCTCGAGCTCGCGCCGCGCGGCGCAAAGGAGGCCCGAGAGGCCCGTTTCATCCGGTTCGATCAAGCCGGCCGGGAGCTCCCAAAGACCTCGTGGCCCGAGCCCCAGCTGGGGCGGGCGCTCGGGGTCGCGTAGGGCGACCGGGGGGCGGACTGCGCTCCGCAGGACGATGAAGCGTTCCGTTGTCCCCTCGAGGGTTGCTGAAAAATGTGCCGCAATCACCACGGCATCGAGAGCCGGACGATCGACCTCGTCGTAGATCAGGCTCGCGCTACGCCGCCCGTTTTCGTCGACGGTGCGCACGTGCCGCGAGACGTAGTTCAGGAACGCGGGTTCGTCCGGGGCTCGGGGTCGGACCACTTCGACCGTGAAGTCCGGCGGCGCTGGGAGTTGAGAGAGGCGCTGCATCAGGGCTGACGTGGCTCATATTGCCTACGGAGAGCGGAAAAGACTACACCTAGTGCCAAATGGCGAGTCTTCATACCACCTGGGTCCGCTTTCTCGTGCTCGCCGCTGCACTTACCGGTTGTGGCGGCAATCAGAGTTTCGAAAGCACGCTCGACGAAATGTGGCAATGGGATGGAGGCGTCGAAGCCAGCCACGTCATCGAGAGACTCCAAAGTGCGAGTGCTCCGAAGGTGGTTCCCGCCGCCGTGGGAGTCACAGGTCGCGGGCTCGTGGGACGCACGTTGCCCGCTGGAAAACTCTGGACCTACGAGGGCGAAGTGGACGTCTTGCCGACCCTTACCGGAGGGCTCGTGCTTTTTACCGGCGCGGGAAAGGTCGTCGCCATCGACGTCGCGACCGGCGTGAAGAAGTTCTCCCTCGACACGAACTCGCGCAGGCTCGAAGGCGCGGGCTTCGACGGAAAGTACGCCGTCTTGCTTCTCGTCGACAAGGACGACGCGCGGGAAGATCAAATTCTCGTCGTCGGTCCCAAGGGCGAAAAACTGTACGAGGCCCAAGCCAACGCGCGTCTCGGGACACCTGCGGTAGTCGATGGCCTCGCCCTGGTGCCGTACTCGGGGCAGTACGTCGGTGCTCTAGACATCCAAACTACCGAACACGTCGGTCGAGTGCTGATTCGTGATGGCATTCACAGCGTCTCCTCCGAACCGGGTGGTGTGGTCGTCTACGGCACCGGCGCCACTTTACTCAGCGAAAACGTGACGAGTTCTCCCGGCAGCCAGTCCCTCAAGCTCGACCCCAAGAAGCTCCCCGGCGAGCCCGAGTGGCCCATCGACGGCTCGAAACCCCGCCCGGCGCGGGGCCGACCCGTGGGACTCTACGCGCACGTGGCTCCTTCGGAACTCACCCTGAAGCTCTCGACCGGCGGCTACGTTGCGACGTACTACGACGTGGCGGTCGGCTTCGAGCACGGCTCCAACGACATTCGGTTCAGCACCCATTTTCCCAGAGCCGTGGCGGGAGGCGCCGCCGGGAAACACGGGCCGACCCTGTGTCTCGAAAACGGCAGCTTGGTGCGCGTCAACGCCAAGACTGGCCACCACATCCCCTTTGGCTCCCTCGAATCCAAGATCAAAGCCTGCGTCGTGAGCGCGCCCGACGATCAGATCCCCAAAGGGGCCCGCCCCTCGGTTCTCGAACAACTCGAGGAAACGATTTCCAGCACGGGACCCGACATGGTCGCGATTCAAACGGTCCTCTTGCGGGAGCTCGGCGAAGCGGACACGCCCGACACGACGCGCTCGCTCCTCGCCATTGCTCAAGACCCCCTCGTGTCTTTGGACTTGGCCAGGACCGCAGGCAACCTGCTCGCTCAGCGCAAGACGGGCGGCGAAGTCATGATCGAAGCCCTGAACGCGAGCGCGCCCCAGCCTCTCGTTCCGGACGCAAACGAGCCTGCTGCGCCCGAGACGGATCCTTCCGGCTCCGCTAAAGCGAACTCGGACGACGAATGGAGCGACTCGCCCGAAGACGCAGACAAGCAGCCGAACGGAAAAAGCCCGCAGCCGTCGGGTGAACCCGACACCAAGCCACCGAGCAGAGAAAACCCGCAGGATGAACCCGCCATCGAACCCGGCGCACAGAGACGAGAAAAGCAGCGCCCACCACCCGTCGGTTCTCTCGCGCGAGCGCTCCTCAGGATGAAAACTCCGGGCGCTGCTCGCGCTCTGGCTCCTTATCTCAACGACCCGTCATCGCGCGCCAAGGCGTCGCTCAACTTAATGAAGACAATCTCCAAACTCGGCACCGGCGATCCCGTCGAGATGCGAGAGGTCTCGCGTTTCCTCTACCACTACAAGAACACGGGGGGCGAAGGTCAGCTCATCGACGCGCTCGTGCTCGCGGCCCACTTTCTCTTCAAGTACGGCGACGACGAGGCGGACGAGCAGCTCGAGCGCGCCCTCGGTCAGTCGCTCACTCATCCCGATCTGACCCGAGGTCTTGAGAAGAACCCGCCCCCGCCGGACGATGAGAAAGGGCGGAGCGAGAAGCCGGAAGGCGACAATGCTGGCGACGCGCAGCCGGGCGACGGGAAGCCGGGCGACGACAAACGCCGGAACGACAAGAGCGTCCGACCGCCCGAAAAGGGCAAGACGCCGAAAAAGTGACCGTCGGGAGGAAAGTGTTACAACCTCTCGAGAGCGGCATTCCGCGTGCTTCTGAAGTTCCATGACCAGCATGACCGACCTGAGCGGCGACCTCGAAGCCGCCATCGACAAGATCGAGAAGAGCTACGAGGGTCCGGCGGCGATCAACAGCCTCGAGAGCGCGGCTCTGCCCAACAAACGCGCCGTCATCGAGGCCTACCGGCACATCGCGCCCATCATCTACCTCGGGTTTTACTCGACCCGCCCCTTGAGCAAGCAGAACCTGAGGCACAGCATCAGCGAGCACGCCTACCCTGCCTACGAGCGCCTCTGCGAACAGATCCACCGCGCGATCACCTACGAGCAGGGCTACGATCCCCTTTCGAAGAAGGCCGCGGAGTTCTCGCATCGAGCCGCAATGAGCCTGTTTCATTGTTTGCCCGAGCTTCGCGAGATGCTCAACGAGGACGCAGTCACCGCCTACGAGCTCGATCCGGCAGCGCGCAGCGTCGAAGAGGTCGTGTTCAGCTACCCGACTCTGGAAGCCATCACTGCGCACCGAGTGGCCCACGTACTGCGCCGGGCCGGAGTCCCGATGATTCCACGCATCATCAGCGAATACGCCCACAGCCGCACGGGCATCGACATCCATCCGGCGGCGTCCGTCGGACGCCGCATCTTCATCGATCACGGCACCGGCGTGGTGGTCGGAGAAACGGCTCAGATTGGTAACGACGTCAAGCTGTACCAGGGTGTGACCCTCGGCGCGCTGTCCACCAAGCGCAGCGCCATCGAGATCGATGGCCAGGTCGTCAAGCGTCACCCCACCATCGAAGACAACGTCACGATTTACGCTGGCGCGACGATTCTGGGAGGCGAGACCGTCATCGGGAAGGGCTCGGTCATCGGCGGCAACGTGTGGATCGTCAAATCCGTTCCCCCAGGTACCAAGCTCTTCGGTCGCGCCCGGGGCGAGACCGCTGAAGACGAGACCTGAGCCCGAGTCTCGGCGCGACGTCCACCCGACGGAGGATGTGCGACCCCAAGCTCTAACAGCTCAGCACTCCCGCATCCTCCGCACGCCGCGCGCAGACTTCCAGGGTCGGGCACGCACAACGGCTCGCGCTTCGGAGAAGACTCTGCATCACTCGGGCCCGCGCGATCGCCTCCTCGATCTTGGGTAGCTTTTCTGCGGAAAGCTTTCTGAGGCGCTGCACCGAGCGATCCCCACGGGTCAGCCCGTCCAGGACAATCTTGACCTCGGGAAGCTCGAACCCGAGCTCCTTACAGAGCCGGACGATGCGCAACCGGTCGAAGACCTCCTCCGAGTAGATCCGGCGCCCACCCTTGCGGCGCGGCGCAGGCAAGAGACCGATCCTTTCGTAGTACCGAATGGTAGACGCAGGAATGCCCGACGTCGTCGCAATGTGGCCGATACTGAAATTCGACATGAATCTTCGCTAACTCTCCTTGACTTAAAGTCAACTTCAAGTCGTACGAAAAGGCCTCCTGCAGAAAAGGAGCCCACGTGAACGAAAGAACCAACCTTCCCATTGCCTGCACCTTGTCGACGTTGGAACAGACCCGCGCGACTGACGCCTACAAAGCTGGGCTCTTCCGGCACGCCACCAAGTTCCGGCCCCGTGAGCACGGCGCCTCGGTGTGCTTCGATTGGAACATCGAACGGATCGATGAGCTTGGGCAGTTCCTAGCGGTCGAGACCTCCTGCTGCGCCTTTATGGATCATGCTGTCGAGTTCCCGAGGGGCAAGAAACACATCTGGCTTCATTTCACGTGGCCGGAAGAGGCGGGCGCGGGCATGCGGGCGGAGCTCCGCGCGATGTTACCGCCCGGTATCGAAGCAGACAGCCCGGCACCCGCGGAGGGACGCGGTGGAGACACCAGGTCGTGGCTCGCGCGCGCCGGGGTCGGATTCACAGGAATTGGATTGCTCTCGCTCGCCTGTTGCGTAGCGCCCGCGTTGGGAGTGACCGCACTGGCCGCCGGGGGAGCAAGCCTGATAACCCTCGTGGATCCGATTGCGGGCGCCGCTTTGGCCATCGCGGTGGCTCTACTCGTCTGGTGGAAGCTAGCGCGGCGTAAGACTGGGCAGAAGACGTGCTGCCGTGCCGGATGCTAGACCACTCGAATGACGCAGGATCTCGCGAACTTCCCCAGGACGGCGACTCTCTTTCTCCTCACGGCCGTCCTGGAGATCTTGGGATGCTACTTGCCGTATCTGTGGCTCGAGAAGAATGGTTCGGCGTGGCTTCTTTTCCCGGCTGCTCTCGCGCTCGCGGGCTTCGCCTGGCTGCTCTCGCTCCACCCCACAGCGGCAGGTCGCACCTACGCCGCGTACGGAGGTGTGTACGTCTCGGTGGCCGTATTCTGGCTCTGGGCCGTCGAGGGTCAGCCACCAGATCGATGGGACCTACTCGGCTCGCTAGTATGCGTCGTCGGCATGGCCATCATCGTGCTCGGGCCCAGGGGTGAGTAGCGTCGTCGGAGAAGGCGACGCCAGCACTCAGAGCACCACGGCGCACCCACGTTTCCTTCCTCACGGGCGGCTCGACAAGGCAGCACCGTTTGGCCAATCCTTCGCTTGGCTACTCGACCGCCTGCGCTAGAATCAAGACGTGAGCAGTCCAGCGAAGCGCTGCGCGACGTACGAAGACGTCTTGGCGACTCCACCCCACGTGGTCGCAGAGCTCATCCTCGGCGTGCTCTACCAAAGTCCGAGGCTGGCACTGCGCCACGCGGCGGCTGCATCCGTCGTGGGTGAAGAGCTGGGCCCCCCTTTCAAGCGTGGCAAGGGTGGCCCTGGCGGATGGATCATCCTGGATGAACCGGAGATCCATCTCGGTGATGATGTCGTGGTGCCGGACTTGGGCGGGTGGCGGCGCGAGACACTCCCCGTTCTACCCGAGCAAGCGTTCATGACCGTTCCGCCCGACTGGGTGTGTGAAGTGGCGTCACCGACCACGCGAGCGCTCGATCGTGGGGCCAAGCTGGAAGTCTACCAGAGGGAGCGCGTCCGCCACGTTTGGCTGATTGAGCCCCTCGATCACTTCCTGGAAGTTCTTGAGCTCGACGGCGAGACCTATCGCATCATTCAACGAGCCGGCGGTGATGCCCCCGTCCGCCTGAAGCCCTTCGACGCGATTGAATTCGACGTCGCCGCCCTTTGGGCGCGCTGAGGTGTGCTGTCCGATTCGGTCGTCCCGGCCGGTCCATTGGCCGAATGATTCCCGGGAATAATCGCCTTGGTCCATCACTTCACACTATACTTCACACTGAGATCCCTGTGCGCTAACCTGTCAAATGTCAGGTTTTGCCGATGTCCTTTCGGACCCACGCAAACTCTCTTCTATGAGCTCTTCCGACATGCCCCTGGATGGACCTCCGCCTTCGGAAGTTCCGCTTGAGAACGCGCCGCTCATTCGCGTCATTGCCCAGGTACGCTTTCCTCTCATCGCCTCCATCGAGCGTCGGGATTATATCGGCGCTTTTCAAGAAGCCATCCGAGGAACCTACGGAGTGCTTCGTCCTGAGTATGCGCGTTCGTTTTCCATCGGCCCGCGAGGACCAATGGAGACTCGCACGAGCACCATTTGGAGATTTCAGAACGGTTCGGACGATTGGCGAGTCAGCCTTGCTCCTGACTTCCTTGCGCTGGAAACGACGAAGTACACTAGCCGCCAAGATCTGGTGGAAAGGCTGGAGTTCGTGTTGCGTGCTCTAGCTGAGCACATCAATCCCAATAACATCGACCGACTCGGGGTTCGGTACATCGACCGCGTGAGCGGTGAACTACTGACAGATCTACCCAAGTTGGTGCGTCCAGAGGTTGCCGGCATCCTTGCAACACCCCTTGCGCGATTTGCGGGGCATTCCATCACCGAGAGTGTTTTCAAGTTACCCAGCATCGGTGGGAAGGTGTCCACCCGATGGGGTCTCGTTCCGGGAGAAGGCACAGTTGACCCTGGCGCCATTGAGCCAATGCCGAAGGAAAGTTGGCTCTTCGACGTCGATGCATTCAAGCAGGAGACTCAGCCTCTGGACGTTGATACGATCGTTCAGCAGGCTCGCTCCCTCGCTGAGAGGGTCTACAGTATTTTTAGGTGGGCAACGAACGACGAGTTCCTTCGTCGTTTTGGGGGGAAGCCGTGACGGATACGGGATATACGAAAAGCGTCTCCACTGTCGGAGCGTACTCCGCAAGCCAAACGTCCGTTGCGCCGGGTACGGGACCTTTCAGGGTCATCATCGTGAGTGGGGCATTGGCATTCACAGGGACGTCTTCGTCGTTGTCTCAACAGGTCTGGGATTCTTACGTTTGGGATGAAGACTCGACTTCGAGCGGTGCGAATGAACAACACGATGACGTCGAACGCCTCTCACCTAGGGGCTCGGAGACAGGAAGTGCCATGGCCGAACTCCGGCGCATCTCGGGGTTGACCTGGGACCAACTTGCGCAGCTTTTTGCCGTGTCTCGTAGAAGCGTCCACTTTTGGGCGAGCGGAAAGCCCCTCAGCAGTGAAAATGAGCAACATCTCATGGCGGTCCTTGATGTCGTTCAATCGACAGACCGAGGATCCGCAAGTGCTAACAAGACGGCCATCTTGAAGGGGCGGCCAGGGGAACGAGTCTACGACTTGCTGTGTGCCAGAAGTTATGACGCTGCCGCGGGAAAACTCGGTATCGGTGAAGGTCGAGTTCGTCCGAAGCTAGCTCTCACCCGTGCTGAGCTCGACGCGAGACGACCGCCTGCGCCTGACTCCCTGATCTCCGATCCGGGCGAGGTCGTCCATACGCGAATCGGTCGTGGTCGCCCGGCCCAGGTTCGTAGGGACAAAGGGCGTGGGACGACTTGATGAATCAGGGCAAGAGGAAGTCAATCGCACACTAGCCCATTGGCGGCAGGGCGATTGTGCTGTCTCCGACGACTCCTGGTTTGTTTTTCGTGCCGAGGCCAGTCGTCCCCTGTCGGCCGAAGCCGAAGAGGCCGGTTTCGACGTAGTGGAAAGCCAAGAACGAGGATTCGCTGTAATTACGCAGACGTGCGACATTGTTCGAGACTGCGTGATACGACCGTACCTGGAGTTGTGTCCCCTGGTTGAGGTAGATGCCACAACGCTGGGGGAAGTCGAGAGAGGGACCCGCCCGAACTACGCGTTCCTTCCTGGGCTCAGCGATCGCTGCCTCGTCGCGGATCTAGATCGCGTTATGACGGTCGAAAAAACCGTAATTGCTTCTTCGACCCGTATCGAGGGTACACGGACAGACGTTGAACGACGACGTCTGTCCCAGGCTCTGGCACGCAAGCGAGCACGAATGGCGTTCCCCGACGACTTTGTGCACTGGGCAAGACCGCTAGTAAGGCGACTGTCTTCAAAGCACGACAAGAACAGCGACGAAGGAAGAGCCCTGCGTTCGCTTCGCGAAATTCGAGTGCGAGGCGCACCGAGCTGGTCGGAACACGAACCAGAAATCGAAGTGTTCTTCTGGTTCATTCGGAACACCGACGAGTCAACATTCGAAGGCACAAGCTGGGACTCATTTCTAGAATCTTGGCTGTCGCTTCTAACGTCAGGCGACCGCTTCAAGGTCGAGGGCGTCGTGACGACCCTTGATGACATGACCGGCCGGGAGTACGTCGAGAGCGATCCCCTCGACTTGGATCACCTTTCGACACGGATGGAGCCTCAAACTTCAACGGACTGAAATCATGGCGCGGCCGTCCCCTATAAAAGCCACTCGCGGAACTGGTCAGAGCGGAAAGCACGCGGATGTCGCGCGCTTCAGTGAGCCCCAGTCTCGGCGCGATGCTTTCGTTCCACGCTCGACTTGCGACCCTCGAGCTCAGGCGGCCCGGGATAGACCCCGGAGTCAACCCCCGCACCCCTCGCTCAAACCACCTGCAGCGGATCGGCATCGACTCGCGAAACCGTGACGCGGAGTCCCGAGCACCGCTCGGTGATGGCGCGGGCGTAGTGCGGAAGGAAGCCCCGTTCGGTGTTCGTGTGATCGGTCAAAATCACGTGAGTGCCCCGCGCGCGCCGAGCAAGCACGTCGTGGTGTCTCATTTCACCGGTGAGGAGCAGATCCACGTGCCCCACTTTCTCGAACAGCGATCCCCCAGCGCCGGGACACACTGCCACCGAGCGGATGGCGCCGTCACCCGCCCGGGAGATGCGAACATGGGAGAGCCCCAAATGGGCCTTGGCCCGCGTTACCGCCTCATCGAGAGAGATCTTCTCGTCCAGCTCCACGTAGCGTCCCGCGCCCGCACCCTCTCGGTCTTCGGCGGGCACGATGGGCCGGGTCACCCCCGAACCGAAAGCTCGTGCGAGCCAATCGTTCATGCCCCCCAAAGCCGCGTCGAGCGCCGTGTGGGGGCTGTAGATGGTGGTCCCCGCCCGCAGAGCCCGCACGACGAGAGCCTCGGCGGCGCTCGAAGCTCTGAGGCGCTTGAGGCCCGAGAAGATTGGCGGATGGTAGGCGATGATGAGATCGACGCCGAGCTCCTCGGCTTCCTCCATCGTGGCAAGCGTCAAATCGATGGTCAAAAGAGCGTGCAACCATTGGTCGCTCGACTCCGGGTCGACCAAAAGTCCCACGTTGTCCCACGGCTCCGCGAGATGTTCGGGAGCGAGATCGCGGAGCACGGAAAGGACCTGGTCACGGCTGGCTGACATGGGCGGGGAGTCTACACGCCTGCGCGTCCGAACACCTCAATCGATGCGAAACTTGCAGCGGTAACTCACCCATGTCGCCACCGGCTTGCCGCTTCGATCGAGGGGTGCCGTCCATTTGCTGGAAAGGAGCGTCCTCTTGCAAGCGGCCCCGAACCCATCCTCGGATTCGGACGCAATTTTGGCGAAGCCGATGGACCCGCTCGGCTCCACTCGCGCGCGCACCTTGGCTTCTCCCGCACGCCCCTGGCGACGGGCGTCGGCGGGGTAGTTGCGCTTCAGTGCTCCGCCGAGATCCGGAGGAACGGGCTTCTTGGAGAGTTGGGCGAGGGGGATGGCCTCGGGGGGAGCCGATTGTTTCACTGCCGCCGGGCGGGGCTTCGGGCGGGGCGCTACGCGACGTACTGGAGCGGGCTTGGAAATGCCCGCGACGATCGCGCCCGTGCGCGCTCGGCCGCTCCCCTGTTCGGCACTGAAGTCGCTATCGCCCTCACCCTCGGCGAGGAGGGTCGTGCCGGTGAGCTCGGGCGGGGCCGCTTCAGGCTCCACGTCGGGCTGTGCCGGTTCGGGCTCCTCCTGCACCTCGGGTTCGGTGACCTCTTCTACGATTTCGGGCTCGGGCGTGGGCTCGGGCTGGGGCGTTGCCTCCGGCTCCTCCTCGATTTCTGGCTCTGGCTCTGGCTCCGGAGGGATCTCCGCGAGGTCGAGAAAGTTCGGTGGCTCGTCCTTGCGCGTTTCGACAGCGACCTCTGGCGCCACATGGATCAAGTAGCCATGCAGCACCGCGCTCAGGACCAAGGTGCCTTTACCTATCCATTTTTGGTTCATGACGTTCCTCGAGTTTCGTCGAAGCGCTCAGCGTGAGAGATCTTCGGGCGCGACGTTGATGGCAAACTTGGTGACCCCTTCGGCTCGGATCATGTCGATGAGCTGAACCACGAACTTGTGTTCGGCTTCTCCATCTGCGGCAATCAAAGCGTTCACTTCGCTCTTGGCTCTCTCCTCGCGCACACGCTTTTGCAGGGCATCCTTCGAAAGCGGCGCTCCATCCAAGAAGAGCTGCCCATCCGCTGAAACGGAGATGGCAAGAGACGTGCTCTCCGTCTGGCCGGTCTTGGCCTTGGGGAGATTCATGGGAAGCGCCTGGGATACGGTGTAGCTCGCGGCCACCATGAGCACGATGAGCAAGACGAGAACCACGTCGACCAGAGGGGTGACGTTGATGCCTTGGATCATCTCACCTTCTTTTGCTTGCGAGCCGGCCATCATTCTCCTCCTACGGGCAGCTCGCGCTTTGCGCGATGAAGGTGCGCCACGAATTCCCGGCCGAGAGCGTCGCCTTGCGCAAGTCGCACGGAGATGGCGCGCTGGAACACGTTGTACGAAGCCACCGCAGGAAGCGCGACGAGAAGGCCGACGGCCGTCGCGACCAGCGCTTCACCGATCTCGGCCATCAGTCCCGAGGTGAGCTGCCCACCAGATGCATCGAGCTGATGAAACGCACCGATGATGCCCACCACGGTCCCCAGAAGGCCCACGAAGGGCGCGTTGTTCCCCAGCGTCCCCAGGTACGCCAGATTCTTTTCCGAGCGCAGCCTCTGCACCTGCGATTCGGCGGCCATGCGCTCTTCGGCTTCGGCGGGTGTTTCCGCCGCCATGGCCGCAAAGATGATCCGCGCCTCGAGGCTCGGCGATTCGTCCAGGCTGCGCTTCACTTGCTCGAGCTTGTGGCTCGAAAGACCTCGGGTCACCTGCAGGCGCAGCTTCTCCCCGTTGGTCTTCGTGCTCCAAAAGAACACGATGCGCTCCAAGATGACGGCCACGGCAACGACCGACAGCCCCACCAAAAGCCAAAGCACCCACGTTGCACCCAGCCCTACGAGAGCCTGAAATACTCCTTCGACGTTCATGATTCGTTACTCCTTGTTCGGTTGAAATTCACTCTGCACACACACTGAAGGTGACGAACGAGACTCCACCGAGTCCGTCGCGCACCACGACGTAATGTTTCGACGCGCCCGCCTTCGACGATTCCCATTCGATCTCCGTGGCGAGCCGTTCGTCTGGTTCGAGGATGGTGTACTGGCGCTCGTATTCGCCCTTGGTTGCGAAGTGAGATACCTGCAGCCACTCGTCTTCTTCACGCGCGTCCGAACCGTATTCGACCGTCACCACGAGCGACTTTTCCGCATCGACCATTGCGACCGACTCGTCACAGCTCGGGGGCTCGTCTGCCCCTTCGAGGGTGACCTCTCGTCCGTCGATCTCGATGAGGATCCCCGACAAATCGGGGTTTTCGTTTTCCTCGGCGCCGCCCAAATACGCATCGAAACTGAAGGCGAGAGGCGTCTCCCCGCCGCTGCAATGAAAGTCGTCCGGATCCTCGGCCAGGGTGGGCTCTCCCGTTTCACAAGCGACCCCGAGCACGGCGATCCGCGTTTCGTCCGCGGCCGACTCGGGCACCGAGAAGGCAACCTCGAGGAGCGAATCGACGCCGTCCTGGGAGCCCTCCTCGTACACCTCGCCGACGCAGTACGGCACGCCGCGCGCCGAGTCGGCGGATTCACAGATCTTGTAGGCCACGTTCACTCGTTGAGGGCCGCTGGGGCCGGCGAAGAGCACGCGCAACGTGGCATCATCCCCGGGAGCCGGCGTCGCGCTCCCGTCCTGTCCTTCGATTTGCACCGCGAGGGTGCGCGGCTCCTCGATCTCTTGAGCCTTCTTCATCGGCTCGCCGCACGCGACCGCAGACGATGCGGCAACGGCGATGAGCAAAGCATGGATCTTTTCGTTCGCTTTCACAGTTCACCTCGGATCCCGATGTTCGGGAAGATGGGCATGCCCGTGACGCCCTCGGACTCCGAGTAATCGAAGCTGTAGGACTGTCCTTCTTTGTTCTGGGCGTTGTAGACGTTGAGCACTTCGAGGAAGCTCGTGAGCCCCACCGGGCCCAGCTTCCAAAGCTTTTCGACGCGCACGTCGAGTTGGTGAAACGCGGGATTCCGCCCGCCGTTGATCTCGCCGAAAAGCGCCCGGTACGTATCCGAGGACGCGTCGTACACGGCGCCTTCGACTTCCGTCGTCGGGTTGCCCGTGACGTAGCGGAAGCGAGCGCCCGCGAGCCAGCCTTTGCCGAGATCGTAGTTGGCGGTCAGCTGCAGGTTGTGCGTCTGGTCGTAGTCGAAGAGCCGCCAAGGGTCGTCGCGGTCTTGTCTTTCACTCTTGGACAGCGTGTACGCGAGGAAGGCTTGCGACTTTTCCGACAGACGCACGTCGAGGAGCATCTCGAGACCAAAGGCTCGCCCGCGGCCATCGTTGATGATGCCGGGCGGCGCGCCGCCTTCGGTGTTGACGAGGCGGTCGTACCAACGCTTGTAGAACCCTTCGACGTCGACCTTGACCTTCTCTCCGAGCCTCTGCTCCACGCCAGCGGACGTCTGCAGAGTGCGGAAAGGTTTCGCATCCGGGTTGGCGATGTCCTCGATGATTTCGTAGTACTCGGGCGGCTGGGAGTACTGTCCGATGCCCGCCTTGAGGGTCGTGTGCTCTGTCACGTCGAGGCGCGTCGAAAGGCGAGGATCCACCGTCCAATCATCTCCGTCGGCGACGTAGTCCGCTCGCACGCCCGGCACGATGAGCCACTCGTCGATGGGGCTGAGCGACGCTTCCAGAAAGGCGCCGGGCCGGACGGGCGTGATGCCGGTCTCCTCGACGCGCACGTATTTTTCACTGGCCAAAGTCGAGCCGCCCGGATCGCCCTCGGACTTGGCCGGGGCCGGACCGGTGTACTCACCCTTACCTCCGAACATCACCAGATCCGCGCCGGTGTCGAGGCGCACGGCCTTGGAGGCGAAGATCGACCATTCGGCGCGCGCGTTCACGTCCCAGAAGCGGAACTTCGAATCGAGCCCGCCGATCTTTTGATCTGCCAAAGACGGACCGGCAGAAACCATCAGGTTTTGCTCGACCATGTCCGAGAACTTACTTTGCATCTCGACCTGCAGACGGTGAAACCCCATGCGCGCGTCGATGTTGCCGCGAAGAGCGGGGTCGTCGGTCGCCGCATCACTGAAGTAAAGCTCCAGCGAATCCTGACTCCCGTAGGTCAGAACGCGAAGCTTGTTCCGCTCGTCGAAACGATGGGTGAGGATGCCTTGGTAATCCCAGTAGACGGGCGCGGCGAGGACGCTGTACGCGTCTTCCGGTACGAAAGCGTCGAAGAAAAGATCGATGTTGCTGCGCCGCGCTGCGAGCGCGACGGAAGTCTTCTTTGCCACCGGACCCTCGACGACTGCAAAACTGTCGATGGCGCTCAGCTCCACGAGCGCGTGAAAGCCATCGCTCTTCGGATCGCGCACCTTGGCTTCCACGACGCCGCCCGCCGCGCGGCCCCAGCGCGCCGAATAGTTTCCCGGGTAAAGGTTCACTTCTTCGAGAAGATGCGAGTTGAAGAAGCTCGTGAGTCCCCCGAAGTGGTAGATGAGCGGGACCATCGCGCCATCGAGGAGGACCATGCTCTCCCACGCCGCGCCTCCTCGCAGAATGGGCGGACCATCGTTCGAAGCGAATTCGGTGCGCGCCACACCGGGCATCACTTCGACCGCCCGCAAGGCGTCTCCACGGGTGCCGGGGATGCGCGTGAGTTGTTCCTTGTCCATCGTGCGCCGAGTGGGTTCGCGCGGAGGTGCCTCGACTTCTGCGACTGCTTCGAACTCGAACTCCTCGTCCTCGTCGAAGAACTCACTCCCCGGCTCTTCGAAGGCGGCATCGGCGGGCTCTTCGTCCGGGGCGTCCTCGGTGTGGGGCGCGGGAGCAGGGGGCTCCGCCGGAGCTTCATCGGTCTCGGCGGCCTCCGTCGCATCGTCCGCGGGCGGATCGCTCTCCCCGGGCTCCTCATCGACGGCGCCTTCATCGCTCGCCGGGTCGATTGGCTCACCGGACTCTTCGTCGCCTTCGCCTTCGGCCTCGGTTTCGGAGGCGGTGTCGTCCTCGTCGGGCCCATCTGGGTCCTGGGTCGAGTCGCCCGCAGGCGGCGCGGAATCGTCACCCGTGACCTCCTCAGGAGTCCCGTCAGTCTGGGCCGCGCCAGTACGCGCCGTAAGCAGGAATGAAAGCAACAGCAAAGGGAGCGCGGCCCGCGGGCGCGCGCGATGAATGGAAAGTCTTCGCACAGGTCCCTCATGCGCCCCCACCGCTTGCGAGGAAGGAACGCCGGAAAATTCCCCGGCACCGGCTCGAAAAGGAGCCCAGAGACGGGAGCGGACCCAAGTCGTCGGGCCGCTTTCGAAGGTGGGTACCCTTTGGGCCCCGAGGCGTTCAAAGATTTCTGAACAAAAATCTCAACCGGCCCCGGTCGCGGGTTCGACAAGCGCCGAAGTAAGGGGGCATGTTGCCCGCTGGCCGCCGAAAATTACGCTTGCACGCTTGCCGACCGGGCCAGCTTCTTGCTCTGTTCACGCTCGTGAAGAGGCAAATCATCGTCGTCGGGATGGGCCAGCTCGGCGCGCTTCTCGCCGAAGGCTTCTCGAAGTCGGGACACGACGTTGTACCGGTCCTCCGGGGCGACGACTTGCGCGCCACTTGTGAAGCGGTCGAGCCCGAGGCCGTCGTCGTCGCAACGGGTGAAGACGATCTGCAAGCCGTGCTCGCCCAGCTTCCGGAGTCCGTGACGGATCGCGTCGTTCTGATCCAAAACGAGCTCCGTCCCGATCAGTGGCTGAGCCACGATCTCGATCCGACGGTAGCCGTCATCTGGTTCGAGAAGAAGAACGGCAAACCTCCGACCGTCGTGCTCCCCACCGTCCTCTTCGGCAAGCACGCGCACCTTTTGGGTGCGGCTCTCGACCACCTCGCGCTTCCGCACCGCACCGTCACGTCCGAGGACGAACTCGCGCATGAACTCGTCCTGAAGAACCTCTACATTTTGGCGCTGAATCTCGCCGGCCTGCGTGGACCAAAGGTCGCCTCGGATCTCTTGGAATCTCATCGACGGATTTTCGATGAAGTCGTCGGCGAGCTCATCCCCCTCGAAGCGGCCCTCCTAAAGACGGCGCCTCCCTTCGCTGCGATCAGCCTCGACGATGGGCACCTGCGGCGGGCTCTCGAGGGCGCCATTCTCGCCGATCCCCAGCACGGCTGCTCGGGTCGCTCCGCTCCGCGGCGCCTCCAGCGCACCTTGGAGCAAGCAGAACGTGTCGGACTCGAGACGCCGGTGCTTACGGCAATCCGAGAAGAGATCCAATGAACCCTGACGAAAAGAAGGCCTGGCTCCTCGATCTGGATGGGACGCTCTACAAGGCCAAACCGCTGAAGTGGGCCATGGCCGCGGAGCTCGCTCTGCTCGGGGCCCCAGCGGTCAAAGCGCTGCGCGTCTTTCGGCGCCTGCACGAGACCTTGCGTGAGGAGTGGCACACGGATCCCGAGCTCGAGTTCGATCCGAGCCCCTTTCACGAACAGATCAAGCGCGCTGCGGACATCTCGGGCGTCGCTCACGAGCTGGTGCGCAGCCACGTCGAAGAGTGGATGATCCAAAGGCCCAGCAAATGGATGCGTCGCTTCGAGCGCACCGAGCTCATCACTCGCGTCGTCGAGTTCCGAGACAAGGGCGGCAAGACAGCGCTCGTGAGCGACTACCCCGCCGAATACAAGATCAAGGCGATGGGGTACCGGCACCTCTTCGACACGGTGGTTTCGAGCGGCGACCATCCCAAGGTCCGTCGCCTCAAGCCCGCCCCCGATCCATTCCTCATCGCCGCCGAAGAGCTCGGAGTGCCCCCCGAAGACTGCCTCGTCATCGGCGACCGAGACGACGCCGACGGCGGCTCCGCCCGAGCGGCAGGGATGGATTTCGAGCTGATTTCTTGACGAGTGTGTGCCAATGAGCAGCATGCGGATGCCTGTGCTCTGCCCATAACCTGCACGTGTTGTTCTTTGACGAGGAGGTCGTCGAGGTAGGTGTCCTCTTTGAGGAGCGTATGGCGTACTCTCCGGTGTTCAACCGACGGGAAAGGTCATAGGCACCAATCGTCGCCGTGCCCTTGCGAGCACTTCCAGTCTGCCCAAGCTTTGCAAGGATTCTGGGAGAAATCGGTGCACTCGTCACGATACGTTCCCTGACAGAGCGTTTTGTCCACGTTGCTCACGTTGTCGCAATAATTCGCTTCCTCGTCTGCTCGAACGGTGTCACCGCTGCTGGGGGTGTTTTCTGGGAGACAATTGTACGCACCCGCGTCGATGAAGACCCAGGATGTCCTGGAGTCCACGAAGGAGTCGGACCCGCAATCCTCATGGCCATATGCTCGAACAGTAATGGCAGCTACGCAGCCCTCGAAGTAGTCCTTACCGTTCTGACCGGCGACACCGCTGTGCGCTCGAGCTTCTTCCCACCTCTCGGATGGAACGCCGTGCCTCAGCGGGCGGTCCTGCCAGGTGATCAGCTCCGACGGAGGCGTCACCTCACCGGTCGTATACGGAATCTCGATGGTCTGAGACACATCGCTCGTATGCCCATTCGAGAAAACTGTCTCTAGGCCGATCGTGTAATCATAGCGGAATGCGTTCGGCACTGCAGGGAAGGACGCCCCAAGCAAGTTTGTAGGAATTCTCGTGATGCATCCATCGAGAATAGCCTCGCCAACGTCGAAGGGTCCTGTGTACCCATCGTTCACTCCTTCAGGTATGTCGAAAGGCACGACCACATCGCTGCAGCTACCGGCTGTTGTCGGTAGATAGCCGAGGCCAGGGATTGAGAAATCTGTATTGAGGTCAAGGCACTCTGGTTCTTCTTCATCGAACTCAATGGTCCACAAAGTCGTGGGGCCCGCACTCTCCGGATAAGGGACCCCGACGATGAGGTCACCCCCGCCGTATCCCGTCACGGACAGTTCCCATTGGGGTGTTGCATCGGAACCGACGATTGGCGGCAGACTGTAGGGTGCAGGTTCATAGGTACCCCACTCGCGGAGGAATTTTGCTCTTCTGTGATCCGGTTCTCGCGGAGCAGTTCCAGGAGATAGGACCTCGAAATCGACATAATTTGTGTTGGTTAGTCCCGGTTCGAAACTGACCTGTGCTTCGCCCTCGCTGCCGGGCTGCCCGTTGTCCCAGGGACGCTGGACGGTAATGATTCTCGCTTCGTCATCATACGAGATGAAATCTTCTACTACAGGCCGAACGGGTGCCGACTTGATCACGTAGTAGCTTCGTGGTGTGAAATACGGATGGGAAATGGGGTCGAATGAGTGTTCTGCAACCCAACGGTACCCGCGCGAGCTCGAAAGCATGCCCTCGCTCCGAGCGCGTACCTGAAAACTCCAAATCCCGTAGCCTTCGGTGGCCGGTCGGGCGTAGTCAGCCAACGACAAGGTGGTCTCGGTCGTTGTGAACGTGGTTTCTGGGTCGAGGGATGACCCACGAAGAGCGTTATACAAAAGCACCTCGTATTCTGCGCCTTCGCCCGCCGAGGACCATTCGAGCTCAACGTCACCAAAGTCGGAGAACTGCATGTCCGTGGTGTAAGTCCCGTGGGAAATCATATGGAAGGGCTCAAGATCGGGAACTCGGACCTTGAAGTACGAACAGGACCCCGCGACCCCATCGTCTTTGATCTCGCGCACGTATACGAGCGTCGCTCGCTCAAGATCCAAACCTGCCTGGGTGCCGATCTTGGGGTACTCCTCGAATTCGGGGTGTTCGGGCTGGAAGTTGTCCCCGATGCTTGCACGACCAACTCCTTCATACACAGCATACTCCATGGGAGCGTCGCACTCTCCGATGCCCCACTCCAACGTTCGTTCGTCTGTGTCGTTCTCCGTAATCAGCAGACCGGGAGACTGAATCGCAACTGTGACGGCATTGTCGGGGTTGGCTGTTGTGTCGACCTCAGGAAACTGCATTTCGACGCGTCGCGCTGCGGTTCTGAACTCAGACGGTACGACCGAGCACTGAGACCAATCGTCGGCGTTTTGATCCATGTACCGCCAATAGTATTTCGTGGACGCACTCAGCGTAACGCTGGCGTTCGCCACTCGGGTACTCCCACCAGAGTATCCGTCGGCTTCCCCTTCTGCGACGACGTGCTCAAACGCCTGGTCAGTCGCAACCTGGTACCGCCACAAAGATCCATCGCTCGGTACTTCCCACTCCAACGTTGCGTCCCATGGCTCCACCCGAGTGGCTCCGTTGGCGGGGATCCGACCAGCAGAGCTCGTGGGATCCATGCCTCCGAAAACGCCAACGGAGTACCAGGCACTCGAAACGATCTGAGCTTCGCGATCACCGTAGCGCTGCTGTGCGGCATAGGCGGTAGCTTCCCTCATCTCTTCGTAGCCGGCGTCCGGACTGATTTGAGACCAGGCGTCTACGACGATCTGAAATGCCCGGCGCATCGACTCGCCAATAGAACTGTCCAAAGGTTCAATATTCGGATAGCACCCAAGGTTATTCGGAAGACCAGCCCGGCCTTCCGCAACAATGCTAAACCAATGCGCAAAAACCGCCGAGTTTGTGTGTCGACCACACAGATCGTTGCCCTCGTTGCATGTCGCACCGATCGTGACCCAATGGGGAGCCTCCTCATACATGTCGGGCCGATTGTGCACACTCGGATCATCGAGGAGCCTCGTTACACCGGCCGAGGACTCATACTCGAACGGTGAGGCCTCGTTCTGAGCGAACCAGGCCGACATGATGTCCGCGAATCCTTCCTCCAGGGCACCCGACTCGCCCTCGCGATCGAGCCTATCCGCACCAAGTGTTCGGTGAATTCCGTGGGAAACCACGTGGCCCATTTCATGTCCCACCGTGGAATGCGCTGATTGCTCGACGCCGTTGAGGGGGAAAAAGAGCATCGGAGCCTCAGGCGGCGAGTTTGGGTCGTAGTAACCAACAGGAACCTCAGCCGCCCAATTGGCGTCTCCTACCCACATCTTGAGGACCTGCTCCGACTTCGGCCTGTGATTGCTGACTCCCGCAAACGTATCGCCCGCCACCTCGAAGGGAGAGTCATTCAGGACGTTTGCATTTCTGTCGGCCGCAGCGAACACGACGGCCGCGAGCGGATAGAACGGATCGTTCCTTTCTCGATAGTCAACAAGCCGGTCTCCATTCGGATCGCACTCAACAACTCCGTCCGGAATCTCATGATTGATCTCGGAGTCGCCCGTCGGTGCTTGGCCAACTTCAAACGACCATCCCGAAACCTGCCGTGCAAATACCTTGTAGTCGATATTATCTTGGGTGAACCAGGTGCCCTCCGTGTTGGGATTCAGCAGGCCGTACGGCGGAATCACGCTCATGTTGAACGCACTCGAATTGCTGTAGTTCAGGGGGGTATCTGGCCCGCCGTCCCGCAACTCGGTCTCATCGAGCTCCTCCCCGGTGAGAACAGTGCAGTCTTGTCTGGCAACTGACGTAGAGAGGACGGCGCCGGACGTGGCGTCGACCGTTGCCGAGTCCAATCCGGGTACCCCCGCTCCGGTGAAGTTGATGTTCCACACAAGTCGGTAGTCACCGTCAGACTTGACGTGTTGCGTGGACTTTCTGATCTCTAGGGTCGGAGACGGCGTGAAGTAGCCCCCCGATTTCCAAGGGAATGGATGTGAAAGTCCTCGTTGAGTCATCACATTGTCCATGGCCGAATCCGCGTCGACAACCGGAATGGTTCCAATGTCTGTACGCGCCACCTTTCCGAATACCTTGCGCATGAATCCTGCCTGGGAAGCGACATTGAACCCATGTCCGTGTACCGGGATACCGTCGTAAAAGAGCTGATAGAAACCCTCCTCCATGCCCGCATGAAGGGCACTCGGGCTAAGTTGGCTCGGTGGCACGAAGGCGTGTCGACCCGGAACCAACCCGAAGTCAGCGATGTATCGGTCTAATGCCGCCTCCACGGGTGTATTCACGCCAGAGGCAATCTCCACGAGCCCAAGTGTGTCTTGGGGTTGACGCGAAATAGCTCGCTGGAATTCGCGAAGGGCCCGAGTGCTGTCCAGTTCTTCTTCAACCAGGATTTCGGTAAACTCAAACTTTTCGGTTAGGCACTCGCCGCCGCTCGTCACCGGCACGTTGGCGTGGAGAGCCAGCTTGTAATAGCAGCCCAACTTCAAAGGTTCTTCTGGGACCAAAGTGACAAGAGAGCTCCACCCGCTAGCCGAAGACCGTAGGGCAACGGTTTCGGATTGCCGATCGCCGCGGCGGTCGCGAGTGCAGTCTCCACTCGCAGTCGTGCTAATCCGCCCGGTCAGATGAGCGGTCACCAACGCCGGCTCCACCGGTTGGGAAAACGCCACCTTAATCTCGGGTAGATGATCAACGCGTTTTCCGCCTGGCAGAGTTTCGTTGCCCGCATAGAGGTCGGCCAGGTCCCCTTCGAGACCCACGACCTCTACTCCGTTGCCAGTACATGCGTGAGGCCGCGACAGCACGGCGCTCCATGGGAATGGCTCATGCTCCACGATAGCTTCCGGATGGAGCTCGACATCATACCCAAAGAACGCACCTCGATGGGTTCCCCCAATGACAGAGACAGAAGCATTCGGCGCGAAGAGGGTTCCAAAAAACGGACGTTCCACTGGGACCTGCGACGAACCTAAGGCAACCACCAGCAGGGGAATTCTCGTATTGGTCGGTTGCGACCCGTCGATGATCTTTCCCCTGAATGTAAGTGAACCATCAATGTAGATTACTGTCGGGCGGTCGGTGCTTGTCAGTACAAGGTTGGATTCAGGTTCCAGAAACACCTCAGGAAACCGATACACCCCTGGTGACAAGTTGACGGAGGATCCCGACTTGATGTGCATCCTACCGAATGAACCCGGGGCGATCGTCTCAGATTGACTGGGTTCGAGGACTACTTCCGTCCCCGGTCCCCCCACAAACTCAGGAGTCCAGGCAGAATCGCCATAGGGCTCAAGGTCAGCTCCCTGGACCAACTCCCCAGTAATCTGGGAATCAGGCTCCATGTGAACCGTGGCAGCGGTCCATAGATCCCCGTCAACCAGAGCCCCATTCCGAAGTTCCACATGTCCTCCGCTCGTTGCCGCCCCCACGAGAGACCCGACGCCAAGGTAAAGCTCCCCGCCTCCTGAGGCTACCGCTCCGGGCGCCTGACCGGTCCCGTCCATGACTTTTGACCTATCGTCGACCTTTACGGAATGGGTGCCCGCTACGACGACGTTCGACGGGTGAAGGTTCAAGGGTAGGGGGAGCACGATCTCTTCGCCCTGTCCCTCAGGGCTCGCCGGCCCGCTGACGTCCAGGTTGTCGACATAGAAGGCACCCAGCCCCGGCGGAGCGTTAATCACGAGAGTGAACGCAACGTCGGTCGCATTGGATTCGAGGACTTCCTGTACGTGAGGCGGAACGTCAAACTGAATCGACTGGAACGAACCCACCTGAAGGTTCGAGAGCGATCGGCTTCCCAAGCTCTGCCGAAACTGGCTCGAAGGCGACCGAACAATGAGTTCAGTACTGCCCCATGGAACGTTCTGGGGCACCTGCAGGTCGAACGACGCGCTCGTCCGAGCGTTTCCTGGTGCCACAACGGGGATCGACGAGATCTCTGTCCAACCGTTGGGCTCCACCGCCAGCGCCGCCATCCCTTGAGAGGCAACGGATGTTTGAGAAATAGTCGCCCCGTTCTGTGTGGACCAATCTGATGTCGGAGCCTCGAATCCCAAGATTCGTGCTTGCTCAGCGCTCAGGTTTTGCTGGAGCTGCCTCACATTGTTGATATCAGATGAGGCACAGCCCAAAGCGATGATGCTGAACAAGCTCGCGCTGCCAATGATGCGTAGGTACACTTTCAACTCACTCCAGTCCTCGACCTGCGAACAAAAATGCAGGGGGCGAGTAGCACTAGCCACTGCTGGGCAGTTTGACAAGCGGTTCCGCAGAAAACTCAATATGAATCTACTACGTCAATGTCGAAGGCACGGGGATCACCCCCACGGATGGTGTCTAGGGGTGATGAGACGACATTTTGTCTGGCCACTGACCTCACACGAACCTGCAAACATCGTTCAATCCGAATCAAATCCGTCTTCGCTTCCAAGGCTCCCCCATTTCGCCCAAAGCGTCCTCGTAGCGCTAACGATGTTGTTCTTCGGCTCCGTGGCGTGTGAACGTGGCACGTCCAGTAAGAACGATACTGACGAACAAGATGGAAATGACGAAGCTCGCTCCGAGGAAATCCTGGGCGAGCTAGAGGTCTATCGAGCCAATCTCCGTGGTGAAGTCGTTACCGAAATACGGCCTCGCGATGGAATCGAGTACCCTGTAGACGAAGCGCTGAGGCGGTATTCCACTCTACTGGGACTACGTCCTGCTCTACACACGTTCGTGAGGACGGCCCGCCAAACTCGGCTTCCGAACGGAAGAACGAAGACCTTCTACCAATTGCGGCACCGGGGAGTGGATGTCTTCGGGAGGGGACTGCACGTTGAGTCTCAGGCGGGGAACCTTGTATATGCTCGAGGTACCCTAGCTGCGCCAAAACTCGGCTCGGTAGCTCCTACCATCAGCAAGGACGAAGCGCTACGTCTAGTTCTAGACGCGCGCTTTCCAAGCAGCAAGCCGCCATGGGAGGAGGATCGGAAACGATACAAGCCACCAACAGTGACGTTGCTAGTCGAGAATGTGGGATCAAAGACGTCCCCGCACTTTCAACTGGTATGGGAGCTCAACTTCGAGAACTCTGGAGTTCGAATCGGGCGCTCGGTCGTGAGTGCCATTTCAGGAAAGATCTATGAAACTGGTTCCGCCCTCGTCTACTAGGTCATACCTGCGGCCCGTCAATCGGCCCGGAGTGAAACTCGTGGCCCTTGTTGGGATAGCAAAGGTGCTAGTTGGGTGCAGCGGCATCACCGAAAGCGAACCGAGTCCTCAAGAGCAGCCAAACGAGATGGCGAGACTTTGCTTAGAGTACTGCAGGGCGCACTACGAAGTCGCAGAACGGACGGCTTGTACGAGCGACCTGGAGGGTTGCAACGAGGCGTGCAGGACGTGGCCAGGTCTTGAGGAGCCCTGCGTGAAAGAGGGCCTTTTAGAGTTCATTTGCGCTGCGCGGGAGGGGGTGGAATTTTCGTGCGAGATCATTTCTGACACAGGGCTGCTCGTCTACGATTCTATTGGTGCCTGCGAAGACGAAAATGAGGCTCTCCGGGCTTGCGAATGCGCGACCTACTGCGGCTGCGGTGAAAGGGAAGAATGCCAACCGCCGGAGAGCAAAGAAAATAGCCTATAGCCCCGGTCATATGGCTCCCACCTGAACCAAATGAGTGCGAGCGACGCCGAACGACTGGCCAAAGCTCGCGAGAATGTTCGTGATGTCGAGATCAATCGATTCAGCGCAAAGCGCGTCAACCGTCGAGCCGCGGCCCCCGTCTCAAGCCCGAGCAATGCGCCCCAGAACCGTCTCCGCGTTCTCGCCCAGACGGTCGAGGATCTCTCCGGCGGCCTCGAGTTCATGCGTACATCTTTCTGACGAACTCAATCGGCTATTCATGGGCCTGCACCGACGTCAATCCCTTTACTGGTGAGGCCTATTGCGATCCTGATAGGCCTTCGTCGGAGTGCGTTGGCTACGGTCCGGAACTATCATTGTGGCTTGTCGAGGAATTCGACGGTAGTACGGCCGCGGCCATCTGGGGCCCTACCTCGCACACCATTCGATATGCCTGCAAAGCCTTCGACAGCCTCTACGGTGCTGCACGAACCTCGTCTCTTATGGTTCACGAGAACTTCCACGGGATCTCTCCTTCGCACACTGCGTGTCACTTGGGCTCAACTTCGTGCGGCGAGTGGAATTTCGACACCCCCGTCGTTCCCCTTCGCTACAACGTTCTGTCCGAACTGAGCGACGTCGACTCCTATCAGCTCGAGAACCGCTACCTTTGCGATTTGACGGAGGAACCGGCTGCCTGGATCCCGGACCAAGCTCGGCTCGTGATCAACCAGCGCGCCAATGCACGACTCGATGATGCGCGGTTCACGAACATGCAGAGCGTCATGGATCCACTCACGGAAGACGCCGGTCCCGCCCCGATCCAGTGCGGATTGCCAACACGATTCTAGACCTGGTTCCTGGAGACGTGTGCCCAGATTCCGGCGGAGCCCTTCGGTGCGATGTTGATGCGGATTGCGGCGCGTCCGCATCCTGCCAGGATCGGTGCTGTGTGGAAGATCCCGCGTGCCCGCTGGGGAGCTGCACGAGCGTCAGCGACTGCGAGGTAGGAAATGTTTGCAATAACGATTGCTGTGAGGTCGTTCGTTAGGCGCACGGGCTCGCTCGGCATTGTTGCGCTCGGTTTCGCCTGTGACTCCACGTCCGATCCCCCGCCCGAATCCGAGCCTGCCTCCGGTGTCAACTGTGAATCCGATCTCGAACTGCTCGACGGCACCTGGGAGGTATTCCCTCAACCGGACGAGCTACTCGGCGATGCGGGGCTTCCCGCGAAGACCCACCTCACGACATCCGACGAGTTGGTTCTGTGGCGGGGGCGGGTGGTTGCCTCGCTCGCCGACGGAATGTCACAATGGGAGATCCTTTCGGAACCCAACCGCCCTCCGACCATCCAAGGAGTGGCGGCGGCAGCATCACCCACACATGTCTTGCTGCAGGGTGAAACGACGATCACTACTGCGCCCGATACGGAGCGCGGCTACGTTTGGGAGACGAACAACACCCTCGAGCTCTTCGAACGTTCCACTCAGACGTGGACATCGTACGATCCGGGAGAGGTGACGGATCTTCGGATCTTCACCCTGGCAGTCTGGACGGGTAGCGAATTCCTCCTTTGGGGAGGGTCCAACATCGACCCATACGCACCTGGCGGCGAGTATCCGTTTGACGTCCTTCATCTCGATCCGGTTTCGGGACAGCTCTCGGTTTCTGAAGAGGGGCCAGCCCCGTTTGCGTACATCGAATCCGAATTGCCCGAGACCTTCGGGGGACACGGCGATGCGGTTTGGACGGGGGACGAATTGTTCGTGTGGGGGATCACGCCCTACCAGGACGAAACGTTTCAAGGGGCATACGACCCTGTGACCCGCGAGTGGGACTTCGAGATGAACGCGGAAGGGCCGGGGCCCAGAAGATTCGCTCACTTGGTGCCGACTCCCGAGTTTCTCTACCTCGTTGGGGGCATCGCGGTAGACTCCAGGCTCGACTACCTGAACGAAATCTGGCGCTACTCGCGGGGTGACCGGACTTGGACGCAGCTCGAAATTCCTGAGCATCTCGTGGTCAGGGACGGGGTGTGGTCAAGGGAGCGGCTGTTCGTGTTCGGTGACTGCGATCAGGATGCGGTCTTCGATCCCCAAACCGAAACCTGGATGTCGCTGCCCTCGCTCAGGCTCCCGAACCATGCAGTTGCGCTCTCCACGAATCAGGGCATCTTCTTGACGCAGGTCGATCAGGAGGGCGGCTCAACGGGCGAAATCTACTCGCTCCTACCGACGCCAGTCCTGGATGAGTAGTAGGCGAAAGTCGCGCCCGCGCCCGATGATGGGAGCCACCCTCGACTAAGCCCGAGCCACCCGCCCCGGGACCGTCTCCGCGTTCTCGCCGAGACGGTCGAGAATGTCTTCGGCGGCCTCGAGTTCATGCGGGTCATCGGACTGCACCACGAGCACGCATCCGCCCTTCTTGAGGACGGCCGTGTGAAACTTCGCCTCGTGTTCGGGGACTCCGAGGCCGACGAGCGCCCCGAGGGTTCCGCCAATGGCTCCACCGGCTCCGGCGAGAGCAGCGACGAGCGGCCCCGCGACGGTGAACCCCGCTCCGGGGATGACGATGCCTGCGACTGTGGTCAGCCCAGCAATCAAGGCTCCGAGAGCAACACCACTGGCGCCACCGATGGCGGCTCCTTCGGAGGCCTTCGTGTGCTTCTCGATTTTGGTGAAGGCGGCCTTCGACTCATCGGAAACGAGCGCGCTCATTTTCTCTGGAGGGACACCCGCGACCTCCAACTCGTGCACGGCTTCACGCGCGGCGACGGCTGAACGAAAGGACGCAGTGACGACTTTGTTTGTACTCATGTTTCACTCCCGGCTTCAGGTCGGATGCCCCCGTTCGAGCAACACGCGTGCCAGAGACGCGCGCAACACGCGTGCCAGACGTACCCACGGCGGAGAGGCCCCGACCCGCATTGATTTCGACAGAACCGACGGCGCCCCCGCGCGTTTTGCGGCACATCAAATCGCCCCGCAGCACGCCCACTCGCCCGCCGCACTGTGTCAATTTTGTCGAACGCCCCTCATCGGGTGCGGCAAGAATGCTCACCTCGGGCAACGCGGGCCGCAGATGGGGCGAGGAGCCGGGACCCCTCATTATCAACAAAATGTTAATAATGAGAGTCAAGTGCGGCACACTATTAATCGCAGCTTAATAGTGAAGATCGGCTTTTCCGGGGGCACCCCGACTCTTGGCGGGGCAAGTTCGCCCCGGCGACGAAGCTGTCCCAGCGTGCACTCACGCGAGTCAGTTGCAGCGCTTGTTTTCGAACTCTCCGTCGGCCTTCGGGATCTGTCGGTAGCACTCGACGGTGCAGAAATCCGAGCTCTGATAATCGAGTTGAATGAGATAAGTTCCGCCGTCCTCGGCATTGAGCGCCAGCGCTCCTTCGCACCTGCCCTGTGAAGCCTTGTAGGTCGTGCTCCCCGTGCTCGCGACGCTGCTGAATTCTGTCGTCACTTCGACGGAATGGAACCCCGGAAAGATTGTGATTGCGTCGGTTCGTGGGGTCTCGCCTTCGGCGGAATACCCTTCGAATTCGAAGGCACGAAGCTCGTCCAGGTCGAGCTCTTCGGTCAGTCGTGCCCCGCTCGTTTCTTGATAGATACGGCGAAACTTCAGCGTCGCGTGTGCCTGCCCCGGCGCTGGCCCTACGTTGTGCTTCACGCAACCGACGAACACCAAGGCGATAGGAACAAACCACCAACGGCTCATGGGCACCCCGCATTACAGGCGTGGGTTTCTCTGTCACATGCTTGGACCGAGCTTGCGTTCATCGCCTCCAACATGCACGCGTCATTGTCCTGAGCGCAGCCTCTTTGGCATCTGACTCGAGCTTCGTTCGTACAGCCCCATGAAAGAGCTGCCTGCAGAATCAGCGCGCCTGACCACTTCATCTTCGTTCACTCTTAGCCACCTGTGATCCGGCTGTCCATCGGCCTCCGGCGCCGCCGAACCCTCACGCCGCCGACGTGCGCAAGTTCGGCCGCCACACGGTCACCCGATTTCGGCCCTCGCGCTTGGACACGTAGAGAGCCTCGTCCGTCGCCTTGAAGAGACTCGTCCAGTCCTGACCCGCGAGAGGGAAGGGAGCCACGCCCACCGAACAGGTCACCTGAAGCGGACCGAGCTCGGTTTGGAAGGTCGTGGCCTCGAGTTCGCGACGAATCCGGTCGGCCAGATTCTGGGCGCCTTCTTCGTCGGTCTGCTCACACACGATGACGAACTCTTCTCCGCCGAAGCGTCCTACCGCATCCGTGTCGCGCTTGATGCGGCGCAGCACTTCGCCGAGACCCTTGATGACGACGTCGCCGACATCGTGACCGTAGGTGTCGTTGACCTTCTTGAAGTGATCGATGTCGCAGACCAAGAGGCTGAGAGGCTTCTTGAATCGAGCGGCCACCTTGATGCGCTGTTCGGCCTCGCTGATGAGCGTGCGCTTGTTCAAAAGCCCCGTCATACCGTCGGTGGTCGCCTGCTCTTCGAGACGCTTGAGCATGCGCGCGCCCGAAAGAGACACGGCCATGTGGCTGCTCAGCACTTCGAGCGCGGGCCGGACTTCCTCGCGGAAGGCGTGCTTTTCCGACGATCCGAGGACGAGCGTGCCCAGAACGCGCTCGTGCACGAGCAGCGGCAGCACCAGGAGCGAAGGCATCTTCGGCGGCTCGTGACCGCGCGCAAACACGGTCTGACGGCTGGCGTCGTACTCCCCTCGGTAGGGGAGAGCATGGCGATTGGCCACGACCATCGAGACGAGCCCGGCGTTGTGCCTGAAGCTACGCCCCACCAGATTGTCGGCGCCTTCGCCGCTGACGGCGCAGATCTCGTGGGTGCCCGTCTTGCGATGAAAGAGCGTCACGGCCGCAAAGTCGAAGGACGCGACCTCGCGCGCGCTCTCGACCCCAATCTCGATGACTTGGGCTTCGGTGATGGCGGAGCTGAGCGATTCGGCCGCGCGGTAGAGCTTCGATTGTTCTCGGCTCGAACGTTCGAGCTGGGCGTACACCCGCTCGTTTTGCACCGAGCGGAGCACGAACTGTCCGGAGCGCACGAGCGTCTCGAGATCGCGCTCGGTGAACGCCGTCTCTTCCTCCCGATCGACGACCAGAACCCCCCGAGCCGTTCCTTCCTCGAAAACGGGAATCGCGGCTACGGCGCCGACGACTTGAGGCTCCTTGTAGATGAGGCAATGGTGCGCCGCCCGTTTGCCACAGACGGTGATCGGCTCCCGTCGTGTGAGCGCTGCGCTGAAGATCCCTTCCGCGGCGCTGAGCGGGCGGTCGGTGAGACCCCGCTGGGTCACCGACTCGAACACACTGAGGCGCCCCTTTTCGTCCATGCTGAGGAGCACGGCGCTGGTGAGGTGCATCGTCTCGTGGAGCAGCGAGAGCGCGTAGTGCGCCGCCTGCTTCACCTCGCCGACGGCCGATTGCACGGCGCGATCTTCACCGGCGAACACCACCCCGCCCGAAAGTCGGTACGAGCGCGCCGCTTGTTTGACTCGCTCGAGTTCACCGCGCACGTGCTTCTTGCTGATGCGGCGCACGCGCTCGATCTCGGCCCGGAAGAGGAGCACGTTCAGCCCGGCGAAGAGCACGAGGAATCCCATCCGCGGCGCCCAGGCCAAAAGGTCCACCTGTCCGAGGGCGATGGCGCGCAGGCCGATCTCGAGGAGTCCAGCGAAGAGCACCGTGGCGATGGCAGAGCTCGGCCTGCTGTAGGCGGCGCTCGCCATGACCAGCACATAGATAAGTGGATAAAAGGCTCCATCGAGCCCGCCGGGCAGATGCAAGATCCCGGCAAAGGTGACGACGGTGAGCGACGAGAAGAGCCCCAAGTCCACCTGGGTCACCTGAGTCTCCTGACGCTTCCTCGAATGAGCCAGGGCGTGCCACCCGGTCGATGCGAGCAGCACGAGCCCCACGAGAGCCGAATACGCCTGGGCGGGCGGGTCGGCGGCCCACACGATCAGATAGACCCCAGCTGCGCTGGAAAGCAAAAGACCAGCGAGGCGAAGTGCCATCTGTTGTAGGTGTACCGTCAGGCGAACGACGAAGCTCATGAGGTCCCTTCGCGGCTACCAGAGCGTCGCCCCGTGGGCCCACTTTTCGGAGTCCAAAAGTCGTCCGAACCTCGACTCGGCCGCTCGAAAATCGCCGAGGCTTGCGACCAGCACCCAGACCGTGAAATCTTGCTCTTCGTGACGAAGGGGCCGAAGTGAAGTTCGGATTGCGTTTGCAGATCCTCGTGCTCCTCGGAGTGCTTCTTCTTCTTTTCTACGCGCCGCTTTTCTTCGCTACCTCCACCTACACGCGCGTCGGCCTCGAACGGCTCCAGAGAGACAACGCGACCAAGCTGGGGCGTAGCGTGGCCGCGCATCTGAACGTCCTCCGTTCGCAGTCGAGTGAGGCAGCATTTTTGGATCTGGCGCGAGCGCAGATCGATCTCGAGTCGGTCCACGCCTTGTCGCTCTTGCGCTCCGAAGAGCAGCCTCTCGCCATCGTCGGGGAAGTCGAACTGCTCGAAGAGATCGCGGCGCAATCCGGATTCGGGAAGCAGCCGGAAGTGCGTCAGCTCGCGACTCCGAAAGGTCCCGCCGTGTTGGTGTACGAGCCGAGCGCGGAAGGCGGCGTTGCGGCGGTCGTGCGTGTCGATTCGGAAGTCACCCGCGCCGAATCTTTGGCCAAGCTCATGGGGCTTTACATCGCCGTGGGAGGCGTCGCGCTCCTCGGTGCGGCCTACTTTGCCCTCACGCGCTGGATCGTGCGACCCATCGTCACCCTGGAACGCGACGCCGAGCGCGTGGCGAGCGGCAACCTCCGCCTCAAGCCCCTCGACAAAGCTCCGCGAGAGATCCAAAACCTGTCACGGCAGCTCTCCCACATGACCGAGCGCCTGTCGGCCGAGGAGGAATCCCTACGTCGTAAGATCGACGAGCTCGAGGCGCTCACCGAGAAGCTCAAGAACGCTCAGGCTTCCCTCGTTCGTTCCGAGCGCCTCGCGACGGTGGGACGTTTGGCGGCTGGGCTGGCCCACGAGGTCGGTAACCCGATTTCGGCCTTGATGGGTCTTCAGGATCTGATGCTCGACGGCGACCAAGACGAATCCGAACGTCAGGACTTCCTCCGCCGCATGAAGAAAGAGACCGAGCGTATCGACCGCGTGCTTTCCGATCTCCTCGCCTACGCCAGACCAGCGGGGGACAAGAACGTGCGTCGAGGCGGCTCGGCCACGGGCTGTCCGTCCGGCTCCGTGGCGACGGCCGTCACCGATGTCGTCGGACTTTTGCAGCCCCAAGGCGACATGCGGGAGATGACCTTCGAAACTCGTGTCGACGACGAGCTCTCCCTCGTGCCTCTGTCTCCCGAAGAGCTCACCCAAGTGCTGCTGAATCTCACGATGAATGCGGCCGACGCTTGCGCAAAGAGCGGCCGAGTGCGCCTCACTGCGAACGAGACCGAGGACGTCGTTCGCCTCTTCGTGGACGATGATGGTCCCGGGATTCCGGCCTCCATCGAAGACAGTCTCTTCGAGCCATTCGTCTCCACCAAGGAGGTAGGCAAGGGGACTGGACTCGGGCTTTCGGTCACGCGCGGTCTCGTCGAAGGAGTCGGAGGTACGGTCTGGGCCGAGCCGAGCCCGCTGGGGGGCGCTCGCTTCGTCGTCGAGTTGCCCCGGGTCAAGGGGAGCGGGGCGTCGCCTCCAGCAGCTCCTCGAGATTGACCGGGCGAAGCCCCGCTTCTTTGCACGCGACAAGGACGTCTCCCAAGATGCGCACACCCGCGGGAGCATCCGCAGCGCCGCTCTCGGGACGCACCGGTGCGGTTTCCCAGCTGTCGTGAAAAAGCACGATGGCCCCATCTCTGAGGCGGGGCAAAACGCGCTTCCTGCAGCGCTCGTCCGTTGTCCTTCGGAGCCCATCCAGCGCGCGCACGCTCCAGCCAATCACCGTCGCGCCCGCCTCGGTCACGCCTTTCGATGTTCGCGGGCTCATCTGACCGACGGGTGGCCGGAACCAAATGGGTCGAACTCCGGTGGCGCTGTGGATGACATCGCGCGTTCGCTGGATGTCGTCCTTCACGCGCGTAGGGGGAAGCAGCGCGTAGAGCCTCTCGTGGCGGAAGCTGTGTACTCCGATGGTGTGGCCCGCTCGGGCGATCTCGCGCGCCACCTCGGGATGCTGCTCGACCTTCTTGCCGACGAGGAAGAACGTTGCGTGCGCCCCGTGCTTCTTCAGTTGGTCGAGCACGAGCCGCGTTCCCACCGGATCGGGACCGTCGTCGAAGGTGAGTGCAATCGCTCCCTTTGCCTCCCGAAGCTCGCAAATGGCGTCGTGGAACATCCCGAGACGCAGATCCATGACTCCCCACCCGATCACCGCGAAGTAAACCACGAACAGCACGACGGGCACCCACAATGGAGGCGGCTCGACCAGGATCGCAAACGCCACCATCAAAAAGGAAATCGCCGTCAGTAAATACAAGAGCAGGCGACCGAGCGACACCTTTCCTCCTTGTCAGAAAGCAAAGGCGGCGACAACTTTTTCCTTCCCATGACCATCGGCCCGCGCCCTCAGTTTTTCTTTTTGAGCTCGAGAATCTCGTCGCGGAATCGGGCCGCGCGCACTTCACCCATGTACACCTTGGCAGTCATGTCGATTCCCGCCGCCAAACGATCCAGCTTGTCCACGTCAATCATTTCCGGCCTTGCGCCCCGGAGGACGATGCGGATACGCCGAGAGATGTAATCCTCCGCGGCGGGCCCCATGTAGTTACGGGCCACGGACAGAATCTGCTCGTACAAGGTCACGCGTGCACCTCTAGTTACTTGGTGTCGTCAGGATCCCGTTCATGGGGCGAGGCCTCGACATCTTCGAGGTCATGCTCTTCGGACAGATCTTCGTCGGCTTCTCGCGATCGGTGCCGGAAGTATTTGATGGCCGCCACCATCCTTTCGAAGCTCTCCGCGAGTTCACCGATCTCGTCTCCGGAGCGGATGTTCAACGACACGTCGAAGTCACCCTTGCTCATGCGATCGGTGGCCTGCTTCAGCGAGCCGAGAGGCCTCACCAACGCTCTTGCCACGAAATAAGCGGCGATGAGTGCCAATGCGGAAATCGTCACGGTCAAGACGATCGCACGATCGCGGAGGTTCTTGACCGGAGCCAAGGCTTCGTCGCAGCTCATCTTCACCACCAGAGCCCACTGTAGGCTGGCAACGTGCTCCCAGGCGGCGTAGGCGCACTCGCCGCGATAATCCAGGACGCGCCCGGCGCCGCTTTCACCCATCGCGGCAAGCTGCAGGGAACGACCCTCCGCGGAACCCTGGGGGACCTTTCGCTTGAGGGCTGCGTCCGGATCCAAGCGAGTCGGCGCCATCATGACGATGGAGTCGTCGATCAGTTTGCCGACGATCGTCTCGCCGGTCTGCTTCAGTCCGGTGCTATCGTTGATCAAACGAAAGAAGCGATTCAAGTTGAGCCGCGTTGCGAGCACACCCTTCACCTCGGCATTTTCGTCGCGGATCGGCGTCGAGATGACCATGGTGAGTCGGTTCGTGATCGGGGACAAGAAAACCGGCTGCACGTAAGTCGCGCCGAGCCCTTTCTGGAAGTACGCAATTTCCGCTGCCGATTTTTCCTCGTGTTCGGAGAACGTGGAGACCAGCACCTTGCCATCGGCCGACATGATCAAGAGTTCTTCGAACTTCTGTTGATCCCACAAGATTAGCCCGAGTTTTTGACGGAGCGCCTTGAGTTGCTCTTCGACATTTCGGGTAGGGATGATCAGGTGGGGCTTCGTCGTCTGCTCCTGCTCCTGCTCCTGCTCCTGCTCCTGCTCCTGCTCCTGCTCCTGCTCCTGCGCTTGCGGGGTGCCTTCTCGGGGCCCGGCAGCGTGCTCATCTCCTCCTGGCTCACTATCCTTTTGCTCTTCGGATTGTTCGACCAGCACTTCCGCATCTTGCAACTCCGGAAGTGATTCCGGGGGGGCATCTTCGAGCGCCTTGAGCTTGGAAATGGCCTGCTGGAGGTCCGTGACCTCGGTTGCGAGGAGCTGCGCTATGCGCTCGACTTCACTCTGGCGATCGGAGGTGAACTGCTCAATTGCTTCCGCCCGAGCACTCGCCATGCCTTGGAGGCTCGCGGTGGTGGATTTTTCGTTCGTTGCTTGCAGGAAGTCCAGCGCCCAAAAGACGGCGACTGCGAGCGGAGCCGCAGCAAACACAACGAGCAACAGCGGAAGTTTGAAACGCCAACTCACGGTGACGGTGTACTCGATGACAGTAGGGAGGGGAACGCCTCACCCAGCGTCCACTACTGCCGGGGAAACCTTCAACCCGCGAAAATGCGCGGAGCTCTTCGTGATTGGCTAGGACGCTCGTCGAACGAGGCTGAGTGTCACCTCAGCACTTTACAACTCCACATTGTAACGCGCTGCAAAATTGTCGCAGGTCGGAGGGCAATCGGGACCGTTGGGCTGCTCCCGACGGTACTCGGGCCGCAGGGTGAGCGTCTCTGTACCCGTGGGTGCCACCACCGTGAGCTCCAGGACTTCCGGCGTCTCGTCGAGAACGACAGATATGATCCCCTTTTCGGGGTCACCCGAAACAGGGCCATACCCGATCCCCTCGTTGCACGGGTCATCGTGGGCGCCTGGCGCGCAAACGAATGACACTTCCCCGTGTTGGACGGTGACCTCCACCTCGTCCAGGTTGACCTCAGGCTCGAACGCCAAGTCGACTCGCACGAACGTTAGACAGCCAGCTTCATTGCATTGCTGACTGCCGCTGCAGGCGAACGCGCCGAGACAGAAGGCCAAACCCAGAAGTGAGTACAAGAGCAGGCGACCGGGCGACACCTTTCTTCCTTGTCAGAAAGCGCAGACGACGACAACTCGCGCGGGTCTTCCGGCATCCAGAGTTACAAAATGAGACGGAACGCAGCGATGCCGCCGAGGCCTCGACGTGGTCTTTCGAGCCCGCTCGGCTTCGCTTCACAAGCCCCCGGATGCAGTCTAAGCACCCCTCGTGCTCTTCAACACGCTACAATACGCGGAGTTCTTCGCGATTGTATTTGCCACGGCCTGGGCACTCGTCGAGCGGAGGCTCGCGCTCCTTTTGCCTTGGCTGGCTCTCTTTGCGTACGTGCTGTCCCACCGGTCCGCTCTGGGGTTCGGACTGCTCGGCGCCGGTGCTCTCGTCACGGCTTTCGTCGTTCGTTCGAGCCGGTCGGCCGACAACGTTCCGCCTCCGGCGCGTCTGGCAGCGCTCCAGCTGCTCTTGCAAACCGTCGCGCTCGGTTTTCTCACCACCCGGGATCACCATCTCGATCCGGTGAGCTACGGGCTGTCACTTCTCTCGGTGCCGGTCACCTCGCTCGGACTTTTGTCGTGGGTGCTCGGCGTTTTGGGGGTGGGGGCGACCTACTTTTTGATCGTGGCGCGCAAGGTGCGGCTCCTCTTCATCTTGGGGGCGAGCTACGTTTTCTACGCGCATTGGGACTACCGTTTTCTCCCGCTCATCTGGGGAAGCTCGACCGCCGACTGGTGGCTCGCGAAGAAGATCCACCAGGCGAGCGACGCGCGCACGAAGAAGACGTGGCTTCTCGGCACGGTGGTGCTGAACCTCGGCGTGCTCGGGTTCTTCAAGTACTTCAACTTCGGAGTCGATTCGGTCTCGGATGCGTTCGGAGTCCTGGGGTATCACCCTCCCGACATCGCTCTTCGCGTGGCGCTGCCGGTCGGCATCAGCTTCTTCACCTTCGAGTCGATGAGCTACGTCATCGACGTGTACCGGGGGGAGCTCGAGCCTCAGAAGAGCTACGCCGAGTACCTCTCCTTCGTGGCGTTCTTTCCGCACCTGGTGGCTGGACCGATCGTTCGCCCGCGTGATCTCCTCCCTCAGCTTGCAGGCACTCCTCGTTTCAGCGCGCAGGAGTCGAGCGAAGGGCTGTTTCTGATTGCGGTGGGCCTCTCCAAGAAGATCATCATCGGCGACTACCTGGCCCTGAACCTCGTCGACCGCGTCTTCGATGCCCCGGTCATGTACTCCGCGCTCGAAGTCTACGCGGCCGTCGTCGGGTACGCGCTTCAGATCTACTGCGATTTTTCGGGGTACACGGACATCGCCATCGGCTCGGCTCTGCTCTTGGGCGTGAGATTCCCGCTCAACTTCGACTCGCCTTACAAGGCGCACAACATCGTCGACTTTTGGCGGCGCTGGCACATCTCCCTTTCTACCTGGCTGCGCGACTACCTCTACATTCCTCTCGGCGGCAATCGAAAGGGACGCCTGCGGACGTACTTCAACTTGATGGCGACGATGGTGCTCGGGGGCCTCTGGCACGGCGCGGCATGGACCTTCGTCGCGTGGGGCTTCCTTCACGGTGCCGCGCTCGCGGCCACCAAATGGTGGGACGAGCGCTTTGGTGATCCGTCGCGCAAAGTTCCGTCAGCCGTCTCACCCGCGCGCCTCCTGGGGGTCTTTTCGACGTTTCACCTGGTGTGCGCCGGGTGGATCTTCTTCCGCGCCGACAGCTTCGAAAAGGCGTATTTGATCTTCGACCAGCTCTCGACCTTCACCACTCACCACCAGAACCTCGCCTTGCCGGTGCTCGCCATCTTGGCGCTCGGCCTCCTGAGCCACTACGTCCCGGACCGGATCTTCTACGCTCTGAGGGACCGCTTCTGTCGGAGTCACTTTACCGTTCAGGCCCTCGTGCTCACTCTGGTCGCCGTTGCCCTGCGTCGGATGGTCTCGAGTGAGGCGGTCCCGTTCGTTTATTTCCAATTCTAGTGCAGGGACAGGCAGCTGGGACGCTTTCCCCGGTTTCTTGCTATCGTCCTCAGGACCCGCTCGACATGACCGACTCCCCGACACCTTCCGATCCCCTCGTTGCAGCCGAGAGCGCCCTTTCGGCCGGCAACCACGCAAGGGTGCGCGAGCTCCTCACGCCCATCGCCTCGAGCCAGGACGACGATCGGCGAGGCCGGGCGGAAGAGCTTCTCGCGCGCATCGAGCCTTCGCCGGTGGGCAAGTACCTCTTCCTCCTCACGGCGATTCTGCTTTCGGCAGTCACCTACTTCGCCTACTCCCACTGAATGTTTCGCCTGCCCCGCCTCTCCTTTTGCTCTCGGAGATCACGAGTCGACGTGGTGGCCCGGCTCCTGCTCGGGGCGAGCGTGGCGCTAGGGTGCGGTCCCAAGGCGCCGGCTGACAGCGCTGGCGCGGGCGAGCTCGAAAAGAAGCCGCCCGAGCTTCACCAGATGCTGCCCCTCATCGACGGCACCGTGTCGAACTTCCGCATGGTCACCGATTTGGGCGAGGAAGGGATCCTCGTGCTGGAGATCTTCCGTCCGCGCGAAGAGCTTGCCGAGCTCAAGATTGCCGGCCGCGCGCAGCGGCTCGCCGTCGAGGAAAACCGCATCTCACACACGACCGGCGGGATCCTCCTCGAGACACCTTTGGAGGAGGGGCGCTCCTTCAAGGGCTCGTTTGGCATGGTCACCATCACGGAAACCGATCAGCTCGTCGAGGTCCCGGCCGGGACGTATGCGGGCTGCCTGACGACGGTCGAGGAATCGACGACTCCCCCCAAACGATCCACGAGCACCTATTGTCCGGGGATTGGCCTCGTCATCATGGAGGTGGAAAGCTTCGGGGAGGAGGCCGGTCTCGTGCGTACGGAGCTCAGCTATCACGGCCCCCGGGTGGTCATCCCCCAGCGAACCGAGCGGAAATAGCCGCTCCTCGGGGCGCGAGCGGATCGCGTCCATTCCCGCTTGACGAAGGCCCCCTGAGATCCAATGTAGGCGCACCATGCTTACCGCCACCGACGATTTGCGCATCGACCAAATCCGCCCGCTGATCCCCCCAGCCATCATCATGGAGGAGATCCCGATTTCCGACGCGCAGTCGGAGACGACCGCGCGGGCGCGCGAAGCTGCGAGTCGGATCGTCACGGGTGAAGACGACAGGCTCTTGGTGATCGTCGGCCCCTGTTCGATCCACGATCCGGAAGCTGGGCTCGACTACGCCGCAAAGCTCAAGAAGGTTGCTGACCGCCTCGCCGACGATGTGCTCATCATCATGCGGACCTACTTCGAAAAGCCGCGCACGACCGTCGGCTGGAAGGGGCTCATCAACGATCCGAATCTCGACGGGAGCTTTGCCATCAACCAGGGGCTGCGTGTGGCGCGCACCTTCCTGCGCGATGTCGTCGAAATGGGCATGCCCACGGGAACGGAGTTTCTCGATCCGATCTCGCCGCAGTTCGTGGCCGATCTCGTTTCATGGGGGGCGATCGGCGCTCGCACGACCGAGAGTCAGGTCCACCGTGAGCTCGGCAGCGGCCTTTCCATGCCGGTTGGCTTCAAGAATGGCACGGGCGGCAACGTTCAAATCGCCGTCGATGCGGTGAGCTCCGCCTCACATCCGCATCACTTCCTCTCCGTCACCAAGCAGGGCCTTGCCGCTATCGTGAGCACGAAGGGCAATCAGGCGTGCCACGTCATCCTCCGCGGCGGCAAGAGTGGACCGAACTACGGGCGCGAACACGTCGAATCCACATTGGAGCTCCTCAAGGCCGCTGGTCTCAAGCGCGGCGTGATGGTCGACACGAGCCATGCGAACAGCGAAAAGAACCACGAGAATCAGCCGAAGGTTGCCGAGGATCTCGCGGCCCAGATCGCTGGTGGCAACAGAGGACTCACGGGCGTGATGATCGAGAGCCACTTGAACCCGGGGAATCAGTCGTCCTCGCCCGGCAAGCCCCTGCAATACGGCGTCAGCATCACCGATGCGTGTCTCGGCTTCGACAAGACCGTCCCCGTCCTCGAGGGGCTCGCGAAGGCCGTGGCTCAGCGTCGCAAGACGAATCCGAGCTCGATGGTGGAGTGACGTCCGGGCACGAGTGACCCGGATCAGCCGGCCGAATTGAGATCCCGGATTCTAGATCCAGCGGGATTTCACCTCACCTTTCACTTTTGCAAAGGGTGCCGGCGCCCCGATCCAGACCTGAAAACTGGCGCTGGATTGCAGCAAAATTGTATTTCGACCTGGGTAGTCTCTTCTGGGTCGCCTGGAACCCGGAGGCGCCTCGTAGCTGATCGCAGCTGCATTCGTTGCCGAAATGTTGCTCCAACGTTTTCGCTTGGCGCCACGTCTATCAATACAGCTGTAGCGCAGCTTGTGCGCGTTTTTGCCGGACGTTGCAGAGTTGAAATCAATTGCCTCGTAACCACATGAAAATGGTCAATCGATCGATGGCACGTGCCTTGCTAACTGTCCATTAGGTGTGCCGCCGCGATCACAACAGCTGGTCCGGCCCACGCCGTAATCTCTTCAGCGGCTCGGGATACCCTCCCCTCTTCTCCCCCCTTCCCCTTCTCGGGTCGCTGTCCCTCCCACCGGGCTGAGTCTCTGACTCAGCCCGGTATTTTTTTGTGCGCTGGCATAGCCATGCCCGCCATAGGGCCCACGGACGAGAGCGCGTCCGTAGCGGCTTCTACGAGCGGGTTTCCTACAAGCCGACTACGACGCGATTCCACGAGTTGTGGCAGACGGGCGGGCAATCGGGACCGTTGGGCTGTTCCCGACGGTACCGGGGCCGCACCGTGACCGTTTCCGTGCCCGTGGGCGCGACCACCGTCAACTCGAGCACTTCGGGCGTCTCGTTGAGAACGACACTCAGATTCCCCTCCTCAGGCTGTTGCCCGGGGAAGAACCCGGACCCGAATCCCTTGTGGCACGGGTCTTGGTCGGCACCAGGCGCGCACACGAATGACTCATCGCCGTGACGAACGGTGACTTCCACCTCGCTTGGGTCGATGCCTGACTCGAAAGCCAACTCGACTTGGACGAACGTCAAACAACCGATTTCGGTGCACGCTCGTGGGCTGCTGCAAGCGAGCGAGCAGACACAGAAAACCAGGCCCAGAAGTGCCAAATAGGCGCGCAGAGTCATCGTCGCCCCCTAGCACGCGCGCCCCAAGAGCAAAGCCGCACGAGCGCCGCGGCAGCCATCAGCCAGAAGACGAATCGAGAGGCAGGCAGACCCGGGGCTCCTCGGTCGGGTCCGATGCCACATCCCTTGGGCTCGTCAGGCGGCGGAGACGACTCATCCACCCGGGATTCGGAAAGGTGACGCACGAGCTCTTGGCAGCTCGCTCCCGCATCGAGCACGTTCGAAAGCGTCATGCGTCCCCCGGTCGCCTCCGAAAACGCTAGCACCAGACGATCCACCTCTTCACTCCAGTATTCACACTCCTCGTTCGTCCACTGCCCTTCGGTGGTCGAGAAGTAAAACGCGACAGTGGCCTCCCTTGGCTCCGTGGACGCGGGCGGCTCACGCGGACCTTCCTCGGCGATCACGTCTTGTATCGAGTACGCGGTGGACCGAGCGGTGAGTTCGGCCGCCTCGCAGCGCTGGGGAGGCGAACCAGGCCCCGCCGCAGCGCCCCGGCAGTCCGTCGGGAGGTCGGCACCCGTCTCCGGAGTCAAGACCCGGAGGGGAGAGACCTCCTCGGGAGGGAGCAGCCCCATCAGATATAGATCGAAGTCGGAGAACGCTCCTTCTGCTTCGTCCGTTCCGCTGACGAAGCTCGGCTCCTCGCCGAGCCAGACGTTTCCCTCCAGAGGAGATACGCCCTGCGAGCTAGCCGCATCCAAGAAGTAGCTCCAATGTTCCAAGTCACGGCCCAAGAGCGCAGTGGGATCGTCTCCAGCGACCCGGACACGCACGCCCCAGCGATGCCCAACCTCGTGCAAAAAGGCGCGCGTCAGCTCCTCTGGGTAGAACTCCCAGTAGGGCACGTCGTTCAGAAAAGCGACTCCCTCCAGCGCAACGCCAGGGCTCTCGTCGAAGATCTCCGACTCGTAAAAATGCTGATACCCGATCCCGCGGACGTCGTTGGACACGGCCGCGTAGAAAAGGTCCGTGCATGGTGGCACTTCCAGGGACAGTACGACCCCAAAGGAGGGATCGACATCGGCCACCTCGTTGGCAGACAGAACCCGATCACGCACGGTTCGTTTGGCAATTTCGCGAGGGGCGCACCCCTCGACCCCGCTCGCCCCTTCTAGGACAAGGAAGTTGGGACCACGACGAACCTCGACGTCTGCCCATGCGATCTCGGGTGACCACCCGAGCCAGCCGAGCGCGAGGCCTACGATAACGAACGAGCGACAGACGAACACCACGATCTCAGTTTGGAAGTCTCGGCGATGGAACGAGAAAAGGCCATGGGCTTTTGCCGCTGGCCTTTTCCTTGCGTCGCTCTCTCGAGGAGCCGCGCATTTCGATCAGAAGCTGAACGAACCGCCCGTCGAGTCGGTGCAGCTACCCGTGTAGTCCGTATAGGTGCAGCTGAAGGTGCCGTTCTCGCCGGTGATCTCCAGCGTGCCCGTGCCGTTCACGATAGAACCCGTCACCGCGAAGGTGTCTCCGTTCACCTCCACCGCATACACGAGCCCCGCTGCGCCCTGGCAATACGAGTACGACACGTTGGCGTTGGTGCCTTCGCACGCGTACGTCAAGTCGAAGGTTGCGCAGACCGAGTAGGTCGCAGTGCCGGTGGTATCGACGAACGCGGTACCGTTGCCATCGATGCAACAACCGGTGATGCAACAGTCATTGTAGTTGTAGGTCACATCACCCGATTGGCTACCCTCGAAGGTGATGGTACCGCTATCGCAGACTCCAGTGAGCTCGGTGGTTTGGGCCTCCACCGGAGCAGCGTTCTCTCGCTCACCTCCCGTGGCGCTGGCCATCGACTGCTCGAAGGCCATGGCGACGTCCGCAGCGGTGGTCTCGTCGAGCGTTCCCGTCGGTGACTCGATCGCGCTCATCGCGGCATCGAAGGAACCACCCGAAGGCTCGCTCGACTCTTCGTCGTCCTTGCCTCCACCGCAAGCCATGACGAACGACGCCGTAGACACGACAGCTCCAAGTACCAACCAATCCCTCAAAGTATTCTTCATCATCATCCTCTCTCTCATGCGGGCGGAAAACTTCATCGACCCGACAGCCTCGGTATGACATCAGAAGTTAGTCAATCTGTCAACGGCCTGGAGCGTGTCGTAGCGGGAGTTCTCAACACCATCGCAGGTAGTCCAATACGATTGAATACAGCCGCGACACCATAACTCGAACCATCGCAGGGCCGCGCATCTGAACGATTGCGCAGGCGCGAAGCTCCACTACGACTGCCCTCGATGTTCGATGTGTTCACGCCCCCGAAGCGCCTGTCGGTGCCCGCCGCAGATCGCCAGTCAGGGTTCGTCATTCGCGCTTGGGAGCGAGACGACGTCGAGCTCAAGCGGCAGACCTGCCTCTCCTACGAACATCTCCGCCCTTGGATGCCATGGGTGAGGGAGTCCGAGACGCCCGAGGAATCGAAGCAGATTTTGCGCGCCCTGATCGAACGCTACGAGCGAAACCTCGACTTCGCTCTCGCCATCGTCTCCGAGGACGGACGCACCCTCCTCGGTGGCACTGGACTGCACTTGCGAGAGGGGCCGCTCGACACCCTCTGCGCCGAAGTCGGACTCTGGATTGCCGAGGACCGCGCCGGCTACGGACTCGGGACCCGCGCGCTCCGCGCGATGCTTGCCTGGGGCCTTTCCGAATGGCCCTTCCTTCGGCTCAGCTGGCGCTGCGACAGTAGGAACGAAGCCTCCCGCCGCGTGGCGGAAAAGGTCGGCATGCTTTACGAGGGCACGCTCCGCGGCCAAAAAGCCGAGGTTGGAGACGGTCGCCGGGACACACTCTGCTTCGCCGCCCTCAAGGGCGAATGGTCGGTATCGGGTTCGCCTCCACTCCCTGCGCCATGAGCCCCACTACGAAGACTACGCCCCCCTCAGCTGACGCGCGGAGCGCTGAAACAAGTGAGCGCATCGTACTGGCTCGTGCAACTCCGTGGACTTGAGTCCACGCCGTCTCGCACTCTTCCGCCAGGGGGCGAATCTTCTCCGCTCCTTCGGGGGCCTCTGCTTCGCTCCTTCTGTTTTCTTGAGGTCCTCGCTCCCGAGCGGGAGCTGCGGCGGCGCGCGAAAATCGGCCGATCGCGGACAAAAGAAAACAGCGCTCCTCCATTGCTCTCGCCGTAAGGCCCGCTCCGAAGATTGCGGCCCCACGGAAGTGAGGGCCGAATCTTCTCCGCTCCTTCGCGGAGCCTTGCTTCGCTCCATCTGTTTCCCCAGGTCCTCGGCGCGGACCGCGCCTGCGGCAGCGCGCGACACACGGCCGATTCGCGGACAAAAAGAAAACAGCGCTCCTCCAAAGAGAAACGCCGCAATCTTGAGCCACAACCCGAGGCACGGAGGAGCCTACAGGGCTCCGTGGAGAGAAGCGCCGCATCTTGAGCCACAACCCGAGGACGCGAGCGCGTAGCGCGAGGTGTTGCGAGGCGTCGCGTCCCCGCCGCCGACCCAAAAGAAACGGCGCTCCTCCGAGAAGAGAAGCGCCGTCTCCTTGAGCCACAACCCGAGGCATGGAGGAGCCTTCAGGGCTCCGTGGAGTGACGAGGCCGCCCCAGCACCGCCGGGCGCAACGTGCGCCCGCCGGAGCGCAGCGGGAAGTGGAGGTGAGCGTTTTGAATTCACTTCAAAACGCGAGGAGGGGCGGACATCCGACGCGCTTTGCGCTGAATCGAGTGAGCGCCTCGTATTGGTTCGTGCAGCTTCGCGGACTGTCGTCCGCTCCGCATTGCACTCAACGCGTCGGGGTCCCCTCCTACGGAATCAGAAATCGCCGTGGCCGTGGCTGTGTCCACCGCCGGCAGCTTTTTCTTCCTTGGGCTTGTCGGCGACGAGCGCTTCGGTGGTCAGCATGAGACCTGCGACGCTCGCTGCGTTCTGCAGAGCCGAGCGAACGACCTTCGCGGGGTCGATGACGCCGGCTGCAACCATGTCACCGTACTCGTCGGTGCGAGCGTTGTAACCGAAGTTGCCCGAACCTTCGCGGACCTTCTGCACCACGATGGAGCCCTCGAGACCGGCGTTGCCGACGATCTGACGGAGGGGTTCCTCGATGGCGCGATGGATGATGCGGACGCCGACTTTTTCGGCATCCGAGACGTCCATCTTGTCGAGGATGGCCTGAGCGCGGAGGAGTGCAACGCCACCGCCGGGGACGATGCCTTCTTCGACTGCGGCGCGGGTTGCGTGCAGTGCGTCCTCGACGCGAGCCTTCTTCTCCTTCATCTCGGTCTCGGTAGCTGCACCGACCTTGATGACGGCGACGCCGCCGACGAGCTTCGCCAGACGCTCCTGGAGCTTCTCGCGGTCGTAGTCACTCGTGGTGTTCTCGATCTGACCGCGGATTTCGCCCTGACGGCCCTTGAGCTTCTCCTTGTCACCAGCGCCGTCCACGATGGTGGTCGTGTCCTTGTCGATCTTGACGCGCTTGGCCTGACCGAGGTCGCTGATGGTGACGTTCTCGAGCTTGAGACCGAGCTCGTCGGAGATGACTTCGCCGCCGGTGAGGATGGCGATGTCCTTGAGCATCTCCTTGCGACGGTCACCAAAACCGGGAGCCTTCACTGCTGCGCAGTTCAGGGTGCCGCGGAGACGGTTGACCACGAGGGTGGCGAGAGCTTCGCCCTCGATGTCCTCGGCGATGATGAGGAGGGGCTTCTGCTGACGAGCGATGGCTTCCAGAACGGGGAGAAGATCCTTCATGTTGGAGATCTTCTTCTCGCTGATGAGGATGTAGGCCTCCTCGAGGTTGGCCTGCATGCGCTCAGTGTCAGTGCAGAAGTAGGGGCTGAGGTAGCCGCGGTCGAACTGCATACCTTCGACGACGTCCAGGCTCGTCTCGGCGCTCTTGGCTTCTTCGACGGTGATGACGCCTTCCTTGCCGACCTTCTCCATGGCTTCGGAGAGGAGCTTGCCGATGGTCTCGTCACCGTTTGCGGAGACGGTTCCCACCTGAGCGATCTCGTTGGGGTCCTGGGTGGGCTTGGCAATCTTCTTGAGCTCAGCGACCAGATCAGCCACAGCCAGATCGATGCCGCGCTTGATTTCCATGGGGTTGTGACCCGCTGCGACGAGCTTGCTGCCCTCGCGGAAGATCGCCTGGGCCAAAACGGTGGCCGTCGTGGTGCCGTCACCAGCAACGTCCGAGGTCTTGGAAGCGACCTCGCGCACCATCTGTGCACCCATGTTCTCGAACTTGTCGTCCAGTTCGATTTCCTTGGCCACGGTTACGCCGTCCTTGGTGACAGTGGGGGAACCGAAGCTCTTCTCGATCACCACGTTGCGGCCCTTGGGACCGAGGGTGACCTTGACGGCGTTCGCGAGGCCGTTGACACCCGCGAGGATTTTCTTGCGCGCTGACTCGTCGTACGCGATTTCTTTTGCAGCCATTTTCTTAGCTCTCCTAAATCGTGGGTCTAAAAGTTAGTTCTCGATGACGCCGAGGATGTCATCCTCGCGCAGGATGAGGTGCTCGACTCCTTCGAGCTTCACCTCGGTACCGGCATACTTGCCGAACAGAACGCGATCGCCGGACTTGACGCTCGGTTCGATGCGCTTGCCGTCCTCGACTTTGCCGGGACCGACTGCGATGACTTCACCCTCGATGGGCTTTTCCTTGGCGGTGTCGGGGATGATGATGCCGCCCTTGGTCTTCTCTTCTTCAGCGACACGCTTGACGATGACGCGGTCTTGCAGGGGACGAATCTTGCTGGCCATTGAGCAAACTCCTAGTTTTCCGGGGTTGAGCCGGTTAAAGGGGACGCTGCGCGGTGCGAATGACCGCAAACTAGCGAAATTACAGAATAATACGGATTGGCACTCACAAAGGGAGAGTGCTAGCAGCCCGCAAAGTATCCACTGCCCGGGGGGTGTCAACGGCCGGCACTCCGTTTTTCCAGAGTGTTGCCCGAATTTCTCCCAAGGGTGAACAGCCGACCAGCTAGGCGCCGGGCTCAGGCCCCTTCCGGCAGCTCGATGCGGGTCGCTTCGATGAGCGACGCGCCCTGCTTCGCGCGCTCGAGGGCCGCTTCGGCGGGCAGCACCCGGGTGGCGAGGATCTCGGTCGCGGGCTCGAGGTAGATCGACTCGTCAGCTCCGCGTTCGTCGAAGCGGCCGCGGCGTCGGAGTCCCTCTCCGGCTATTTCGGCCAAGCGCTCCGCCCACTGGAACCCTTGGTGGCCACAGAGCTCCGCATGGAGTCCGCGCTCTACGAACCCGGGTCGTGCTGCCTCGACTCCTTCGAACGACAGTTCGCTCACGAGTTCGCGCGCTCGGTCGAGGGCCACCTCGTCGTACAGGATGCCCGTCCACACCGCGAGGGAAGCCATGGCGAGGGCGGGGGGCAGTGCGTCCACCGAGCGCACCTCGAGAGTGTTCTTCAAACGCACCTCGGGGAACAAGGTCGTGAGGTGCAGCTTGTAGTCGGCGAGCGTCGCCGTGTGCCCTTCGTATCCGTCGCTGAGAAATGAGCGGAAACTCTGGCCGGTATTTTTGACGCTCCGTCCGTCCCGCCAAAACAAGAACATCCCGGCATCGAGAGACCACTCCACGTAATCCTCGTAGCGCGTCTCTCGGTCACCCCACAGCGGACGAATGAGTCCGCTCCGTGTCGGGTCCATGTGCCGCCACACGTCGCCACGACGACTGAAGGCGCCGTGAGCTTTGCCTTCGGAGAAGGGCGCGTTGCTGAACCACGCCTGAAGCAGTGGCGAAATCCCGAGCGCGACGGCAAGCTTCTTCATCGCGTCCGATTCGCTGGACCAATCGAAGTTGCCTTGCACGGTGGCGGTCCGCTGCATCATGTCGAGCCCGCCGCTGCCCATTTTCGGGAGATACTCGCGCATGATGGGGTACCTCTGTTTGGGCACCCAGGGAAGCTCGTCGAGCCGACAAAGCGGATGGAACCCCGTCCCCAGCCAGGCGATCTTCATTTCCTTGGAGACGCGGGAAAGCTCTCTCAGATGCTCGTTCTGTTCGTCGCGCACCGCGTGGAGATCGGGTAAGGGGCGACCACTGAGCTCGAGCTGGACGCTCGGTTCGAGAGTGATGTTCGCGTCGCCTCGTCGAAGGGCCAATACGGGCCCGTCGGAGGTTTCTCGGATCGGCTGCCAGCCGTGCTCCTCCTCCAAATGGGTGAGCACGCGGCACACGCTGAAGTCGCCGCCGTAGCTCAGGGGCGCCCCCGATTCCTCGTGGACTCCGAACTTTTCGTTTTCGGCGCCGATGCGAAACTCGGACGGAGGCTTTTCGTGTTGTGCGATGACCTGAGCGAGCTCTTCGCGCAGTACTTTCGTGTGCGACATGGGAGGCTTCGGTGTTAGTAGTACTTCGGCGCCGGATCGCCCACTTGGAAAGTGGTCAGTTTCGGATTTCTGGGGGCATCGATGGGTGAATGACCCCAAGTCGCGTCACCAAGGCCCGTGTGTGGGCTTCGGTCGTGCCAGCACCGCCACCGACGATACGCGCGCCAGCGTCGGTCAGTTCCACGACTCGATCCACCCAAGAAGAAAAGAGTGGGCTAGGGAACCCACGGAGTGCGTCCGGGGCGGCCGAAAGCAGCGCTCCCGGGACGACGTCCGCGTCGGTCCTCTTGAGCTTCCCCAGTTTCTCCAGACCTTCATCAACGGAAGAGACCTCGAAAAGGATCGCCTCCGCGCCAGCGTCTACCAGCGACGTCACGAGCTCGTCGAAATCCCCTTCGATGTACGGATCGACGACGGCCCACGTCGGAATGTCGTGACGAGCCGCCTCGGCCACCGAAAACACCAAATCGACTCGCGAGCCCATGCCGCGAACGATGATGATCTCCGCTCCTGCGTGGGCAATGCGCGCCACGTGTTCGCGTGCCTCTTCTTCGAATCGACCCTGAAGCGTTGCGCTCACCTGATCCGAACCGAGGACGCCCGCCACCGCCACGGGTCGGGATGATTCTTCCGCAATCTGACACACGAGATCGAGGGCCTTGCCCGTCAGCCGGGCAGAGCGATGCTCCATTCCGGATTCGGCGAGGGCACGGGGCGTCGTATCGGAGGTCAGCGCGCTGAGAACGTCGACTCGACACGAGAGCTCTGCAAGGTGGTGTTCGCGAACACGCGCCGGCTCTCGGTAGAGTACGGCGCCCAGTGCTCCCGGTTCGTCGAGCTCACAGCCGCGCGCGCCGAGTGAGGCGGCGACGTCGGAGTCTACGACCAGGGGGCGCCCCTCGCGAAGGCGATGACGAATCTTGTCGTAGCTCACTCTTGCAAATGCAGCACAGGTTTGGTCGTTGAAAAAGGCCCGCGAAAATGGCGAGACAAACGTGCGGGTCACTCATCGATACGGCACATGTGCCACGTTTTCTTACCCCTTCGGAGCAGGGCAACCTCGTCATGGAGTAGAGTCGCTTCCGTAAGGAAGAATCCGTCGCCGACCTTCTCCCCGTTGACCGACACCGCTCCGCTCGAGATGAATTGACGCGCCTCGCGCTTGCTCTTCGCGACTCCCGTTTCGACCATGAGGTCCACGAGGTCGACACCGCTGCCCTTCAGGCGCTCGCGCGTGATGGTCGAGGACGGCGCCGCCGCGAAGGCTTCCTTCAACATGGCGGGCGACAGCTCCGCGACCTTCCCGGAAAACAGAGCATCGCTTGCAGCGATAGCGTCCTTGAGCGCTTCTGGGCCGTGGAGCATTTTGGTCAGCTCTTCCGCAAGCGCCTTCTGTGCCGTTCGCGCGCCGGGGTTTTTCTGGTGCTCCGCGATGAGCACTTCGATGTCTTCGATGGGCTCGAGTGAAAACACCTTGAGAAAGGTGGGCACGTCGTCGTCGCTCGTGTTGATCCAGAACTGATAAAACGCGTATGGACTGGTTCGGTCACTCGTGAGCCAAATCGCGCCGGACTCCGTCTTGCCGAATTTGCCGCCGTCCTTCTTCGTCACCAAGGGGGACGTGAGCCCATAGACCTCCTTGCCCGACTGGCGCCGTGTCAAATCGACGCCCGCGACGATGTTCCCCCACTGATCGGAGCCGCCGAGCTGCACCGATACCCCCATTTTCTCGTTCAAATACGAGAAATCGTAAGCTTGGAGGATCATGTAACTGAACTCGGTGTAACTGATGCCGTGTTCCCGACCTTCGAGACGCGTCTTCACCGAGTCCCGCTGAATCATCATGTTCACCGAAAAGTGCTTCCCCACGTCGCGGAGGACGTCCACGAAGCTGAGCTTTTCGATCCAATCTGCGTTGTTGACGATGGTCGCGGCGCAAGGGCCGTCGAAGTCCAGCAGCCTCTCGAAGATGACCCTTTGTCCGGCGATGTGCTCTGCGATCGTGTCGCGCGTCATGAGCTGACGCTCGGCGTCCTTTCCACTCGGATCGCCGATCAGTCCGGTCCCGCCCCCCATCACGACGACCGGCTTGTGACCGAGAAGCTGACAGCGGCGCAGCAGCAGGATGCTGACCAAGTTCCCGATCGTGAGTGAGTTCTTGGTCGGGTCGAAGCCCGCGTAAATGGATCGAGGCGTCGCAAGGTGCACGGCGAGCTCCGGCAGATGCGTGCATTGGTGCAGAAGCTCGCGACGCTGAAGATCGGCGAGGAGCGGATCGGTGACCGGGGCCGTCATGGGCGCGGAACATAGCAGCGCCAGGCGCGGCACAAAGCCACGAAGCGCAGGGGCGCACGAGGACCGCCTCAGGCGCGCAGGGCGGCTCGCTCTGCTGCCCGAAAATTGCGGTCGAAGATCCGAACGCGCCGCAGGAAGAGGTCCAGCAAGAACAGGGCTACGGCTAGGACGATGAACAGATTCTGGCGTCCCACGCGGGTGGTGACGACGTCCTTGCCCGGCGCGTAGATTTCGCTGGGAGCAGCGCCCAGCTTGGCTCCACCGATCTCGGCATATCTCTTCATGGTTTCGGGGCGGGGCGTCAGATCGGCGAACTCCTCGGGATAAGGGCGAGTGACGGAAGCGAAGCTCACCCCGGCGGCAGTGCGACGTCCGTCGTCGAGCACTCTCTGATGGATGGCCTTGATGGCGTACGCTCCGAACTCCGGGAGCTCTGCGCGGGCTTGATAGAGCCCCGGAGCGACGTGCTCGAACAACACGACCTCACCCTCCTCGGCCTTCTTGTCCGAGCTCTTCGACATGTGTCTGACCGTGAGAGACGAGCGAAGGCTGTCATCGAAGTTTTCCGTATCGTCGTAGGCTTCGAGGGTGGCGACGAGCTCGTCGCCCTCGACCCGCACCTCGATAGGTCGGATTTCCGTGTCGTCGGTCTTTTGATGTTCCCGGACCAGCTGGGCGATGAAGCGGCCGAAGGTCCCCCACTTGAGCCAATCCGTGGCCCAACGCGTCTTCAGATCGCTCGTCCAAGCCAACGTGTAACCTAGACCCAGGGGGCGCCGCGCCAAGATCGGCTCACCGCGGTCACTGACGAGAATCAGCTGTGATGGTGGACCCGCAAACTGCGTGGAAGTGTACCCGCGCAATAGCGGGGCCGCTCCGATCCCCACGCCTTTGAGGAACTCCGCTCCGGTGGCGACGGAGACTGGGAACCAATCCTCGATGGCAGCCTTCTTGGAGATCAGTTCGGTTTCCCGGGTGAAGATGCGAGGCAGGCGCGAGGGATCTTCGGCGGCGTGGAATCGCCCGCCGCCAGCCTCGGCAATCATGGTGAGCAGTGACGCGTTCACGCCCCCTCCGAGTCCCACCGTGGTGATGGTGATGCCTTCCGCGAAGGCCGTCGACGCCAGTTCGTAGATGCCGTCGCTCCCCGCGTTGCCGTCGGTGAGCAAAATGATGTGCTTCCTTCTGGCTTCGGTAGCGGCAAGATCTTGATACGCCATGTCGAGGCTGTTGAAGATCTCCGTCCCGCCTCCCGGGAGTATCGTCGTGATCTCTCGCTGGATCCGCGCTCGGTACCGCGCCGGCTGGATCTTCACGAAGCGCTTGGGTCTTGAATCGAAAGCGATGACCTCGATCAAATCGCTTCCGTCTAAAACGCCGAGAGTGGCGTTGCAGGCCTCCTTCGCCATCGCCAGGGGCAACCCTGTCATGGATCCGGAGCGATCGATCACCAGCGTCATCGCGACGCCGGGGATCTCCTTGTCCTTTTGTGAGTCCATCGTCACCGGGAGGATCCGTTCGAGGCGCGACCCCTGCCATCCGCCGGGTCCGTAAGCGGCTTCGCCCCCCGCGTAGAGAAGTCCGCCCCCGCTCCGCACGTACTGTTCGAAGAGCGCCTCGGCGCCCCGTGTGACGTCGGACCTCGCGAGGTCGGACAGGATCACGAAGTGAAACGGGGACAGCTCCGAGAGACTCTGGGGGACGGCGGTTGGATCTCGCACGTCGACATCGAGTTGCTGGGACACCAGCGCTTGCGCGAGATAGGTCGCTTGGGCCGGTTTTCGGTCAATCAGAAGGACACGAGGCGGCCCCGGAACCTCCACGGAAGCCACGAATTCGTTGTTCTGGGCGAACTGATCGGCCGCTTGCTCGGGTTCGAACTCCGCGCGATAGCTCACGTCGCCGGGCACGCGAACCACGCTTTCGAAGGTCTCGACGTGTCCACCCGGGGAGACCTCCACCTGGCGCACGCCGCCCAAACCATTGATCATGTCGCCCTGGTACAGGCGCAGTTGGCCCTTGACCGAACCGGTGGCCCCGAGCTTCACCCGAATTTCGAAGGGCTCGCCCGTGCGCACACCAGACGGCAGCTCGACGCCCACGACAGCCGCGTCCGGCTTGGGTGATTTCTCGAGGAGCTCGGTGAACACACGCACCCCGCGGTCGCGAGCCGCTGCGACCGCGTCGATGGCGTTTTCGCGCGTCTCGATTCCGTCGCTCACGAGCTCGAGGCGATTGATGCAGTCCTTTCTTTCGAAGGCAGAGGCCAGGCGCAGGGCGCCCTGGATGTCGGTGGCGCCGCCATCGATGCCTTTGCGCAAGTCCTGAACGGAGAGCTCGCGCGGCTCTTGTTGATTGTCTTCGAGGGGCACCTCACGGGCGTTTTCCGCAAAGGCAATCAGGCGCAGCTCGTCGCCGTCTCCACGCGCTTTGCGAAGATCGGCGAACTTGGAAAGATAGCCCGCGAGCGCACCATCCGAAACCGATGTCGAAACGTCCACCATCGCGACGGTGCACACTCTCCTCGATTCCTGCTCTTCCTGAGGTTGACCGAGGCTGAGGACGAGACACACGAAGAACGCGCATCGCACCAAGAACGAGAGGATGCGCTGTTGCCAAGGGAGATCGGCAAAAGAGCGGAACACCCCCAGCAACAGCAGAGGCAGGAGCGCGACGAGCCACGTCAGGCTGCCTTCGGCCAGGGTGAGCTCTTTGCCGAAGGCGTGAAAGGATAGGTCGGAGAGCCTGTGGCTCTGGCTCTCGACGTACCAGTACAGGAACGCGCTCGAAAGGGCGCAAAAGGCGACGAGAAGGACCGTTTGCGTGCGCCGTGAAATCGAAAAGCGCGCCATCAGACCGTCCACCTCCGGTGGTACAGCCACCACTCGCTGAACGAGACGCACAGGACTCCTACGAGAAGCCAAAACCACGGTTTCCGGTCGGTGCGCGGGTTCATCCCCTGGACTTCTGGCAGTGGCTTTTGTCCGAAGACATACTCCTCGGAGGCTGGTAAGGCGCCTTCGGCGCCGCTCAGGATACTCCCCGCAAAGCGGACTTTTCCGTCGTCGGTCAGTGCTTCGTAGAACCCTGCCTGTTGACCGAAGTAAATGGCTCGGCCTTCGTCGATGGGGACCGTCGTTACCCGAGGGGTCACACTGGCGAGCGGACCGTGAACCTTGACCGTGGGCTGCTGCGCGGCGACTGGAGGCCGCCAGAGCGTTCCGGTCTTCAGACCCAAAACCGCATCGGTGCGGCCCCTCGGGTGGAGCTCGTCGATGATGTTCAGGATGAAGAGAGGCCAGGCGGTGCGCAGGACGAAGTCACTTTGACGTGGCGAAAACCCGAGGGCGATGAAGGCGCCTTCCGGGCGCTCTCCCTGAACCAGGAGTGGTCCGTGCTGGCTGGCTCCGAGAACTTCGTCATTTTTGCCAGGGATCAGCGCGTTCCCCGCGAGGACTTGGATGTTGTAGGGATCGATGAGCCGGAAGACCGTCGATTCTTCTTCCCAGGTGTCGAACCCGAAGAGCTCCAGCGCTTTTCCAACCTCGAGGGGGTAGCTGCCGCCGGTCTCGGGGACCCCGAGGTAGAGCGCAGCTCCAGTGGTCTTGCTTCGCTCGGGGAAGACCCCGTTGAAGATCGTGATATCGAAGGCTTCGTTCGGTGGGTACTCGCCCGCGCTCACGCGCTTCACTTCCAGGCTGTCCTCGAGAAGAAGCGCGGCGTCCAGGAAGTTGTCGGGTTTGCCCACGAGTAAGACCTTCGCTGGCGTGCGCTGGGCGAGCAGTGTGCGCGCGACGTTGTCTCGCGAGAACGGATCAGCGCCCGAATCGACGCGCGTCAGTTCCGCGATGAGGCCCGCTTCCGCGTGGTCGAGATTCTCATAAGTTTGAGAAATGCTCCCCTCGGCCGGGAGGGTCACCCGATTCAGATCGAGCAGCTTGCCGCGCGAACCATCGTCGTTGGCTTCGAAGAGTCCGAGTTCGACTCGAGCCGGCTCTTTGCCGTCGTTGTGGAGCTCGACCAGGACCTCGAATCGGTCGGCGGAAAGTGGATAGCGACGGGCCGAAAACGCCGTGATGCCGACGTTTTGGGTGGAGGCTTCCGTCTTCTTCGCGACGGGTTCGAAGTAGAGCGGCGGAAGACTCGGAAAATCCTCGGGGTCGAGCGGCGGCAGCGCCCCGTCGCTGACGACGATGATTTGGGCGCGCTCCTGGCCGCGCAGGGCGTCGCGCGCTAGACGGAGGCCTGCCTCGAGGTCTGCGGAGACGTCCAGCACCTCGGCCTCGCGAAGCGCCTGCCTGAGCGTCGCTTCATCGCGAGTCTTGGCAGTGAGGGGACGAGGTCGAGCCCCGAGTTCTACGAGCAACATCTCGTCTCCGGGACCCAAACTTTCCAGCCATTTTTCGACGCGCTTGCGAGCGAGATCCAGCCGTGTGCCCTCGGCGCTCGGTTCACCCATCGACGCCGAGACGTCGAGCAAGACGGCGATGCTTCGGCCTCCCTCCTCTTCGTCGTCGGATCTGGGATCACCCAGAGAGAGGATGAGCGCCGCCACGATGAGAAGCGAGATGAGCAGGGAGAGCAGGCGCTGCAGGCGCGAGCGCAATGCGGACGCTTTGCGTTCGAGAAGAGACTTTTCCCAAAGCGCGAGGAACGCCACGTGCACTTGGCGTCTCCGCAAACGCAAGATGTAAAGAAGCGTCGTGAGAGTAGCCGCTCCCAAGAAGCCCCACAGGAGCGTCGTGAGGGGCAGCCCCGCGAACGTCACCAAGACGACCTTCACCGGAGCAACCCTCCCGCGCGGAGCACCGAGAGCACCACCTCGTCGAACGGCGTGTTCACGTTTACGGGGAAGTGGGGGACGCCGCGGGAGGCGCAGAAGCGTTCGATGGCGAGCTGCCGTCGCGTGGTTTCTTCGAGCAGCTTGCGCTGGACCTTGGGGTTCATCGAAACTTCGCGGCCTTCACCCGTTTCCACGTCGACCAGCCGCAAATCGCCGCTGAGTTTCCCGTCGTGGTCGCGGTCGTCGACGAGCTGAATGACGACGGGATCGAACTTGTTGAATCGCAGCACGTTGATGCCGGCCTCGAATCCTTCCGGATCGAAGAGATCGGAAAGAAGCACAGCCATACCCCGCCGCTTGTTCTGGGCGATGAAGGACTTGAGCGCTTGCCCGAGGTTCGTCCGACCCTCGGCTTCGACTTCACTCAGGAACTTCAGAATGCGAAAGACCCGCTGCTTGCCACGTGTGGGCGGTAGTCGGGCCGAGACCTTTTCCCCGAGGGTGGTGACGCTTACTCGATCGAGGCCGGATAGCCCGACGTACGCGAGCGCTGCTGCCACTTGAACGGCCTGGTTCAACTTGCCACTGCCATGGGTGGCCATCGAGAGCGACGTGTCGATCAGGAAGTAAATGCTCAGATCTTCCTCCTCCTCGAAGAGCCGAAGAAGAAGCTTTCCGAAGCGCTGATACACGCCGATGTCGAGAAAACGAATGTCGTCGCCCGGGACGTAGGGCCGGTGGTCGGCGAACTCGACTCCGCTTCCTCGCTTTTTGCTGCGGCGCTCGCCGCGACGCACCCCAGAGACCGCCCGCCGGCTCATGAGGGCGAGGGTGGAGAGCTTCTGCAAGAACTCCTCGTCGAAGAGATCGACCGTGACCGCGCCTCTCTTTGGCGCGGTCGCCTTCCGCCGAAAAATCCGGTCGATCAGCTGCATCGGAATCGCGACGTCCGTCTCAGTCCAGAGCTTCGGGGAGCTGCTGAATCAGCTCTTCGATGACCGCATCGGTCGTGATTGCTTCAGCCTCGCCCTCGAAGTTGAGCAGAATTCGATGACGCAGCGCCGCCGGTGCTACGGCGCGCACGTCCTCGAGGCCTGCCGTCACGCGGCCGTCGAACAGCGCATGGATCTTCGACGCCAAGATCATGGCTTGTGCGCCACGCGGCGAGCCTCCCGTCGCAACGAAGCGTTTGACCATCTGGGTCGCACCCTCGAGCTCGGGGTGGGTCGCTCGGAGGAAGCGCACGATGTAGTCCTTCACGTGATGCGGAACCGGCACTTTGCGAACGATGTGTTGGAGTCGCAGTATGTCGTCCCGCGAAAGAGCGCGCTCGGTCGAGGCTTGTTCGATCCCCGTGGTTCGGTCCAGGATTTCGTGGAGGTCCTCTCGCGTCGGGAACGGGACTTTCAGCTTGAAGAAGAAGCGATCGAGCTGGGCCTCGGGGAGCGGGTACGTTCCCTCCATTTCGAGGGGGTTCTGGGTGGCGAGCACGAAATAGGGGCGCCCGAGATCGTGGGTTTGTCCGCCCACGGTCACCCGATGCTCTTGCATGGCTTCGAGGAGTGCGCTTTGGGTTTTCGGGGTCGCGCGGTTGATCTCGTCGGCCAAAACCAACGGCGAAAACACCGGCCCCTTCTTGAACTCGAACCTTTGACCGCCGACGCTCGACTCTTCGACCACCGTGGTGCCCAAGATGTCTGCTGGCATCAGGTCCGGGGTGAATTGGATCCGGGAAAACGGCAGATCCAAAACCTCCGCAAGCGTGCGGACGAGCATCGTCTTTCCGAGGCCCGGGACCCCCTCGAGCAGAACGTGGGACTGCGCCAACAGACACGTGATCACGCCGTCGATGATCGCCGATTGTCCGACGATGACCCGGCTCATTTGTGTTCGTAGTTCTTGGACGCTCTCGCTCAGCTCTTCGAGCTCGCGGCGAGCCTCTTGCTCTTCTGTCATTGGTTTCCTTTTGGAGGAGACTTGGGCTCAGCCCCTTCGGTCCCGCGCGGACGGATGAGTTCGAAGTACCGCAAAATGTGCGCCTTGCGGCCCACCGGGACGACGTCCTTCTCCATGACTTCTTCGGCCACGGTTTCGTACTCACGATAGAGTTTTTCGTAAGAAGAGGAAGTGAATCCCTCTTCAGCAACGCTCAGGATCGTCTCGCTCGCGCTTTGGCCTTCGCCGGTATCGCGGGCGACGGCCATCGTATCGGTGAGTCCCGCGCCGTCGAGCTGGCTCTCGTCTCCTGCCAAGTTCGGATCGTGAGCGTTACCAGGCTCTTGACCCGTACCCGGCTGGATGCCGCCCTCCTCCTGGCCAGGCTTTTGGCCTTGTCCCGAGCCCGGGACGGGGATGGGGGCTCCACTCGGGCCGATTCTCATCTGCCCGCGCCCTTGCCCCGGCTGTCGTGGTCCGCCCTGTCCTCCCTCGTCCGATAGGTCTCCTCGTTGGCCTCGCGCCCGCTTCTGGAACTCTCGGAGTCGCTCGGCTTGCTTGCCGTCCTCGTTCTGCCGACGCAAGCGCTCCTTGAGCGCCTTGAGCTGCTTGATCAACTCCTTCTTTTCTTCGTCCGACAGCTGCTTCTGCACGCCCTCCGCCAGGGTCTCCGAGGCCTGGTTCAGATACTCCCCTGCCTTTTTTTGCTCTTTTTGAAGCTCACGGGCCGCTTCGGCGAGCTGCTTGTCCAGTTCGCTCAGCGTCTCTTGGGCGCTCTCGTTGGTCTTCTTCCGGCGGTCGAGTCGCTTGAGACGGCGCTCGTTGCGCTCCATCTCCTGTTTTTCGCTGGCGCTCAGTTTTCCCTCGCGCTGTTTCTGGAGCAGGCGTTTCTGGCGCTCTTCGAGGGCGGACCGCTCCTTTTCGTCATGTGCCTGTGAGGACTTTTCCGTCGATTCTTGGGTCTCGATTTCGCCACGCATGTCCTCGATGGACTGGCGCAGTTGTTCGAGCTCTTCTTTCGAAAGAGACTTCTGTTCCGACGCTAGGCGTTCGGCGAGCTTCTGCAGCGCCTTTTGCGCCTCTTCGTAGTTGCGCTCCGTGAGAGCTTTCCCGATCGGTCGGGTCACCTGGCGTTTGTCGAGGCTCGCCCCCCGCCGATCCAGCCCTTCCTTCAGCTCGGTGGCCTCTTGGCTTGCCGCTTCGAGATCTGCCTGCAGTTCGGCGGCCAGTCGGAAGGCCTCGGCCTGATCGATTTGACCAGATACGGCCTTGATGACGATTTCGTTGAACTGCTCCGCGGCTGCCTTTCCCTCTTCGGACGTGACGCTCTCGTCGAGCCGCTCGCTTGCGGCCTCGAGGAGCTCTGCGTCGTCGTCGAGTAGCCAATTTTCCGGGTCGTTTGCGGCGGAAGGAGTCGAGCTCTCGGGCTCGGTGCGCGGCGGCTTCCTGTCGGGGACGACCAAAATCACTCCCCAGGCGACGAGCATCAGTGCTCCCCAGACCATCGCACGCGGGACCTTCAGTGGGGCAGCTCGCTCTGGTGAAAGCTGTCCGATTGTTTGGGCGTCCCGAAGCACGATGGCGACGTAACCTTCATCGTCGGACGAGCGGCGGGCCCCACTTCCAAAAGCACCAGCGTACTCGAGCGCCGCAGCTAGTCGTCCGCGTAGCCCATGCGCTTCGTCCAGGCGCAAGGTGGCTTCGACGATGCCGGCGCCACGACGGACCGACCTGACGACCAGCGCCGCAAGGCCCGCGAGCGTCAATCCACAGGAGGCAAGGAGCACGTGCGAGGAGACCAGGTTGTATCGATAACTCACCGTAAGAGGAGTCAGAATCAGAACGGCCCACGGTAGCCACCGGGCTAGAGTCGAGAGCCCCTTCGAAGTTCTCAGGCGGGTTCGAGTCGTAGCTGCTGCCGCGCTCAAGCCGTCGAGTGCTTGCTCCCCCGAGAGCTGACGAGATTGTGATTCAGTAACCACCCGGGATCGAGTGTAGTCGCAGAGCGTCCGACTCGCATGCCGCTTTTGCTTGACCGAAGGGGCGAACCTGGCGTCAATGGTCCCCAGAAGCTGACCTGGTGGCCCGATAGTCCGCCCCGGGTCACCCCCAACTCTCAAAGGGAGCTTTGCACGACAAATGGCAAAAACCGAAAAACCCCTCGTTCTCGTTGCAGATGACGAACCGAGCACTCTTGCACTTGTAGCTAACCACCTTCGCAGTCAGGGCTATCGGGTCATCGAGGCGACCGATGGTGACGAAGCGTGGAATGCGGCGACGCGCGAACTTCCCGACGTCGTCGTGCTCGACGTGATGATGCCCGGGATGAGTGGTTGGGAGGTTTGCCGAAAGATTCGCGAAGCGGTTTCCCTTGCGCATACGGGGGTAGTGATGCTCACTGGCATCGGAGACACTCTGAACGAGCTCACGTCTCCTCTTTATGGAGCTGATGCCTATCTCGACAAGCCGTTCCAGTTCACGAAGCTGGTGGAGCAGGTGGAGACGACTCTCGCGCAGCGAAGCGGCGGTAAGTTGGGGCGACCGAAGAAGACGGCAGGTCCGGACGCAACGACCAGCGAAACGCTGACGGAAGAAGACGAAGCACCGAAGTCCGCTCGGCGTCCCCGTGCCGCACCCAAGAAGACCGAAAAGCAGGCGAAGAAGGTAGCCGCCGACGAAGCGCAGCCCGAAAAGCCGGCCAAGAAGGCGCCTGCGAAGAAGGCTGCCGCCAAGAAGGCGCCTGCGAAGAAGGCTGCTGCCAAGAAGGCGCCTGCGAAGAAGGCTGCCGCCAAGAAGGCGCCTGCGAAGAAGG
>CBFGUR010000020.1:0-113051 GCA_965652275.1 uncultured Polyangiaceae bacterium | reverse complement strand
CTCCCATCTGCACCCGCCCGCTTCATCTGGCCAAGTTTTCAGACCGGCTCTAAGTAGGAGGCGCCGGATTTTCAGCCGGCGGGTGGGGGTGAGGAGCGGGAATTCGCTTCCCGCGAACGAGGGGGGCCTCTACCCCACTACAAGAAGAGCGAGGGGACCGCCGTCGCAGCCAAAGAAGCCGCGCCCCCAGCCGTTCACCCCCCCAGCTTTTGCTTCAGCAAGTCCCCAAGCGTCCCGAAGTTTGCCTCGGCTTTGAGCTTCTGGCGGTACTCCTTGTGGGCTTTTCGCTCTTCGTCTTGATGGAGTCGGCTGATGCTGAGCTTCGCCTCGCTGCGGCGGGCATCGATATCGATCACGAGCACTTCGAGCTGATCTCCGACGTTGAAGTGCTTGCGGAGCTCCGAGCCACGAGGGGTGCCCGTCTGACCCGCGGGGATGAAGCCGCGCGCTTGGCGTCCGGTCGCGCCGAGGACGCGTACCACGAGGCCAGGCTTGTCGACCTTGACGATCTCGACCTTGAGCTTCGAGTTCTTGGCGACCTTCTGGCGCTCCTCCCCGGCGTGCCTCTCGGAGAGAGTCGGATGGAGCGCGACGCGGCGCTGTTTCTGGTCGATGTGGTGGACGACCATCTTCACCTTGTCGCCAGCATTGAGCAGTTTACGCGCGTCGTCGACCCGATCGATGGAGAGGTCAGCGGCGTGACACAGGCCCTCGAAACCGTCCGCGATCTTCACGAAGGCGCCGAACTCCTCGACGCGGGTGACCTCACCTTCGACGACGTCCCCGGCCTTGATGCCCTCGACGAGCTTAGCGAATGGATCCTCGATGAGAGCCTTGCGGCTGAGCCAGATCTTGCCCTTGTCGTCGATCTTCTGGATCTGAACCTTGATCTTTTGACCCGGCTTGAGCACGTCCGCGATGCGATCGCGGGGGTTATGCGAGACCTCCGAGATGTGCACGAGGCCCTCGAGGTTCTCCGCTTCGGGCATTGCGACGAAGGCGCCCCACTCGACGACGGTACGGACGACGCCGTCCATCTCAGCGCCTTCTTGGAGGACTTCTCGCGCCTTCTTGCGGCGTTCGTGGGCTTCCTTTTCGAGCATGGGGCGCCGGGTGACGACGACCTCGCGACCCTGTTTGTCGTAGGTGCTCACCTTGAAGTCGAGACGTTGCCCAACGAGGTTCTGCAGGTTCGCCGTGCGGGGGTGCAGGTCGACGCCTGAAGCAGGTGCGAAGGCACGCAGGCCGTCGAACAGCACCTCGACGCCGCCCTTGATCACACCGGTGACTAGGCAATTGAGAAGCGTGCCGTCTTTGGCGGCGGCTTCGGCTTTCGGTTTGGCCTCTTCCTCGCGCAGTGGCTTTCGCGTGAGTACGACCAGGCCCCCGCGGCCTCCATCGCCGAGGACCTGACCGACGAAGCGGTCCCCGACCTCGGGCACCAAGTCATCGGGCTCCATTTCCCCACGATCGAAGATCGCAAGAGCCTTGCCCGATAGATCGATCATGATCGCCGTCTCGAGGACGGCCGTCACTTTGCCGAAGACTTCCTCGCCGACGTGGAAGGGCGCGCGCTCATGAGCCTTGGCCGGATCGCCACCGCCCTTCTTCTTCTTCTTGCGCTTACGCTTTTTCTTCTTCTTGGCGCCATCGGCGTCGGCAGCCGCTTCACCCTCGGCCGATGCCTCGCCGCCTTCACCGTCGACCGCTTCTCCGCCGGCTTCACCGTCGCCCTGCGTTACCGCTTCGGCAGACGCGGAGCCGTCAACACTCGGGCTGGGCGCTTCGTTCACGCTCCCGGACTCGGCTGTTGCGTCGCTCGATTCGGCAGCGGGTGCCTCTCCCGAATCAGCGGCAGCCGCTTCCCCGGTGGGAGGCGCTTCCGCGCTGGACGCGCTCGATGCAGCTCCGCTTGAAGCAGCTTCGTCGTTCGGTGCACTAGCTTCGGATGAAGCCTGCGCGGGGGCGTTTTCCTGCGGGGCGGCTTCACTCGAGGAAGCAGCGTCTTCAGGAGCAGTGGGTTTGGTTTCGTCAGTCATCGGTCGAGGCCGTAAATGCGCCCCGAAAGGGGCAGACCGCTCTCATAACCCGGCTTTCGTCCGCCGCCAACCGAGGCGTGAGGCTCGGTGACGATGGAGTGTCGGCGGCTGGAAGGCGCTGAGTTTGGCCCTAGAAAAAAGCTTCTAGAAGTGTGAAGTCGAAGATCGGGGTCGTGCCCCCAAAGAGGTGCGGTTTTCTCAGTCGCGGGAGATGGGCAGGTGTTTGTTCACACCACCAGAGCGATCGATGTTCAGTGTTTCGCCGTCAGCCGCCGCATTGTTGGTTCTGATTTCTTCGACCACGCGGTCAGCAAGATCGAGAAGTTTCCGGGCGATTGCCGACTGTGGGGCGGCTTCGACGACCGGGGTGCCGGCGTCGCCCCACTTTTGCACGCTGGGGTCGAGAGGGAGCTGCGCCAAGAGTGGAGCGCCTGCCATCTCCGCGACCTTCTGTCCGCCGCCGCTCCCGAAGAGTTCGTGGCGGGCGTCGCAGGAGTTACAGATGAAGTAGCTGTTGTTTTCGACGACGCCCGTGATCGGGATGCCGACCTTTTGGTTCATCGAGACGGACTTGTACACGTCCTGAAGGGCCACTTCCTGAGGAGTGGTGACGATGATCGAGCCGTTGGCTTGGAGCTTCTGAGAAAGCGTGAGGGCTACGTCGCCAGTCCCGGGCGGAAGATCGAGGAGCAGAAAGTCGAGCTCGCCCCAGGCTACGTCTCCGAGAAACTGCATCAGCGCGCCGTGGAGCATGGGACCGCGCCACACGACCGCGGCCTTCGCGTCGTCGAGCATGAAGCCGATGCTCATGAGTTTCACACCGAAGCGCTCGAGGGGCCTTATCTGATTGCCGTCGCTCGAGGGGCGACCGGTGATCCCGAGCATGGTCGGGATGCTGGGCCCGTACATGTCCGCGTCGAGCAGGCCCACCTTGTAGCCGCGCGCTTTGAGGGCGAGCGCGAGGTTGGTTGCGACGGTGCTTTTGCCCACGCCGCCCTTACCGCTCATGACGAGCAAGACGTTCTTCACTCCCGGAACGGGATCTTCGGGGCCAATCGGGCGGGCGCTCAGAGGCGCCTGAGACTCGGTCATGGAGGGCAGGTACGGCGCGGGAGGCGGGGTGTCAAATCGGATCGCTAGTCTGTCCGCTTACCCTCCTCGATGAGGTCTCGGAGGGTCTTGCCTCGAGTCGTTTTCTTGGCTGCACCTTGCTTTTCTACCAAGGGTTTCAAGGCATCGGGTACGCCAGACGGCGCGTCGACCTCGTAACTGGGGACACGTATCAGGCCCTTTTTCTTCGCCTCCTCGAAGGCGCGATCGTTGAATGCAAAGGATTTGGGTCCGTTGAAGCAGGTTTCGAACTGCCTCCAATCGAGCTGGAGGTCATCCACCATCTCCTTCCGATCGAATCGCTTCTGGAAGTCGACGTTTCCGAAGAGCCAACGGTCGGCTCGCCAGAACTTTCCCTGCTCCCCGGCGCAAAAGGCCATGCGTTCCGCCTGACAAGTGTAGTTCTTGTCGGGGGAACAATTCATCAACGGCTGTGGATGGCGCACCAATCGCCAGTCCGGGTTCTGACCCAGCGCTTCGAGCGTTCTGGATGACCCAGTCTTGCAGTGAGGACACTTGTAGTTCACGTACTCGTGGATCGTGACGGTTGGGTTTAATGCGCCGACCCAGTGGTAACCGTCCTCCGTCGTTCCAGTGGGAAATGGTGGAGCGCCTTTCCAGCTGAACACGCTCCAGTACGGGGGAACGAAGATCAGCAGCACGACCGCCGTCGAGATGGGAAGACCGAGAACATAGAGTGCTTGGGTACGGTCGCTCAAGGTGCCGTTGAGGTTGTCGCGGTTCTTGTAGGCGACGACCAACAGGGCGAGGCTCGCGGCGTGAACGCCCTCGCAGTAGAGGCAGAATGAGCCGATGAGGATGGCGCTCAGTCCGAAAAGAACGACGGAGGCCGCGGCGGCAACCGCAGCCATCGGGAGCAGCCAGCGAGAGCGAAAATAACTGGCTGCTGCCAGCGCAAGAAAACCCACCGCCCCCCATAGCGCCCAGGGGAGCCCTAGGAAGACGGAGAAAGGCGAGGCGGCGACCGAGGCGCAATCGAGGGCCGCGCCGACGCTGCAGAATTGTTCTTCACCTGGGTACAGGTGTGTCTTTACGTGAAGCTGCTGGAGGAGCAGTGACAAGGCGAAGCCCGTTCCGGATAGGACGAGTGCAGCGGTCTGAAAGGCCGGCATCTTGTCACGTGAAGGCCCCGCCGTGGGGACTTCTTCTGTCGGTGAGCTCTCTTCGCTTTTGGTTTCACTGGGTTCGGTCATCGTTCGATGTTCGTCTTTCGGAGCAGGAACTCCACATGAAAAAGCGACCACCGGGTAAACCCGATGGTCGCTTTTCGTCAAGTCCGAGGACTCGTCTCGTGGATCAGCCCCCGAAGACTGCGGTGATCTCTGCCGCCGCGCTGAGCGACGCGGTCAGCTCGGCGGTTGCTTCCGTTGTCACGTCGACCGCGACGGGGAGCTCGTCGAGCGCACAAGCAAGACCCACGGAGGTCTTGAGATCGAGGTCGCCGCTAGCTGCAGCGTCAACGGACCCGCGCACGGCGCCCGTTGCGGCTGCACCGAGGTTGGCTGCGACGTCGAAGACGATGTCCGCCTTTGCTGTGGCTGCGAGGAGGGCTGCGAAGCGACCTTTGAACCCCTCGAGCCAAGCGACGAACTCCGCTTCAGCGGTGGCGTCACCAGCGACATCAGCGCTGAACTCGAAGTTCACGTTGAGAGACGGCGGGGTGCATTCAGCAGATGCTTCGGCCTCAGCCTTGGCGCTCGCTTCACATTCGGCGCTTGCGGAGGGCGGCTCCACAGTGCCTTCGCACCTTCCTTCGCACTCAACGCTGGCTTCTGCTTCGACGTCGGCCTTGCAGGACGCGCTGGCGCCAGCTTCGCACTGACCGTCGGGGGGCGTGTAGGTGCACTCGCCCTTGCACTCACCCTCGCATTCGGCCCCAGCGCTGAGCTCGCAGGAGCCAGTGCATTCGCCGTCGCAGGTGCCTGCGCAAGAACCGTCGGCGTTCTCCACCGAGCAGTTGCCTTCGCATCCACCGTTGCAGGTTCCTTCACAGGTCACGCCAGCGTCGAGCTGACAGGAACCTTCGCAGGCACCTTCGCAACGGAAGTTCGGAGCCGTACCCTTGCATTCGACGGTCGCCTCCGCTTCACAAGAAACCTCTCCCGACGCGCTGACTTCGGCTTCACAGCTGCCCGAGCAGCTCGCGGAAACCTCACCGGGAGTGACCGAAGCGTCACACTTAGCCGTCGCTTCGACGGTTGCGGAGGCAGACACCTCGCACTTTGGCGGCTGGAAATCGATGGTGAGCTCGCCCTCAACGTTGGCCGCGATCTTTGCCTCGAGAGCTGCACTGATCTCTGCAGCCGCAGCGCCCTTCTCCAAACCCAGAGAAAGCGCGATCGCGTCCAGCTCCGCCCGGATGTTTCCTGTGACCTGAGTGGTCACCGTGTTGAGGCGTACGACGGATCCGAAGAACGCGTCCACACTCGCAACTCCCGAGATCGACGCGTTGCCTGCCAATACGCCCTCGCCCTCACCCGGGCAGGTCAGGCCGCACTGCTCAGCCAGATCGCCAAGTGGGCCGTCTTCGCCGTTACAACCGGTCATGAAACCTGCAGAACCAGCGGCGAGTGCCAACGGTGCCGCGAATAGTCCCAGCTTCTTGAAATATGCCATCTTTGAAAGCTCCTCTGAATTTTCTCTTCCGGGGGATTGCCCTCGGTTACAGTCGGTACCGCTGCCTCAAACGTTGATGCTTTGGTCGCCGTTTCCTTATTCGTCAGAAAACCTGCCTACCTTCCTTGCAGACAAGCCCCGGATCGATGGACGGTCCCCGATGACTCGAAGTCCCATCCACTCTCCACTGCCCACACTGTTGGGCCTGGTGCTTGTACAAAGAAGATAGCAAAGTGAAAAGTCCCTCTGCACTTGTCGGGCCAAGGGAAAGGATCGGGCTGATATTTAGCTGCTTGCGGAACGCTTCGGGGTAGTTTCTGGCTCGCGCGAAGAACTGTGTGCATCGAGGGACCCCCCGAAGCCCTCCGAAGCGTCCATGTAGGATAAGGACAAGTGACTAGGTGAGCGAAATGGGACCGCGACATCCGTGTCATGGTTGCGGGGCGGGCGCTACAGCACGGGGGGATTTCGGCGCCGTAGAAATGGTCCAGAGCCAAACGGCTCCACGGCTTTGCGCGAATGTTCGCGTCGCTCTTTCGCCATCGAGACTGTCGCCGACTTCGCCATCGAGACTGTCGCCGACTTCGCCATCGAGACTGTCGCCGACGCTACCGCTCGAGTCACGGATGAAGATTGGAACGCCGGCACGAATTGCCGCTTGGGGTACCGTCGCGCAGCCAGTCGAATTCTGCCTTGAAACTCACCGACCCGGAGCGCGTACTCCTTCTCATGGTGTTCAAGAGTTCCGCATTCTCAATCTTCAGCTTTGCGGTGGGAGCGTGGTGCGTGGCGTGCGGCGGCTCGACCCCGCCAGTTGCTGAGCCGGGAGGCTCCGCTCACCAACTGGACAGCGGGGGAGGCGAGGGGAACGCTTCGTCCGCAAAGACACAAAGCCTCCCCGACTTCGAGGTCGAGACGCTCGACGGTGACACCGTGACCCTTTCGGATCACCTGGGAAAGAGCGTCATCCTCATCGACTTCTGGGCGACGTTTTGTGATCCGTGTCTCGTCGCCATGCCGCATTTGAATGACTTGTACGAGAAGTACCAAGAGGACGGCTTCGTAGTCTTGGGGGTGAACATCGATGGCCCAAACTCGATGGGCCGGGTGCGCTCCGAAGTGCGCAAGGCGCGCGTGACGTTCCCCATCCTTCTCGATCCGGAGACCGAGGCTCTATCGCTCTACAATCCGAAGACCAGCGCGCCGTACTCGGTGCTCATCGACCGAAACGGTGAGATCATCAAGAAGAAGGAGGGCTTCACTCCGACGGACGTTCCCGCCCTCGAAGAGGCCATCAAGGCTGCCCTCTGAATGACCGAGAGCGATTGTCGAACAGGATTTGTGTTCCCCACGAGAGGTGAGGGAACGCAAGTCCTCTCGAAAACCTGGACTCTGCTCGAAGTCATTCGCTTGTCTTTGAGCGATGGACATTCGCGCTCGCTCACTTAGGGTCGGGGCGCGCCTCGACCGTCGTCAGTTTCGGGTTCGATGAGGCTTCCCGACTCGCCCTGCTCGTCGGGGCTCGTCGTGTTGGGGTGAAGTTCGTTCGGATCACCGGGTGCCGAATCGTCGGGAGATGGGTCGCACGTCACCGCAAAGGTGAGAGCTACGAGAAGCAGGAGTGCTCCGGTCAACCATCGAAAGCGCATGAGTCTAGCGAGGGCTAGCACAACTCCAGACGGCCTCCACGCGCCTCTTCTTCTGGTGGTCAAAGCCTCAAGGTCAAATCGAGTCGCGCCCCTTCGAAGGGCGGGAACACGCGGCAGACACCTGCGACACATCGTTGCGCGCCGCGCCTCTGTCCTACGAATAGGGACACGTTGCTGTCCGACGTCATTCGGTAGGTGAGCTGCCCGTTGAAGTAGAGGTTGGGCGTTCGCGGATCGGTGTCGTACTCGAAACCAAAGGCCACGTTGCCGAACGGCGCGACTTCGAGGGCGTTTACCGTCTGGCCGACGATCCACGGATCGTCCGGACCTCCGATTGCCTGGTTTTGGTAGCGATGCCAGCCCTGAAACTGTAGCGAGAAAGGCCCTGCGACGTGAAAAAGCGCATCGTAGCGGGTATAGGCCTCGCGGTAGAACACGTGCGCGGGCTCGTCGTCGGTGCCGATGTTGCGGGCGGTGGTGTCGTCACGCACGCCGATCGTGATCTCGGTACGGGAGCGTCGGTCACTCGAGGAGATTTCGGTGCCGGTCGCCAAGTCCCAGACCCGGTTCAGATTGTCTTCGCTGATCTCGCATTCTTCGTTGGCGACCGACTCTGCCCAAGAATGATACCGACCCACCCAGCCGAATACCGATGCGGTTTCCAACACGTGTACATCCATCTTGGAGCGGCCGCCGCTGGTACACGTGTTGAAGTTCTCGAACTGGCTCGTGCTCCAGACGGGCTCGGTCGTCGGAACTCTCGAGTATTGGATTTGATTGAACTCACGGGCTCGCGCGACGCTGACGCCGGCCGATAGCGGGTAGAACGCGCGATAATGTTTGCCTTCGAAGAGGAATTGAACGATTCCCGCGTACAGATCGACATTCCCGTAGAGCGCGTAGCCCTGCTGGCTGTCGCTTTGTTCGTACGCGCGCTCTTGTCCCGCACCCTCGAAGTAGAGGGAGCCGAAGTCTGCGACACTCGGGAACTCGATGGTCTGGCTTGCGGTGAAGATGCGGTGCGCGCCACGTACGACATCAGGGGTGAGGATGGTATGGCGCGTAAGTAGGGAAGCTTGCGTCGAAAACTTCATCCCCTCCGGGGCGACGGAGATTTGCGCGCCGTAGATGTCGTCGGGAGCGTAACTGCACGTGGCAGTCGTCATGCATTCATCCGACTTGGGAGTGAAGTCCGTGTCGATGGCGTGAGGCATGCCCGCCTCGGTGACGGTTTGAAAGCCGCGCCGCACGTCGGTTTGGCTGGCAAGGTATCGACCGCTGGCTTGGTCGAGGCGGAGCGGGTTCGCGCTCCCGCCCAGCAGCGACAGCTTGATTCGTGTGCTGTCGAGCTTCGTTCCCGCATCCAAGCGAGCGCCGCGGATCGTGGTGTCGCTCGCGATGGCGTCGTCCTTTCGCACGCTCAGAACGAACCCCCGACCGAACTGCGCGTAGAAGTCCCCGACCGTCGCCTGAACAGCGGCAGCCCGATAGCTGACTGAGTACTTCGCGGGGATGACCCAATTGATGTAACGGTTGGAGAGCTCGCCGCCCGACTCGGTGACCTTTTGTCTGAAGAAGACCGGATCACTCGGAGCTCCCAGCGCTGGCTCCCCTTCGGCGCGACGGATTTCGACCAAGTCGAGTCCCACCTGAGTGGGACTCGGGCGCGTCGGAAAGTATGCGCCGTCGAGTCGTAGGGCGAACGACCACGGACCCTTGGTCGCTCGAGTGTCGACCCGTTCGTAGAGCAGCGACCAATCGTCGTTGACCAGGGTGTCGACCTCGCCCGAGCGTGTATCTCGGTTGTCACCGGCGTAGACGGCGCTCGAGGTGCTCGTGACATCGAAACGCCAGTTACTTCGCCCGGGCGGGCCGGATTCTGCGCCGGCGCTGCCAGCGCAGAACAAGGACAAGAGCGCGCCCGTGACTCCCGCACGAAATGAAAACGTCCCAGCCATTTTAAATGAGCGATCGCAATTTCCGAGCGGGACTTGCGCCCCCACGGAAGGTGGGGGGACGAGAGGTCCTCTCGAAAGCCTGCACTCTGCTCGAACTCATTGTTTGTTGCTGCTTTTCGAGCGATCGACTTTCGCGCTCGCTCATTCTAGTCGTTGCGTCGGCGCAGCTCTCGGTCGATGAACTGCCACATCGGACCCTCTTGGTTGCCGATGAACGTCGCGAGCAAGGTCATGTCGGACGGGTCGACGATCAGATTGAGAGGCGGCGTTTCCGCCGGTCCATAGAGGCCCATCTGGTAGCTCGGATCGAGCGCCATCGAAAAGTTCGTGTCGAAGAGCGAGGCCCAGGTGTCCAGCGTACGAAGGTTGGCGGGATCGCCGTTCTGATCTTGGAAGAGGAGCGAGAGGACGGCGAGTCCCTGGGTCTCGAACTGCCGGACTCGATCGGGGAGATCGCCGTGTTCGATTTGGCACGGCTGGCACCAGGCTGCGGCGGTGTTGATGAGGAGCAGGCGGACCCCCTTTTCGCCGTCCGGATCGTAAAAGTCGGCGAAGCGAATTTCCTCGAGCTCGCGGGACGTGGACGGATCGCGATATCCCTGAAAGGAAAGGTCGCCGAGGGTATCTCCGATCTCTTGGCCGTAGGGACCTGCGGGGTAATTTCCCAGAGGTACATCGTCGACCTCGAGGAGCTCCTCGGGGATCTGTGGCTTACCGGAGCCGCAGCCGACCAAGGTCAGTCCGGCGAAGAGGGCAGCTGCGGCGATCCGACGGTTCACGCCACGAGTGTACGCAATCGCGCGCGTATTGGTTACACCGCTCTTGCTTCGGTCGCGGAAGGGCGCCTCGGCTCAACCCTGCCGGGAGCTGCGCTTTGCTTTAGAATGCGACGCCGAGGAAGGCCCGAACGAGCTGAGCGGCCTTCAACTTGAGCTCGTCTTGCCCGACGGCTGCCGGCGTTTGGGCATCTTGGTACCCAAGACCCGAGAGGGGGAACAGCACGCCGTACTGCGCCATTGCGTAGAAGCCCCCCGTGAGGTCCTTCCGATCGTTGAGGGCGCCGTCGCTCGACTGATAATACACCGTACCGTTGAGCTCGATGCCGAGATCACGGTGATGACCGGGAGTCTGCAGGAAATTGCTGGCGCGGGTCCAGATTGCCTCCGCGCGGCCGCCCAGCTTCATGCCGTTCGTTTTGCGGATGAAGTCGTACTGCGCCATCGGTTTGAAGTAGTAGCTCCCTTGGACGCGGCTCAGCAGATGGCGATTGAGGATCAAATCGATGCGGTAGCCGGGGTGAAAGCGGAACGTCGAGATTGTGCGATCGCCGAGCTGCGTCTGAGCGTCCGTCAGCCCATCAGGAGGGACGAGTGAGTCGACGTCGGGGTCCCCCGAGGCCCAGCCCGAATAGAATCCGAGTACGAGGCGGTCTTCGACCAGGCGCTGTTCGATCTCGCCCGCGATCGCCCACTTTCGGATCTTCCATCCGTCGTCCCCGTCGGGGTTGTTGTAGTCGATGGGTTCGGAACCCGGCAGCGTCTGGAGGCTGTCGTACTTACCCTGGTGGGTGACGGCCTCGATTCCAGCTGAAAATCCCTTGTATTTTACCTCGGCGAAGATGTCGGGCGTCCACATCTTGAACCCGCGCCGCACGAAGATTTCCGTGGCTTCGTCCGCCTCACAATCGATAGCCGCACCACCACTGTCGCACGTGGCCGCGTTGCCGGTGTGATCCGCCGCGAGCCTCTGCCACTGGTAGGTGAGATAGAGACCGCCGTTCAAGACCACCTTGCCCTTTTTGAGAGCGAGCTCTTCGAGCTGGGCGTCCATCTTGCGGAACAGCATCAGATTCATGCGGCTCAAGTCATCGCGCTGAGACAGATCGTAGGGCTGGCCGCCGGGAGGCGTGAACGCGGCGCTCGTCACGCCTTCGTTCATGAAGTCCCAAGCGCCGCCCGCATACAGGGACATGGAGGGGAGGCCCGTAAAAAACGCGATGCGGTCCACAGTCGACTGATAGTCGCCGTCGATATCGTCACCGGCATTGCGCAAAATGCCGAGACCCCAATGATCGGGCATGCGGCCGAACTTGAGCTCACCAACCGGGGTTTCGTACTCGGCCCAGGCGCGCCGCACGCTGATCGCGTCTTGGAGGCTGTTGACGCCAGAGACCGGTGAGTCGACCGAGTTCGTTTGCGCGCTGACGGGTGAATAGCCGCTGCGCGGCCCCACGGCGTAGCCGCCCGTTGCCGCCGGGAAGTTCGAGTTTCCTTGGGCCGTCGACCCCATGACGAGGTTTCCCAAGAGATCAATCTGCGAACGCACGCGAAGGTTGTCCGAGATGACGATGTCGGGCTCGAGGCGGAAGCGCATGTCCGCTCCGCCCTGGGTACGGCTGATGCAACCCTGATCTGCCGCATCGGGGCTGTCGTTGCTACCGCTCTTCCTTTCATCGGGTGTGCAGGCGAGCGCGCCGTAGGAGTTCCCGTCCAGGTCCGTGTAGTAGTGGTCGGCAGGGCGGGGCCAGATCGCGGAGCCAGGCGAATCGATACGGTTGAGGGAGAAGTTGTGATAGATCGAAGATCGCACGCGGAAGTTGCCGTGGAGCTCCATCGTGGGGCGCGTGTGTGACCACCAATCTTCGGCGAAGACGCGGTCGGGCTCGACGTCTTTGGGTCGTTCGTCGCCCTGCTTCTCCAATGCCTTTTGGTCCTCGGCGGGGTTGGGGAACGCACCGAAGTCCGCACCGCTTCCCGCTGGGGAGGAGAGGCCTCCAGCAGCGGAGCCACCGACGGAGGTCATGCCGCTCATGCCAGTCGAGGTGGTGGTTGAGTCCGGATCCTCCTCGCCCTCCATTTCTTCGCTCGGCTCGCTTTCTGCTCCAGCCGGTTCTTCTTCAGTCGCTTCATCCTCGGGAGGGGCGGCTGCTGACTCATCGTCCCCTCTGTCTTCCGTCGCCGACTCTTCGGTCACCTCGGGCTTGGCTTCGGCCGGCGGAGTCGAGGCACCTTTGTCGGGCGTTGTGGGTGCGGCCGGGGGGGCCTGCTTCGTCTCTTTTGCCGGTTTCTCCGGCGCCGTCTCGGTCTGAGCATGGGCAGAGATCGCGGGAAGGAGGACCGCCGCAGCCAGGGCGAGCTGGATGAAAGAAGCGCGCTTTTGAAGCGCCGAAGTGCGGACTTTTCTCATAAAGATGGGTCCCTATACATCGTTTCGTCGCGTTGTCTCATCCCCCCGACGCGATCAGCCCCAAAATCGGTGGTTTTGTCCGACAATGGCTCCCTCTTGCTGGGATGCCGCTCCCGCCGCTTCCGCCCAAGCGCGGGTGTGCCGATCTTGCCTTGTGCGAGCCGACCGACGCAGAAAAAACGCCGTTGCCTCAAGCGGTTGCGCTGTGCGAGCCTCCTCGTGACCATGGGGCGTCGGGCTTTTCCCGAGCCCTGAAAACGTCGAGCAAGAAGCCGGACATGAGTAATACCCCAGTGCCCCCATCGCGAAAGATTTCACCCCGTCTCGCAGCAGCAGTTGCTTCGCTATCCGTACTCTTTGCAAGCTTGCCCGCGGGCGCGCAGCAGATCGAGAACGAAGTCTCAGTTCAGAAGTTCGATCCAGCGCCGGGTGCCGGGAACTTCTTCGTCACCCGAAGCGCGGCTGCGATTCAGGGACACATGGCGTGGACCGCGGGCATGTTGGTCAACTACGCGTACGAGCCGTTCATCGTCGTCGGAAGCGCGGGTGAGGACATTCCCGTCGTCGAGAACATGGTGACCGGCGACATCCTCGGTTCGCTTTCTCTGATCGAACAACTGCAGCTGGGTTTGAAGATCCCCGTGAGCTGGGCCAAGGGGCAAGGCATTGCCGAGGACGGACTGGCGCCGGACGAAGGCATCAATGCAACCGGCCTCGGCGACATTCAGCTCGAAGTGAAGGGACGATTCTTCGGGGAGCCCGAGGAAATGATCGTTCTCGGTGCGTATCTGTACGGAACCGCTCCCACCGGGACCATGACGGCGGAAGGCAGCTACATTGGCAATTCGAGTCCGACTTTCGGTGGCGCCTTCATTGCGGACGGCGGGATCGGGCCGCTGTCGTACGGCGTCAACGTCGGCGGTCTTTGGCGCGACTCGGCTATTATCGGCGGATCGGAAATCGGGCCCGAGCTGCGTGCCAGCGCAGGTGGCGCGTTCGAGGCCTCTCCGATCATCAGCGTCATCGCCGACGTCTACAACACGACGTCCTTCGGGGGAGGTAAGGGATCGGCGGCCGTGGAGTTCGACGCCGGTGCACGCATACTGCCCCTCGGCAATCAGCTGAGCTTTACCGTCGGTGGCGGCGCGGGACTCTTGAAGGGTGTCGGTCTGCCGACCGCTCGGGCGTTCCTCGGAGTTACGTACAACGCGACGACTCTCGACCGTGACAAGGATGGTATCGAGGACAAGGACGATTCTTGTCCCGAGGCGGCGGAGGACATGGACGGATTCGAGGACAGCGACGGGTGCCCCGAGTTCGACAACGATCAGGATGGTCTCCCCGACGACGCCGACAAGTGTCCGGGCAAGCCCGAGGATGTCGACGGCTTCGAGGACAAGGATGGTTGTCCCGAGCCGGACAACGACAAGGACGGTATCCCCGACGTTCGGGACCATTGTCCGGACAAGCCTGAGACCGTCAACGACTTCGATGATCTCGATGGTTGCCCCGACGTGAAGGATACGGATTCCGATGGCGTTACGGACGACGAGGACAAATGTATCGACGAGCCCGAAGACACGGACGGCTTCGAGGACACGGACGGCTGCCCCGATCCTGACAACGATGGCGACGGGATCCCCGACAACGAGGACGAGTGCATCGATCAGGCTGAGGATGGGAAGGGCAAAGGACGAGAAAAAGAGGACGGGTGTCCCCAGGACGCCTGACTCGAAGCTTGCCTGATGGAGCGGCGCCCCGAGGGGCGCCGTTTTCGTTTTGTGATCGTCGGGTCTTCTCTTCGCTCAACCGAGCCCCGATCGAAGAGAGTGTAGGTGCCTACTCACATCAGGGGACAATCGATCCGCGCACGGTTGAACGTTTTGCCGCGAGCAGAGAAGCGGACAGTTGTCCCTGTGTGCAAAGCGGAGACGAGGTACCCAAACCCGCCACGAAACTTGGGACACTTCAGGAAATCCATTGATCGAACGGGGCGTATGAAAGTTAAGTGGTAGTCAGAGTGACGATTCGACGATTCCCCCACGCGCTGCTCCTCGCTGGAGCTCTGGCTCTTGGTGCATCCACGACGGCGCCGGTGGCCGCTGCAAAAGACACGGGAATCGAATCACTCACGAGTAAGCTCTCGTCCGGCGACTTTCGCATGCAGGTGCAGGCGGCCCTGATCCTCGGCAAGACGGGAGACGCTCGGGCCCTCCATGCTTTATCCGCCGGCCTCACAGACAAAAGCGTCGCGGTGCGGGCTGCTTGCGCCGCGGCTCTCGGTACACTCGGTGATCCAGCGGCGCTGCCCGCCTTGCGGCGCGCGAGCGACGACAAGAGCTCGGCCGTCAAAAGGCGCATCTTGTCCACGATTTCGGGGCTCGAGAAGCGCGCTCGAGACCAGATCAAAGAGAGACAGGTGGCCAAGGTTCTGGTGAAGTTCGACCCCGTCCGGGCGCGGACCGATTCTCCCGAGGCCGTCGGTGCGGCAGCGCACGCTTCGCGCTTGGCCATCGATGGCGTCCCAGAAGTCGCGGTTCTGAACGCGAGCGAGGATCCGCAGGTTGCTTCGAAACGCTTCAACCGGCCCGTGATCGTGGTGAGAGCCAGCCTCAGCAAGCTGTCGGCGACGATGAACGGATCGAGCACCACCGTCGAAGCGAGCGTGGAGTTTCTGGTGGAGAACTTCCCGAGTCGCAGCATGGTGGGCACGCTCTCCGGGAATGCTTCCGTTAGTTCCGAAGTGGGCTCAGCGAGCGATCGGATCAAACTGCAGGAGGAGGCGGTTGGCGCTGCGGTGAGCAGCGCGCTGCGCGGAAGCGGTCAGGCTCTTCTAGCTGCGGTTCGGCGCGGCTGACTGTAAGACTAGGCGCATGGCGCCATCGAAAGACCACTCGCCCCAGGTCCAGTTCGTCTCCAAGCCGATGGTCCCGCCCTTTCGCGACGGGAGCAAATGTCTTGTGCGTGACTTGTGTCGGCATCTCGGGGATTTCGAGCCGCACGTGATGGGAACGGGGGAGTCCACTCGTGATCTCGGGGCGCGCACCGTCTCGCATTCAGTTTACGGTGGATCGGGCAAGTTCAGTCCCGGCCTCAGACAGAACATCGACGCAGCTTCGTTCTTGCTGCTTCGTAGCCGAGCGGACCTTTGGCACTTCGTTTTCGCGCCGAATCCGAAGTCGAGTCAGGTGGGCCATCTGCTCAAGAAGCTGCGGCGCATCCCGACGGTCCAGACGATTGCGTCACCGCCACGGGACTTCGAAAGCCCCGGGAAGCTGCTGTTTGGAGACATAGTCGTTGCGCAATCCGAGTGGACGCGACGCATGTTTCTCGCGTCCTTGGAGGCTGCCGGCGTAGACAGGCGGATCGAGGTGATTTTCCCGCCCGCGCCCGAAGTCGAGCTGCCCCCGCTCGAACGTCAGCGTGCCGAGCGGGCTCGTCTGGGGATTTCGGACGATGCTCCGCTCTTCCTGTATCCCGGTGACCTAGAGGTGAGTGATGGAGCGGCTCATGTCGTAGACTGGGCTCGCGAAATCGTCGCGCGCGTCCCCAATGCACGCATCGTCGTGGCTTATCGAGACAAGACGCCTCGGGTGGAAGAGTTTGCTACGGCACTTCGTGAACACGAAAACGCGCAGCTCGTCACCTTCGAGAGGAATGCAGCGGATATCCATGCACTCGTCGCGTCGTCGGCCGCCGTACTTTTTCCGGTCGATGATCTGTACGGCAAAGTCGATCTCCCCATCGTTCTCTTGGAGGCACTCCGATTTGGTACGGCAGTCATCGCTCTCGATGAGGGGCCTCTCTCGAGCCTCCGAGGAGCGCTGCTCCTTCCGATGGAGGCGAGCGACTGGCTCGCCTCCATCGAACGCGTTGCTCACGATTCCGAGTTTCGAGCCGAACTGACGGCGCGGGGCAAGCGAGCCCTCGAGCAGCACTTCGAGCCAGAAATGATCGCGCGGAGCTACGGGGTGCTCTACGACGAGCTACTCGCCCGAAAGTAGTGGGATCAACTCGTGCAGGATCTTGCGCAGGGTGAGCATCTTGCGCTTGCCGAGCCGCGCGGACAGCTCCGCCTCGACGTCCTGAAGGAGCTCGAGCCCGTCGAGGATGCCCTTCCGCCCCGCTTTCGTGAAAACGACGAGCTTTGCTCGGCCGTCGCTCGGATCCGGTACTTTCTCGACGACCCCCATTTCATCGAGATCTTCCACCAGTTCAGAGACCGCCTGCTTGCTGATGCCAACCCGCTCGGCCAGGGTGGAGATGCGTGTTCCTTCGAGATCGATGTGAGGGAAGAGAGTCGTGTGGGAGGCGCGAACCGGCATCCCTTGTTTCTGGCTCTTGCGCGCCCGGCACAGGGCCAGCTCATTGGCCAGGCGGGCGGCCCGGAACAGCGCTTCCAGAGTGGTGTGCTCCTTGGTCCGCTGGAGGCGCTCTTCGTAGCGGCTCGTTTTCATCTAATTAGTCAACCATTGTTGACTAATGTGGTCAAGCATGGTTGACTAATTCATGGAAAATCTTGCGGGACTAGAGCGCGTAGACGATGGGATTTGGGCGACTCGCGGAGACCTCCGGCTCATGCCGGGGATGTATTTCCCCGTTACCTCCCACATCATCCGACTGTCGAGCGGCGGCCTGTTGATCCACAGTCCGATCGAGTTCTCGGACGAGGTGCTTGCGGCGATTCGTCGCCTTGGCGACGTCGAGTTCATATTGGCCCCCAGCCTCTATCATGTGACCTACTTCAAGAAGGCCAAGGAACAATTTCCGGATGCCGAGATGCTGGGCCCGAAGGGTCTCGACACGAAGGTTTCGGACGTGTCTTACCGCGAGATCATTTCCACCGCACCGAGTGAGACACTGGGCACTGACTTCGAGCACGTGTTCGTCGGTGGGGCGCCGAAGTTCAACGAGCTGGTCTTACGCCACCGTGCAACGAACTCCCTCATCGTCGCAGACTACTTCTTCAACATCGTCGAGACTCGTGGTTTTCTCACTCGCCCCGTGCTCAAGTTCGCATCGGATGCGCTGGGTAAGCCGACTCAGAGCAAATTGTGGCGAAAGGTCACCGAGGACAAGGCGGCAGCAAGGAAGAGCGCTGAGGACGTGCTTCGCTTGGACTTCGGCCGGATCCTCGTGGGTCATGGGCGGCCCATCGACGAGGGGCGCAAGGTAGCCGAGTCGAGTCTCGCGTGGCTCTTTTGATCGGCCGGGCTCTTACGTCATCGAAGCCGTCCCGGGTGCGACAGTTTGGTCATGGTGCGGGGTGCCGGCGTGCCGGGCGAAGCCGGATCTGCGCGCTGTTTCTCATATGGCACATCCCATGCAATGACGCGCTGCATGCAGATTGATGGATGGGGTAGCCAGGGGGCTCCTTTCGCGCGCCCCGGAGGCGGAGACCAGCGAGCCGTGCGTGTTCTATTTGGCGCGCTTCTGTTTTCGCTGGTCGTTGCTTGTGGTGATTCGCCTGGCGAGGGCACTCCCGGCGAGCTCGGGGCCGGCACTTTCGACTACCGTTGCGAAAACTCCGGGGACCTCAAGTGCAGCGAGCTCGACGAGATCGACGAGTTCCAGCTGGGCTACGATCTCGGCTCGGGGGATTCGATTCCGGCGGCTGTTGCGGTCGGTGCCACGTTCGGGATCCGCTACGCGGGATCGGTGAAGGATGGAAACGATGGGGTCCTCGTCACTGTGGACTCCGTTTCGGCTGCAGACAAGCGCGGCCCCAATGCCTACGCCATCGAGCAGCCGGCGGAAGCGGCTTTCGTCGCGACGGACGGCGACGGGAAAGTCGTCGACTTTGCCGTCGTGACGGCGCTCGAGGCGACTGAGCTCGGTATTTGGCACGATCAAGACGACGTGCGAACCCTCCGCCTGGACGTGGGGGAGACTTTGACGCTCACAGTGGCACCGCGGAGCGACGATGGGACCTTCCTTGCCGGCGCGCTCCCATACGAGTGGCGCGTGCTCGACGGATCGATTGCCGGCATCGGAGAACTGAACCAAGATGCCGATGACGATTCCTTGCGCAACGAAGGGGACGTCGAGATTCGGGGCATCAGTTCGGGGTCGACGACCCTCCGGGTACGATCGGGTGACCTCGAAGCCAGAATCGACGTGGAGGTGCAGCCGTGATTCATTCGCTCAAAGTGTGCGCCTCGCTCGCGCTTCTGCTGGTAGTCGTCACGGGATGCAAGAAGCGGCGGAGCGTCGAGATGACTCTCGAGACCACCCCGCGCTCCGGTCAGGTCGTTCAGGACGATTTCATCGAGATGCAGGAGGGCCAGGCGATGGGTGTGCGTGTCGTCGCGGTCAAGAAGGATACGGTTCGTCCGAACTGGAGTGTGGAGGGCCGTCCAGAGAACCCCGCCATCCTTCGCATCCAAGAAGTCGCTGGTGAGAAAAAGCGTGAGGAAGACGGACAGCTCTTCGTCATCTCGGCACCTGAAGCCGGGTCGACCCAGATCCGGTTTCGCCTCGATGGAAAGCACGAGGTCTTCGTGGATGCGCACGTCACCGAGCGCCCCGACTGGGAGCCTACCGTGCCACCGGCGAGCTTCGGGGGCGCAGGACCCGATTGAGGGCGATGCCCTAACTGCGGGCCAAGTTCTGGTGCTCTGGTGGCAGCGGACGTTTCTGGCCGTTTTCATCAACGGCCACATAGGTGAAATGAGCTGAGGTGACCTGCATCCGTTCCTTGTCGCCCTCCCGAAGGATCGGGTTCACCCACACTTCGAGCTCGATCGTGGCGCTCGTCGTCCCACTTTTCTGGACGCAGCCATAGCAACAAACCACGTCGCCGACCTTGACCGGCTTGTGGAAAACGATCTGGTCGACAGCAATTGTTACGGTTCTTCCGCGGCTGATCTTCTTGGCAAGAATCCCTCCGGCAAGATCCATTTGGCTCATCAACCAGCCACCGAAAATGTCGCCATTGGCGTTCGTGTCCGCGGGCATCGCGACCGTGCGGAGGAGCAACTGCATTTCTGTGAGGGGCTCGGACATGTTCGACTCTTTCACGAGCTTCATAACGTGCCGGTGCCCGCGCACAAGCTGGATCGCTTCACGGAGCCGCTCCCTTCGTGCCAGGCACGTGCCAGGCACGAACAGCGGGCGGGGCCCCGGGGGGGCGCTCGAGGAACTGAACGATTTCAACGGCTTTTCAGGACTGGGCTGCTGGCACGTTCGATGCAGTTGATCGGACATGACGCACGCCGATGCCCTCGCACCTACCATCCCGATGAAACCCCCTGTCCCGCAGGCTGCGGGCATCGAGTGCCACCGCACCAACCACGGTCTCGTTCTGACCCGGAGGTGGCTACGTGCCAAGCACTACATCCTGGGCGCCCTACTTGCGTGTGGCTGGGCGTGGCTCGGCAGCCAATGGGCTCGGGCCGATGACGTTCCGGGTTGGCTGGTTTTCGCGACGCTGTTCGGCGTGAGCGTCGCCTACAACGTCGCGAGTATGTTCATCAACCAGACGACGATCACAGCAACTGAACGGCGTATCGAGGTCGAACACGGACCACTGCCCAGTCCTTTTGCGGTGAGACGAGCGCTCGATAGAGACGACGCCGTTCGGCTTTCCGTGGAGGCGCGCGGGGCGCTCTTCGCCATCGTTGCGTTCGATGCGAATGGTCGGGAGACGACTCTGGTGGCTCCTCTTGCCACGGTCCATCAAGCGCGCTTTGTCGAATACCAGCTGTGTCACCTGTGGGGTCTGGCAGCATCGGCGAGTGACGCCGAGGATCAGAAGCTCGAGAAATCGGGCGCCGCTGCGGGGCTACTCGCCCTTGCCATACCAGCCGCCATCGGCGGAACGTTGCTCTTCGTATCCGAATTGACGACGGCTGAGGTGAGCGGGCGGCTGTCCGGGGGCAGCGGAAAGGCCGCCCTGGAGTTTGTCCCTGATGCTTGCACGTCGGGACAGCGAGATGGATTCTCGGGTGTGACCCTGACTCAGGCGGCGAGCACTTCTGTCGTCCGCGTCGTCAACGACCCGGTCAAGGGTCAACTGCTGGTGGTGGCTCGTCCCGGGCGGGACAATCAGGTTCTCGACGGCCAAGGGTGCCAGCGGTTCGAGCTTGGTACCAAGCGAACCGACACCAACGTAAACGAGATTTGGCTCGTTGATGGCCGCGTGGACATCCAGTGCGCCGAACTCAGCGGCTCCGTTTCGTTCAGCAGTTGTCAGTGAGACACGCATTACGCGCGCATCGGCCTGCACGCACCGTTGGCTCTATTCGGACTTCGGAACCAGCGCGAACCCATGGCATCGCGCCACCCAGTGGGCGATGTCGAGCGCCGAAACGACTCCCACGACGGCGCCGTGCTGAGAGATGACGACAAGGCTTTCTACTCCCTCGTAAGCCATGAGCGCAGCGGCGCGCGCCAAAGGAGCCGCTTCAGAAAGGGCGAAGGCGCCCCCGTTCACCACGTCCCGCACGGTTCGTACAGGGGGAGAAGCGGGTTCGGGTGAGTGCGAGGTGATTTGTCGTGTGCCGGGGACTTGGCGAATACTCGAACGGTGCCTGTAGGAAAGATCAAGATGTTTGCGAAGCAGCAGGTCGGTCTTGGAGATCAGCCCGAGCGGCGCGCCGCTGGAGTCGACGACGGGCACGCGAGAGACGTTTCGAGAGAGCATCAACGGAATCAGGTCGTCGATGGGCAAGGTCGCTTCGACGCACAGGACCCGGTGGTCCATCACCTCTGCCACCTTGGTTTGCATGCCGTTTGCGAAGGTGCTGTCGGTTTCCGCGATTCGCGGGAGTGACGACTTGACGTCGTCGAGCACATGGCACGTGAGTCGGCCCCCGCGGGCATCTGGATCCAGCTGCCACCCGTGGCATTTATTGCAGGAATGGCACTCCTGCAGAGGAGTGGATGCCCCACGTTCCGGGCAAAACACGCTGAGAGAAATGCGCGGGTGGCCGGAAGGAGAGACGGTCTCGGCAGAGCGAATCGCCAGTTGTGCTCCCTTGGACTCGACTGATTCTCCCATGAGTACACCTCTCAGTATGGAGTGGTCCGAAGTCGGAGATTAGGTTCGGAAAATCCCCGAAACGACCTCATCTGGGGGCCGATTCCCTCCGGAATTCCGCGCTCGTAGAGGTTTACATCGTCACCACATGAAGGCCGAATCGATCGGTTCGGGTCGGCGTCGCGAGAGAGGACGAAGCGCTTGTTCAGTCTCGTTCGGACGCGGCGCGATGTCTGCGCGCCAAATGAAGCGCTCCGGCCGCCGTGAGTGTGATGAGGGAGAGGGGCACGAGAGCGGTCGGGATCGTGTACTTCGTGGGGAAAGCTTCGGAGACCAGCCAGCCGCGTACACTGGCGAGCGATACGAGGTTGAATGCTGCGTGAAGGACAATGGGCGCGAGCAACGTCTTGGTGCTTCTTCGCGAGAGGCCGCACGAAAGTCCCAAGAAGCTCGCGCTCACGACACGGACGATGCCCATTCCTCCTTCCGTGTCCGCGTGCATGATCCCGAAGCAGAAGCTCGAGACAATCACCGCTGCGCCTCCGTCGATGAGCCACGAATGCACCTTGGTTCCCGCGCCTCCGCGCTTTTTCGGTAAACCGGCGACGGCCAGAGAGGACGGGGGAGCCTCTTGGGCAGAAGGCTTCGAGTAGCGCTTTTCGACGACGGCTTGCACCGCGCCGTAGACACCGCCCCGAAATAAGAGCTCTTCCCCCAGAGGCGCCAGAATGACCGTGAAGGGAAGGATGGTCCACAGCGTATCGGCGAGAGCGGCTCGGCCGAGTTCTCCAGTCTGCGCCTGAACCGCGCGCGCGCCTCGTTCTGCCAGCTCCTGGAGCAACGTGTCGAAGGCCAAATACATGGCCAGCCCATATGCCGCCAAGAATACGGCTGGCCCGAAAAGGAACGCCGAGACCAGTCGAGACGCCATCGGGCGGTGTCCGGGTACGAGTTCTGGGAAGAAATGCCCCCGCACGTTGCGCTCGCCGTTCGTCGCCCGGAGCACGAGGGTCATGCCCAACAAAATCGAGACAATCTGAACCATCGCGACGTACTGAGGCAGCGTCGTTGTCGCGGCGACAGCGCGGGGCAGCAAGTACACCCCGTACTGCGCCAGCAAGTAGTATCCACCGAGCCATCCGAAGCCGAGGAGGAGAGGCCTCATGGGTCAACGATAGGCCGGGTACGGCCGCACCAAAAGTGCCCAATCCGCTCGCATTTTCCTGGTCCTTTTCGCGCCTCGCGGCCCCCCGGGGGGACGTGCTAGGGGAGCGGTCCCCCATGACTCGAACGACTGCCGGGATTCGTCAATCCTTCCTCGATTTCTTTGCCGAACGGGACCACACGGTGGTTTCGAGCGCATCTCTGTTGCCCAAGAACGACCCCACGTTGATGTTCAACAACGCCGGGATGGTGCAGTTCAAGGATGTTTTCACGGGCAAGGAGTCTCGTGAATACAGCCGCGCGGCGTCGAGTCAGAAGTGCATCCGCATCAGCGGCAAGCACAACGATCTCGAGGCAGTGGGCCCGTCACCGCGGCACCACACGTTCTTCGAGATGCTCGGGAATTTCTCCTTCGGCGACTATTTCAAGGAGGAGGCAATCGTCTACGCCTGGGACTACATCACCAAGGTTCTCGACCTTCCCAAGGACCGCCTCCTCGTCACGTATTTCCGGGGGGATGATTCAATCCCGCGAGACGACGAGGCAGCCAACATCTGGAAGAAGGTGTCAGGCTTCGGGGACGATCGCATCTTGGCCCTGGGTGAAGACAACTTCTGGCAGATGGGTGACACGGGGCCCTGCGGGCCGTCGAGCGAGATTTTCTTCTGCAACGGGGACGTGATCGATCCGAGCAAACTCGAAGACGAGCAGGACGAGCACGGGAACGGATGGATGGAGATCTGGAATCTCGTCTTCATGCAGTTCGAACGCTCCCTGGTGGATGGAAAGATCGAAACGGCAGCTCTTCCCAAACCAAGCATCGACACGGGCGCTGGCCTCGAGCGACTCAGTAGCGTCGTTCAAGGGAAGAAGTCGAACTACGATGTCGATTTGCTTCAAAACCTCGTCATGGAGGCGGCCAACATCGCAAAGAAGTCGTACGGCGGGACGATGGCTCCCGATGACGTCAGCATGCGGGTCATAGCCGACCATGCGCGCACCAGCGCCTTCCTAATCGCCGAGGGGATCATGCCGGAGAAGACGGGACGGGAATACGTTCTACGGCGTGTCTTGCGTCGGGCGGTTCGTCACGGGCACCGACTTGGCATCCAAAAGCCGTTTCTACACCACGTGGCTCGGCGCGTCGTCGATACGATGGGCGAGCAGTACCCCGAGCTGAAGGAGCGTGAGGACTTGATCGTCAGCGTCATCGAGGGCGAGGAAGTCCGATTCCGCGACACCATCGAAAAGGGACTTTCGATGTTGAACGAGCGTTTCGCGTCTCTGGAGTCCGAGCAAGTCACGGAGCTGTCCGGCGTCGATGCCTTCAAGCTCAATGATACCTTCGGGTTCCCCCTCGATCTCACGAAGGTCATCTGTGCCGAGCGTGGGTTTTCCGTAGACGAGAAGGGCTACGAGAGCGCTCTTTCGGGGGCGCGCCGCATGAGCCAAATGGCGACGCAGGGAGGACGGGGAAGCGCTGTCGAGTCGGTATACCGTGAGGCGCTCACGCAGGTGCCGGGCGAGCAAGTCGTTTTCACGGGCTACGACCGGGATTCTGACGATGGCGTGATTCGAGCGATCATTTTCGACGGTAAGTTGGTGGACGCCGTGGATGCGAGCCGGGGCGAGGTCGAGGTCGAGGTCGTCACCGACCGCACTTGTTTCTACGGGGAAAGCGGCGGCCAAATCGGCGATCGCGGAACGATTCGTCAGGGCGATGCCGAGATCCGGGTGCTGGATGTCCAAAAGCCCGTCACGGGTCTCTTCGTTCATCGCGGCACATTGGTCTCTGGAGCGATAGAGAAGGGCGGCGTGAAGCTCGTCGTGGACACCGCTCGCCGCAATCGTACGCGTCGCAATCATTCAGCGACCCACTTGGTGCATTGGGCGCTGCGGAAGGTCTTGGGTGCTCACGCTCAACAAAAGGGGTCTCTGGTGGGTCCGGATCGCCTTCGCTTCGACTTCACTCACAACGCACCCCTTTCCTCGGACGAGATCCGAGAGATCGAGCGGCTCGTGAATGAGCAGGTCCTCCTCAATCATCCCGTGCAGACCGAGGTCTTGACGATGCAGCAGGCCCGGGAGCGGGGCGCAGTGATGATCTTCGAGGAAAAGTACGGGGACGTCGTGCGGATGCTCTCGATGGGCCCCTCGACGGAGCTCTGCGGTGGGAACCATGCTCGTTTCACCGGCGAGATCGGCCTCGTGAAGATCACGGGCGAGCAAGGCGTGGCTGCAGGCGTGCGGCGACTCTTTGCCACTACCGGAGAGGGCTCCCTCGACTACGTTCAGACTCTCGAAGGAAACATCGCGAGTGCCGCCGAGGCGGCCAAGACCAGTCCGGACGGCCTCATCGAGAAGATCGGAAAACTCCTCGAGCGTCAGAAGTCTCTCGAAAAGGAGATCGAGGGTCTTAAAAAGGAGATCATGACCGGCGGCGGCTCAGGGGGCATCGACTCGATGCTGAGCGAGGCGAAAGACATCGACGGCGCCAAGGTGCTCGGCATCAAGTCCACGATCAGCGATCGGGCTGCGCTCCGCGAGCTTGCCGAGCAGCTACGCGACAAGTTGGGCGATGCCGTGGTGCTCGTGGGCGCAGCCGACGGGGACAAGGTGGCCCTCGTGGTCACGGTCTCCAAGTCGCTCACGACCAAGTTCCGCGCCGGCGAACTCATCAAGAAGGCCGCGGAGAAGGTCGGAGGGTCGGGCGGCGGCCGTCCCGACATGGCCCAGGCCGGCGGGACGAACGTCGCTGGTTTGGACGACGCTGTGGCGGCAATCTACACGGCTGTTCAGGCCTCCTGAGCCTGCAGGAGCGTCGCTCCGGGTCGGGACAAATCTCGGGCTCGTTCCCGGCGTTTCTTCCGGCAGGAAATTGATGCAACAATGCGGGACCAGTGGCGTCGGTTTTTCGTCTTTCCCTTGCGACAGGTTTCATCTGCTTTGCCCTGGCGGGCGCATGCGGGCATGTGGGACTCGAAACGCGCCTCGATGATCAAGAGTCCGTGACCGCAGCCGGGGGTGACTCGGCCGGCGACGGTGACGGTGACATCGGGGGGACGGGAGGTGACGGGACGGGAGGTGAAGCCACCGGTGGAGATGGCGCGGGGGGCATCGGGACGGGGGGCGACGGCACAGGTGGTCGCCCGCTCTTCGGTGGTTTCGGTGGACAAGGCCTCGGCGGCTCTTTCGGCACGTTCGAAGAGCCAGAGTCACCCTGCTCGGAGAACTGCGATGAACCGGTACTTCTCTACGAGACGTTCGAGGAAGGTCTCCCCGAGGTGGTCCAAGAGGACGGTGGCGGCGCGGTGTCGGTGTCTCAAGAGTTCCCTTACTACGGGGACAGTGCGTTTTCAGCGTCCCAAGGTGAGCCCGGATCATTTGCCAGGATTACTCAGGGGATCCCCCGCGTGGTGGGAGGACAGCTCTATCTCCGGGCCTGGATTTTCGTCCCGGAGGATGCAGCTGTCGATACGCTGACCCTATTCACCTTCAACGGCGCGAACGATGGGGGGCTCGAGTACGTTCTGTTGTCGGACGGGACACTCAAGATTGAGTTCCCTTCGACCGGGACTCACGCGATCTCGGATGCGAGCATCCCCCGCGGGGAGTGGTTCTGTCTCCGTTCGCGAGCGTTCGTCGACAACGTCAACGGCGAGGTGGACGTCTGGGTCGACGGTGAGCGTATGGTATCGGCGCAGGGGTGGGACACCCTACCGGGCGCCGAAATCGATCGCATTTCGTACGGAATCATCGACACGAGTGGCGAGCAGACGGGAGCCGTCGTACGGCTCGACGAGCTCGCTGCGGCGCGTGTTCCCATCCCGTGCGCGCCCCGCTGGTAGCGGTCAGTCGACTCGAGACGACCGACGAAAACGGCTTTGGCCAAGCGGCCGTCTCCGTCTACATCGGGGACGCCACGTGCCCGTGTGGCGGCCTTCCGCGGACAGTTTCGTCCTGAGAGCCTTCATCTTCATTCCGCAGCCGCCTGGGGAGCGGAGCTCCGGATCAGATAGTCGAAGGCGCCCAGGGCGGCTTTGGCGCCGTCCCCCGTTGCGATGATGATCTGCTTGTAGGGAACCGTGGTCACGTCTCCGGCCGCGAACACTCCCGGTACCGAGGTGCGACCGTGGTCGTCGACGATGACTTCTCCGAACTTCGACAGCTCCACGGTGCCCTTGAGAAAATCGGTATTGGGGAGCAGACCGATTTGAACGAACACTCCCTCGACCGCAACCTTCTTTGTTTCGCCGCTCGTCCGGTCCTCGTAGCTGAGGCTCGTCACGTGGCGGTCGTTCCCGACGATTTCCGTCGTGCGGGCGCTGGTGATGATGTCGACGTTGGGCAAACTGCGCAGCTTGCGCTGCAGGATGTCATCGGCTTTCAGCTCGCCCGCGAATTCGAGCAAAGTGACGTGTTTCACGACGCCCGCCAGGTCGATTGCCGCCTCGACCCCGGAGTTCCCCCCGCCCACGACCGCGACGTGCTTCCCCTTGAAAAGAGGTCCATCGCAGTGGGGACAATAGGTGACGCCCCGGTTTCTGTACTCGGATTCACCAGGGACCCCCAGATCGCGCCAGCGCGCGCCGGTTGCGATGATGAGGCTTCTCGCCGACACTTTGGCGCCGCTTTCCAGCTCGACCTCGTGCAACGCTCCGGGCCGAATTGCCTTCGCGCGCTGGTGTTTCATCACGTCGACCGGATAGGAGCGCACATGCTCTTCCAGAGCCGCGGCAAGTCGCGGACCCTCCGTTTCGGTGACCGAGATGAAGTTCTCGATGGCGAGCGTGTCGAGGACCTGTCCGCCGAACCTCTCCGCAACGACGCCCGTCCGGATCCCTTTGCGGGCTGCGTAGATTGCCGCAGCCGCTCCAGCCGGTCCGCCGCCGACCACCAACATGTCGAACGGCTCCTTTTCGTCGATTTCGGCGGCTGCTTTTTCACCGACGGACGTGTCGACCTGGGCGAGGATTTGCGCAAGCTCCATACGCCCTTGTCCGAACGGCTTTCCGTTGAGGAAAATCGTCGGGACCGCCATGATTTGTCGCTCCTCCACCTCACCGGCGAAGCTCCCTCCGTCGATGGCGACGTGCTCCACGTTTTCGTTGAGCGCGGCCATGATGTTCAGCGATTGCACGACATCAGGACAGTTTTGGCACGATTGAGAAAAATAGGTCTCGAAGCGCAGCGGGCCGCTGAGCGACCGCACTTGTGTGAGCGTGTCTTCGGCTTCCTTGGGAGGGTGACCGCTTACGTGCAGGAGCGCCAAGACGAGGGAGGTGAATTCGTGCCCGAGCGGCAGCCCCGCGAACGTCACCCGCCCCTGCTTGCCCGATCTGTGAATCGAAAAGGAGGGAACCCGCGCGCCTGGCCGGTCCGAAGTGGTGACTGCGACCTTGGATGACGCTTCCCTGATGTCGTCGAGAAGCTCACGCGTCGCCTTCGAATCCTCCGACTCGTCCAGATGAGCGGTGATCTCGATGGGGTTTTTCAAGTGGGCTAAGTAGGCCTTCAGTTGTTCCTTCAGTGATGCGTCGAGCATGTCGGATGACCTCGGTGTGGCGTAGCTGTGCTTGGGATGATGGAGGGGCGTTTCGCACCGCGCGCTCGTCGCGTCGGTGCGAAACGCCAGAACGACGGGGACTAGATCTTTCCGACCAAGTCGAGGGAAGGCTTGAGAGTTTTCTCGCCATCCTTCCATTTGGCGGGGCAGACTTCGCCGGGGTGGCTGGCGACGTACTGTGCTGCTTTGACCTTGCGGAGGAGCTCGCTCGCGTCGCGCCCGATGCCGTTGTCGTGGATCTCACACACTTTGATCTGGCCTTCGGGGTTGATGAGAAAGGTTCCACGAAGCGCCATGCCCTCTTCCTCGATGAGCACCTCGAAAGCCCGTGCGAGCTTTGCCGTGGGATCGCCGACGAGGGGATACTTGACCTTCTTGATGGCGTCAGAGGTGTCGTGCCACGCCTTGTGTGAAAAGTGCGTGTCACACGAGATCCCGTACACTTCGACTCCGAGCTTCTGGAATTCGTCGTAGTTGTCGGCCAAGTCCTCGAGTTCCGTCGGACACACGAAGGTGAAGTCAGCCGGGTAAAACACGAAGACGGACCATTTACCCTTCAGAGATTCGTCGGTGACGGTGGCGAATTCGCCGTTGTGGTACGCAGTTGCGGAGAATGGCTGGACTTTAGTGTTGATGAGCGACATGAGGTTCCTTTCAGTAGAAGTCGTCGAAAATCTTGGATTTGTGGCGTAGTAGTTGCCGACACCACGGCTCGTGGGCCGTCACGAGTAGGAATATGGCGTCCCGTGTAGGCTGGGTCCAATCGAACGTTTTGTTGGCGCGTTCAGAAAAAGTGATACTTTGGACGCATGGACCTCTCCCAAGTGACCCTCACCCAAATCCGCTACGCCCTGGCCGTAGCGGATGCTCAAAGCTTCCGGGCCGCCGCTGAACAATGCCACGTGTCGCAATCCGGACTCAGCATGCAGCTCCAGAAGCTAGAAGAGCTTCTCGGGGTCACTCTTTTCGATCGGAGCAAGAAACCGATCTTGGTGACGGACGTCGGCCGGTCGGCCCTGGCTCAGATGTCGATCATCATCCAAGAGACGGAGCGTCTAGGGCAGATTGTCGCGGAGGAAGACGAGCCGGCCGGCAAGTTTCGCCTCGGGGTGATCCCCACGCTCTCGTCCTCGATCGTGCCGCTCTTCTTGCCGGAGTTCATCGCGCGCTATCCACGCGTGGAACTCACTCTCGAAGAGCTGAAGACCGAAGACATCATCGCCCGGCTCTCGACCGACCAGATCGATGCGGGCATCCTTGCGACGCCGCTGCACACTCCCGGGATCCACGAAACGTCCCTCGGCCTCGAGGCGTTTTTCGCCTATTTGCCGCCCACAGATCCACTCCTCAAGAAGAAGCGGGTGACGCAGGCCGATCTCACGACTCGCGAGCTGTGGGTCATGCCAGAGGGCCATTGCTTCCGGACTCAAGTGCTCCGCTACTGCCGAACTGGGGAGGCGAGAAGGAGCGGCCCCGTTCATTTCGAGAGCGGCAGCTTCCAGACTCTGGTGAGTCTCGTCGATGACGGGCTCGGAGCGACCGTTCTTCCCGAGCTCGAGGCCCGCCGTCTGCCGCACAAGAAGCGTGCGGCTCAGCTGCGGCCGCTCGTGGGGCCCAGCCCAGCGCGAGAGATTGGCCTCGTCAGATCGCGCAGAGATCTGCGCCGCCGCGTCAACGAAGCATTGAGCGACATGATTCGAGAAAAGCTCGGTGCCGTCTTGGGACCGGTTTCGGCCAAAGCTGAGATCCTCGATCCTCTGGAGTAAGTGCGTAGCCAGGTTGTGCGCCACCGTGCGTCAGCAGCTCAATAGCTTACGATATAAGCTTATGACGTAAGCTATTGTCCGGCTGTGACGCGAGACCGCGGCTGACCCCCGTATCTGAGCCTATAGGTCTGAATTTATTACATAATTCTCCTTGTGACAGAATTTTTGCGGTGTAAGCTTACGACGTATATATTGGGTACGCCCCTCATGCCTCGCGCCAGAAAGCTCTCCAAACAGCTCATCTTGGACACTGCGTGGCACGCGCTCGCTACCTCCGGGCCCGAGTCGCTCACGATGAGGGGACTCGGCAAGGAGCTCGGGGTCGAGGCGATGTCTCTCTACAAGCACGTCGGTCGCCGAGAGGAGCTCATGTTCCACCTCCGGCGCGAGCTTTTGAGTCGCATCGAGTTTCCCGACGCCATCGGATCGCCGCGCCGAGTTCTCGAAGAAGTGTGTGCTGCGCTGTATCGGGGCCTGGCGTCGTCGCAGCGAGCCGCCCAGCTGTTGTTGGTGGACGATGTGGAGGAGGTCCCGGGGAGCGCCACCGGCCGCACCGAGGAATCAAACGACCCAAGACTCGCGATTTGGGAGCGGATGCTCGTGCCGCTCGGCACCCTCGTCCCGGAGCCGCTCGACCGCGCCTATGCGCTGCGCACCCTCTACGAATTCATCGTCGGCCAAGCGGTTGTATTGGGAAACCATGCTGGACTCCGCCTTTCGAATCTTTCGGAGGGGGCGCTCGATTCGTTCCCCGAGGTGAAGAAGGTCAGCGATGAACTCGAGAGGTCAGTGCCGGAGCTGAGATTCGAGCTCGGGCTTCGGACGCTCCTCGATGCGATCGAAGAGCGTCGCGGGTTTTAGCGCAGATCAATCCTTGCGACGGAACTTGAACTTCACCTTGCTTCCACCAGACCGCACGAACGTTCCGTCATCGAGCTCGAGCGTGCATTCTAGCTTGTCTTTGTCGTCTTCCAGGTCGCAATGCCAGGTGTTCTTCTCGTCGGTGCAGGCTTCGTCGAGTCCCCCAGAGGTGATGCTGCTGCACTCTTCCTCGATCTCGTACTCGCGCTTCTCGGTCTTCTCCCACTCGAGATCGCCCTTGTATCTGTAGCCAGGCTCCTTGGCCGTGACCGACCCTTCACCCTTGGCCTCGATCTCGATCTCGACGTCGGTGCTTCCGAAACTGCTCGTTCGTCCCTCCCACTCTCCGATGAGGGGATCTCCGCAGCCCACGAGGACGACAGCCGAGAAAAGCAAAGTTGTGTACTTGTCCATTTTCCAATCTTCCTGAAAGGGTTGGCTCGGGAAGCTAGAGGTGCTGCGTCTTTGCGTCAATTCGCGGCTGCTTGTGGGATCCGTAGGGGTGAGGCTGGCGACTCCTCGCACCCGAAAGCTCCGAGAAGCATTGGATCTCGAAGGAGATCGAAGTCCATTGCCAGAGGCAGCCGAATTTCTATGCTGGAGCTGAGGCCGAGCTATGAAAACCAATACAGGGTACGGATGCGTGACGGCGATCTTGGGAGTCGTTCTAGTCGTGGGCGGGGGAATTTGGTCCGCGGCGGTCTACTTCTGAGCGGCCCGCTTTTTCCCCGCGCGCGCTGATTTCTTGGCAGAGCGTTTTGCGCTCTTCTTCGCAGAGTTCTTCTCGGGAGCGGGCTTTGCAGGATTCTTCTTCGGTTTCGTAGCGTCGTCCGCCGCAGTGATAGGTGCCTCCGCCAGTGACGGTTCTCCATCTGCAGCGCCGCCGGCGTATCTTCCTCGGAGCATGGCCTCCAAAGTGAGGAGCCCCAGTGCCTCGCCACCCGCCGGCCGCCCCGGTCGCGCTTCGATGTTGTATCCCATGGTATCCATGTGGACCCAGTCTCGATCCTTGGAAACGAACTCACTCAAGAAAAGAGCAGCGATGATGGCTCCACCGTAGGCATCGGTGCTGATGTTGCAGATGTCGGCGACCTTGCTCGACAGCTTGCCACGGTACGCCTGGTGGAGCGGGAGCCGCCACACCGGATCGGCGCATTCGTCGCACGCTTCTTCGATCTGTCGCCAGGTCGCGTCATGATTGGTGAAGATCGCCGGAAGGGCGGTCCCGAGAGCAACGCGCGCGGCCCCTGTGAGGGTTGCAGCGTCGATGATGATGTCGGGGTCTTCGGAATCGGCGAGGGTCAGAGCATCACCCAGGATGAGTCGACCCTCGGCGTCAGTGTCTCCGACTTCGACGGTGATGCCCTTGCGCGTGTCCAGAACATCGAGGGGACGCATCGCATTGCCGCTCACGCTGTTTTCGACGGCCGGCACCAATACGCGCAGCCTGACAGGAAGGTTTTGCGCCATGATGGCGTGCGCCAACCCGAGTACGAGCGCGGCTCCGCCCATGTCTTTCTTCATCAGCTTCATGTACTGGGGCGGCTTCAGGTCGAGGCCGCCGGTATCGAAGCACACGCCCTTGCCTACGAGGGTTACTTTGGGATGTTTCGCCTTCCCCCAGGTGAAGTCCACGAGCCGGGGAGCCGTCGCTGAAGCGCGTCCCACGGCGTGAATCATTGGGAAATTGGCCTTCAAGAGGTCATCACCGGTCGTAACCGCGTACTTGGCCTTGTGTTGTTTGGCGAGCTTTTGCGCAACGCTGGCGAGGTCGGCCGGCCCCATGTGCGAGGCTGGTGTGTTGACGAGATCTCGCGCCAGGCAGATTCCTTCAGCCAGGGCCAGCGTCCGAGCTTGATTGGCGGCTTCCGGCCAAACCAGCGTCGGGCGTTTCGTCGTCTTCTTCTTGAATCGCTCGAAACGATAGCACCCGAGTGCCCACCCCAGTGCCAGAGCCGTCGCGATCTCTTCGGCAAGCTCGGGCTCGGCTTCGTAGCTCCCGATCGGAAGGGTTCGAGGAAGGTTGGCGTACTGCCACGGGCACGAAGCATCGTCGATGACGACTACTGCTCCGGCTGGCCCACTCTCGGAAGGAAGGAGAGCGCATGCACCAGCCTTTCCCGCAAACTTCGTCGACCGCAGCCAGCTGCTCACGGCCTCGGGAGCCGAGTCCCGCCAACTCACGAAATCTTCCACTGAGACGACGAACAGCGGGAGGGTGGACTTCTTGCGGCGAGATGCGAAACACTCCGACGGCGTGAAACCTGAAGACATAGACGGTGAGATTATCAGCCAGGCGAGCTCCCGCCGACAGTTGCTCCCCTCGTGGATGTCTCTTCGATATGCTCTTTGTGAGGAACGTGTCGAAGAGTTTCACAAGTGAAAGTGAGTACCATGTCGGAAAGCATCGATAGGACGGAAGCCGTCGACTGGTGGCTCGTGACGGATCGTGGACTGTTGCGAGAGGAGGGAAAGTGGGTCGAGCGGCCCGTTGCGATTGGTATCGCAGGAGCACGCATCGGACGTGTTTGCCAGGCGGAGTTCCTCCGAGCGGGCGAGATAGGCGACGAGGTGCGCCGTCGCGGTGGGGAGATTATTGACGTGGGCGCAAGACCGGTTTGTCCCGCCTTCGTAAACGGGCACACCCACTTGGCGCTTGCTCCTCTGCGCGGCATTGCTTCCGTACAAAGACGCTGGACGAACGTCGTCACCGATACCTTTTTTCGCTTCGAGAAGTTCATGACCGCGTCGGATGTGCGGGTGTTTTCCAGGCTCGCCGCGTTCGAAAGCGCATTGTTCGGCGTGGGGCTGGTCTGGGATCACTATTACTTCGGACGAGAGGTCGCGCTTGCTCTCGCCGAAGTGGGTCTCGGCGGGGTGGTTGCGCCCACGCTGCAGGACTTGGCGGGACCTGGCGCGCAGCGCCACGAGGAGGAGCTGGACGCGACGCGTTTGATCGCTGCGGATCGAGAACTTGCAAAGGGCGGGGTTTCGGCTGCGCTTGGACCTCATGCGAGCGACACCGTTAGCAATGCGCTCTTCGAACGAGCGAGCCGAGTGGCCCGAGAACTGGGCTTGCCTCTACACATGCATCTGTACCAATCGTTCGAAGAAGCCGAGGCCGGTAGAGGAAGATTCACCGAGGACGTGACGGACTTCTTGCTCGAGACGCTCTCCGATGTCCCGCTACTCGTGGCGCATGGTCTTTATCTGTCCGATGAACAGGTTCACAGACTCGTCGATGCGCGCAGCGTTCTCGCCTATTGTCCCTATTCTCAGCTGCAGTTCGGGTTCTTGGGGCCGCTCTCGTCGTGGCTCCGAGCGGGCGGTGCTTGGACCATCGGGACGGATTGCGTGGCGTCAAACGATGCCCTCGACGTGCAGCGCGAATTGCCGCTCGTCGGGGGCGAGGCTGCGCTCAGTGCTGGCTTCAGTTCTCCGCGAAAGCGTCTCTGGGCCAGCGCGGATCCAGCGCTCTTTTCCGAGGTAGAGCGCAAGCGAAGGGCGTATCTCGTCGACGGCCGGGGCCCCGAGACCGATGCCCTGCTCGACGGTTTGTTCGGAGTGCACCTCGAAAGGCTGGCGGGCGTGCCGGCTGGGATCAGCGAGGGGGCGCCAGCGCAGCTGCTCGTTCTGAACCCAAACCATCCGTGCCTTTATCCAGGAGATGACCTGCCTCGAACTCTGGCGTATGGGAGCACCAGCGGGGCGATTGCGATGAGTGTGATGGCAGGCAAGCTTCGAGGCGGCTCGGATGGTACAGCTCGGGAGCTGCTCGGTTCCCCGCTCTATCTCGATACGCTCACCGAGGCGTGCCGCCGTCGCGATGAGCTGCTCGTGCGTGTGAGAACGATGGCGGCTCCGTAGCCTTTTTCAGGCGATAGTTGCCTTGGACGATGAACCACGTTTCGTCGATGTGGCGGCGCATGCCCCGGCGCTCCTTCGTCATGTAGTCTAGTGGTGAGAGGGACTCGACGAGGGGAGTCGTGACTCGGCTGAGGAGAGGCGTGCCCGCGGGCAGCATGAGCTCGATTTCTCTCTTCCAAATCGTGCCTGCCGGGCAGCCCGTGTCTCGCCGATCGGCGCGCGCTTCTTCCAGCATGGCATCCGGGTGGTCTTTGGCACGCACCCAGCCGTCGCCCAAGGGGAGGAACCAAACGCGCACTCGCTCTCCGCGCGGAACGACGGTGGCTTCGTCGACCAAGTGGACACGATAGGAGGCGGGCGGGCTCTTCACGTTTGTTCAGCGTCGCCTCGGCGAGCTGTCGGCGCAATCGGATTTGTCCCCACCCCGTCGTGACTCGTCCCCGGTCGGTGCAACCAGACGGCGAAAAGAGACCGAAATGCGACCTTTCCCGGCGTTGAATCTCCGCTTCCATGCCATCTTGGGCCCCCGCCATGGAAGCGCTTGCGCAGCTCGTGGGCTCGTGGCTACGTGTACGCCTCTCACGGCTCGGGGCTGCTCCTCGAGGGACCCGAGCCGTCAAGGAATCAAAATGCGTTACGGCCACTTCGACGACCAAAACAATGAGTATGTGATTGAACGACCGGACACTCCGGCGTCCTGGGTGAACTACCTCGGGACGGACGAGTATTGCGCCATCGTCTCCAACAACGCCTCCGGCTACGGGTTCCACCGGTCGCCCAAGTCAGGAAGGATGTTGCGCTTTCGGTTCAATTCCGTTCCTCTGGATCGTCCGGGACGCTACTTCTATCTGCGCGACGCCGAGGACGGCGATTTTTGGTCGGTTACGTGGCAACCAGTGGCCAAGCCGTTCAAGAAGCCTGGACAGCCCGCGGCGCCAGGTGAGGCTGACTACCAATGTGCTCATCGTCCGGGCGTGAGCCGGTTTTCTTGCGATTACAAGGGAATCAAGGCGGAGGTCACGGCGTTCGTCCCCCCCGGCGAGAACGCCGAGGTGTGGTCTCTCCGCCTCCAGAACGGCGACACGGCGCGCACACTCGATCTATTTGGCTACGTGGAGTGGTGCTTTTGGCACATCATGCAGGACGCGATGAACTTTCAGTACATCCTCTACACGTGCCGAATGGGTCAGGTGGATGGGATCATCGATTATTCGCTGCGCCTGTGGCCGATGGAGGAGCCCAAGGCGTATTTCGCGAGCACGGAGCGGGTCGAGTCTTTCGAGACGGACCGGGAGGTGTTTCTCGGGAACTATCATCACGAGGGCGAGCCCGAAGCGGTGCAGAACGGCCGCTGCCAGAACAGCATCGCCGTGGGAGGGACGCCGTGTGGCGCACTTCATCACCGAGTGAACCTGTCACCGAACGAGACCAAGGTCATCACGTTCATTGCCGGCGTCGGTGACGCCGGGACCCAGGGCAAAGCAATGCGCGAGCGGTTCAGCAAGACCGGTGCCGTCGATGCTGCTCTCGCCGAAGTTGCTGCATACTGGGAAAAGCGCCTCTCCAATTACAAGATGGAGACCCCCGACGCGGCCATCAACAGCATGGGCAACATCTGGAACCAGGTGCAATGCCACACGACCTTCAACTGGTCCCGATCCGCGTCCTTCAACGAAGCGGGTGGGCGTGACGGTCTCGGTTTCAGGGATTCGTGCCAAGACGTGCTCGGGGTCCTTCACGCGATCCCCGATCAAGTGAAATCTCGCCTGGTCGAGCTCTTGCGCGCGCAACATTCTTTCGGTGCCGCGATGCACCACGTGCAACCGCTCAGCTGGACCCAGGGTGCGCACAATATTACCGAGCCCCATTTTTCCGATGACCATTTGTGGCTGCTCTTGGCCGTTCCCGCGTACATCAAAGAAACGGGTGACGTCGGCTTCTTGGCTGAAACAGTAGAGTACGCCGACGCTGGTAGCGGCACCGTATTCGAGCACCTGAAGATGGCCCTCGAGTTCTCCTGGAACCAGCGGGGACCCCACGGTCTGTGCAAAGGGCTCGCTGCGGACTGGAACGATTGCCTCAACTTGAAGGGAGACGGAGAAACCATCTTCTCGACGTTCCTCTTCCTGCGCGCGGTCCGTGAACTCGGCGCGCTAATCGACGAGTTTGCGAGCGTGCTACCCACCGCCAGAGCGGATGCTGCGCGCTGTGCGGAGTTCGTGGAGGCCTTGACGAAGAGCCTCGACCAAAACGGCTGGGACGGTGACTGGTTCTTGCGCGGCTACGTTCACAGCGGCAAAAAGATTGGCAGCAAAGAGAGCGTCGGCTCGACGATATTCCTCAATGCCCAAAGCTGGGCCGTTCTCAGCGGTGCGGCGCCGCGCGACAAGCTCCTGAAGGCAATGGACTCGGTTCACGAGCACCTGGCGACAGAACATGGTGCGGTGCTCAACGCGCCGAGCTACGTAGACCACGACGCAGAAGTGGGAGCCATCACGACGTTTCCTGGGGGGTTGAAGGAAAACGGCGGGATTTTCTGCCACGCTAACACTTGGCCTGTGATTGCCGAAACGATGCTCGGGCGAGGAGACCGAGCCGTGGAGCTGTACCGTGCCTTCTTGCCTGCGGCGAAGAACGATACGGCGGACGTCTATTCGATGGAGCCGTACGCGTACGCTCAGTTCATTACCGGCAAAGACCACCCTTACAAGTTCGGGCGCGCCCGTAACTCGTGGCTTACCGGTACTGCGACGTGGGCGTTCGTGGCACTCTCACAATACATTCTGGGCGTGAGGGCCGGCTACGACGGTCTCATCGTCGATCCGCAGATCCCCAAGGACTGGCCCGGGTTTTCGGTCCGTCGCTCTTTCCGAGGTGCGAGCTACGAAATTCGCGTCGAAGGGTCTGGTCCCGTGCAGAAGGCATACGTGGCTGGTGAAGAAATCGCTATCGAGGCGGGCAAGCCCGTGACAGTGCCTGCGGCGCAGCCCGGCTCCCAAGTGGAAGTCCGGCTGGTTTGCGGTTGAGACAGCCGAGAGCCCGCTAGCGCTCGTGGAGCGCGCCCGGCTAGGTCACTTCCCCGCGCGCCCACGGAGGTGAATCGCAAACGCGGGTTCCGACACCGTCCGTCCGGTGACGGTCACCGAGCCTCCGTGGAGTTCGATCACGGACTTTGCAAGGCGAAGCGCCAACGAAAGCCCCCGGTGTTGCCCGGGCTGCTGCTCCGGATTGAGCATGCCTTCCAGTTCCTGAGCACTGAACCGTGAGCTGGGTATCTCGATGAAGAACGTGAGCTTCCGGCGCTTCAAGTCGGTGCGCTCCGACTTTTTCTCGGCCTGAACGAGAACGCGCAGGCTGCCTCTTTCCGCCGTGCGTCGCGCGTGGCCCAGGAACGTGGCGAGTGCTTGGGAGAAACGCAGACGGTCAACGGTCACGAGCGGCGCATCGGGAGGAATGTCGAAGCGGGTCAACACGTCGTGGTCCGGGCTCAGATCGCGCGCGCGGTCCAGCGCGTCGTCGAGAAGCTCGTGAATGTCCTCGTCCTTGAGTTCGAGATGGAGCTGACCTGCCTCGACCCGCGCGGCGTCGAGGATCGTTTCGATGAGACCGAGCAGCTCGCGACCACGCTGAAGAATCGTGTCGAGGCTCTCCATCTGGGAAGAATTCGTCATCGGGTCCCGGCGCGTGATCTCCGTGAAACCGAGGATTGCGTTCAAGGGGCTCTTGAGATCGTGGCTCACACTGGCGAAAAACCGACCACGAGCTCGGGTAGCCGACTCGCGCGCGGAGATGGAGTGCTCCTGTGCTTGAGCGAAAACGCGAAATTTACTCGCTAAGAGCTCGATTGCTGTCCCGAGTTCGGCGACGGCCCTGAACCTTGCCGGTTTCATGACGCGGGTCCCCTCCAGAGCCGCGTCGGTCCCCAGCATACGCACGCCGTGATTGGCCATTTTCAGATCCCGCGAGAGAAGGCGAGCCAGGCTGAACCCCACCCAGATCGCTGCCAGGAGTGCAATCAAGGCAACGGGAAGTGTCAGCCAAGTGATGGACCAAGTATTGGTTCCGACGAAACTGATCTGAGCGCCGTTGTCCAAGCCCAGCGGGATGTGCATGTTCACCACACCGTGTCGAGCTTGGACTTCTTCCTCTGGTACGAAGATATCCAGCACTCGGACTCGAAATCCGGTTCTCGAAAGCACTCCCAATGCGGCCAGATGACTCGAGTTCTCGATGCGCGCTCCCGGTTCGTCGGAGAGAGCTGCGCGTACGACCGTTCGAGCCGTCGACAGACGCTGGTCCTCTGCCAGAGCCCTCACGTGAGCTCCTGCGATGAGGGCTGAGCCCACCGCGAGGAATGCGACGGGGGTCGCCACGGCTGCGAGAAGTCGACGCGACGTGCGGCCACGGAGTCGCCCCGAGCGCACCTGTGCATCGATTATTTCCGCCATGACGGGCGGAGGCACCTGCTCCATGACGCGCACGAAATCCCTGCGAACGAGCATGAGCAGAGGAAGACTCGCCGCGGCCAACATGATGCTCGAAAAAAGCCCTAGCGTGAGACCCGTTGCCGGCGGGATGGCTTCGGGTCGGAACGCAGTCATCGTCAGCGTGACGGCGATGATTCCCGCATAGAGCCAGGAGTTGACGATGAGCCAAGGGTCATCGTTCAACTTCGGGATGTCGATCTGATTGTGCGTCCCGCTCGACTTATCCTGCAAGTTGCTCAAGAGCCTGCGCCGCGCCCACACGAGTGACCAACCTTGGGCGATGCTCAGACTCCCTGCGACGAGTACGGCCAATGTGAGAGATAGTGAGGCGGATTTTCCCGATCTCTCATCGAGTAGAAAGAGAAACGGAACGAGAAAGTGAAGAGCAACTGCCGTCAGCCCGGAGAACATCACCTGCCAGCCGACGACCCGTGTGGCGAGCTGATGTGGACTCATGTTTGCACGATCGCATCCTCTCCCTCGACACGTACCTCGTAGCGTGTGAGTGCTCGCCCCAAGCATGGTCCTGTTTCGCATTCACCACTAGGAAGTACGAAGAGGGCTCCGTGGTTTTTGCAATAGACTCGCTGGATTGCGCGGTCGAAGAAATCCTCGCCACCGAGATCGAGGTCCACCGACCAATGAGGACACTCGTTGAGGTATGCCAAGAGCGAGCCTTCGTAACGAATGACGAAACCGTTGCGCTTGTGTTTGTCGTCGACCAGGTCAAACACCCGGGTTTGTCCCTCTTCGAGGCGGGCGGCACCCGGGACGCGCACTTGTGGCATGACGCCACCCTACATCAGGAGGGCGCTGATGTCGCTGCGCGGATCTTGCAGTCCTCCTTTCGGGGCGCCAGGCGATATTCCCGAGTGGGTATTAGTTGGTGCGTACCCGAACCGCGCAGTTCTTGTAGCTCGGTTGACGCGAGTAGGGATCGAAGGCGGGAAAGGTCAGAAGGTTCGTTTCCGCGTAGTGCATGGGGATGAAGAGCTGACCCGGCGCCACGATCTGGGTGATGTAGGCCCGGGCCTTCACCTTTCCACGGCGCGACTCAACGAAGATCCATTGGTTGGGCACGATGTGCAGGTCGCGAGCATCCTTCGGGTTGATCTCGACGTAGATGTCTTCGGAATAAAGCCTCTTGAGAACCTCGGACTTTGCAGTCCTGGTTTGCGTGTGCCATTGGGCTGAAGTGCCGCGACCCGTTAGCAGCGTGAACGGGTAACGGCGTGACGTCTGTTCTGGAAGCTCCTGCGGATCCTCGAACAAGAGCTTCGCCCTCCCGTCGTCGTGGTAATATTTCCCATCGGCGAAGAGACGCCGCTCCGCGCGGCGCTCTACCTCTTCGCCCTCGGGAAGAGGCCATTGGATGCCACGTTTCTCTTCGAGCATGGCGTAGCCATCGATTCCGGTGATGTCACAAGGCTGCCCCTTGGTGCATTTCTGCATCGAACGAAAGACGTCCTCGGGGGTTTTCCAATTCTTGAACATTTCACCGACGCCCCAGGCGTCTGCGAGCAGCTTGAAGATGTGGAAGTCCGCGAGCGCTTCTCCTGGGGCACGGCTCACCTTCTTCAATAGACTGATGCGCCTTTCTGAATTGATGAAGGTACCTTCTTTTTCGCCCCAGCCTGCCGCTGGGAGAATGAGGTGTGCGTGCTGTGCCGTCTCGGTGGTGCTGTACATGTCCTGGACGACCAAGAAATCCAGCTTCTTCAGAAGTTCGTGTGCGTCGGCCTGGTTGATCCACGAGTGAGCGGTGTTCGTTGCAATCACCCAGAGGCCGCGGATCTTCCCCCGGTGGATGCCTTCCATGATTTGGTCGTAGGCAAGGCTTCCTTTCCTGGGAATTCGGCCAGGGTCGATCTCGAGTGCTGCCGCGACCTTCTTGCGGTGTGCGTCGTTTTCGAATGCATGGCCGCCGAGTAGGTTGGTTGTGTTCGAGAAGAGCCGGGACCCCATCGCGTTGCATTGGCCGGTGATGGAGTTCGCCCCAGTCCCCGGTCTGCCGATGTTTCCCGTGATGAGGGCGAGGTTGATCAATGCCTGGGCGACCCGTACTCCCTCGTGACTTTGGTTGACGCCCATCGTCCACCAGAATGAAACACGCTTGCCGTCGTGAATCTTCTTGGCGATACGTTTGAGGGTGAGCGCGGGGATTTTCGTTGCCTTCTCGACGTAGTCGAGCGTGTAGCGGGAGACGTGCTGCTTGAATTCGGCAAACCCAGTCGTATGGGCGGCGATGTACTGGTGGTCGATGTAGTCGTTTTGGATCAGCTCATTGGCGATTCCGTAGAACAACACGAGGTCGCTTTTCGGTGCCAGGGCGAGGTGCTCCGTGGCTGCCATCGCCGTCTCCGTCTTGCGCGGATCGACCACCACGATCTCCGGGTTGTTCGGGTTCTTGCAGATACGTTCCCACATGATGGGATGGGCAATGCAGAGGTTCGATCCGACTAGGAACAGTACATCCGAGTCTTCGAAGTCCTGATAAGTATAGGGTGGAGCGTCGAAACCGAAGGACTGCTTGTATGCGACGACAGCGGTGGCCATGCACTGTCTCGTGTTCCCGTCCCCGTGCAACATGTTCATCCCGAACTTGGCCAGGCTCCCCAATAGCGCCATTTCTTCTGAGGGGATTTGCCCGGTGCTGATGAATGCTACCGAGTCGTCCCCGTGCTTCGCTTGGATCGCTTTCATGCGACGCGTGAAGGTCTCCAGTGCCACCGTCCAATCTACCCGACGCATTGCGCCTTGTTCGTCGCGCAACAGCGGATGAGTGGCGCGGTCCTTCGATACAAGTGGTGTCAGCGCTTCCCATCCTTTTGGACACGCCATGCCCAGGTTGACGGAGTAGTCTTTGGCTGGGGACAGGTTGATGGCTTGGCCGTCCTTGAGGTGCACGTCGAGTCCGCAACCAGTGCTGCAGAATCCGCATACCGCGGTAGTCGTCGAATCTGGTTTCAATCGGCTCGGTACCTGACCGAGTCCAAAGCCGCCTGGCTCTCGAAGCAGCTCACGTGTGAGAGTCCCTTCACGTTCGAAGAGGAGGTTCTTTGCGGAGTGGAGGAGACGTTTCATTTTCCGATGGACCCAGGCATGCGCGGCGCGCTGACAGCAGTGAAAAAGAGTGTTCGCTCGAGGAACTCGCCCGAGAGAGTGAGAAGAAGCGCGAAGCAGCAAACCACCAGCGATGACATAGCGCCCGGCGACGCACCGGAGAGAAGCAAAAGGCCGGGTAGCAGGACCCCGCCCAAGCCCCCCAACAAGAAACGCCAGCTCGTGACATCGCGTAGGTTGCGCGTCATCAAGAGCGCCGTTCTCTTGAGATCGCCCTGCTGCTTGTCGAAGAGATGCCGAAACATACTCCCCTCGAACAGCAGCTTCGCCGCTGTGGCTAGTGCGAACCAGGTGATGAGCGTACGGAAGCCATCGCGCAGGTCGGCCTGAGGGAAGAGTTGGGCCGTCAGGCACGTCGTTGCTGCCATGGTAGAGAGCCCCAAACAGGCGGCGGTCCCGAAAAATTTGACGCTCGTGGACGAGCCGCTCCACCACTTTCGCTTCGTGACCACGTAAATCAGCACCGAGCAGCTGACGGCCAACATGCCCACGCTGGCCGTCGTCAAGCTGAGGATGCGCTGAAGGCCTCCGATGTCGGTTCCCAAGAGCTCGGGGATACCCGCGGCCTGAAACCATTCCGGCTTCCAAAAGCTCAGGGCGTACACCAGCGCGATCTTCACGAATCCACCGAAAGCGATGATTTCGCGGCTCATCCACGACGTGCGCAAACCGATGAAAGCCCGAAAGGCATAAAGGGGGCGTCCGAGGTGAAACACGCTCGCGCCGAGGGCGAGCAGACCGAGCGCCAGCGCCACCAAACTCTGGGCGCGGCCCAAGGCCGACGAAAGCTCGGCGTCGGTGCCCCAGTTCATCATGGCATCGACGGCAAATGCGCCGGCCGAGAGCTGCGTGAGAACCAACATCACCACGAGTGGGAGGTGCTTGTCGGCGGGGCGTACGTTGTAGAAGTTCGCGGGGAGCACGTTGCGCGGGAGGTTGCGCTTGGTTTTGTACGTGGTGGTAGGTGCCGTAATCCCAGGGGAGGGCGCTCCGGGGAGGAACGCGTCGCCCTGAGCGTCATCCAGGACCTCGTCGAGCTCCACAATCTTGATGGAAATCGCACCGTTGGGACACGACTCCACGCATGCGGGGGACTCACCATCAGCGAGTCGGTCCTGGCACATGTCGCACTTTCTCACGATGCCGAGCCGCTTGTTGTACTGTGGTACCTCGTAGGGACAAGTGAGGGTGCAGTACTGGCAGCCGATGCACTGGTCGTCGAGATGCTTGACGATGCCCGTTTCGGCATTCTTCTCGTAAGCGCCCACAGGGCACCCGTTCATGCAGGCGGGGTCGAGACAATGGTGACACGCCGTCGTGACCGTCTGTTGAATGGGCGCGTCGGTGGACCCACCGTGGATCACGCCAACGGCCCGCCACGCTTCGTCATGGTCCAACCCGTTCAACTTGTTGCAGCCGACGACGCACGCCTTGCACCCTGTGCAGGCGTCCAGATCCACTTGGAAGCCGTACTGCTGTCCGGCTTGGGGTTTGGTGAGTGGGATTTGGGCCTCGTAGAGGCTCTCACTCACGCCCCCTTGCTCGTGTAGGCGAGCAAACCGCTCCACTGCTGTGAGGTCGCTTTGCGTTCGAAGTGTTTCTTGAATGACGTTGAGGCGGACGCCCATGCTTTGTCTTTCTTTGAGGTTCCGATTTTTCGTGCTTGGTTCGTCCCCCGACTATTCAGCTGCGACGGCGCAGTCCTCCACACAGCCGTTCTTGCGCAGCATCTCTTCGAGCTCTGCTTCGCTTGGAAGTTCGCCGTAGACCCAGCCCTCTTCGACCTTTGCTGCAAACGTTGCGATCGAAAGCTCCTCGTCGGACATTCCTGCACCCGTCTCCAGGTTGAATGTCTTCTTGTGGAAGGGGCACGCCACCTTGGGGGTTCCTTCTTTGTCACCGAGAAGCCCGCGGGCAATGACCATCTCGCGCTTGTGCGGGCACATGTTCTGGGTCAAAAACCACTTGCCCTTGCTCTTGAAGTGGAAGACTGCGAGCTGGGAAGCCCCGTACGAAATGGCGGTGCCGCCTTCTTCTGGAACGTCTTCCACCTTGGCGAGCTTGACCCAGGAGCGCGTGAGGACGGGGAGGTGCACTCTTCCCGTGACCGCTTCGGTTGGCCAGGGCGCGGGGTAACTCTGACCGCGGACGGGGACCATCTCGACGGGCCGTGAAGCCTTGTCTTGCCCGGCAAAGTGCCGGAACTTTTCGCGCTTTTCCGGGGTCTGCACGGCGTCTTTCCATTCGCAAACGTACCCGTCGATGAGCTTCTGGATGTCGGCTTCGAGCTGTTCCGCGAGCCCGAGGCTGTCTTCGACCACGACCTTGCGAACGTGTTCGATGCCTCCTTCGATCTTGTCGACCCAGACGGACGTGCGCTGCAACTTGTCGGCGGTGCGAATGTAGTACATCAAGAACCGGTCGATGTACTTGATGGCGGTGTCCTCGTCGATATCAGCGGCAAGGAGATCAGCGTGGCGCGGCTTCATTCCTCCGTTGCCGCATACGTACAAGTTGTAGCCCTTCTCCGTCGCGATTAGGCCGAAGTCCTTGCTCTGCGCTTCGGCACATTCGCGAGTACAACCGCTGACAGCTGACTTGAGCTTGTGAGGTGAGCGGAGGCCTTTGTAGCGATTCTCGACTCGGACTGCGAAGCCCACCGAATCTCCCACGCCGTAGCGGCACCAGGTGCTGCCGACGCAGCTCTTCACCGTGCGGAGGGATTTTGCGTAGGCGTGACCGCTCTCGAAACCCGCATCGATGAGCTCTTCCCAGATGTCGGGAAGTTGGTCGATTCGAGCACCGAAGAGATCGATCCGCTGTCCGCCGGTCACCTTCGTATAAAGTCCGTATTTCTTGGCCACTTGTCCGATGACGATGAGCTTGTCCGGTGTGATTTCACCGCCCGGGATTCGGGGAACCACCGAGTACAGGCCTTTGCGCTGGATATTGGCGAGGAACCGATCGTTGGTATCTTGCAGCATCTGGTGCTCGATGATCGGGTCCGTTCCGGTGGTGGCGAAGATCGATGCTGCGACAGGTTTGCAGATCTCGCATCCGTGGCCGCTGCCGTGTTTCTCTAGGAGCTCAGCAAAGTTCGTGATCCGTCCCACACGTACGAGATCGAACAACTCCTGTCGGGAGTAGTCGAAATGCTCGCAGATCGATTTTTTCACAGCCTGTCCACGTGCCGCCATTTCGGCCTGGAAGAGGTCAGTGACGATAGGCATGCACCCGCCACAACCCGTCCCCGCTTTGGTGCACTTCTTGAGACCGTCGAGACCGCAGCCCGGATCAGCGTCGATCGCTTGGACGATGTCCAGCTTGGTCACGTTGTTGCAAGAACAAATTTGGGCCGTATCCGGCATGGGGAGGACGGCTCCACCGCCCGAACGAGAGCCGAAAAGGAGCTCGTCAGGTGAGATGGGAAGTTCGTCGCCGCTCTTGGCGTAGGGGAGCAGCGTGCCGTACTCGGCGGCGTCGCCGACCAAAATGGCTCCGAGAAGCTTCTTGCCATCCTGGCTGACGATCAGTTTCTTGTAGATCCCAGCGACGAGATCCTGATAGACGACCGAAGCGGTTCCGAGCTCGTCGTCGGCGAACGGATTTCCGAGGCTGCCCACCTCGACACCGAGCAGCTTGAGCTTCGTGGACATGTCGGCGCCCACGAAGCGTGTCTCCGAGCCCAAGATGGTCTTAGCGACGGCCGCCGCCATTTCGTACCCGGGAGCAACGAGGCCATAGAGGGTGCCTTCGTGAATCGCGCACTCGCCGACTGCGAAGATGTTCGGATCGCTGGTGCGAAGCGTATCGTCCACCAAGACTCCGCCGCGCTCACCGATCTTCAGGCCTGCCTCTTTGGCTACTTTGTCACGCGGCTTGATGCCGGCCGAGACGATGATCATGTCTACGCTCAGCGACTCCCCGTCGGCGAACTGCACCCCAGACACGCCGGGGTCACCGTAAACACCAGTGGTTCGGCGTCCTACGTGTACCTGAACCCCGAGGGACTCGATTTCCTTTCGGAGAAGCGCAGAGCCTGCGTCGTCGAGCTGTCGCGGCATCAAACGCGGAGCCTGCTCGAGGACGTGCGTGCGCAGACCCAGGTCTTTTGCCGCCTTGGCTGCTTCGAGACCCAGGAGCCCGCCGCCAATTACGGCGGCAGATTGTGCCGTCTTGGCGTAGGCGGTGATTGCCTCCAAGTCCTCAACGGTTCGGTAGACGAAGACGCCTCGTTTTTCGAGGCCGGGTACGGGCGGCACGAAGGGGGCTGCGCCGGTGGCGAGGACGAGACTATCGTAGGGGAACTCCTCACCCGACTGCGTCGTGACGACTCGAGATTCGCGGTCGATTTTGGCCACCCGGGAGTTGAGGCGAAGATCGATGCCTCGTGCGGAGTACCATTCCTTGGGCTCCAACAGGAGATCATCGGCGGTCTTGCCCGAAAAGTACTCCGACAGGTGTACCCGATCATATGCCGGCAGGGATTCTTCACCGAGAGCCGTGACGTGTACCGTGTCCTTGCCTTCCCCGTCGGTGAGGCGCTCGCAGACCTTGTAACCTACCATGCCGTTGCCGACGATAACGACCCGGTGGCGCCCCACGGTCTTTGGCCTGCCACCATCGGACGTGAGGCCAAGGCTTTGGGAGATCTCTTCGGGGGATGAGGACATGAGCGAAGATTCCGTCAGGAGATAATCGGGGTGAACGCCACATTTGCGGAGGAGGGCCGCGACCTCGTGTGTCGCGATGACAGGGATCGTGCGAAGCACCTTCGTCAGGCGTTCCTCCTGTCCGGACACGCGACAGGCGTCGAAAAGCCACGACGCTGTCCGCTCCGTCAAAAAGAAGATGCCGCTGACCGTCCCCTCGGAGATCCGCGAGAGGAGTTCCGTGGCTTCCGGATCGACGGTTGTCGTCGGCGCAACGAGGCGTACGAGACCTCCCTGGGTTTCGACCGCGACCTTGAGGCGTTCCTCCGTCGTTGGATCCAGCGGTTGGATCCCCACGACGTGTTCCTTCAAATCGAGAGTCGCTAGCTCCTCAATCAGCGCGTCGACTCCCGGCTTTTTGACGTACGTCTCAGGGTCGACATCCAGTCCTGAAAGCGCTTGGGCGGGGCGCTTACCTAGGGCGATCTTGTGCGTCTTCGAGAGAGCAATGATGAATTCGTCCCGCTGACCCGTCTGACTGGCCATTTCAGCCACGAGATGAACCCCTTGCGCCGAGGTGAAGACGATGTCGTGAAACTGTCCCTCCACGAGCTGCGAGATCCAACGTTCGAGGGGAACGCTGCTGCTGTTCTGGGAATCCGCTCCGAATCGCACGATGTCGATGCCGAGCTTTTCCAATGTCGCCCCGAGCGCCTTCCCCTCTGCGGCGTCGGACATTGCAACCTTGAAAGGTGTCTTTGAATTTGGACTAGACATGGTGAGCAACCTAATGAGAAAGGTCGCCCACCAACTGTTTCTCGTTCGTCCCCTGATGTCGGATTTCTAGAAACGACCGCGAAACTACCGAGGGGTGCGAAACACGAACGAAAACATTTATGCCGATTTAGAACCGACGTCCTATCGGAAATGTGGATCGGGAGTGTTTCCGAGCCACATGTTCGCAATTTCCGTTCATGTTTTGGAAACCTTGGAGCTCTCCTCGGGTCCAAGTACGCTCTCGCCGTGAGCAACAACGACCAACAAAAGACGATCGGCCTGGTTGGACTGGGTCGAATGGGTGCGAACATGGCGCGTCGGCTGGCAAAGGCCGGACATCAGTGCGTGGTCTGGGACCGCGACGACGAGGCCGTGCGCGCTTTGGAAGGGGAACGGATTCGCGGCGTCGGTAGCTTGTCGGATCTCGTTCAGGAACTCGAGCCCCCTCGGGCGGTGTGGTTGATGGTACCCGCGGGGGTGACCCCCGAGTTGGCAGACGAGGTGGCCGCGCTTCTCGGGGCGGGCGACATGCTCATCGATGGCGGGAACAGCCACTATCGCGAAGCGGTCGATCGGGCAGAAATGTTGCTGGCTCGTGGCATCTTCCACATCGACGTAGGCACCAGCGGTGGGGTTCACGGACTGGAGCGAGGCTACTGTTTGATGATCGGGGGGGACGCTGAAGCGGTCGCATCCCTAGAACCGATCTTTTCAGCGTTGGCTCCTGGTGTGTCGGACGTACCGCGCACCGTTGGTCGGACGGGCCCTGTCGCTGATGAAGAACGGGGCTTTCTTCATTGCGGTCCCCCGGGTGCAGGACACTTCGTCAAGATGGTACACAATGGCATCGAATATGGCCTGATGGCGGCATACGGCGAAGGCTTCAACATACTTCGCCACGCTGGCATCGGTCGGCAGGATCAGTCACACGACGCCGAAACCGCGCCCCTTCGAGACAGAAAGTACTACCAGTACGACTTCGACTTGGACCGAATTGCTGAGGTTTGGCGCCGCGGCAGCGTCATCCCCTCCTGGCTGCTCGACTTGACTGCAGAGGCACTCTTGGAGTCACCGGGGCTCGACGACTTTTCCGGCCATGTCTCGGACTCTGGAGAGGGACGTTGGATGCAGCTCGCAGCCATCGACGAAGGCGTGCCGGCTCACGTCCTCAGCGCCGCCCTATTCGACCGATTCGAGTCTCGAGGGAGAGCAGAATTCGCCTCGAAGGTGCTATCGGCGATGCGGCTCGGGTTTGGCGGACACAAGGAAAAGAAGTGAACATCGACGAGCCCCCTCGGGCGCGGGCGCTCGGCCCTTGACAGCCCCGGGCATCAGACACATGTGAAGGCCGGGCCAAGACGCCCGGATTTTCGGAACATTTTCATGTCAGACACCAAGCAGCATTCCTTTCAAGCCGAAGTCAGCCAGGTCCTGAATCTCGTCGTCAATTCGCTCTACAGCAACAAGGAAATCTTCCTGCGTGAGTTGGTTTCGAATGCGTCAGATGCACTCGACAAATTGAGGTTTCGTGCGCTGAGCGACAAGGAGCTCCTCGGCTCGGACGAATCCCTCAAAATCACCATTTCCTCGGACGAAGAAGCTGGGACGCTCACGATTTCCGACAACGGCATCGGCATGACCGAGCAGGATCTCATCGATCAACTCGGAACGATTGCTCGCTCTGGGACCAAGGAGTTCACCGAGCAGCTCAAAGCGGCAGCAGAGGCCCGGGAGTCCGGTACTCAGTTGATCGGGCAATTCGGCGTCGGTTTCTATAGCGCGTTCTTGGTGGCCGATCGGGTGGAAGTGATCTCGAGAGCGGCCGGAAGTGAAGCGGCCTTCAAGTGGGAGAGCGAGGCAAAGGATTCTTTTACTGTCGAGCCTGCGGTGCGAGACGGACGAGGGACCACGCTGATCCTTCACCTCAAGGAGGATCAGAAGGAGTACGCCGGACCCTACCGGATCAAGGATGTGATCCGGCGTCATTCGGACTACGTCGCGCACCCCATCGAGCTGGTCACGCGTGCCCACAGGAAAAAGGAGGGTGAAGATGCCTCCGGGGAAGGGGAGCTCGAAGAGAAAAAAGAAGTCATCAATCAGGCGAGCGCACTTTGGCAACGGTCTCCAAAGGACATCGAAGACGAACAGTACGAGGAGTTCTACAAGCACCTCGCCCACGACTGGGAGAAACCGCTCGCATGGAAACACTTCAAGGTCGAGGGCACCCAGATGTTCTCCGGCATCGTGTTCTTGCCGGAAACCGTACGGGCAGATCTGCTGGATCCGAGAGGCGACCACGGGGTGAGGCTGCATGTCCGTCGTATCTTGGCGATGGAGAGTTGCGACGAGCTCTTGCCCAAGTGGCTTCGGTTCGTGCGAGGAGTCGTCGACTCCGAGGATCTCCCGTTGAACGTTTCGCGTGAAACGCTGCAGGATTCACGAGCTGTGCGGATCATTCGGAAGCAAGTCGTGTCCCAGACCTTATCGATGATCGAGGAGCTGCAGCGCGACCGAGCCGACGCTTATCTCAAGTTCTGGGAGGGGTTTGGTGCCATCCTCAAGGAAGGGTTTCACTTCGATCCGGAACACAAGGACCGCTTGTCCAAGCTTTCGCTTTTCCGAACGACCTACGAAGCGGACGACGAGCAGAACGAGAAGCGACGCGGCTGGACGAGCCTGAGTGACTACGTGGCTCGCATGAAGGAAGGGCAGCCCGGGATCTATTACGTTGAAGGGTCATCCGAAGAAGTCCTCAAGAAGAGCCCTCATCTCGAGCAGCTGAACAAGAAAGGGTACGAGACCCTCCTCATGACCGATGGGGTCGATCCATTCGCGCTCGAGCAGCTACGCGACTTCGACGGGCACCGCCTCATCAACGCGATGAAGGAAGAGCTGGACCTCGGAGCCGACGAAAAGAAGGACGAGGATAACCCGCAGAACGATGACCTCACAAAGCGCTTCAAGGAGGTGTTGGGTGAGAAGGTCGGAGATGTTCGACCTTCCCGCCGCCTTGCGGAGAGTCCTGCGTGTCTGGTGACTCCTGAGGGGGGCCTTCCCCCCCACATGGAGGCGATGTTCAGGGCCCAGAACCTGAGTATTCCAAAGACCAAGCGCATTTTGGAATTCAACCCCGAGCACCCTGTCGTCGCAAATCTCAGGCGCCTCCTCCTCGTGCATTCGGAGTCACCGAAGATTGGCGAGTGGATGGAACTCATCTACGATCAAGCTCTCATCGCGGAGGGGAGCCAGGTCAGCGACCCAGCCTTGCTCGCGAAACGCCTCACTGATCTGCTGACTACCGCATCCAAGGATGCGGCGGACAACGTCACGGGTTAAAAGGGACTCCCGCATCTTTCGCGGGCATTTCCTTCACCGACCTGTGCTGAACAAGATCCTTGCCGCGGCGTTCATTTTCCTCATTCTGGGGAAGATGTTCTTTCGACCGCAGCTGTCTGCGGTCAAAAAGTGGTTCGACGGAGTCGTGAACGCGATGTTGGTCGCGATCTTCATCGCGTACGGGATCCAGCTCGTGCTTTGGCTGACTTCGGGTGCGGGGCCGCGATAGTGCTGCGTGTCGATACGTCCGCCTCCATACACCTGCCGACCATGTAAGAGAACGAACCACACGGCGTATGAACAGACATCCTCGGTGGTGGGCAGGCATCCGGCAGACAGAAGCCCTCGCACTTGCGTCGAAGCCCTATGAAAACCGTGCGTTGGTCTCGCGTGGCGCTCGACCCGCGGACCGCGACTCACAATCCGCTTACTGAAATGAGGGGTGTGCCATTGTAATCGGCAGGTGCGAAAATTTATCTGCGCCTTTGGGTTCTAACTGCTCGAAAATGCTGGGACACTCTGATGGCACATGTCTCATTCACTCCGTCCGAAAGCAGAGCGCACATCCATCGCCCCCGACCTTCCCAGCCCGCTGAAAGGCGCCCTCAAGAAGGTTCAAAAGGACATTTCAGACGTTGAGGCTTGGGAGGAATTGAACGAACTCTGCCGCGAACACGATCGACCCGACGAGGCAGCAGCGCTCTACACCAATACCCTCGATCAAGAGCTCGACAAGGAAGTCCTCGAGGCGGTGGGCCGCCTTGCGGTCGACTTCTGTGAGGAGTGGTACGAAGATCCAGCACCGACCCTCGAGATGCTCGAGGCGGTCTTGGCACAAGACGTTACCCAAGCGTGGGCGTTCGAACGCTTGACGGTGCTTCTCACGGTTGCATCGGAGTGGGACGCATTGCTGAGGGCCTACGACAAGGCGCTCTCCGGCACGACGGAGATCGACCGTAAGCAGGCGCTTCTCGAGGAGGCGGCGAAAGTAGCGCGTGACTTTGCTGGGAAGCCGCAGCGCGCCAGCGATTACTTGAAAGAGCTCTTGCTCCTTCGACTCGACGACGAGCAGCTGGCCGGAAGTCTCGAACGTCGCTTCGACGAGCAGGAACGGCACGCGGATCTCATCGAGATTTGGACTGCTCGTCTGGCCGTCGTATCGGCGGAGGCCGCGCTGAAGACTCGTCTTCAGATAGCCGAGCGTTACTTGGACGCCTTGAAGGACGGGGCCAGCGCTCTCCTCGCCATCGAGGAGTTTTTGGAAGCCGGGGGCAGCGATGCGGACGCATGCGCCGTCTTGGAACGTTTGTCCAATACGGAAACCGTCGAGGAAGAGGTGCGGCGTCAAGCGCTCAGTCTGCTCGACAGACTTTACACGGCGAAGGAGCGGTGGCCCGAGGTCATATCCGCTACGGAACGCGCTCTCGTTCTCGCCGAAGACGATGCCTCTCGCGTCAAGCTTCATTTCCGCGCGGTCGATCTCTACCGCAAGCTCGATGGCTTCGAGCAAGCGCTCAAGCATTGTGGTGACATTCTGCAGCTCACACCGGCTGCCGACGCGGTCCGCATTCAAGCGAAGGAACTTGCTGAGCAGATTGGTCGGCTAGATGTTTATGCCGACGCAGTCGTCGCTGCGGCAAACAGCGCAGAGGACGGTGCCCGGCGCGTGGAACTCTTGGTCGAGGCGGCCCGGGTGCGCCGCGGTCCCATCGACGATCAAGTCGCTGCAATCGATCTGTTTTTCCGGATCGAGAAGGACGAGGACGCGGATGACGCAGCGCGCCTCCTGGCGTGTCAGGAACTCTCGGAGCTGCTCTTGGCAGCGGAGCGTTCGGAGGAACTAGTCTCAATCCTCGAAATTCGCGCTGACCTCGAGGTCAAGGCCGAGGAGCGTAAGCGGATTCTCGGGCAGGCGGCGGTACTGGCCACGAGCCTCGGCCAAGGAGAGCGCGCACTGGCCCTCTGGTCTCTTCGCCTCGTTGATGATGCAGCGGATGACGAGGCGCTTTCGGCCAAGATTGATTTGCTTGAAGAGCTCGGGAAAAACGATGGCCTAGTGGAAGCGCTGGTCTCCCGTTCGGAGGTGGGCTCCGACGAGGAACGAAAGCGTCAGGACTTGGTGAGATCGGCGAGTGTCTACGCCGAACGTCTTCAGGCTCTCGACGAGGCGATTTCGATCTGGAAGAAAGTCGAGGAGCGATTCGGTCGCACTCACGAGACCCTCGATTCGCTGGTAGCGCTTTCCGAACAAGCAGAGAAGTACGAGCAAGTGGTCGAACTCTTGCGGGAGGCGATCTCTCAGGGCGGCGGGGACGCGCGAGTCGTGTCTCAACTCGGGCAGCTTGGGGATACCCAGCGGCTGCACCTGAAGGAGAACCCCGACGCCTTCAAGTCGTATCGGCATGCCCTCGAGCTCGACCCCGCATCGGAGGTGGCGATCTCGGGTGTGCGCGCTTTGATGACCGATCCTGATCTTGCGCATTTCGCCGGCGAAGCGCTCGCTAGTGCATTTCGTCGCGCGGGCGCTTTGGGTGAGATCGTCGCGTTACTCGAAGCTCGTCTCGAGTCGGCCCCCGATAATTCATTTCGCTCCAAGATCCTCCTTGAGGCTGCCATCTTGGAGGAACAAGCCGGTCATCTGTCCCAGGCTCTGTCGGCCGTGGGTCGGGCCTTTTCCTTAGTGCCCTCCCAAACGACGGAATCAGAATTGCATCGGCTTGCCGAAGCGAATGGAGATTACGTTTCGGCTGTGTCGGCGTATTCCGCAGCCATTTCGAATCTGGAGGAAGGCGCGCAGAGGGCTGGGAGTCTTTACAGCGCCAAGGGCAAGGTCGAGGAAGAGAAGTTGGGCGACTTCGCGGCTGCGACGGCCAGCTACCGAAGTGCCGTCGAGCTTCACCCCGACCAGAGTGACGCGGTCCGTTCTTTGGTTAGAGCCGGTCATCGCGCCGGTATGTTCGGTGACGCGGCTTGGGCGGTAGTCGAGAACAGTCGAGTGCTGGAGCAAGTTTCCCCACAGCAGCTGGATCACTTTGCGGAGCAGGCTGAGGCTCAAGGGGATTGGGAAGGCAGCCTGGAGGGGCTTGCCGATCGGATCGCTTCGGCCAGCGAGGTAGAACCTCAGGTCGCTCACGACCTCAAGAAGCAGCTGGCCGTTTGGTACCGAGATCGCTTGGGCGATCCCGATTCGGCCGAGATGGTCCTAAAGCGTGCTGTTGCCGATTACCCGCAGGAGGACTCCTTGCAGATCCTGGCTGAACTGCAGCGGCGCACGCCAGGAAAGCCGCTCGTCCTGACGCTCACCGCGCTTTCGGATGTGTGTGAGGACGAACTACCGGTACTACGCGAAGCGGGAGACGTCGCCCTCAGCGCCGTTCAGGACGCGGAGCTCGCCCGACCTCTCCTCGAACGAGTGCTTTCGATCGCGTCCAAACGATTCATCGCAGCAGCTTCGATGGAATCGGAAGCGGGCTTCGACGCGAGTGATGCGGCGGCGTGGGCCACCGACCACTTGGTAACCGTGTCGCTCAAAGAAGGGAAAAACGAGGAGGCCGTACAGCTCCTCGAGGGATCTGCCGCGCTGCCCTTCGTGCTTGGAGAGAAGGTTGCCAGACGTTTCCGAGCCGCGCAGGTTGCGGCAGAGAGCGGCTTCGATGAAAAGGCCGTGGAGCTGTGCGAGGCGGTTCTCGACGACGAAAGCCAACACGAAGGTGCGATCACTCTCTTGAGTTCGCTGCACGAAAAGGCAGGTCGACTAGAGGAGCTTCTCGAGCTCCGCAAGCGGGAACTCGCCCTGGACCGTCCTCAGGAGCGCCGACTCTTCCTGCGCCTCGATCAGTCGCGGGTGCTGGGTCAAACGGGTTCGGCTGCCAAGCAGCGAATCGAAGTCCTCAGGGAGAATCTAGAAGACCTCCCTGGGCATGACGATTCCATCTCGGCGCTTCGAGAGATTCTGACTGAAGAGGAGTCATATGAGCTCCTCGTCGACATTCTCGAGACTCAGGCGCGTGCGATTGCCGACTCGGAATCCGTTCGAGCGGCGGCGCTTTGGGAGGAGGCTGGCCATCTTGCCGAAGACCAGCTCGGTGACGAAGAGCGGCTCGCCCAGAACTTCAAGCTCTCGGCCGCAGCTCACGCGACGATTGCGGTCGTGGACCGCCTAGCGCGCATTGCTGAAGCGGCTCGCGAGTGGGAAAGTGAGGTCTCGTGGCTGCAGTTGCGAGTGTCGTTGACTCTGGAAGTCGCCCAGCTCGACGATCCGGAGGAACGTCGGCAGGTGGTCGTGCGTCTCGGGCAGGCGCTTGTTCATAGCGACGACCTTGGAAGCGCGAGGAGTTTCCTCGAGGAGGAACTGGAGAAAGACGAACCGGCGGATTCGGCGCGGCAACTGCTTTGCCAAATCTATCGTGAGGTCGAAGAGTGGCAGCTCCTCGCCGACTTGCTCGAAGGGGGAGTCGAGTTCGCGCCCGACGATGCTGCGCAGATTGAGTATCTCCGTCAGGCGGCGCAAGTCGAACGCCGTCGTCTGGACAACCTGGACCGAACGTCCAGCCTCCTGCAACGAGCCTTGGTGCTGGATCCGGACGACCGAGGACTCAAGTTGGCCTTGGCCGACACCCTTCGGGTTGCTGAAAAGTACGAACCGGCGGCAGAGCTCCTTTCAGGTCTACTCGAGGAGTTTGGTCGTCGGCGTACGAAGGAGCGGGCGCTCGTCCACACGCAGCTGGCTCGGATTGCGCAGGCCACCGGCGATTTGGACCAAGCACTCGAGCAGGCGGAAGCCGCCGCAAAAATCGAGCGGACCGATCCGGAGATCCTCATGTTGCTCGGACAGCTCGCGAAGCAAATGGGACAGCTCGAAAAGGCGGAGCAAGCCTACCGAACCTTGGCTCTCATCGTCAGTCGCAAAGCGCCTTCCGGTGGCGAGGAGGGTGAGCGAGTGGGGGAGAGCGCGATTCTCTTCGAGCTCTACCGAATCTCCGAAGAAAAAGGCGACGCGAAGCAAGCCCGAGAGCTGCTCGATTCGGCTCTCGAAGTCGCAACGCGCAATCCAGAAGAAGCTCTCGATCTTGCCAAGTCGCTCAAGGCCTCTGGTCAAGTCGCCTTATTGTTGGCGGCCCTCGAGCAGCGTCTACAAAGCGGTATCGAAGGCACTCTCGCCGCGTCGATGTTGGTGACCCGGGCCAATGTGCTCGAGCAAGACGAGCAGGACGTTGCGGCTCTGGAGTCCCGACTTCTGGCGCTCGACTACACCCCGGGCGATACGCGACTTTTGGATACGACGCAAAAGTTGGCCGAGCGCATCGACGCATCGGACCGGTTCTGGGACCACGTGCGGAAACTCGCGGAGGCGAACGAAACGCGTCCCCAGGTTGCTGGCGAACTCTGGTATCGGGCCGGTAAAGCTGCGGAGACGCAGCTGCAAGATCTCGTGCGTGCGGCCGAATACTACGAGCTTTCGCAGAAGACCGGATACAAGCCGAAGCGCACGTTCTTGGCTCTCGATCGTACCTTGGACGAAGGAAGTGATCCGGAACGGGTGCAGGCGAGCCTCAAGCGCTTCGTTGCTTCTCCTGGAGCCGAGGCAAGCCCCGATGTGCTCTCCGACGCATTGTATCGGCTGGCCGACTTCGAGCTGCTCTCAGGGGCGATTGACGAAGGGGCGGCGCATTTGCTCCGGGCGCTCGAAGTCGACGCTCAGGACGAACGAGCACTGGAGATGCTGGAGCCTATTGTTCGGTCGGGTAGCGCGTCCGATCGTGTCGTGATTCTTTTCCTCCGCGTCGCCAGAAAAGCAGCCTCACAGGAGACCCTCCTCTACGCGTTCCAATCGGCCGCGAGCACCGAGACCGTCGAGATGCCGGTGCTGGAGGAGGCCATTACTCTCGCTCGACAACTAGACGATGGAGCAGCCCTTCGGAGCCTCCTCAGTCGTACTGTCCAGGTGGCCGAGTCGGGGGACGATCTGGCCTCGGTCAGCGCTCTCTTGGTTGAACGAGCAGGCCTGGCGCGCAACGACGAAGAGTTCGATCTCGAGTCCAGCTTGCTGAGGAAGGCCATTCCCTTCTTCGAGGGTGCGGATCGTTTCGAGCTCGAACTGCGCGTTGCCAGCTGCACCGTCTCGGATCTCCGTCGAGTCGAGGAGGGGCAAATTGCCTACGAGCGACTCCTGGCTGAGGAGCCCGGCGAAAGCCGTGTCTGGAAGCCGCTGATGAAGCTCTATCGAGACGCGGGGCGGACTGACGCGGTCGAGCAACTGATACTCGCTGTTGAGGAGCACGTCACGGATGAAGGAGATCTCGAGGCCCTGAAGATGGAGCGCGTCCGTCTCATGGTCGGAGAGGACCGCCTGGAGGAGGCTGAGACGGAGCTTCGACGAACGCTCGACGAACGGCCGCACATGGCGGAGGCTGCAAACATTCTGGCCGAACTGCTCCGCAAAGCGGAGCGATGGGATGAACTCAAGGAGCTTGTTGAGGACTTGTTCAACCGCGCTAGGGAGCGGGGAGACAGTGAGCTCGTTTCTAAGTTCGGTATCGAACTTGCGCAGCTCGTAGAGGGAGAAGACCGGGAGCGTGCCATGGACGTCCTTTCGTCTGGGCTTTCTCAAGCTCACACGAACAAGGAGTATCTCGAATACTATCTCGGGCTCTACACGGACGAGGACAACCAAAGTGAACGGTCCGATGTGATGGAACATCTCCTCGCCCTTCAGAAGGGGGAAGCGGCTAGGGATCTGGCTCTGGAGCTCTACGCGCTTCGGGATGAGCTGGGAGACGACTATGGCGCTCAGCGTGCCCTCGAGATCGGCGTCAAGGCTGCACCTGACCAGGTAAGCCTAGTGGAGACTTATGAGCAGTATCTCCGGACGCAGGGTGAGCACGAGAAGTTGGCGGACGTGCTCAGGCTCCAGGCGGTTCAGCTCGGGAAGGGCGAGGACGCGGCTCTCAAGTATGCAGAGGCCGCCAGGATCTATGACCGGGAGCTTGGAAGCCCGGAGCAGGCCGCCAATGCGATCTCGAAGGCATACGAGTGCGACCCGTCCAACTTGGCCTATCTCGAGCAGGGCGCTCAGTTTCTGGTCAACGTGGGGCAGGTGGCGGCAGCTCTCGAGAATCTCAAGGTTGCGATAGACGTCGGCGACGAAACGGCTCTTCCGGATCTTCTGGAGCTTCGGGCGAACATCATCCGGGCCGAGCAGCCGGGTGACCGGGAAGCGATGAGCCAAGCCGCAGACGACGTTAAGCGCGCCCTGGGGTACCTCATCCCGGAAGATCAAGAGGCGACTCTTCAAGGGATCCGAGTCGAAATCCTCGGGGAACTCCGTGGGCTCCATCAAGCGGCAGACGATGTCGCTGCCGAGAAGAGGGTCGTCCTCGAGCTCGCCGAAACCTTGAAGGGACTCGGCGATGCGGCCGGGAGTGTCGATACGTTGGCTTCGTGGATCCGAGATCACGAAGAAGATCTCGACGTTGCGGAGAAGCTGGGCAAGACGTCGGCGGAGTTGGGTGATCACTCGGCCGCAATGTTCGCTTACGAGAGGATCCTCCTCGCAAGCGAGGGAGATGCCCGCGTCGATGCTGCGCTTCGCTTGGCCGACGCAGCGGAGGCAGCATCAGAACCGATGGCTGCCCGAGCCGCGCTCGAGGACGTCTTCGCGGAGGATCCTACGAACGAGCGTCTTCGTGATCGGCTTCGCCGCATGTACGAAGCGGCTGGTGCATACGAGGAGTTGGCCGGGATTCTCATGTCGGAGGCCGACAAGGCAGAGGAGCCAGACCTTCGGAGCCGCCTTCTGGTCGATGTTGGAGACCTTTATCTCAAGGCACAACGGGGCGAAGACGCGTGCAGTATGTACGAGCAAGCGCTCGAGCTGGCTGAGTCGCCCTATGCGATCACTTCCAAGCTAGCCCAGGCCTATGTCTCACTCGGTGAAGTCGAGCGCGCCCGCAGTGCGCTCAACGACGCCATCGAGGCCCATGGGAAACGACGCTCTCCGGAGCTTGCAGTTCTCCAGCACGGCCTGGCATCTGTCGCCGAAGCGACGGGCGACATCGAGGCGATGTTCAATTGGCTCGAAGCCGCGCTCATGAGCGACAGAAACAACGGTGAGGTCGCGATGGAACTAGCCATTCGAGCTCAGGACAGCGGGCGCTACGATGTCGCCATCAAGGCTCTTCAGAGCTTGACGCTCAGCAAAGGGGAGGCCCCGATGTCGAAAGCCGAGGCCTATTTCAGGCAGGCTCAGATCGCCCAAGCTCAGGGTGACCCGAAGAAGGGCCTCTTGATGGCGCGCCGCGCCCACGCTGCGGACGCGTCGCTTGACGGCGTCGAGCAACTCATCGCCGAGCTTGGCGGCTGAAGCAGGCGTCATTCCGCGGAAAGGCGCGTGATGTCAGCCACTCCAGCCGTTCGATTGGGACCGAGCAGCGCGCGTCGGGCCTCGGCGAGCGGGAACTCGACCTGGTCTTCTTCGTGTGCTTCTCCGACGAGCATTTGGACCTCTCCGCCCTCCAGCGCGGCGACGGGCACGCCTCCTTTCAGCAGGAGCTGATTGTTCGGCGACGCAACGAGCCGTTTCCCGGGGGTCAGAATGCCCGTCAGGTTGAGCGGGTCTGTCCCCGACACTCGGATGAGTTCCTGGGTGCTGCCTCGACGTCGCAACCGACGGAGCGAATCAATGGCCTCTGTCGTCGCGAACTGCTCTCCTGAGAATCTACTGACGAAGCGCCCACCACGGATCTCGCCGCGGGCTTCGAGCCGATGGTAGACCCGGATCAAATCGCCCCACGGCGGAAGGCCGTGCTCTCGCTCGAGCACTTTTCGGAATACTACACCCCATCGGCGTAGAAGCTGCCAAGCAATTGCCTCCAGCCGCTCGTCCTGTTCCTCTCGACCGTCCACGAGGGGCGCACTCGGTGGGGCGAGAGGGCTGATTCTACCAGCGGTTTCGAGCCCCGGCCGACTTCTGGCGCGGCCCCGCGTCCTGCCGGACTTCCGCCCGTGCGTTCGCTTGCTCTCGGGTGTTAGGAGCGCACGGACCCCCGAGAAGGAGTCGGTTGTACAAAGCCCGGCTCCAATCAACTCCGACACAGCCCTCTCCGCTTGGGATTCCAAGAGCCCTGTCTTGCGTCGAACGTCGGCGAAGAAGAGAGCACCTGTTTGGTAGAGCACCTGGGCGAGTTTTCGGGTGTCCGCGTGAAGCGCCGCCAATGTGTCGGCGGTGTCGACACTCTGCGCCCAAATCTCGTAGTCCTCGCGTGGCAGGATTCGGAGTGGAGTCGCCCGCGAGAGTCGGGAGATGGGCTCAGCCTTTCCAGGCGCCCGCTTCCTTGCAACCGACCAGGACACCTGTCCCGAGATGCAGAGCTGGTCCAAGAGGGCCGGCTGATAAAGTCGTACCCTGGAGGGCAGAATGTCGCCTTCCCAGCTACTTGCGGCTGCACAGAAACCAGCAAGCTGCTCGAGGACCGCCAGCGCGCCAAGGATGCCTTCCTTGCGGTCTTCCGAGCTCACACATTGATGGTGCGTGAGAAAGTCGATGTAGATTGCGGGGCTAACTGGCTCGATCTCTCGCCGGAGTTTATTGAGGGTCAGGCGATGAATGCGCGCGAGGAGGCGTCTCTCACAAAACTCTTCGTTCGACGAGTTTCGGAAGCAGCCACGCAGGATGAAACCTTCTTCCTCAAGAGATGCCAGACCTATCTCGACCGAAGCCAGAGGAAGTCGAAGGGCTCGCGCCAGCTCCGCCTTGGTCGTTGGCCCCGCGAGTTCGAGCCTCCCCCGGATCAATTCTAGGAGCGCGCTCTGCGAATCCAAAACTTCCGTCGTCGTTCCATCGGGGAGAGGAGGCACCCGACGGGCCAGACCCGGATACGCTGCGTGCACGATGAGTTGTCGTTCCGTCGCGGCGAGAAGCTTGCCACCCGCGGTTTCGACCCAGAACGCCCGGTCAGATTCCACGAGCGTCACGACGAGCGAGCTCCAAGGGATTTCTTCTTCAGGCAGGGTGATATGAACGAGGAGTGCGTCGTGGAGCTCGTCTGCGTCCCGGGGATCGGGCTTTGCGTCACTGACGACCTGTTCGATGGCCGCCGGATCGAGGGCGCCGATATCCTCCGCGTTCTTGGGGTCGACGAAGCGTCGCATCTGAACCGCCTGCGTCCGGCGTTCCTCGAGGGGGGCGTCGTCTAGAAATGCGTAGGGCCGAGCCGTCAAGATTTCGTGGGACAGCGGCGAAGGTTCCGTCACGTCGCGCGCGATGCATTCGATCTCCCCTGACTCGATGCGTTTCAGGACCGATTCCAGAAGCTCGACGTCCGTCGCCTCCGTCAGACTGTCCACGATGGTTTGTTCTACCAGCGGGTGCTCTGGCACTCGTCGATCGCCTGGGATGTTCTCCAGACACGCGACTTGGTCGGGGAAACACAAGGCGAGAAGGTCGTCCGATTGCATGCGTTGAAACCGAGGGGGCACCTTTTTCCCGCCTCGAAAACGTAAGATCGCGAGAGCTCGTGACGCGTTCCATCTCCACCGCGTCTGGAAGAGAGGGGCATCGAGGAGCGCTTGGGTCAGCACGTCGCGCACCGTGTTGCTTCGCAAGAACTGGAATACCGTTTCGAGGGGGAAACTGTGCATGGGGCCGAGGCTCAGGACGAGCGCGTCCTCACCCGCGGCCGCCTGGAGTTCGACGTTGAAGCTGCGGCAGAAGCGCTTGCGGAGAGCGAGTCCGAAGGCGCGATTGAAGCGACTCCCGAAGGGGGAATGAATCACGACGTGCATGCCCTCGGTTTCGTCGAAAAAGCGCTCGGCGACCAGTCGGTGTTGGGTTGGCATGTGCCCCAGCGCGACTTGTGTGCCTTTGAGGTATTCCACGGCCTGGAGCGCAGCACGGTGCGGGATCTCGATGTCTCGCTCCAGTCCCTCAATCAAGCTGTTGAGCCGCTCGACGTCGACGGCGGCGACTTCTTCACGGAACCTGGAGACGGCCGACGAGAGCTCGTCGCTTCTTGACGGAGCCTCTCCGATCCAAAACGGAAGGGTAGGGGGCTGGCCGTGCGCGTCGGCAACGCGCACGACCCCTGGATCGACCTTCACGATCTGGTAACTGGTGTTGCCGAGTTGGAAGATGTCTCCTGCAAGAGATTCAATCGCGAAATCCTCGTGGACGCTTCCAACCCGGATCTGCGCGGGTTCGAGCAATACCTCGTAGTCGAAGTTGTCGGGGATGGCCCCGCCGTTCGTGATTGCGGCAAGCCTCGCTCCCCGGCGACCCTTGATCCTTTTTCCCACGCGATCGTGGTGAACGTACGCACCGCGCCTGCCTCTGGACGTCGCATAGCCCTCCGCGAGCATCTGCACGACTTCGTAGAACTTTTCCAGGGTCAGGTGGTGGTAGGGGGAGGCGCGGCGAATCATACGAAATAGCTCCCACTCGCCCATTTCCTCCGGCGCGACGGCGGCCACGATCTGCTGGGCCAAGATGTCGAGCGGCGCTGCGGGAGCCCTGACTTCGTCGAGTTCACCCTTCCGAACGGCTTGCAGGAGCGCAATGGATTCGACCAGATCATCCCGACTCAGTGGGAACAATCGCCCTTTCGGGAGTCCTCCGACGAAGTGACCGGAGCGCCCCACTCGTTGCAGCAACGTCGCGATGCTGCCGGGAGAACCGATCTGGCAGACGAGATCGACGTCCCCGACGTCGATGCCGAGTTCCAGAGATGCCGTAGCGACGAGCGCGGACAGTCGCCCCTCCTTCAAGGCTTGCTCCGCGGCGTGCCTACGACTTCTAGACAGGCTCCCGTGATGACTCGTAACCCTGTCTTCCCCGATGCGCTCGGCCAAGAATCTCGTGATCCGCTCGGCCAGACGTCTCGTGTTGGTGAAGACGAGGGTCGTCTTGTGGGTTTCGATGAGGGCGGCGAGCTGGTCGTAGACTTCGGTCCATGTTTCGGCCGACATGACTCCTTCGAGCGGCGACTGTGGGACTACGAGCGAGAGGTCGATGTCTCGTCGATGCCCGGTGTCGACGACTTCGCACGAGCGGGGACGTGATGTCTCGCCTTCGCGCTCCGCACCGACGAGAAACTCGGCAACTCGTTCGACGGGCTTCTGTGTTGCGGAAAGGCCAATTCGTTGCGCTCGGGGGTTCCCGCTCTTTTCCAAGAGGTGGTCGAGGCGCTCGAGGGATAGGGCCAGGTGGGCGCCCCGCTTGTCTCGAATGAGAGCGTGGATCTCGTCGATGATGACCGTGCGGACGGTGGACAGCATCCTTCGCCCCGAATCACTCGTTAGCATGATGAAGAGCGATTCAGGCGTTGTGACGTAGATGTGGGCAGGCCGCTTGGTATGACTCGCGCGTTCGGCAGCAGGAGTGTCCCCGGTTCGGACGGCCGTGGTGATGGGGGCGTCGCAGGCTCCGAGTTCATTCAGGGCGCGTCGGATTCCTTCGAGGGGGAGCTGTAGATTTTTCTCGACGTCGTTGCTGAGCGCTTTGAGTGGCGAGATGTAAAGGATCCGGGTTTCCTCCGGGAGAGGACTGGTCTGCGCCTCTCGGACCAAGGTGTCGATGGCACTCAGGAAGGCACAAAGAGTCTTCCCCGAGCCCGTGGGCGCCGCTACGAGTACGTCCTTCCCGCTTGCGATGAGTGGCCACGCCCGCTCCTGCGGGGGTGTCGGGCTTTCGTACGTGCCCGACAACCACATCGAGACGGCAGGATGAAAAGCAGCGACTGACTGGCTGGGGCCCCCGGACATCTCCTCAGCTCTAGCAGGCCTCCCTCGCGCTGGGAGCCGAGGCGGAAACCCTCCGAAAGTACGAGACTTTGTCCCGCTAGGTGGTCACCGAGAGGAGCTGAAGCAAGTCGTCCCGAGTGATGCCCGCGGCCGCTCCGCCCTCGGCGAGCGCGATCTCGGCGAGCTCTCTCTTGCGTCCCTGGAGGGCCAAGATGCCTTCTTCGATGGTGTCTTTTGCGATGAGGCGATACACGGTCACGGGTCGAGTCTGGCCGATGCGGTGCGCTCTATCCGCCGCTTGATCCTCGGCCGCCGGGTTCCACCAGGGATCGAGCAGGAAGACGTGGTCCGCCGCAGTCAGATTAAGGCCGGTTCCCCCCGCCTTGAGGGAAGAGAGAATCACGGTCGGTCCGTCTTCTGCTTGAAACTGGTCGACGACCGCACCCCGGTCGCGGGTGCTGCCGTCGAGCCGCACGAAATCGATGTCGTTCTTCTTCAGCTCCGGCTCGACGAGATCGAGAAAGCTCGTCCACTGGCTGAAGACGATGCACTTGTGGTCATCCGCCTTCGCATCGACGATTGCTTCTACGAGCGCTTCCACCTTGGACGAAGTTTCCGCCGACTGGCCTGGAACGAGGCCGGGGTGGCAGGCTGCTTGTCGGAGGCGAAGCAGCGCTTCCAGGGCTGCCATCACGCTGCCTCCGCCCGCCAGGGCTTCGACGACCTCTTTGTGTTTGGCAGCGAAAATCGCGTCGTAGAGGTTCCTTTCGCGCTCATCGAGCTCGACCGTCAGTACGACGTCGGATCGCGGCGGGAGATCTTGCGCCACTTCCCGCTTCATGCGGCGGAGGAGAAAAGGCTTGATCAAACTACGCAGTCGTTCCGCCGCTTCGTTGTTTCCGTCGCTGATAGGGCGCGCATACCGCTTGGAAAAGTCCGAACGAGAGCCGAGAAGCCCGGGGTGGGAGAAGCGATAGACACTCCAAAGCTCATCCAGTCGATTTTCCACCGGAGTGCCGCTGAGCGCCACTCGGAACGCGCTTTCTGGCATGGACTCGGAAAGCTCGAATGCGGCCCGAGCGGCCTGGCTGTCCGAATTTTTGATGGCCTGCGCTTCGTCCAAGATCACGGTGGTGAACCCGTGCGAGATCAGCGCTTGAAGATCGAGGCGTAGAACAGCATAGGTCGTGATGGTGACGTCTTCCTGTCCAAGGGCCCGCCGCGGGCCGTGATAGACGTTGGACGTCAAACTGGGACGGAACTTTCGAATCTCGTTCTCCCAGTTGAACACAACGCTTCGGGGGCACACGACGAGGGTTTTGCCCCGGATTGCGCACAAGGTCTGTAGGGTTTTCCCTAGTCCCATGTCGTCCGCGAGGACCGCCCCCAGCCCTGCATTGGCGAGAAATCGAAGCCAATTCACGCCGGTGCGCTGGTACGGACGAAGGGTCGCCGGAAGATCGCTTGGCAGAGGCGCTGCAGGAAGTCCCTCGAAGCTTTCGAAAAGAGGCTTGAGGTTCTCGAAGCTCGGCGGCGGTGCTTTGCCCAGCTCCTGACACAGGGCCGCCAAAGGCGCTGCAGCATAGTGCGGAACCTCCCCATCCTTCCGGCGCGCTGCAAGTATGTCGGCTACTTGGTTACCGTACTTTTCGAGCCAATCTACTGGTAGAGGTGCCCATCCGCCGTCGGCAAGGGGGACGACATCCAGACCATCCCGCCAGGCCTGGTACACTGCTGCGACATCTGCGACTCGTTTCTCGTCTTCGTTGGTTTCGAAGGAGATGTCGAAACGGCTCCCCTGGATTTCGACGCGTGGTAGCAGCGACGCGTCACTCATCACCTCGCGAGAGAACGTCGTGACCTCCGATTCCTGGAACTCTTGGAGTCGTTTGGCGAATTTACCGGCGTCGTTTCCGTCGAAATGGACGAGGCGACCGGGCACCAAGTGCAAGCGTTCACGGAGTGCCAAGATGAGCGCCTTCTCCGCCCCAACGTCTCTTCTCGGAACGTCTCCGCGCAGATGAACGACCTTGTCGCCGTCCACTCGAATTCGTGGTGGATCGCCGTAGACGATCGTAGGGAGGACGCTGAGCGTGTGCCCGTGCGGAGACATGTCGAAAGCGATGCGAGGGGGCTCAACGCCACCCCGGGACGGGAGGCGCCGCGACTTCACATCGACTTTGACGTGTCGCTCCATTTCCGGAAGCACACGCGAGATAAGATCCCCGATTTCGTGGGGCTCTACCACCTTCTCGAGTGGCAGTCGCTCCAGCCGTGGCCCGGTGAGTTCGACGGCGCCGAGCGGTCGGAGCTTTCCCTCAGCGAGTCCGACGCCGCGGTCGAGGACCTCCTTCAGTCTCGGATTGCGAGTCACGCTTAGAACGACCTGCTCGCCCTCATCGTAAACGCGCGCCACAGGCATGAGCGGTTCGAGCTCGATTTCGATGGGAGAACCATCTAGATGGACGTCTCGGGCGCTCGAAAGCGCGTGGAGGACTCGCGCCATTCCGGCCGGTGCCAAGCCCTGACCGACCCCCGCGCGGGTTGGACCCGTTCCGGCGGCGACGAGCAATCGATCGACTTCCAGGTCCTCGCGAGTCGGTTGGATGGGAACTTGGTGCCCTGCCACCAATCGAGAAAGGGGTTCAGCCAGGCGCTCCTCTCGACCGTCTGGGTACACGATGACGCGCTCAATTGTGAGATTCTGATGCTTTCCGCGTCGCAGTCGGTAGGCCAGCTGCGGGTCGACGGCAGCGCTCGTCGCGACGGCGGTTCCCCGCGCTGCGGCCTCCTTCGCGGCGATTGCCGCAGCGATGACGTGCTCACACGGATCGTTGTGCGAGCCGCAGTCACAGGTCCATTCCCCTTCCGAGGGGTAGAGGACTGCGAGCGGCGCGACAGCGCGTCCCGGCGTCTTGACGCGATAAACCTCTTCGTCGTCGTTGCTTTCCTGGAGGCTGACAGCGTCGGCTCGCGCGAGCTTGACGCCTTTCGACCACACACCCGGAAGTGCAGCTTCCTTTACTGTAGCAAGGAACGTTTGCATTGCGGCGGAGCCCAGTGCTTAGCATCTTCGGCGATCAGAGCACCTGGGTTGCATCTCGTGGGCACTTTTCGCCCTCTCGAGAACCACCTTTCATATCTGCAAGACGGCGTTCGGTCGTGCTACGCACGAAGGGTGACCTCTCCACATCTCCATCCTGGGGCCGTCGAGCACTATCGCGACGCCACATCGTACGAGCGCCGCTACGAGGCGCGCTCGGAGGACGTCGAATACTACGCACGCCGATTCAAGGGGAAGTCGGTCCTCGAGTACGGCGCGGGGGCAGGACGCGTGACGTTCCCTCTCGCTCAGTCGGGGGCCGAGGTTCTTGCCGTCGATGTGAACGACTCGATGCTCACGCTCCTCAAAAAGCGGCTGCGGGTCCAGAAGCCCTCCGTTCGTTCGCGTGTCAGCGTCAGTCGCGGCGACATGCGTACCTTTTCGACGAGGCGGCGCTTCGACGTCGTCATCGCAGGCTTTCACACCGTGTGTCACCTCTATTCGACTGCAGACGTACGTGCGTTTCTGCGACGGGCGCATGCTCACTTGCGTCCAGGGGGGACTTTTGCGTGCGACCTGCCGCTCCCGCGCATCGATGTTCCGGGCTACGACCCCCTCGCACAGGTCCGCGTCATGGAGATGGATGGCCCAGACGGCTTGGAACTGTTGACTCAGCGATGGTACGGCCCGCAGGAGTTTGCGATGCATCTGCGCTACAACGGATTCGAGCGAATCACCTTCGGCGCGGATTTTTCTTCTTCCGCGATTCAACCGGAGACCAGCGTCTTCGTGGTATCGGCACGAAAGCCGTCCTGATGCTCACGCGGCTGTCCATTCCGCCCCTTTCGCTCGTCGGCGTTTCCGTCGGCGGGGTCTACACGGCGCTGCACGTTCCTGAGCTGAGCGTTCTTTTGGATGCTGGAATGAGTCCCCGCTCGTTCGTGGGCGCCGAAACCCTACTTCTGTCCCACGGCCACGCGGATCACATCGGCGCGCTACCTGCCCTCATCGGGGTGAGGGGCCTTTCTCACGCACCTGCCCCGCGCACATTTCTCCCGCGCGAAATCGAAAAGGACGTCGCTGAGGGCGTTGAAGCCTTTAGCCGGGGCCAGCATCGAAGACTGGAGCTACCGTTGGTGCCCGTGGAGCCCGGGGACGAATACGCCCTGGGTGCCGATCTGCACGTGCGCGTATTCCGCACGCGCCACTCGGTGCCGTCGGTGGGGTACCTGCTTTTCCGAAAGGTCAACAAGTTGCGTGCGGAGTTCAAACAGCTCGCGCCGAGCGAGCTCTCGCGCCGCCGCAAGGCCGGGGACGACCTGTTCTTCACGGAGGAGCGACGTGAGCTGGCCTATGCGACGGATACATTGATCGATGTGCTCGACGAAAACCCGTGTCTCTACGACACGCGCACGCTCATTCTCGAGTGTACTTTCCTGGACGAGAAAAAGGGCAAGGAGGACACTCGCAAGAAATGTCACGTGCATCTCGACGAGATCTTGGAGAGGGCGGACCTTTTTCAGAATGAGCATCTCGTCTTGATGCATTTCAGTCAGGGGTACCGCCCTCGCGACGTCCACGAGATATTGAAGCGACGTCTGCCATCCAATCTTGCGACCCGGGTGAAGGTGTTCGCCCCACAAAACGGACCTTGGCCGGGGTAAAGGGCTGGCATGCTCCCCGATTTTTGCTGAAATACGTGCATGTCGGGAGCCAGTCCGATCCGTCGCCACAACCGAGTGCTTCGCATCATTCGTCGAACGGTCGCGACTGGTCTTCTTGCTGGTGCTTCTCTCCTCGTACTCTTGAGCCCGCCTGCGCCCGGCGAAGCCCGTGCAGCGAATGAGGATGCTGCACCTGTGGTGACGTTCATGGGGCTGAGGGTCCACAAGGATGGGAGCTCGACGCTGTTCGTCGAGTTGACCCGCACGACGCCAGTCGATGTCGAGCGAGAGGGTACGAACGTGAGTTACCTCCTCAGGGGCGCCAAGGTCCGCTGGCGCAACAACAAGAACCCGCTGCTCGCTGACCATTTCGGGACGAACGTCGTGCGCGCTGCCCTCGAGGACAGCAAGGCTGGCGTCAAGCTGAACGTCAAGCTGCGCGAGACTGCACCCCTCGACCACGAGATGGGGAGCTCTCCCGTTGGCGCCCGCCTGCGGGTCGACGTACCGCCCCTCGCGCGCAACTGAGGGCTCCAGAACCCGCTGGTCGGCATTGCGCGACGCTGATAGTCATCACTCATGGCGGACACGACCCAGCTGGAGTGGGAGCGACTCGCAACCAACCTGCGCGTCGAAAAGGCCCTGCTCGAGGTCCTCGATCTTCTCGACGGCTTTTCAATCGTTGTCTTCAAAGGCGGGCTCCTTACTCGCCAGATCTACGGGGATCTCCGCCGAAGAGCGTCGGCCGACAACGATATCTGGATCCCGGAACCCGAGTGTTCCCGCGCATTGAGCGTTCTCCTCTCGGCTGGATACAAGCCTCTTCCCGGCTTGGACGCGAAGGCAGCCCTACGACGCTACGGACAAGTTGCACTTTGGCCCGATCAAGACATCGGCAGTGTGACGATAGACCTCCATGCCGAGCCTTTCATGGGCTCCCTCTTCGCGGTCGATTACGACGTTATCTCTAGACACCTCGTCGAGGCAGAACTGCATGGTCGACGTGTATCGACCTTCGACGAGTATCTAGCGTTCGTCCACATGGTCGCCCACTTCCTCCAGCATCGCCTCGAACGAGACCATCTCGAAGAGATAGGCGATGCTTGGGACGCTTGGGATTTGGACGAAGGCCGGTTACGAAGCCTCGCTCGCGCGAGCTGCACCGAACCGGCTCTCGAACATGCCCTCTATCTGTGCAACCGACTTGGAGCATGCCAGAAGCCGGAGATCGGGAGGCGAAGCATTCGGGCGCGGACTTGTGCACGCCTCGACCCACCCGAGAGGGGTGAACCGTCAAAGAACCGAGGGCGCGTGCTCTCCTACCTCCTGGCCGCACCCCACAGGCTGCCGCGAGCCGTGCTCGCGGGGTTATTTCTCGAAGCAGACGATAGCCGCTCTCGTTTCGGATCTGGTTCGAGGCTACGTCAGACGTGGTTGCGGGTTCGTGACCTCGTGACTCGAGTGTAGGCGCCCCGTAGCGCGCAGAGCGACGGACTACTCGCTCGAAACATGTCCGCGAGCACGCAGCTCCTCGGCTAGGAGCGCGAATGCCTCGGTCGGGTCCTCCCAAGATAGGTGGTACGTCGGCCCCGGACCAAGCGAGCCATCGTACTCTCCGCATCGCAAGATGGCCGCTTCGTGGAGAGTGATGAGGCGCTCCATTTCGGATAGCGGGCGGAGCTCGTCTGGGCCCCGCGACACACGTACCACCACGGGCGGAATATCGGAGAAATCGAACTCATGAAGGGACGGACAGGGACCAGTCCAAATTGGAGTCACGAACCGCTTGCCGTCTTTTTCGTAGTGCCACCACTCGCAATCCATGTGCTCAAGGTACATAGGTCGAGAATCGAGTTCAGCGAGCACGTGTTTGAAGCGAATCGATCGCGCAAGTCCGGATAGCGAGCTTCCACACACCAGCAACATGTCGTCTGTGATGTAGCTCGCTCCCGCCCGAACAGCCGCAAGGGTGAGGGAGCTCTTTCCTCCGCCGGACTCGGTAACGAAGATGATTGGCGTCTTGCCGAAGAGTACGCAGCCGGCGTGTAGGGCAATGGAGCTGGATGCGAGAGCGAGGGTCCAGTCGATGAGCAGCAGCTCAAGTTGAACTAGCGGGACAAAGCCCGATTGGAGCACTGCAGCTGGACCGAACACGATTTTCAGACCGCGTTCGGAGACGATTGCCTCAGCCCTCGCCTCTGGTGCGGGGCGGTCGACGAGGGTGGGGGCGAGATACTTCTCTGTAATTGCTCGCATTTTCTCCCCCGAAAATCGAAATCGCACCACATTCCTCCCGGCCCAGACCTCAAGCACCTCGCGGTCAGTCGGCAGGGTCAGTGGCGCTGAATCAGTCTTCTTCATCGTACCAGCGCCATTTGAATGGAAAGTTGCCAGAGGGGCAAACCAAACGCCGGGGGGCGGTCACCATCCGCAGCTTCCGGGTTCAGTGGGGCAGTGATCTTCGGCGAATGGAAGCAAGTCTCCTTTCCGCGTCACATCGGATCCAGGAAGAAAAAGGCGCGATCCAGCGGCGCGTGCGAGCGTCAGATCCTTGGTCGTGTGGGAGGACTAGTACCGTGATCAGAGCCCAGATCCACGAGGTCGGATCTAGGTCTGACAGCTTCGGAAGATCGCTGGTCTTCCGAACAGTTTATCGTGCGTCGCTCCCATTGGTTAGGGTTTGTGCGGAGTCAGGGCGGAGGAAGGATATCGGCTGATCAGCTAGACCAGTCGTGCCGATCCCATGACGTGCAGCACGGCTGTCGCCTTTCGTGGGATATGTCGCGCCAGCAAGAGCCTGCTGCCCGGGTGCTTCCCCCAAAAATGAGCTACCGGACGCCCTGCGCCTCAGCAGGTACCCGTCAAACGTCCCCATCGCCGGGGCACGCCCCTGGTCCTCCTACGCACGTCGGCTCTGCAGCGCGCGCGCGCAACGCGGCGCTCGCAACCACGGCGGGAGCAGCCCAAGCAAGCTTCCTCAGGGCCGAGCGGCGGTCTATTGAAGCCGGTCGCGACGTCGCCTCAACGGTCGGTTTGTTCTCTTTCATTCGGGTCATCTTTAGCCTGTCAATCGTATCTGGCGAAAACAATGTCACCATTCTGGTGCCAGGTGGCGTAGGCGCGCCCCCCTGCTGCGGTTGCTGCATGGGGATCGGTTGCGCCGGGTGAGTTGGTCTGGGTGAGGTTGATCGCCGATTGCCATTGCCCGACGGCGTCTGCTGAGGCTAGCCGGACGTGTCCTCCGGCAATCCACGTGACAAAGGTGTTTCCATCTTGATCCCTCCCGGGGTTAACAAGACTTGGCGTCGCCACGTTTGCGTCCAGGGAAAACTCTGAGAAAGCCAATAGAGGCGTCACCAAGATCGCGCGAACTTCGTAGGGACCTGAGGGCCCACCGGCGTCGAAGGTTACCGTGGAGTTCCCGTCGTCGGATGTCACGATGCGCGGACGCCTTGCGATGGCCGCAACGGTCTCCACGGGCGTGCCAACGCTCCAGGATCCCGTGTACTTGCTCATCATGACGTCGAAAGTTGCCGGAGTCCCCGTGCGGCGCTGGCTCCAAACCGCGTACGCATTTCCCGATGCGTCTATGCCAACGTCGATGGGGCCTGTTCCATTGTAGATCCCGTCTGCTGGATCCATCGGATCGGCATGCACGACTAGGTCGACGGGCGTGCTCCATGTATCCGGGCCCTCCTCGAACACCGTTGCTACCGCACGATTCCCCACTCCGGACGTGAAAAGTCCTTCTCGCCAGACGAGCGCCGCATCACCTGCAGCATTCACATCGATTGCAGGGAGAGACGAACTCCCGACTTCCCCAGCATACCCAGTAATGGTGGTGGCGCCTGAGAACGCTGCCCCCCCGGCGTCGTAGTAGTTGCGAACGATCCTAAAAGACGCACCTCCTATCTGTTCGCTCCACGCAATGTGGACATTTCCGAGGCTATCGATCCCGACGTCGGGAGTGTTCTTCAGAGACACCGTTTCATCCGCTCGAACCGGATCACTCCAAGTCAAATTGACTGGATTGAACCTTGTCATCCACACCTGCGTTTCACTAGCGCTGGTGTCTCGGAGCCACGCGGCAACAGCCCTGCCACTCGCATTGACGTCCAATGCTAGATTGCGAACGCGAACAGGCGACTCATCGAGCCTGGTGACGGCCCCCCACGACTTGGTCGCTGCGTTGTACCGACGCCCAAACACCCGCAAGCTGTCGTCCGCTGTCCCCGACGTGTACTGGCGCCAAATGACGATGGCGTTTCCATTCGCATCCGTCCCCAGACCGTGCTCGTTCGTGCCGGTTGTGGCGCCGGCCTCGTCAATTCCTACGCCCTGAGTCCACTCGAACTCCACCTCGCGGCACTCGCCGCCGACGCAGCTTTGTTCACTCGTGCAGTTCGTGCCCGATGTTGGGAAGGCCGAACAGTCCGTCGCACCGCAGTAGTCTGGATCGGTGAGCGGATTGATGCAGGTGCCACCACATTCGAGAAGCCCTGACATGCACGAGGCTTCACACACGCCAGCAGAACATACCTCGCCGGGATCACATTCCGATATGGAGCCGGGGCCGCCCTCCTCGCAGGTGGACGCACCACAGTATTGGAGGTCCTTCTGCGGGTCGATACATGTTCCGCCGCACTGAAGAAGGTCGACGGGGCAAGAGGTCTCGCAGCTACCCCCCGAGCAAACCTCACCGCTTTCGCAGGCGGTGGCCGAACCGGGCCCACCCTCTTCACAGGTGGAGGCGCCGCAGTATTCGATGTCTCGGTCGGGGTTGATGCACAAGCCGTCACACTCGAGAAGGCCAGGCTGGCAAGTAGCTTCGCAACTTCCCTCGGAACAGACCTCGCCACTCTCGCACTCGAATGAGGAGCCGGGGCCGCCGTCCCCACACGTCGGGGCGCCACAGTACTGGAGATCTTTCAGCGGATTGATGCACGTGCCTCCGCACTCGAACATGTTGGCAGGACACGAAGTTTCGCAGGTCCCCCCCGAGCAAACCTCGCCGCTTTCGCAGGCGGTGGCCGAACCGGGCCCGCCCTCTTCGCAGGTGGTGGCTCCACAGTATTCGAGGTCTCGGTCCGGATTGATGCACAGACCGCCGCACTCCAACAGGCCTGCTTGGCATGAAGTCTCGCAGCTTCCGGCGGAGCAAACCTCCCCGCTGCTGCATGCGGAAGCGGAGCCGGGCCCGCCTTCGTCGCATGATTGAGCACCGCAGTATTCTCGGTCTTTCGACGGGTCGACGCAGGCTCCGTCACAGGCGAGGTGTCCCGAGGGGCACGACAAGACGCACTCCCCGTCGGTGCACACCTGTCCACTTTCGCAAGCGACCCCAGTGTCCGTACCGCTCGCTCCGCCAGCTCCCAAATCCGGGCAGGCATCGGCGCCGCAGTAGTCTCGGTCGGTCAGTGGGTCGATGCATGCACCGTTGCACGCGAGCGAGCCTTCAGGGCAGGTCAGTTCGCACACGCCGTTGATGCAGCTGTCGCCGAGATCGCACGATTCACCGCAGTCGCCACAGTTCTGTTCGTCGGTGAGTAGACTGACGCACACGCCGAGGCATTCAACTTGAGACGTTCCGCACCCGAAATCGGCGCACTCACCATCGAGACAGCCTTCGCCCTCACCACAGGCCTCCCCGCATGCCCCGCAGTTGTCCGGGTCGGATGCTGTCGAAGCGCAGAAGCCGTCGCACAGCTCCTGATTGCTTGCACACTCAAGAGCCTGGCACGTCCCTTCCGAGCACGCCTCTCCGCTGGCACACTCTATATCGCAGCCGCCGCAATTGTCCGGGTCCGAAGCAATCGACGTACAGACGCCATCGCAGACTTCTTGGGTGGACGAACAGACTGGAGGCGTATCTCCATCGCCGTCACCGGTCTGCGCGGTGCTGTCGGGTTCGCCATCGCCACAGGCGGCTCCCAACATGGTGGCTGCTAAGGATAGAAGAATAAAAAGTGAGCGCTTCATGTATGACCCTGTCATCGGACGTTATCATGGAGCTTACGAGCCGCAAAAGGGCATGATTTGGCGGGGAATTCGGCCACGGTTGGCCGGTGCTGATTTGGCTCCCAGGGCATCAATGGGAAGAGGAGCCACCGCTTGGGTGCTTGAGCTGGCAGCGAGACGGTGATGGTTGATCGCTCGAAGGCGCTGAAATAAGATTAGTAAGAATGAGCACCGAGGAGCCCATTTCGGCCCTATCGACATTTCGTCGGGCGTGGGAGGTGTCCCACGCGCTTCCAGAGACGGATCGCATGGCGCTCTTTGATTCCGACCGGTCTGAGCTCGTCGTCTTGAACGCCCTAGGGAGAGAGGTCTGGAACAGACTTGACGGGGTTCACACCGTTAGAGAGCTCGTTGCCCAGCTCCGGGAAGAAGCTGATGAGGCTCCGGATCAGGTTCAAGCGGAACGAGAGGTTCTCGTGTTCCTCGCGGACCTTCGAGATCGCGGAGCCGTCGAGCTCCTGTGACCACGCGACAAGATGACTACCCTTCGTTGAGCCTCACCCGCGCAACGAGCGGCAAGTGGTCCGACGCCGCACGACATCCAGTTCCGCGAAACACACCGGCGCCGACCACTTCTGCTCCGTGGACGTAGATGCCATCGAGGCAGAAAAACGGGAAGGCCGCAGGGAATGAATTCTCGCGCGACCCGGCCCGTCGATATTCGGAAGGGAATCGCTTCTGGAGAGATCCGAAGACGTCGTTGAAGTCTCCTCCCAAGACGGAGGGACAATCGTCTGAAGCTCGACGATCGCGATCGAGCAGTGTGGCGAGCTGTTGTCTGCGTTCACCCTCTGCAAGACCCAGATGAAGGCTGGTGGCTACGATTTTTCGACTGCGCCCCTCACCGTTTTCCGGCAAGCGGATGAGGGACTGCAGCGCGCTTCTCTGTTTCCGCCAACCAATCTTCAAGTCGATCCGATGCGTATCGATGATGGGAAAACGCGAGAGGATAGCGTTGCCGTAGCCACCGACTTTGAAGCGATGTTCTGGGGCGAAGGCGAGATGGCCGAGATCCGTGAGCTGGGTGAGGCGCTCACCCTGCAATTCGTTTCCCGCGGGGGGCCAGTTGTCGGCTACTTCTTGCAAGAGGGCGATGTCCGGGGCGATCTCGTTGATGAGTTCCGCGACCCGGGCAAGGCTGTAGCGCCGATCGATTCCACCGATCCCTTTGTGAATGTTCCAGCTGAGAATCGTTAGGAGCATGGGTCGAACAAATACCGGTAATTCCCGGCCAATCAGCGGGGGGTTCCGGACGTGGGCGGCGCTTCGGCTCGCCCCGCAACACACGATTTGGTATACCCCGCCAGCCTTCCGAGCCCAAGCGGCGCCCGGAGCGGCCCAATCCAATAGGCAAGAAATGATCGACGAAGTATTTGAGGAACTCCAGGGTTCTGCAGACAAGGCTCAGGATGCCCTGAAGCGTGAGCTAGGGAAACTCCGCACCGGACGCGCGCACCCTGGGATGCTCGATTCCGTACGTGTGGATTACTACGGGACGAAGACACCGATCTCGCAAATGGCCGCGATCGGGGTACCCGAGCCGCGCATGCTTACGGTCAAGCCCTGGGAAAAACCTCAGGTCGAGGCGATCGACCGAGCCATTCGTGAGAGCGGGTTGGGACTCAACCCGCAGCTCGACGGCGACCTCATTCGGGTTCCAGTCCCGCCCCTGAGCGAAGAGCGTCGCAAGGACCTCGTGAAGCTAGCCAAGAAACACGGAGAAGACTGCAAGATCGCGATTCGCAAGGCTCGCCATGACGCCATCGACATGCTCAATGAAATGAAAAAGTCGGGGGATGCCAGCGAAGACGAGATCGAGCGCGCCAAGAAGCGGGCTGAAGAGATGGTAGCCGCGGCTGGTCAAGCAACGGATACCCTGGTCCAGGCTAAGGAGAAGGAGATCCTCACCGTCTAAGGGGCCGTTGGCATAAGCTTGACACCTCATTTTTCGCGTGAAATCCTCGTCCACCATGCTGACCCGAGGCTCTACAGCGATGACCGGTCCGATCGGTTGTCGCGACCAAACGGACCCTGGAGCGCCGATTTCGAGGAGCGAGCGGAGGCAGAGCGGGCAAATTACGCACCCCGAGAGGCTCGCGGCGTTTTTCCGGGGCGCCGCGCGGCGGACTGATCGGCGCTTTGGCCTGCACCCGAAGGGGCAACAATCGTCGTGATGCGAGCGGTAGCAGCAGGCCTGACCGACGTCGGGCTTCAACGGGACCACAATGAAGACAGCTTCGTCGTCGTTCCTCAGTATGACCTCTTCGTCGTGGCGGACGGCATGGGGGGCCACCAGGCGGGAGATGTAGCGAGCCGGATGGCCACTGAGGCGGTTGCTCGATTCTTCGAGAGCGTCGCTACTGAGGACGTCACCTGGCCATTCAACTTCGACCCGAGTCTCTCCGAGGAGGAAAACCGCCTGGTGACGGGCGTCCGAATCGCCAACCGGCAGATCGTCGAGCTCGGGAGCCGTTCGGCCGATCATCAGGGGATGGGGACGACGATTGTCGCGTCGTTGTTTTCACCTCGTCGGGGCCGCTTATACATTGCTCATGTGGGCGATAGTCGGGCGTATCGTATCCGCGGTGACAGCATCGAACAGATCACCCGCGACCACTCGTTGGTGAACGACTATCTGGCAGCCATGCCAGACATGACTGATGAACAAACGAGTGAGCTCCCCAAGAACGTGATCACGCGTGCCCTGGGGATGCAGGAGCAAGTTCAGGTCGACGTCGGATCGTTCGATGCCCACGTGGGAGACATCTATCTCCTCTGTTCCGACGGACTGAGCGGGATGGTGGATGATCAAGATCTCGGCGACATCGTGAAGGCCGGGGCGGACGACCTCGCGCAAACGTGCCGAAAGCTCATCAACACGGCCAACGAGCACGGTGGTGAAGACAACATCACGGCTGTCCTCGTCCGCATCGACTCGGTGTCAATGGACGAGATGCGCGCGACGATTCCGGACGATTCCTGAGTCGTCCGAATCGCGCCGCCGGCTCATTCCTCGAGGCAGTCGCGCACGATGACCACGCCTCGTGTAGCGCAAACGCCGAACTGATCCTGTGATGTTACGGCTGCGGGGCACACGAAAACGAATGCTGCCGAACCGGCGCCGACGGCTGGATCGCCGCTTGAATCCTCGAGTGCCGTCAATGTGCACGTGCGGTTGCCTTGGCTCGCCATTGCTCCAGTCAGCACCGTACGGACGGTCACGTTCGCCGTCCCCGTGCCATCGTCCGTGCTCAAGCTGCCGTTGACCTCCACGGAGGCGGTCCCGCGTGAGCTCGGATCGGGCATGTAGTTCGGTCCCACGATGTCGATGTCGAGCTTGCCCGAGCTGGTCACGGTGCACTTCACTTCATAGGAGCCGCCGTTGGGATCGCTTTGGCCGTCCACGACTTCCCCGCCGAGGTCGTCCACCGTGAAGTCGGCGTTGGCGAAAGTCGGAGGAGGCTGCCCGATGCCGCCTTGATCCGGAAGGCCGCACGTCCCGATCGATGAATCGGGGTATTCGGCGACGAAGACCGTTTGACCCTTTCCAATGGGATCCGCCTTCGGGCTACAGCCCAGGAGCGCGACGATAGCCATACCAATCAACCCGGTGCCCTGCGTCTTCATGACCTACAGAAGCTACCAGGAACAGTGGTGCTGTAAAGCGCAATCAGAACTTGCGGAAAGACCCCCGCCCGCGCTACATGCCCCGCACTTCGCAGCCGGGGTCTTCCGGATGCGCTGTCTCACCGAATCGGGTGGGATATGGTGGGTGTAGCTCAGTGGTAGAGCACTGGATTGTGGCTCCGGGCGTCGCGGGTTCAATTCCCGTCACTCACCCCACGAAGACGAGAAACGGGTACCCCATGGGTACCCGTTTCTCGTTTGGCATCGGTGCCCGTTTGCCTCGACGCAGCGCGGGCCCGATGGTGCCGGGCGAACCGAGCCCCCCAAATCATCGATGAATTTCAAGGTGTTTTGAATGGGGGTGGCTAGTGATAGCCTGCGGCAACGAAGCTGGGTGGTTGATTCATCACCCAGTGAGGGAGTGGAAATGCGCTGGAAAATCATCCTCGTCAACGGTGGCATCGTCCTTGTCATCTCGCTTGTCACATTCTTCCTGCTCAAGACATCCTTGGCTTCCAAGTTAGCCGATCCCAAGGCGCAGCGGGCGGGACTGGTGCAGGCCATTCATGCTGCGGAAGCCCGCCTCACGCTCGATTCTCTCATGAGCGAGCGCTGGCTCGCCCGCCAGGCGAACACCGATGAAGTGCGTGCCGTCTTCGAGGGAGGGACCAAGGACGCGCGGAGCGACGCAGCGACCTCCGTGGCAAACCAGCTGCGCGACAAGGCTGTGGCAAGTCCCGAGTTTAACCGCATGGCACCCACGCTCTTTCTCTTCGTCGATAGCGAAGGTGTGGGCATCGGACGAAACGGCTCGGAACTGATGCGAGGTGACAAAGTCGGTGAGGCATATCCGAGTCTCGCGACCGCTCTGAAATCGGGAAACACCACGAGTGCGCTGTGGGTGAATCAGAAGCGTCAGGAACAGCTCGTGGCTTCATTTGCCCCGGTTCGCAGCGCTTCCGGTGAACTTCTCGGTGGTGTCGTCATTGGCACACCGCTCAATGACGAGCGACTGAATCGCATCAGCGAGATGACGAGCGGTCAGAGCCTGGGACTAGTGGTTGGAGAGGGCGAACATCCCATCGCGACCGCCGGCGCCCATGCCGACCGACTCAGCGGCGGGGGTGCTTCTGCCGCAATCGCTGGCGCGCGCGCGGGCAGTCTGACGCACGCTCCCGCGCCGGTTGGCGGAGCGCTCGTTGCTGCGGCGCCGCTCACCGAGTTCTCCGGTAGTAGCGCCGTACTGGTGGGGGCTTCGTCGAGCTCGCTCGTGGACAGTCTCCAGTCGATCCTTTGGCCTGTCTTCGCCGTTGGTGCGCTCGGGCTTTTCCTGGTTGTCGTCTCTGGGATCATGCTCGGCAACTACATCTCCAAGCCGATCTCCGAGGTCGAAGAGGGCCTTCTCCTCGTCATCAACGGACAGCAGGATCTCCGCTTCGACTTGGAGCACGATGAGCTCGGGGGGCTGACGTCCCGCATCAACGGACTGCTCAACAGCATCCTAGGTATCCCCGAAAATCAAGAGGGAGACGGCTGACCGACCCCGTCGCTGGCTGATTGTTCATCGAGGGGCGAGCCATGTCGGTTCGCCCCTCGCTCTTTGTCGGACGAAATCGGCATCGTTGCGTGGTGGCCCGCAGTGAGGCAGGGTCAGCCCCCCGATCCAGGACTGATACACGACATGGGCCTATTCGATATTTTCAAGAGCAAGGATGCCCCCAAGGGGGACGACAAGGAGCTTCTTCGTCTTCAGAAGATGGTGTCGAACAAGCTCTCTCAGAATCTCGACCGCGAGGACGCCCTCATTCGGCTCGGCGAAATCGCGAGCCCCGCGGCCGCAAAGGTCCTCCTGTCCAGGTTCAATTGGACGCTCAATCCTTCCATCAAGGACCAAGAGGAGAAGGAGCAGGCCGTCCGGGGTATCGTGGCGGCGGGGGATGGCGCTCTCGAGGCGATTCGCGCCTACTGCATTCGTGCCGAAACCCTCACTTGGCCGCTCAAAGCGCTTCGCCAGGTCGTCGGTGAGGACCGCTACGAAGGCGAGCTGCTCAGCCTTCTCGACGAGTTCGACACAGACTACATGCGCGACCCCGCGCCGAAGGTGCAGCTCATGCAAGCTCTGTCGGAGTTCACGTCCTCCGACGTATGTGTAGCTGTCCAACCCTTTTTGCAGGACCTCAGCGAAGAGGTCCGCTTTGCTGCGGTGGCGACCGTCCTTGGCTGCAAGAATCCCGAGTCCGTCGAAAGCCTCGTGGTGGCGCTCGCCGAAGAAGAATCACTCCGTGTCAAAAACAGGATCTGCTCCGGGATCGTCGAGCAGGGATTGTCGGTCCCTCCAGAGTTGATTGATCGAACGCGCGGCGCCCTGCCACCTGGGTTCGCCATCAGCGATGATGGCGCGGTTTCGGGCCGTCCAGCGGCCTGACTCACCAGCCTGACCCAGTAGGCTGTCTCGGGAGAGGGGAGGGGGTGGCACCTCACCATTTCCTTGGGGCAAGCGCGAGTCGGCGCGTGGTGGAGCTGACGCGCACGACCGAACTTGCCGCATCGCAACGTCGTGGTGCCCTTCCCCACAAAACGAATAAGGCGCCCCCGTCGGGGACGCCTTATTCACCTTCTTCTCGGCTGAGCTTACTCGCTGACGCGATTCTGCTGAGGGAAGTACATGTTGAAGCTGATGCTCAGCATTTGATTGAAATGGAACTCGCGGTCGTCCTTCGTAATGATGCCGTCCGGGAACTCTGCATCCTCTCCGTCTCCGGCACCGGCGACATCGAAGCCACCGTTGTTCGCCTTGAACGGAAGACCGCGCCACTCGGCACCGACCGCAGTCCAACGATTCGTGAAGAACGTAAAACCGAGCCCGAAAGTCGGAGCAATTGCCAATCGGGATTCGGCCTGGAAGGTTTCTTCGTCCGTGCAAACCTCGCAGGCGGGTCGTTCATCGAGACCGATGAAGCCCACGCCGCCGAAGGCGTAGAGATCGGCATCCACGAAGATGTCGTTGAAGAGTCCGAGCTTCCCGCGGAAAGGAACCGCCGTCACCTGAGGCGCAGCGATCCAGTTCATTGAAAGCACCTGGTTTCGGAAGTCCTGACCGAGGTTCACTGCGGTCAGCTTGCAGTTGAGCTCGTTGCGTTCGTTGGCGCAGTCGCGCTCGTCGTTCACGTCCTTGATGCGCCGCGTGAGGTCGGTGTTCAAGTCCAAGCCAAGCATTGACGTGGACACGCCGCCCCAGACGCCGACGGCCAACCAATCGGTGATGCCGTAGTTCAATCGCGCCCCCACGAAAATGTGGCGACGGTATTGGTCGAGGAGGGTGAACGAAACCGTCGGTGACACCTCGAATCGTAGCTTACGATACAGACGCAACTTGCGTACCGCCGGCGCGCCCGCGAGAGGACCGGTCACCCGAATCTGCTCGGCTGCCGCCTGCTCCGGGACGCTGACGAGTGTTGCGCTCCCGATTACAGCTGCAACGAGGAGCTTTTGAATCATCGTCTTCATCGTTCCACTCTTTGAAACCATTGAGTGCCCTTTCTCCTGCGCGTTCATCACTTGGCCCCCGCTGCGGCAGACGGCCCGGTGGTGTCAGCACCGGCCTTCGGCAATCGGTACTCGAACGAGAACGGGATGAAGACAGAGACGCCGAGCTGTGCCTGGACGTTGTTGGTGAGGGTGCTCTTGCCCGCCCACGTGCTCTCGTCTGCGCGGTCTTCGTTGCTGGTCGCGATCTCGAGGTTCTCTAGCTCGTCGAGGAAGATGTAGTCTCGCACTTCGAGCACCGCGGCGAACCAGCGGTTGAAGAAGATCTTCAGACCGATACCGGCGTTGAACGCAGGCTTGGGCTTGTAGCTGAATTCTCGGAAGTCGGGGTCGATGACCGCAATCGGCTTCGTCGAGATCGCACCGATACCACCCACGACGTACGCGTCGTAGTGGAAGATGAAGTTCTGGAATCCCGCGAACTTCCCGTTTGCCGGCACGTATGTGAAGTTTGCGGCAGCCGACCAGGCGTATTCCGTCAGGGGAACACCGACACGAGCTGCGCGCCGGACCTGAGCGTTGAATGCAGAGTCGACGTTGAAGTCGAAGTTCGGGATGCCTCCGAAGTACTGCCCGTTCACGCCCACCGCCATCACTTCGGTGATGTAGTAGTTGATGCCCAACCCGGCGCCGGGATGCTTGACGAACTGGTCGTTCAGCGTCACGCCCCAAAAAGGCATGATTTCGAAGCGTCGCTTCTTGATGATGAAGCGCTGCTGTACGGCCAGGATCTTTTCGTCCATCGGCTTGTCGGCTTCGGCTTTCATGTCGAACGTCGGACAAGCTGCAGGATCGATCTTGCAGATGTCTCCCACGTCTTCGCCGCCGGCGGCTCCGCCAGGCTCTTCAAACTCGGACTCGTCGAATTCGCCTTCGTCGAACTCTCCGCCCCCTTCGCCTTCACCGCCTTCTGCTTCAGCAGTTTCTTCGCCGCCGCCCTCTGCGGGGTCTTCTGCTTCTTGAGCGAAGACGGTCTGTGGCAGAATCCACAGCGCCGCCGCTGCAAGTAGCCCGATGCGAGTGTTCTTCATCGATGCCTCGTTTTTTCGTGTTTCCTGGTCGCGTCTCGCGAAGGGGTGGGGGTTCGATGTGGTCGGAATTCGTGAAGTGGCGGATCCCGGCGCCGCGTAAGTCCCCAAAAGTATTGAAGAAAAACAGCGACCCACAGTGCGGAGGGGACTATATCACGTGGAATTTCGTACGATCAATAACCAAAACTTTTTAGTCACGCCGCAATTTCCTCGTCATCGCCCCCGAGAAGTGCTTCGACGAATGCGTCCGTGTCAAATTCGTAGAGATCTTCGGTGCGCTCGCCGACGCCGATATAGCGAACGGGGACCTGCAATCCGTCGCAAATTCCTAGGACAGCGCCGCCCCGGGCCGTGCCGTCGAGCTTCGTCAGGGCGAGCCCAGTGATATCAAGTGCTTCCTTAAATTCTTTCGCTTGAGCCAGCGCATTTTGTCCGTTGGTCGAGTCGATGACCAAGAGCACTTCGTGGGGAGCACCCGGCAAAGCCTTGCCGATCGTTTTGGCAATCTTCGTCATCTCCGCCATCAAGTTGGTCTTGGTGTGAAGTCGACCGGCGGTGTCAGCCAACAGAACGTCGGCCCCGGCGTCTTTGGCCGCTTGGATCGCGTCAAAGAGCACACTGCTGGGATCTGCCCCCTCCTTGCCGGAGATCACTTCACATCCAACACGCTCTCCCCACGCCTTCAGTTGGTCGACGGCAGCAGCGCGGAATGTGTCGCCCGCGGCGAGCATGACCTTTTTCCCAGCGTCGGAGAACTGCTGAGCGAGTTTTCCGATCGTCGTCGTCTTCCCCGCACCGTTGACGCCGACCATGAGGACGACCGTGGGTTGGTGTCTGAGGGCGATGCCACCGGACTTGCCGTCTACGGAGAGCGTGCGGCGCGCCTCTTCTCGGAGGGCTTCCCACACCTGTGCCTCGTTCCTCAACTCGCCCTTGTCGAGGCTTTCCTTGATTCTCTCGAGGATAGCCTCCGTCGTCGCGACTCCAACATCGGAGGTCAGTAAGATCTCCTCGATTTCGGCCGCAATTTCTGGGTCGATCTCTTTGCTTCCTCCAAAGAGTCCCTTCAGCTTCCCGAAAAAACCGCTGCTCTCTCGAGACTTCGCCAGGCCCTTGCGCAGGCTCTGAAGCTCGGCCTTCCGCCCCACGGTCGAGGAAGGCGACGCCCCCCCGCTGCGGGTGGGCGGAGGAGGAGGAGACGCCTCGTCCTCGGATTCGTCGAGGGGGAGCTCGCCCCCATCGTCCACCGGTTCGTCCTCTCGGGCAGCTTCCGGTGCGACTTCGTCCGGTGGGAAAGATTCGGACGGGGCCTCGGAGGCGGGCGCAGCTTCGGGTGCTGCAGTCGGTACGGCTTTCGATTCCGCTTTCGTCGGCGGCTCGGCCTTGGGGCGAGCCGGCGCGGACGGCGGAATCTCCGGAGCATCATCAGCTCGACCTTCCTCGGGCTTCTTCTTCAAAACGAAAAAGACCACGATGGCCAAAATGACGACAGCGGCGAGAGCGATTTCCATGACCTCTTGGGGATTCCTTCCTGCGTCCCAAAACACGCATCCGTCACGGGCGCGGACCCGATGTTCTGGGAGCCGGACTATAGGAATTGCCTGCTCTGGCCGTCAACGTCGGACGCTCCAGGGTACGGGGAAGCTCATCGGGGCGCGCGGAGGGGCCGGATGCTTTCGACTCCCGTCGTCGTTCGGGCCAAGAGGCTCAGCCTGGCTCGCTCGGCTCTCGGAGGGCTTCGACCCTTGCTTCGGTCGGCAGCTCCTGGGCGTAGGCTGCGGTCGCGACGCTTCTGGCCCACTCTTCCTTCGCGTGCTCACCCCGCTCTCGCGCCGTCGCCTCGACCGTACCGGGAGTCGCGGCTGGACGTCGGGTCCACGGTCGACCCGCTCGGCGGGCCCATGCCACGAGTCCCTGGACCAGCGCTCGGCGTCGGTGGGTCAGATGGATGGTCACGTTCGTGCTTCGGGTCGGGGCCGAGAGCCTCATGTGCTCGGGCCCTTCTGTAGAGATGCGGAGCAGCGGGTGATCCTCGATTTGCGTCTCGAAGCGAAATGACCCGTCTCGGCCGGTCACCGAGCACTCGAGCTTCTGTACATGGTCCGCGCCGACCTCGGCGAGCGCGACGGCGATTCCCTCGAGGGGCTCCCCCGTGTGCGCGTCGAAGACTCTTCCAGCGATGGGCCCCGCGCGTTTTCCCGATTCGCTCACTTGTGCTCGTTTGGGCGGAAGGGTCATCGTCGGCTCGTCCTTGGTTTTCTTGGGACGCAACCAGGCGTACCCCAACCACGCGCAGAACGTCAGAAGCCCAATCATGTGAACGCCGGCCCACCGAAAGCCAACGTCCTGTGCGGGAATGGTCAGGACGAGGGGAGGGCCCGGAACCCACGAAGGACTGGCTGGGATATACCGCAGTTCGATTGTTCTTTCCGACTGTGTCAATTCGAACTCGAGGGCGGCCACTCCACCGTTGACGGGCCCGAGGGCGACGAAGGCATCGTGGTCTCTCGCTTCGACGAGCCCTTCATCGACGATGGATCGCTCGCGCGCATTGCCCACCGACACGCTCAGCGCGAGCTTCCGCGACTCCAACTCACGCGCCGCGATCGTCAGTCGAACTTCATCACGTAAGAGGACTGAACGAGTCGCTCGTAGCGGCGCGTGTCCAGGTGCCGACGCCTCGGCAACGAACTGACAGTTGCCGGGCCCGACAGACGCGGGAGCGCCAAACTCGAAGCGCTGCATACGTGTATCGGTCAGGGAACTTTCGCCGAGTACGTGAGTCTCCTCGCAATCGAGCTGCAGGCGGAGCTCTGCGCCGTCAGGTGGACGGCTTTCCGAGCGTCCGAGAATCTGGACTACGTGGGAGTCGTCGACGTTCAGGTTCAGAGTACTCGGCGCGGTGACGAACCTCGGGCGAGTGAGTTGTCGTTCGAGTCCGAGATCCAGGTCGTGCACGGTCTCGATGAAGTTCTTCGAACGGGCCTCGATCACGAGCCCCTTTTCACCCTCGGTGACGAAGCAAAACGCACCGTCGGCGCCAACTTGGATCGTTCCGGGCGCTTCCAGTTGACGCCTCAGGCCCGGTGTTTCTTCAGGATCGAGCCAAGGACACACCTCTGCATCCACCTTGCGCCCACCTTGGTTGACGATCGCAAGTTCACCGGGCACTGGCTGGCCGTTCTCGTCACTGAGTCGGCCCCGAATGATCTGTTGGCCCTCTGCGGTCGGCTCCGACTCTGCGTGGACCGCGAGCTGGCCTACGACCACCAACTCCGCGGAGGGAGTTGCCTGTGCGATAGCGGACCACCCCCAGGTGCCCCAAAGCAAAGCATGGAAGCGGATCTTGGCGATCACGGTCCTCAAGCTACCTCGGTTTTTCCGCAGAAACGAGGCGACCTATAACCGCGGGGGGTATTTTTCCGATTTGGGGTCTTCGGGAAGGGGAAGAAGCCGTGACCCTCGGGCGGATAAAGAGTGTCCCCATTTCGACCGTAGTTCCCATGTTGACCATCACCTTCTTCCAACCACTCCGGGTCCGATGATACCGTCGAGCCGGATGCCCCAACCCAGAACGCTTCGCTGGCTCTTGATCTGTCTAGCGCTGTTCTTGTCGATATCGGCACAGGCCTCTGATGCCATCGAAAAGAACATCGCGCTGCTCCGTTCGTCGAGCGACTTCCGCGTCCGCACACAGGCTGCCTTGGCACTGGGCGCTTCTACATCAGAGCGCGCGGTGACCCCGCTCTGCCAGGCACTCGCTGACGACAACCGCACCGTCAGAATCGCCTCCGCGACGGCTTTGTCACGTTTGCGCAAGGGAGGGGAATCCTGTTTGAACGCGCGGCTGCAAATCGAAAAAGACAGCGCCGTCCTTTCGGCGTTGAAGAACGCTATCGCGCGGCTGGGCGCCGGTGGAGCCGAGCCAGCCATTGGGCCATCGACGAAGTACTACGTCGCCATCCAAAAACTCGCCGGCCCCGAGCGCCTCCATGGACCAGTACGGGCCGCCTTCGTGAAGCAGGGTGCGACGAACTCGTCCGTGGCATTCGCGCCGCAGGGTGAGAGCGAATCGGCCGCGTCTGCCGTGCTCGCCAAACACAGCGGGGCTCGCGGCTTTCTCTTGGCCCCCCGCCTCAGCCGACCCGTATATGAAGGGGGGATGCTTCAGGTGAAAATTTCCGTGGCAATCATGAGCTACCCGGGGAGCGCTCTCATTGGCAGCTTCTCGAAAACGGTGGGAATGCAGGGCGTTGCCTCTCAGAACACCGAGGCTGAAAACGAACTCGTCGTCCTGGCCGCGGAAGAGGCGATGAAGCAGTTCCTCACCATTGCCGCCTCTCTCAACTGAAGCGAGCGAGTCTTCTTGAGTTTTTCTCACCACGAGTCGCAAGTCCGCTCCCCCTGGAAAATGGGCAGCGGACTTGCTGGTTTTGAAGAAACGCATCTACGCTTGCAGATGCGGCCTCGGCATTTGGCCTGAAGAGGCGGGAGTTCGAACGCGAATATGGCAACGTCACAGTCACAGCCGGTCAAGACCGGACGCCATCAGAGGAGTTTGAAGAATCTCCTCCTCGATAGGCATTTTCAGCTGAAATACACCGGCTACCTGGTCGCGATCGCATCGGTTCTCAGTATCTCTCTGGGTCTCATTCTCTGGCGGACGAGTGGGGAACTCGTCGAGCAGAGCGAGCAAAGCGCCGAACAGGGCAAGCAGATCGTCGACTTGGGCAAGGAGGTCGTCGGCGAATCTCGAAAAGTCAGCGCCGTTGTGCGCATGAATATCGTCAAGGACCCCATATACCAGGACGATCCGGACCTGTTGGCTGCGTTCAACAGCGATGCCGACGAACAGGACAAAAAGCTCGACGCCCAGACCGCCCGTTTGGAGCAACAGCGCGCAGCACTCGTTCGGCAGGCGGATCAACTCGAGAGCTTCCACAAGACCATGCTTTTCAGTCTTGCTGGACTGCTGACCCTTCTCGTCATTGGCATTGGCCTGGCGGGCATCGTGGTGACCCACAAAGTGGCTGGCCCGATCTTCAAAATGAAGAAGCATCTCGGCGAAGTCAGCGAGGGGAAGTACCAAGTTCCCTGGAGTCTGCGTAAGGGCGATGAGCTGGTGGAGTTTTTCGAGGCCTTCCGAACGATGGTCGTCGCTCTGCGCGACGAACGAGAAGCGCACATGAAGGTGCTTTCGGACGCGATGGAGGGACTCGGCGAGGACAAGCCACAGATCAAGGAGTCGCTGGCGAAGCTCCGGTCCGATATGGAAAAATCGCTCGGCTGACGCGGAGTGTCGGGCCAGATCCCTGGGAACCGGGCCCCCGCCCGCACTCAGAAGGCGGCTTTCACGTATTCGATCACCGGGCGCGAGCCCTCGTAGGTCACGCTCGCCACGTCGAAGCGTACCCGCTCCAAACTCGCATCATATCGGTAGCGGCGATTCCACAACCGCTCCCCGGCGAATCGCAGGCGCTTTCTCTTTTCCGAGGAGATCGACGAAAAGCCGGTCGTACGAGACCTCCGCCCGCGTCGCCTGACTTCGATGAGAACGAGCACTGGTCCGTCGCGCGCGACGATATCGATTTCCAGATAGCCAAGTCGGACGTTGCGCTCGAGTACGGTCAGCCCGGCTGACGGAAGCCATGCGGCTACGATCGCCTCGGCTGCGTCTCCGAGCGCGCGACGGGTCTGGTCGAGGTGCATGCCTCGTGTTCGGACGGAGTGAGGATTCGTTGCGAAGAACGGGCTTGTCAGGGGCTCGCTTGTCTCTTGTGGTGTGCCTCATCCGTCCTTCCGTTCGTCACCCGTCCTTTCGGCTGCGGCGTGACGAGGCGCACAAAAGAAAAAAGCCAGGCGCGGGGGCCTGGCTCCTCTCGTCGGGGTCGATCAGCCCCCGCAGCTGTCTCCCTCTTTGCACTCGCTGCGCTCGATGGTGTACATCTGCTCCGCTGCGCCAGGGATGGGTTGACCTTGGTCGTCGAGGTGTTGACACAGGCCGTTCTCACAGCGACCCCAGCAGTTGCGATCCGCAGAGTCGCTGTCAACACATGCGGTCGCTGCGACCTCGCAGCACGAGTCGCCATCCCGACATGTGCCACCGGCTGGAATACAGCCGCGCTTCTGGTTCGTGCCCACAGCGCCCGATTGCAGCTCCACCGTGTAGTCGGAGTTGCAGTCGCCACCGGCGCTGGTATTGCACTCGCGCTTTTCCTGGGCGCCTGGATCGTACGTCGTTCCCTCTTTCACGCAGTAGGAACCCGCGAGGTTGCCCTTACCTAGACCGAGGTCTTCGACGAGTGGCTCGCAGACGAAGCCGGACGGACACTCGCAATACGTCGCCGTGCTGTCGTCCGAGCCCTCTGGTCCGCCGCAGCGGCACGAGCAGTAGACGGCGTCAGCAGCCTGCCGATCGACCAGCTGAGGTAGAACGGGCGGGATGATGCGATCCTCCCAGGCGCTCCCGTCTCGGCTCGGAACCTGACAGCTGAATCGATGGAGTTCGCCGCCGGGCTGGCACGAGGCGCTGTTGCGGTTTTCGATTGTTCCCATGCACGTGGAAAGGCCCGACCCCGAGGGGTTTTCGACCTGACCGTACGGGCACGAGACGCGACCCTGGAAGTGATTCACCAGGCAGACGCGCGTCTCGCACTGAAACGAGCGACTCTCGACGTTGACCTCGCTTTGAGAAAAACCAGAGAATCCCGTGAGATACTCGTCCTCGGGAATGCAGGGGTCGCCGACACCGGTTCCGCCACATTTTGCTCCGACCAGAGAAGCGCCGGCCGCCATTGCCAGCAGAAGGTAGATACGCATTCTTTCGTTTTCCTCGGAATTCGTGACGCAAAAGGCGTCCTCTTAGCGTTGCCGGTTTCGCCCCAATCCTTCATCCGGACGAAGCTTTTATCAAAAGGAGTCCCCTCACCTCAGGATGGAGGACCCAAAACCGGGCTGCCGTAAAGTAGCGAACGCGAGTGAATTCCGTCAACGGCAAATAAGATACGAAATTTACTCGAACTTCTCGCTTCGTTGGAAGGTTCTGGCCTGCTCGGATTCGGACTGGATCTGATGGCGACCCCGCCCCCCGCAAGTGGTTGAAAAGGTAGGAAGCCCGAGGCACCATAGCGAGCCCCCCGCTCGAAGCCGGCCGTTGGGCCAAAAAAGGACGAGGGTCCGTGTAATGAAGCTCTGCTTGACAATGGTTTCACCCTGCCCGTAACATCGCGGGCCGCTACAGATCCGGTATCTGTTTGGACTTATTGGATTTTTTGAGCTTGGATTGTTTCAGCAATGTTGGAACCCGCAACCCCCGTTGGGGCGGCTGGGTCTCTTTCTATTGGCACGGTGGGCCTGTTTCGGGCCATTCGTGCATTCTGGATTTCGGGTCACCATACCGCTCATCTACGAGGACACATGTTTCGTAAACGCATTGCCGGCACAGCAGTGTTGGCCATTTCTACCCTAGCCGCAGGACTCCTCCTGCCCACGACAGCCTCCGCCCAGGTCATCGACATGGATGAAGAGGACGACGTGATCGACATGGACGAAGGGGGAGGCGGCGGCAAAGACGGCGTCATCGACCTCGACGAAGGTGGCGGGGATGCAGGCGGGGGCGTCGCCGCCGTTGCAGGCGAGCCAACCTCGACGATGTCACAAGCCAAGGCAGCCTTCGATGGTAAACGATGGGCGGAAGCAGCTCAGGGGCTCTACTCCGTTGTCAGCGGTGCGTCGGGCGACGACGCCGGCAACGTGCAGCTCGCGGAGTTCTATCTCGCGCAGTCCCTGTACTTTCTGAAGTTCTATCAGGCGAGCTTCGATGGCTTTGCGAAGATTGCCAAGAACCCTCAACACCTGAAGTTCGCCGAGACGCTTCTGTGGCTCGCCAAGCTGGCCACCGACACGCTCCCCGAGCCAGCAGACATCATTTCTGCCGTAGGTAAGTACGGTGATGACCAGCTGCGACGCTTCGACAACAAGGCGCAGCGGGAGCTGTACTGGAAGCTGAACTACCTGCTCGGTCGATACCACTACCGACAAGGGAACTTCTCTCAGGCCATCAGCCTCTTCCAGCAGGTGGACATCAATTCACCCGACTACGTGAACGCGCAGTTCTTCTCCGGCGTGAGCTTCATCCAAATGAAGAAAGCCGTCGCTGCCGTCAAAGCCTTCCAGCGTGTGAAGAGCGCGGTGGATGAGGGAGCAGACGTCGAGGATGCAGACCGCATGCGCGACTTGGCCAACCTTTCGATGGCGCGGACGATGTACTCGGCTTCGATTCAGCTCGACCCCGAAACGAACGTCCCGGAGATTCGCGAAGACGCCCTTTCCGCGGCCGTGAAGTATTGGAACGAGGTGCAGGAGGACAGCGAGTATTGGCTGGATGCGCATTTCGAAGCTGCTTGGGCCTACTACATGGCGGGCCAGTACACGCGCGCGCTCGGCAACATCCACACGTTGAAGTCGCCTTACTTCCCTCGCTCGTTCTATCCCGAGGCGGAGATTCTCAAGGCTATCGTCTACTTCTTCAACTGTGACTACGAGAAGGCCACCATCACCGTGGCTCGCTTCAACGTCTCGACGACTCCCAAGAAGGACAAGCTCGAGCAGATCCTCAAAAAGTACAAGGGCGAGAATCAGGAGGAGGCCTTCTACAAGTTCCTGATGCAGGTCCGCGAGGGCGAGGCGAACATCGACGAAGAGATCGAGCCGCTCGTCGAGACGGCGCTCAGCGACCGTCAGCTGCTACGCAACGTCGAATACGTGCAGTTCCTCGAGAAAGAGAAGGCGCGATTCGGAGCGTCTCCAGCTACGTTCAAGCAATCTTCGGTGGGCAGCTACGTTCAGGAGAAGATCGCCGAAGCTCGAGCAAGGGGGGTGAAGAACGCCGGTACGCTCGCGATTCAACGCTACCAACGCTACGTCGACGAGATGGGGGAGCATCTTCGCAATGGCGAAAAGATCCTCATCGACATCGTCGCTGCACAACGAAACCTGCTCGATCAGGCGATCAAGCAGGGTCAGGTGAGCGCGACCGAAGCCAAGATCTTCGGCGTTGTGAACCCTGACGACGAACACTTTATTTGGCCGTTCAATGGTGAGTACTGGCGGGACGAACTCGGGTTCTATCGTCAGGAAGTCGCGTCGGCCTGCGGGAGGTAATCGAGACCATGCAACTTAAATTCGCTGCAGCTCTAGTAGCCGCTCTCGGCTTGTCCATCGCGGGCAACGCGGGGGCCGCAGAGCGTAAGATGAGCAACGAGTGCGTTTCCGAGGGAGCGTACAAGAAAATCAACGAGTGCCCGTCCGGTGCGATCAAGTCCGAGGGACGCCGGCGTGTTGGTACTGCCTTCAAGAGCAAGCCACCACCACCCAAGCTGAACAAGAAGAAGGACCTCGGCCCGGGCGACGTATCGGCCCTCGAGCAGTTCGCAGAGCGCGACACTCGTAAGGGCGCGATGCAGACCCGAGCTCGACAGCTCCTGATCCAGGAAATCTCGAGCTTGGAGCGTTTGTACAAGTCGACGCCCAAGGGAACGCCCGACCATTCGCAATTGATCTTGCGTCTCGCTGAAGCGTACGCGGAGCTCGAGCAAGCTGCCGTTCGCGACAAGATCCAGAAGGACGTCTACGTCGCGGACTGCGCGCGCAAGAAGAACTGCCCCTCTTCCAAGGTGGCCGAAGTGCGCCGCGAGATCTCCAAGGCCAAGGCCATGGAGAAGGCCGCCCGTGCCAAGGCCATCGGCTACTACCGTCGTATGGCGGCTTGGTACAAGAGCTACTCGAAGATCGACGAGGTGCTTTACTACCTCGCGTTCGAGTACGAACAGGCCGGCGACATGAAGATGGCGCGCGACACGTACAAGCAGCTGGTCGCGACTGCGCCAAACTCAGAGTACGTGCCCGCCGCGTATCTCGCATTCGGCGAATTGTTCTTCCAAGAAGCAACCGCCGACCCAGGCAAGTGGCCGTTTGCCGAGTCCTTCTACCAGAAGGTGCTCGGGTACCCCGCCCCCAAGAACAAGCTCTGGGGCTATGCGGCCTACAAGCTCGGCTACGTTTACTGGAACCAGGGCATTTATGCCAAGGCTCTCGAGCAGTTCAAGAAGGTCATTCAGTTCGGCAAGACCCACTCCAATCTCCCGAACGCCAAGCAGCTCGCCAAGTCTGCGCGCCGCGACATCATTCCGGTGTACGCAGCAAGCCAGGGCCCCGAGCGTGCGTTCAACTACTTCAAGCCGCTGACCGAGTCCGGTAGCGACAAGGAGACGATCGAGATGATGCGCGACCTCGGTCACGCCTATCTCGACACCGGTCATTATCCTGAGGGTATTGGCCTGTACCAGCAGCTACTCTCTCGCGATCGCGGGGAGTACTGGTGCAGCTATCAGTCCCAGATCACCGCCGCTGTCCAGGCGTCGAAGTCCGGTGACAAGGAAGCCATCGTCAAGGAGCTCGACAACCAGATCGCAGCGATGAAGGACTTCCGGAAGATGAGCGTTCCGGACAAGGCCAAACTCGAGTGTGACAACGAGACCGCCGGATTCCTCGCGGAGACGGGAATGAGCTGGCACCTCGAAGCAGTTGGCACCGGCGGTGTTCGTGGTACCGGCGACGAGAAGACCATGGACTTGGCGGCTGACCTCTACAAGCGGGTCGTCGACAACTTCACAGCGGACGACTTCGCCAAGTACGAGTTCCCGCGCATCGTGAAGGAAGACTGGCCGACCATCTACAAGATCAAGTACGCGATGGCGGACCTGCTCTACTTCCGCAAGCGTTGGGAAGAGTGCGGGCCAGCATTCGACGCAGTGGTCGAAGCTGATCCTCAGGGTCCTGATGCGGCCGAAGCCGCATATGCCGCGGTGCTTTGCTATCAGAAGATGTATGACCAGATTCACCAAGGTGAGTCGGACCGCAAGGGTCGTGGTCTAGGTCCCAAGGGTGCTTCTGCTGAAGATCGCGAAGGCGAGAAGGGTCAGTGGGAGAAGTTCAAGCCCAAGGAGATGACCGAGATGCAGAAGGGCATGGTCATGGCCTTCAATCGGTACGTCTGTTACATCACTCCCAAGCAGGGTGACGCTGAAGCTCTCGAGCAGTACGTCGAGGTAAAGTACGCGCGTGCGCGCACCTACTTCGAGGCCCAGCATTGGGAGGAGGCGGCTCTCGGTTTCCGTGATATCGCCCTCAACCATTCGGACCACGACGCCGGTATCTTCGCAGCCCAGCTTTATCTCGAGGCGGTGAACGTTCTCGGGGCCAAGCGCGAACCTGCCGTACCGCAGTGTTTCGAGGACATGGCCGCGGACGTACCGCTCTTCATCGAGGCTTATTGCAAGGGCGAAGACGCCGAGTTCAACAAGGAGCAGTGTGAGCTGCTCACCCGCATCGAGTTCGACGTGAAGCGTCTCTCAGCGCAGAAGAAGGTCGAACTCGCTGACAGCCAGGCGGACAAGGGCAACTACAAAGAAGCTCTCGACAACTACAAGGACGGTGGCGACGCCTATCTGGCCCTGTGGAAAGAGTACTGCGAAGGCCCGATGTCGAAGGGCGAGAAGCCGAAGCAGTGCGAAACCGCGCATGAAATCGTCTACAACATGGCTCGGGCCTACCAGGCAGGTCGCCTCCTCGCGAAGTCGATTTCGGCTCGTAAGATTCTCTTGGATGAGCGCTACGGGATGCAAGACACCGATCTTGCTCACAAGGCCATCTACGAGATTGGCGGCAACTACCAAGCCATCGCCATGTACGACAAGGCGGCCGAATACTACGAGCTGTACGCCAAGACGGTGGGCTACAAGGGTGACGAGTCGGTTCAGGCTCTCTCGGATGCCGTGGTTCTTCGACTTGGCCTAGGTCAAGAGAAGGAGGCGCTCGACGATGCCAAGACGTTCCGGGCCAAGTTCGGCGGTCGAAAGGCCAAAGAAGCTGCCCAGATCGCGTTCGCCATTGCCGCTCACTACGGCGACAAGGGCGAGTGGAACGACGCACGCAAGTCGCTCGTTGGCTCTGCGATGACGCTCATCGATCGTGGTGCAAGCCTCGATGTTCGTATGCAGGCGCACGCACTGTTGGGTCGCGCGTATGACAAGATGAAGACGGGCGCCTCTGCCAAGTCCGAGTACCAGAAGGTGATCGCACTTTGGAAAGACCCTGACGCATCGGTGAAGGCAATTCGCGACGCAGGTGGCTCCGATCGCCAGGTCGGTCGCGCCCTAGAGTCGGTGGGTGAGGCGCTCTTCTACTTCGCCGAGCAGGAGAAGGAGAGAGTCGATAAGTACGAGTTCCCGAAGTACAAGGGGAACAAGGACAAGGAAGGCATCACCAAGCACATCGCAACGAAGGTGAAGGACTGGTTTACCAAGAAGAAGGAAATGGTGACCAAGGCTTCGCTCGAGTACAAGAAGATCATCGATCTTCAGCCCGTGCCGCCACCACGCTGGGTTATTGCAGCTGGTTCTCAGGTCGGAGCGATGTGGGGCAAGTTCGTCACCGACTTCCGTTCGGCGCCGATCCCCAAGGAGTGGGAGTCCGATTACGAGATTCGAACCGCCTACTACGGCGCTCTCGATGACGCTTCCGAGCCTTTCAAGGAAATCGCAAAGGGCGCCTTCGTGACCTGCATCGCCTACACGGCGCAGCACCAATACTTCGACGAGTACAGCCGTGCTTGCGAAGAGTGGCTGGCCGAAAACTACAAGAACGACTTCCACTTGATCGACGAGTTCCGTGGTTCACCCAACAAGGTGAACAACCCTCTCGACGAGCAGCCCTACCCACTCGCCATTGGTGGCGAGCCCTTCATCCCTGCTCCGGTCATGACCGAAGAAGAGAAGCAGCAGATGAAGGAGGACGCTGCCGCCGCCAAGGAAGGCGACAAGTAAGGTCAGCTGAAACGGAGACATGAAGATGAATCGAATCAAATTGACGAGTCAGCGCTTCGCTCTGGTTGGCCTCATGGCTCTTGCCGCTGCTTGCGGTGGCAAGAGCGGCCCTGGCGCCAAGAGCGGCAAGGCTGCAAGCAACCCGTCCGAGGCGGACAAGCAGGTGGATGCCGTGGCGGCTCAGAAGTACGACGCTGCGCTACAGGCATTCACCGCCCACGATAAGGCCGGCGACTGGAACGCGGGAACGTGCAAGCAGGTCGCCGATCAGTTCCTCGAGGCCGCAAAGCAGCAGAAATCCAAGGGGACCCGTGATTTCCCGGAGGCGTACTACAACGCGGGACTTGCCTATCAGCGCTGTGGAAACGACGAAGCGGCCAAGGAGCAGTTCAAGTCTGCATATCAACTCGACAAGGAGTTCCACCGGTCTCGAGCTCAGCTTGCCCTTTACAAGTACAAGGAGAACGGCAACCTCGACGCGACGGTTCAGGAGCTGGATCAGATCATTCGTGACGCCAAGTTCCAGAACGTGGAGGCCCTCGTGGCTCTCGCTTCGCTCCAAATGGTGCGTGGCGGGAGCTCCGGCGGACCGGGGTGCAACGACGACCTCTCCTGCGCTCAGTTGAACCTGCAACGTGCGCTCGCGCTCGACGACAGTTTCATGCCCGCGTTCAACCAGCTCGCTCTTTACTACCTGGAGCAGGCCAAGGGCGACTCAGGCAAGGACGACAGCGCGGAACTCGTCGTTGCGAGCCGGAAAAAGACGCGTGTAAACCGGCAACGTCTCGACCTTGCGGCGCTCGTCGCCTCACAAGCTCAGAAGAAGAATCCGAACTACGCGCCCATTCACAACACCATCGGGCTTATCCTCGTAGAGCTCGAGAACTACAACGGCGCTGTGAAGGCGTTCGGGCGTGCGCGACAGCTGAACCCGAACCTCTTCGAGGCTCAGATGAACTACGCCGCGGTGAACCTTTCGTTCCGTGGTTTTGGTGAAGCGGCCGAGTCCTATCGCAAGGCGCTTTCGCTTCGTCCGGACACGTACGAGGCGCACATCGGTTTGGCTCTCGCCCTCCGCGGTATGATCAATAACCAAAACTTCGACAAGAACGTCGCCGAGGCGCAGAAGCACCTCGACGCTGCGAAGAAGCTCGAGCCCAACCGGGCGGAGGCTTTCTTCAACGAGGCAATTCTCTTCGAGGAGTTCCGCGCCAAGCGCGCTCCTGATGAGAACGCGCAGATGGCCGAGTTCGAGAAGGCGAAGAATCAGTACGAGGCGTTCATCTCCAAGGCGGGCGGCAAAGCCGCTTACCAAGACGCGGTCAAGGTCTCCAAGGAGCGAATCCAAGACATCGACGACACCCTCACCTTCATGAAGGAGTCGATCGAGATGGAGAAGCAGAACAAGATCGAGATGGAGCGCATGAAGAAGGAAGAGGAGGCCCGCAAGAAGGCTGAGGCCGAAGCGAAGGCCGCCGAGGAGAAGGAGGGGGCAGCCGCTGACGCTAAGCCTGACGCAGCTGCACCAGCCAAGTAGGCCTGTGGCCCGAGGCCCGCTTCTTCTGTCGACGCAATATTACCGCGTTGGCAGGCGGTGGCGGGCTTTCGTGCGTTCTGACCGCCAAAAGATTTGGCGGCTTGGATGGAAGATCCCTCTTTCGACGGTTGACGGCGGAGGGGGGGAGCCGATACACTGTTACTGTAAACCAGACGAAAGTTTGAAGCGAGGTTAAAATGACCGGTTTGAAGAAGCTCGGATGTGCCCTGACTGCAGGATTGATCACCCTGGCCATGGTCTCGACTGCATCCGCGCAGGACGTGAAAGAAACTGCCGGGGGAGATGACGGCTATGGCTACGAGTTCGAGGACGACCCCTTGAGCGCGGGCGGCTTCGGCCCCAACGATTCGCGCATCCGAGTGCGTCGCGGAGCGCAACGTTCCACCCTCATCAAGCCTCGCACCCAGTTCATCACAGAATTGTTGAAGTCGGTCGAGAACCTTTGAGCTTCGTTGCTGTCTAACCCGGAAGCAATGGATCTCGAGTCTGCGGATCAAGCTTCGTAGATTTCATTACGGTGTTGGGCCCTTCGGGGTCGGCCCCAGGTCTCTCAATAGAAGTCGCGGCCCGGATATGGTCGCAAGTTTTGGCTGCACTCGGCGGTTCTAGTCGATGTGTGGTTCCACCAATCTAGATTCGAAAAACGAAAAGATGGCAAAAGCGGTTCTCACATTCGCGCTCTATCAGCACGACACATTGCTCCGTCGCGAGACGCTCAGTCACGACATCATCAAGGTCGGAAAGGACCCCAAGAGCCAGCTGCAGGTTGAAGACGAGCTGGCTTCCAGGATGCATGCCGTGATCGAGGTGGGCGGTCCGGAGGATGTTGTACTGACCGACCTCGGCAACGAGCCGGTCACTCAGGTCAACGGAGCGCCAGTGAACAAGGCGAGGATCTCCGTCGGCGATCAGATCCTGATTGGAGGGACCAAGATCGTTCTCGAGAGGGCAGACGCCGCTGGCGCGGAAGCGATGCCCGCGGCAGCTCCCGCCGCTGTTTCCTCGAATCCTTTTGCGGCTGCAGGGGCGGGTTCGAACCCGTTTGCGGCAGCAGGCGCAGCGGCAGCTCCGTCGAATCCTTTTGCTGGCGGTGGCTCGAATCCGTTCGCCGCTCCGAGCGCCACATCGAATCCGTTCGGGGCTCCGATGGGTCACGGGCATGTGCCCCATGATGCTCCTCCCGGAAGCTACACCTATGAGATGCTTCAGAGCGGCCCTGCCGTCTCCCCGGACGAGGTCGAGCAAGCTGGCGCGCCGGCGGTCGAAGTGAGCGTCGCGTGGGGAACGAACGTGCTTCACCTTTCGCATTTGGCTCCCCCGCGTGACTTCTACGTGGGTGAACCGATGGGGCCGAAGGATACGACGGATTTCTTCATTCCGCAGGAAAAGCTTCCCGCAAGTAAGATGCCCGTCGTAGTGGGCGACATCGGCAGCGTTGCCGTCGTTCTCCCCCAGGGGGCCACGGGAACGGTCCAGATGCCGGGCCAGCCCAAGATGAGCATCGACCAAGCACGGGCAGGTGCTCAGCCCTGTGGCGCTCTCGCTGGAGCTCAGCAGCTTCCGCTGCCGACCGGTGCCACCGCCAAGGTAGAGCTCAACGGGTTCACGTTCACGGTAACCGCGACGAATGCCGGCAAGCCGGTGGCGTCCGGTCTGACCAGCATCGATTGGACGCCCATCGCGTATTTCGGCCTGACGTTGGGTGCGTTTGGCGCGTTCTTCCTGTCTCTCGCGTATTTCGTGCCGCCTCTGGGGCTCAGCGACGAGAGCGAGATCGACAAGGATCGTCTCCTCCTCATTCAGCAGTACCTGGACGCGGCTGCGGAGCGTGAGCAGGAAGAAGAGACGGAAGACGTCGTCGAGGAAAGCGCTGACAACAAGGAGGGTGGAACCGGCACTCGTGCGAAGGGCGAGGAAGGCTCCATGGGCAAGGAAACGAGCAAGGCGACGAACAAGCGCTACGCCGTGAAGGGGCCCAAGGACAATCCAGATCCCCATCTCGCTCGCATGGCGGCGCTCCGCGAAGCGCGCGACTTCGGTATGATCGGTCTTCTCAACGCTGGCGCGTCGGGCGACCCCAACGCCCCGACCGCGATCTTTGGTCGCGATACGTCGTCCGGCATGGATGACGTGAGCGCTCAGGGAAACATGTGGGGCGACGAGATCGGCGACGCTTTCGGCTCTGGTGGTCTCGGTCTCTCGGGTATCGGGGAAGGCGGTGGCGGTCGCGGTGAGGGTATCGGTCTGGGCAACATCGGGACCTTGGGTCACGGCGCCGGTACCGGCACCGGGCAGGGTTTTGGGTCCGGACACGGCCGCCTTGGCGGGTCCCACAAGACGCGTACCCCGAAGGTCCGTATGGGTGCGACGGCTGTGAACGGCCGTCTCCCGGCTGAAGTCATTCGTCGTATCGTTCGCCAGAACTTCGGTCGTTTCCGCATGTGCTACGAGCAGGGTCTGGCCCGCAATCCGAACCTGGAGGGCCGCGTGGGAGTGCGTTTCGTGATCGGTCGAGACGGTTCGGTGTCGAATGTGGGTAACGGTGGCTCCGACATTCCGGACAGTGGTGTCGTTAGCTGCGTGATCTCAGCCTTCTATGGCTTGAGCTTCCCGCAACCGGAAGGCGGCATCGTGACGGTGACGTACCCCATCATGTTCAGCCCCGGCTGATCGCCGCGGCCGACCACGTTTCAGGACGAGTCGCAACGAGAGCCCCTGTCCAGACGATTTCGAGTGCATCGAGGTCGGATGGGCGAGGGGCTTTCCTCATTTCTTGTTTGCGTGCGGCGCGTCGCGCGCCTCCCCTCGAGGGAGTTCGAACGGCCTTTGTAGTTGGTGGCGAGTCGTGAGTGGGATGTCGAGCGTGTGTGGCTTCTGACTACCCGTCCCCGCGACCGGCGGATCCTCCAAGAGTGACGCACACCTACGCTGAAATTGGGGTGCTTATGACTTTACTTCGGGCGTCCGCTCTGACTATTCTGCCAGCGGAAATCGGGCCACACAAAGGATGCGGGCGGACCGTCCTTGTTGGCTCGAGGGCGCATTTTTCGGAACGGACCAGCTGAAGGCGAACTGTTATGACCACCCCTACGATCTCAATGAAGTTGAAGCACGCGACCCTCGCTTTGGGCATCGCCCTCGGGCTTTCGACGACTGGATGCAGCCGAGATCACATCGAGGCGATCAACTTGGCAAATGAGGCTGATCAGCAAGTGTCGGTGGACACTGCTGGCGCCATCCAGAAGTACGAAGCGGCAATTCAGCTCGACCCTACGAACCATCTGATCATCAGCAAGCTCGCCAAGGCTTACGAGAAGAAGGAAGACTGGGACAAGATGGCCTCGACTTTGTCGAAGGCTGCCAGCGTGGCCCCTACTTTCGCAAATTACTGGGAGAAGCGCGGCGTCGCTCTGACCAAGCTTGCCGAAGGCGGGAACCCCGACGCTTGGGAGGAGGCCAAGGAGCCGCTGAAGAAGTGTATCGAAGCGGATCCCAACCGCGCGTGGTGTTACCAGCTCTTGGGTGAAGCGCAGTGGTGGACGGACGACATCCAGGGGGCACTCACGAGCTTCTCACAGGCGATCGAGCACGATCCCACAGTTCCCTACTTCTACGTGACGCTCGCCGAGCTTTATCAGGTTCTCCGCTTGTACGATCAGGCTGGAGCCGTGCTCGACGAGGGAACCAAGAACATTCAGCCGACCGAAGAGTCGCGCGATCACGTTTACAACATGCACCTTCTGAACTTCAACATTGCCCAGGTGAAGGGCGACAAGACGAAGATGCTGGCATCGGTGAAGCGTGCCTACGAGATCGGGGGACAGGACCACCCGGAAGCCAAGTTCCACCTCGGCAGCACGTACGCGAGCATGGATCCTCCGCAGAAGGAGCAAGCCAAGCAGATGCTGGACTCCTTCACGAACACGATTTGCAAAGGCGGGAAAGCCAAGAACTTCAAGGCGCAGTGCGCTCAAGCGAACTCCTTCCTGCAGCGGCTCGGCAGCTGAGCCGCCTGAGGCAAGTATCCGAGGAGGGGCTTTCAGAAGCGACTGTGGCACCATCGCCGAAGGACCAAGAGGGCTGAATGCCCCACGAGCGGGACGCGGAATCAACACCGACGTCCCGCCGGTGATTTTTGAGCATGAGACGTGGGTAAGAGTGGTCAAACGGAGTCTTCTGTGAGGGGATGAAGGGAAACCGCTTGGGACGAGAGAATGAGTAGCGACAGGCCGTGCGCGAGCGCGCAAGATCACTTGGCTCTCCGGGAGGAGCTCGAAGCCTCCCTACTTGCGGGCGGAGATCCGTCTGAGCTAGCTGTCCTGCATCTCCGGCTCGGTCATCTTCTGCGCGGACAGTTTCTCGAAGGCGTATCTGCGCTGAAGCATTTCCAAGAAGCGTTCAAGCTCGACCCGGAGCGTCTCGACGCGGTCGGCGCGGCGCGCTCGGTCTATCGTGAGCTCGGTCGCCTTCCGCTGGTGCAGAAGCTGATCAACATCGAGATCAGCTCCGTGGACGACCTGGCGCAAGCGGCAGAACTCTACGTCGAGCTGGGCGACGTGCTCATGGATCAGGGCGATGTCGACAACGCCGCCAAAGCCTACGTGGAGGCGATCAAGGGCGGGGCGGACGCCGCTGATCAGTTGACGGATGCTTCGACAACCGACGAAGACTGGGAGGAGCGAGTCGGCGCATTGGTTCAAGCGGCTGCCGCGGCGAGTCGCGCCGATGCCGCCAACTTGCTCGTGCGCGCGGCTGGTATCGTACGTCGATTCGATCCCGAGGAGGCCTCCCGGATCTTGCAGCGAGCGTACCGCAGCGATCCGACGAACGAGCGCGTAGCAGCCTTGTTCGAGGGAACGTACGTCGAGTCGGAGCTGGCTGAGGAGCTCCTCCTCATCCAAGAGAGCCTCATCGAGGAGGCAGGGGGCGAACCCGACCTGCTCTATCTCTTCGGTAGCCGGTGGGCAGAGCGCCACCTACCTGAAGCCGCGGCCCCCCTGTTGCTTCGTGCCCTGCGCGGTCGTCCCGATCAGACCGCTCCGGTGACCTTCTTATTTGTCTGGTCCCGAGAGGATGCGGCCGTCCGTACAGGTCTTTTGGAACTGGCCGTAGAGACCACTACCGAGTCGGCAAACGCCGAAACCCTCAGTTATCTGCTCGCGAGCGCCGGTCTGGTGGCTTTGCGAGACGTCAATAATATGCAGCAGGCAGAGAAGTGTTTCGACAGCCTTGCTGCGGTGGCACCCCGTCATCCAGCTTTGGCGGAGTTTCGGGCGCGAAGAGCGTCTGCCGCCAAACCCAGCCCAAGCACCGAGAGTATTCAGGAGTCAAATCAGATGGACGAAACGTCAAACGATGCAGCTGAAGTCGAAGAGGCAGCCGAAGGGGCCGCCGAGGAGACGGCTGCCGAAGAGCAAGCAGCCACCGACGACGCTGCCGCTCCGGCCGCAGCTGAACCTGCGCCCGTCGACGAAGCAGAGATCGCTGCTCTGAAAGACAAGCTCGAAAAGGCTGAGAAGCGACCTCACGAGTACGTGAAGGTGTTGATGGAACTCGGTGATGCTCTTGGTGACCCGGCGGAAAAGGCGGAAAAGTACCGCGAGGCTGCCGATATCTATTCCAGCAAAGGCAATGCCGCAGAAGCCGTCAAAGCGTTCGAGAAGCTCCTAGAGGTCGAACCGGACAATGAGGGCGCCAAGCTCTACCTCCGTGAGACATACGAGAAGCGACGCGACTGGGAGAAGCTGATCTCGATGATGCAGGCTGACGCGGCGGCGCTCGATGGTCCCGCGCGAACCGACGCCCTTCGAGAGATCGCCCAGCTGGCCACCGACAAGATCAAGAAGCCCGACGTCTGCGTAGAGCTTTGGGATGTCGTACTCGAAAGCGATCCGCAAGACGCGGACGCGCTGACCGCGCTCGTTGGTCTCTACGAACGTTCACGCGACTACGACAAGCTGTGCGACGTACTCGAGAAGGTAGTCGACGTCACGTACGACGAGGGGGAGCGCCTCAACTACTTAACGAAGTTGGGCCAAATCGCGGGAGATCGGCTCAAGGACGACGCTAGGGCCGCCGAGGCTTATCGGCAGCTACTCACTCTGAAGCCCGACGACAGGCGAGCCCAGGAACAGCTCAAGAAGCGCTATGTGTCCCTCGGGAAGTGGGACGAACTCGAGGTGTTCTTCGCGGAGGGGGACAACTGGGACGAGTTCATTCGACTGCTCGAGAGCAATGAGAGCAAAGCTCCCGATCAAGAGACGCGCCTCAAGATGCTGCACAAGGTGGCCGAACTCTGGATCACCCAGAAAGGGAAGGCTGACCGCGCATCTCGCGCACTCGAGAAGATCCTTTCCATCGACGAAGACAACCTCGAGGCCGCAGAGCGACTCATTCCGATTTATGAAGAGGCCGGCAATCCGAAGGGCCTCGCGAAGGCTCTCGGCGTCAAGCTGAGCCACATTGACGAGCCGACCGTGCGCCTTGAACTGTTGATTCAGGCAGCCACTCTGTACGATGAAAAGCTTCGCGACAAGAAGACGGCGCTGACGCACTACCTCGAAGCGGTTGCGCTCGATCCGTCCAATGCGCAGACCCTGGAGTCAGCGGAAAGCGTTGCGGGGGCAGCCAAGTCCTGGGAAGAGCTGGTCGCCGCCTACAAGTCTGCGGCAGACGAGACGACCGACACCGATGCACAGGTGGGCTTGCGGCTCCGACTTGGGCGGGTCCTCTCGGAGGAGCTTGCGAACGTCGAGGAGGCCCTTGCCCAATACCGGCTCGTGTACGACGAGCATCCCGAGAACGCGGAAGCGCTCAGCGCGCTCGTGGGACTCTATGAGAAGACCGAGGGATGGACCGAGCTGCTCGAGGTGTATCGCAAGAAGCTCGAGCTGGTCACCGATCCCGAGGAGCGAAAGGCTACCCAATACGGCATCGCCAAGGTCCAGCGTGACCAAATGGAGGACGTACCCGGGGCGATCGCGACGTTCGAGGAGGTCCTCGAAGAGGACCCGGACGACCTGTCGGCACTCGCTGCCCTGGACGAGCTGTATGCTGAAACCGAAGCTTGGGACAAGCAGTGTCAGACTCTCGTCCAGCGTGTGGAGCGAGCGGACTCGGACGAACAGCTCGTCGAACTGAAGTTCCGCCTCGCGCAGGTCCAGCAGACGAAGCTGGAGGACGCCGAGCAGGCACTTTCGAACTACCGCGAAGTCATCATGCTCGACATGAATCACTCGGGCGCGCGCGTCGCGCTCGAGGGCCTTCTGGACGATGACGATCTCAAGGGAGAGGCGGCTATCATTCTCGAGACAGTCTTCGAGGCTCGGGAGGACTGGGAGAAGCTGGTCGGCGTTCTTGAGGTTCGTGCAGACGTTGCCGAGGACCCTGACGAGAAGGTTGAGCTGCTCCGAAAACTGGCGAACATTTCTGCGAGCCGCCTTGGCTCGGCTGAGGACGCCATTGGTGCGCAGGCGCGCGCGCTCAGAGCGGACCCAACGAACAACGACGCGCGCATCGAGCTCGAGGAGCTTGCAGAACAGTCGGGCGCTCTCGCGAAGCTCTCGCAGATCTACAAGGGCATCGCAGAGGATGCGTCCGATCAAGGATTGGCGCTCGAGTACTGGACGCGACTTGGGCCACTTCTTCGCCAACAAGAAAAGTGGGAGGAGCTCGTCAAGGTACTCCGGACTCGTATCGGGTTGGAATCTGAACCCGAAGCGGTCGAGAGTTGCTATGTTGACATGGCAGAGGTTCTCGAGCGGCAGCTGGGACGACCGGATGACGCGGTCGCCGCATATCAGGAGATTCTGACCCAGATCCCCACCAGCTCGCGAGCGCTGTCCGCGCTCGATGCGCTCTTCTCCAAGCTCGAGAGGTGGGAGGAGCTTGCCTCCAACCTCGAGGCCCAGCTTGCGTTGTCCGAAACGGAGGAGAGCACTCAGGAGCTCACGCTCCGCCTTGCCGCCCTCCGTGAGCAAAAAATGGGGCTGATCGAGCAGGCGATCGACGGGTACAGAGAGGTTCTCGACCTCGACCCGGGCCAGCAGGCGGCCCTTTCGGCCCTCGAACGGCTCTCCACGAACGAGGATCACGAACTCAACATCGCAGAGATCCTCGAACCGCTCTACCGAGCCTCGGGGGACTACCAGAAGCTCATTGGCGTCCACGAAGTTCAGGTTCGACGGAGTGAAGACGCGACGCGTAAGGTGGAGCTCTTGTCCGCGATCGCGGAGCTGTACGAGGACTCGGCTGGAGACGTCCATGCGGCGTTCGACACGACGGCCCGCGCGCTGGCGGTCGAGCCCGGGAACGACACGACGCTCGAAAACCTCAAGCGTCTGGCTGCAGCCACTGAGCAGTTCGAACAGCTGGCGCAAATCCTCGCCGAGCAGGCAGCAGGCTTGGAAGAGCCAGAGCTCGCTAGCTCACTGCTGATGTCGGCGGCTCGAGTCTACGAGGACAACGTCGGGGATCTATCGAAGGCCATTGCGTTTTACCGGAAGGTGCTCGAGGCCGATGGTACGCAGCTCGAGGCAGCCGAGGCTCTGCAGCGCCTCTATCAGGCGACCGAGCAGTTTGCCGAGATGGCGGCCATCTTGCTCCTCAAGGCTGAGATTCTCGAGGACGTGGATCAGAAGAAGGAGGCGCTCTTCCAGGCTGCTCAGATCGAGGAAGAAGTACTCGAACGTGCCGACAATGCCATCGCAGCGTACGAAAAGGTTCTCGAGATCGACGAAGAAGACGCGCGTAGCGTTGATGCTCTCGTGAATCTGCTCCTTGGGCTGTCTCGGTGGGAGGACCTGCTCAAGGCATACACCCGCAAGGTCGATCTCGTGCTCGACCCTGACGAGAAGAAGCAGGTGCTCTACGAGGTTGGGGCGGTTTACGAACGCGAACTGTCAGACGTCGAGAACGCGATCGACACTTATCAGCGAATTCTGGAGCTCGATCCGGACGATCTGACGGCACTGGGCCGCCTCGACGTGCTGTATCAGACCGCCGAAAACTGGCAGGAGCTTCTCAGCATTCTCACCCGCGAAGCGGAGCTTACTGCAGACCCGGAAGAGTCGGTTGGCTTCCAATACCGTGTCGCAGCGCTCTACGAGAAGCGGCTGGAAGACGTGGAGCGCGCCGTAGATCTCTATAGAGAGCTTCTCGCCATCCAACCGGATCACGCGCCCACGCTGGAGGCGCTCGAGCGTCTCCAGCACGGAACAGGAGCGCCCCTCGCGGCCTCAGCCGTTCTCGAGCAGGTCTACGAGGCCGCGGGAGAGGCCGAGAAGCTCGTGGGAGCCCTCGAGGTCCAGGTGAGGCACGCCGAGGACGCCTATGCTGGGGTCGAGCTACTGCAGCGTATTGCAATGATCCAGGAAGAGAGCCTCGGCAATGCGGAGGCAGCATTCCAGACGTACAGCCGGGCGGTTGCTTTGGACAGTCAGAACGCCGACGTTCTCGAATCGTTCGAACGCCTGGCGATGCTCACCGAGGCTTGGCAAAGTGCCGCGGAGATTTACGACGCCCAGCTCCAGTCAGCAGCCGAAGAGCCCGAGCGGCAGGTCGATCTCGGTCTGCGCGCGGCCCAGGTCTACGAGGTGCAGCTCGAAGATGTCGAGAGCGCAATCGCTCGCTATCGCAAAGTTCTCGAGGCGGACGAAACGAATCGTAGCGCGCTCGTTGCCCTCGACCGCCTCTACACTCAGACCGAGCGTGCGCCCGAGCTCGCGGGGATCCTCGCCCGCGAGGCAGAGATCGGAGAGACCCCGGAGGAAATCCTCGAGTTCAAGTATCGGCTCGGACAGCTGCGTCAGGAAAGGCTGAACGACATCGTTGGGGCGATTGACGCGTACCGCGAGGTGCTTGCGGCCGCTCCCGAGCACGAGGGAAGCCTGGCCGCCCTCGAAGCCCTCTTCGAGGCCGAAATCGAGCAGCTCCAAATTGGCGAGATCTTGGAGCCGATCTATCAGGCCGGTGCCGAGTGGGAGAAACTCCTGAGGGTTCGCGAAGGACAGCTTTCCAAGATCGCGGACGCCGAGGAGCGCATCAACCAGTACCATCGGATGGCTGCGGAGGCCGAGGAGCAGCTGATGGACGGCTCTCGCGCCTTTGCGTATCTCGTCCGGGCTCTTCAGGAGGCGCCGCTCAACGAGCAAACCATCGGGGAACTCAATCGTCTCGCGCCTGATGTCGAGGAAGGATGGGAGAACCTCGCCAATGCATACGCGGACGTCATCGGCGCCGAGGGCGCGAGCTCGCAAGTGATCGCCGAGACCGGTCATCGCTTGGCTCAGGTCTTCGAGGAGGAGCTCGCAGACGTTGCCAAGGCGGAGGAAACCTATCGCTTCGTGCTCACGGCCGTCCCTTCCGATTTGGTCACGCTGGAGAACTTGGATCGGATCTACACGTCCCTCGAGCAGTGGCCTGATCTGGCCCAGGTGCTCGAGGTCCGCGCCAAGGCGGTCGAAGACGACTTCGAGAAGGTCGAGCTCCACCTCCGACTCGGTCGTACGTATGAAGAGAATCTCGCGCCCATCGGATCGGCGCAGGTTTCTACGGCTGCTCTGGTGGCTGGGGCGGCGGAGATCATCGAAGACGCTCCTGACAGTCTCATCGACGAAGCGGACGCGGAGGGCGAAGAAACCCTCGACGCGGAGCCATCGCTCGACGAGCTCTTCCCGGAGGGGGGCAATGACGATGAAACGGTTGAAGCTCCGCTCGACGAGTTGGTTGCCGAGGCCGAGGCCGATGCCGAAGCCGAGAGTGGCGAAGAGACGCTGGACGCGACCGATGATTTCGGCGGAGACGTCGACGAGGATTCCGACGGGCCTTCTCTCAAGGACTTCGTTCGGGAGCGACTCGACGACGCAATTCGCGTTTATCGAGTGATTTTCGACGAACTCCAGAAGGACAACGAGGAGGCAATCGAGGCTCTCGAGAGGCTGTATCGACTCACACAGCAGTGGCAACAGTTGGACGTCGTCTATCAACGCGAACTGGAGATCGCTGCTGGGGACGCTGCGGAAGCCGACGTGCGCGCCAAGCGCGCTCATCTCGCATCGGATCATCTCGGCAAGATCGAGGAATCCATCGAAGGGTGGAAGCGCGTACTCGACCTTCGCGGGGAAGATCCCGAGGCTCTGCGGGCGCTCGCGTTCCTCTACGAAAGCCAAGAGCAGTGGAGCGAACTCACGGATGTCCTCGAACGACACTTCGACATCGCCGACACGGATGAGGATCGCGTCCACGTCCTCACGATGCGGGCTCGCCTTTTCGACGAGCAGCTCAATCGAGATGACGAAGCTCTCGAAACCTATCAACGTGTGCTGGATATCGAGTATTCGAATCCAACCGCTCTTCGCGCAATTGCCAACATCTGGCGCCGCCGCAAGAACGATGCCGAGCTCGTCCAGGCGTTGGTCAATCTCGTCGAACAAGGAGCTGCTGAATTCAGTGCCGAAGAGCTAGTGGCGAGTTTCCGCGAGCTGGCCAAGCTCTATCAGGATACGCTCGATCAACCGTTCGAGGCGATCGACGCATGGCGTCGACTCCTCGACGTTGGGCCCGGCGACTTTGAGGCGTTGGATAGACTCGAAGGTTTGTACAAGGCCGACGAACAATGGATCGACATCGTCGACGTGAAGATGCAGCGAGGAGCTGCGCTTCAAGAGCCTGAAGAGCAGGTGCGTGAGTACCTCGAAGTCACCGACATCTGGAAATCGCAGCTTCGCGAGTACGACAAGGCCGTCGAAGCCTACGATCGTGTCCTTGCCATCGATGGCCTACACGAGCGTGCATTCCACGAGCTGGAGAAGCTCCACTACAACGCCGAGCGTTGGGAGCCCCTCATCGAGCTCTACCTGAACCGCCTCGAGTTGATGGAGGAGATTCCGGCCCGAAGCGACCTCTTGCGTCGCGTGGCTCGGATCTTCGACGAGAAGCTCGAAGATCAGTCCCAAGCGTTCGATGCGTTGGTGACGTCATTCGCTGACGACTACTTCGACGACGAGACGTCGGAGTATCTCGAGCGAATTTGTCAGTCCACCGGTCGTTGGGGGGAGCTCATCACCGCCGCGAACGGATGGCTGCAGGAAGAGCAAGATCGCAAGCGCAAGATTCAGCTCAGCCTCCGCCTCGGCAAGTGGTACGGCGAGGATCTGGGACGTCCCACCGACGCCATGGCCTATTACCAGGCGGTGCTCGAGATTGACCCCCAGAACACGCGAGTGATGCGTCAGATGGCAGCGATTGAGCGTCTTGCGGGCAACTACCCCAAGGCAGGTCAGATGCTCAACAAGGCTCTCGAGGTTGCCGTCCAAAACGATGATCGTAAGTCGATCCTGGGTGACCTGGGTGACCTCTTGAACCGTCACATGGAGCAGCCCGACCAGGCGATCCCGTACTACAAGCGGGCCCTGGAGGTGGACGGTGGCTACATGCCGGCACTCTCCGCCCTCGAACGCATCTACGAGGACAAGGGTCAGATCCAGGAGTTGGTCTCGATCTTGACCCAAAAGGCTGGCGCCATCGAAAGGCCCGAAGACGCCATCAAGCAGAAGCTACGTCTCGGCACGCTCCTCGAGGAGCGTCTCGGTGACGCTTCGGGTGCAGCCAAGGCCTACCGGGAAGCACTCGAGTTCGACGACTCCGAGATCCATGCACTCAGAGGCCTGGAGCGCGTGCTCCCCAAGCTCGAAGAGTGGACGGAGCTGGTTGGTGTGCTTCAAAAGCAGCTCGATGTGGTCGACATCGAGAAAGAACGGGTGGAACTTCTCATCCGTTTGGCGGAGGTTCAAGAAGAGCAGTTCCTCAAGCCGGACATCGCAGCGCAGCGCCTCGAACAGGCACTCGAGATCGATCCGATGCAGGAAGGCGCATATGTGGCGCTTGCCAGGTGCTATCGCAGGTTGAAGCAGTGGAACGATCTCATCGAGACGATGCGTCGACACATCGAGGAGTCATCCAGCCGCGAGACCAAGCTGGAACTTCACGCGGCTATCGGTTCTGTGTTCCGTGACGAGGTCGGGGACTTGGATCAGGCCATCGATTCCTACCAGGAGGTCGTCGACGCCGACGAGACGAACATCCCCGCGCTCGATGCCCTGAGTAAGCTCTTCGAGCGCCAGGGTGAAGCTGCCCGCGCCATCGAGATGATGACTCGGGTCGCGGAGCTGACTGTGGATGGTGCTCAGCAGGTGGACATGTACTACCGGATTGGGCGTGCCATGGAGGAGAAGCTCAGCGACCGCTTCGGCGCTCGCGAGAAGTTCGAGATGGCGCTCGACCTGGATCCGAACCACATCCAGTCCATCACCGCCCTGCGTACGATTTCTGTCGATGAGGCAGATTGGGACGGCGCGTGTCGCTATCTCGAACAGGAGCAGGCTCTGCAAGAGGCGCCGCGACAGCGAGCGAGGCTCTTGGTCGAGCTTGGGAAGATCCGTGACGAGATGCTTGGCGAGCACGAATCGGCAATCCAGGCCTACGAACAAGCGATGGAGCTGGACGAGGACTGTGAAGAAGCAGCCCTACCTCTAGTGGAGGAGTACTCGAACCAGGAGCGCTGGTCGGATGCTGCTCCGCTAGCGGAGATGCTCGTCCGCCGCTCCAAGAATCGCGAAAAGTCCGAGCAGCATGATCTCCAGAAGCGTCTCGGTTTCGTGATGACGAAGATCGGGGCACACGACAAAGCCCTCGCTGCGTACCAGGCAGCGAATCAGCTCGATCTCACCGACAGTGAGTCGATTCGAGGGATTGCCGATTCGGCATTCAATCTCCAGGACTGGCCTACCGCCCTCACCAACTATCAGAAGGTGCTCACTTCATTGGGCGAGGAGGAGATCGAGGCTCGAACGGACGTATATTTCCGTCTGGGTGAGATCAAGAAGGCCCAGGGTCAAGACCGTCAGGCGATCAACAACTACGAGAAGGCGTTGGCTCTCGATGGTGAACACAGACCGTCTCTGGAGGCGCTCGTGGGTGCCTACGAAAAGGCCGGCGACTACAAGCAGGTCACCGAGTACAAGCGCCAGATCTTGGACGGCATCTTCGAGGGCGAAGAGCGCTACGAGATGCTGATGGAAATCGGTGACATCTGGGCGAACCAGGTCAAGGAGCCGCTCAAGGCACTCGAGGCGTATGAAGAGGCGCGAGACCTCAAGCCCCAGGATCATGCGCTCCTTCACAAGATGTTGCAGAACTATCAGGCAGCCGAAGAGTGGCAGAAGATGGTCGACATCCTCGACGCGATCCAAGACCTCGAGGATCGCCCACAAATCAAGGCCAAGCTCTACAACACGCAGGCTCAGATCTATCGTGACAAGCTCGACGACGTCGACCGGGCGGTGGAGCTGTTCAACGAAGCGCTCGACCAGAACCCGGAGTTCTTGGAGGCATTTGAGCGAATCAACAAGGTTCTCACGGCGCAGCGGAACTGGAAACAACTCGAACGGTCGTATCGCAAGATGCTTCATCGTCTGGCGGGCAAGGACAACCCGAAGCTCGAGCACGAGCTGTGGCATCAACTCGGCCTCATCTATCGCGACCGTACGGGTCAAACTGGCGAGGCGGTTGAGGCCTTCCGCATGTCGGCAAGCCTCGTGCCCGATGCACCCATTCAGAGAAAGATTCTCGCAGAGCTCTATGAGTCGACTGAGCAATGGGGAGACGCCATCAAAGAACAGCGCCGCATCCTCATGTCGGATCCTTTGGCCGAGGAGCCGTACCAGGCCCTATATCGCCTTCAGCTTCACAAGCAGGCCTACGACGACGCCTGGTGTGTGGCTTCTGCCATCTCCTTCATGGGCAAGGCGGATCCAGAGACGGAGCGCTTCTTCCAGGACTACCGTCCGCAGGGGATGCTCCCCGTCAAGGGGCGGCTCGGAAACGATCACTGGCTGAAGGCCCTCGTTCATCCGGACGAGAATCTGCACATCTCCAAGATCTTCGAGATGATTGCGCCAGCTGCACTCCAGGCGAAGATTGCGCTTCTCAAGTCGCAGAAGAAGTACATCTCGCCGCCCGAGCAGTTCCGGCAAGATCCTGCCACATCGACGATTACGTTCGCCAAGACGTTTGGTTGGGCGGCACAGGTCCTTGGCGTGAGCCCCCCGGCTCTCTACGTTAGAAACGACGTTCCTGGGTATCTCCAGGCGATGCCTCACGATCCTCCGGCTTCGATTGCGGGGCAAACGGTGCTCAGCGGTTTCCAACCGCAGGAGCTGACGTTCATCTGCGGAAAGCATCTGTCGAACTACCGGCCCGAGCACTACATGCAGGTTCTGTTTCCGACGAGAGACGAGCTGACGATCATGCTTTTCGCGGGCGTCCTCTTGGCTCAACCCAACCAGCCGATGCCGCCGGGACAGGAAGCATCGATCAGGCAGGCTGCTCAGCAGCTCGGCCATTTCATTCAGCCAGCACAGCTCGAGGGACTCAGGCAAGTCGTCAAGCAGTTCCTGGCAGCGGGCGCGAAGGCCAATGTCAAGCGTTGGAACCAGGCTGTCGAGCTCACCGCTTGTCGTGCGGGTCTGTTGCTTTGCGGAGATTTGGAAATTGCCAAGAAGATCATCGCCCAAGAAGGTCAAACGCCGGGTGGTTTGACGCCTCAGGACAAGATCAAGGATCTCTTGGTCTTTGCTGTCAGCGTCGAATACTGCGCTCTGCGCAAGGTACTCGGCGTTGCCATCCAGACGGGCTGAGCCTGACGCCAGCTTTCACGAAAAAGCCGTTCGAACGTAACCGTCCAGCAATCACCCACTTCTCGCGGGTGGTCATGAGGGTCATCCTGCGG
>CBFGUR010000019.1:0-117567 GCA_965652275.1 uncultured Polyangiaceae bacterium | reverse complement strand
CCCCCGTGACGTCACCATCCCCCGTGACGTCACCATCCCCCGTGACGTCACCATCACCATCACCGGCGTCGCCGTCGCCACCGGCATCGCCGCCCATTCCCCCGGCGCCGTCACCGTCACCAGCACAGGTGAGATCATCGGTGCAGTCGAACGGCTTGTCGCAGCCGACGCCGAGCGCGGCCCCGATGGATCCCAAAACAGTCAAATGAAGGAAGGCGGTCGTTGAAAGTCGTTTCATCTTCAAGTCTCTGGGCTCGGGCGCCCCCGAGGGTCATGCCAGACGAGTCGCGCCCGAGCATGGGCAGGTTGCGTGAAAAGTGAAGGCCCACGGAGGAATTCTCCGCGCACGGTCGGAAAGGGACGCGAGGATGCGCTCTTCCGACGATTTCGGGGCGAGGGGTTCATTTTAAATTCATTGTTTTAAATACATCGTTATTTCATTCTATTTATTAGATTTTGTTAACAATAAAGCGCAGCCCGAGCCTCAATCTTAGTTCTTCGGAGGGGCGCGATGCCATTGCCCCTCACGAGCGAGGCGAGTGAACCCGCCGTTTGGCCAACGCCTTGCCACGGACGACAACCAGATCCTGAGCGAGCTATCGATCCCCCCTCGGCGGAAGACTGTAGCGGTCCTGAAGAGTGGATTTTTACAGGGAAAACGGGGCCGCGGTGCAGGAGGTCGCGGCCGGATTCCGGGATGCGGCGCTACACGACGCGGAACGCCAGACAGCCCCCTCAACTCGCAGCCAAATCGCACGGTGCGCATCCTGGCACGCGCATTGCTCTGCGCCTCACCACAACGGAAGCGTCCCATCGACCGGCGCTCCTTCGCTTGCGGCGCGGCCGCCCCCGAAAGGACCTGAAATGACCTACACTTCACGCTACCTCATCCCCCTCTCCTTCGTTCTGAGCGCATCCGTTTGGGCATGCAGCTCGTCCGACGACATCCCGGAGAACGGCGACGGGGATGGGACCGGAACGGGCAACGCGCCCGGCGATGGCGACACGGGAGGCGACGGTGACGGGACCGCAACCGGCGGCGCGGCTGGCGACGGCGACGCAACCGGCGGAGTGACGGGCGACGGCGACGCAACCGGCGGAGTTGCTGGCGACGGCGACGGCGACGGCACCGGCGGAGTGTCCGGCGACGGCGACGGCGATGTCGCGGCCCCCGTCGATCCGCCCGGTCAGAGCTGCGCCCTCGGGACGAACTACGACATCGGCGAGATGCGCATCCTGAACAACCAGTGGACCTCCACGCAAGACGACCAGTGCATCTTCATCAACGAGGACCGCAGCTTCGGTTGGAGCTGGGACAACACAGGGACGTTCAACGCGCTTCCCACCAGCAACGCCATGAACCCGAACTACCCGGAGGTCGAGTTTGGCATCAATCCCTGGGGCCGCCAGCAGGATGCTTGGGAGGTCCTCCCGTCTTCGACCACGCTCCTGCCCATCCGCCTGGCAGACGTGACTCAAGCGAGCATGACCATCAACATCTCGACGACGCTCGGAAACAACAACCAAGGAAGCTGGAACCTCGCCTTTGAACTCTGGCTCTCACCGGTGGATCCATCGACGCAGGAGACCGACCCAAGCGGCGAACTGATGGTGTTTCTAGGTAACAACCCCAACTACTATCCGACACCAACGGACGATGCCTACGTCGGTACCCCGACCATCGGCGAGTACACACTGTTCGAGAGCAACGGTGATCGAGGGTACACCTACCTTCAGTGGCGTAAGAGCGGTAGCGATTCGACAAGCGGCGCCAACTTCAACGACACCCTCGACATCAAGCCGTTCCTCGATCACGCCGTCTCGGCAGGCCAATTCGACGCCAACTGGTACATCACCCGGTTCGAGATCGGAAACGAGGTTTACGCCGGCGCTGCGGGCGAAACGACCATCAACTCCCTGTCGTTCTCCGTCAACGGCGAGTCGCGTAGCGCGATGTAAGGCGCGCTCCAGGTCCACCATCCCCACCTGAGAACGAGGAGCGCCCTTTGAAAGGTCGCTCCTCGTTCCTCCATCTCTTGCCCGAAACTTCTTCTCATGAAACTGCATCCCAAACACCGTAGCCTTGCCACCACCTTCGGAGTCTTCGTGCTCCTTCCTCTCGCGTGTGAGCGCGCCGATCATGACGTCGTCCGCGGACTCACGGGTGACGGCGACGGCGACGGCGACATGGTTCCCATGGGGGGAGCGAGCGGTGGGACCGTGTCGGGAGACGGAGACGGCGATGAGGCGAACACGGGCGGGACCTCATCCGGCGGTTTCATCATCACGCCTCCCCCGACGGGCGGCATGGCTGAGATTCCACCGCTTCCCAACCCGCTGCTCGACGTGTGTACGAGCTCCATGGGCGGCATGGGAGGGGGGAGTCAGGCAGTCGGTGATCCCGAAGGAAGCCTCGTCATCGAGGACTTCGATGACATGGACCCGAGCGTCTCCGGCAACGGTCTCTCGGGACGGTGGGAGTCTCACAATGACGGGAGCGGAATGGAAGCCGAAGACGACCCCATGAGCATGATGTCGCCGCTCCGTGGGTTCCGCTACCCCGAGTCCGAGTGGGGCAACGACGCATTCGACGTCGGTCGCGACGGTATGGGCTACTCCCTCCACATGACCGGAAGCGGCTTCACGAGCTGGGGCTCAGGGCAAGCCATCTACTTGGCTCAAGGCAGCGATGGTCTCGCATGTCTCTTCGACGGTTCGGCTTATGCCGGCATCACGTTCTGGGCCCGGGGCAACGTGGAATTGATGCTGCCCGACGACCCTTTCAGTCAGCCACGAGAACCTGAATTCGGGATGCTCCGCATCAAGGCGGTCGATCTCGACGTGGTGGCAAACGGCGGCGAGGAGCTCGAGCCGGATGCCACGGCTGGTGGTCGCTGCGACCAGGAGAGCTACCGCTGCTGGGACTCCCCGGTCAGTCGCGTCGCGCTCAACGAGAACCCAGAATGCTGGCAGAAGTACGTCATCCCGTTCAGCGAAATGGTAGCGGATGAATGGAGCAAATGGGCCGGCAACGCGAACTCGAACGATGTGACGACGGTCGATGCGGATGAGCTCTTCCAGATCGCGTTCGAAGTCTCCGAATGGCAATCCTACGAAGTCTGGCTCGACGACATCCAGTTCTACACAGAGGACGACGTCCCCGCCGAAGAAGGCCCCGTTTGCCCGTAGGCGACGACCGCTTCGACTAACCAATCAGAAAAGGGCTCACCGTTGGGTGAGCCCTTTTTTTGATTCCCGCCGCAATGCCAGAGCAAAGAAAAAGGGCCCGCCTTGCGGCGGGCCCTCGTTCAGGTCGACGAGCGGGGTGGTTACTGCACGTATTCCATGGCCTGAGGCATCCAGAAGACACCAGCCTTGGGACCGCCGTTGCACTCGCCGTCGGACTCTCCAGGGCGCTTCAGCCACAGAAATCCGTCGCAGAGCGGGTGCCCGGTGTCGGTCGTGGGGGGCTTGCCGATCTTGCGGTTGGGTGGGTTACACCAGGTCTCTTCCTCGGTCTTGGCCTCGAGGTACGGACCCGCGCCATTGCGGCTCGTGTCGATGATGAAGTGCTTGCCGCCAATGAGCTCGGAGATCTTCTCGCCGTACTCCAGGCATTCCTCGGTCGTACGGTAGTTGGACGTATTGATCGAGAAACCGCTGGCGTGCTCGACACCGGCTTCCTTGAGCAGCTCGGCCATCTCTTCGGCCGGAACCCACGCGCCATGGCCCGCATCGATGTAGACAGCCGCCTTCGGGTTCTGACGGAGGACGCGGATGGCGTCATTGATGAGGAAGAGTCGCTCGGCGGCCACGTCGTCGGGCATGCCGGTCTTCTCGCGTGTCGCCTTGCTCACACCGGGAAGCGCGTCGGGCTCAAGAACGACGACGGCGGGGTTGTCACCGATGCCAGCGTGCACGTTGCGGATCCAGCGCTGGTAAGCTTCCTTGGTGGCAAGACCACCTTCGGAGTGCTGCGCTCCGTAGTCGCGGTACGGCACGTTGTAAGCGATCATCACGGGCACTGCGCCTGCCTCGACGGCGCGGTTCACGAAGTGTTGCACGGCGCGATAGATGTCGGAGTTCCACTCACCCATCCAGAGCGCCTGGGGCTGCTGAGCGATCAAGTCGAGCTTGGCAGCCGTCTCGGGATCCGATTGACGGAGCGAGTTGGCGCGGAGCATCGCGTTGGACTGCGGGTCGACGAAAAGCTTGGCGCCGACGAGGGGGTTGGCCGTCACAGGAGGCGGTACCGGGGGATCGACGATGGGCGCGTTGGGGTCAGGACGATTGGTATCGGCCTGCACGGGCGCATGTTCGCTGCCGCCGCCGGACTTCGAACATGCGGTAAGAGCGGCCGCCGAGCTGAGGAGCACAGCGCCCGCCAAAACGGGAGTAACAATGCGTGTAAGAGAGAATTTCATGGTTTGTTCCTTGTTTCCTTGGAAATGTAGCAACTACACACCTCTCGTTGGGCGAAAGTGGTTCTCATTTCACAAACTCGATGGGTACGAGGGCTGATGATGGGGAATTTAGGCTGAAACGGGCGTCGAGTGACGGGCCGGGGCACGGGTTGTACGCTCGTGAGCAAGCGATGGTGGAAGATTTGACGGTGCTCCTCGTCGGGGATGATGAACCCGACGAAAAGCTGGTAGAGCAGCTCGAGAAGAAGAATCTCGCGGTTGAAATTTCGGCCAAGAATGAACTCGGAAGCCTCCTCGCATTAGTCGAGCCTCACATCGTCGTCCACATCGGAAAGGATGGCGCCGAAGAGACGGTCAATCTTCTCAAGGAGACGGAAGAGGTCCGTCGGGTGCGGCTGATCGTCCTTGCCGATAGGGACGACTTGACCGACTTGCGCAAGCTGGACAGGAGCGTGGTCGTCTCGCTCTTGGCGACCGACATCGCACCCTCGGTGGTGGCCGCACGCGTCTTGATGCTGGCAAAGAAAGGCCCGGAAAAGTCGCTGCGTCCCCCGAGCGCGGTCGCCAAGCCTCCACCCAAGGAGGCGGCCCCAGCCAAACGTGCCGTGGCTCGAAAAGTCGACGCACCCGCGGTCCAGCCTCCCAAGGTGGAGCTTCCTCGCGCGACGTCCCTGAAACAGAAGCCACCCACCGCCAAAAAAACGCCCTCACCGGCCCCGCCCGAGGTCCAGGTGAGCCCTCCCGACTCGAAGTCCGAGCCGCACCACGCACCTGTCGCCCCCGTCGAACAACCGCTCCAAGGAGACGCCCCCAGAGCCCCGGCGCTGTCCGAATCGGACCTACCAACGATGGCAGTCGACGTCACGATCCCCTTGGCGGCCAGACCCAGCTCAGCCGCCCCTCGGGTGATCCTCGCCGACGACGATGTGACCCGCGCCGACCTCATCGCCTGCGCTCTGCGGAATGCCCGCGTGGAAACTCGCGTGGTGCCTCTCGACGCGGCCCGAACGCATTGGGCGCTCGTACGCCAGTTCGCGCCGAACATCGTGATGGGAGACGGGACCGCGCTGAAAACGACGGGCCAGGTATGGCTACAACTGTTTCAGGCGGATCAGGCCCTGCGGCAAGCCAAGCTCGTGGCCGTGCCCTTCGAGCGCGTCTGTCGCCTCGACGACGGGACCGTGAACCTCCGCACTCTCATTCCGCACATCCCTCAGCTTTCCGGCCAACTGGACACGGCGGGCAAACCGACGCGAGCCCCGTCTCTACCGGCCGAGCCGGCTCCACTCCTAGCGCCAGCACCGGCTCCGGAAGCGCCCTTGCCCTTTCAGGACGACGATCCCGATGAATTCGAACGGCTGACGGTGGCGCGGCCGATCGACGAGCCCCTGCCTACGGAAGCAAGCCGTTCACGACTTCCCGATCTCCCCTCCCCCGCCCCGGCCGCAGGCACCCCTGCGGCGCCGGTGGTCGACGATGCGGCGCCGATCTCCATCCGTTCTTATCACCCGGAAGGCCCACGCCCCATTTTCGACTCGCTGGCACCTTCCCCCGGCCCCCAGGAAAGCGACACGCCGAGGACGCCCGCGGCAACCGAATCTCCAGCACTCGTCCCGAGGAAGAAATCGAGGACGACGATGAAGGTGCTCCTCGTCGCGTTGACTGTCGGCGCCGCGGGCGCGGGTGTGTGGTTCGCCAACGGCAAGAAGCTGCCCGAGCCCGTTGCGTCACTGCTCCATCTCCCCTCCAAGTCAGAGCCCACCCAGGCCTCACCTAAGGAGCTCGCCGCCGCCAAGCCCGCGCAAGAACTGCCACCACCCGAACCGCCGGTCGACGAAGAACCCAAACTCACGCCCGAACAAATCCTGTGGGGAGTGCCCGGTGAACAAGCTCCGGAATGCGAGGGGCTGGTCGAGAACCTCGAGGAGCTCAAAGTCGGGGGGATTCAACAGGCAGCCGTTTCCCTCGGACGAGCGCGCCAGGCGATGGTGAGAGGACAGCTCGACGAGGCTTTGAAGCTCATGTGCGAAGCCGTGCTCGTGCACCCGGAGAGTCTCGCCCTCGAAGAACTGTCGGCGCTCTATCTTGCCAAGGGGAGCCCCGAGCAGGCTCTGACTTGGTACGAGAAGGCGGTAGCCCTGCGGGCGGATCGCCCCCGGACCCTCGAGCTGGGCGGCGACATCCACACGTTCTTGGGGAACATCGAGGACGCCAAGGCTGCGTATTTGAAGTCGCTCCGTGTGACTGAGGACGACGTCAAGACTCACCAGGCGGTCTCCAAGCAATTCGTCGAACAGGCCGAGAGGCAGTTCAAGAGTGGCGTGTTCGACAATGCGACGCTTCTGTATAGGCGAGCAGCCGTCCTGGACCTCGATAACGCCGACGCCTACGCGGGACTCGCGTCGACGAGCGCGGCCGAAGGGAACGCCGAAGCCGCCGAGCGTTGGGCGGAGAAGACTCTTTCCATCGACGAAGGGCACCATGTCGCGCTGATCGTCATTGCGGCGCTGGCCACGGAGGAGGGGGAAATCGCCCGCGCGAAGGAAATGACGAACAAGGCCCTGGAGCGCAACCCCAACTACCTTCCCGCGCACCAGCTTCTGCAGCGCTTGAAGGTCATCAAGAGTGCGCAGAACGACGACGCCGACGAGCCTCAGTGAGCCCGTTCATCGACTCAGCATGCGCATGGCCACGGCGCGCACCTTGGGGGCATACGCCGTTTGCTTTGGAAGATTCTTCAACTCGTTCGGAGACAGCGCGCGCAGAACGCGTTCGATCTGTGGCGGCGTGAGACGAGGATTCGTGAGCAGCGCGCGACGAACTTCTCCCTTGGCCAACCATGCGGGGTTGCCGACGATCACTGCCAGGTGAGGGATCGTCGCGTTGCCGTTCTTGGCGATACGGGCCACTTCAGGACCAGTCAAAGCGGCGTTAGACAGGAGACCATCCCACACCGCGGCTCCGTATGCGCGCTCGAGCGCGACCCGCTCGGTCAGCGTTCCCCCGCGCGCCATCGCCTCGCGCTCCCTCAGGTTGAGGCGCCGCACGCGCTCTTGAACGTTTTTGGGTGGCGGAACGGAACGACGAGACAACGGAGTTTCCGAACTCGGCGGCGAAGACCGTGGGACGTCCGACGACGCAATCGCCTCCGAATCCGGCGATTTACCGCCCAACTCGTCCGAAGTCACTTCCTCGGCGTCGTCGATGGATTCTTCCTCGCCGTCCTCCGAGTACTCGTCTGACACCGAGTACTCCTGTGACGCGTCGTCGAAGAGTGCTTGCTCGGTGTCGCCCGAGGCCCCCCGCTCCACGCCTTCTGCGAGCTCACCATCGTCCCGTAGTTCTTCTTCGCCCGGGCAGGTGGACATCTGGGCCGCCTCAATCGGAGGATGTGAAAGCGTGACTGCCGTCACGTGTGGAGTTGCCTGTCCAAGCTCGACGCGCTCTCGCGCGAGGGACGCCGGAGACACTAGGGAGAGAGGAGGTACAGTCGGGCCTTCGACGAACGACCGAACGAGCTCGGAGCGCTCTGCACTCCATTCGAGAATCTCGAGTCCGACCGCAGGTTGCTCGGCAGGCGCGATGTAAACGACCTCCGCTCGAAGGGGAAGCCATTCGCCGCTCGCAGGATGGATGAGGACGAGCTCGACCTCTTCTCGCTCCGCTACCTCGTAGCGCCCGAGGACGAAAGCACGGGCCTTGCCCAGGTTGCTCTCGAACTCCCTGACCAATGCCTCGTGGTCTTCGAACTCGGCAAAGATCTGCATGGCGGCTGCCCTGACAGGATTCCAAGGCGAAGCGGCGTTTTCAAGGGCGAACATATCGAACCGCCGACAGCGGCGGTTCGTTTGGCCTTTGGCCTCGAATCCCGGCCGCCCGAGCACCCGTCAAAGCGCGCGAAATCTCGATCCCGCACCCCTGGTACTGCAGAAATCCCCCCTGGCTGCGCCCGCAGGCGTCGGTGTACCGTGGAGCTAGCAATGATCCCCCCAAAGGTCGAAGAAGGTCTTCAGACGCTGGTGAGCGCTCTCGCCGAGGGTCGAACGAATCCCGAAACGTTAGGGGCAGTCTTCAAGAGCCGCGGCCGAGATCCGGAGGCAGTGCTCCCCCTCGACGCCCAGAGTGCTGCGGAAACGTTGGAGCACTCCCTCCCCGGACTCACCCGGTCGAAGAACGGCGCGACGAGCTTGTCCGAGCTCTTCGGGGATCCCCGCGGTCAAGTCCTCTTCTTGTGGTGCGACAAGAGCGTGGAACGCAGCGACGTGCGTATGGCTCCACTGCTGGAGTCGGCCCTCCGTTCGTCTTCCTACTCTTCCCAGGCCATCGAAGTGGCGCGAGCGCGTTTGGTGCAGGGACCACTCACCGATGCACTCGCCTGCGCGCCTCTCCTCGGCACGGGAGATCAGCTCGCTCTTCCCGAAAACATCGAAGCCAAGGCGCGCCTCGAGATCTTGATCTGGGAGGCCGGGGCAAGTGCGCTTTCGATGCCCGAGCTCGGTTCGTGGGTCTTCGGTTCGAACGAGACGTTCGAGGCGCTGGTGGCCATCCCAGCCACTGGTTCCCTTCGTGGCCGCGTGCTTGCCGCACGTTGTCTCGAGCTGTGTGCCCTGGGGCTCCCACAGACATCGCCGGACATGCTTGGACGCTCCTTGCAGGTGCTCCAACCGCTCTTGCTCCATCCGGAACGTTTGGTGTCGACCCATGCGGCGCGAGCGCTCGGTCTGCTCGCCGGAACCACCGATCACTTGCAGGGGATGCTCCTGGACTGGCTGGGTGGCGAGTCGGTCGTGCTGCGCAGACGCGGCATGACTGCCTGCATGTCCCTGCCGAAGATGGGCTCCGTACGGGGCCACGTCGTCGGTGCTTTGAACGATCCCGGATCCGCGGACTGGGCCCTCGCCGCGGCTGCCGAAGCCACGCCGTACTTGTTCCACCAGAATCGCGAACTCTGGGATTCGATTGCGGAACGCATTCTCAAGGGCGAAGGCGGCCCTCTGGCGGCTCGTGAACTGGCGCGAGGTTTGAGTGCACTTTGGCGGCGCGGTGACAAGCGCGGCCCGCTCGTTGCTCCCTACTCGGAGCTCCGAACGCTCGCGCGTCGCGCCCCAAAGCCGGATCTCGCGTCCTGGAAGACCTATTTGAGCGTGCTGGCAATCACCGATCCGGTAGACGGCGCGGAACGAGACCCCCTCGATCTCGAGCTCGGCCTCGAGAACCTCGTGCACCTGGCAGCCCAGTACGACGACGAGGAAGCCGATGCGCGAGCCGCTCGTTTCGCCGCGAGTCTGGGGCGCACCTTCGAAGAAGCACGCGCCCTTGCCGTGTCCGACACCTCTCCACGGCACCGGGCTGCGGGCATGAACGCGCTCGAGGGCTGCGCTCGTTCGATGGCTCTGAGGCTCTGGGGGCCTCAGCTCGAAACGCACCCGCGCGGCGAACCCATTCCGGAACCCGACCTTTCGGAGACCTGGGACATGATGGCAAAGGCTCCCATCGAGCTCATCGAGCTCATCGCCGAGCGCCGTCAGGTCGAGGAAGGCAAAACGCCCCCGGACGACACGCCGCTCGAAATTCTGGCGGTGCGCCTCGGCGGTTACGTCCTCGACGCATGTGGAGAAGATGCCGACCTCGGTCCGGGTCGAGGTCCCACGGCTCACGCGACCTGCTTGTGGCTGAGAAAGATCGAAGGCATCGCGGACGGCTCACGAGAAATCCCCTGGGAGCTCGAAGCCGAACTCGGCGCGGTGTTCTGGCGCCTCGTCGACACGACGCGGGGCACGGCTCTCGGAGCCGTGGACGATGTCGAATGGCTGGGCCCCTTTGCCGCTTGGTGGGCCCTGGTCATCGACGCTCCAGACATGCTCAGGCAGCTCGCTCATGCGCTCCCCATGATCCGCGCCGAAGCACTCACCAAGTGCTACACCCTGGCCGACGAGATCCGCCTTGCCGTCTCCTCGGGGCTCGCCGACGGCGAGTGGGGCCCGGATGCGCGGAGGGCACTCGAGGAGCTTCATGCGCTCGACACCGAGCTCGCCCAGGCCCTCACGGGGCTCGCCGATTGCCTAGCCAAGTTCGCCGGGGTTTCCGGACGCACCGACAACTTCGATGCGCTCTGCCTCGAACTCGTGATTGCAGCGGAGCGCCTACAGGGCGCGCTTGCGGACCCGGTCAAGGCTCTCCACCCCGCTGGCACGCTCAGCGCCGGCTCCCTCGCGCGCAAGGCCACCGAAAATGCCCCGCGCATCTCGGCCCTGATTGCGCGCGCAGTGCGGCAGCGTGAGCTTTCCGTGCTCGACGTGTGGTTTGCTTCCTTGGGCCCCATCACGTCTGCGCTGGTTGAGGCAGCCGTCACAGAAGCCAAGGATCGAACTCCGCCGCCACCGCCATCGCGGAAGAAAATCGAGCCGGAGATCATCGAGGGGTATGAGCTCGTCAAGCCGCTCGGAGAAGGCGGGATCGGCAAGGTCTGGTTGGTGCGCAAGCCCGGCGCCGATCGCCTCTTCGTTCTCAAGATCCCCAAGGTAGAAGCGCTCGCCAACGCGAGCGACACGGAGCGCGCGGGGATCCTCGAGTCGTTCGTCGAGGAAGCTCGTGCGATGGCAGAGCTGTACCACCCGAACGTCGTCAGCATCATCGATCGGGGCGTGTCCAAGGACGTCCCCTTTCTCGTCCTCGAACTGCTCATCGGCGCGGATTTGCAAGACTACGCCCGAGCCAAGCGCCTATCCCTCTTCGAGCTTCGACAGATCGTGCTCGACACCTGCGCCGGACTGGCCGCCCTCCACGGCGCGGGACTCGTTCATCGGGACATCAAACCCGCCAACATCTGGCTCCGACTCCCCCTCGACAAGGGCGAGAAGTTCGATCCAAGCAAACATCGGGATCCGGCTACGACGCGTCCGCTCAACGCCGCGGTCATTGACTTCGGCATGGTTCGTCCCATGAAGGTGGCCCCAGACGCCGCTGGTCGGTTCGTCGCGGGCACCCCGGGGTACATTGCTCCCGACCAGGTCCTCGACCCGGTCGAGCTCGATGGGAGAGCGGACGTCTATGCTCTCGCGGGCACCATCTACAACGTCACCACCGGCAGGGCCTTCTTCGACGAAGTCGAAAATCCGCGCGACAGGATCTTTGCGCACATGAAGCGCCAGCCCCTGGAAGACGCCCGGCTCCTCCCGGGTTACCCGGCTGAGCTCATCAAATTGATGCGGGCAGCAACAGCCCTCGACCCGAGCGACCGACCTCACCCGATGGAATTCGGGCGGGCGTTCGAAGCCGCTCTGTAGAGCAGAAAAAGCACTACTTGGTCACAGCAGCGCGCCCGAGTTCCAGGTGGGCGCGTCACCGCCCATGCCGCCAAAGTTTGCGCCGGCCGCGCCACCCATCATGTCGCCGTCTCCGTCGCCGGGAGCCCCACCGCTCGCCGCCGCCGAGCCACCGGAGCCGGGGAATGCTCCCGTCCCGGCGGCGCCGCCGGCACCGAACAACCCCCCGCCACCCACAGCGGTCCCGCCCGTCCCTACGCCGCCGCCGGTTCCCGTTGGATCGCGATCATCGTCGTCATCGATCGATGGCAAGTCGGGCAGAGGGGAGAGTCCCTCGGGTTGCTTCCCTCCTCCGCGTTTGACCACGTCCGCCTCGCAGGCGAAAACGAGCAGTAACAACAGCAGCGCACTTCTTCTGGGATTCACGTTCAATTCTCCTCCGTGCCTGCACCTGCCGCCCCACCCGGCATACTACCGGCGGAAGCCGTTGTGGGCTCTTCGGGACGAGCCCCACCACCTCCGATGACGATATCGCCGTCGCCAGCGTCACCGTCGCCATCGCCATCGCCATCTCCGCCGTCACCATCACCGAAATCGCCGTCACCATCACCGAAGATGTCTCCGTCGCCAGCCACCGAGGGGAGATCGGGGTTGTGTGAGAGGGAACACCCCACGGACGATCCGAGGAGCAAGAGCGTCCATTTGAGGAAACGCGCCTTCATGGCTCTCCCCCGAAACCACCCGGCACATGGCCTCCCGAGGCCAGCTCACCGATCCCCCCGGCGCCACCCGAAGGGTGACCTCCACTCGCCATGGGACCGCCGCCCACGCCTGCGGCGTGCCCACCCGACCCAGTCGCGCCGCCATCCGCACCGAAGTCTCCATCGCCTGATTCCTCATCGAGCGACGGCAGATCGGGGTTGTGGGCCAACGTGCAAGACGCAAGATGGAACCCCAAGAGCAAAGCAAGGTGACGCGGACGCATCTCCCTTGAGATCTAGCAATGATCTATTGCTCACCGCGAGGTGATCCATGCAAAAATGACACATTTTTCGAATCCTCGAACTGCTCGAAGCCGAAAATTCGTGGCCCACGCAACCCTGCGTCCGGACTGTCGGTCAGGGCGCCGCTCACCATTTCTCGCCCCAGAGCCGCCTCCCGTCGGGCCACTTCCCTTGCGGCGAATTGCGCGTAGGGTCCCGAAAAATGAGTGACACACTCCTTCAAGCTGTCTGTGAGCTCGCCAAAAAGGCGGGCAAAGCCATCCTGGACGACAAGAGAAGAACTTCGTCCGTCACCCTGAAAGAGGACGAGTCGCCCCTGACCAGCGCGGATCTCGCATCGAACAGAACCATCCTCGCAGGACTCGCCGATATCGATAAAAGCATCCCGGTCATGTCCGAGGAATCCGCGACCATCCCCTACGAGGAGCGCAAAACCTGGTCCAAGTACTTCCTCGTCGATCCCCTCGACGGAACGAAAGAGTTCATCAAGGGCAAGAAGGAGTACACGGTCAACATCGCTCTGATCGAAAACGGGGTCCCCACCCTGGGCGCCGTGTACGTACCGGAGCTGGACGTCACCTATTCCGGCGCCGCGGGCCTGGGAGCCTTCAAAGCGACGGGAGAACAACCGCCCCAACCCATTCGGGTCGCCGACAAGAGCGAGCCCCTCCCACGCATCGTTGGCAGCTCGAGCCACGCCTCTCCGCAAATGGCGAGCTTCCTGGAAGGATTGGGCGAACACGAAATCTTGAGGTTCGGTAGCTCGCTCAAGATCTGTCAAATCGCAGACGGGACCGCGCACTTTTATCCGCGATTCGGACCAACCAGCGAGTGGGACACCGCCGCGGGGCACGCCGTGGTTCTCCACGCCGGGGGCAAGGTGCTGACCATTGACGGGAAAGCCCTCTGTTACAATCAAAAGGATTCCGTCCTCAACCCTTCGTTCTTCGTCGTCGGCCCCACCGACAAGGACTACATGGCGCTCGCGGCCCGAGCTCTCGGCTGACGTCCGAAATCGGGGCGCGCCCCCTCGGAAGCGGTCATTCTGATTGTTCGGGGTCGGCCGGCTCCTCCACCTTTTCGCTCTCGAAGCGCAGGGGAAGAACGAAGAGCGCGCATCCTCCACGCGGCTTCGCCTCCACGAACGGCTTCTTCAAGGTCTCATCGACGCATTGTGAAACGGCAGGGATCTGAAGCGTGTCGGAAAGGAACTCGACCGATCTGACGGCGCCGGTCGTGTCGATCTTCAGGCTGACTTTCATGTCCCCGCCTGCACCCGCCCGCTGTTCGGGGATTTCCTTGGAACAGGCACCGGTCTCCCTCGCTCGCTCATTCACGAGGGCGCGGAGGGCGGGAGGAGCCTTACCAGTGCAACGCTGAGCACCCGATTCGTGGACGCCGTCGTCCTCGTAGTGCGACGGGGGAGTAGCATCGTCGGCCTCTGGCAGCGGCTCGATCTCTCGGGTCGTCTCTTCTGTGCTCTCGGGTTCTTCACCGGGCGCCCACGGGATCGCACCGTCGTCGATCGGCTCCGGCTCCTGAACGGGCGCAGCCGGCTCGCTCTGCGGTGCACAAGCCACGCACGAACCGAGCAATCCGCACAGAACACTGCGCCAGATTGGGGCGCAGACCGCGCCTCGAGGCGCTACCTTTCGTAGCCAAGTCATGCCCCGCATTAGAGGGAGCCCGAGCCCATGAGGCAACCTCAGCTCACCAAATCGGACGGAAACTAAAATGGCGGGGGCTCATCCTCGTCCGGCTCATCGGTCGCGGGTGGCGGTGGCGGTGGTGGAGCGTCGCCGTCGTCGGGGGGGGCTCCCTCTCGCCTGCTGGAAGCAGCATCTGGCCCCGCGATCGCGTCGGGCCCCGCTCCATCCGGGTCGGCCACATCCGAGTGCTCGGGTTCCTCGAGGCTCTCGGAGTCGACGGCCTCGGGTTCGGAAGCCGTCTCGGTCGGAGCAGTTCCTGGCAGAAAGATTTCGGTGACGGCGTCCTCTTGACCATATCGCGCCAACAGGCCGGTGCGCGGATCGATCTCGGCTTCGACGATTCCCGCTGGGCGCGGAAACTGAGTCGCCGGCTTGCCCTCGTGGGCCGACTTCATGAACGACATCCAGATCGGCAACGCGCTGGTGGCTCCCGACTCTCCCCACCCTAGAGGAAGGGCGTCGTCGTACCCGACCCAAACGGCCACTACCAAGTCCGTCGAGTACCCGATGAACCAAGCGTCCTTGGCCTTGTTCGTCGTACCGGTCTTGCCGGCGAGAGGGCGCCGCAATGTCGCGGCTCGCTTACCCGTGCCCTCTTCGATGACGCTTTGGAGGATGCTCGTCGTCAGGAAGGCGACCTCCGGATCGATCACTCGGCGCTCGGGGGCCCATGTCTTCAGCGGAACGGGTCCGGCGCCGCTCTCGATGGAAGTCACGAAATGCGGCTCGAGGTAGGTGCCGCCGCTCGCGAAAACGGAAAACGCCCCCGCCATCTCCGTGACGGTCATCTCGTATGAACCCAGCATGAGGCTCTCGTCGGGTCCCAGCTTCGACTTGATGCCCAGAGCCCGAGCCCAGCCGACCGCTTGCTGCCCCCCGACCATCCGAAAGACGCGACGCGCTACGCGGTTGTCGCTCTGCGCCACACCTTCGCGCAAAGTCATCAGGATCTCGGCTGGGGCGCGGCCCGTCTCACCCTCCTCCGAGTCTTCCCGGGCCGCCTCACGGAGACTCTCACGCTCCTTGTCGGTCGGCTTGAGCCGAAACGTCGTGGCTGCTGTGACTTGATGCGTGTTGAGGGCGTAGCTGTAGACGATGGGTTTGAAAGTCGAGCCGGGCTGGCGCTTCGTTTGGATCGACCGATCGAGACTGCCAGCTTGGGCCTCGTAGCTCCCCACGGCGGCTAGTACCTCGCGAGTCTTGGGGTCGAGGGCGACGAGCGCGGCTTGAGGTCCGAGTTCCAACCGCAGTCGTACTGGCGCGTCGTCGGTCGCCGCCGTCGGGTCATCCATCAGACGAACCCTGAGCGCCGCTTTTTCGCCCACGAATTCCGTAGGTGATAGATGCGTTGGGTTGAAGCGTTCCTCGGAATTGAGATCGACCTCGCCCCGCACCGCTCCCACTTGGACGGTGATCGTTCCGGCGTCATCATCTCGCCCCACGACCGTTCCAGTGTAAATGCCGTGTTGTCGCGGGGTGCCCTCGAACAGTTTTCCCCAGAGACGGCGCGTTTCGAGGGTAAACGGCGGCGCCAGTTTCTGTCGCTTCAGGTAATCGTCGAGCCCTTCACGTACGGCCTTCCTCGCTGCGATCTGCAGCGCAGGGTCGATGGTCGTTTTCACGGTGAAACCGCCGGCGCGAGCCTTGTCTCCGACGAGGTCTTGCAGGAGACGCTGCGTGTGTCCCACCATCTCGGGCGCGATGTCGCTTTCCGATTCGACCGCGGGCGCCAAGCGAAGGGGCTCCTCGAGGCTCGCCTCGTATACTTCCCGAGTCATGAACCCTTTGTCGAGCATTTGTCCGAGGACGTACGTTCGTCGGGCCAGCGCCTTGGTTTCGTCTTTGCGCGGCGAATACCGCTCGGGAGCCGCAACGATTCCGGAAAGAAGGGCGGCCTCCGCGACGTCGAGCTCCCCTACGTGCTTTCCGAAGTAATAGCGTCCCGCCTCTTCGACGCCGTAGCGGCCATGACCCAAGTAGAGGTGGTTCATGTACATCCCGAGGATTTGTTCCTTGGTGAGGGTCTTTTCGAGTCTGTAGGCCAGAATCGTCTCGCGGATCTTGCGCCGGTAGCTCCGCTCGTGATCCAAAAGGACGTTCTTCACGACTTGTTGGGTGATCGTACTGCCACCTTGTTTGACCCTTCCAGAGCGGAGGTTGACGACCATGGCTCGGACGAGCCCTAGATAGTCGAGCCCTTCGTGTTCGAAGAAACCCGCATCCTCAGCGGCAAGGAACGCTGTTTTGACGTGATCGGGAATCTTTTCAATCGGCACGACCGTGCGCCGTTCCAGAAAAAGATTCGCCAAGAGCGTACCATCGCGGGCGAGCACGCGAGTGACCTGCGGCGGTGCGTAGCCCTTCTCCAGTTCTCGAACGTCCGGGAGGTCCTTGGAGAAATGCTGCACGACAGAAACGACGGTAACGATGCCCGCTATCAGAGCGACGACCGTGCCGATGCCGGTCCAGATGAGGATCTTCTGCCAGAGGGCGCGCCCTTCGCTGCGAGGCGCGTCCGTTTCGTCCTCGACGAAGAAAGGACGTTCGTCTTTCGCCGAAGTACGCTGCGGGCGCGCCTCCGAGCGGGGTGTCTTCGCTTTTTCTGGATCGGTTCCGGACGCACCGGGGCTACCCAGCTTGAGAGTCGTTCGGTCGGCCGTCACTCCCCGTGGCGAGGTCCGGTCGCGCTTCACCTCCCGAGTTTCCTCGAACTCGTCTCCCGCCCGAGCGTTGGCCTCGTTGGGGGCTGGTTGATTGGACGCCTGCTCGTCTTCCGGAGGCTCGTTCATGGCAGAGGGACTACTTCCCCAGCAGGCTCATGAGCAAGAAGGCACCTACGCCCCCCAGAACCATGCAGGCGACAGCCACGCCAATGAGGGTGGTGAGAGACGGTCCAGTCGCCGTTTCCACGCCACCAGGCGTCGCTGAGAGGGGTTTGTTGGTCGGTGACGCGGAGACGATGGGCGGCGGCGCAGAACGACCCGATTCGTCCGCGTAGGGCTCGAGAGCTTCGGCAAGCTCGATTGCCGTCTGAAATCGGTCGGCAGGGTTCTTCGCAAGAGCCTTTTCGATGACCTTGCCCAGCCCCTCGGGGAAGGTCCGCCCCTCGACCCGATCGCTCAAAGGGATCGGGGCAGCGGTCACGTGCTTGCCGACGTACTCCATCGGCGTCTTCGCGATGAATGGGAGTTTTCCTGTGAGCGCCTCGTAGAGAATGCATGCCAGGGAGTAGATGTCGCTCCGAGCATCGAGGGTCGATCCCCTTGCCTGTTCCGGAGACATGAACTCGGGAGTCCCGAAAACCATTCCCTCCTGCGTCAAAATCATGGAACCAGGCCGCATTTGGGCCTCGGTCACCTTCGCCAGCCCGAAGTCCAAGACCTTCGCGTAGTCTTTCTCCGGCTCCTGGCACACGAAGATGTTCTCGGGCTTGAGATCCCGGTGAACGATTCCCATCTCATGCGCCTCGTGCAGCGCACGACAAGCAGCCGCCACGATGGGGATCGCCCGACCGGGGGACATCGGGCCTCCCTTGCGCACCGTCTGATTGAGGTTCTTCCCCTCGAGCATTTCCATGACGATATAGAGGGATCCGTCTTCGAGCTCTCCGTACATGAACACTCGCACCGTGTGCGGATGCTTGAGCTGGCTCATCGCTCGCGCCTCGCGGCGGAATCGACTGACGAGATCGGAGCGCCCCTTGAGATTGGGGTGCAAGATCTTGATGGCTACTTCCCGACCCATGGCCGGCTCGTACGCGCGATAGACCGACCCCATCCCACCCGCGCCGATGCGCTTGATGATACGGAACTGGCCATCCAGGATCTCACGACCAACGAATGGATCTGGTTTCTTCGTCGTCATCGCTTTCCCGGTGTTACCAAATGTCCCGCGCCTCGTCGCCCGGATTGACGCCCTCGGGAAAAGGACGGAAAAAGACCGAGAAATGGCCGACTCCCCCCTCCTCAAGACCAGCAACCTCCTCGAAAAAGAGGGCTTTCGTCACGGATTTTTTCTCCGAAGGGGAGGAGTCTCCTCTGGCGTCTTTTCGAGCCTCAATTTCACCACCACGACGGGAGACTCCCCAGACAACGTCCGAAGGAACCTCGAGATCGCCGGGGCCGAGATAGGCGTGGCTCCCGAGAAAATCTACTACCTGAGCCAGGTTCATGGGACCGAGTCGCTGATAGTGGACGGTCAAGAAGTCGCCGAGCGCGTTCTGGAGAACGAGGGCGACATCGTACTCACTCGAGCTCCGGGGGTTGCGGCAGCGATCCGCACCGCAGACTGCGTTCCCGTCCTCATCGCGTGTCGAAAGACTGGCTGGGTGGCTGCGTGTCACTCCGGCTGGCAAGGTTGTGTCCGTGGGGCGGCGCCAGCAACGGTCGACGTTCTCCGACGGGCGGGCGCCGAAGACCTGATTGCCAGCATTGGCCCGCACATCTCCAGCCGGGCCTTCGAGGTCGATGAAGATGTGGCCCAGCAGTTGGTCGACGCTTCGCCCGATCGAAACATCGTCGACCGCGGCTACGAAAAGCCTCACGTGGACTTGAGGAGAATGGTCCGGGCCCAGCTCGCTGCGTCAGGACTGTCGCACCAGAGCATCGATGACGTCGACGGCTGCACCGTGCTCGATGAGGCCGATTTCTTCTCCTTCAGGCGAGATGGGAACCCCAGCGGACGTATGCTCAGTGCGATCGTGGGTCGCGGCTGAGAGAAAGCGGAGATGATGACGGCCGTCAGGCGGCCACGTCTGACCAGAGCTCGAACTCCAGAGAATCCAAAATGGCGTGGGCGGCGTCCGCGTCCGGCACTCCTGCGATTTCGTGAATCTCGACTGGAAGAGGAGCTTCGATGGCCTCTCGGAGCGCCTCTCGTACTTTGCGCTGTTCCTCCGCGAGCAGGCGGGCGCGGGCGGGGCTGAGGTGCGAAAGCGCCCAACCCATGAGCTCCCAAAAGAGGCTCACATGGACCGCGTCGTCCCGGGCAATGTCGAAGAACACCGAAGCGAGCTCCGCAGATTCTGCGCGCCGCGCCTGGAAAGCGAACCGGGCCGCCGCGTAGACATCGACGACGCACCGCTCTGTCGCAGTACTGAGGGTGAGTTGCCAGAGATCCATTTGGGGAGAGCCATCGTCGCTCACGTCCGTCGCTCTTTGCGAAATCGCCCCCGCCTGGGTGAGGATTTCCGCGTGCTTGAGCTTGTCTTGGGCCGCGTGCTCTACGCGGCGCATCAGATCAGCGGGGCACTTTAGCTCGCGGAGGCTGAGGGCAACCTCACGAATCCTTTCGGCAGCGACGCGCTTCTGGTGAGCCTCCTGGGCGAGATAGCTGGAAAGAACGTCTCCCCTTTGGATCTCCCCGATGCGGAAAGTTCCGCTCAGACGAGGGCGCGGAGCTCTGCGTTTCGCCTCTGGTTCTGGAGCGCGTTCAGTCAGAGGACCCGATTCGGCCATGGTCAAGCCATGGTTGGTCGCCTTCTCCAAAACGTCGAACAGATCCGGATGCGTCATGTCACCGATGCCTGGAGCACGACGCGTGCCAACTTTCCGACGCCCCCCCTCTACGGGCGACCGAATCCTCCGGCTCGATTTCGGCCAAAAGATCGGCGATTTTCTCCCGGAAATTTCGCCGGCTCGCCAGGCCTACGGCCAAGGCTGGACTGAGTGTGCCGAACTGAGTCAGTCGCCCGACATGGCGATCCGACATCGTGCACTGGTGAGCGAAGAGCTCAGCTCGGCCCGGGTGGGGGACACTGGAGAACCCGGCCCCCCTCCCCGATTTCCGAAAGCGGCTCTCAGGGTTCGAAGGCGCCAGCCGCCTCGTCGGAGTAGCCCTTTTCGCCATGAAGATGGCCGTCGAGCCCTTCGATTTCGACCTCGTCCGTAACTCTCAGGCCCATGGTCGCGTCGAGTACTCTCACGATGACATACGTCACGAATGCAGCGTAGGCACACCCCGCAACGGTCGCCTTGGCATTGGCGATGAGAAGGCTCGGATCGCCATCGAGGAGCCCGACTGCCGCCCCGCCCGTCCACTTTGACGAAGCGAAGATCCCGAGGAGCAGCCCACCAAGGATGCCTCCGACGCCGTGAACCCCGAACGCATCCAACGCATCATCGTAGCCAAACTTGCTCTTGAGCATGACACCACCAAAGCATGCTCCGCCGCCGAGAAGCCCGATCGAAAGCGCACTCATTGGGGCAACGAAACCAGCACACGGCGTGATCACGACGAGCCCAGCGACCAACCCGGAAGCCGCGCCGAACGCGGTCGGTTTTCCGTGATAGAGGTTCTCCACGACGAGCCAGCTCACGAGACCGCCAGCCGCGGCAATGTGGGTGTTGGCGAGCGCCATGGCGGCCGTCGATCCGGTGCCGAGGGCGCTTCCCGCGTTGAAGCCGAACCAACCGAACCAAAGCAGACCGGCCCCCGTGAGGACCATCGGAAGATTGTGGGGTGGAGCTGGTTTTTTCCGTTTTCCCAAAAGAATGGCGAAGACCAGTGCCGAAACGCCGGACGACGCATGAACGACCAGCCCACCCGCGAAATCCAGTCCGCCATCGACGAATACCCAACCATGGGGATGCCAAACCCAATGGCACACCGGCGCGTACACGAGCACGAGCCAAAGGGCGGTGAACACCGTGTACGTCCCAAACCTGAGCCGCTCCGCATAGGCACCGGAAATCAGTGCTGGAGTGATGATGGCAAACATCATCTGAAAGCACATGAACGCAAGGTGCGGAAGATTGGTGATGAAGGGCTCGAGCTCCCCGCTCTCTCCAATATGCATCACCCCATCGGCCTCACCCGTCACTCCGACGAGCCCCATATAGGAGAGATCGCCGATGAACGCGTTCCCAGGTCCGAAAGCGAGAGAATATCCAATGACGATCCAAACGATCGTGGCGATTCCCATCGAGCCGAAGCTGTGCATGAAGGTCGAAAGAACGTTCTTCTTCGAGACCATCCCGCCGTAGAACAGGGCGAGACCAGGTGTCATGAGGAGAACGAGGGCGATCGAGACGAGAATCCAGGTCGTATCAGCAGCATTCATTTTGAGCTCCGGGGGCGAGTCCGACGCCATCCCAGAGTCGTCGAACGGTCCTCAACGCTTCGAGATTTTTTCGAAACGTGGGCGCCATGTGCCACGACTGTGTTTCGACAGGAACCCCCCCCATGTTTCCAGATCATTTCCAAGCACCATAACGATACGTTTTTATTGCATATTTTGAATCAGTCCGTCGACGCGGAACCGGGCAGATCGCGAGGAGCGCCGGGACGCCGTCCGGGGTGACCCGCTCTCCACGGCCCCCGGAGTCCCACCATCTGCCTGTCTCCCGAAGGGAGCGGGCGCCGCGGAGACGCGACACGTGCTCGCCTCGTGCTGGCCACCATCGCCCGACGCCACGTCGCGGCTCGGCTCGGCTCGATTTCAACGGGCGCCGTCGGGTGACCGCTCGTCAACGGACGCCACGTCTGTTGACTGGATCCGCCTGACGAGGGTTTCGTACTCGGCACGAAGCGCGCCTTGAGGGTACGTCCGGCGATATGCGTTCAGAAAAACCCACGCCTGGTCAGGATTGGTGCTGAGCACGGCACGTGCTTTCTGAAGCAGGCTGACTTCACCAGCGAGCCCCGCGTCGGGCGCCGGCTTCTGTGCTCCACGAGTCCCGCCTTCGCGCGCTTCCTCACCTGAAGCCGCAACCATGTTGGCATCCCCATCCTCGCTTTCGTGGCCGCTCTCCGAGATGTCGTCGAGAGAAACCGCCGTCTCGGACGGCGGGGTCGGCGCCTCCTCGGGCCCCCGCTCCAGGTCCGGGGTTGTCGCAATAGAGTCCACCTTTTCAGTGAGCGGATCTGGGAGCGCCGTTTCGACCGCTGCCTCGCGGGGCTCGACTTCGGTCTGCACCGATCGCGCCACGACGACAGAGCCGGCGGTGACAGCTCCAGCAAGCGACACCGCGGCAATGAGCTTGGGGACCATCCCTAGCGCTGCCAAAGACGCGCTCGCCGCACTCAACCCTCCGGCAGCGGACAGCCCACCCGCCGCGATGCCACTCGCACCAAGTGTCGCCCCCGACGCAGCGACGACCGAGCCCGACGCAACCGTGCCCGAAGCCACGCTCGCCGAAGTCACGGCGCCAGAGGAACCCACCGCAGAAAGCGCGCCACCGGAGCCCGCCGCGCTCGCCGTCGGAACTGCACTGGAACCTGCCACTCCGAGCGCGGCGACTCCGGCGGCCCCAGCAACACTCGCAGAGATCATGGCTGCTACGTCGTGCCGCACCGAGTCCGGCAGATCTTCGATCGTACCCTGCTCCTTCGCCAGGCCGACGAAGATGTCTGAAAACTCGGGATCATCGATGAGTCGCTGAGGTCCTCGGGTCATGGCGTTCCCTTCATGGTTTCGCCCTCGGGCTTGTAGTCGGAAAGCGCGGCTCGTAGCTCGGCTCGCGCGGCGTGCAGTCTGGAATACACGGTCCCTATCGCCACCCCCATCTCATCCGCTATTTCGAGGCAGCTCATGCCCTCCAGTTCGAACATCGAGAAGACTGCGCGACGCTCCGGAGGCAGAGCTCCGATAGCACTGATGATCTTCTCACGAACACGGAAGTAGCCCACTCGGTACTCTCCACTGGCCGAAGGAGTGCCGACCTGGCCACGAGCTTCGCGGTGATCGAGAAGGGGCTCGAGGCGCTCGACGGGGATCGGCACACGCCGCCGACGCTCACTTCGCGCGACGTTGGCCGCAATGCCGAAAAGCCAGGCGCGCTCTGAACCCAGAGCGGGGTCGAAAGAGTCCATGCGCCGGTGAACGATGAGGAACACATCGTGCAGTGAATCCTTGGCGGCGTCCGGTCCGAGCCCCATGCGCCGAAGGCTCCTCCAAACGAAGTCGGCATGATCTCGGTACAAGTCGCCCCAGCCGCGAGGAGAAACAACCCCTGTGGACGAACGTTCGTCACTCGTCGAAAGCGGAGCATGCTGCTCTGCGATGCATTCGGCGGCGCTGATGTCCACGGCCATGTTCTAGTTATTGCTCGGCCAGGGACGATCCTTCGCTGGAAAACTAAAATTCCGAAAGAATCCCCACAAACCTCTGTTTTTGCTGAACTTTTTCTCCTGCCCAGCCGATGGAAATCCCCGACACGGCACCGATGAGGGGCTGCTCCCACACCGTCTCCCCCGTCGGTGACAGGTACACGCCGTTCAGGGACATCGCTTGACCACCGACCCGCGCCTCCAAAACGAGACCCGAGACGGGGTTGAAGGAAATGATGGCATTGAGGCCGGTTCCGAACGAGCCGAAGGGAGGAGAGTCCGCTCGGATCTGGTCTTCGGTGACGCTTGCATGGATGAGCGTGAGGACCGCCGTGAAATTGATCCTTAGGATCGATGTATCGGACAGCCTCCACGCTCGCGATGGGCCCAAGTAAAACGACGTCGATGCGAAACGATACCTGTACCCGTCCACGTACAGCGGACTGCTGGTTAAATAGCGCGCCCCACCGTCGACACCGATGTCTTCATTGAGAGGAACGCTCCCGCCGACCTCTACCCCCGTTCCTCCCCAAGTCGAGTTGGGGAGCACATTGAAGCCGCGCACCAACCCAACGTAGAGGGCGGGGCGCACGTTGAAAACGGGACGTCGATTGGCCCCCGTACGACCAAACGGGTCCCCTTCTGTCGGTGTCACGCTCGACGGATCAATGTCCGGACCGGGCCACCCCGGCGGCGCTTTGCGGTCGGGCACATCCTGTTGCCCCGAGTCCAACTCGGGCAAATTCTCCTTCTTGGCGCCATCGACGTAGATTTGCAGCGAGAGTAGGAGGGCGGCTACCACGTCGGGGCATGAAGCCGCGGCGAGCTCCTTGCCGAAGACTTGTTCACCGAGGTACGTCACAGCGACTCGCCCCCGAGCCGCACCGTCCGCCCGCTCCATCGTGAAGTAAATATCAGGACGGAAATCAGTTTCGGGGAATCCGCGAGCGATATCACGGGCCGTTTCTGGGAGCTCCTCCATCGCCTCGCAGCTGCTGCGGGAGGACGCATCGATCCAGATGTTGGCTCGACCTTCCGCTTGCTGGGCTCCCGCAACCGAGACAGCGGTCGAAGCAAACATTGCTCCCACGAAAGACAAGAACCATGGAAGGCGGGGGAAGGCAGAATGCATGGTGGAAGTGCGAGCGAAGCGCACGCTTGGTCATCCAAACACGAGCGCCCTCGATTTGTCGAGCATTCTCGTCAAGACAGCGCTCTCATATTCGACTCGCAACGACCCCGAATTTCGGCTCGCTGCTCAAAGACGAACAGGGAGCCTTCGTCGGCCGAAATCACCAGAGCTCTGGTCGAACCGACCCGGTAGCCCCGCGCCGCATCGCGGACACTTCCCTTCGGGATCCAAATCGTAGCGTTCGATCTGGTACCAATCACGGACGATGAGCGGTGTATCGCAGCAGCTACAGCGAGTCGTGTCCCCATCCGCATCGTGCACGTTCCCAGTGTAAACGTGTCGCAGACCTATGCTCTTCGCAATTTCACGAGCCTTCACGAGCGTTCGCTTTTCGGTTCGCGGAACGTGAAGCATCCTGAAGTCCGGATGAAACGCAGAAAAGTGTAGGGGCACGTCCGGCCCGAGCTGCTCGCATACCCATTCACTCAGCCTTGCCAGCTCCTTCTCGTCGTCGTTGTGTCCGGGAATGAGTAATGTAGTGATCTCGAACCATGTGTCGGTTTCGCGAGCCAGGTACACGAGCGTCTCCTTCACGGCTTCGAGGGAGGCCGAGCAAAGGTCCCGATAGAACTTCGGGGTGAACGCCTTGAGGTCGACATTGAGGGCGTCGAGCTTCGAATAGAAATCGCGGCGCGGGCGCGCATGAATGTAGCCTGCGGTGACCGCGACCGTCTTCACGCCGGCGTCATGACACGCGTCCGCCACGTCCATCGCGTACTCGACGAATATTGTAGGATCGTTGTACGTAAACGCTACCGATCGGCAGCCATGTTCGCGCGCACTTCGAGCAACGTCCTCTGGTAGAGCGGTGGCCGCGACGGTGTCCATGTCGCGGGATTTGGAGATGTCCCAGTTTTGGCAGAACTTGCACGTGAGGTTGCAGCCAGCCGTGCCCAGGGAGAGCACGCCCGTTCCGGGATAGAAGTGATTCAGGGGTTTCTTCTCGATGGGATCGATACACAGGCCTGAAGATCGCCCGTACGTCGTGAGCATCATGTTCCCGCCTTCGTTCTTGCGAACGAAGCACAAGCCTCGTTGCCCATCCTTGAGGGTGCAATCGCGCGGACACAGATCACATTGGATCCGACCATCCGGGAGCGAGTGAAAATAGCGGCCCTCCCCCGGCGCGTGAGTCATGCCCCGGGCTCGGGTTCGGCGAACTTGTCCACCGAGAATGTGGAAAGTTGCACATCCGGTTCGAAGTACCGATGCGGAAGCCCGGCCTTCTTCCAGAGCTGTTCGAGAAAGTCGCGAGGTTCGGAAAAGGACTCCCAAACCTGCGGAAGAAACAACGCCCCCCCAACCGCGGTGCGTACGATGACACCATCCTCGTAAGGTCGTATCAGGTCGCAAGCCTCCTGCCAGGTCGTTGCGGGTAGCGGCTCGGGTTCGGCGAGAACCGAGACCTCGAACTGGAGGTGTTCGAGTTCGTGAGGTTCGACCGGAGGAAAACGCGGATCGCGAAAAGCAGCTGCCAGAGCCTGGCTCTGGACGTCGTCGACCAGCGGACGACGCGCAACGGTGGTTCCCATGCAGCCACGAAGCTTCCCGTCTTTCGTGATGGTGACGAACGTCGCCGCGCTACCGAGAGCTCCGGACGGCGGTGGCAGGGACGGCGCGGGCAACGCGCCGTTCTCCAAAGCTTGTCGAACGGCGGCCCGCGCAATGGCGGGCAACCGACTTCCGTCAACGTCCTCAGACACGCGCGCGAGCCTCCCAAAACCCAATCGCCCCATAACCGACGACTCGCGACCGACCTCCGCCATGGTCACCCGAGCTCTCGAGAAGTAGGCTTCGAGCAGCGAGCCCGCGATGCGCTCCGAACTCGATGAGGCCGTTGATTGCTCGACACCCGCAGGCATCCTCTCCCGAGAGGTCCGGGGCGCGCAGACTCACGATTCGATCCATGGTCAGCTCATCCTTGCGGCGCGCGGTCTCGTAGTCCAGGAAATGACTCAGGTCGCTGCTGACGACGAAGAGCACATCGGGAACGTCCCAATATCTCTCGAAAATTCGGGCAACGAGCTCCGGTCGCGCCGCCCCGATCAACAAGGGAACCACCCGGAAGCCAGAAGGCAAGGTCATTTGCAGGAATGGAAGTTCAACCTCGAGAGAATGTTCCTGAGCATGCGCCTCATCCGACTCCGCGATCCAGCACTTCTCCAAAAGCTCGTCACACGTCGCGTCGTCCAGGGGCACGTCTCCCAGCGGGGTACGAAAAATCCTCGCTCGGGGAAGCGCTCCACCCGCAACAGGCACGCGATGGGCGGGCCCCAACAGAATCACCGTGGATGCCTGACTCGACGCGACCGCTCCAAAAGCCTCGGCTGCGACGGTCCCCGAGTAGCGATATCCTGCATGAGGTGCGATGATCGCACGCGGGGGTGAAGCGCTCGGAGAGTAGGGGCTGGCCAGGAGCTTGCCCAGCTCGTCTCTCAGCTCGGTGGGTTCGGCGGGATAGAAAAAACCCGCCACGCCGGGCAGGCGCACGCGCCGTGCGTCCGCGGCTTCAGCAGACATCAATCGCTCCCACTTCCCGAAACATAGCCGCCGGAGCCGTGAACGCTCAAGAAAATTCCGGAGCCGGCGAAAGACGACGACTTTAGCGCAAACTCCAAGAAATCCGCGTGGTTCGAACGGAAAAGTGCCGCTGTTTCAGTAGAGCCGAGGTCCGAGGTGTTCTAAGCTGATGCGACTCGGGGTTCTCCTCGGCGCACGGCAAAATGTCTCTTCCTCAATCGGCACCCAAGAGAGTCGGTCGATATCGGCTGCTTGCACCCATTGCACGCGGTGGCGCGGCCACGGTGTACCTGGGGCGCTCCGAAGGGATCGGCGGCTTCGAGCGCATCGTCGCCGTGAAGCTGCTGCACCCGCACCTCCTCGAGGACGCATCATCACAAGCCGCGAACGAGTTCTTGGAGGAGGCGAAGCTCTCCGCCCGCATGCAGCATCCGATGATCGTTCCAGTGATGGACGTGGGGCACTCGCCGGAAGGGTTCTTCCTCGTGATGGACTACGTCGATGGGGCGAGTCTGTCCGAGATCACGCGCGAGGACTTTCGCGTCCCTCACGACATCGCCCTACGGATTCTTTCAGACGCCCTCGAGGGTCTCGAGGCGGCGCATCAGGCGAAAGACGAAAAGGGACGTCCGCTCGGCATCGTCCATCGGGACTTCTCACCACAGAACATCCTCGTGGGCACTGATGGTCGCAGCAGGCTCACGGACTTCGGGATTGCTCGAGCCACGACACGCGCCGAATACACGCGAACGGGTCTGGTCAAAGGCAAGGTAGCCTACATGTCACCGGAGCAGGCCGAGGGAAAGAGCCTCGACATCCGCTCGGACGTCTGGGCGGCTGGGGTGGTCGCGTGGGAGCTTTTCGCGGGTCGTCGCATGTACCCGCAAATGGACCCGATGCCGATGATGCTTCGCATCATCAACGAACCGCCACCGCGCCTGCGCAAAGCAGACCCGGCGCTACCCGAAGGTCTCGACAGCGCGATCAGTCGGGCACTAGAGCCCAATCGGAAGCTGCGGTGCTCGTCGGCTCGCGACTTTCGCCAACTCCTCTTGGACGCGATGGGCGGCGAGCACATGATGGCTTCACGCGAGAAGGTCGGCGATTTCATCGTGGGACTCGAGATTGAGCGGCTCGACGAGCTGCGCTCCATCATTCAAGAAGAAAGCCGGTCGCTCCACGTCGACACCTCGGGCCGATCCCAGGACGAGATACCGACGATGACGGATCGCCGCCCTAGCGTACAGGTCGAATCCGGTACCTTCGCGACGACGTCAGCCGAGATGCCGTCCACGCCGACGACGGCGGAGCTCGAACGCGAACTGACAGGAGGAGCGAAACGTCGCGCGTTCCTCATCGGTGCCGTCGCTCTCGTGGGGCTCACCGCCGCCGCCTTGGCGTGGAACGACGCCGGCGAGCCAAGCGGGGTGCCCGACTTCGACACCAAGGGGTCCGCTTCGCAAACGGCACCGCGAGTCGAATCCACTCCGGTTGCGACAGCGGCTCCCGCCGAACCTCTCACCTCGAAGCAGTCGAGTGAGGATCCGATTCCGTCGATGCGCACCGAGATCACACTGACGGCAAACGCCGATTTCGAAACGGTGACCGTTGGCGCACGCGCTATCGTTCTACCTGCACCCACCCGAACGGCCACCATCCTCCTTCGCGAGAGCGAGCAGTCCGCGCGGCTTTCGGTCGTGGCAGTGACGAAGGACGGCCGACGCGCAAGCGCGCAACTCGGGCCCAGCGACGAAGGCGTTTCGGTGACCTTCCGCGAACCCAAACGGCAGGTCCGACCGAAGCCACAGTCGTCGACGAGGCCACAGTCTCGACCCACGGCCAGCGACCTGGCGGCCAGTCCTTATTGATTCGGGCACCGTCCGGGTGTGACAGGATTGTCAGGTCATCGTCCCGCGAGGAGCACCTTAGAGCTACAAAAACCGTGGCATCCGTTTTGCTAGGAGGATCAATCGATCCGAGGATTCTGACATGACTCGCCTTCTTTCGCGCACGCTCGCCTTTTCCGCATTTCTGGTTCCTCTACCCGCCATTGCCCAAGAGCCCACGACGTCTCCACCCGGAGCCGGGGAGGAGACGTCCATAGGGGAGACCGCTGAAAGCCCCCCCGACGACGATCTCGATGCCAGGCGCAGGCGCGCTCTGGTCGACTACGGCGTCGGCAACGTGGACGCCGCTCACGCGCAACTGGAGGAGCTCGTCAAGGAGTGCGACGCCGCGGAAAACTCGAGCTGCCCGGATCCTCTCCGGGCTAAGCTATACGTCGCCCTCGCCATCGTTCTGGCCGGAGGAAAGGACGACGAAAAGGGGGCCGCCCGGCTTTTCCACGCAGCACTCACCCGCGATCCGGACGTGACGGTTCCGCGCGAGTTCGCGACCCGACCGGTGCAAGCCGCAATGCGCGAAGCGAACGAATCGACGAGCTACGAGGAGCTGAACCAGCCTCGCACCGAGAAGGTACCTCGCGAGGTGGCGCCCGAAGAGAAAGCCAATTCTGCGCCCGAACCGACGCCGGAGCCTGAGCGGACGCCACCATCGGACAACAAGACGGGAGTCCTTCTCATCCACGCCCTCGCTGGAGCGGGCGGGGACGACTACGGAGATGGGGGGTCTCTGGGGGCCGCCGCCGTACTCGGCGCCAGATTCGTGGACTCATCTGCATGGACGACGGCTATTCGTGGTCGAGCTGCCATCGTCGGGCACAGCGAAGAAGCCGTCGGTGGAGTGTCCCTCCTTATGGGGGGCTCGTGGTTCAACCCCAAAAACCGTCGGATGGGTTATTTTCTCGGCGGCCTGGGCCTCGATTCATACGGAGGCGAGGGCGGGATCTCATTGAACGGCATGGGCGGGGTTTCGCTCGGAGGGTTCCTCATCGGCGGAGGCGTGGATTTCGGGTCATCAGGCTTCGGAAGCTTCGGAATGATGACGCTGCATCTCGGCTGGGGCGCGCGGCTCTAGTTGGTGATCCTGGGGTCGAGACGCACACTGATCGGGCAGTGATCAGATCCCAAAACGTCAGAATGGATGTGCGCTGATCTCAAATAGGGCAGCGCACCGGGGGACGCGAGAACGTAGTCGATACGCCACCCGACATTCCGTTCACGAACTCCCTTCCGTTGACTCCACCACGTGTAATGACCGGGCTCGTCCGAAAAGTGGCGAAATGTGTCGATCCAGCCCGCTCGAATCCATCGATCGAAAGACGCACATTCTTCGGGCAAGAACCCGCTCGTCTTGATGTTCTGCTTGGGGCGAGCCAAATCGATGGGTCGGTGGGCGGTGTTGAAATCGCCCATGACGAGGATCCGTTCCCCGGCCGTAAGTCCCGACTCGAGATAGCGAAAAAGCGCGTCGTAGAACCGAAGCTTGTAGGGGACCCGACTGTTGTCCCGCTCCTTTCCGTTGCCATTCGGGAAATACCCGTTGATGATTCGGAGCTGGCCGAGACGAACGCACATCAAGCGCCCCTCCAGATCGAAGTCGTCTCCGATGCCAAGCGGCACGAGCTCGACGCCGCTCCGGAAGTACGCTCCGACCCCACTGTATCCGCGGCGCTCGGCCGCGACGAAAGCGCTCTTGAAGCCGAGCGGGCTCAAACACTCGTCGTTGAGTTGTTCGCACGTGGCCCTGACCTCCTGCAGACCGACGAAGTCGGGATCTTCTCTCTCGAGCCACTGCAGAAAGCCTTTGCGGAAAATCGCTCGAAGGCCGTTGACGTTCCACGAGTAGATCCTGAGGGAGCGGCTTGCCATGCAGACGAGCGGTTAACACGGGCGCCAAGCTGAGGTAAGCGAGCTCATGAACTCTCCGCTCTACACGCTGTCACTTTTCACCCTCGCCCTCTCGGTGTCCGGATGCAAGAAGGATTTCAAGTGCAGCCAGCTCCAAAAAGGCGAGTGGGCCGTTCAGTTCTTCGACAATCTCGGGGAAGACGAGGAATGTCCCTACGAGGGACACGCAGTGATGGACGGTGAGGTCTTCGAGCTCGTCTGCGAAGTATCGGGCAAGGAGTGCCACTGCAGCGCGGGCGACGCGTTCGGGGTCTACGAGGTGACTGTGACGAACACTGAGACGGATGAGACCGACTTCTCGGTGGTCGAGGTCGAGGCCGCTCCAGAGCCAAGTTGTGTGGAGCGCCGCCGCATCTACGATGATGAACCCACGGGACTCGGAGGAAATGGCGGAGCGGGAGGGGGCGAGAATTGAGTCTGTCCGAGCACCCGGGTTCGCCTACTCGCTAAGCCGTCTTCGTCAACTCACCCACCTACGGCTTTGAGAACCTCCTCGGCCATTTCAAGGCCCGGCTTCTTCTCGAGGGCCCGCTCCGCCCAAAGCTTTGCGAGCTTCTTCTCACCGTTATCGAGCAAGGTGGCGGCCAGGAGCGCTGATGCATTGACGTTCTCAGGTTCGAAGGTCGTCGCCCGACGCAACAACTGTTCGGCGAGTGCGGGGTCCCCACCCTTGCGGGCCTTGACCCCGGCGTTGATGAAGTTCCTCACGACGGGAGCGAGACGATCCGTTTGGTCCTCGGTCAGATTGAAACTCTCGAGCCAGACTTTACGCGCCTCTTCGGGCTGGCCCATTTGACTGAAGACATCCCCCAGCACTTGCTGTGCGGCGCGCTTCGAACCGGCCCCCGAGGCGGAATCGAGCGCTTTTTTGGCCCAAACGTGCGCCTGATCGAGGGATCTTTTTCCGAGGTAGTACCTTGCAAGCCCCAAAGTCGCCGGTCCGGCAGCGTCGATGAACGCCGCCTCGCACATGTGCTCGAGGGCCTTCGTCTCGCTTCCCGCCATCAAGCTTTGGCGTGCACTCTTCCACGATTGGCTTGCCTGCCACTTCTTCGCAGAGGCAAAATCTGAGGCAGACTTTCCGAGAACTTTCTCACAGGTCTCGAGAGTCGTCTGGTGCTCGACGAGATAATAGCGCGCTTCGCCGGTGGGCTCTTCAGGGCCGGAGGGCGCGGGTTCAGGTGAATGCGAAGCCGATTCTTGCGGCGCGGCTGTCTCTTGTGGATCGGGCGCGGCGGCCTTCGATGCGACCTTCGGCTCGGGTGGCTCGATAGGGTCTGCGGCTGCCGTTTTCTTCTCGTCTTTGCTGCTCGAGAGAACGACGCCACCGATTCCGAGGGCCGCGACTAGACCGGCGGCGATCAAAGCTCGCGGAGCCCACGACGATTTCTTCATCGCAGTTTCATCGTCATCGAGCACAACCGGAGTCCGAACTTCGGGAGATGCCATAGCCACCGGAGGATGCGTGGGGACAGACTCAGGCTTCGTCGGGGGCAACGGGGGGTTGGACGGGCTCATCACATCCGCGGGAAGCGGAGCCGCGTCGGGGATGTTGGGAGCAGAGGGCGTGAGTGTGCGGATCTCGGGGAGCGGCGGAGCACTACTGACGACCCCCTGACGAGGCGCGGAAGCGACCGCGCGTGATTCGATCTTGGGGGGCACGGAAGAAACGACACGCTCTTCGGACGTGTCCCAGGGCACTTCGGCTGGCATCTGTGGCAGCTCCGGAGCCTTCGCCTGAGCCTGCGGGCTCTGCGAGATCGGGGTGGACTTCGGCGGTTTGGATGGGGCTCGCGAGGGAAGTGCTTGGGGCTTCGACATGCTCCCCATGCCGAGCACGGTGGCCTGTCGGGGGCGTGGACCGCCCGCTTGCTGAAGAGCGGTTTGAATTCGAAGCGCGAGGATGCCGGGCTCCACACCCTCGGGAACGACGGCGGTCACCTCTGGGAGCGGAGGACGAACGGAGCCCGGACTCGAAGGCTGAAGCACGAAAAACGGGAGCTGTACGGCGTAGTCCTGATGGCGGATCTTCGCCGCGATCTCCGAAGCGTCCTTCGAAAGCGCGACGACACACAATGGCCTCCCGTGGTCGAATGCCTGTGCGATGAGATCGGGCGAAATGACGACGGACGGTCGTCCGACCTGGCTCAGAGCGCGGGCAAAATGCGTCCCCTGCTCTGGCAGATCGACGAGAAGAACGCTGGGTTCCTGCGACATATGGTTTCCCTCCCACCCGCCTGGGCGGATATTCGCGTATACCTTACCGATGATTCGGCCTCGAATCGAACCCCGGTAGCGCGGCGGGCCTGGAGATTTGCGGAAGCTCGTTCAAAGGGAACGTACAAGTTCAACGATTGTGTTCTCGCAGGCTCCACAACGTCTGTTTGCGAAGCGGAAGAATCGAGCGCCCTCGACGACGTACACGGCGGAAATCGGCCAGGCGAGGCCCCGTCGGGCTCACTGGTTCGGGACGGCAGACTTGGGCTCGCCGGGGTCGACGTGCACCGAACAGTGGCTCACGTCGTCCTCCTCGAGGAGCCTGACGCGCACGGATTCACCGAGATCGTGCCCCTCCCGTACCGTGAGGTCCGCATCCACCATGACATGCACATGAATGGAGTAGCCGGTGCCCGTCGAGTGTGCGACGAGGTCGTGGACTTCGATGATACCCGGCAGGTGCCGCGCGATGTTCGAGAGCTCGCGTTGACGCTCCTGCGAGGGGGCGACTCCCATGAGGAGGTCCACGTTCTCGCGAGCCAGCTCGACTCCGGACCAACCGATCCAGAGAGCGGCCGGAAGCGCCAAGACTGCGTCCAGCTTGGTGAATCCAGAACGAGCGCCGAAATAGCCGAGGATCGCGACCAAGCAAACAATCACGTCGTTTCGAGCGTCGACCGCTAGCGCTCCCATGGCCGGCCCTGAGCCGCGTCGTGCGAGCTGAAAGAGAGCCCCCTTGAAGATCACTTTGAATACGAAGAGGGCCAGGAGCTCCCACGCCAGCACCACGTCCGCGGAACCGAAGAGAGAGGTTGCCGCGCTGCTCGCCACCTCGAGGGACAGAACGCCCGCTAATGCAGCGATGGCCAAGGCGCCCAAAGGCTCCGCGCGACCGTGACCCATGGGATGCTTTTCGTCACCAGGGGCCTGAGCAACATGTACGACCCAAGCCAAGAGGAAAGCAGCCGCGAAGTCGAGTAGACTGTCAGCCGATTGAGCCAACGCCAGTTCGCTGTTGAAGAAAAGCGAGGCTGCACCCAAACCAAGAGCGAGGACGCCGCTGAGGGCGGCACTCACACGAGTGAGTGCTCGCGCTGACACGTTCATGACCCGAAAGCTACGCGGCCTTTCGAGACTTGTCGAAAGGCCCCTGTCAGCGCCCCGGTTGCTACCAATTTCGCGAAACGTTTGCGTCAGCCCGCGCGATTCCCCTCAGCGCGAAGAGTTGGCGGCGTTGACGAAAAAACGACTCCCGCGCATTTGTCGAGGCGGCCGCGCCTCCCGGCCGAGGAAGGAATAGGGATTTCATGCTGGTCCGAAATACCGCTGACTACCGCACACTCGTTTGGACTCTGCTGCTGACACCGGGTCTGGTCGTCGTTCACTATCTCAGGCCGGATTGGAGCCTCCTCCTGCTGCCCTTGAGTATGTATTTCTCTGTGAGTTGCGCCGTCATCGCGCACAACCACATGCACTGCCCCACGATGAAGCGGCGTCGGCACAACCAGTTGTTTTCACACCTCATCTCCGTTTTCTACGGCTACCCGGTGTTTGCCTGGACCCCGACACACAACCTAAATCATCATCGCTACATCAACAAACACGGCGACGCGACGATCACGTGGCGGCACACCAACAAGCACAACGCGCTCGTGGCAGGCACGTACTTCTTCGTATCGGCCTATCATCAAGGGTTCTGGATCAAGGACTTCATTGCCCAAGCGAAGGCCAAGAACCGTCCCCTCTATCGCCGCATTCTGCTGCAGTACTTCGTCACCTACGGCAGCCATGCAGCGCTCTTGGCTCTGGCCGTGGTCCTGCACGGGCCCGGCTTGGGCGCGAGAACGTATGCGCTGGCTCTCGGATTTCCTGCGTTTTTCGCTCTCTGGACGGTCATGCTCTTCAACTACAGTCAGCACGTCCACACCGATCCGTGGTCGAAGCGCAACCATTCTCGTAACTTCACGGGCAAGCTTCTCAACTTCTTGCTGTTCGGGAACGGCTACCACACCGTGCACCACGATCAGGCCAACTTGCACTGGTCGAAGGCGGCCGAGGCGCACGCGAAGATTGCCCGCGAGATCGATCCCCGGCTCTGTCACCGCAGCATGTGGTGGTTCTTCGTCAAGCAACACCTTCTCGCCCTATTCATTCCGCGGCTCGGAACTCAGCAGGTGGGGCGTGCGCCCTTCGATTGCACAGAGTCCGAGCGTCAGCGTGACGCCCCCGAAGCCATGGACGTGGGCCCGGGCGGTACAGCCACTGCGGGCGGTCAAATCTAGCGACGACGGAACGGAAGTTCTCATCGCAACCTTTTCGCCCCACACGTAAAAGTTTCGCGGTCCGAGGTTCGTCGCCTCGTGACCTGAGCCCAAACAGGATGAGTCACCATGGCCCTTTTCGACTTCACGGACGAGTTTCACCGAACCATCGATCGCTGGGACGGGACGATTGGCGCCCCGAGCCAGGAAAACAGAAAGATCAACCGCATTTTCGTCTACAAGAATCCGTTCGTCGAACACGTGCTCGCGAGCTCCCACCCGATCATGCCCGGAGTGTGGTTCGGATGGGCCGTGGTCTACGGCGCGTACCTCGCCGTATCCGTGGCGAACGACCCTTTCGGATCCGGGGCGCTCTTTTTCGGCGGCGTACTCTCGTTCACTTTGCTCGAGTACCTCTTGCACCGATTCGTATTTCACTTCGACCCGGGTACCGACCGAAACGCAAAGATACGACTCTTTCTGATGCACGGGCTTCACCACGAGTTTCCCAACGACAAGCGGCGCCTCGTCGCGCCGCCGTTGATGAGCTTCCCAATCGCGGCCGTGGTTTTCGCGATCTATTGGCTGCTCCTGCCCCGCATCCAGGCGTTCATCCTTTTCGGTGGGACATGTCTTGGATACTTGCTGTACGACTGGACCCACTACTACACGCATCACTTTCGAAGCCCGCGCACGCGACTCGGCAAACTTCTACGTCGCGCTCATGCTGTCCATCACTACAAGCTCTTTCACTTGAACATGGGCATCAGCTCTCCCTTGTGGGATTTGGTCTTCGGGACTTTCGCCTGGTCGGAAGACACGATGAAGGCGGCTCTTCGGGAATCGAAGGAGGTGGAAAGCCAAAGCGGCGCCGCCGACGCTGACCGGGCTCCAGGCAGAGCATAAACCACTAAAATTGTTCGTTTTTTAGAACTTGAACCAAGGCCTTTGAAACTGACTTTCAAATTCATAAACTCCCCCCATGACCCAAAGTCTGGTTCTTACTTCCTCCCCCGCCCTGCGAGCCCTCGCGGCGCTGACGGTCGCCTCTCTCATCACGTACTCGTGCGTCGAACGCCCCGCTGAGGAAGAGCCCCTCGATCCCAATGTCCGCGCCACTCTGGAGAGCTCCGCAGCCTGCGCGATGTCCCAGGCAGACGAGTTCCTGTTGGCCGCCGCCGAGCTCGTAGCCAGGACCGAAGCCTGGGCCGAATCTCCAGACGATTCGGACGCCCAGCAAGACGCGAGGGACGCGTGGACCGAAGCCATGCTGTCATGGCACCGCACGGAAGCGATGACATTTGGTCCGGCAGGCTCCAGCAGCGCCGTGGAAGAAGGCGGCGCCGTAGGAGGCCAGGATCTTCGCGATCTCATTTACTCCTGGCCCCTGATCAATGCTTGCCGCATCGATCAAGCACTCGAAAGTGAAGCATACGCCGAAGACCTCTCCTCCGAACCAGTCAACTCGCAGGGCCTCGACGCCATCGAGTATCTGTTGTTCTACGACTCACGAGAAAGCTCATGCCTAGCAACTACAGCGATCGTCGACGACGGACGTTGGGAGGCGATCGACAACCTGACCGAACGCCGCGCCAAGTATGCAAATGAGGCCGCGGTCCTCGTCCAAGAGCACGCAAACACCCTCAAGAACGCCTGGGATCCCGAGAGCGGGGACTTTCTTTCAGCCTTCGTCGAGGCGGGAGAAAGCGGGCCATTCGAGGCTCAAATCGACGCGCTCAACGCCGTCATCGACGCCATTTTTCACGTAGAAAAGCAGATCAAGGATCAGAAGCTCGGCATCCCCCTGGCGCTCAATGATGCGTGTACCGATGAGCTGTGCCCGGAGGACATCGAGCATCAGTTCAGCGGGCTGTCGAAACGAAGCATTCGAGAGAACATGGTGGGGTTCAACCTCTTGCTGGAGGGCTGCGGGGACGACGCCATGGGTATCGCGGGTCTGCTGGAAGAGAGTGGCGCCGAACTCGACGCCGAGGAAATCCGAAGCGCCGTCGAAGGAGTGTTCGAGGCCCTCGACGCCATCGAAGAGGACGACCTCGTCGGGGCTCTGGCCGAGGACCCCGACAGCGTGAGAGACCTATACGACGCCGTCAAAGTGCTCACGGATCTGCTGAAGAACGACTTGGTCGAGATCCTCAATGTCGATATCCCGAGTTCCGTCGGAGGCGACAACGACTGAGTCATGGTCGACTCCGCAAGCAAAATGACCGAACGGCTGTTGAACGCCGTGCTGTTCCCCGCCCGAGCTCTGCACTCGAGCGAGGAACGCGTCTTTTTCGCTTACCTAGTTAGCGCGGCGGTCATCGCCACCGTCCTTTGGTGGAGACGCGGCAAGACGAGAGGCAGACTCTTGCAGTTCTTGGCCCCTCGCGACGTCTGGAACCATCCGTCGGCGTTCTTCGACTTGAGGTTCATGATCGCTCGGGCGCTTCTCGCCGTCCTCACCGGTGCACCAGTTCTCGTCACGACGGCGTTTGCTTCGACTTGGCTGCGACAGCACCTCGACCACTTGCTTCCAGGCCCCTTTCATTTTTCCTCTGGCTGGGCACTCGCGTTCGTGTCTCTCGGCGCCTTTGTGGGTGAGGACTTCTGCCGCTACTGGGTGCACCGCGCCACGCACCGGTTCCCAACACTCTGGGAGCTTCACAAGGTGCATCACAGCGCCGAGGTGCTGACGCCCCTGACGATCTATCGCACGCACCCCCTCGAGGGGCTGTTGATGCGTTCGGGCTCGGCGCTCGGGCTTGCCGTCGGTGCCGCCGGAACGGCTTGGGCTGTGGGCGCCCCCCTGACCACTTGGGAGATGCTGGGAGTACAGGGCATGAGCGCCGTTTGGAACTTCACAGGTTCGAACCTCCGGCACAGTCACATCTGGTTTCGCTACCCAACATGGCTCGAACACGTCCTCATCAGTCCGGCTCAACACCAACTCCATCACAGCACGGACTCCGACCACTTCGATACCAACTACGGCTCGGCATTCGCTCTTTGGGATTGGCTCTTCGGGTCCCTGCTCATCGTCGAAGACCGACCAGCGCTCGTGTTTGGCCTCGCCGACTCGGAACGAAATCACGGGACGAGCGTCGTTTCGGCGCTGGTGTTTCCGACGCTCCACGCCATTTCGCGGCTGTTTCCAGCTAGCGTGCACAAGCAGTTGAAAACCCGCACGACGGCGCAAGAGTTCGTCACCCCCGCGTCTCCACCCTCGTGAACCCAGCGCGGGCCGTCCCCATGCTTTCCCCAGCCCGCCCCGCTCGAACGAACACAGCTTCCGACAAGGACGGCCCCGCCGTCGTGACTTGGCTCCTCTCGATCTACGTGATGGTGTTCTTGATGGTGATCATCGGTGGGATCACTCGCCTCACGGGATCGGGACTGAGCATGGTCGAATGGCGCCCTCTCATGGGTGCACTGCCTCCCCTTTCCACGGACGCCTGGAACGAAGTGTTCGAGAAGTACAAGACCTTCCCTCAGTACCAAAAGGTCAATGGGTGGATGGATCTCTCGGCGTTCAAGCAGATCTTCTTCTGGGAGTATCTCCATAGACTGTGGGGGCGCTTGATCGGACTAGCCGTCTTCGTGCCTTGGCTCGTCTTCCTCATCCGGAAGCAGCTGAGCGACCGAACAAGGATTGGAGCTCTCATCGCCATTTTCCTCGGGGGCGCGCAAGGCGTGTTGGGCTGGTACATGGTCAAAAGCGGCTTGGTCGATGTCCCCTCTGTCAGCCATTTCCGCCTCGCTGCGCATCTTGTGCTCGCCCTTGTCGTCTCTCAATGGCTCGTGTGGATGTTGCTCGACATCCGGGCTCCCTGGAAGCTCCATGCTCCTCCTCTACCCGGGGGCTTGAAGGTGCCCGTATCACTGCTGGCCCTGCTCTACCTCCAGATCACGTACGGCGCCTTCGTCGCGGGCAAGCGCGCGGGATTCATGTCGTCTACCTTTCCAGACATGAATGGGGAGTACCTGCCGGGCGCCTTTTTCAACGGGCCGTCCGTCATTGGCGATCTCTTGAACAGTCCTCTTGCCATTCACTACACCCACCGGGCGCTCGGTACGTTGCTGTTGTTGTCCTTCGTTGGCGCTGGGCTCTGGCTCTCCCGGCAACTCAGCGACCCGATCGATCGTCGCCTGGCCAAGTCGCTGGTGCACATGGTGCTCCTGCAGTTCGTTCTTGGCGTCGTCACGGTCGTCTTGATCGTGCCGATCCCTTGGGCTGTGGCCCACCAAGGCGGCGCAGTGCTGCTTCTGGGACTCACCACCGTCCTGCTGCATCGAGCCGTTTCAGGCCTTCCCGTCCGAAGTAACTGATGCGCGCAGCGGCGATTTGACTCGCGGCCCGCCGATGATTAACTCTGATTTTGAAAGTCACTTTCATTAATTGTCGACATGAATCCGCTGCGCTACATTTTCCCCGTTCTGTCGCCAGCCGCCGGAGTTTCCTTTGATGACCGTTCTCGATTTGAGCCCAGGAGATCACGCTACGGTAACGAGCGTCACGGCTCAGGGGGCAATTCGGCAAAGACTGCTCGACATGGGGATCCTGCCGAACACGAAGCTCATGGTGGCGCGCATCGCGCCGGGTGGCGGACCTATTTGGATCAAGCTCAGCGACTCGCAATTCGCTCTTCGGTCTCAGGAAGCGCGAGCGGTATCGGTCGAAAAAGCAACGGCCGACCCGACGTCGCACTCTCAGCGCTGACGAAGAAGGGCGAGGAGCTTTCCGTCGCACTCGCCGGTAATCCAAACTGCGGTAAGTCGACCCTTTTCAACGCGCTGACCGGCGCCCGTCAGCACGTGGGCAACTACGCCGGCGTTACGGTGGAAAAGCACGACGGAAGCTATCGTTTTCGGGGGCAGAAGATCACTGTGACCGACCTCCCGGGCACCTACAGTCTCAGCTCTTACTCTCCCGAAGAGCGCATCACTCAGCTCGAGCTCCTGAGCGCGGCGCACGACGTCGTCGTCGTCGTCGTCGACTCGACGACCCTCAAGCGCAGCCTGATGCTTCTCGCCCAGGTCATGCAGACGGGTGCTCGCCTGGTTCTGTGCTTGAACATGGCCGACGAGGCTCGCTTCGCTGGGCAGGAGCTGAATCTTGCCAAGATGAGCGAGCTCTTGGGCTGCCCCGTGGTGGAAACCGTGGGACACAAGGAAGAGGGCCTCGAGGCGCTGAAGGCAGCGATTTCGGAAGCGCACAACCGTCCCACTGCTCTCTCTTCGGAGGAGCATCGCTTGACCCTCGGACCGGACGTGGACGGTGCGTTACGCTCGATCGAGGTTCTCCTTCCCCAGGAGGTCCCCACCGAAGCCCGAAGTTGGGTCGCGACCAAGCTGCTCGGCGACGAGCCTCTCATCCTGCCGGAGACGATCGACCTCACCGAGGATCGGCTGGAGCACGCCCGGCAAGCAGCGACCGAGCAAAGGGAACGCCTACTTGCCCATGGTACGGACGACATCGGTCTGCTGCTCACGCAGAGCTATCATGCCTTCATCGATGGCCTCTTGATGCAAACCCTCGTGCGACGAGCAAACCCGGACGCTCGTCGACGCTCGGACATGATCGACGAGGTGGTCGTGCATCCCATCTTCGGGCTGCCCATCTTCGCGGCAATCATGTACGCCACCTTCTGGCTGACATTCACCCTGGGTGACCCCCCCATGGCGTGGATCGAGAGTGGTTTCCAACTGCTTGGTGACTTTATCTCGCGCTTCTTTTCTGCCGAGTCTCCCGTTCGCTCTCTTCTCGTCGATGGGATTATCGGTGGCGTGGGTGGGGTAATGGTCTTCCTGCCCAACGTGCTGCTCTTGTTCTTGGGTCTCGCGATCCTCGAAAACACGGGATACATGGCGCGAGCCGCCTTCCTGATGGATCGCGTGATGCACCGATTCGGCCTGCACGGGCGGAGCTTTCTCCCCATGATGAGCGGCTTTGGCTGTTCGATTCCGGGGATCATGGCGACTCGGACCCTGGAGAGCGAGCGAGACCGACTGACGACGATGATGGTCTTGCCGCTGATGAGCTGCGGGGCTCGCCTCACGATTTGGATGCTGCTCATCCCGGCCTTCTTCCCACCGGCATTCCGGGCGCCCGCCCTATGGCTCATCTACGCAATCGGTATCGCCCTAGCCTTGGGTGGTTCTTGGGTCATTCGGCACACGCTGCTCAAAGGCGAAGAAGCTCCCTTCGTGATGGAGCTTCCGCCCTACCGCCTGCCGACGCTGAAGTCTCTCGTCATCAAGGTCGTCGAGCGTGGGCACGCATACCTGCGGAAGGCGGGCACCATCATCTTGACGATCTCCATCGTCATGTGGTTTCTCGCTGCCTACCCCAAGAAACCAGCGTTCGACATCGACTCAAAAATCGCTTCGGGGGAAGTGACTGTCGTCGATGAGCCGAGCGAGAGCGCCACGGCGCTCACCCAGGACGAGCTCGAGAACATCCGCACTCAAGAGTCTCTGCGATACTCCGCTGCCGGACGGATCGGCGGGCTGATGGAGCCGCTGATCAGGCCACTGGGATTCGACTGGAAGCTGGGTACCGCCATGATCGGGGCGTTCGCCGCAAAGGAGGTCTTCGTGGCCCAGGTCGGAGTGGTCTACGCAATGGGCGAGCTGGACGAGACTTCGGAATCGCTTCGGCAAGCTTTGCGGAGAGACTACTCGCCACTCGTCGGGTTCTCGATGATGCTCTTCCTGCTCATCGGCACCCCCTGCATGGCCACGATCGCCGTGACCCGGCGAGAATCGGGCAGCTGGAAGTGGGCGCTTCTTCAGCTCGGAGGTTGGACAGCCCTCGCGTACGTTGCGTCGCTGCTCACGTTCCAGATCGGGCGACTCTTCCTCGATGTTTGACGAATTGCATATCGAGCAAGCTGCTCCTGTGGCTTCTTGGGATGACCGCGACATGCACGCGGCCGGCCGTTCTGCTCCGCGGAATCGATGACCGGCCGGCCGTGCCGCAGATTTGGCGTCTCCGGGCGTCTTCGATCGCCGCGGCTCACGACTTCCGGCAGCCCCTGCGGCGCTGCCCAGGTCAAACGCAAATATTGCGCCATGTAGCCGGGGTGGCCCCCCTTTCTTGGGCAATTGCGCGAGCCGAGGGCGCGCAAACTTGGCACGAGTTGTGCGTCTATTTGGGTATGTTGGTCCAAGATTTGATGACGAGACACCCAAAAACCCTCGATGTCACGGGCACGGTTCGTGACGCGGTCGCGCTGCTTTCGGAGCTCGACGTCCGTCACCTTCCGGTGATGGAAGGATCCGACCTAATCGGAATCGTGAGCGATCGAGATCTGAGAGAATTGCTGGGTCCTGAATCCGACGACCCAGACGAGAGGGCCAGGCGCCTCGATGCTCGAGTGACCACGGCCATGTCCTCAAATGTCATCTCGGCCGAACCGGAGGACGAGCTCGCCGACGTCATCGACTTGATGATCGAAAACCGTCTCGGAGCGGTACCGATCGTTCAGCAAGATCCACCAGCGTTGGTTGGCATGGTGAGCTACGTGGATATCTTAAGAGAGGCGAAGGAAGCACTGTAAAGGAGGACCAGATGTCCGACGCAAAAGTTTCACGAATCGTAGTTGGCTACGACTATTCACCCATTGCCGACCTAGCGATGGAACGAGCATTCGAGCTGGCATCGAATGACCAGGGAGCAGAAGTTCATGTCGTGACGGTGATCATGCTGGGGGATAGCGCTGGCGCCGGGGTTGCCGGTGTCCCCGTGCACCCAACCGTTTCCGTCGACGCGTCCCACGAGGCCCTCGAGGGACGAGCGAAAGCGCTCGTCGAGAACTGGATGGGGCGCTCCGGCAAGAAAATCGGACGACTCGTCACCCATGTCCGTAGCGAGGCACCGGCGACCGAGATCTCGCAGCTGGCGGCCGATCTGGAAGCGAACATGATCGTCGTCGGAACCCATGGGCGGCGCGGTATCAAGCGACTGTTGCTCGGATCCGTCGCCGAGGGTGTCGTACGAATGGCACCTTGCGAGGTTCTGGTCGTTCGACCACAAGCGGAAGAGGTCGAGACCCCGAAGATCGAACCACCCTGCCCGCGCTGCGTCGAGGAACGGGTCAGGACGAACGGGAAGGAGTTCTGGTGCGAACAGCACCGGGAACGCCATGGTCAGCGGCACACGTATCACTATGTGAGTCGGCTCAATAGCAGCGGAAACGTCGGTTCACTGTGAACCTGGCCACTCGAGGGAAGCTGCCAAATTTGCATTCATCGAAAAGGAGGATCTCATGTCTGACTCTATCTATCGCATCGTCGTAGGCACCGATTTCTCGGATACGGCAAACGTCGCCTTGTGGCAGGCCTTCGAGCTTGCTTCCAAGGAAGAAAAGGCCGAGGTTCACGTTGTGAACGCGGTGCGCCATCTGGGCGAGTACGTCCAAATGGATCTGCCGCAAACCCCGGCGTATCGACTTCCGCTCGACGAGGCCCAGGACAAAATCGAAGCGCACGTAGGAGCGGAGCTATCGAAGTGGCAGCAAGCCACGGGCAAGACCTTCTCTCGCTGCGTGACCTATCTGAGCACCGAGTTCCCCGCGGTAGGCGTGGCTCAGCTTGCGAGCGATCTCGATGCCGAGCTCATCGTGGTGGGAACCCATGGTCGACAGGGCTTCCGTCGCCTGATCGTCGGATCCGTTGCCGAGGCCGTCGTTCGCTTGGCACACGTTCCCGTGCTGGTCGTCAGACCCAAGGACGCGCAAGGAGCCGTGCCAGAAATCGCTCCTCCGTGTCCGAAGTGCCTCGAGGTTCGAAAGACCAGCGGTGGATCCGAGCTTTGGTGCGAGCAGCACAGCGAGCGTCACGGCAGACGCCACACCTATCACTACGAAAGCCGCCTCAACAAGGATGGGAACGTGGGCTCGCTGTAGACCTCAGGCGAAATCTTCCTTAGATCCTCCCAACCCGCTTCGAAAGAAGCCGGCCCATCGACGGCACGTCGGTGGGCCGTTTTTCTTCATTCGCTCGAAAAGAACCAAACGATGACGAGTTCCGACTCGCCCGTGAGGGACGTAACAGCGGTGCGCACCCACACCTTTCCCCACGGGAACCTCTGTGCGAAGAGCTGCACATGTCCCGCCTTTGCTTCGTTGTTGTCCCGCTACTCCTGCTGACCTCGAGCTGCGGAAGCGCGCACCGATCTCCAGAGACTGCGGAGGTGCAGTCCGCGCCCACGCCATCTCCTTCCCCCGAATCCAAAGCCCAAAACGACTCGGAATCGTCCGCTCCCATCAGCAAGACCATCGCCCCTGGAAGCCGCGTGAGTCTGTGGCTGCCGGAGGGCATGCGGCGACTCGGACGAGCATTCGTTTATCGCAATTCGAACTCGAACCTCGTGGTTGCCCTAGCCGAACTCACCGCCACCGAAGACGAAGCATCGAAGCTCGTCTCTGGGGTCATCGGCGGCGCCGAGGGCTTGGAGAAAACCAGCGACGAGACGGAAGGTTCACTGCGCAGAGTCCTCTTGAGCGGAAAAAAGACGGACCGCGATGCTCGAATGTTGATCCTGGAAGACGGCGGACGGGCTGCCACGGTGTACGTTTTGTTCAGCCCTGGTTACGCCAGTCAGGCCGAGAAGATACTCGACTCAGTCAAGCTCGACCCGGCCGCGCCCCTCGACCCCCTCGAGCTCCACGGGCTCAGTCTGGGGAGCCTGGGCGGCATGGAGATCGGCAACGCTACCCACCAGCCCGTGGTCCTCACTCGCAAGGATCAGAAGCCTCCCATCCCCAAGAGCTCCGCCATCGCGTTCATCAGCATCAACCCCCATAACTACGGCGATGCAATCACCGAGGAACAGCTCGGGGCACTCCTCGGCACCAACATCGCCAACTTAAATCCTGATCTAGAAAACGCCAAGGTCAACGAGGTCGAGATCTCGGGTCACAAGGCTCACGAACTCCTGCTTCAGGGGCAAAAGGACGGGACGCCTCTCGCTATCTACGCATATGCCATCCCGGATGGCGATTGTGCGGTCATTGCGGTCGCCTACGTGCAAATGGATCACGCCGACCAGGAAATGGCGGACGTCGTGCCCCTGCTTCGCTCGCTCGAACTAGGCGACATCTGACGCCGTGTAGGATGAGGGGCGACCCCTGCGAATTTTGTTGGTAAGGGACTCGGCATGAATCTCGAGCGCTGGACCGCGCCTGCATACCTGGGCGCTGCAGCCACACTCTTCGGTTGCCAAGAAGGCGCGAACGACCCCGGAGAGTCATCGAACGCTGGTGGCGGCAGTATCGCAGCGGGTGGCGATACGGCGGGCTCCGGGGGCGACGACGCGAGTGGTACGGGTGGCGGTCCGGACGACGTCGCGAGCCCGTGCCCACGGAATGCTCTCTTCTGTGAGGGGTTCGAGAACACGACGCTGGATCAATGGCAAGTGCGCGAGACGGGCGGGAGCCTCGAGGTCGATTCGAGGCTTTCGTTCACCGGTCGCTCGGCGCTCTTGGTCGAGCAACCGGCGGGACAGGCTGGTGGTTTCTTGGAACTCTCGGGAGCTCCGCTTTTTCCGCTACCCGAAAACAAGATGTACGGGCGCATGATGGTCTACTTCGAAAGTATCCCCGCCGGCCACACCGACCTAGTCCGTGGAGCAAGCTCGAGTGCGGGGGTACCGTGGTACAACGTAGGTCACCAATACGGAGAGGTGCTACTCAACTACTTCGAGGAGTATCCCGGTGTGGATTGCTGGGCGCGCCCCGCGCCCGGCTACACGCTACCCATGGAAGAGTGGATGTGCTTCGAGTGGGTCTTCGACGGGTCTTCGAACCGAATGGACTTGTACATCAATGGCCAGCTGGAGCGGACCGTCGATAGCGTAGGCGACGGCTGCGTCGAGGGCGGAAATCAGACTTGGGAGGCGCCCGAATTCGAGACACTTCTCATCGGTGCCTACAACGCGCAGCGCAGCGAAATGCCAAACGAAGGACGCATGTTCATCGACGACGTCGCGGTCGGCGTCGAAGGGCGCATGGGTTGCGGACTTCTTCTTTGACACACTTGCCGTGACCCCATCCCTCGTTACGGAGTTTCTGGACTCGACGCTCCACCTTGCCTACCACGGGCCGTTCGTGCTCATGAACTGGCGGACCGACTTCGACCCCGCGCACATCCCAAAGATCGAGGCCCTCCATCATCGCCGCGCGCAGCATTTTGGAGCCGGCGTCATCGGCCTGAACATCATCGAACCCGCCTGCGGTCTTCCCTCCCCTGCGTCTCGCAGGTTGGGCAACGAGATGATGAAGCGCACGGCTCCTACGACTCGCGCCGTCGTGATGGTGATGCTCGACCAAGGGTTCGCAGCAAGCGCCCTACAGAGCATCGCGCTGCGCGTACTCGGACTCGGTGGCCGCGTCCCGATTCGGTCGTTCCGAGCGATCGGGCCCGCGGCCGAGTGGATTCACTTCCAATATCCCGAAATCAGCGAAAGGGCGCGAATCGTCCAACTGATCGACGACCTCCGCGCCGGATGACAGGCGCGACTGGCTTACGCTGCCGAGTCGTTATCGGCGGCGCTTGTCCTCGTCCTCGAGCATGCGGAGAGCTGGCGTCGATAGGTCGTCGAGCTGACCGTGGCGAACGGACCAGACGAAGGCTGCTACTGCCAGAGCCGAGACGATGAGAGCTAGCGGTACGACGATGAAAAGTGTGGTCATGATTCCTTCTTCTCCACGAACATTCGGCTTCTGTATGCATTCGTAACGACGGTCAGCGACGACAGCGGCATCAGTACGGCCGCCCACAGTGGACCGATGAGCCCCAGGGCGGCCCCCGCAATCCCGAATGCATTGTAGCCCAGCGAAAAAGCTATCCCGCGGCGAATCGTCGCCAGAACGTTGCGCGACCCCGCAAAAAGCGCGGAAAGCTCGGCGACTCCTGGAGCGGAAAGGTAGACATCCGCGGACATCCGGCTTGCCTCTGCCGCACCTTTGACCGCAATGCCCACGTCCGCGGCGGCGAGCGCCCCGGTGTCGTTTACTCCGTCCCCAACCATCGCCACATGGCGCCCGTCTCCCCTGAGCTCGTTGACACGAGCGAGCTTGGCTTCAGGCGTGACCTCGGCCATGACCGATGTGAAAAGGCCGGGGATCTCGGCTCGCTCGGAAAGCTCGCTCGCGACGCATTGTACGGTGCGGGGGTGATCTCCGCTGAGCAAATGGAGCCGGTGGCCGGCCTCATGCAGCTTCCGCAAGCTGGCAGCCGCATCGGGTCGAATCTTGTCGCCGACCCAGTACACCGCACGCAGCACGCCGTCGACAGACACCAGCACGGGAGCGTCTGCGCCGTGCCCTGTTTCAAGCTCATTTTTCAGCCAAGGCGTGGCGCAAGCCGATTCGAGCACGAATCGACGGGATCCGATCACCACGCGTCCCATGCTCGTGTCAGCCGAGAGCCCCGCCCCGGACACTTCGCGGACGGCACCGCAGAGTTGGGCACGCTGGCTAAAATGGCGCTGCGCACCTCCCGCAAACTCGCACAGCGCAGTCGCAACTGGATGTCGAGAAGCCTGTTCCATCTCGGAAACCAGCGGGATGAGATGCTCATCGCCCTCGAAACGGGTCACGGTGAGCCGTCCGTAGGTGAGCGTCCCCGTCTTGTCGAGGACAACATCCATCGGGCGGGCCAACTCCTCGAGCGCTCCCGGAGAGAAGATCAGCTTCCTCGTGCGCGCCGCCTGACTGACCGACGCGCTCAAGGCGAGAGGCGTTGCAAGTCCAAGCGCGCACGGGCAGGCAACGATGAGAAGAGCGAGCGCGTGCTCGATTGCCGCGGCGGGAGAGGACTGAAGCCAGAAGAGCCCCACGACGAGAGCTAGGACGAGCACCGTCACCGTAAAAATGCCGGCAATACGGTCCGCTTGCCCGACCAGTTTCGTGCGCGTCGACAGCGCCTTTTCGACCTCACGCATCAAGCGCGCAACGCGAGTCTGTGCGCCCGATTCCTTCGCCTCGATGAGCAATCGACTTCCCAAGTTGAGGGAGCCGGCCTCTGCGCGATCGCCCGCAGCGACTGACACAGGCCGCGACTCCCCCGAAAGGAGTGACTTGTCGAGCGCGGAGGCACCTTCAACTACCACACCATCGACGGGGACGACTTCCCCGCTTTGAACCTGGACGAGGGTCCCCGCGCTGAGCTCGGAGGAGGCCACGTTTCTCGTCTCACTTCCTTCGACGATCGTCGCGACGCCTGGGACCACCGCGTAAAGCAGCTCCGCTGCATCGGCGGCTGCCATTTGATGGCGCCGCTGCAGATAACGCCCTACCAGGAGAAAGAAGATGAGGGCCGTAATCGAGTCAAAGTAGATTTCTCCTGCACCCAGAAGGGATCCATACGCCCCCCAGCCGAATGCCACGAAAATCCCGATCGCAATGGGGAGGTCCATATGCGGGGTGCGTGTTCGGAGGGCCGACCAGGCGCCGCGAAAAAAGAGCCCTCCCGCCCACAAGGCAGGCAAACTCACCACGAAACTCAGAACTTCGAAGAAGCGTCTCGTGGCAGCGTCCATCGTCATGGATTCGTCGAGGCCGACCTCGCCGCTGTAGAGAGCGAAGGCCATGAGCATGACGTTTCCCGCAACTGCACCGGCCACTCCCATGCGAATGAGGAGCGCGCGCAGCTCGTCGCGGCGCATCCTTTCCGCTTCCTTGCCGCGATACGGACGCGGCCGGTACCCCATTTTGGTCAAGGTGCGCGCCACGGCCGAAAGGGACGCAACTTTGTCGTCCCAGACGAGCGTCACTGAAGAGCGCGCCATGTCTAGGCGAGCTTCGACGACTGCCGGTTGAAGTCGCGGGAGTCGTTCGATGAGCCAAACGCACGCCGCACAATGAACCCCCTCGACGAGAAGTTCGGTTTTCTTTTGTCCGGACGGCAGCTCGTCGCAATAAAGTTGGCGAAAGGTCTGCGTATCGAACTCGGCGACCCCTCCCGTCGCGTTGTCCAAATCGACCCGTTGTCCCTTTTCGCCGATCTTGTCCCGAAATGCGTAGTATTCGTCGAGACCCGCGCCTCGGAGGAGAGCGTAGACGGATTCACATCCCGCGCAGCAAAAGTTCTCGTTCTTGTCGCGGTCGACGAGCGCGCTCGGAACGGGGAGCCCGCAGTGCGAACACAGGGCCACGCGTCCCTCCGGCAAGGGCATGAGAGCACCGTGGCGCGAGGACTCCGTAGCGGTCAATGGCACTTGAGTTTTCCTTTCGGTTCCGCGAGATCGCCCCCAGTTCGAACCGTCGTATCCGTCGCGCCGCTTGCTGTCCCAATCATCGAAGCACGCTGAAACACCCCCAGACCACCGATGATGATCAGCGCGACGCCGGTCAGCACCGGGACCCGAGCACGCAACGTCTCACCGACCCTGGCCAGAAGCGCGCCCATGCCGAGCAGAGCTGGAACTGTTCCCAACCAAAACGTCGCCATCACCAGAGCTCCCGCGAAAACCGAACCAGTTCCTGCAGCTGTCAGAACGAACGCGTAAAGCCAACCGCAAGGTAGAAGCGGAGTCAGTCCGCCGAGAAGCGAAGCTCGAAAGACGCGCGGCTTGGTCCCCAGCTGGATGAGCTTCGGAAAAAAGAGCGTCTTGACGGGCGAGCGCAAACGCAGAACGGGAAAGAGCACGGATGCTCCCCACAGAACCACTAGCAAGCTACAGAAGATCGCAGCAAACTGCACAACCCCTGCAATTCGGCCGGCAAAGTTGAGCGCTGTCCCCAAGGCGCCGCCGAGGGCTCCCAGAGCTACGTACCCCACCCCGCGCGCAAGGTGATAGGCGGCGTGGGAGCCCCAAACACTCGAGCGCCGTTGGTCGCCGCCAGGACCCGATGCCGAGTACACCGCGACGAACGGGCCGCACATCCCGGCGCAATGAATGCTGCCGACAAGGCTGGAAGCGAAGACGGCACCAACGAGTGACGGGCTCAGGTTGAAGCCTGCCCCGGGGAAGAAGGTGTCCATCACGAGGGCACATCCACTCTCTGGCCAAAGCGCGTTGTTACAGAACCCGCGGGGGCCAACTCGGGTCGAATGGTTTCGGTGAAGACGCTCCCTCGATGGCGAACGGTGACGCGCAGCTCCCAGAGTCCCAACCTAGGCCGCTCGAAGCTGGCCGCGAACGCCCCCTTTCCCGAAGCACCGAGCGTGAGCTGCTGAACGTCGAAAGCCCGAGCGACCGGCATTGCGCTCACTTCTACCGTGGCATCTGAAATCGGCGCCCCGAGGCGGTCGCTCACATGCAACGTCAAGAGGCCCTCTTCCGTACCGCGCGTCGCAAACGTTTCCAGTTCGACGCGATAGCCGAGTCGGCTGTTTTCAGCCCTTTGCTGAATCACGGCGTCGTAGTTGGCTGCTTTCTTGTAATAGTCGGCCTCGACGGCGAAGCCGGGGTCGTCGACCGCGATCGAAACCATCAAGAGCCAGCCGGTCACCGAAGTGACAAGGAGGGCTACTGGAAAGAGCATCCAGAAGACGGCCTTGGCCGTGCCTCGTGGGGTGTCGGTGTGAATCGGAGGGTTTTGCATGGTCTTCTCTTGTCGTGCGCCTACTTGGGGCCGAGAACGTGATAAGGGTGCTCAATCGGCTCGATATCTGCCGCTTCGACTCGCACCACGATGGGGAATCGACCATCCTCGAACGAGCTTCTCGGTAGCAACAAGAACCCACTCGTGGTGCGCTGGGATTTCCCCTCCACCAAAAGTGGATTTTCGGGAAGTATCACCTGGCCCGACACCTCGCTCATCTGCGTCGTTGCTCCGCGCCGCCCAGCGAGCAGCGTGATCCGATACTCGCTCGCCTCGGAACCTCGGTTTTCGATCTTCACGCGCACCTGATTCCGCACGAGTTCGCCCTGCAAGACGAAAGGCGCGCCGATCCCGCGCAGGACCGTGACATCCGGTCCCGTCCGCTCCCCGCCAAAAGCGACGAGTGCTGAAACGAGGGCCAAGAACAGGATCGAATAAAGGACCACCCTGGTTCTGAGAACGCGCCGGGCCCCACCGGCGAGGCTCCGCTGCGATGCGTAGCGGATGAGCCCCTTGGGCTTTTTGACCTTGGGCATGATGGTATCGCACGCGTCAACGCACTGACCACAGGCGATGCACTCGAGCTGAAGCCCCTGACGAATGTCGATCCCCGTCGGACAGGCGACGACGCAAGCGCTGCAATCGACACAGTCACCATCTCCATCCCGGGACCTGCCTTTGTGACGAGGCTCACCTCTTCGTTCGTCGTAGCCGATGATGAGTGAGTCTTTGTCGAGCAAAGCGGCCTGCAGACGCGCATAGGGACAGATGACCGTGCACATCTGCTCGCGAAAGTATGCAAAGTCGAAGAACACGAGTGCCGCCGTCACTCCCATCACGGCGAATCCCCCGGGGTGCGCGGTCGGTGCGGACGTGACCCAATGCAGGAGCGTGTCCACGCTCACGAAGTACGCCAAGAACACATTGGCAACGAGAATCGAAAGCACCAGAAAGACCAAATTCTTCAACGCGCGTCTAGTCCCTCCCCCGTTCTTGTCCAGCTTGAGCTGGGCGTTGCGGTCACCTTCAAAGAGCCTCTCGATGGGCCTGAAGAGAAACTCCATGTACACGGTTTGGGGGCAGCCGAATCCGCACCACCCACGCCCGACCAGAGCCGTCATCCCGATGATTCCAACGAAGATGCTGAGCATGAGCAGCATCAGCAAGACGCCGTCCGTTGCAAAAAACGTTCGTCCAAAAAACGTGAACTGACGACGAGCGACGTCCAGAAAGATCGCAGGTGAGCCTCCGATCTTCACGAAGGGCAGCCCGACGAATAACAATATCAGAGACCAACCCACGAAGAACCGTTTGGTGTAGAGCGGCCCCTTGTAGAGCTTCGGACGAATCCGACGACGGCTGCCGTCTGGATTGAGCGTCGGAAGAATGAGCTCTTGGGGTACGGGGGGTGGACTACCGGACATTGTCTATTTTCGCCCTTCGGGCGGTGGTTGGTTGGGGTACTCCGCGCGCGGTGCTGACTACTGAGTGGGTTCGCCCTCTGGCGCTTTCCCTTCGATGTTGGTTCCACGAATGGACCCAACGAAGGCAACTACCGCGCGCAACTCCTCGGGTTTGAGTTGTCGGTTCCAGGCCGGCATCCCCTTCGCGGTGCTGCCCTCGGATACGACCTGGTAGATATCCATGAGCGTTCCCTTGCCGTTGATCCAATGGGAGTCCGTCAGATTCGGACCGATCGAACCTTGGCCCTTCTCGAGGTGACACGCGACGCACTTCGATTGAAACACTTCGGCGCCTTTCTCAATGGTTCCAGCGTCGGCCATCATCTGGCTGAGGCTGTCCTCGGAGACGGTTTGTTTGAGCGCCTCCTTGGCACGCTCCGCGTTCACCGTCGCAACCTCCTGGTCATAGGACTCCTGGAGAGAGACTCCATTGCCCACCCAATAGTGAAACAGATACGCGAGCGAGAACCAAAACGTTCCCCAGTAGATCCACACCCACCACCGGGGCATCGGGTTGTCGTACTCCTGAATACCATCGTACTGATGGTCCATGAGATGATCGTGATATGGTGAATTGTCGGGATTCTTGGAGTCGCTCATCGTCGTGCCGCTCCCTTCTGAGAAGAGATGCTCTGGGTCAAGGTGGGCTTTGCTGTAGAACGCAGCTCCACCGGCTCGTCAGAAAGAGGAATCATCAACGCCTTTTCGTAGTTGTTTTCCGCTCCAGGCCACAGGACGCGGATCACCACCCCGATGAACGCCACGAGGAAGAGAACCAATCCCACCTCGGCATAGATGGCCAGGTCGGCTGCACTCATGATGTCGGATAGTTTCATCGCTCGGCTCCTCGTGCGCCCGCTGTAGCTACCTTGTTGCCTTCGGGTGGTGCTTGGGGCGTCTCTTGAATGTCTCGTCCGAGGCGCTGGAGATATGCGGTAAGCGCCACGATCTTCTTGGACTCGAGACCGGCCGGTCCACCTTGGGCGTGGACCTCGGATGCGATTTCCTCGGCCTGAGCGCGCGCCATTTCCTCGGCTTGCTTCACCGCATCCCCGTACGGCACCCCGAGCATGACCATCACGTCGACGCGGTCTTGAATGACGTCGAACTCGATCTCGTCCGTGAGCATCCAGGGGTAAGACGGCATGATGGAGTCTTCCGTCGTGTCCGTCGGCTTGGCCATGTGGCGGACGTGCCACAAGTGTGGGTACTTTCCTCCGACGCGGGCGAGATCGGGACCGATGCGGCGCGAGCCCCATTGGAAGGGGTAGTCGTACACGAACTCACCGGGTTTGCTGTACTCACCGTAGCGTTCGGTCTCGGCCCGAATGGGTCGGATCATCTGCGAGTGGCAGTTGTAGCAGCCTTCGGCGATGTAGATGTCGCGCCCATAGAGTTCGAGGGGGGTGTATGGCTTCACCGAAGCGATCGAAGGAACGTTCGAGCGAATCAGGAAGGTCGGTATGATCTCGAACAAGGATGCGACGAGAACGGCAACGGTGACCCAAACGGTGAGCTTGAGGGGCTTGCGTTCCCAGGCTCGATGCCAAGCAGCTTCGACGAAATAGCGGATCCTCGTTCCTGCTGGAGAAATCGTGCTGTGTGCTGGAATGATAAGCCGTGGAGTCGTACCTTCGTACGGACCGAGAGCCACCGCCTCCTGCTGGACGACCTCGTACTTCTTGGGGCGCATGGTCCAGGTCATGAAGATGTTGAACCCGCCCAAGAGAACACCGACGACGAACAATCCACCGCCGAAGACACGAACCCAGTACATCGGCATCAGACGCGTGACGGTTTCGACGAAGTCCGGATAAGCCAGGCGTCCGGTCTCGTCGAAGGCGCGCCACATGAGTCCTTGGGTCACTCCAGCTGCGTAGATGGCGACGATGTAAAACAGAATCCCGAGCGTCCCGATCCAGAAATGGAGCTCGGCGAGCTTCTTGGAGTACAGCTTTTCAGTCTGAAACAAGCGGGGGGCCAACCAGTAGAGCATCCCGAACGTCATGAACCCGTTCCACCCGAGAGCGCCGGCGTGCACGTGCGCGATCGTCCAGTCCGTGTAGTGGCTGAGCGCATTCACGCTCTTGACGCTGAGCAGAGGTCCCTCGAACGTCGCCATGCCATAGAATGTGATACCTACGACGAAGAACTTCAGAACCGGATCCTCTGCGACTCGGTTCCAGGCACCGCGCAAGGTCAACAGCCCGTTGATCATGCCACCCCACGAGGGCATCCAAAGCATCACGGAGAACAGCATGCCGAGGGTCGATGCCCACTCGGGCAGTGCCGTGTAGTGAAGGTGATGTGGTCCCGCCCAGATGTAGATGAAGACGATGCTCCAGAAGTGCAAGATGCTCAGCTTGTAGGAAAAGACTGGGCGATTCGCTGCCTTGGGGAGGAAGTAATACATCAGCCCGAGGAAGGGCGTCGTGAGGAAGAAGGCGACGGCATTGTGGCCGTACCACCACTGCATGAACGCGTCTTGAACCCCAGCGTAGATCGAATAGCTCTTGGTTGGTCCGGCGGGGATGACCAGGTTGTTGAAGATGTGCAAGATTGCCACGGTGATGATCGTGGCGATGTAAAACCAAATCGCGACATAGAGGTGCCGCTCACGACGTTTGGCGATCGTACCGAAGAAGTTTACCGCAAACGCGACCCATACGACGGCAATGGCCAAATCGATGGGCCACTCGAGCTCGGCGTATTCCTTTGATTGAGTGATGCCGAACGGAAGCGTGAGCGCCGCTGACACGATGATGGCCTGCCATCCCCAAAAGTGGAAGTTCGACAAGGCATCGCTGAACATCCTGGCCTTGAGGAGGCGCTGGCTCGAATAATAGACGGCCGCGAACAGCGCATTGCCAGCGAACGCGAAGATGGCAGCGTTCGTGTGAAGCGGGCGCAGTCGGCCGAATGTCAGTTGGGGTAAATCGAACGAGAGCGCTGGAACGACCAACATCAGCGCCAACCACAGACCTGCGAGGGTGGCGACCGCCCCCCAAATGATCGTGGCGAACGCGAACTTGCGAACAACAGCGTCGTCGTAGGTGAACTTCTCTACTTGGGACGTCATGACTCCGGCCGGCCCACTGCAACGGTCGTGCCGTCGTTCATGAGGCAGGAAAAATGCTGCCTGTCGCGAAAGGCCGCTTTGGGAGGACGCAAATCCTGCCGGCAACGCCGGGCAGAGCGCATTATTTGCGCCAAGTGCTCGCTGGGTCGGGATATCATGCCAAACTGCACACTTTTCTTCCTTTTTATGTAGCGACGAGCGATCTAACTCGTTTTCGCCTGACCCCCGAACTTGGAAACGAAGCGCTCCCCGGCCTGCTTGAGAGTCTCGTAATCGGGCATCTCCTCGTACTCGCGGTCGATTCGTTCGAACTGGCGAACCAGCACAGCGTCGATGTCGGGCTCCATGCGCGAATCCACGTACGGAAAGAGTACCTTCTCTTCGCGAAGCATGTGATCTCGCAGGAAGTCGACCCATTCGTGAGCGACTGACAAGAAATGGGCTCGGTCCTCGCTCGACCACGCTTGTCCCTGACGCATCGCGTGTTTGAGCGAGCGAAGGAGGTAGCGCCCCTGGCGATGCTCCTTTCGAATGTCAGCCAGAACTCCGTCGCTCCAGCTCAGTCCCATGCGCGAAAGCTCGGGCAGCAAGAGGCCCTCTTCCTTCTCTTCGTGCCGTTGAAAAAGGCTCTCCGCAAGGAAATCGATGAGTCCGATCGGCTCCCGCGAGTCCGGCACGTTGTCGTCCTCGAGGTGCTTCAGGTAGCGACGAAAAGCAGCCAAGAGCCGCGTCGCTTTTCGATGTTCATGCGAAAGGTGTGCTGTGGTCTTCGTGGACATGCTTGCTCCTCCTGGGTCTCGGTGGGTGAGCCCAATCGGGAGGATGCAACAAGCCGGCCAACAGCGGAGAGTCTAGCTCCGTCCGCGCAGCGCTATGGGCAAGACGAGTCGAAACGTGGTTCCCCGCCCCTCGGCAGTCTCGTAGGTGAGTCGCCCATCGTGCTCGCGAGCGATCTCCGAACAAATCGCGAGGCCGAGCCCCGTACCCTCGCTCTTGCTGGTGACGAAGGGCTCGAAGATGTCCAGGCCCGGGGGAACCCCCTCTCCCGTGTCCGCGACCTCGAAGACGAACTCGCCTTGCTCGCGGAAAGTCCTGAGCGTGAGCGTCCCCCCTTTGGGCATGGCCTCGGCGGCGTTGTGCAGCAAATTCAAGGCGATTTGCTGAATCTTGTCCGAATCCGCCCACACTTCCGAATCGTGATCCGCGAACTCTCGCACGATCGAGACACCTTGACCGACGCGCCCCATGTTGACCAGAACGGCCTCGATGAGGCCCGTGAGTCGGACGGGTCGTTTGACGATTCTGCGCCGCCCAGAGAGAGCTCGGAACTCTTGAACCAGGCGACTCAGACGCTCGATTTCACGGAGGCAGGCCTCGACCTTTTCCGCGGGTTCCCCAGCCCCTTCCAACTTTCGCAGATTGCGACGCAACGCCTGCAGCTGCAGCGCCATGTTGTTGAGAGGGTTGCCAATCTCGTGCACCAACATCGATGCGGTCGTACCAACCGTGGCCGCCCTTTCCCTCTCCATCAGTTGCCCCTGGAGGCGGGCTTTTTCGCTGACGTCGCGTATGAACGCTCCGTACATCGCGCCGTCTCCACTGTCGGCAAGCTGCGTCACCGACAGTTCGATCGGAAACTCGTGACCGTTTTTCTCGCGAGCGGAAACTTGACGGATGCGCCCGATGGCGCGCTTTTCTCCTGTCTCTTCGAAGCGCCGGACGTAGGAGGCGTGCTGGGAGGCGTAGGGCTCCGACATGAGAATGGTCACATCCTTCCCAGTCAGTTCTCCCTCTTCGTAGGAGAACATGTTGGCGGTCGCTCGATTGGCGAACACAATCTTCCCGCGAGCATTGATGAATACGACCGAATCCTGACAGGTCGCGAGCAGCTGGGTCATCCGCTCCAGATCCGCCCTTTCGGCACCACCCATCCGCTCGGAACTGTCGCCAGTGGACCCTGAAGCGCTCCCGCTCGTGTCGTCTTTCACGCCAAAACCCTAGCAAATCAGGTCGAGCGATGAACCAAGGATGATGGCTTTGCACCTGCGGAACCTCCGACGCAAAATATGCGCACTCGCCGAACGACCCCTCCGGCTCGACGCAGAAAAGACGGGAAATCCGCCGCGGCACGCAGCTTGCAAAGCCTGTCGGTGAAAGCCCCAGAATGAAAACCCGGCGAGCAGGGGGTGCACGCCATGGCGAGAAGAACAACGATGAGCAAAGGCCGAATTTTAGTAGTCGACGACGAGTCCAGCGCCAGGGGCGCGCTGAGCGAGATCCTCCAAGACGAGGGCTACAAGGTGCGCACTGCCGCCGATGGGTTCCGAGCCCTGGCTGCAGCGAGCGAGTTTGCACCGGATGTCGTGCTGACCGATCTCAAGATGCCGGGGATGGACGGGCTCGCTCTGATGGACCGCATCAAGGAGACCCACCCAGAAGTGGCTGTGGTTTTGATGACGGCCTTTGGAGCGGTCGAAAGTGCTGTCGAGGCCATGCGCGCTGGCGCGTCGAACTATCTGACCAAACCGCTCAATAGCGATGAACTTCTGCTCGTTCTCGAACGGTGTCTGGAGGGGGTGGCGCTCAAACGCGAAACCAAGCGGCTCAAGGAGGAGGTCGCAGGTAAATACAAGTTCGAGAATATCGTCGGACAGTCGGCGGAGATGCAGTCAGTCTTCAAGACGGTGAGACAGATCGCCCCGAGCCGCGCCACCGTACTCGTGACGGGCGATTCCGGCACAGGCAAGGAGATGATCGCCGCTGCCATTCACCATTCCAGCCCGAGAGCGGAAAAGCCTTTCGTGAAGTTGCACTGTGCAGCGCTTGCTGAAACGCTGCTCGAGAGCGAGCTGTTTGGTCATGAGAGGGGCTCTTTCACCGGAGCCGATCGCCGTAGGATCGGACGGTTCGAGGAGGCCGATGGCGGCACTCTCTTTCTCGATGAGATCAGCGAAATCAGTCCGGCAACGCAAGTGAAGTTGCTGCGCGTTCTGCAGGAACACGAGTTCGAACGGGTCGGCGGGAATCAGGCGGTCAAGGTCGACGTACGCGTCATCGCCGCGACGAACCGCGACCTCGGTGAGATGGTCAAGAGGGGCGAGTTCCGGGAAGATCTATACTACCGACTGAACGTCATCAATCTTCGCCTGCCGTCACTCAAGGAACGACCTGGGGACATCCCCGCTCTAGCGGCCCACTTCCTCATGAAGTACGCCAAGGAGAACGACAAGCAGGTCGAGCGCATCGACGACGCGGCCCTCACCATCCTGCGCAACTACCCGTGGCGCGGAAACGTTCGCGAGCTCGAAAACGTCATCGAACGAGCGGTAGTCATGAGCGACGGCACGGTGCTCCGCGCCTCGCACCTCCCGCCCGAGGTCCAGGAAGCCCAGGGTCCGACCTCCGATAGTCCGAAAATCCCGGGCTGCACGCTGGCCGAGATCGAAAAACACGCAATTCTCGAAACGCTAGCGCACGTGGGCGGTTCGACCACGGCGGCGGCAAAGATGCTCGGGATCAGCGTGCGCAAGATCCAATACCGGCTTCAGGAATACGCCGAGGCGCCCAAGGGAAGAGCCCCGGCCCTGCGTGCCAAGGCGTGAATCGAGTCGATCCGGGACCACCGAACACCCACGAAGCGACACGGGGCTGATCAATTGATATCGCCCCGATCGGTCCGGCGAAACACTACCGACACGGGGCATCGTCCATCGTGTGTGTATGGGCATCGGTGCACTCAGAACAGCGGATCGTGGAGCTGCATCGGTGGGCCAGCCGACCACGAGCAAGATGGTGCCCATGGAGGACCTCGGCCCGCTCGCGGGTCTTCCCGACGAGGCTCGACGGAAGCTACTGCAGCTGGGTGAATACGTTCGCTTCGGTAGCGGCACTCATATCGTCGATCAGTACCATCAAGGCAAACACTTCTACTTTCTCCTTCGTGGGGAGGTCGACTTCGAGATTTCACTGGAGTCGGCACAGGAGCTCATCAACGTCGGCTCTGCCCGGAGTCCTTTCACGCCCATTGGCTGGTCGGCGTTCCGCGCGCCCCACAGGTACGGAACGACAGTCACCGCACGCGACGAGGTCGAGCTCCTTCGTTTCGATGTGCGGCAGCTCGAGGCGTTGTTCGCCACGGATCCCGCGCTCGGATGGCTCTTCTTTCGAGTAGTGGCCAGACCGGCGGCAGAGCTCCTCGTCGAAGCCCGCGAGCGTCTCGTCAAGAGCCTACGCGCTGGAACGAGCATCTCGAGTTGGGGAAGTGCCTTCGACCGAGCGCGCGCAGTATCGAAGCGGGACCGATTTGCTCGTCGCCCCTCGGCGCCGCCGCTCAATAGCGATGCGAGGATCCGGTCCGAGGAATCGATGGTCACGAACGCGGCGCCTTCGGTGCTGGATGTCCTGCTGCAGTCGGGATTCTTCGAAAGCCTCCCAGAAGAGTTTCTCGGGCTCATCGCTGCGCGGGCAAGGATTCAGTATTTTTGTCGCGGAGACGTACTCATCGCCCAGGGCGACGAGGCCGATGCCGTTCACCTCCTGGCGGACGGGAAGCTCCGCCTCGAGTACTCCAGTGCGACGCTCCGCACCGTGGTACTCGGGATGGTGACCGAACCCGGTTCGCTGCTCTCGGCCACGCCCCCGGGCGCCGGACAACGTTGTGACGTGACGGCCCGGGCCACCCGAGATGGCAGTATCGTGGTCATCCCGAGCGCCGCCCTCGAAGAGACACTGTTCGAACACCCGACGTGGGCGTGTCTTTTTCAGAAGCGAGTACTTTGGCTCCTCAGCCGACAACTGCGCGCGACACGGGCGCACCTCGTGTCCGAGGCGTTCGATCAAGAGGCTCTAGCCATCGAAAGCGTGCTCGAACAGGTTCGCACTGAACTTCGCGTGTCGTCACCTCTTCACAAGCTCCCACACCTCCTCAAGGCCGCCGTCACCTACCCCGATGCCCTGGCGATCGTCGACAAGGAACGCCTGTCTCAAGACCGGATCGCGGCCCACACCGCGGAGATCTGTCACGAACTCCTCGCGCCAATCCGCCGTGAAAACCGCTTCTTTGCTGGCCTACAAGCCACCTACGAAGCCGTCGTATCGGCCCCCATCGAGGAGGCCCCGCGGGACACACGCCGTAGGAGCGCCGAAAGCTTCATCCGCGTGTTCTCGGAGATCCCCGCTGAGTTAATGGGGGAGCACAATCTCCCTGCTCGTGCAGGCAACATTTTCGTCTTCAATCATCTGAAGAACCACGAGCACAACACTCTACCCAACGGCTTTCAGCTCACCCTCGACTCCCACTTCATCAGCTCCATGATCCTGCACAAGAAGTACGGTGATCCCGGAGTCCGAGTCGTCCGCCAAAGCCGCGCAAACGAATACGGTCACCAAGACTACTACGCCCGACAGGGTCACATCCCCGTCTACACCCCCGAATCGGACATACCGAGCGAGACCCGGTCCGAACGTTTCCGACAGTTCGTGGGTGCGGCCTCATCGTATCTATCCCAGGGTTACAATCTCGTTCTCGCACCAGAAGGCACGAGCTATTCGACCGAAATGTCCCCGGGTCCCTTCAAGGCAGGCGCGTTCCGGTTGGCCGCCGCCGTCGATCCGGAACCTTTGGTCGTTCCCATCGCCATGGCACACTTCGACCGACGCCTACTGCATAACAAGCTCGTCGCCGTCATTCACCGCCCTTTTCGAATCTCGGACGTCTTGAGTGATCCAACCGACCCCGCCCAGATGCAATCGTTCTTGACGACTTTCAGGGCGCAGTTTTCCGACTGGGTGCGCCAGGCCGCAAGGCACGGACGCTCCAGGTGATCCGTTTCGTCGAGCACCGCACATCTGGGAGCGGACTGTTCGAATCAAGCTGCGACCTTGGGACGCGAAGCTCGAATCCACGCGCCCTCCCAGCGAACCCACTCCGCCTCCTCCGGGCGATCGGTGTGGCTACATGGCATCTCGTAGATCTCGGGGAGCGCTGGCATGGCGTTGATGATCGCGTACACGGTCTCGGGCGGCACGACGGGATCGTAGGCGCCAACTCCAAAGATCATTCGGGCGACTCCGTCGTCCGAACGGCGAAGATGGGGCGCAAAGTGGCAGGTGTCGAAATACTCAAAGACAGCCTTGGTCGATGCCGCCTGATCGATACGTTGCTGCAAGAACCGGTAGAGTTCTCGCCCCGATCCTGCCTGACAGAGTTCGAGCCGCTTGTCGAGGTAGCCAAAAGTCGGAACTCCAGCCGCCAGCAGCCGTGGCAGAGGAGGAGCGCCACTCACCCTTTGGGATAAAGAGAGAACGGCAGTCGCCATGACGGAAAGTCCTCCTGAAAAGCTGAACCCTTGAAACGTCACGCCGCTGGGCTCACCGAAGTACTCTAGCCCGGCGCGGTAGCCCTGGAGGTAGTCCAAGACGGCGCCGCGCAAGATGCTCGTTTCCTTGGACTCACTTCCAGTGAGCAGATACCCGTAGGGAGAGATCGCGGGCACGGCGTCGGTGCTTCGCCCGAAACCCCGTATGTCAACGCCTACGACGTTGAACCCGAACTTCGCCAGACGTCGAACCCGCTCGGGCTCCATGTGTCCGCCGTAGCCGTGGGCAGTGACGATGAGCGGTCGAGGGCCTGGAGACTTCCTCACCGCAGATGCGAGCATCACCCGTATCGTCGTCTCACCAAAGGCCGGAAGGCGGGCAAGGCGAACCTTTCCCAGAGCTAGCTCCTCGTCCTCGAATTCGAGACTCGGGTCCGATTCCAAAAGCTCGATGAAGCTTCCCCGCCAGAATTCGTCGAATCCCGGCGGAGACGGAGAGGGGTTGCGTGTGGTTTTGGGATTCGGGGACACAGTATCGGCCCGCGCCGCCCGACCGGGACAGCGCCCACGTCATTTCGTAGCAGATGCATTGTTTCTGGACGTAGCCCGGTGTGCAAATGGGCCGAAACGACGACAGGGACGCACCAAGCGCTGGTTCGAAGACGCTACAGCTGGCGAGTACTTTTCCAGGCTCCGAGCGGCGTGCCTCCACCCGAGCGGGGGTGGGACGCCGGCCCCGGACGACTAGGGGCATCCGTAGGTTCAGAAGCGCCCAAAGTCGCGCATGACGAACGAACACGAACGCCGAAGAACGTGATAAAAGCGGCAGATGACTTGGAATCAAATGAGCAGGCTTACTTTTCCCATCCTGACGGGAGCGCTTCTCACGTTCGCATGCAGCGGCGACGGCTCGGGTGGAGGGAATGGCGACGGCAACGGGATGACTTCTGGTGGCACGCCAGGCAGTGGCGGCCTTGCCGCTTCGGGCGGCGTTCCGGGAGCGGGCGGTGACTTGCTGGGGGCCGGAGGAACCGGCGGACTTGCATCGGGTGGAGCCGGAGCAGGCGGGGGTACCGAGACGGGCGGTGCACTAGGGACGGGCGGCGACACCGGAACGGGCGGTGAGATCGGGAGCGGAGGGGCTCCGCCCGCGCCCACCTACACTCTGTCGGGAGTGGGCGGGAGCTACACCTATTCAGTCGGGACTTCTTCGATGACCATCGATCCAAACGACGGCGGTCGGGTCACGAGCTTCCTCGTCGAGGGGCACGAGACACTCGTGCAGTCCGGAGGCGAGGCCAGCCAATACGGCTCGGTGTTTTGGCCAAGTCCGCAGTCGCTCTACCCCGATCCCGACAACTGGCCACCCCCGCCCGAAATCGACTCGGGCGCCTACCAAGCCGTCACCGACGGGGACCAACTGACTCTGACGAGTGCTGAAGCCCCTTCGGTGGGCCTTCAGGTGATTAAGACCTTCGCCCCCACGCACACTCCTGGTGGGACGCCTGCCATCTCGGTGACGTACACCATGACCAACAGGGGGACTTTGGACGTTGCCGTCGCAGGCTGGGAGATCAGCCGAGTTGGAACAAACGGGCTTGCGTTCTTCCGCACCGGACCTGCGGGTCAGACGGACAGCCAGGAAAACCTCATGGTCACGGCCTCAGGAGACCACAGCTGGTACTTGTATGATGGAATGAACCTCAACGGCATCCCCAAGATCTTCGCCGACGGCATGGACGGATGGCTCGCCTGGTCGACGGGAGAGGCCATTGTGATCAAGTCGTTCCCCGATGTGATGCAGTCGAGCTTCGCGCCGGGAGAAGCTGAGATCGAGATCTATGCGGATCCATCCGGCACCTACTTCGAGGTCGAGCAACAAGGCCCGCTCCAGACCATCGCCGTCGGGGCCTCGGCAACGTGGACAGTCCTCTGGGTCGGCGTCGACATCCCGGACGGGGCGGACACCTCGCTCGGCAGTGCCGACTTGATCCAGGCGGTCACTGGGGCTCTCTGAGAGGACCAGCGGTCGCCCCCAACTACCCTGGGCGGCAGTTCGCGCCTGGTCTGGCGCTCGGGCCTTGCGCTCCGACTTGCCGCCGGGGTGGTTCTCTCAGTACGGGAATCCGGGGATATTCATCTCGATCGTCTGCATCATCCCACCCTGCGAGGAGCCCGTGCCGACAACGAAGAGCGTCTTCGACTGCGGACCACCAAAAGCGAGATTGCGAGCTCCCTGAACCGCGAGAGTCCCTTTGGGCGAGCCAGCGGAGTCGAATACGGCAATCTGGCCATCGTTCTGGGTGGCGTAAACGTTCCCGGAACAGTCAACAGCTAGACCATCCGACCCGCCCGTACCGAAGTCGGCCGCCGCACCGATGGAACCGTCGGGATTCACCGGATGGGCCTTGAGGACATCGCCGCCGATGTACAGGGTGGTCTCGTCGGGAGAGAGAGCAATCCCGTTCGGTTTGGACTGGGACACGGTCAGGCGCTCCGGCATGCCGCCCGGGGGGACCCGGTACACGCCCTGGACGCTTTGATGGCCGCAGCCCATGCACTGCCAGTCCGGGTCCGTGAAGTAGATGGTTCCATCCGAACGAATCGTCAGATCGTTGGGCGAATTGAAGCGGCTGCCCTCGTAGCTGTCGACGATGGTCATGGGAGGAGCGGCAGGGCTGGTCGGGCTGTAGGCAACGATGCCGCCTATGGCGTGGTTCGCGCCGACCAGTCGTCGAGCGCCGTCCACTGCGAGACCGTTGGTCCCCGCGTCGGCAATGAAAGTCTCGAACGCTCCTCCAGGCGTGTACTTCAAAATGTGTGATGGTTGGGGCACACCGTATTCGCGGATTTGGGAGACGAAGAGAGCCGTCCCGATCCATACGGGCCCTTCGAGGAACCAACCATCAGCCGGCGGGATCGGAACAGTCACCGACTGGGGTGTCTTGGTGGAGATGTCATCCACCGTCATCGCGTCAGAGCCGGCCGGACACACGAAGGCCAGCACGCTCGGGTTGCCACCGGTTCCCGCGTCCCCGTCGCCGGCAGCACCCCCCGTCGGCTGGTCGCCGTCTCCGGTAACACCACCGGTCGGCAGGTCCCCATCTCCGGAGAGCCCACCGGTACCCATGTCGCCATCTCCGAAAATCCCTCCCGTGGCTGCGTCCCCATCGCCCGTGGCTCCGCCCGTCCCAGGGCCATCCCCCTCCCCGCCGGTGTCGTCCGAAGCAGGACTGCAGGCGAAGCCCGCGAACAGCCCAATAAACAGAGACATCGACAAAGGGTAGGAACCGGTTCGGGAAGAAAGCATCATGATGGGGCACAATCTGGCTGAAATCCGAGCTTCTGGCAACGTCGCGGGCTCTGGGCAAACGTCGATGTCGGCGCTCTTCCTACTCGCACACTTTGCACGCAGGTTGAGCCGGAGCTATCGTTCACGGATGTTCGCTCCTGGTTCTCCCAAGATTCCGCGTCGCCGCCGCCTTGGGGCCGCGTTCGTCTTGGTAGGGCTCTTCACCTACACGGGGGCCGGGGCACAATCGGACAAGGATTGGGTGGAAACGGCTTTGGAGCGCACCCTTCGACTCTCGGCGCCCTGGAAGCTTCCCTCGAGCCCGCAACTGGACCGTCCCTCGAGTCCGAACGAAGTCATTGCTCCTGAGGTATCGCCGGAACTCGATCTCGTGCTCGAGGTACCTTGGGGTACCAACGAGACCGGGTCAAACGAACCCACGGTCGAGCCCCTCGTAGTCAAGTCCGTCGATCGATTCGACGACCCTTGGGATCGTGACGTCGGGGAGACTCAGACGGGCGCTCGCCCCTCGGTGCCAGAATCGACCCCCTACCAAGACTCGATGCTCATCGATCCTTGGGCAGACTGAGCGACACGCCCCGGAGCACGTGCGTCTTCGCAATGACTCGGCTTCTTTCCGATTCATAGGGAACGCCGCTCGCGAGGAACGCATCGAAGGCAGCCTCGGAAGGAAAGCTGAGCAGATGAAACTCGTAGGGAGCTTCGTCCCCTCGGGCGACGTCGGCGCAGCGCATTCTGGCCACGACCTGACCCCGGTGGCCCCGCAGCCGCTCGAAAGCGAGCTGCTCGTAATCCTCGAAGGCACGCTCCTCTCCGTCGGCTACGTAGAGCGTGACGGCCACCAGGAAAGCGTCCACCAAAAGGTCGGAGCTACTTCTTCCGATCACGCAAGATAACCCGCATCAGGAGACCGAGGATCAAGATGGCCGCTACGACCCACTGTATGAAATTGAGTGGGCCCGGCGGCGGGGGGCCATAGGCGGCAACCTTCGTTCCCAAATAGAGGGCAAGCACTACCGCGACGATCTGCGCTCCCACACGCGGCGTACCCGGTTCCATGTACTGTTCGGGAACGCGCAAGGCCGCTAGAGCTGCAATCGCAGTGATCACGGCGAGTACGATCGTCATGTGCAAACGCTAGCACCGGGCATTGAACCCGTGAAGATCCTACGGAAGCAGCCTTTAGCGAGAGCGCCAGGCCGATGACACCCGGGCCGCCTGGAACTCGTCTGGGCTGAAGCTCGACCGGTTCTGATCGGAGAAGTAAACGTCCATGTCCGACGGAAACCTCGCCCGAGAAACCCAAGCCGCGACGAGCTCTCTGATGCGCTGTGAAAGCCGCGCCGTTTCCAGATCCCACTTTTCCTCATCGGTACGGGAAAGGGATGAGTGGGCCTCGTCGATGAGGGGAAACTTGCACTTGGTAACCAGCGGACCGTCCGCGTACATCGTCACGTCGGTGAACACGATCGAGAGCTCTGCATACACCGGATCCCAAAGAAAGAGCACCCTATCGGTTTGGGAAACGAGCCGCCGCGCCAAGAGCGCTGTCCGCTCGACCAGTTGCCCAATGGCGTCGTCCATCTCCACGTCACTGAGCGCGCTGCAGGAAGCCTCGGTCACGATAGGCTTCCCCTCGGTCGCCGAAAAGGCATCCCGAGGATCGACCGAGTGCACGGCGCCTTTCCAGTTCAACTTGACCTTGCGACTCGGAACCTCTCCTGTCATCCGGCCCTCCGCTCGCCCGTCATCTCAAAGCGTATCTCATAACCCGCAGCGCGGCGAGATCCGCTCCAAACAAGCCACCGAAGTGGTGGAGGCCAGCGAGTTGAACGAGTCAACACGTCAGTCCCCAGAATACACCCAAAACGGCACCACGCCCGGAGCGCGCTCAAAACCCGCTTTCTCGTACACCGACGCCGCATGATCGTACGAAAGCAGAACCTGCTGGTGGAATCCCTCGTATTTCGCCCTCATTCGCCTCATCAGCTCGGTGCCAACCCCCTGCCCCCGCGCATCCGGTGACACCAAGAGGTGTGGATAGTAGACGACGAGTGAGCCGTCCGAGATGGCATTGACGAGCCCGATGAGACGCCCAGAGGCCCAAGCCTCGATTATGCTGTGCGAATTCGCGAGGGCAAGCATGAGCTCGTCTGGGTGCTCCGCAGAAGACCAGCCACAGGACGTGTAGAGCTCGAGGACTTGCTCCCTGGTAAACGCTCGAGATTCTGCATACCTCACGACCATCATCGTATCCTCACCCCCCCAAGACTCCCCATCGATTGAGGAGAAGCGCCACGCCGACAGCCGCAACCGCTAGAAATACCACACGCGTGACCGCAGCCATCATCTTCCACCACACGTAACACGCGACGAAAAGCGCGAAGAACACGCCAGCGGCCGTGAGCTCGACCGCGACGCGTTCCGGCTCGGACAAGTCCACAGACCCGAGGCCAAGGGCTAGCGCCAAGAGGCCGACGAGAGTGAATGCTTTCCATCTCGACATGAGCACTTTCAACGTAGCGCGAGTTTTCTTCGAGCGCACTCACAGCGGCGGGCGCCGCGCATCCTGCCGCCATTCGGGAGATCTACTCCGCCCACTCAAGTAGAGAGCCGGAGCAACTCTCCCAACCAAACGCCCGCAAGATCAAGCAAGAGGCCCACGCCAGTCGACCACAGAAGGGCGCACTCGGAGACGACCAATCCAGGGATCACCTCGAGACTCATGTTCGGGATCACGAAATTCGAGAGCCCGAGGGCGACGCCGAGCGTCACGAAGAGAAGCGATAGATTCGACTTCATTTGAACGAGTTTGCTGGGGTTCAACACTTCTCGTACTTCCTTTTACCCGCGCCGTACATCAACATCACCTCTGCCTCGGTTTCGCCAATGTTCCTGAGACGATGCGCAGCACCTGCGGGCACCACGACACACTCGCCCGAGGAATGTCGACTCGACTGCGCATCCCTCTGAACCTCGACCTCCCCCTTCACGACCACGATCGCCTCCTCGCAATTCGAGTGACGGTGTGACTCACTTTGCGCGCCGGGCAGCACGAACATTCGCGCAACGGAGATCGATGAGGCGTTCCCTATTTCCGAACCCGAAAGCCACTCCATCTTTCCCCAGGGGTACGTCTCTTCCAAGGAATTCATAGGCCGAATCAACAGCCGCACGCGGCATCATCGCGAAGTGTAAGGCGCGCTCCTGACAATGGGAAGCGCGCCTCCCCAGAAAGGATGCTCGTCCGTTGACTGCTGGAGGAGCTCTCTCATGCGAACTACGCATCACTTCTCCCCTATCCATGCAAATTACTGATGATTGAGAGTGTGCCGCGGATAGGCGAAAACTGCTGCGGCACCGTCGCGCCGCGAGGGCCACATCGACACGCACCGTCGCGCCGCGGGGGCCACATCGACACGCACCGTCGCGCCGCGAGGGCGCCCCGGATGAGATATCAGTGCAGACCTGACGCGCCACGGCCAGCCAGGTGGCGCGCCCACGAAGACTCGGGAGAAGCCGCAGCGTTTCGGGCACTCCTGGCTTGGCTCGACGCTTGCTGAGTGGTCGTCGTGACTTCGGGAGTACGAGCGTCAAGTGGTTCTGACAAACATGCTGGGAGGCATCCCCGGGTCGGTGGCCCCGTGCAGTCCACGGGAACGAGCGCGCGAGGCAGGCTCCTCGATCGGGTTCGGCTGGAGCTGGCTCGACGCCACTACAGCGCACGGACCGAGCGTGCCTACCTCGGCTGGATCCGGCGCTTCGTGTTTTTCACGGGGGCAAAGACTTGGCAGGATCTCGAAACGACGGCCGATGTCGCGGTCAAGGGGTTCTTGGACCATCTGGCGCTGGACAAGGGCGCGTCGCTCGCCACTCGGAAGCAGGCGCAGGCGGCCCTTCAGTTCCTTTTTCAATGGGTGTTGGTCCGCGAAGCTGGCGCGGCGGAGGGCATCGTACCCGCGCGCGCGGGGGGGCGTCTGCCGATCGTGCTGAGTGCGGAGGAAGGTGCTGAAATCTTGGACACGATGAAAGGCGTGCCGCGTTTGATGGCTGCGCTCTTGTATGGCTCAGGTCTGCGTTTGATGGAGTGTGCTCGTTTGCGGGTCAAGGACATCGATTTGCAGCGACGAACGATCGTCGTTCGTCGCGGGGACGGTCGAGAGGATCGCGTCGTGCCCCTTCCGGCTCGTCTCGTGCCGTCCCTGGATAAGCACTTGGACTTCGTGCGTCGGGTCTACGAAGCCGACTTGAAGACGAACGCCGGGTGGGTGGCGCTGCCGCTGGCGCTAGAAGAAACGCACGAGACCATGGGGCGCTCTTGGCCGTGGCAGTGGTTGTTTCCCGCCACACGGCAGCACGCGGACCGAGTAACGGGTCGCCTGCGGCGGCATCACCTTCACGAGACGGTGTTGCAGAAGTCGGTTCAAGAGGCCGCCAAGATCTGCGGTCTCGAAAAGCGCGTCACACCACGCAGCCTCCGCCACTCGTTTGCAACGCACCTCCTCGAAACCGGGACCGATCTCCGCTCGATTCAAGAGCTGCTCGGGCATCGTTCCGTCTCGACGACGATGATCTACACTCGAGTCGTCGGGAGCGCGGGCGGCCGTGGGCGCGGTACGGCCGACTCGGTGGACCGGCTGCTCGAGGATCTCACGGCGCGGGGCTGGCGGTACCCGTAATCGAGGCGCCGCCGCGGCTGATCTTCACAGTTCCCCTTCGATTCCAAACGTCGGGATCGTGGCGGGCCCGACGAGCTCTTCTTCACAGCGGAGAGCGGGATCGCACACGAAGAAGTTCGCTTCCGAGCGAAGATTGGCGTTGAGCACGCCCATCGTGATTCCCCACCAGGCCCCGTCGGTTCCAACGTCCCAACGTTTCGCGGCCTGGGCGTCGATTTGGTAGTGATCGGTGGCCCGCGGCGCGTCCTCGACGTCTTGGGCGCGCCCCATGCGGGCGGGATAGCCTCTATAGTAAGTCCCGCGGCTGGATAGGCTCCATCCCCGACCGAAATCGTAGGCCAGCGCCACGTCCACCACGTGCGGGCGATCGAACTCGGCGAGACCCTTTACCCTGCCGAGACTACGCCAGGATCGCGAGAGCGTGTAGGAGATGAAGCCGCGTAGCCGCGCTGCAAGCATGCGACGGAGCGAGACCTCGAGTCCGTAGGCCTGACCCCGCCCACGCTCGAGGCTCCGATCCTGCTCACGGATGAAGCGCAGATGTTCGACGTCGCCAACGTTGAAGAATGTGTTGTGAAACACCGTGGTGTCGAAAGAGACGCGTCCCGGAAGCGAGAGCTCGACTCCCGCGTCGGAGAGTACGGCATGTTCGAGGCCGCCATCCACTGAATAGACGCGTCCCGGGGGGCGCTGCGCTGGGCTCCTCGGCTGGGCAGCTACACCGAGCGAATTGTGCAGGCGAATGACGTCGGTCGCCTGATGAGAAAGGGAGAAACGGGGCTGAGCCACTCCGTGGGTCGCGGCGTCATCCCTCGGGGTCCTGTCGCTGTTGTACAAATCGAAGCGTACGCCAAGGGCCATGGTCGTGACGTCGGTAGGCGCGAACGTCCAATCGACCCAGGCACCCGCCATGACGTCGTTGCGGTGGTATTTTTCGACCCGATCCTCGTCGTCCGGCTCGGGGAACCAGAACTCCGTTTGAAAACGAGTTCCGAGATCCGCACCAAGTTCGAGCCACGACCGTTGTGAGAGTGGTTCCGACCAAGTTCCCGCCACATGCACCGTGGAAAGCCTCGGCCTGATGGGGAGGTTCTGTCCGTCCCAGCGATCATGGCCCACGGTGAATGCAAGGCGATGATTCCCGCCGCCTTCTCGATAGCGCGTGTAGCGCAGAGACGCGCGGTGGAGTGAGCCGTAGAACAGATCGTCGCGCGGCTGTCCTTCCAGGATGACGGAAGAGCGGTCACCGGCACCAAAGGTCAATAAAGAAATCTCGTCCTGCGGCGAAAGACGGTAACGAAGCCGAGTCTGGTAGTCCCAGTAGTTGAGCGCAAACTCGGGGGCAATGAGCGAAACCAAAGGCTTGGTGTACGAGTAGCGTCCCGCCGCGAGGAACGTGCCATTCCCATTATCCAGCGGCGCCTCGGCTCCGAGTGCCGCATCAGTGGCGCGAAGTCGGTACGACCCCCGATAGCGCGACTCCGGCGGGGCCGCAGTAGCTTCGACGAATCCGCCCGCGGCACGCCCCAGTCGCGCGGGCGCGCCACCATGGTGAATCGCCGCGCTGGCGACCATCCACGGGTGAACGACAGCGGGGCCACGCGCCAAGTGAAAAAGGAACGGCAATGAAATACCGTCGAATTCGTATCCCACCATGCCGGGCGAGGCGCCTCTCAAGCCGAGAAACGGGCCGCTTGCTAGGATGGGCACCGTGCCGGGCATCGCTTCGATGGAGCGGAGAGGATCTCCCTCGGCCCCCGGAATGATCTGGGTTTCCGCGTCGGACATCACTCGACCGACGCCCGGTCGGCGAACGCCCTCTACCACCACCTCAGCTTCTTCCTGGACGTCTTCGCGAGCGCCGTCATCACTGGCGGGCGGTCGTTTCGGTTCGGGTACTGGAAGGGTTTCGATGACAGGAGGCAGGTACTCGATGCGGTACAAGATCCAGGCAGCCCGCGGCTCGCCGTCGGCCGTCGCCGGCGTGAAGACGAAGCCACGAGCTGCCTCGATTGCAGCGCTCGCGAAAGGCTCCTCGCCCTCGACGACTTGGACGTCGCCCACACCGCCGTCGACTTGAACCAAGATCTTGAGAGCTACGACCGCCTTGCCCGAGGCGCCCTCTGGATACGGCACATCACCGGGGCTTGCGAGGACCGGTGCGCTGATACGCACCTCATTGGATGGTTCCTCGTCCTGCCCAGATCGAGGATCTCGAGGTTGCGCCGCCGAAGACTGCGCGAGTAGGACGGACCACAACACCCCCAGACCTATCGAGCGGCCGAACCGACCCGTCCCAGGTATCACTCGGAAAGGAAACATGGGGCACATGTTTTTCGGTCCGTAGCATTTTGCGATCGCCATCTGCAAACACGCGGGCTGCTGGGCGTTCCGCGAGACCATCGGCCGGCGGGCCCCATGCGGATTCAACTGCTCGAGACATCACCCCAGCGCGCGTCGTCTCTCAAGTCTCACATCGGAAGATGTCTTTTGCTTCCCAGATGACTTCGCGTTTTTCGGAGCGCGCAGCCTGACGCGCGGCGCGCGCCACGAGGGCTACGGGCACCGGTCGTAGCCGGGCAAGCGCATCCCATTCGGGGAGGAGCCGCGCGACCCGTAGTCCCCATTCCTCTGAAGGACGGCGCTCGCTGCGATCACCATCCAAGAGACTCGGTCGCATGATGGCAGTGTGCGGGTAGCCGAGTTCGAGAACCGCCTCCTCGAGCTTTCCTTTCATGCGGAGGTAGAACATCGAACTCTCGGCATCGGCCCCTGTCGACGAGACGAGAACCAAGTGCCGCGCGCCTCCTTCCCGAGCCGCTTTGGCGGCACTGAGCTGATAATCGTAGTCGACCTTCCATTGGGCCTTCTCGCCTCCCGCCGTCTTCTTCGTGGTCCCCATTGCCGAGAAAAGAACGTCACCGCGGAGGAGTGATGACCAGGATTCAGGCTTGTCGAAGTCGACGACGTGATGGACCAGCTTTGGATGAGAAATCCCGACCGGTCGTCGCGCGAACGTCAGGACGTGCGCGTAGTCGTCGTCATCGAGAAGCTGACTCACGAGCTGTGCTCCCACGAGTCCCGTTGCTCCGATCAAGAGCGCGGTGCGCTCAGTCATCGGTCGTTCCTCGTTTGTGGGGCGCCGCTGGGGGTGGGACGGGGCGCGCGGCGGCAAGCGACGTCGGTACACAGCCTACGTCCCCGGAACAGCATTCGTCCTGGTTGAGCCCGAACATGGGACAGGGGCTGGCCACGCACGCGGCGTGACCATGCACGTATCGCATCTCGGACCCACAGAAGGCACAATTCATGCGTCCGATCTCGCAGATACGTGCCCGGATCTCAAGTCGGCCAAGCCCCCACTAGGGCAGCACACAAACCGGTGCGTCGGTAACGATTGGATCTCCGGTATCGACGACCTCGAATGCGCTTCCCGGGATCGACTTGATGTCGCCGAGATTGTCGTCATTCCAGCGGCTGTCCGGAGCGCCACTGAGGTACCAATCGGAGCCATTGTCCGCGACGATCATGCCGTACCTCTTGAGGGCGGCGCAGATCACCTGCGCTTCCGTCGAGTATCCGGAGCAGTCGTAGTCCGCTCTCATCCGAAACCGTAGCCCCATCGGAGGAAGGTCGGGATCGGTGTTGCTCGAAGCGTAGTGAGTCGCCGGATGAATGTAGGCGCGCTGGCTTTGGGAGACCGTAAAGCGGAGGGCGTGCTTGATTTCCCCCTGCTCCACGACCTCGTCGTAGCGCACGAGCCCCGGAAAAATAGGGAGTCCAGCAGCATCCGCCGACGTGCAACCCTCTGGATGAGTTGCGTTTGACGACAGATCCCACGCGACCCCCGAATCAGCCGTCCAGCCATCTGACCCTGGGAACGCCCGATAGATCTCGTACAGCATGCACGCCACAGCATCCACAGCGATCGCATGCCGGTCGCCGTCGGAGCTGGGACCGCCTTCGATGGGCGCATCGAGAGGGAGAGGAAATGGGCCAGGAGTACTCTCATCCCCATACGCGTCGTATTCGATATCGACGAAGGGCTCTGACGAATCAACGACCACGTAAGGGATACCGATGGGAGCGCCATCCCATACCGTTCCGAAGTCAGGATGCATGTGATCATCGAGACCCACCGATGCGACGAAGTTGTCCGAGTTGGGATGAATCGGGAGCTCGGAGATGTCCAAGTTCCATGGGTTGTCGGCGGGGAACACCGCACAGTCCTCACCGATCGTCGGCGACTCTCCAATTATCGGCGAATCGCCGTCACCATCCCCGCTCCCGTCGCCATCGCCGGCTTGCTCATCTCCGTCGCCGCTGAGGTCTCCGTCCCCGACGTTTGCGCTACCGCCGTCACCCGATGAATCGTCGTCGCCATCGTCGGAACTGCCGCACGATACCGAGACGAGCAAGGCGACGCCCCCCGCAAAACAGAAAAACGACCCACGAAAGCTCCGAGCTGCATGCAGCGAGGAACTCTCGAGAAACGTCTCGACGCTCTCACCAGGGGGCTTTTCTCGCCCGCTGAGCTTCATCTCGCTGCTCGAAATCGGCGTTTTGGTGTCTGATTCATCGCGATGATCGTTCGAACCGATCGTCGCTTCACGGGTTCTGCATCGTACCATCCGACCCTCCCCAAAAAGGAACGGATCCATGTTGCGCGATCCACAGCTGAGCTTCAATCGTCCTTTTCGCTCGCTCCTCGATTCGTTCGCAGACTCGAGGGACCCGGCGCCTGATAGGGCTTGTAGGCGGATTGGCACCCTTGCACCCACAAGCGCTCCTTCTTGACCGGCTCGTGTCCGCCTTTTGGCAGCGTTTTGCGCGCCATGAAGAACACGGAGACGCTCTTCAACTGCTCGTCGCCATGATGCGCTTCGTTCCACGCTCGACAGACGTAGTCGGAGTAGAAATGCAGATGCTGCCGCTTGGAGCGACGGCGCACGTTCCGGAAGTACTTCCGCCAACGGAATGTCTCATAGCTACCGGACACGTCGTCGGGCTTCTCCCAAGTCACCTCGTGGTCGTCCCGCAAGAAGTCGATCTCCTTGTCGTTCTTCTGAACGCCGAGCACGACGTAGTACCCGTCAGTCGTTCGTGGATAGGGAGCGAAGAGCCCCCAGTGCTGGTCGAGGCGCACGAAGTTGATCGCGGGCCTGGCGTCGGGAAGCAGCGAGTCTCCGCCGCCCGTGATCCAAGCGCCCCAGGGCTCGCGCTCGAGCGTATTCATGTTCCAAAGTACGGTATAGAAAAGCGCCACGGCCGCGACCAAGTCTGACATCCCAGAGGCCAGTCGTCGGATCGCAAGAGGCTGACGCTTGCGACGCTTCTTCTTCTTCGGGGGCTTTTCGAAACGAAGAAAGAAGCTCTCGACCTGGGACATGGCGCCAAGAACTCGGGGAGTGCGAAAACGATAGAACCAAGGCGGCGCCTCGTCCTCGGTAGCCCCGGTCGTTCCTCCGTCGGGGGGAGCTGTCTTCGACGTCTTCTCTTGGTTGGCATCTCGCTCGACCTCCTCGTACGGATCACGCGGAATCACGCCCCTGCGGAAATCATCGAGGCGGTCCCACGCGTAGGTCGGAAAGAGACCGAACCAAATCAGCGCCGCAAACCACGGAAAGGTGCCGAGCGACAGACTCGACGCGAGCCCCAGGTGAAAGAAAATGAACGTCACCGACACGAAAGTGCGAAGCGTTCCCTGTATCGGGTGCGCCACCCGCTCCAAACCGGGCAGCAAGCCGACGAGCCCCGCGCCGAAAATCAGGAGCGGCGCGACGAACTCATAGCCAAGAGTGAGGCGGGTGAAGGCGCCCGTGATCACCGGGAATTGGCGCAAGAGCTCACCCAGCGCCGTGTCGTAACTGTCGATGTGCAGCGCGTAGTGAATCGCCGTGTCATGGACCCGCCAAATCGGGTGGCTCTTGTGCAGAGCACTAAAGAAATACACGAACGCCATCTGCACCAGGAGCGCTACGGTGGCGACCGAGAAGAACTGATTCCCTCGCAGGTTTCCTCGTTTGGGATCGGGCCCCCGCGCTCCCAGCCGTGCATCGAGAGAAAAGCGCGCACCCATCGGCAAGAAGACGCACCAAAACGCCACCAGGCGAAGCAGGTAGTCGCCGCCCGTTTCGATCTCCATGTTTCGGTTCTGCACCGAAATCATGAGAACGAGGCTAGCGAGCATGCTGAGACGAGTCTGAAACCCGACGATCAAGAAGATCGCGAAGAGCAGCGACACGCCCAAGAGCGCAATCTGCAGACCGAGATCTCCATTCGCCAGATGGAAGCTGAACCTTCCCGGATGAGGATCGATGATGTGCGTCTGTTGCCAGGCCGCTGGCACCACGCCAAAATCCGTGTAGTGCGCACGAAGCGATACCGCTCGAATCGCGTAGTCAACGACGAGCATGCAGCCGATCAGGATGCGAAGCACGGCAAGCGACCGTAGATCGAGGCCAAAGGTCTCCTGAAATCGTTCGAGGCGGGTCCCCATCCTGATCGCCTTACCCCGCCGGATCCCCCGACGTAAAGGCGGATCGGGGACCAGGCTACGGGAACTTGTCTCACCTGCTGCGCGGGGCGCAAAGATTTCAGAATTCCGTGCTCACCCCCAAAAGAAAAGCGGTCGCCCTGGGGCGACCGCTATCCTCTACTTGGGGTAGTCTCTCCGTTACCTCACTACGATGACCCGGTCCTGGCAGTCGAGGGTGCAGGTGTTCGTTCCAGGAGGCTCGCACTCCTCACCCGCCGACTCCGTGACGACTCCGTCGCCGCAGTACTGCTGGATTGTACAGATGTTGGAACACACGTCCTGGTTCGGGTCACTGTCGTCGGTGTAGTCACATTGCTCCCCGAGTGCCGGTTCGTGAATACCGTTTCCGCAGACCGCTTCAATCTTGCATGTCGACGAACACCCGTCGCCAGAGGTGTTGTTGCCGTCGTCACACTGTTCACCCGGATCGAGAACGCCGACGGCCCCGTTCACGCCATCTGCGTTACCACAGTACTCGTAGAAACAATTCCTCGAGCACCCGTCTCCGCTGCGAGCACGACATTGAGTTCCGTCACCGCACGCCGCACCGCCGATGGTACAAGAAGCGCCGTTCGCACAGTGCGCCCCGTTGTCACACTTCTCGTTCGAGTCGCGCACTCCGTCGCCGCAGACCGTGTTGGCAGTACAATCGGTGTTGCAGATCGCGCCTCCGTTCTGTGCTCCGAGGTCACACTCCTCGCCCGGATCGAAGATCCCGTCGCCGCACTCCACAATCGTGCAGTTCAGACGACAGACCTGGCCCTGGGGCTGTGTCGCGTTGTAGTCGCAGGGTTCCCCCGGATCGACCACGCCGTTGCCACAGCCGACGAAGCGACAGTCCGCTGAGCAGTTGCTTCCACCATCGCACTCCTCGCCGGGTTCGGTGACCCCGTTCCCACATTCGGGCTCGATGAGGCAGAAGTTGTCGCAGCCGTCTCCGTTCCGCCGCATACACGACGAACCATCTCCACAGGGGGCGCCCCCGACGGTACAGGTATTTCCGTTGAGGCAGGTCGTCCCGTCGTCGCACTGTTCGTTGCGCTGAGCGTCCGTGATTCCGTCGCCACAGACCGGAATTGTGCAGGCCATCGAGCCCATCGGAGCGTCGGAAGGACCGCGACATGTGGTGGTCGTGTTCTGCCCAGCATCGCAGTCTTCACCGGGATCGATGAGGCCGTTGCCGCAGATCTGGATCGTGCACTGCAAACTGCAGGTCTCACGATTCATGTCCGTGGGGTCGCTGTAGTCGCATTCCTCGGGATCGACGCGCACACCGTCTCCACAGAACTCCTCCAGCTGACAGCTCGCATCGCAACCATCTCCGCTGGTATTGTTCCCATCGTCGCACATTTCTGCTTGACCGGGGACGACCGGATTGAAGGCATCCGTTCGGCCATCTCCACAGGAAAGGATGGTGCAGTCGTTCCTACAATAGTCGTTCGACGCGTCGTCACACTGTTCGCTAGGATCCTGGATCCCGTCGCCGCAGAGGGGAATCGTACAATCCAGATCCGGATTCGCGTTGCCCGGCCCGCGGCAAACCTCGGAGGAGGCCATGCCTTCGTCACACTCTTCTCCGACGTTCAGGATGCCGTCACCGCAGGTCTCCACCAGACAATTCCAGGTGCAACCATCACCGCTTTGGTTGTTCCCGTCGTCACACGCTTCAGTGGATCGCTGGAAGCCGTCTCCGCAATACGCCGACTTACAGCCGTCCGTGCAGCTATCGGTGTCGATATCGTTTCCGTCATCGCACTGCTCGCCCGGCTCCTGGATCCCGTTGCCGCAGAACGGCTCAGTGGTACAGGTCGAGGAGCAGCCGTCACCACCCGAGGGTGCCGCAGGCGCCACCGAGACGTCGTTGTCGCACTCTTCCCCGGCGTCGAGACGACCGTTACCGCAGCGTTCGCGCTGGCACGAGGAGTTGCAACCATCGCCACTGACGAGGTTGTTGTCGTCGCACTCTTCGGTACCGGCGCGAGTCCCGTCGCCGCACCCGGCAAGTCGACAATCCCAAGAGCAGACGTCCGGATCCGGATCGTCACATTGCTCGCTACCCTCGACGATGCCGTTCCCGCAGAGGGAGATCTCCTGGCAGGTCGGGCTACAAGTCGCCGCACTCCAAGCTGGGTCGGTCGGATCACAGTCCTCACCGGCATCGACGGTACCGTTGCCACAATCGCAGCTGACGGTGATGTAGACCGTCGCGGTCTCGTCGGTGTCACCACCCAGCGGGCTCGTGTAGTCGAAGCTGTCGATGATGTTGCATGTGCCGTCGGCCGGAGGCGTATAAAGCACACACTGGTCGTTCACTCCGAAGCTTGCGTTTCCGCACTCGATCGGTCCCGTCCCGGTCTCAACGGTACCGCCGTAGGTACTGGTGAGGTCGTGCGTCAGGCCCAAGTTTCCGCCTCGGCAAACGGATTGTGCGAAGGTGTCGTTGGCGAAAACGTCGACCGGGACGTCCGTATCGGCCGTATTCGCGACCGAGTAGTCGTCACGCGCCGTCGCCGGGGCCCAGCAGTAGGGCGCTGCAATGGGGTTTCCGAGCTCGTCCTCGGTACGGCATACTGTTCCCGGCGCGGTTCGCTCGCAGTCCGCGTCGTCCTGGCATGCAGTTCCAAACAGCTTGCAGTCCTCGCTGTTGGAGTTGAAGCAGATGATGAACCCAGAACCGTCCGTCGCGGTCTCTCCGCCCGTCATGGCCTTGGCAGGATCGGCTACCGCACCGCCGCTCGAGGTCGTGATGTAATCGGTGTTCGACATCAGGATGGTCGCCACGGGCGTTCCGCCGAGCTCGGTGAAGCGGAAATGGTGAGTCGACGAAGACGAGATCCCCGCGAACGTTCCGACCATCCCAGTGCCGCTGAGCGAGAAGATCCCGCCGAGAGCCGTACCCGAGGAAACGGGCTGCGCGTACGACACGACAGGTCCGCCCGCGATATCGAAGCCCACATCGCAGTCCGCGACATCATCGAGACGCTCGTAGACGTCGATTTCCTCGGTGCCGTTGTTGGCGACGTAAAGGCGCCCGTCGTCTCCAATGGCGATCCCATCTGCGGAGAGCGACACGATATCGTCGCCGGTAGAAAATCCATCGCTGTAGCCAGGCAGGTCGCACAGGCGACGTAGGCCGCTTGCATCCAAGAAGTACCACGAGTCCGTTCCAGGATCGTACGTCGCACCCGTCAGTGACCCCGCGTCGAAGGGATAATAGCGCGCGACCTTGTTGCTCGTCGTGAGTGTCGTGCAACCAGGCGCACCAAGGCCGATTCCGGGTTCGCAGATCTGCCCGGGGTCACCGTTCGACGCCGGGTGCTCGATGACCGTACCATCGATACAGAGTTCGAGCGGAGACTGCGCCTCGTTCGCCTTGTACCCTACGAAGGAGCGCGTGCGCGGATCGTAGTGAAGGGCTTCGGGGTTCACGTTGTTCAAGTCGAACTCCCGGATCATCACCCAGCCGAGCTGCGGGTCGCAGTTACTCGTCCCGGTGACGTCGCCGTCACAAGTGTAGAGTGGCTCTACCGTGCAGGTCGAGCTGCAGCCGTCGCCTCCGACGGGAGGAGACCCAACGTCGTTGTCGCACTCTTCGTCGTGTCCGAGGACGCCGTCGCCGCACCCGGTCTCCGGGACGCAGTTGTACTTACCGTCGGTCTTGCCTTTGCACGCAAGGGTCGTGTCTTCCCACTCACAGTTACTGTCGCACCCGTCTCCGCTGTTGGCGGGGCCATCGTCAGCCGGGAACACGCAGGTGCCGTTCGGACAGTCGGAATTTGCCGTACAACCGTCGCCAGCGTTGTCGGAGGAACCGTCGCAGGTGCCGCCGTCATCACATTCCTCCCCGCTTCCGACGATGCCATCGCCACAGATGCCCACCTCGAGGCAACCCGCGTCGCAGCTGCTATCCGCGACATGAACGCACGTCTCACCACTGGGGCAGTCGCCGTTCCCGCCACAACTCTGAGCCGTCGTACTACAAGAGCCGCCGTTGTCGCATTGCTCATCGCCGTTGACGACGCCGTCACCGCAGAACGTGCGAACACAACGTCCACCAGTGGGGGGACAAGCCCAGCCGTCTTCCACGCGACAGAAGCTGCTGCAACCGTCGATGCTCAGGCGGTTACCGTCGTCGCACTCTTCGGTACCGGCGACGTTTCCGTCCCCGCACCCGTTGGAGACGCAGCCGCCTCCCTCGACGCACGACCAGCCGGGCTCGAGTTTGCAGTTGAAGCAGCCGTCACCGGCTGTGAAATTCATGTCGTCGCATTGCTCGACGCCTTGATAGATTCCGTCGCCACAGTTGTTGCATTCGACGCCGGGGATTGAGCAAGACCATCCCGGATCCAAGTCGCAGGACGCGCTGCAACCGTCAGCCGGTGATTCGTCGAGGTTCCCGTCGTCACACTCTTCGTTGGCTTCGTTGACCCCGTTGCCACACTTTTCGCAGAGCTGGCCAGGCGTGACGCAATTGAAGGGACCAGGCTCGATCTCACAAGTCGAGCTACATCCGTCACCGTCCGCCATGTTGCCGTCATCACAGTCCTCATCCTGAAGAACCCCATGAGCGGCCACCGTATTGAGCTGACCGTTGCCGCACATGGTGCAAGACGTGCCGCTCGCGCAAGTCCACCCGGGGTTGATTGACTTACAGTCCGCGGCGCACGCCGCTGGGTTGACCGCGTCGTCGCAAACCTCGTCCCCGTCGACGCTACCGTCGCCACAGAGCGTGCAAGGTTCGCCGGGATTGTCACAGTACCAATTAGCCGTGATGCTCGTGCACTCGGACGTACATCCTGCCGTAGTCGTTCCCCCCTCGTCGCACACCTCGCCAGGCTGGACGGTACCGTCACCGCAGTTGCGGCACGTGCCGCCCGTAGCAGGACACGTCCAGCCACCGGCCGTGTTCGTCTGGCACTCATCGCAGCCCTCGTTGGGCGGACTGGCCCCGTCGTCGCACGTCTCGGTCCCACCAACGTAACCGTTTCCGCAGCGATCGCACACCGAACGCGCCCCAGCGACAGGCTGGACACAGCTCCAGTTGGCTTCGACCTCGCACGCAGAGTTGCAGCCGTCGCCATCGTTCGTGTTCGCGTCGTCACAGGCTTCGCCTTGGTCGGCGTCCACCACACCGTTGCCGCACTTGGTACAGGTTCCGGTCGAGCAATCCCAACCAGGCTCGATTGCCCGACAGTCCGCACGACATCCATCACCGCTCGTGTTGTTTCCGTCGTCGCAAGCTTCGTCACCGTCGAGCGCGCCGCTCCCCACACCGCACTTGGTGCAGGATTGTCCTTCATCGCTGCAGTCCCAATACTGGGTCACACTGAGGCAGTCGTTCGCGCAACCCGCTGTGGAGTTGCCCGGCCCTTCGTCGCACACCTCCCGACCTTCGATGACTCCGTCCCCGCACTCGTAACAGGCGATGCCGCCGGGATCGGGACACGTGTAGCCAGGCTCGAGGATGCAGCTATTCGAGCAACCATTGGTGTCGTCGATGTCACCGTCGTCGCACTCCTCGTCGAGCTTGCGGATCCCGTTTCCGCAGTAGTCGCAGACACTACGTGCGGTGCCGGTCGGAACCTGGCACACCCAAGCCTGGTCGGTTTCGATCGTACAGTCTGCCGCGCAGCCATCACCCGGATTGGTGTTGCCGTCGTCGCAAGCCTCAGCATCCTCTTTGATGCCGTTGCCGCAGATGTAGCATTGTCCTCCAACGCCGCTATCGTTGGGACAGGTCCAGGCCTTGTCCACCTCGATCATGCAGGTCGAGCTGCAACCATCGCGGTCGTAGCGGTTGTCGTCGTCGCATTGTTCACTCCCCTCGATCAATCCGTCGCCACAAACGATACAGTCGGACGCAGCTGGAGGTGTCGTCGAACAAACCGCACCCGGTTCCAGGAGACACTCGGAGGAACAGCCGTCGTCGTCGTCCTGATTGCCGTCGTCACACTCTTCGTGGATCAGATCCGTCGGTGCGCCGTCGATCTGCCCATTGCCGCAGTTGATGCAGGGCTGTCCAGGAACTCGACATGTCCACGGAGTATCTCCCCCCTCCTCGATCTGACACGACGCATCACACCCATCACCAGCTTTCGGCACGCAGCTTTCGCCACTCGGGCATTGACCATCGCTGGTGCAGGGCTGGGAAGTCGTCTCGCTGCAGACTCCACCGTCATCGCATCTCTCTGCGCGCTCGGCGTCCTTGACCCCTTCTTGGATGCCGTTGCCGCAACGATAGCACGCCAGGCCCTGCACGGCACAGATGAACCCGGCCTCTTCTCCAGAGCAATCGTTCGAGCAGCCGTCCCCTCCTTGGGTATTGCCATCGTCACAAGCTTCGGTGCCCTCCACGCGGCCATTGCCGCACATCTGACAGACCTGGGCTCCGTCGACGATGGAGCACGTGAAGCCTGTCTCGATGGCCTTGCAGTTGAACAAGCATCCATCGAGCGAGAAGTTGTTCCCGTCATCACACGCTTCGGCCCCCTCGACAACGCCGTCACCGCAAAGAGCGCAACCCTCACCCTCGACCGAACAGTCGTAGAACGGCTCGACCGTGAAACAGTCGGCCGCGCAACCGTCACTGTCGTCGTTGTTTCCATCGTCACAGGCCTCCGGGCCCTCTACCTGCCCGTTTCCGCAGCTGTAGCATTCTTGTCCTGGAGCATCGCAGACGAAGTCGCCTTCGATATCGCAGCTCGAGGAACAACCGTCGCCGTCCTCAGTGTTGCCGTCGTCACATTCTTCGGTGTCCTCATCCGCGCCGTTGCCGCATTCCTCGCAAGGTTGCCCAACAACGGAACAATCGAAGATGTCTTCGTCCTCGAGTTCACACGTCGCTGAACAGCCGTCGCCGTCCTCCGTGTTTCGGTCATCACAGGCTTCCCCGTCGTCGATGTTGCCGTCTCCGCAACCATCGACAACGACGCCTCCGCCACCGGTCCCGTTGCCATCGCCGTCGCCATCGCCGTCGCCGTCGCCGTCGCCGATGATGATATCTCCGTCACCGTCCCCGTTTCCGGTTCCACCCATCGGGGTATCACCATCACCATCACCATCACCGTCACCGCTTCCTCCACCCACCTCCGGGTTGTTGGAACAAGCGATGGAGAGCGAAAGCGCCAGCGCGGCGCTCAGGGAAAGCCAATGAGAGACGATCTTCATGTGGTCAACTTCTTTCGTGGTGACGCGTCCGCCACCCAAACAGTGCTGAAGGCCCACCCGGGCCAAGGTGTATAGGATGTCCAATTTCACAACGGACCTCAATGCGCATTGACCACATCGTGCCGGCTCCATCCCCGGCAGAAGGCGTTCCGAACAATCTGAAGAAATTTTCAGAATTCCTTCCCTGTGTTCCCACGGCGGCACGAATTGGCCGCCTCGCGGGGACTTGCGGGCATCTGATCGAGGCCGTCACCCAGGGGGGTCAACGCGCACCGTGGCGAAGTCGGTCACCAGAATTTTTCGCAGCGTCTCCGCGTTTGGTCACTTGGTCGGAATGAGTCCCGTTCGCCAGTCCCCCGAAGCCCCACAAAGGTAGGCGCGTGTGGGCGAAGGTGATTCTGCTTCCGTTTGTGAGAATTCGATGAGCGCCGCCCCACTGACCCTGCATGAAAACGAGAATATCCATTGGTTCCGTGGTTGCCGCTTCCCTCTTGGGCGGACTGTTCCTTTCCGTCGGTTGCTCCAAAAAGGATGAGGCGGAAGCAGAAGAGTCCAGCGATCTGGGGGCGAGCTGTGACGTCGAAGACACCGAGGCCTGTTCTGATGGGTTCGCGTGCGTCGCGGATGAGGACGGGGACGCCTTTTGTGTCGTCGCACCAGGCGAACCCTGCGACGAGGACGAGGACGTGGTCGAGAGCGGCGGATGTGGGCCCTTCGGCGAGTGCGTCGTTCCGACGCGGACCGAATCCGCGAGCGACCTCGAAAGCGCCGGCGGCGCGCAGGCCGAGGGCGAAACGGTGTGCGTGCTGACCGAGGGTGCCGTTTGCGATCCCGAGGAACCCCACTGCGGAAACGACCTGACGTGCGCCGAAACCGTGTCTGGCGAAAACAAATGCTTCGGACGCGTCGTGCTACGCGGAACGGTGACGGACACGACTGATTCGGCTGCCATCGAAGGCGCCCACGTGTTGGCTCTCGACGAAGAGGGGTCGGCGGTGACCGACATCTCCGTTTCCGAGGCGGATGGGTCCTACTTGCTCGATATCCCGGTGGTCCGAAACGAGGACGGTACCCCTGTCGACGCTACGTTCACTTTGAACGGTTCGGCGCAAGATTACCAACCGTTCCCGAGCGGCGTCCGTGTTGCTCTTCCCATCGCTGCCGATGATGCCGTGCGCGATGGCGATTTGTACGTTCTCGAAAACGCCCTCACCGACGTCGGACTCATCCCCCTCGAAGACGGGAACCGAGTCTGGGCGTCCGGTTCGGTCGCCCCCCTTGGCGACGACTCGAACGTGGCAGGGCTCCTCGTCATCGCAACGGGAGACGGCGGTACGTTCAGCGCCGTCACGGATCTCAGCGGCAACTTCACCATCTTCAATCTCCCCGACGGCGACTACGACATCAAAGCGTACGGAGCCTTCACCCAGGTGGATCAGGGCACGATATCGGTAACCGGCGAAAACGTGGAGGGAGTCGAGCTCACAGAGCAGGACGAAGGGACGACCACGGTGAGCGGCAACATTCAGATCGTCAACGCACCCGGCGGTTCCGTGACCAGCGTCATCCTGGTAGTCGAAGACACATTCAACGAAACGGCCGCGCGCGGCGAGGTTCCCCGGGGCCTGCGGGCTCCGGCGAGTGGTCCCGTGAGCATCGACGGAGACTTCAGCATCGAAGGCGTCCCAGCAGGGAACTACGTCGTGCTCGCAGCCTACGAGAACGATGACCTCGTGCGGGACCCAGACACGAACATCGCCGGCACGGGCTTCGTGCACATCGAGGTGACGGCTGGTGAGGCGACCCTCGACATCGTCGACTCGTTCAAAGTCACCGAAGCCCTGAGCATCACCGGCCCCGGTGCCGACGGCCCTGAGGCGGTGGATGGATCCCCCACGCTCGAATGGGCCGACGACAGCAGCGAGGACTGGTACGACGTCTACGTCTACGATGCTTTCGGAAACGAAGTGTGGAGTTCACTCGAGATCCCGGGCGTCAGCGGCTCCGACACCGTGACCGTAGCGTATGAGGGCCCTCTCGATCCGGGCATGTACTACCAATTCCGAGTGACATCTTGGCGTCAGCCGGGCGGCGGCGATCCCGCGCCCATCTCGACGACCGAGGATCTGCGCGGGGTGTTTTACCTACCCGGCGCCCAGTGAGTTGACCTGGTTCCGGCACTCGCCCGTTTTGGACTCCGCAGCGGCGGGATCCGACGCGGGCGGGGCAGGGTGAGTTGACGCGGAGGGTATGAGTAGCCCGAAGCGCTGCTCCGACGAAGAAAGGGAGAAGCCGACCGGCTCCTCCCTTTTCTCGTCGCCCTCGCGATCAGCTCAGGGAATGTGGTGCACGGATTCGGGATGTTCCTTGCGGAACTTTTCCTGCTGCGCCTCGGCGGCATCGTCTCGGCCGAGGTTCTTCAGGGCCCTGATCCGGAGCACCTCGCGCTCCTCCGCAAGCACTCCCTTCGGATACAGCTTGGCGTGCTCGGCGAGCGCGGCCAAAGCCTTCGATGGAGATGTCTCCAAGGCGCCTTTGGCCCGGGCAATCATGGAGGCCTCGCTGGGCTTTGCGGGTTCGCCCTCCGGCGCCGATGCCTTTTGCGGAGCACGCTTCGCCGACGGTGAAGGCTGCACAACCTGCTCCGGCGGCTCTTCATTGCGCTGCGCGTCAGCGTCAGGCACCAAAGGAGGTTCGTCGAGTTCGATCGTCGGAGTGCCGGGCTCCGAGGTCGACGGGGGCGTCACGGCGGAAGGAGCCTCCTCCGGGGCTCCCCCCAGATTCGTCGCGCCCCAGATCCCGCCTGCAACGACGACCGTCGCGGCGAGCCCTTTCAGGGCGGGCGCTATCCAGAGTCCGGAAGTCGCCACGCCAAGCTTACCGGCAAGGGCAGCGCGTTCGACGGCGCTGGGCCCCACCTTCTGAGCAGCGGAAAGCATCTCGCTCATCCCGCTGGGCGCCTCAGTGGACGTCAGCCAACGTTCCGGCTCACTCATGGCGCATACCCTCCCTGCTTGAGACGCGACTTGAGCGCGTCGCGAGCCGCATGCAGCCTAGAGTAGGCGGTTTGCAGTGGGCAGCCGACGGCTTCGGCCACCTCTCGCATGGAAAGCTCCTCGATCTCGTAGAGGACGAAAACTTCACGCTGCTCGTCCTTGAGGCCCGCGAGAAGTTCGAGGAGCTTCGCGCGGAGCTCACTGTGCTCCGCAGCCTGGGGTTGCTCAGCGGAAAGATGCTGATCGGGGATTTCGTCGTGGGGGATTTCACGTCGTCGAAATGCCCTGCCCCGGTAGTCGGAAACGGTGCGGATGCAGATCCCGTAGATCCAAGTCCGCAGGGATGAGCGACCTTCGAAGCTGGCAAGCCGGCGCTTGACGGTAATGAAGACGTCATGGGCGACGTCCCCGACATCCGCGGGTTTGACTCCCAGATGGGAGAGGACTCGCCACACATAGTCGACGTTTTCACGATAAATCTCTCCGAGGTCGTGGCGCTGCTTTTGCGCAGGCCACTCGGCCTCCTCGGTCAGTATGTGGGACATCCGCACTGAAATTAGCACGGAGCTGGGAGATCGGAGCCCACTTTCCCTCAAAGAGTAAGAACTACGCCCACATGCGCGGCAAGAATCATCCCGGCGGTTCGATGCACGGGCACCTCCCCACCCGGGCTCTCGAGCACGAATCTCCCACGCCTGAATGGAAAAATCGCTTCCGCCCCCGCTTCGAGCCCCCACCGATCGTCCAGGTCCACGGCCCCCGCCAACGACGCGGAGCTCTCCATCGTTCCGAATCGGACGGACCGGGGACCGGGCACCTCTCGCCCTTCGACAAAGAGCCCCATCCACCCGAGCCCGGCGCATGGTGAGAGCCGCCAGATCTCCCATCGAGGCAGGAAGCAGGCGCGGCCGTGAACACGCGCGCCGGAACCATGGACGGTTACGTCCTCATAGGCAGTCGCCTGCGGAAGATAGAAATCACCCATAAGATCGATGCCGATAGCGTCTTTGGGCAACACACCGACGAACGCGGTAGGCCCCCATCCGAGAGATGGCAGCCACCCCGTCATGAACCGGGCGCCCGCCCCGGCCCGAAAATACGAGCGAGGCTGCGGCGCGGGAGGTGGCGGTTCGGCTCCGGGCGGCGGACTTTTGACTCTCGGTTCAGGAGGCGGGGCCTCCTCCGGCCCTGCGGGGGGTTCTTCGACGGGGACGGGGTCGCTCGGTGGAGGAGGACCGTGCTCCACGAGCAGAGCCACCACGAGCGCCAACGTCTCGTCATGGGCTCGGCAATCGTCTCCTTCGAGCTGAAGTAGCCGCTCGCCAATTCGCTCGTCGGATTCGTACACCGTGAAGGTTGCGATCCACCCCGCTGGTCCGCGAAGTATTTCTCCGCGTACCTCCCGCGCGACTTCGGGATCCGCCGAGATGTGTAGCTCGACCTGCTGTCTGAGTTCAGCCAATTGAACGCAGGTCGGAGGCGCTTGCCAGGCAGTGAAACGCTCTACGGGACCTCGTTCATCGGGCGGAGCCTCATCCGTGTGGCCGATGGACTCGACGGACTCCTCCGCGGGGAAGCTCTCGACCTGCTTCGACGGCTCCGTCGCTGCCCCCGGAGCCTGCGAGAGGATGGCGGGGACGAGAGCACCAGGGACATGTCCCCAGGAAAGCGCGGCGACGAGTATCCCCAGGCTCACTCGGCCCGTCCCCGGCAATGCCCCGACTCACAAACCCAAGAGCTACAACACCCCAGCTCGCCGGCTCCACAGATCTGCCCCTCGAGACCGCATGCGAGAGCGCCTTCATCGGAACAGCGGCCAAACGGATCACTCAGGCTTCTCTCGCACCACAACCCGGGACAGCACTCGGATGTCGCCGTGCAGCTCTCTTCAGCGTCGAAACACTCGACGACTTGTTGGCAAGTGAGGGCGCCACTCGAGGTGGGACGGCACAACCCGTCGCAGCAGTCCTCGTTCGCCGCACAAGCATCCCCGAGCTTTTGACACACGTCGCCCAGCCCACTACAGCGAGGCACTCCGTCGACATCGACGTTGCACTCGCTCACCGCGCCGTCTGCTTCACAGCACTTGTTGGCGGCCGCGCTCACACTGCATGCATAGTCCTGAAGATGGCAAACGTTGCCCTGGGGACTGCAGGACATGGCATTGCGACAAATGCCCCAAACTTCGTCGTCCTCGCGGGCACACTCTACGTTCCCGGCTCCGGGAAGGGGGGAATCTGGGTCTCCGCCACAGCAGTCGAGATCGCTCTTGCAGAGCTCGCCTGTTTGTCTGCAGCCGCGGGCCTGGGCGCAGACGTGAAGTCCCGCATCACCGAAAGGAATACAAAGCCGACTGCAACAATCGTTGCACTCATCGCACAGGCTACCTGCTATTCCGCCCGTACAGAACGAGCGCCCCTGCGGTGGAGCAGCACAAGTTCCCACGGACGTCCCGCTCACGACCTCACAGGTTTGAGAGCAGCAGTCGCCGGAGGAATAACAGATGTCACCCGTCTGAGCGCAGAAGCTACTCTGAGCCGAGCAAATCCCTCTCTGGCAGAGACCAGAACAACAATCGTCCGACGACGAGCACGGGTTCCCCGAGGTAGAGCAGGCATCGTTCAAGCTGGCACACGTTCCACCGTCGCAAATACCAGAGCAACAGGCTTCACTCACACTACAGTCCGCACCATCAGGGGTGCAGACCGAGGAGCACGTTCCTTCGACGCAGCTGAGCGAACAACACTCGGTCGCTGACTCGCACGAACGCCCGCCTCCCAGACAAACAGGAAGCGGAATGGAGCACGCCCCGAGAACGCATTCGCTGCCACAGCAATCCGCGGAATCGACGCAGGCTGCCCCCAGCTCGCCGCACTCCCTTGCGCCCCCTTCACCGCCTCCGCTCACCGACCCTTCGAGGGTTCCGAGCACGAACGTGCTCACCTCGCAGGATGCTCCTCCGAAAACGGCAACCGAAATAATGACCATTAGCGAGATTGGAATCGACCGAATGTGCTTTCGTTCTCTTGGTTCCAACTCTCGCCCTTAAGCCTTCACGGAATCTTACCGTACCGATTGCAATCGTCGTCCCGGTGCGGCGACACTTTGATTGAAAATTCTCTGCGGTCGCCACCACTGACCGTGGGTACCCGATTTCTCCAACGCTAGGTCCTGTCTAATGAAAGCCCGCTCCTACTTCTACTTGTTCGCGACTTCCGCCGTACTTTTCTCTTTTCCTGCAGCTTGCAGCAACGACTCGGACACCGGGGGTACGGGGGATGGTGACGGAGACGGACTTGGTGGAGCCGGAGACGGGGACACCGGGGACGGGGATGTTGGCGACGGAGATGGCGACATCATCGTCGGCGACGGCGATGGTGATATGGGTGGGGGAAGCGGCGATGGAGATCTCGGGTTCCCCGACCCACCCCAGTGCGACAGCATCGGCAGCGCCTGCGAGGGGACGGATTCGTGCTGCTCCGGTTATTGTGACGAAGGCTCGGGTGAGTGTGCTTGCGGACCGGCGGGCCGAGATTGCCTCGTCGGGGAGGACTGCTGCTCTGGGCAGTGCAACCCGCTGACCAACACCTGCGTTCAGGTACTGGGCAGCTGCGCGCAGGAGGAAACCCCGTGCGGCAGCGGGACCGAGTGCTGCACTCTGAGCTGCATCGACGGCTATTGCTCGGGAGACGCCTGTGAACCGGACGGTGAGCAGTGCGACCAAGACGGCGAATGCTGCAGCGGCAAGTGTGACGGCGGCACCTGCGCCAAGATCAACGAAGGAAGCGGCTTCAATTGCGAGACTGCAGGAAACAACTGCACGGACAACGGGGACTGCTGTTCCGGCCTTTGCAACGAGGACGGCTCTTGCTCCATCGGCGCTTCTTACTGCGTGCAGCGCGGCGACGTGTGCAGCGCCGATGGTCAATGTTGCCAGGGCGTTTGCAACATCGCAGCTGGTGACTCGACGGGCTACTGCGCCACCCAGGAATCCGGTGGAACGAACTGCGGTGAACGCAGCATTGCAGGCGAAGTGTGCGGCGATGATTGCGCGGAGTGCTGCTCCCGAACCTGCGCCCCGTACGGCCCCAGCGGCGTGTCGATCTGCCAACCTGCAACGGGCTGTCGCCCGGACGGCGAACTTTGCCGCTCTGCGGCTGATTGCTGCGGTGGTAACCCAGACTCGTCCATCCCCGGCGCAGGGCAGGCCGAGTGTTTGAAGGTGAACCCCGACGATATCGTCGGCCGTTGTAAGGTGACGGGCTGCAACCCGCATGGAGCGATCTGCGGCTCCCCCGACGCCGGCACTGCCGCATGCTCCGGTAGCCTGAGTGCACCCAACGGTCAGAGCTGCTGCGGGAAGAACCTCCTGCCGAACGACGTCAATCCCTGTCAGGTCGACAGCCTCCTCGTTCCACGCTGCGACGTGCTCGAAGGCTGCGTCGATCCCGAAGGCGAATGCGCGACGGCGGACGATTGCTGCAATGGGAACCCCTGCGTCCAGCACTCCGACGGCGCCTTCCGTTGTTTCGACACGACCAACGAATGTGTCCCTTCGGGCGGTCCGTGCACCGCGACCGCAGATTGCTGCGTCGGTTCGGTCTGCATCCTGGAGCCCGGACAGGCGACGGGCGTGTGCGGAAACACCGATCCCCCTGGCGGAATGGGCGGCAGCCCGGGTACCGGTGGTGGCTCGAGCAGCTCGGGCGGAAACTCCTCCGGTACGGGCGGCAGTCCAACCAACGTCTGCGCCGAGTACGGTCAGGACTGCGAGAGTCACGGCGACTGCTGCAACGACATCCCGTGCGACCCGGCCAGCAACACCTGCCGCTACCCGGTCGTGCGCTGATCCGATTGGGTCCCACGATGAAAAAGGGCTCGCCATCTGGCGGGCCCTTTTTCTTTTTCCACGGCCCCGAGCGAAAAGATGCGACGCATCTTGCCGCCCCCCTCACCCTTCGGTACTCCCTTGAGCCATGAGCAATCCGATCGCCAAATTCGACACGACCATGGGCACTTTCGAGGCCGAAATTTTCGTCGACAAGATGCCCATCACGGGGGGTAACTTCGTCCGACTCGCCAAGGAGGGCTTCTACGATGGACTTCATTTCCATCGCGTCATTGCCAACTTCATGAATCAGTTCGGCTGCCCGCACAGCAAGGATCCGAGCAGCCCCCGGGCCGGCACGGGCCAGTCCCCCTACGGCTCCATCGAGGACGAGCATCCCGCCGATGTGCGTTTGTCCAACGAGCCAGGGACCCTTTCGATGGCCAACGCGGGGCCTCAATCGGGAAGCAGCCAATTCTTCATCAACACGAACAACAACTCCTACCTCGACTACTTCAGCCCCGGCGCATCGAAGCACCCGGTGTTCGGAAAGATCACGAGCGGTATGGACGTCGTGCTTGCTATCAATCACACCAAGACGGGGCCCGGCGACCGTCCGACGACCCCCGTCAAGATGAACAGCATCACGATCTCCGAGTGACGCCTAGGCGCGTCGAGGGGCGACAGCAGCCTCTTTCGGCTCAGCATCGAGAGGGTCCTTCCGGGCCCTCTTCACTTTTGTACCGCAGCTGACAGGATGGTGTCAGTAGCCCCCGTGTAACGTCCCATTTCTCGCGTGCCAGCGAGGCTTTCATTTCAAATGCGCCGTGCCGATCGACTGTTCCAAATCGTTCAGATCCTGCGCCGCCGGAGGCTGACAACCGCACGCCATCTCGCCGAAGAACTCGAAGTCAGCGAACGGACGGTGTACCGCGACGTCCGGGATCTGATCGCGAGCGGCGTCCCAGTCGAGGGAGAGGCCGGCGTCGGGTACCGGATGGGCAAGGACTTCGAGCTCCCTCCCCTCATGTTCAACTTGGACGAAGTCGAGGCGCTCGCCCTGGGCATGCGGATGGTGCAGAAGTGGGGCGACAAAGACCTGAGCCGATCCGCGCGCAGCATCATTCAGAAGCTGGATGCCGTGCTACCTGAATCCGAGAGCCGAAAGCTGGAATCCACCGCTCTCTTCGCGCTCTCCTTTCGGGTCTCGGATGAGGTCCGAAAAACGCTGCGGACCTGCCGTCGAGGCGTCAACGAACAACGTAAGCTTTCGGTCGAATACACCGACCCCAAAGGGAGTTCGACCAAGCGAATGCTGCTACCCTTGGGGCTCTTTTTCTGGGGGCAGACCTGGACGCTCGCAGCCTATTGCGAACTCCGCCGAGGGTTTCGTAACTTTCGGCTCGATCGCATCGATCGTCTGCGGCTCACGCGCGAGCACTTCGATCTAGCTCCGCCCATCACTTTGGACGACTACGTCCGCGCCATGGACTCGTGCTAAGCGGGCTGGGCGCTTTTTTGGAGGCACCCCGACTTCACCCGAGAAGACGCAGCCTCCAAACGGGGCAAATTCGCTCTTATGCCCTGGATCAGGCTCCGTCCCGACGTGGTCGGCCGTTGAGCTTGAGGTGCTTCTTGCGTAGCCGAATCGCGTCCGGAGTCACTTCGACGAGCTCGTCCCTATCGATCCACTCGAGCGCCTCATCGATGGTCATCAACTTGGGCGGCGTGAGAAGCACGTTCTCGTCCTTCCCGGACGCGCGCATGTTGGTGAGCTTCTTCTCTTTGGTGATGTTCACGTCCAGGTCGTTGGCCCGATTGTGCTCACCCACAATCATGCCTTCGTAAACCTCGGTGTTTTCGGTGATGAACATCACACCTCGCGGCTGGAGATTGAAGATGGCGTAGGGGCGACTCGAACCACTGCGATCTGCGACCATCGCGCCGTTCGACCGACGTAGCAGTGCGCCAGCATACTCCTGCCAACCGTCGAACTGGGTGTTGAGAAGACCGAGGCCGCGTGTTTCCGTCAAAAACTCCGAGCGGAAACCAATGAGCCCGCGCGAAGGGATCCGGAACTCGACCCGCACCCGACCCGAGCCGAGATTGTGCATGTTGATCATCTGTCCGCGCCGCTCGCCGAGGCGAGTCGTAACCGCCCCGACGTAATCCTCCGGAACGTCCACGATGACGATTTCGACCGGCTCGCACTTCTTCCCGTCAATCTCCTTGACCACGACCTCGGGCATCCCGAGAGAAAACTCGAAGCCCTCGCGGCGCATGGTCTCGGCCAGCACGGCGAGCATCAACTCACCTCGTCCATACACGATGAACGTATCCGGCTCGTCCGTCGCTTCGACCCGGAGCGCCAGATTGCGAAGGGCTTCCTTTTCGAGGCGCGCTTTGATGTGACGCGACGTCACCCATTTTCCGACCTTGCCGGCGAACGGGGAATTGCTGACGACGAAGCGGATCTTGATGGTCGGTTCTTCGACTTGGATTCGCTCGAGGGCCTCAGGCGCCTCACGACTGGCCAACGTGTCGCCAATCTGGACGTCGTCGAGCCCTGCGACGGCTACGATGTCGCCGGCATCGGCTGACTCGACCTTGACGCGCTCCGTCCCGACGTAGCGGTAGACCGCGCTGAGGCGCGCGTCCTTCGTGGTCTTCTCACCGATCCAAGCGATGGTATCCCCAACCTTGATACGCCCTCGCCACACGCGGCCGACCGCCAGTCGACCGACGTACTCGTCGTGCTCGGTATTGTGGACCAAGAACTGAAGCGGCTTTTCGACGTCCAGAGCGGGCGGCTTGACGTTCTTCAAGATCGTATCGAAGAGGGGCTTCAAGTCGGTGCCCGGCTCCTCCAAAGAGAGCGATGCAACGCCGTTTTTTCCAATCGCGTAGACCGTCGGGAAGTCTGCTTGTTCTTCCGTGGCGTCCAATTCGCAAAAAAGGTCGAACGTCTCACTGAGCACGTCGTCCGGACGGGCGTCCTGGCGATCAATCTTGTTGATCACCACGATGATCGGAAGCCCGAGCTGGATCGACTTCGACAGGACGAAGCGTGTCTGCGGCAGTGGCCCCTCGGCAGCATCGACGAGGAGCAACACTCCGTCTGCCATCTTCAGCGTGCGCTCCACCTCGCCGCCAAAGTCGGCGTGTCCGGGAGTATCGATGATGTTGATGGTCGAGCCCTCGTATTCGACACTGCAGTGCTTGGCCAAAATCGTGATGCCTCGCTCCTTCTCCAGGTCGTTGGAGTCCATGACCCGATCTGGAGCCGCCTCGTTTTGGCGGAAAACGCCGGTCTGCTTGAGCATGGCGTCGACGAGGGTGGTCTTACCGTGGTCGACGTGAGCGATGATGGCGATATTGCGGAGACTGTTGGCCATGGGCGACGCGCTGTTAGCTCGCGCCCGGCCCTCTGTCGAGGCGACGGCTGCGATTGTTCGGGTGTAGGATCCAGCCAGGCTGGATCCTAGCGTCCCTGAATCAAGTACAGGACGCCCCCGAGCGGGCTGTGGCAATCCGCGTCTGCGCGGACGTAGGCGACCTTTTCGGGCCCGAGAAATTCCTCGACAGGGCCCGACAGAACCGAAAACTCCCCGCGCTCGCAGACCAGCACGGCAGGAGCGGTCGAGGATGCGCGGACGTGAATCCGCCCCCCCGCCTTGACGGTCACTCGCTCGACCTCGGGCTCTCGGACCTGATTGTGCGCCAAGATCTTCACACGGCGCAATCGGCTCGTGCGTTCCGTCGGCAACATTCGTGGCGACTGGATGAGGATGGGCGCCTCTCCTGGGTCGACGAGTCCATCGATCATGACCCCGAGCGCCGTGGCCACTTTCAGGACGACGCTCAACGTCGGGTTGGCCTGACCCGACTCCAAATGAGCGATGGTCGGCCGCGGCACGCCCGATTGCTCGGCCAATGCCTTCTGGCTCAGCCCCGCCTGCTCGCGCAGTCGCTTGATGTTCCCAGCCAAGCGTGTCGACGTATCGTCCGTCACGCTGACATATTAGCAGGCCTCGCTGCGCCAGAGGACCCCCTGCGGGAAAACCGCACCTTTTCCCGCCTCTAGCGGTCGACGATGCGGGAAACCGGCACGACTTCGTCCCACGCGGATTCGTGCCCCTCGTAGTGAACCCGCACTTCACCGACCGACACGACCTCGATGACGTTGGCTCGATACACGTCTTCGCGCCACTTGACCTTGATCCGATCGCCGACCTTGAACTGGCTTACAGGTACGTTCGTACCCGTCTTCTCGGGCTGCAGCCCTTGAAATAGTCGAACTTTGAGAGGCGGCGGGGGGGGCGTGACCTTACCTTCGACCCTGCCCTTGATGCGAGGCAGACTCACGGTCTCGTCCCATCTGGAAGGGTAGCCCTCGAAGTGAACTCGAAAACGAGCGCTCCCCTTCTTCTCGATGATGTACGCCGGATAAAATAGCTTATCCTCGCCCCATTCGACGAGCACGTAGTCGCCCACCTGGTAGGGTCTCGAGCATCCGGTGGTGAGGCCGAGCAGAAGCAACCCCAAAGCGGCTCGCCTATCGATGAGGATCGACTCAGCCACGCGCCCCCTCGACTCCAAGCTCGGACGCATCGAGCGACTCGACCTCTCGCGAGGCCAGCGCCCGCGGATGCCGTCCGACCAGGAACACCAATACGAGAACTAGAAGGATCAGGCCCGCGCTCGCAGCCCATCGGAGGGGAGGAGATATCCCCTCGACATCTGGAAGCAGGCCGTAGGTCGCCCCCAGGATTGCCACCGCGTTGAACCCGACGTGAGCGGCGATGGACGGCAATAGCGATCCAGACAAAGTTCTGAGGGCCCCGAGAAGAGCGGCCACGAAGAGAATGGGGAGCAGCTGACGGATGTCAGCGTGACAGAACGTGAACCCGAGCGCAGTCACCAGGGCGGCAGAGCGCTCCTGCGTTCGACTCCGCCGGAGGGCCCCGTAAACGGCGCCTCGAAAAAACACCTCTTCGGATATTGGAACGAGCACCGCGATGACCAAGAAAAGCGCCGCAGCATGTAGCGAACTCTCGGCGTGGAACATCTCCAGCAAGCGCGCGTCCTCCTCGGCGGTTCGCGGTACGGCTCGTTCGATCCAGAGGTTGAGTTGCTCAGCGGGAACCTTCGCGCAAAGGCCAATCAGAAGACCTACGACGAGCGCCATGGGGTGGGTGGTGCGAATGCCAAGCGGCTCGGAAAGTCTCGCACCTCCCGGGTAACGACCGATGAGGAGGGCGCTCATGAACAGGAACGAAGCGGCACTCACGATTCCGAGTCCAACGAGATCCCGAGACGCTTCGGGATCAAACCCAAAGTAGATGAGCGCCCCGAATACCATGGTCAAAAAGGCGCTCAACATCCACACCAAGGCTCGCACCGGTGTGAATGGCGGAGCGTTAACTGGTTCGGATTCAGGAGGACGAGAGGGGGCCGTCATACGATGAAATACCGCGCCGAAGATGGGGGAGCACGCCAAGCTTCATGACCGTGTCCTTGCGCCAAGCGTCGCTCGGCTCCTGATGATCGATTGTGAAATGCAGGCCCCGGCTCTCCATTCTGCTTGCCGCGCATGCGATGACGAGCTCGGCCACGGTCTTGATGTTTCTCAGTTCGAGAAGATCCCGCGTCACCAGGTGCTTCCAATAGTACTCTTGAATCTCGCGTTCCAGGATTTCGACGCGACGTCGCGCTCGCGCCAATCGGGAGTTGCTTCGAACGATCCCGACGTAGTTCCACATGACCCGGCGAAGCTCGTCCCAGTTCTGGGTGATGATGACCGCTTCGTCACTTGGACAAGCAGAGCCGACCTCCCACTCCGGGACGTCGGGGTGCGGGCGCGAACGGATGTCATCCATCCGAGTGGACATCTTGGCCACTGCCCGCTCGGCAAAGACGAGGCCCTCGAGCAGCGAATTGGACGCTAGACGATTGGCCCCGTGTAGTCCCGTGCAAGCCGTCTCACCGATGGCCCAGAGCCCTGGAATGCTCGTCCGACCGAAGAGATCACTGGTAACGCCACCGCACATGTAGTGAGCCGCCGGCACGACCGGGATGGGTTCACGCGCCATATCGATCCCGTAGCTGAGGCATGTCTCCAAAATGTTGGGAAAGCGGTCCTTCAGATAGCTCTCCGATTTGTGCGTGATGTCCAGCACGACGTGCTCGTAGCCACTACGCTTCATTTCGTAGTCTATCGCCCGAGCGACCACATCGCGCGGCGCGAGGTCGGCCATCTCGTGGTGCTCGGCCATGAATGCAGTCCCGTCGGGCAATCGCAAGACGGCGCCCTCGCCGCGTAGCGCTTCGCTGATGAGAAAGCTCTTGGCGCGCGGCTCGAAAAGTACCGTTGGATGAAACTGGAAAAACTCCATGTTCGAGATCTCGGCCCCCGCACGGTAAGCCATCGCCACGCCGTCTCCCGTCGCGACGTCCGGATTGGACGTGTAAAGGTAGACCTTCCCCGCGCCCCCTGTCGCTAACACGGTAGCGTGCGCGCAAAGAGCGTCGACCTTACCGGTCTTGTCGTCGAGGACGTAAGCTCCAACACAATTGGACGGCTTCCCCAATCGACTCTGCATGATGAGATCGACTCCCATCGTCCACTCCCGCACCTCGATGCGAGGATGAGCTCGGACGGCGGCAACGAGAGCTCGCTGGATCTCGGCCCCGGTGATGTCCCCGGCATGAGCGACCCGGCGCTCGCTGTGGCCACCTTCTCGCCCCAGGTCCAAGCGGCCGGGTTCCGAGGAAGTGAACTGAGCACCGACATCTATGAGCCACTTCAGGACCTCTGGCCCCTTGCGCACGCACAGATCGACCGTCTCGTCACGACAAAGCCCCGCTCCAGCTCGATGCGTGTCAGCAGCGTGCTTCTCGTAGGAGTCGTGCGGGTCCAGCACTGCCGCCACACCGCCTTGCGCCCAGCCAGTGGCACTTTGTGAGAGTTCTCTCTTGGTGACCACCAGAACGTCACCGATTTCGGCAGCTCGCAGGGCGAAGGACAACCCGGCAATTCCACTGCCGAGAACCAGGAAATCCGTAGGAGAAACCATGTGTCACCTACATAGCCTGACACGGGGCACGCGTTGAGGGGCCCCTCGTCGCTTTGTCACGCGCGGACTTTTGCAGCCCTTTTGTGGCACCTTTTCATAAGCATTTTCGAAGGCTTACGGGCCATATCCGCCTTGACGAACGCTCGAGACGGCTTACGTTGAGAAGAAGGGCGTTTGCCAAAATGGGCGCCCGACGATTTCGACAAAGGGGTGTTTACGTGAAGATTCTGGTCGCTCTCAAACGAGTCGCAGATCCGGACAATGCCAACAAAGTGAAGGTGGCGGGTGACGGAAAATCAGTGGAGACAACCGGCCTCGAATGGAAGATGAATCCATTCGACGAGTACGCCCTCGAAGCCGCGCTGAGGCTGACGGAGAACGGCGCGAGCCCCAAGACCCGCGAAGGGGAGGTCGTAGTGGTGACACTCGGTCCCAAGGAGGCCGAGTCTACCCTGCGTTCGGCCCTGGCGACGGGCGCCGACCGAGCCATCAGAATCGACGTCGAGGACGCGCAACTGGACGGCGAGATCGTGGCGTCAGCGCTCCAAAAGGTCGTCGCCGAAGAGAAGCCCGATATGGTCCTTCTCGGAAAGCAGGCGGTCGACGGTGATACGAACCAGGTGGGTCAGCTTCTTGCCGAAAAGCTCGATTACCCTATGGCCACATTCGCAGCCACGATCAGACAGGAAGCATCGGGCACCTTGCTGGTTGGGCGTGAGGTGGATGGCGGAGTGCTCAACGTGCGGCTCACCTGCCCTTGTCTGATCACGGTGGACCTCCGCGTCGTCGCGCCGAAGAGCGTGCACTCGAACAAGACGGACGCCGCTTTCGAGTACAACGAGGGTGTCCGGTTTGCTCCCCTCCCCGCGATTATGAAGGCAAAGAAGAAACCCCTCGACGTCAAAGCTCTCGGAGAGGTGACGGACCAACCTCTCACCACCCAATACGGCAGCTTCGAACCACCGCCGGCCCGGCAGGCAGGCGTCATGGTGAAGGACGTCGCCGAGTTGGTCAGCAAACTCCAGAACGAAGCTCGGGTCCTCTGACGAGAAAGGAATCAAAGAATGCCAAACGTACTCGTCGTTGCTGAACTCGCCGGAGGAACAAGCCTGAAGAAGGCGACACTTTCGGCGATCACATTCGCAAAGCAATCGCTGCCTGCCATAGGAGGAAACTTCGACATCCTCGTCCTGGGCTCGAGCACCGCGGAAGCAGCCTCTTCGCTGGCGAAGCACGGTGCAGCAAAGGTCATCACGTGTGACGACCCGAGCTTCGAAAACTACCTGGCTGAACACTACGCGCCGACCGTGGCCCAAGTAGGCGGGTCCTACGGGCTCGTGGTGGCCACGGCAACCACCTTCGGTAAGGACCTTCTGCCCCGCGTCGCAGCCCGAATTGGAGCCGCTTATGCCGGCGACTGCGCCGCCGTCAGCGTCGACGGGGGCAAGCTCACCTACAAGCGCCCGATGTTTGCCGGCAACGCCTTCGGACACTGTCAGCTGACTACGGAGACCCAGGTTGCCACGGTCCGACAGAGCGAAGTCGAGCCCGACCAGCCCGGCGAAGGCACCTCGGCGATGGAGACAGTGGCCAAGGTTGCGCCGAGCGAAGCAGCGAGCCGAATCGAGTTCGTCTCGCTCGACGCCGTCGAGTCGGAACGCCCTGAGCTCACCGATGCCAAGATCATCGTCTCGGGTGGTCGCGCGCTGAAGGAGAAGTTCTTCGAGGTGCTCGAGCCTCTCGCGGACAAGCTGGGCTCAGGCCTAGGCGCAAGTCGAGCGGCAGTGGACGCCGGTTACTGCCCAGGGGACTTTCAGGTCGGACAGACGGGGAAAATCGTGGCGCCACAGCTGTACTTTGCCATTGGGATTTCTGGGGCAATCCAACACGTGGCTGGGATGAAGGGCTCCAAGGTGATTGTCGCGATCAACAAGGATCCCGACGCTCCCATCTTCCAGATCGCGGACTACGGCCTCGTGGAGGACCTATTTACGGCGGTTCCAGCGCTCGTCGAAGCCCTGCCAGCGAAGTAAATCGGCCCGCCTAGGCCACGCGCGCCGTCTCGAGGGCGTTGCGCAGAACCTCGAGAAGTTCTTCCTTTCCGAAGGGCTTCTCGAGGAGGCCCACCAGGCCTTCGCGCCCCAAACGAATCGCGGCTTCGTCGAGGCGTACGCGAAGCTAGAGTACGACCGGCACGTTGCCGCGTATCGTACGGAACATACGAAACACTTCCTTTCCGCTGAGGGCGGGCATTACCATGTCCAAGGCGACTGCGTCATAGGCATCCCGATGCGCCTCGAAATGATCCACGGCGATTTGAGGATCACTGAAGTCAGTCAAACTCGTATCCGACACCCGGCAGGTTGTCTGTCCAAGTGATGAGGTGTTCCTGCTCGTCCTTCTTCAGCTCGGCTTCTCGACGAGCCGTGACGTCGAGAAGGATCCCTTCGAAGATCAGCGACCCACTTCGTTTCCAGGGGGTCGACGAGCCCTAAAAGTGCACGTCACGCCCGTCAGGACGGACGAAACGCCCTCGAATGACCAAGTCTCGACGCGCGCCACTGCCTGCTTGATGGACTCGCCGCGACCAGATGCATTCCCCACTTTCCGCCCGGATCTGCGTAAGACTGGTAGACGGCGCCGGGTAGATTCTTCGTGATTGATGCGAGAATCTCTCTCTTTTCATCGAGGCTTCGGTCAAGCTCGTCGCGAGCGAGCCACTCGAGTGTCGGATCCACCGCGGCAGCCGCAGAACGACAGCTGCTCGGCTGCCATGAGAACGAAGGAGCCTTTGCGCAAAATGTCCTACGAAAAAAGCCCCCCGCGTCGCGGGAGGCTTCCTTTCGTCGGGGCGGCGAGATTCGAACTCACGACCTCACGATCCCGAACCGTGCGCGCTACCAAACTGCGCTACGCCCCGAATCCCGACCGATTTTTCGTGGCCGGGGCGGCGGAGAATGATGCCCGCGACCCCGCCTGTCAACTTAACAATCTCATTCTGCGATTTTACCGGCGGCAGAAGCCGTCCTGCCCCCCCGATCCCAAACTCACTGGAACCCTCAGGCTCCGAGGTGAAACGCCGCCCCCCTGGCCTTCCAGAAAACTCCAATCATTTCGCTGCCTTATTGAATCGTACAAAAATCAGCATTCAATCTAGTGACACGGTAAAGGACGCCAGGTATTGTGCTGACACTGCAACGGGGCATGTGTGAATTTTCAAGCATCCGCGCTCGACGTTCAATCTGCCCCGAAACCAGACCCTTTCTCTCTCCGCCCCGGAGACGAGACACCACCTCAGGAAGCAAGAGCCCGTGCCGATTGAAGTACCCAACGTAAACATCCTGATCGTCGACGACGACCAGGCGATTCTTGAATACATGCAGACCCTCCTGGAAAAGGACGGGTTCGAGGTCCGCACCCAAAGCGATCCGACACGTGTCGAGGATGAGGTGCGACAAGGTTCCTTCCATGTGATCATCCTCGACGTCATGATGCCGCAACTCGACGGCATCGAAGTGTTGCGACGGATTCGCGCAATCGACAGCGATGTGGCAGTGGTGATGTTCACGGCTCATCCAGATCTCGAAACGGCGGTAGCCTCGATGAAACTGGACGCGGTCGACTACATCAAGAAGCCGTTCAACGTGGATGAGTTCCGCGATGTCCTCGCTCGCGTGATGAAGAAGAAGGGGCTCGCGCGGACTCCCGAAGAGCAACTCCACAAGATCATCGGCGATACCATTCGCGGGCTCCGGAAGGAGCAGGAGCTCACGCTGAAGCAAATGAGTCGTAGGACCGGCCTCAGTATCTCGCTGCTTTCTCAGATTGAACGTGCTGAATCGAGTCCCTCGATTTCCAGCCTCTATAAGATCGCCGTTGCCCTCGATACCAAAATCAACGGGCTGTTTGGCGACAACTAAAGAACACCGCGGGCTCGCCACCCCGCGTCTTGAGCTTCGCCTAGTCTTCTTCGTTTTCCTCTCTCCCTCGGCTTATCTTGTTCGGCCCGGTTTGACGGGCCGCTTCCACAGAAAACACTCTCGAAAAGGCGCGTCCCGGATGGGTCGCGCCTTTCGTTTGGGGGGCAGGCCCCGGCACTTCTTTGCCGACGTGGCTTGACACATAAGCGGCCTCCCCACATATTCCCGCCCCACCAGTCGAGGGCAGGGCAATCGGCCCGGATCCTCAACGAGAAACGCCGAAGTAGCTCAGTCGGTTAGAGCATACGCTTCATAAGCGTGGGGTCGCCAGTTCAAGTCTGGCCTTCGGCACCGCCACACGAACAAAAGCCAGCCCGGTCTCCCGCGCTGGCTTTTCTACTACCGGGACGCCCAACGGGGGGCGCCTTCAGGCGTGGAGGGTCCGCTCGTTCGAGTCGTCCTTCGATTCCTCGGCGCGCCCACTCGCCCCACCGTTGACTTGCTCGACGTGCTCGAAGAACGAGCTGTCCGTTGCGGGTCTTGGGCCGGATCGTGATTCGGGTTCGAAGCCGGTGAGCTCGATTTGAACGCCCTGATGCGGGGCCCGTACCACGGCATCCCGAATCACTTCGTCGATGTCCGGATCGAGATCGTGTACGGAAGAGCCGTCAATGACGACTCTGGCGCCCTTGGGGAGCGCTCCCAAAGTGCGCTGCAAGCTGGCCTTGTTCAAGAACGAGACGTCCTCGCTCAAGATCATCCGGACGGGTTCGCCGGGACGATAGCCATCGGGATCGAAGTGGAAAGAGGTGCGGTAGTTCTTGTACAGAATGAAGAAGATGCCGACCGCCATACCAATCATGACACCCGTGAGGAGATCCGTGAACACGACGCCGACGATTGTCACCACGAAGGGAACGAACTGATAGCGGCCGCCCTTGTACATCTGCCGAAAGAGGGCGGGCTTGGCGAGCTTCGTGCCGACCACGAGGAGCACAGCCGCCAAACTTGCGAGGGGTACCATCCGCAGCAGATCGGGAATCAGTAGTAGGCACGCGAGCAAGAGAAACCCATGAATGATGGTGGACGCCTTTGTACGCCCCCCGCTCTGTATGTTCGCCGAAGACCTGACAATGACCTGAGTGATCGGTAGACCACCAATCAGCCCGGAAATGACGTTGCCGGTACCTTGAGCGAAGACCTCGCGATTGGTTGGGGTCACGCGCCGCTCTGGGTCCAGCTTGTCCGTTGCTTCGACGCACAGCAGCGTCTCGAGACTTGCAACCACGGCGATCACGCCAGCAGTCTTCCAAACCACGGGGCTCGTCAGGCCACTGAAGTCAGGGAGAGTCACGAGCGCTCCCAGATTCGAAAAACTCACGTCGGGAAGCGCGACGAAAAAGGTGGGCCCCATCTTGAAGGTCGAGCTGAAAATCGCACCAAGGCCGATACCCGTACCCACTGCCAGGAGCGGCCCAGGCACGAGCTTCAGCTTGCTCTCTTTGATGATGGGCTGCTCCCAGAGGATGATCAGCCCCAAACACACCGCCGTGATGATGATTGAACCGAGGTTGATGTAGTCGAGCATGGCCCCCAGCGCGGTAAAGGTGTTCTCGCCGCTCGGCTCGATGAATTGGAACGACCCCTCGTACTCGGCATTGTAGCCGAATGCATGGGGGACTTGCTTCATGACGATGATGATGCCGACACCCGCCAGCATCCCTTTGATGACTGCGGACGGGAAGTAGTATGCAAGAACCCCAGCGCGCAGGAGGCCAAGCACGATCTGGATGGCTCCGCCGAGCACGACGGCGCACAAGAAGAGCTCGAAGCCAAGCTCACCAATTGCATGCAACACGATGACGGCGAGGCCTGCTGCAGGCCCGCTCACCCCGAGCGGAGAGCGCGAAACCGCGCCAACGATGATGCCTCCAATGATGCCAGCAAGAACGCCGGAGATGGGCGGTGCCCCCGACGCGAGCGCAATGCCCAAGCAGAGGGGCAACGCCACCAGAAAGACGACCACCGAGGACGGTAGATCGCTCCGGAAATTGTGAAATGGCGAGTGGGAGAGTTTCTTGTCGTCAGCTTCCATACAGTCGGCCTTTGGGGCTCAGTTCGGTACCTTAGCGCGTCCCCCGCGCCTGCGCGAAGCGGAGCTTTCACGCTTCCATGCCGTTCCCCCGATGGCCTGGCATCCATGCTGGCATTTCGAGTGGCGGAAAGAAACCGCCACAAGGGCCCCCGCATTCCCGAACCGTGTGGGTTTCAAGGGAATTGAAGATGCCAACGCGGTGTGAAATTGTCGAAAAAACTCACATCACCTCACGTGAAGCGAGCCCGCAGCAGGCGCGCGGCGGCATCCCTTGCCCCAACCCTGGAATACCCGTAGCGCGATTTCATCAGCTGCAGGGCATCAACGACGTCCGCCTCAGGTTCATCATCGGTCTGCAATTGCTCGACGAGTTTTCGACAGAAGTCTTCTAGAAGCGAGCGGCGCTCGCGGAAAACCGACGCACGTAGCTTGGAGAGCTTCTCCAGCACGACGGGAGATTTGGCGACCGGCTGTCCGCGGTGATCGATGGCCCACGCGGCAATTCGACTGAGCAGTGCCCTGCGCGCGTCGTCTCCTCGGTCTGGCGGATCGAGCAGGGCTTCGACGTGATTCATGAGCTCGCGGTCGGGTGGCTCCAGCTTCCCAGTCATGTGATTCTTGATTCGCTCGTCCTTCACCCACGCGCTGACATGAGAAATGTAGCGCGTCATGAGCTCCTCGTAGCTCGTTTCGTCGACCAGTCCGCTCGCAACCCGGAACTCATCCTCCATCGTGTCGTACAGCCATTGCCGCACCTGATTTCGAAAAGCACGATGGTCGTGAAAGCCCCCTTCCCGCGGCTCTTGGCGCAGAAACGCGTAGTCCTGAACCTTTTCACAAAGTCGATCGAGTTCATCCAGGACGGCAAACGGGGAGAGGTAGTCGAAAGAGGGATCTTGAGTCGCCTGGAGTAGTACGGTGCGCATGACTCGAGGGCTGACGCCGATGATACCCTCGTAAACGTGGGAGCTCTGCCACTCTCGATGCATCTCCAAGGTCAGCTGCTTGATCGGCACCCTCTTCCCCTCGAGCTCGACCTCGGTGATTTCACCAGCGTAGGCGAGGAGTTTGTTCCAAGCCGTCATCTTGGAGACTGCCGCGCGCATGTCGTCCTCGTAGTGCTCTTCCACCGGTTTGATGAGCCGGGTGAGCACGGCGAACAGCGACGCGACGGTCGTCGCATGCGGGGCGACATCACAGGCCACACGGGTGACGACCTGCCGGTCGTAGATCGAGCGCTCCAGCCTGTAGTCGCGCAAGTACGGGACCGGGATGAGATGGAACCGCCCCCGGAATGATTCGTACTCGGGATGCTCCCGGAAGGCCGCGAGATGCAGCTCGTTTCCGCTTGCCAACATCACGGAGTTCACCTGGAGGGACTGCGAGCCCACGGAAACCTGACCGGTCTCGGCGGTCGTCTGAAGGTACTTGAAGGCATCGATGGGTCGCTTGAGCAAGTCGGAAAGCTCCAGAAGACCACCGCTTGCATCCACCAGCTCTCCTCCGACGTCGTAGAGGGAAAGCCCTTGTAGACTCGGAGGCAAAGAGCCAAGATTTTGATCTGCGGTGACCTGGCGCTCGTGCGCGTCAACGCTGAGCTCCGGGCCGAGAGTAACCGCCCCGATACGATATCGACGGGAAATGAAGTAGCGCTCCACCTGCACGTGACGAAGGACTTCAGAAAGCGCACCGCCGTAGGAGGTCAGAAGAGCCGAAAAAATCTTTTGATTTTTGTGGCAAAGGGCTCCTTCGCTCAAGAGGCGCGGCACCCTCATCCCATCAGGGATGAGCTCGCGCAGCAGCTTTTTCCGGACGCCCACCGGGATCAAGAAGAGCGGATGGTCTCGTACCTCGACGACTAGCTTCGTTTCGATGGCGTCGTCCGGCAGATGGGCGTAGCTCGACGCGGGGTCCCCCGTCGACTTACGACCACCGGAAAACCCTATCGCTCCCTTGAGGATCGCCTTCTTGGGGAAAACCCAGTGAAACCGGTAGAGTGCCCCCTCGTCCTTGGTCGAGTAGTCCTCCAGGCCCGCCATCAAACAGGAGGCAATCGTACTCTTCGAAGATCCGTTGGGGCCATGGAGCAGCAAGACCCGGTTCGCCAGGCCCTCACGCTTGAAGCTCGATAGTGTACGAACGATTTCTTCCTGCACCTGCTCCTGGCCGACGAGTGCCTGCCCCGCCGACTGATCCGAGCTGAGAAACTCCTGATCGAAAACTCGGTAGCGACGGAAGGTACCGAAGGGACGCTCGACTTGCTCCGTCCCATAGTGTTGCACCATGTCGCTCAGGTACCCGGCGGCGTCTCGACAGTGTCGCTCCGGGTGCTCCTGGAACACCGCGAGATACTCCTCGAAAGAAAGGACACGGCGCTCGCGCTCATACGAGGACTGAACGTCGTCGGCGATTGCCTGAAGTCGCTCCGTAACTCCGTTCGAAACTGCTCGGCTAGCGTCTGCGCTCTCTCCCATCTCTCAAGGATATCACGCTGGTCACCGAAGCGCCTTTTTCACCCAAATCAGGCACAAACTCTTCGTTTGTCCGATCTTTCCCCAAGAGCGGTCTGCAGCCAACGGGGGAGGTAGGTCGAAGTTCATGAAGCGTCGAGCTTCACCATCAGGTCGCGTTTCTCGATGAGACAACGCTCGTCCGTGCACACGCTGAAGGAAAGCCTGCCCGAGACCTGATGTTTCCCCGGTGCCTGCACCGTCACGCTCAGAGGGATCTCGACGCGCAGCTTCTCGACCTTCGCATCCTCCTTTCGAACGACGGCCTTGTCGGGAACCACCTTCGCCATCTCGGCAAACTGGAACTTGATCGGGTACTCGTCGTTGATCTTGTAGCCGCTCTGCGCTGTCAGGATGACCTTGAGCGAAGCCTTCTCCCCGGACTTCGCCGAATCGGGTCCCTCTAGACTCAGGTGAAAAGCGTCTTCCTCGTACGAGGGCTGCCCGGCGGTCGGGCTTGACGAGTCAGCCGTGGCTTCGGGGGCTGCGGGTTCTGTTGACGCCGCCTCGGGCGCTGAAGCAGCCGCCTTCGGTTCTGCCTTGGCGTCTGACTGCTCGCAGCCAAGCGCGAACGCCGCTGCGGCGGAGAGGAGAACGGAAATAGAAGCGATCCGGGTCCCGTGACGAAGAGCTGATGAGGCGTCCATAGGCCGGGAGTACCACGAATTTCTGGTCTCTTGCATATGTCGGAGTACGCGCCTGGGACCGGGAAGTTTCCCGCCCGGGCCGCTCGAGAAGCCTTCACAATTGTGGAATATCGCGGGGTTTCACCGCTCAGAGCGCGAGCAGAGCCACCAAGGCCGCGACGAGCAACCCGCCGACGAGGTAAACCCAAACGGGGATTCCGTCGTTCTTGGGTACGCCCGAAAGGCCTACTGGTCCGTCATCGGCTGACTGCATCGCGGCGGCCATCGAGTCCGCCTTGGCCGGCGTACCCCCGGTTTCTCCCAGCGAATCGCTATCCCCGAAGAAATCGTCCTGAGCAGTGCGCTTCTTCTCCGGGCGGGGCGCGGCCAGGAGACTGCCCAAGCGCCCCTCGATGAGGCTACTGAGCTCACCCTCGGGAGTTTTCGCCCAAATCTGGTGGTCACCGGAAAGCCCAAATGCGCGACCAAAGGCGTCCGCTAGTTCGCCGACGCTCGCATGACGCAGCGAAGCCGTCTTCTTGAACGCCTTCTCGAGGACTGCATCGACGGCTGGCGGGATGGGGAACTTCACATCTTCGACCGAACTCGCGGGAGTTGCTTCTTTGGTCAGAATCGACAGCAAGATCTGAGGCCCGTTGACACCATAAAACGGAACCTTTCCGACCATCGACTCATACAAGATCGCCCCGAGCGCCCATACGTCCGCGCGCTGATCGAGGGTGTCGAGCCCTTGGGCCTGCTCCGGCGACATATAGAAGGGCGACCCAATGGTCGTCCCCATCACAGTGAGCTTCTTGGCTCCCTCCGCTTTGTCCTTCACGGAGCCAAAGTCGAGGAGCTTGACGATGTCGCCCTCAGGAGTCTGACAAAGGAAGACGTTGTCTGGCTTGAGGTCCCGATGGACGAGTTGCTTTGCGTGCGCCTTGTCGAGTCCAATCGCAACCTGGCTGATCATTCGGACCAGGCGAGCCGGAGCCAGGAACTTCTCCCGATCGAGCGCCTGGCGGAGCTCCTCTCCAAAGAGGTACTCCATCACGAGCGCGTAGCTCCCATCCGACAATTCCGAAAAATCGACCACTTCAACGATGTGGTCATGAGGCAGCTGGCGGCTGACTTCGAACTCGCGCTTGAAGCGCTCGACCTGTACCGGATCTCGCGCCACCTCGTTGTGGAGGATCTTCACCGCGACGTTCCGACGCTCAACCATGTCGAGAGCCTCGTACACGCGCCCCATGCCGCCGTCGGCTACGACGCGGCGGATCTGATACCGCTCCTTGAGCAGCTGTCCGACACGCTTGTCGTCGTCGTCGGGAGCGACCGGCACTTGCGTGGCGCTCGTCAGCCCTGCCCCGTCAACAGGACAGAACCCAGCATCCGCTGGGTAAAGGCGACCGCATGTAGGACAGGCCTTCACTCAGTTCTCCGACGGTGCTTCCTCGGTTGCGCCTTCATCGGCGCCAGACGTCGCCTGGGCCGGGGTGGCGGTATCGGGCACTGTGTCCGAGTAATACAGAATGCGATGGCAACTGGGGCAGACATGCAGCTCCTGCAGACGCATGATCTCCTGGTAAATCATGGGCGACAGCTCAATATGGCAGGCGGAGCAGGAACCGTCGACGGCCGCAGCAACGCCCGTTCCGCGCCGCTTCGTCACGGTTTCGTACCGTCCCCGCAGTGAAGGACCGAGCCCCTCCAGAGCGCGGGAGCGCTTGCCCTGCTCCTCTGCGAGCCGGGCCTCCAGGTCGCGCACCTTTTCAGCCGCGACGCCCTGCGTCTCGTCGATCTGTTCAGAGATCGATGAACGTTCTTCCTCGACTTTCGAAAGGTCGGCGCGAGCATCGTCGATGAGTCCTACCAGCTTCTGGATTTCGAACTCGCGCTCCCGATGCATTCTCCGGATTTCTTCGAGTTCTCGTTGGGCGGCATTGGCCTCCCTTTCGTTCCGACAGCGCGCCATTTTTTCACGGGCTTTGTCTACCTGAACGTTGAGCTGCCGGAGTTCTCCGTTGAGCTCGGAGCGCGTTCCTTCCATCCGCTCCACGGCGCCCTCCAGGTTGGCGATCTTGGTCACGAGCGCCACGTGCCGCTCGGACTTCTCATCCATGTTGGCGCGCTCTTCGGATAGTTCGGATTGCAGTTGAAGGATCCTCTCGTCGACAACTTGGAGGGTCTTCAGGATGGCAATGCTTGCTTGGATACTCACGGAAAACTCGATAGTCGCGGTTTGGTGGGCCCACCTGGGTTCGAACCAGGAACAACCCGGTTATGAGCCGGGGGCTCTGACCAATTGAGCTATAGGCCCCCAGGAGCTGGTAGGCGGGGGAACGCTACTCGATGCTGCCTTGTGCGGCAACACACTGGATTTCCGGCGAATCCTCAATTTCGATTGGAAACACAAGCAGATAGCCGGAGGCCGCCCCTCTGGGGCCGCAGAGCCGAATATGCTAGACGCTACCGCCTATGGACAGCCTGGTCGTCACGGACGCGGCACAACACAATCTCAGGAATGTCAGCCTGAGCCTCCCCCGCAACCGCTTTGTGGTCATTACCGGCCCGAGCGGGTCAGGCAAGTCCTCGCTGGCCTTCGACACGATTTATGCCGAGGGCCAGCGCCGCTACGTCGAGTCGCTCTCGGCGTACGCGCGTCAGTTTCTGGACCAATTACCGAAACCAAGCGTGGGCGGTATCGAGGGACTCAGCCCAGCCATCGCAATCGAACAAAAGGCCCTGGGGAAGAGTCCCCGTTCCACCGTCGGCACCGTCACCGAGATCGCCGACTACCTGAGGCTCCTCTATTCTCGAGTCGGCACCCCGCATTGCCCCATCTCCGGAAAGGAGCTGAGGGCCTACACGGTCCAAGAAATCGTCGATTTCGTGCTCTCCCGTGAAGAAGGGTCAAGAGTCATCGTGCTCGCGCGCATGGTCCGTCAGGAAGCCCGCGATCTCACGCACGAGCTCACCCGACTTCGGCGGGAGGGTTTCGTCCGTGCCCGCCTCGATGGCGAAAACTTTGACCTGGGTGAAGAAATCGAGGTCGATCCCGACGTCCCACACGACCTCGACCTAGTCGTGGATCGCGTGGTGATTCGAGACGAAATCAAGGGTCGGGTCACCGACTCCGTCGAACTGGCACTCAAGCTCGGGGACGGAACGGTCCTCTTGGACTTGATGGATGGAAACGAACCCGTCGTGATGAGCGAAAAGCTCATCTCTTGGGAACACGGCGTGACGGTACCGCCACTCGAGCCCCGACTTTTCTCGTTCAACAGCCCTCATGGGTCGTGCCCTGAGTGCAACGGACTCGGCCGGCGCGCGTCGATCGATCCTCATCGCCTCGTCCCCAATCCATCCCGTAGCCTGCGCGAAGGCGCGGTCGCTGCGTTTGGTCGCCGCGGTTCGGAGGCCAACGCCAGCGAAGTCCAGAAGGTCTGCAAGGCGCTACGCATCGACCCGGACACGCCCTGGGAAAACCTCCCCAAGGCAAAGCGCGACATCATCCTTTACGGCGACGAGAAAAAGTACGTCGGAATCATTCCCCGCCTCCTCGAAATGCAGGAAAGCGAGGTAGGCCCCGAAGGCGAGGACTTCGAGGAAGGCGCGATCGGCCTCGACGACCTGGCCCGGTTCACGTCTGCGCAGCCTTGCGCCACTTGTGACGGGACGCGACTCCGGAAAGAAGCCCTGAGTGTTCTCTTGGGAGGCTACAACATCGGGCAGCTTTGTCGGTTCCCTCTGGGCAAGCTTCGCGAGGTGCTCACCGAGATCGGCAAGAGCGACGCCCTGTCGCGCAAGGAGGCCGCCGTCGCAGCCCCATTGATCCCGGCCGTCACCGATCGGCTCGGCTTTTTGATTGACGTGGGCCTCGGGTACCTCTCGTTGGATCGGGCCGCAGCGACTCTGTCCGGAGGAGAAGGGCAGCGCATCCGTCTCGCTACTCAGATCGGTGCATCGCTGGTCGGCGTGTTGTACGTGCTCGACGAACCTTCCGTCGGACTACACGCGAGGGACAATCGCCGACTCCTCTCCGCGGTCAGACGCCTCGTCGACAAGGGCAACAGTGTCCTGGTCGTAGAGCATGATCGAGACGCGATTCTGGCCGCGGATTACGTGGTGGACATGGGTCCTGCCGCCGGTGTTCACGGTGGGATGGTCGTCGCACAGGGAACCCCCGATCAGATAATAGCCGATCGGAATTCGGTCACGGGACCCTACCTTTCGTACGAGAAGCACCTACCACTGCCCAAGAGGAAGAAACCCTCCTCTCGGAAACAGCTGCGTATCGTCGGCGCGACCGCCCACAACTTGCGCGACGTTTCGGTGAAGATCCCGCTCGGCGTACTCACTGCGGTTACCGGCGTGAGCGGCTCGGGAAAGAGCAGCTTGATTGTGGATACGCTGCTCGCTGCCGCGCGCAACAAGCTCTACGGGGCGAGCGGCTGGATCGGACCTTGTGAAGCGATCGAGGGACTCGAGCTCATCGACAAGGTCATCAGCATCGACCAGGCTCCCATCGGACGCACCCCAAGGTCGAATCCGGCGACATACACCGGCATCTTCTCGGATCTCCGGGAGGTCTTTTCCGGGCTCCCTGATGCACGGGCGCGGGGATACAAGCCGGGGCGCTTTTCCTTCAACGTCAAAGGAGGGCGCTGCGAGGCTTGCCAAGGTGACGGCGTCCTGAAGGTGGAAATGCACTTCTTGCCGGATGTCTACGTCAGTTGTGACGCATGTGGCGGAACTCGGTACAACCGCGAGACTCTCGAAATCAAGTACCGCGGATACTCGGTCGCCGACATCCTCGACATGACGGTCGAAGATGCGCTGGAGATCTTCGAGCCAATTCCGCGCATCTTCGAGAAGCTCAAGACCCTCAATCAGGTGGGGCTGGGCTACGTGACGCTGGGGCAGCCTGCCACCACGCTCTCGGGCGGCGAAGCGCAAAGAGTGAAGCTCGCGCTGGAACTGAGTAGGCGCGCAACCGGAAGCACTCTCTATGTCCTCGACGAGCCGACGACGGGTCTCCACTTTTCAGACATCGAGCACCTAACGCAGGCTCTTCTGGACCTGCGCGAAGCCGGCAACTCCATCCTCATCATCGAACATAATCTCGAGCTCGTCGCATGCGCGGACTGGGTGATCGACATGGGCCCGGAGGGAGGCGACGGTGGCGGATTGGTGGTTGCCGAAGGCACTCCGGAGGAAGTCGCTCAGTGCCAAACGAGTCACACCGGCGTCGCCCTTCGTGAAATTCTCGAAAGCCTCGACGCGTCGATCCGAGGCATCAAAAAGCCGCCAAAGAAGATCGCGCAGCCGACGGAGACCGCGGCCAAGACTGCCCGGACCAACTCGTCCAACAAGGGCAGCAACGGGACGGCGAAGCCTGCAGCCAAGAAGGCCCACGTAAAGAAGGCGGACACTAAGAAGTCCCCTACCAAGAAGACCGCCCCCAAAAAGAAGGCCACGGCTAAGAAAGCCGCGGCCCGAAAGACCAATTGAGCGGGGCCCCGGCTCTCTGTTGCCGGAATGCGCCCCTTCTGTATTGAGGCGCCCCGGACCACCGGAGCGCCCTTCCCCCTTCAGGACCTCAGCCGAAGTCGCGCTCCACCCGCTCCTGATCCTCCTTGCAGCGGATGCAGAGCGTCGTCTCGGGGCGGGCTTCGAGCCGCTTCAGAGCGATAGGCTCTCCGCACTCGTCACAGGTGCCGAAGGTCCCCTCGTCGATGCGATCGAGTGCTTTCTGAATCTTGTCCAAAAACACCTTCTCGCGTCCTCTTAGGCGGAAGGTGAATGATTGAAGGTATTCGCTCGAGGCCAAATCCATCTCGTCGGGCAGATCATCCTGATCCAACGTCATGTCCTGAGAAAGAGTTTGCTGTGCACGCGCAAGGATGTCCTTGCGCTTCTCTTCAAGAAGGTCTTGGAACTTCTTCAGCTGAGCCTTGTTCATCATCGTTTTCCTTGGTCCGAAAAGAGCAAAACCACTTCAAGGGCGCCCCTCCCGATTGCCCCCGTCTGCTGGGGAGCCCTCCAACTTAAGTACGGTCGTCCGCCTAGTCAAACCCCTGAACCATCGACAAATTTCGCCCCATTTTGTGCGGCTTCCTCGTCTCAAAGCCCCTCGCGATACGCGCGCACCGCATTGACGACGGCGTCGGCCAAGCGCTGCCTGTAATCTTCGGAGTTGAGCCGCTGCGCTTCGATGGCGTTGGAGATGAACGACCCCTCGAAAAGCACCGCTGGCATGGCGGCACCGGCGAGCACGTAGAACCCAGCTCGACGTACCCCCTGGTCCTCGATTTGGTCATACTTTTGGCGCAGAGACGCCCCCGCAGCGCGCTGAAGAAGTTGGGCGAACGTCTCGGAAGCCGCGCGGCGATCAGCACTTTCGATGCGACTGAGCGAGGTCGCTAGCTCGGCTGCAGCGGCTTCTGTAGAAGAATTCTCCCGGGCTGCAATCTTGGTGGCCGCTGCATCTCGAGAGGTGTCGAGGACGAAGGTCATCACGCCCTTGGTGTCGCTGTCCTCGGAAGAGTTGAGATGGATCGAGATGAAGAGGTCCGCATGAAACGCGTTCGCCCGGGCCGCCCGCTCATCGAGGGGAACGAAGGCATCGACGTCGCGTGTGAGCAATGTCGACACGCCGACCTCGCGAGCGAGGAGCGGGGCTGCGCGGTGCGCTATATCGAGGGCGACATCCTTTTCGCGCAAGCCATTCGGACCAACGGCCCCGGGGTCGTGACCCCCGTGGCCCGGATCGAGGACGACCCTCTGAATCTGCCTGGGGCTGGCCTTTTCCTCGGGCGCCTCCAAACTCAGATCGATGACGAGTCGAAAGGGCTCGGGGAGGTAGAAGACGCGGTGGTGCACTTCTTCGCGCAAATCGAGTACGACGCGAGTGGAATCGTCCTGCTTGCCTAGGCGAACCCGCTCGACGAGTCCCGTGGATGGGAGGATCGCCTCGCCCTCGTAGCTCGCATGTTGAATGTCCACGAAAAGCCTGGGGCCGCGCTCACTCGTCCTTTCCAAAGTTCCGACTTGAAACAACGTCGGATGTGTGACGTGGACGATCACGCGGGCCGTTCGCTCGGCTCCGAACGGCTCCACCTGCGTGATCTTGGTCGGGTTGTCGAGAGACGCACGAAGCACTTCGGGCACTACCACGTCCTGGGCGACGGACTCGTGTTTGATGACGAAATCGGAAGACTCCCGGGCTACCGCCTCCGCGTTCTTGCGCCACTCTCGCAAAACGTCGGGACCGGGCTTGAAATTCGCTAGAGCGGAGAGCGCTCGCGAGACCCTGGTTTGACAGTCGGTCTGTCGGTGTTGCTCCTTGAGAAGATAGTATTCCCTATATTGCTCTTCGGGATTGTCATCGAGTAGCCCGCGAAGAGCAACGAGCCTCAGCCCGTGGCTGCACGAGTCGTCTGGCGCGGCATCTGCGGCACTCGACCACAACTCCAACGCCTCGAGGGCGTCGACCTTCTTTCCGTACTTTCGGTAGCTCGCCTCGCGCAATTCCGCCGCCTGCGCCAACAAGGGCACGGCTTCATGGCCGCCCGCTTCATGGGCTCGCAGTGAGAGACCGTCCGCCTTGGAAACGATCTCCGCCCGTGAAGCTCCATCCACCGAGAATTCGTCGTCGACCGAGAGGTTCAACCGGTCAACGGGCGGCGCGTTCTTCGCCTCGTCGCAGGCGAAGAGTCCGCCGATCGCCGAGCCAAGAAGCACACTCCACAGGAACCTCCCGAACACGTAGCTGATTTACCTCGCCTTGGATCGGGAGGAAACACCGGAGCGGGCAAGTCCCCTCGGAGCATCATTTCGGCGCCTTCCGCGCGCGCTCCCTCTCGAGTACGGAGCGAAAAGTGGTCCTCGGGACACCAGCGGCCCGCGCCGCAGCGCTCATGCTTCCATGGATGTCGAGTAATTCCCGCGCTCGCTGCGCCACCAGCCTGGGCCTCGAACCAGCTCTGTCGACACCGTCCCCCAGTACGGCCGCGTGGATGGTCTCCTCGTCCGTGAGGGCGCAAGCACGATAGAGCGCACCGAAAAGCTGCCGGACGTTCCCAGGCCAAGGAGCTGCTTCAAGCATGGAAAGGGCCGCGGGAGAGAGGTGCCTTGGCCCCACCTCCGACTCGATTCGCTTGAGATAGTGCTCGGAAAGCAGGGAAATGTCTTCCCTTCTCTTCCGCAACGGTGGGAGCTCGATGACAAGGGGCGAAAGCCGATGGTAGAGATCGGAACGAAATGTTCCTTGCGCGATCCGCTCCGCAAGAGGAGCGCAGGTCGCCGACACGAGTCGCGTATCGATAGTACGACTCGCGTCGGCCCCAAGCGCACGAACCTTGCCTTCCTCGACCACGCGAAGCAGCTTCGCCTGACCTCCAGCGCTCATCTCGGCAATCTCGTCGAGGAACAGCGTGCCCGCATCGGCTGCTTCGAAAAGCCCACGACGCCCAGCGACTGCCCCGGTAAAGGCCCCACGCTCGTGCCCGAAGAGTTCCGCGTCGAGTAGTGAGTCCGAAAGCGCGGCGACGTTGAGTGGGAAGTATGCGCCCGGCCTCTCGGATCGTTCGTGAATCGCGCGGGCCACGACGTCCTTTCCCGTCCCGGACTCCCCGGTGATGAGCACGGGCGCTCGCAAGGGGGCGAATCGAACGATGCGTTCCCTGACGCGTTCGATGGCATGTGAACGTCCCACCAGGCCGAACTCCGACTCGTCCCTCGAGTGAGACCGACTCTGAACCAACACGGTCGTGCGCCCGAGCGAGAAGCTCGAACTCGGTCCCCCGAGAAGGGCTTCGCCCACTCTTCCGGCGCCCACGAACACCCCGTTTTTGCTCCCCAGATCCACGATTCGGAGGCCGTTTTTCGTACCCTCGACCGCGCAATGACGGCTGCTGATGGTAGGATCGCACAGGGTCCAGTCGGCGCCGTCACTGCTGCCCAAAACCAGTCGCTCGCCGCTGCGCACAACCCGTAAGCGGTCCGATCCCTCGAAAATCACCTGCAACCTCCAGGCACGGGGAGCACGAGGGTATGGGACTTCGGTAGTGCTGAAATCGGCAATCTGGCTCATGAACTCAGCTTCGGACGTTCTTCGGGCTTGTTGCGGACAATTTTGTGGTAACCCGCGCCCATGCTTCTTCGCGCCCCTAGCGTGGCCGCAATTCTGGCCCTTGTCGCCAGCGTCGCTGCTTCGCCCCAAGCTTCTGCTCAAGAGCCCGATTCTGAAGCGCCGTCGGTCGGCTCGGCCGACGAGGAGCCCGCTCCACCCCTCGTTCCATTTCAACGTGACTTCGTTGGTGGACACTTTCAGGTTGGGCTGACGGGTCAATTGGCCTTCCCGTTTGGTTCGGTCTCCAAGGACCTGGGTACCCGCACCCGTAGCGGATGGGGGGGTGGAGGCACCTTGGATCTTGCCTACGGCGTGGACCGGTTCGTCGCACTGGGCGCCTTCGCAGAGTGGAACGCTCTTGGGAACTCGGGCAAGTGCGAGGAATGTAGCGGTCGCCACCTCGGGAGCGGAGCTTTCGTCCGCTATCACGTGAGCCAAGGACTCCGCCTGGATCCTTGGGTCAGCTACGGGGTTGGCTACTTTGCGTTCGGTAGCAAACTGGACGACGAGCTCGCTCACTATTCTGGCGTGGAGTGGATGCGACTGCAGGTCGGTGGAGACTGGTACGTCGCGCCTTCACTTCTGCTGGGCCCAGTCGTGGGTTTGAGCGCCGCTCACGCAATCGAGCGTCCGGAGGGTGAACGTCCTGGCGGACCCCTCATGCGGGCCACGCTCGGACTCCGGATCGCCTTCGACGCCCCGGGCCGGCGATAGCTCTGCTGTTGGGTATGACGAGAAAAAAGCCGTTCGAACCCTCCGGTTCGAACGTAACCGTCCAGCAATCGACCTCTTTCGCGTGCGCATGATCGGGTGAAGGGTTG
>CBFGUR010000018.1:0-120239 GCA_965652275.1 uncultured Polyangiaceae bacterium | reverse complement strand
CCCGAAGCGCGAGACGAGGCGAAGCGAGGCGAGACGCATCGGTACTCCCAGCGAGCTCATGGGCCGTCGCGAGCGGTGGCCTGCTAGGAAGGAGGCCGCAAGCGTGCTCCGCACGATGAGGACCGACGACCGACGCTGGCCACCCCGACGGCCCGGCAAAAACCTCTCCCGCAAAAACACCCGAAGCGCGAGACGAGGCGAAGCGAGGCGAGACGCATCGGTACTCCCAGCGAGCTCATGGGCCGTCGCGAGCGGTGGCCTGCTAGGAAGGAGGCCGCAAGCGTGCTCCGCACGATGAGGACCGACGACCGACGCAGGCCGACGCGCAGCAGGCCCATGAGCTCGCGCTAGGGGGCGGCTCCGTCGATGATCCACGCTTCGATGTCGGCAAGCTCGTCTTGCGCAAGCGTGCGTACACCATCCAGCGGATCGATCGGCATGCCTTTCCCCTCGATTGAAGGATCGGCGATCAGCTTGAGATACAGATAGCTGCTACTCGGATCGCCAGGTGTGATGAGCGGGCGGCCCATCGGATCCGTGGGCGATTCCGTCTCGCGAAGAAAGTCGTAGACGCCTGGTCCCACGAGGACCAGATCGCCCTCGGCTCGCTCCGCCGAGTGGCACCCACCGCAGTTCGATTCCAGGAGCGGAGCAACGCGGTCGGACCATCCCTGACCTGCTCCCTCGACGGCGAGCGCATCGTGCGTGGCCGGATCGGCGTAGGTGCAGCCCTTGTAGTCGATTTCGGAGGCGAGATTCACCTGACCGGATTCGGGGATCCCCTCGACGAAGCAAAATAGGGCAAGCATCTCTGCCACCGAAAACGGGGGATTGGCGAGCGGCATTCGGGTGCCGGGAACGGGTTGGTCCTCCATGTGGCCACGGAGGCGCGCAATGAGGTAGCTCTGCTCGGGGTTCCCCGGATCGAGCATCTTCACCGGTCCGATGATGTCACCATCGTCGTTCGGACGCGCTCCGAAGACGCCGTTGCGGTTCAAGTCGCCTTGCTCGACTCCGACCGCGAGCAGTTGATTGACCGCGTCGACACGATATCCAGGAACATCGGCCACGATGTGCCGCCCGTCATCGAACCGGTGCCAGTTCTCGGCGTAGGTGGCGTACCCAATCGTGGTAACCTCTCCGTCTTCGACGAAGGATCGTTCGAAGACGGCAGTGCTGTAGTAGCGGGGAAAGTCATCCTCGGAAATCGGGTCTCCGAGATGAATGTGAAGCCCGGGCATCTCAGGCCCGGGCTCGCCCTCTTCCCCAGGGATTACCTCGATCCATCCGATTTCGTAGCTTCGATTCTCGTTGAAGCGGATCCGATCCCCCGTGCGCTCACAACGATCGAAGACGCCTTCCGGGGTTCCGGATTGAATGTTGCATGGAGCGTTGATCGTTGCGAGAAAGTTCGCCGGAGTTCGAAGGTCCGGGTACTCCTTGCGGTTGTGACACACCCCGCCGAGAGGCCCGCAACTCCGCAGAATCACCTCGGAGTGTAGCGCAGAGCCCGTGGGCAATCGCTCCTGCGCCTCGAGCACCTGGGGATCGTCTCCAATGTAGGGCTCGACCTCTCGAGCCTCAGCCAAGAACGACGGCCCGCCCTCACCCCACTCGAGACCCTCCGGAGGCTCTCCAGTCAGCGGGGACGTGTTCGCTTCTGAAGTGCAGGCAAAGATGGCAGCGCTCGCCAGCGCAAAGACGACAGGCGAAAAAAACGATGGACTCACTCGCTTGTTCATCATCAAATAGCCGTCCTGGTTACGAGGGTTCACGGAGAAGGTCGGGGACGAGGTCATCCGCTGGGAAGAACACGGATTCGTCGCAGCCGAGACCGTCCATCAAGGTGTTGACGACCGACCGATAGGAATAGACCGTCCCATCGGCGACCAGATCACTCCGATTCGTCGAGGCGCCTACGATCCGCCCGCCTTCGATCGGCCCTCCGAAGAACGGCATCGACATCCACCTCGTGGACAGGTCGCTGTTGTGATCGCTCCCCTGAGCGGAGTTGAATCGTCCACCCCGAGCCGTTCGAGAAAACTCGCTTCCGAATACGACCACCGTGTGATCCCAGTACGTGCCACCTTCTGGATGCTCCAAAAGCGGCAGTGCGTGCATCAGACCGCTGATGAGACGTCCCATCCGATCGATCGATCCGGGCAGATTCGGTTCCTCGTCGGAGTGATAGTCGTAGCCGCCCTGATCCAGATAAATCGCCGGGCAACCGTAGTGGAACAGGCGCAGCCCGAGCCTGACGTCGCTCGATTCGCGGGAGTCTCCGAAGATATCCTGCAATTGCGCGTTGCTGAGGCCGTCGAAAGGATCGTTGGAACGATTGCCGACCTTGAGGGGCTCGCTGGCGAAAATCTCGGAGTACGCCTCGGTGGCAGCACGAGTCTGAATATAAGCGTCGACCTGCGAGCGGAGTGCGGGATGCTGGCGATCGCGCATCCGCTCGTCGGTCTCGACGGTCATCCGCTCGGCCCATTCGGGGGGCCCAGCTTCAGTAGACGCGAAGCGCTCGAAGCTAGCACCGCTCAAGACCGGGGGTCGATACTGGGCCCAATCGCCCAGACCCCGGGCCATCCCCGCTCCCCCCATGACGAACGCCGGGAGAAGGAGCTCCCCGTCCGCAAGGGCCGCCGTATACCTGTCAGCCAACCCGGCCATGATGCGGGTGAAGATTCCCGCCTCGCCGTTGACGAAACCCGTCAGATAGCGCTCGAGGCCGGTCGTGTGGTTGCCATCCGCTCCACCCGAAAGAGGCTCGTGGTCCACGGTGGGCATCACCGTGATCTTATCAGCGAGATCGCTAGGGGCACGCATTCCCTCCGTCCCAGCACCGCCTAGATAGCTAGCCGACTCGAGGAGACGCGAAACGCCCCACTGGACTCCATCGGGCACGCCGGATGCAGTGCCGAATGGGTTGAACTGATCCGCCACGTCCGCGTTGAATGCGCAGGGAAAGCGAAAGCCGCCGCTCAGTCGGATGTAGATGAGGTGCTTGATGGTGCCGCGGCCAGCGGTTTGGGCCCGAACCGTGCGAGGCACCCAGATGTGGGGAAGCGCAAGGCCGGCTGCAGCTCCGGCGCTCGCCCCGACGAAGGACCGCCGAGAGAGCTTCAGTCGCTTGGTGGCGGTGTTTGAATGAGGATTTCGTCTACGAAAGTCGTTCATGTTGTCCCCACTTCAATAGAAAAGCATCTCGCTACTCGAGAGCAGCGCGTAACAGGAAGCGCGAGCGAAGGCTTCCGCATCGCAAGGTGCGGGCGTGCAGGTCTGCGACGTCTCGGCGGCCATAGTGAGTTCGACGTCGACTGGGAGTCGACTGAAGAACCGCTTCGTTTGATGGGTGATGATGCTTCGTGCCACATCCTCCGAGAGGGCGTCCCCCGAGCCGACCCCGGAAGGCAGGAGGACGTCGGGATCGACGCCGCCACCGCGATTGGCAGGACCGCAAAGTTCGGTGACGAAAGCCTCTTGAGTTGCCGTCGATAGAATGCTGATTGCTTTGAAACGTCCGGCCACTTCGTTGTCGGGGCAGCCCCCGAGCGTCTGAGCGAAGCTGGAATACTCGGTGTCGACTCGGGGCTCATCACCGCTGAGGTCGAGCTCCCAACGCGAGTTTTCCACCATTTCGTATCCAATCGGCGACTCTTCGAGGAGTTGCTGGGGGACGGGCAGCCGATGATCGCAGGCCCCGAGCACCTGCGAAGCCGAGGCCCCGACCGAGTCGATCCACAATTCAGCCTCGGCCTGGCGGAAAGGTCCATAGGTCCATCTGGGCCAGTTCTCTCGTCCGGCGCATTCCGTCCCAGCGCACTCGGTGGATTGCAGGTAAAGCTGAGACGTCAGGACGGCATAATGCGCGGCTCGAATGTCACCCTGATGCTGGAGCACGTATTCGACAAGTTGTTCGATCGCACGGGGAGTCTTCTGAGCCAAGTCGTAGCCCAAGTAGTGTTCGACAACCTCCTCCACAGCGTGCTCCCACACCACAGGCCAGGTCGCGACAATCTTGCCCGGGGTTTGGAGCAACTCCCATTCTTCCGGGGTCAGAAGCTCGTTCCAAGTCAGAGTTTCATCACGCTCACCTTCCGTAGAACGAAAGTCGGGGAGCAAGATGACTCGATTGAACCCCCAGAGAACACTCGTGCACGCCCCGGCTGTGTCCTCATCGATCTCCGTTTCGTCTTCATTCAGACACTTGTGCTGGACGAATGCGTCGGGCAACCGCATTCCGAGTTCTGGGTGGTCGAAATATCCGTTGAACCAAACGTTGTAGAGTCGCGACATGTCCGCGCGTTCGTTCTCAAAGGGCGGGCGTCCGACGAAAATGTTGAACAATGCCTCCGCGCGATCGAATGCGTTGTCGAATCGGCGCATGAGGACGGGATGGGCGCTCATCACCTCGATGAAGCGATCGTACCTGAGCAAGCCCCGGTAGAGCTTCCCGACGAGTTCGTCTGCGTCGTAGATGCGCTCGAGGTTCACGGCGACGTTGTTGTAGCGCAGTCGGTCTGCCCACAGCCTCTGGTTCTGGAACACGAAAGCTTCGGACTCGATCAAGTCCTCGACGATGGCCCCGACGGGTCTCCCCAAGCACTGCGACTCGATCTGGGAATACGTCGGGAACTGTCCCGTGAGATCGGCGAAGATGCGCCGACACGCCTGCTCATCATCGACCGGCCGTGTGTCCAATCCGACGCCCCAAAGATGCGGACACATCGCTTCGTCGAGAGGATTCCCGAAGGGCATCGAGGCACAATAGGCTTCGCAGTCCGCATCACAGTTCGAAAAATCCGGGTCATCGCCGACCGGTCGCGGCTGAATGTCGGGGCTCGCTCCGCCTCCGAAGGTGGTGTTCAGCGGCTCGGCGAGTCCAACCAGGGAGCCCGGCCCATTCGCAGGGTCCTGTGGCAAGAACTCATCTCTTTTGTCACAGGCGGCCGAGGCGAAAGCAAATGCACTGAGCGAAGAGAAGAGAGCAGCTTGTCGAAGTCGAGTCATCATGTGCTCCTCAGCGATGACAAAGGTATCACGCGCACCTGCAAAGTTTACGCGTAACTACTAGGGGGCTGCAACGCTCGGTGTGGCACCTACATCCCCCCTTGGTCAATCCTTCCGCCTCCGAGTGCGTCGCCACATCGCCTTGGAACGACACCCGCAGTCGCGCGAACCCGGGTCTTGGGAGAACAGGTGACTCATGTCTATGATTCAACCATGGTTTTCCGTCTCTTGCCCCCGAGCCCTCGACGTCGACGAGGATGGCGTCGCACCTGGGTTGCTCAGTTCGCCGCGCTGTCGATTTGCAGCCTGCTTTCGCACTCGAGCGTTGCTCGAGCAAAAAACGAGTCAAAAGACGCCGCCCAATCGGAAGATTCCGAAGCGCCGACGGAACCCGAGAGCTCAACCGAGACGAACGAAGAGTCTCGCAAGGTGGAGCCCGATGCGAGTGCTTCGGTGAGCGTAGACTCCGATGCGAATACGAGCAGCGCGTCATTCGCATTGGCATCGGGAGAGATGAAGCCAACGCTGCTTTTCGTGGACTTCGGGTTCCGCTCCGACATCAGTCTTCTTTACCAACGCACCACAGTGGGTCGCTTCAAGGAACAAGAGGACTTCGATGTGAAGGCGTACGGGCCGATGATCCACGTTGGTATGCTGACGAAGATGTTTTGGAAGCTCCGCATCGGCGCGGCACTCGGTTACGGGTTTCACTACGAACTCGATGAACGCCTCACCGAGTTCGAAATCGAGGAAGAGCTCGAACCTGATCGGTGGGTACTCGGTCAGCTCTACACGGGCGACATTCGGCTCGAGTTCAGCCAACTCTTGACCAAAAACCTCTACGTCCTCGCCACGCCGCGCGGCGGCGTGCAGGCGGTCATTCCGGGAGAGCATCTGCTCGCGGAGCGAGAGACGTACGAGGGAGCCTACAACGTTCGAACGGGCCCCCAGTGGGGCGTGTTCGGCGGATTCGATCTCGGCGCCCGTTACTTGATCTTCGATTGGCTCTCGGCGCGAATCAGCGGCGGCTACGTCTATTACACCCAAGGGCTCCTCAAGGCGAAACGCAAGAGCGACACCGTGGAGTACACGGCTCTATGGCGCCTCAGCGGAGCCCGGGTATCGGGCAATCTCGGGGTGGAGGCAGTGTTTTGATCGAACAAGGGAAGAGTCGACGAAAGGTGGTGTCGCACGGAAGCGCCGCATTGCTTCTGGTTGGTGCTGCGGCAAGCGCACTCCCCTCGACCAGCGGCTGCACGAAGAAGCCCGAACCGGTGGAGTGCGATGTCTACAAGGTCTTCGAAAACTCCTGCGATGGGGTGGGGTGCCACGGTTCCGAAGGGCCGCGGGCCAATTTGGACCTCGTCTCGCCGGGGGTGGACCAACGCCTATTTCATCAGCCGGGCTCGAGTGAATGCGATGAACGAAAGCTCGTCTTCCCGGGGCGTCCAGAGGACTCGCTCCTCTACATCAAAGTGAACGACAGCTCTCCGTTTTGCGGGCGTCAGATGCCCATCAACGGATCTCTTTCCGCGAATGAAGTGGCGTGCATCAAGAGCTACATCGAAAACGCCGGGAAAGACACGCAGGTTCAGGATTGCGAGACGTGCGGCGGGATCTTGTGCGTCGACTTCGATCGGGATCCGAATCATTGCGGCTCCTGCGGTCAGACTTGCGCGGCAGGAGAAGTGTGTGGCGACGGCACCTGCATCGAAGCCTGCGCCGAGGGGTTGGCCCTCTGCGGGGCCAGTTGCGTGGACCTCGACACGAGCAACCAACATTGCGGCTCGTGCGACCATCGGTGCGGCGCCGGTTCGACCTGTGAATCCGGTGTTTGTGTCTGTGATCTGACGTCGACCGGGGCCGGAGGCGCGGGTGGCATGAGCAACGTCGACGAAATACCGAGTTTTCAGGACGATATTCTGCCCATTTTCGAAAACTCTTGCTCCGGATCCGAATGCCACACGGAAACGGACCGACAAGCGCCCCTCGGGCTCGAACCCGACCAAGCCTATGCTAACTTGGTCGGCATGGCTGCCGAAGATTGTGGGGGCAGCGACTACGTCGTGCCGAATAGCCCCGACCAGAGCTACCTCATTGAAAAACTGATGGGGGGCGCGGTGTGTGCCGGCGAGCGGATGCCGCTCGGCGAAGACGCTCTGCCCACCGCCGGAATTCACACCATCGTGAATTGGATCTGCGCGGGCGCTCCGGACAACTGACGCATGAAGCCCGGCGACCATCCGGAGTTCTTTCGTTTTCCGGCCCCCGCGGGTAGGAGTCGCGAAAGTACCATTCGGCTCGACGGCTCGGGTATCTTTTGGCACGACGGCCAGCGTGTCGATCGCGCATCGATGCGGCGCGCCTTCTTCGGCTGGATCCGTCGCCATCCCGACGACGGGCGCTACATTCTCTCCAACGGCTACGACTGGACGTACCTGACGGTGGATGACGTCCCTCTTTTCGTCGACGCCGTGCGGCTATCCGAATCGAACGACGGTCCCGAGGCGATCCTCGTGCTTTCCGATGGTTCCGAAGAGCGGCTCGAGCCCAAGTCATTGCGCGTCGGACAACGGGATGCGCTCTACGTCTCGGTGCGAGAGGGACAGCTCGAGGCGCGATTCATGCCCTCGAGTCAGAACGCTCTCGCGCCGCTCTTGGTCGAACTTGAAGGCGAGGATGGCATCGGTCTTCGGCAAGGAAAAGAGATCCACCCCATCCCCTTGCGCCCTGGTTCGACCTCCGCCAAGAAGGCGCCGTGAAAATGGGCCTCCCCCCCTCGTGCGAGGACAAACGAGCTCTCCTCGAGAAGTATCTCGACGCTCTGCTGGACGCGAATCTCAAGTTCAACCTCACTGCGGTGCGCTCCAGGGAAGACGCCTGGAACCGCCACATCGTCGAATGTGCACACCTCGCGCCGCTGCTGGGGTCCGCTCAATCGATCATGGACGTGGGTTCTGGCGGAGGTCTGCCTGGACTGGTCCTCGCGATCTGCAGGCCCGACGTTCGGATGACGCTGCTCGAAGCGACGGAAAAAAAGGCGCGATTCCTGGAATCGACCCGGGACCACCTCGGTATCGCCAATGTCGCTGTCGTAGCCGACCGAGCAGAAGTCGCCGGCGCCCTCGGGAGCCCCCATCGTGAGGCGTTCGACCTGATCACGGCCCGCGCCGTAGCCCCCTTGCGGGTGCTGCTCGAACTCACCGTGCCTTTCGCTCGCATCGGGGGAAGAGTCATGGCCATCAAGGGCGCCAAGGCTGACGATGAGCTCCGGGAAGCTTCACGAGCTCAGCGCCTTCTCAAGGTGCGTCTTGTCGGGCGCGAGTCACACCCGGCTGGCGAGATCCTAACCTTCGACAAGGTTGCGAAGACGGAAGACGGGTACCCCCGGCGCAACGGCGAACCCAAGCGGCGACCCCTGTGACGAGAGCGCGCACAGCGTCAGGCGTCCATTTTCCCCTGATTTCGGGACTCGGCCTGCCCCCTCATGAAAAGATACGGAACCGCGCCGAGGACGCATGGCGCGAGTTGGGCGACGATGTACACGTTGAATACGGTCGCCCCCCCGTTCATTCCGAGAAGGGAGAACAATTCGTTGAACATCACGTGGCCGACACCTAGTCCGCTGATCGAAATGGGCAGAACCAACGTGATCACGCCCAGCGGGAAGACCATGGCAATCTCTGAGAGCTGCGCCTCTGGGTTTCCCAGCTGTCTCGCCAAGAACCAGAAGAACGTCATGTTGCCGAGGTGCATGAGGAAGCTCACCAAGAGCCCCTTCGTGACACACCCCTTGGCCTCGACGATGAGCTGAAACGCACCCATCATCTTGTAAAGTGCTCGACGCAGGCGACCAACGAGTCCTTGCCCTGATATCTCCCTGGTTTGGGAGGGTTCGGACGGGCGGAGCAGACTGTAGGCAATGAGCGGAAAGACGATGCTTCCACAGACAAGAACGAACACGGCACCGGCTATGGGAGTGAGCTCGGAGTGCTCCGCCACCGCGCGGAAAGAGAGAAGGACCCCTACCCCTCCGGCCCAAACGAGCGAAATCAACCCGACGCTTCGCTCGACCAACACCAAGACGAACAGTTTGGCCGCTTGGTTTCCCAGGACCGCCTGATTCTTGATGAAGTCACCGCCAACGTTCCCCGGCACCAGACCATTGAAGAAGAGCGCGGTCACCTGAAGCGCTACCCCCTGCAACAGCGACACCCGCGCACCGACAGCGCGAAGCAGAATCCGCCAGCGCCACGACGTCATTCCCACCGAGACGAGCATCCAAGTCAAAAGGCTCACGATCAACACCTTCGGCGATTCGAGGAAGATGCGAAGTCGGTCCATTTCGAGTGAGTCCGAACGGATCAGCCACACGATGAGGGACAAGGTCACAGTCGCCTTCGCAGCAAAGACCAAAAGCCCCCTGGTCTTGGAGGCTCCCTCTGAACTGCCCGCGGGCTCTGGCTCGTGACTCTGGTTCATCCGCGCAGCGCGACGGCTCTACCAGCTGCGATCGCTGCAAACCAGAAAAACTTGGCTGGGCCCACCGGGGTTTCGGCCTACCCCCGGCTGCGTCTATAAAGAGCCCCGTGCCCGCGAGACCAGAATTTTCCCTCGTCCTTCCCGTTTTCAACGAGGAAGAGACGGTGCCCGAGCTGCACCGCCGACTGATGGAGGTGCTCCCTCAGTTTTCGGCATCTTGGGAGGTGATTTTCGTCGACGACGGCTCGAAAGATCGCTCCCTCGCCATGCTCCGCGAACTCGCCGCCGCTGAACCCCGATACAAGGTCATCAGTCTCGGTCGAAATTTCGGTCATCAGATTGCCATCACTGCCGGACTGGACATGGCGGAAGGAGACGCCGTCGTCGTGATGGACGCGGACCTCCAGGATCCCCCTGAGGTCGTTCAGCAGATGCTGCAGAAGTTCCGCGAGGGGTACGAAGTCGTCTACGGAGTGCGGACGCGGCGTCACGGCGAAACCATCTTCAAGCGTGCGACAGCGGCGATATTTTATCGATTTCTGCGATCGATGCTGGGTTTCGAGGTCCCTGTCGATACGGGTGACTTCCGACTCATGTCGCGCCAAGTCGTTCTCACACTGCGCTCCTTGCGTGAGCGGCACCGTTTCGTCCGTGGCATGGTAGCCTGGATTGGCTTTCGACAGACGCGCGTCGAGTACGAACGGCCAGCTCGATTCGCAGGTGAGACGAAATACCCCCTGAGCAAGATGGTGCGGTTTGCAATCGACGGGATCACCTCCTTTTCGATTGTCCCCGTGCGACTTGCCACGGTTCTCGGTGTCTTGACGGGGCTGTTGGCCGTCGGGATCGGCGCTTGGGCGCTTCTGCAGAAGCTACTTGGCGCGCCCGTCGTGATCGGTTGGACCACGATCATGATGCTCGTCGCGCTGTGTTCTTCGGCGCAGCTCCTCATGATGGGAGTGCTCGGCGAATACATCGGGCGGGTGTACGAGGAAGTGAAGAAGCGGCCCCTTTACACCGTTGCGGAACGCATCAATCTGGAGGCGGAAGGCCCCGCGCCCCTTCTGCCTGAAAGCCCACTCAGCTCCCCGGAGAACCTCCCTGTGGGCGGGGGGCCGTCGGGCTATGCACCTCCGCGGGGCTGACGCCCACCCGCGGTCACACACCCGCCGCCACGCCCGGTGCAGGCCCCCCCCCGGCGCAGACACCTCAGCTGCGCCGAAGTCGGCGTGAAGCCGAATGCTTGACCGTGACCAGAACATCGACAACTGAATCGGGAAGCGTCCGAATGATTGCGTTTCTGAGGCGCCATGTGGCGGGAGCCACGTCGACGATGGGTTGACCTGGCTCGACACGAGTTCGGCTCACCTCGTCGGGGAGCCTCGAGAGAGCTTCTCCCCGAACGTATAGAAGTGTGTTGTAGCGGTACCATGGCTCCACACTCGGGTTCTTCGAGACGGTCGGACGGAGGGGATCGAAGCACTGGTAGCCGAGTGCCTCGAACCTGTCTCGCCAATATTGGAGGGGCTGTTCGTTGACGTGAAACTCCCCACCCTGTCCTGGAACAGCGGCTGAGAACAGCACGGTGTCGCCATGCCGTGACAGGTTCTCCACGAACGTCGTCGCATGAGGCTCAGCCACATGCTCCGCCACCTCGAGCGAAGTGACGAGATCGAACTTGCTACCGAGATCGAAGGTGCCGGACAAATCGCGCCGAACGAACGTCTGCCGCGGAATCAGGAGTGACTCATCGCGGACGTATTCCCCATCGACTCCAACCACCTCTTCCACTCCGCTTTCGCGCCAAACCTTGCACCAAGCGCCAGCGCCGCAGCCGACATCGAGTAGTCGCCGAGGCTTGAACCAAGACGTTACGATGGGACAGATGACTCCAGCTGAGGCAAGTGAACCCGCGTTGATGTAGTCAAAAAATTCCCCCTGATACTCGTGTCTTGAAGAATCAGCGTCCATCAAAAGCAAACCTAGCGAAAACTCCGGTGCAGCGCCATCGGACCGCCTCGTGCGAGCCGTGGCGAACTCCGGCCACCTTTCATTGCAGCCGCGGACAGACTAAGAAATCCAGCCGCCCAATGCTGAGCACCATCTACCAAAAGATCCTCGGGATCCCCTTCGTTTACGACAAGGTTCGCCCTGCCTTACTCGGAGGTCTCGATCTCGGCCCCTTCTATGACCAAGTGCCAGCGACGAACGAGGACACCATCCTCGACATCGGGTGCGGGACCGGGAACGCGCTCGACTACTTGGATCGTGTTGCTTCCTACGTCGGTTTCGACACCGACCCGCTCGCGATCGACGCAGCCCGAAGAAAATGGAAGGCAGCCGACTACGCGCGCTTCTCAGTTGGCGAGTGCCAACCGTCGCACGTTCGGCAGATCGAACCGACTCGAGTCCTTCTATGTGGTGTGCTCCATCATCTACCGGATGACGTCGCGATCCCGCTTCTCAGGTCTGCCGCGGAGTCGCGGCGTTTCGCGACACTGCACACCCTGGACGTGGCCTACTTCGACGGGGCACGTCATTTCGTCGCGAACCGTCTGGCAGCGATGGACCGGGGCAAGTTCGTGCGACGACCCGACGAGTATACCCAGCTGGTTGCTCGAGCCGGGCTGCGTGTGCTCGAGACCCGACAATTCTGGAATCACAGAACGCGGCGCATGGCAAAGTACTTTACCATGCACATCAAACCCTGAGCTCGCATAGACGCCGAGGAAGACGGTATTTTCTGCCTTTGCAGAGCACCCGGTGCTCGCCTGTTCGTAGGTGCGCCCTACCTCCGAGCCGGGCCGTTGCGGGGCGCGGGAGCAGGTCGGCGGCCACCTACCTTGCGCCACAACGATCCGTTGCGCTTGGGATCCGCACCGAGCTTGGCAAGGGTGAACCCGCCCTTCTCCGCAATGACCCCATACCGTTTGGATTCGAGAGCCTGACGTAGATGCGCTGTCTCCCCGCGGTGGCCTACCCGACCGACCAACAGATATTCGGGGAATGGGCCCAACGTGTACTTGAGGCTGTACATGATGAGGCGCGTGGACACATGTGGACCCTCCGCCTCCGTAGCCGCAACGACCGCGTCCTTGGGGATCATTCCGACGATCTCCAATAGGTCCTGATAGCGCTTACGCTCCGCTTTCGAGATTTCGAAAGTCTTCACGGAAAACCCGCCAAGGATGCTGTCTCCCCGCGGGAACGCCCCCAATTGATTCGTCAGCGCCGTCGCCGCCAAGACGAGCCCGACCAACGTACCAAAGCCTTCTCTCCCTTTGCGCGTCGCCACGATGGCCGCCGCCATCACGTACGGTAGCCAAAGGTACGTGTACTGAAAGCTGCTCTGGTACATGGGCGGACGATTGGTAACCAGAAGCGTCGAAACCAGGCCCGGCAACACTGCCATCCATAGCAGCGGTCGGCGCAGCCAAAGCGCCAGGACGGGGACGGTCATGTGCAGAACGTACAAGAGCTTCGGCTCGGAGAGCATCGTTCGAATGGTGAACGACGGGTTGGACACGAGCGTCAGCACGACGGCTCCAAACCCCTTCGCTCCCTCGGCCTTCAGGTCGTTGTAGATTGCGTCGAACCACCAGGTGCCGAACATCGGCATGATGACGAATTTCATCGAGACGAAAAAGGCACCACTCACTCCGGCAAGGATCAAGCCGTCCCGAACGAGCACACCCGACAAGACCAGAAACGTCCCGAGCACCGCCACGCCAATCGAGATGTCCTCCCGGCACAGGAGCGCTAGAGCAAGTGTGACGTAGGTAGCCACGCGAAAAGCGCGACGGCCGGGATCTTGGGCAAGCTTAGCGACGAAAAACATCAACCACGCGGCATAAAACATACCGAGCGGTGTGAAGTGGAAGTCGTAGAAATTCGGCTGTTGTACCGCCGGCATGAACAGATAGGCAACAGCAAAGCAGAGCCCCGCGAACTTGCCGAGCCTTGCTTCAGCGAGCAAGAACACCGGAATGGCAGTAGCCGCCACGATCACCGTCTGAATCCAGAGCAGAGCGTGAGCACCGGGGGAGATGGCGTAGAACGGGAGCAGCATGTAAAGGCTGAACTCCGCGTGCCCCTGGAGCGTGTTCCAATCTTCGAGGTGGCCGGCGATGGCCGGAGCTCGAAATGGATGTCCGTTCAGGGCATTGTAGAAGAGGTTGTCGTACTCGGCGAGATCGGAGCTCATCGTCGTCATGCGAACATGGCTGATGTTCGTGAGGATTCCGATGCGATAGATGTACGCGGCCACCAGACAAAGTACGAGACCGAACGGGATCCAACGCGCCCAGGACGAACTGGTGAATCGAATCAACGGCTCTCGCAGACTCGAACGCACCCACCAGTCCGCCACCACCGACGCAGCTGGTCGGAAGAGGCGCTCCACCGCGAGGCAAGTGGCGAGCAAGAATGCGAGAAATCCAATCTCCGTGTGGTTCCAGGCGAGCTTCTCGAATAGGACGGGGATGAAGGCTGCAGCGACGAGCGGCGCACACAGTCGTGAAATCCGCTCGGGAAGTTCGCCCGACCTATCCTTGCGATATGCAAAGAACAGGGCAAGCCCCGACGCAAGGACTCCGCCGCCCCAGCTCAGGGCCAAAACGAGGAGGCGTGTCCCAATTTCGAGGCGATTACCCGCGATGAAGTGGTTCGGGGTCTCCCCGACGAGGATGGAGCAGCCGCCCAGGATCGTGGATCCGACGCCGAACATGATGATGAGAAAGCGGCGAATGAATCGCGTCAGCTCGGGACGTTCGTCCCGGCTCTCGTTGTCTCCCGCCCTGCTCCCCGGGGGCTGCGTGGGGATGTCGACCTCGCTCATGCGAGCACGGGTGTGGCGAACTTCACGAGGGCCGTCAACCGAACCATCCCCAAGGCCATAGAACAGTCGTACAGTCCCGCAAAAGCCTCTTCCTCGACTTTCTTCCTCATCGAGCCGAAGCTCGTGGCTCCAAATCTTCACCGCTACTTCATCCATCTCGGCTCGAGGCGAACTCCGACATGCACTACCTGCACACGATGATCCGTGTCTCCAACCTGGACGAGACCCTCCGTTTCTTCTGCGAAGGACTGGGCATGAGGGAAGTAAGAAGGAAGAACTCCGAATCTGGGCGGTTCACGCTGGTGTTCTTGGCAGCCGATGGCGACTTCATCGATGACGAAGGAAAGCGTCCCGCTCAACCGCAAATCGAGCTCACGTACAACTGGGATCCCGAGGAGTACACCGGGGGGCGCAACTTCGGGCACCTCGCGTTCGCCGTGGACGACATCTACGCAACGTGCGCGCACCTGCAGACGATGGGCGTCGCCATCCTTCGTCCTCCACGCGACGGACACATGGCGTTCGTGCGCACGCCCGATCAGATCTCAATCGAGCTGCTCCAGAAGGGCGCGGCCCTTGCGCCAAGGGAACCCTGGATGTCGATGAAGAATACCGGCGTCTGGTAGACCTGCTTCCCGCCTGTCGCCTGGCACGTGGCGGACCGCCATGAGTGGAGCCTGCTTCGGAGATTTCTGATTCTTCGGAAACTATGTGCGCTCGGACCCCATCCTGTTCATTTTTGGGAGGAATCGAGGATTCTGGTGTCTTGACGCCGTCGCAGAACGGACGATTCTAGACGCCATGAAAAGAATGAATTGGGGGGGCCTTTTGATCTGTTCGTCTCTTGCATTCGCTGCCGCGCCAGCATGTGGCGGGGACGACGACAGCAGTGGTGGCGACGGTGACGGCGACGCAGGCGATGGTGACTCGGGTGATGGCGACGCGGGCGACGGCGACGCAGGCGATGGCGACGTGGGCGACGGTGACGCAGGTGACGGTGACGCAGGTGACGGTGACTCGGGCGACGGCGACGGCGACGGCGGCATGGGCGGCGGCGGAGCGAGCGGCGATGGCGACATGGGAGGCTCGATGGGTGATGGCGACGGCGACACCACGGGCGACGGCGACGGCGTTACACCGGTAATCGGACAAGACTGCCAGGATTATTGCGCCGATTGGTTCGAGACGAGCTGCAACGATCACGTCGAACCCGGCAACCAGTATGCCGACGAAGCGGACTGTGGCGCTCGCTGCGAAGGCTTCACGACCGCGCTCGACGAGGCCGCCTGCCGTCGGATTCACTTGACCAACGCCATGGGGCAAGCTCCAAATGCGGCAGAGATGCACTGCGGCCACGCGGCGGAGACACCCACCGCGGTTTGCGAACCCTGATTCGGCTCGTAACCGGTCGGTAACCGAGCGACACAGTAGAAGCGACCGACGGCACTCGCCGTTCGGTCGCTTCTTTTTCGGAGTTTCGATCGGCGTGCGGGACGCTGCCGGAACCGTGTTATCTTGCGTCGCGATGAGCTACAGCACGCTGCGCGCTCTTTTCGACGACAAGCTGCGAGTCGAGGTCTCGGCGGGTGTCACGGAGAAGGACGAGGTGGAACTGCTGGCGGCGCTTTCGCCCGATGAGACACCCGCCGGGTTCCAGTCGTGGGCGGAAAAGCGACGACGAGAATACCGATGCGGGAGACACCACGCTCGTCATGCCCTGAGCCTGGCAGGCGCGCCGCCCGCTCCGATCCTCCGCGACGACGAGGGGATTCCACTGTTCCCGCCCGGTTTTCAGGGGTCCATCACGCATACGGGGAAGGAGTCGACGTTCGCCGTCGCAGCAGTCCTGCCCGGGGCACAGCGTATTGGCATCGACGCAGAGATCCTTCGGGAGCTTCCGGAAGACATGGTTGCCCACATCCTCTCCGACCGCGAACGAAAGATTCTCGGGGACGATCTGAGCGGCGAGGTATCCCCCATCCTAGCACGAGAGGGCCTTCGTTCTCTGCTCGGGTTCTCTGCCAAGGAGGCCTACTACAAATGCATCTTCCCGAGACTTCGGTGCCGCCTCTCCTTTCACGACGTGGAGTTTCGCGTACAGCGCCGGCCGAATGGGGAGGCTCCCGGACGGTTCGAGATCCGTCTCCTCCGGAGCGACATCCCGGGCGCCCCCGCTGCGCTCGCGGGCTCTTACAAGGAAGACTCGCGCTTCGTGGTATGCGGGGTCTCTTGGTAGCGACTACGGACTGAGCCAGCGAAGGAGCCGGACGCGCGCCACCAGGAGTCCCAAACCGACGGAGACGGCAAAGATGCCGACACTCGACAAGAACGCGAACCACAAGCTCCCATAACCGGGGACGGACTTGAGGGCAGTCTTCACTGCATCCAGCACCAGCTGATGGCTCAGGTAGGCGAAATACGTGGCCGTGCCCAGCGGCGCGAAGCGCCGGATCCATTTCCCGTCCCTCGCCGCCACGAAGCCAACGAGCCAGAACGCGCCGGCCACGTTGGCAAAGAATCGAACTCGGTTCCAAAACAGAGAACCGAGGGGATCGAGGAGGACCGCGTAGGCCACTTGGGTGCAAGCGAATCCAACGAACGCAAGCCGGGCAATCCTGTGCCGCTTGCGTCTCCCTAGCCGTGAGAGCTGCGGAAGATACTTCCCGTAGATGGCCACCCCGAAGATCGCGCCAACGACGAGGGGAGCTTCTTCTGTCCAGCGGGCCAGGCGGTGAACCCGCGCTGCAGTAATAGCCGGCTGGTCGAGAGACGCATAGCCCCACCCGTACACGTAGATGTAGGCCGCTAGGGTCAGCGCGGGCCCGACCATCAGAAGGAGGCGGCCCGGCAACTTCAGAAGCCGGGGCACGAGAAGGCTCGCCAGGACGCCAGCGAGAAACGCAAATGGTAAGAACCAGAGATGTGGCGCTGTCCCGAAAAAGGGCCCCCAGTAGCGCGTGATTACCTCCACGGGATGCCCCTGGGGGTACATCGTCGCAAAATAGAACGCCGCATAAATCGCGCACCAGAGGGCGTAGGGTACGAGCAAACGACGCGCCCGCCGACGTATGACATCTGCGGCCCGCGTTTCGGGTCGGTTGATGTGGCTCCGCGCGGAAAAAAACACCGCGGCGAGAATGTAAAAAGACGTCCCAAATCGTCCCAAAGTATTGAGAGACGGATCCTGCCCCTGGATCTCTGCGGTATGGACCCAAACGATCCCGAACGTCGCCAAGACTCGGGCCGCATCGAGACCACCGACACGGGATGCGCGACGCGTCGGTGAAGATCCACCCGGCGAAGGAAACGAAAGAGACGATCTCACGCGCCTCCTTCTAGACCGCACGAGAGGGAGGGTCGAGTGTGGGAGACTATCTCGAGCTCACCTCGAGAAAGTCGCGCGCTATCGTGTGCCCGCGCCGGTCCAAAACATGGACGCGCACGACCCAGGGGCCCTCGCCTTTCTGCTTGTCCAATTGCCCAACGAACCCCACATCGGTCTCCTTCCAGGCCACCGAAACCTTCGAGGAATTGACCGTCACGCGAACGTCCACGTCGCGGCCAGGCTCGAGCAGCTTTCCTGACCCATCCCATAGGCCAACCCGCATTTTGACAGGCTCCCCTGGCCACCGTGCCTCCGCTGGCCCCAGCACGATCTCGCGCCGCATGAAACGAGGAGCTAGGACCAGCTCGACCCGCTGGCTCGGATCGGCCGGGTTCCTGAATTCGACCACCGTGCGTCTAGCCTGCGAAAGACCAATGGAAGTCGCGGCGGGAACGTAGCTGGGCGAACTCCCATATCGCACCTCGAGCCCATCTACCCCCGCGAGGTGAACGCGCTCTCCCTTACCGAGCAAGAAGACCCCATCTTCGGGCCCCCTCTGCCCTGGCGAGAGCCCGAGGACCTGAATGCGCTCTGGTCGACTGAGCGGCCCCTCGATCCCCCCCTCCCCGATTTCGCGAGCGACGGCGTAAAAAACACCTGCATGGGGCACCTCCAGTGAGATTCCACTTCCAGCTTCGAACCGCTGGCGGGGAGACACTTCTCTCCCAGCGTCGTCGATGAGGGAAACGACGACAGGCGTGTCGGCAGCTCGCTGGAGATGGACGACGGACTTTCCAGTGAGCACGACGCCCAGTCCCGCTCGATTCGTGAGCGTGGGTGCGCGGGGAAGGGCGAAGTCTTTCGAAATGCCGGTAACCCGCGAGATGACGCGCACCTTGCCGTGTTCGAGGGGTTTGAACTTCGAGTCGTGGCCCACCAGAACGTCGCCAGCCAGTGCGCCAATGCTGATGGTTTCCGCATCGACCTTCATCGCCATGTGTCCCTCGGTCGTAATTGCGAGAACCTTGTCCGGCGCCTGGAGCAAGACTCCTCGAGGGCCTTCGCTTGCCCCCAAGACGGCGTCCACGCGTCCTCCGTCGACTTCCACGGTCTGAACGGGAACCTTGGCTCCTCGTTTACCCACAGGCAGTGATGACGTGAACGTCGGCTGGATCGTGGCTCCGTCGACCACGTGGAGTTCGACGTCTCTTTTCAGCTTTCGCACCTTCGACTGGGGCCGGAGGATGCCGGCCTCCAGCTTCGGCCCTTTCGAGTCCGCAGCTTTGGCAAGCTCTGCAGTGGGCGTCTCCGCCCACGACGGCTCTTGCTCCACCATGAAGAGCGTCAACACAATGCTCGAGATCAGCGTCCGAATGCGCATCATCTCAAGTTTACCCGCGCCGCGCGTCGCTGCCGAGACGAAACTTCGGTCGGTGCCGATAATTGCGGCACTTGCTCCTCATTCCAGCATGATTGTTCGGTCTTACCTGGCCGCTTGTAAGTCCCTTTGGGACAATGTCGGCCGAGATGCGCATGCGAGCCTGCGTGCGCTTGCCGTGTCCATGGTTGATCGGTGTCGGGGCGCTTTCAGGATGGCACCCGCTCCGCGAGCGACGCCTTCACGTGTGCGCAATCCGCTACGCTGTTTTCGACGGATGTAGCCAACCTGCTTCTGCCAGGATTCCGCAGGGCTTTTTGCCTCCCATAACGAATGCTCTCCGCCTACACCTTCCTGACGACCACTCGCCTTGCCCCGCCCCAGATCGGGCGATATGAAGACGCCGATTTCGCAGGTGGTGCCGCCATTTCAAGCAAGGGGCGGCCTCGTCGGACTGGGGCCGGATGGCACCCGCGGACCACCTGACCCCCAAAGTAACGACGGGGCCTACCAGCCCACACATGGAGCAAGTCATCCCGCGCGCACGAACATTCCGCCGGCTCAAGGTTCTCACGAGACGCGAGGCGCGTGTCGTCGAGGCTGTTGCCGAGACGATCTTTCCTTCTGATGGTTCGGAGATGCCGACGGTCCAAGAGGCGCAGGTGGTCGAGTACTTCGACGACATGCTCGAACACTTGGAGCTCAAAGAGCAGTTCCTCATCCGAAGTCTGGTCGCGTTGCTCGAAGTTCAAACCCTGGTTTTCAACGGGACACGCCCCAAGTTGTTCACGAGGGCTTCGCCCGAGGAACGAACGAAGAATCTGCTCGGCTGGGAAACATCGAGCATCTTCCAACGTCGCCTCGTCTTCATGGCCATCCGTACGATGCTCTTGTGGGCCTACGTGGACAGCCAGGAAGCCGAACGAGACATGGGATTCGTGCCCGGAACACGTCGCACCGCCGAGCGGCAGCAAGCGCGCGTCGAAGCGACCCGACGGGTGTTGGAGCAGGCGCTGCGCGAAGGGCCCGAAAACGGCACGCTCCGCGAGGACGGAGACACTGTCGCCATGGAGTTTCGCCCTCGACATTCAGCTTCAGCAGACGGGCCGTCGTCGCCAAAAGAGCAAGCATGACAACAGTCACCGAGATAAAGAACCGGTGGTCCCAAGAGCAGCTGGCTACGGGGATCAACCTCCGAAACTGGCGCGAAGTTCTGGGCAGAAACGGATGGAAAGTCAGCCCCGAATACTACCATCGTCTCGCATGGATCACCGGGCTCGCTGGGGTAAGCTCCGTGCTGTCTCAGATCGAAAACGCGCGCTTCGGAGAGCAACTCGAGCGGATGGAGATCAACCCGACCCCGCTGTTCATCCTCGGCCATTGGCGAACGGGAACGACTCACATGCACAACATGTTGGGGCGCGACCCGAATCACACTTTCTCGACGCTCTACCAAGTTCTGTTCCCCGACTCTTTCCTCACGACGGGAGAGGTGGGCCCGCAGCTATTGAAGAGCGCGGTGCCGGAAAAACGCTCGTACGACAACGTGATCCAGAACTGGTTCGAATCAGCTGAAGACGAAATCGCTCTCATGAAGCTGACGGGCGGACTCTCGTTCTACACCGCGATCATGTTTCCCGACCGCGCTCCGGAATACGAAAAGTACATCGACTTCTTGGAGGCGACCCCGGCCGAGAGGCGACGGTTCAAAGAGTCTCTCGTTCTCTTCATCAAGAAGATCATGCTCGCGACCGGCGGCAAACGCGTCGTCGTGAAGTCCTGTCCCCACAGCGCTAGGATTCGTATGATCCTGGACGTCTTTCCCGACGCCAAGTTCATTCACATCCACCGGCACCCCGCTCGGGCCTTTCGGTCCATGGTGCACATGCGGGAAACGGTGGACTGGGAGAACTTCTTCCAGCTCCCGACCAAGGAGTTCATCGATCAGCGCTGGGATCACACGGCGACGATTGGGGCGCGACTCTATACCCGGTTGATCGAAGACCGAACCCTCATCCCCGAGAAGAACCTCGTCGAGATCGCCTACAAGGACTTGATCGGTAACGAGCTCGAGGTCCTACGGAATATCTACGACCAGCTCGAGATCCCCCAGTGGGAGCAGTTCGAACGGGTAATCACCCCGTATCTCGACTCCATCAAGGGCTACAAGGTCAACAAGTTGAAGATCGAAAGCGAGCTGGAGGATTTCGTCTACGAGCGCTGGCGCAACGTCTACGACACCTACGGCTACGACAAGGAATACCAGGAATGAGTTTCATCAAAGGCATCCTCGACGAGCATCTGACCTCGGCCGACCATCTCTCCAAAAAACACATCCACCCTCGCCTTTCGAAAATGTTCGACATGGCGGGGATGAACGTAGCCTTCACGAAGGCGGAGGGAAGCTACCTCTGGGACAAGGACGACAACCGCTACCTCGATCTACTCTCGGGCGGTGGCGTTCACTTCATCGGGCGACAACACCCAGAGGTGCGTCAGGCCATCGAGGACGTGAACGCCGCCAACATCCCGAACCTGTGTGTGGTCAACGCTTCCGTTCTCGGAGGCATCCTGGCAGGCAAGCTGCTCGAGATGGCCGGTTCGGGCTTCACCAAGGTGCAGTATTCGAACTCGGGAGCTGAAGCGAACGAGGTCGCGATCCGTTTCGCCCGTTTTTGCACGAGGAAGCGCCGCTTCCTCCACATGCAGGGTGCGTTCCACGGTCGCACGTACGGAGCCATCAGCTTGTGCGGGTTTCATCAGATGAACGAGGGCATGGATCCGAAGATGCCAACGTGCACGATGATCACTCCCAACGACATCGACGAACTGCGGCGAGAACTATCGAAGGGCGATGTCGCCGGTGTATTCTACGAGTATTGCCAGGGCATGACCTTGACGGTGCTCGAGAAGGAGTACCTGCACGAAATGCGACGTCTCTGCACCGAGTACGGTGCGATGATGATCGCAGACGAGGTTCAGACCGGCTTTGCTCGAATGGGAGACGCGTGGTTCGCTTTCCAAAAGGCCGGAGTGTTGCCCGACATGGTCAGCCTGTCGAAGGCGCTCTCCGGCGGTGCCGTCCCCGTGGCCGCCACACTGATCGGTGATCACGTCTACGAGACGGTCTTCTCCACGTTCAAGTCCGGGCCGATCTATTTCTCGACGTTCGCAGAAAACAACCTCGCGATGGCGGCCGGCCTGGCCACACTGAAGGTCCTTGAGGACATGGACGCTCGCCGGGTGGCCACGCAGGTCTCGAAGAAGGTCTTCGACGGGCTGCGCGACATCCAGAGTCGATACGATGTCGTGGAGCGCGTGGCCGGAGAGGGGCTGATGATCGGGGCGTATTTCCGGCCCTCTGAATCCGCCACGCTCCTGAAGATCCAGCAGAAGCTTCTCAGCAACGCAGACAAAGGCGTGTTCGGAGCTTCGGTCAATGTCGAACTCTTCACGAAACATCGCGTGATCGCCCAGATCCCGGGCCCTGAACTCAACGCAATCAAGATCCTACCGCCCGTAACTCTCGCGGACTCGGATATCACCCACTTCTTGGAATCCCTCGATGCCACTCTCGCGTCGATGTACAGAACGGGTGGACCGGCTCTCCCCCTCGGCAAGGCGGCCGTCAAGGATGCCCTTCGGCAAGCGAAGCAACGCATCATCGGAGGGAGCGCCCCGGCAAAAAAATGACGACCCGTCGGGTCGGCCGGCTCTACGAGCACGGTGATTACGACGGGGACATAGTTGAAGAATGCGACGCAGTCGTCATCGGCTCGGGCCCCGGCGGAGCTCTAGTAGCGCGGCAGCTCACCGAAGCGGGCAAGAGCGTGATTGTGCTCGAAGCCGGCCCCAAGGTCCGTCACGGCGACACGCGACGGGACGCTGGCCAGGTGCTAAACCGCTACTTTTTCTATGGCGGAATGCGGAGCACTCGGGGCAACACGGTCATGCCCAGCATGCAGCCGCGCAATCTGGGCGGCGGATCGGTTTGGAATAGCGCCATCTGTCTGAGGACACCCGAGTTCATCCTGGATCGTTGGTCGGCTGACCATGGCCTCTCCATGTTCGCCCACGGCGGCCTCGATCGGCACTACGAGGCGGTCGAGGACTTCATGGGGGTCAAGCCGGTCGAAGACGACGTACTCGGACCGCGCAACGAACTCTTTGCCCGGGCTTGCGAGAACATGGGCTTCACGGCGACGCGGATCCGCCGCAACGAAAAGGGGTGCAAGGGCTCGAGCGAATGCTTCACCCTCTGCCCCAACGACGCCAAACTCAGCATGGATCGCCGGGGCATTCCCGAGGTGCTGGAGAACGACGGCACCGTCTTCACGTCCGTCACTGCACACGAACTCATCAAAGAGGGACGCAAAGTGAAGGGCGTCCGGGGCTTCGTGGTGGATCCCACCACGTACAAACGGTCCTACAAGGTCGAAATCCGCGCCAAGGTCACGATCCTAGCCGCCGGCTGTCTCGCTACTCCGGAGATTCTCCAGCGTAGCCGGGTGGGTAATGACCGAGTGGGACAGAACCTCCGGTTTCACCCGGGAAGCATGATCATGGGGGAATTCGACGAGGAGATCGAACCGTGGAGCGGCGCCACTCAAGGCTTCCACTGTCTGGACTTCATCCCGGACGGGATCAAGCTCGAATCTCTTTGGGCAACGTCCAGCCTCATGGGATGCCGGTTCCCGGGGATCGGCAATGACCTCCAGCTCTTGCTCAAGAACTATCGCAAGATGTGCAGCTGGGACTCCTGGATCAGCGGAGAAGACAGCATCGGCCACATCCGGCACCGCCCGGGACGCCGAGCCGACATCGTCTACAACATCGGCCAAGGCGATGTGGATCGAATGACGGAGTCCATGGCCAAACTCTGCGAGATGTTCTTTTCGGTCGGAGCCAAACGGGTCATGACGGGGGTTCACGGCATCTCAAGGCCCACGTCGGACCCCGCCATCGTCGACAAACTGCGGGAGCGAAAGTTCCCGGTCACTGAGGTGCCGTTCGCCTCGAACCACATCTTCGGAACGACTGCCATGGGCACCGACCCCAAGGTTCACGCCGCAGATCCTACCGGTGCGCTCTACGAAGCAGAGGATGTGTACGTTTGCGACACAGGGCTCCTTCCCTCCACGCCCGGGGCCAATCCCATGCTGCCGATGATGGCAATCGTCCACTCGATCAGCGAGCACATCAACGCCCGGTACTGAGGCCCCCGTCCCCCGAAGCGCCCGAGCAATCGCGCGTAGATCGAACGGAGGACTGGGACGTAAACCAGGTCGTGACGAAAATTCCTCACGAGAACGCCTGGCTTCCCCAACCGCTTGTCCCTCGGGGCAATCACGACAAAATCGAGGCACTATGGCGATCATGAGGGGTCGGGGCAGGTACGCGTGGGCGCCTCTCCTCGTTTTTTCCACGTTTGTCGTGGGGGGTTGCCGATGCGAGGGCGACGCGAAATCGAAGGCCCCTGAACGAACCACCGAGATCACGGTGCTGCGGGTGGAGTCGCCATCTCCAGAGCGGCCAGGAGCTGAGCATTGTGATGAACAGGGGAAAGACTGCAGCCCCCTCGCACCCCAACAAAAGCTTGCCCCGAACGGGCTCGTGCGCACCTTCGCCGGAGGCAAGGTCAGTTTGGATTTTGGAGGGGGGCGTCGGATCGATCTCGACCCCATGAGCGAGACGATTCTTTCGGCGGACGCCTTGAAGCTCGAAAAGGGTCGGTTCGCTCTGGAATCGACGCCTCTCGCGCAAAAGGAGCCTCTACCTGCCCTGCAGCTCATTGCGGGCGAAAGGAACCTCACGCCCGTGAACGGCATGGAGACGGCCGCCACCGTTTCTATGCAAGATGGTGAAGCCCTCCTGACCGTCCGACGCGGCAAGCTCGACGGGATTGCATTCCCCGATATCACCGGCGACTCCCCGCAAGTGGGTCAGAGCGTCCGTATCGCTGGTGCCCGAATCTACCGCACAGCCGAGGATGGGCAGGAACTCCCGGCGCTCCCCTACCTCGCGCCTCGCTCCGAGGAGTTCGCGCAATTCCTCGCGCCTAGCGAAAACACGGGAGAACGCGGTCTCGGTACGATGACCGCACGACTTCCCAACACCGACCAAGTGCGAGACGGCGTCGTTCTGAAGACACACCATGTGCGGGTCGTGATCCGCGACGGCTACGCCCGCACGGAAGTCGAGGAAGAGTTCGAAAACACGACACCGCACGTCCTGGAGGGTCGCTACAGGTTCGCCGTCCCAGGTGATGCCAGCCTGTCGCGGTTGGCGCTCTGGGTGGGCGACACTCTGGTCGAGGGTGAGGTTGTCGAACGGAAGCGAGCAGCTGACATCTACTCGAAGATCGTCGACCGACCCGTGCCGCGCGACCCCGCCCTTTTGGAGTGGGTCACCGGGGGAGAGATGTCCCTCAAAGTGTTTCCGATCGTGCCCGAAAAATCGCGCCGCGTCGTTTTGGCATACAATCAGGCACTCTCCACTGAAAACGGAGTCCTCCGCTACGTCTATCCGCTCTCCCTCGGCCAGGGCCGCGAGACCACCATCGAAGACCTCGCCATCACCGTCCATGTCAGCGACTCGAGGGCAACCCTCCGCAACGTTCGTGTCCCTGCTTACGACGCCGAGGTCGGCAGGGAGGGCTCATGGACAACCGTCTCGCTTTCTCTTTCCGGAACAGCACCCTCGCAAGACTTCGAGCTCCTGGCCGACCGAAGCGTGGAGCCGACCGCCCAGATTTCCGCCTACGTGCCGTCTTGGGGAAAGACGGAAAGCACGCTCTACCGAAATGAGATTGTGCCCGAGAAGCTCCGTGGTGCAGCCCAAGGATACTTCGCGCTGCGCGTCAGCGCAGACATGCCAGAGTCGGCGCAGCGGCCCCAACCGCTCCCCCATGATCGGGCGCTCATCGTCGATGTGAGCCAGAGCCAATCGTTGGCGACGATCCGCGCACAGGCTGCCCTGGCATACGGGATCCTCCGAGAAATGAATCCCGACGAGACCTTCGTGCTCCTCGCGTGTGACAGCGCATGCGAAGCCTATCCCCCGGAGGGCCCCACGGTCGTGACGCCCGCCTCCGTTCGTGGGGCTGCCGAGTTTCTCGCCAAGCTCACCGAAGGTGGTTCTTCGGACATCGCTGGTGCTTTGGTAGCCGCGACTGCCCAGCTCAGCAAGCTGCCGAGCCAACGGAGAACACGCCAAGTAGTTTGCATGGGAGACGGCCGGGCCACTTCGGGAGACCTCAGCGCCCAAACGATTGCAACCCGCGTTGCGAGCGAACTTGCTGCAGCGCGAGTCGACTTACGTCTCATCGGCGCAGGACGCACTCTGGAGGAAGGCACACTTCTCGGTCTAGCGCGCGCCCTCGACGCGACCTACGACCCACTACACAGCGGCACATCACTCGAAGAACGCATCTTCGAACTCGCGGCCGAGCTGCGTCGCCCCGTCATTCGAGACGTTCGGTTGCACTTGCCGCAATCGCTACGCACCGATGAAAAGCTCCGCCTCCCTGCACTGCGCCTCGGGCAAGAACTTCGCGTGACCGGGGAGATCCTCGATCTGTCCGGTGGCGAAGTGACCCTGGAGGGCAACTTGGCTGGAGCGGCCTATCGCCTATCTCGCCCGCTACAGTGGGCCCGCGACGCGAGCGCGCAAAATCCTCTTGTTCCGCGCTTGTGGGCCATGGACCGCATCTTGTCGTTGCAGGCCAATGAAGCGAACCGAGCCACTCGAGACGAGATCATCGCTCTGTCCACCGCTCACCGCACGATGAGCGCATATACTTCCTTTCTCGTCCTCGAAAACGAACAGATGTATCGCGACTTCGGAGTCACTCGGTCGACGAGGAACGAAAGCGACCAGCCCGAATCAGCGTTCTCCGATGTCGACCACCCGAGCCCGAGCTCCTCACCCGGATCCGAGATGGACGCGGCCAGAGTGTCCTCCTTCGAGGAGCTCGAGGCATCCTCGGTCGACATCGGCGCCCTCGATAGGCTCACCTCGAAGGACTCGCCGGCCCGGAGCGCAGTGCCGAAAATGCGCCCACCGGCCCCCTCGCCTGCGCCCCGTCCCCGAGCGGAAAAACCCAGCAGTGCAGCATCAGGCGGAGGCGCCGAAGACTTCGAAGGCCTGGGTTCTCACGGCTCCGGTCAGAAATCCGCTGGCGGTGCTGCGAGAGAGCGCCCGCCTTTCATCTCTCCACCACCGTGGGACGACTCAGGAAAAAAGAAACTCTTCGTCCCCCCGCACCGCCGTCGAGCCCACTTGAGCTTCGCCCGAGCGAACGACGAGTGGCGCAAGTGGGGCGAGCAAAACCTAATCCAGCTCGCGGAGAGCTTGCGCGCGGACGATCGGAGCCGAGCTCGACATGAAGCATTCATCCTCGGGCATCTCAAGCTGGGCAGGTTCCGTGAAGCTCGACAGGCAGCAATCCGGCTCACCGAGCTGGATCCCGACTACGCCCCCGCGCGGCGGCTCCTGGCATACGCTGCTGTCGTCGACGGAGACCACGAGCTCGCGCGGCGCATGCTAGACGTTGCCTCGGAGGCTGCGCCCGGAGACGGGAGCGTCCACGCCGAGAGCGCACGTTCCTTCGAAGTGGCGGGTGATCTCGTCCGCGCGTGTGCGCACTACCGGGCTCTGGCTGAGCTCGCGCCGCAGCTGGATGAGGCCACGCAGCGAGCCCAAACGTGTTGGAATGAAGTGCTGGGGAGAGCCCCCCCAGCTTCCACGAAGGCGGATGAAGGGCAGCCGGGTCAGCTCCAAGTCGACATTGTGTGCGACGACGGCATCGCACCTCAGGACTGTCCCTCGCCAGTCGTGGTCGCGCCGGATGGGTCGGTTCTTTCTCCCTGGACACCGAACGTGGGCCTGAGCTCTCGCACGCGCGTGACTTTCGTCAAGCTGCGGTCTGGAGATTACTACGTCCTCGTGCTCGGCGGTTCGCCGCGCGCCAAAGGCGCAATCGTCCTGACAGGCCGACACGAGAACCAAGAATTTCGGTTCGACGGTGGAGGAATGCACACGGTGGCGAAGGTCAGTGTGGGCTTCTGGTAAAAGCGGCGAGAGCTCCTCGTCAGTTCGTCAAGTGCGCCGCGGTCGGGAGAGCACTGAGTAGCGTCGGCCCCGCAAGGTCTTGCCAAACTTCGGTCAACTGAACCTTCGTCCCAGATGCTCCGGGGTGCAGTTCGAGCCGAACGAAGTGGTGACGTTCCCCAGCCTGTCCTGTAACGATGCGGGGAACGACGGCAGCGTTGAGGAAAGAAGACCCGTCACGCTCCGTGACGAGCACGCGCTTCCCCCCCCGCGACGAACGATGCATGTGCCCCGCAACGACGGCGAGGACGCTCTTCCCCTGGGCACGAGCGTAATCGATTGCTTCAGTGAGGTCGCTGTCGCCCCAGTCTTTGGGCGAAGCCTCCTCCATCTCTTCTGGAAGGCGAAAGTCCCGCGCCCAAGGGCTCTCGGCGGCACCGCCCAATCCAAACGGACCGTTGTGCGCGAGAAAGATCAGGGATTCGGTAGGGCACTCATCGACGAGGCGCTTGAGGCGCCCCGCCGAATGCTCGAGCCCTGTGACTCCATAGCGCTTCTCTAGCTCACGGCCGAAGGAGAACTCGGACCCCCCCATCGCACAAGGGCGACCCGCTACCACGCTCACCGTTCCCGCACGTGTCGATATCAGGTGGTTGCTGTAGCCACAGGCCGTCATGAGTGACGCCGGGGGCGAAGGGGTCTCGGTTCCATCACCATAGAGCATGTCGAGAAAGTGAGCGTCGTTGTTTCCAGGCATGACCAGCGACGGCACCCGAAGAGAACGTAGACTTCGAATCACCTCACGTTCGCTAGCGGCCGTCCCTCCCCCAAGGTCTCCGACGAAAATGAGTAGGTCATAACCAGCTCGGTCGAAAAACTCGTTGTCTCGCTGATTCCATTTGCCGTGCAGATCCCCCAGGACTGCGATCTTTTCCCCACGTAGAGCCACGGGTCTCCTCGCACTGTTGCGCGAGCCGGGCCCTCCTCCCGACTCAGTCTTGACCAAGCTCAACAGATCGAAGTTTCAAGGAGATTTCCGGGGGCAGAGAAATCCTTTCAAAGTTGGAAGGACGCACGAACGTGTGAACCGTCTGTACGATTGCACATGGTCGCCCACTTTCATCTTGCCGGCGAACACGCCAACCGAGCGTCATTTCGCTGTCTTCCAAGTGCGCGGCGACCAACTCGACGACCAAGACGTCCCCGAAACGCGCGGGGCTCAGATAGTCAGCCTCCGCATGACGGAGCGGAGCGGCCCACGACCCTTCCCGCAAGACGTGCGGCAAGGGCAGGCCAACATCCCGCAAGAAGCCCTCGTAGGCGATGTGGACGTAGTCGAAGAAGCGGGCGAAGAACACGATCCCCGCAGCATCCACGTCCTGGAACCGGACGGGAATCGCCTCGGTGAATGCGTAGTTCTTGCGCTCACCCAAGGTGCGCTTGTCGAATCGAATCATCTGGAGCTCCTTGCTCGGTTCATGGCGAGGTTACTCGCAACCGAGCGACACAACGATCAATCGTCTCGGCCAGCTGATTTGGCGGGAGCTTGCACAGCGGTGACCCAACCTGCCATCAGAGCCAGGCCACCGATGGGGGTTACCGCGCCCAGAACGCGAGGCCCACCGAGAGCCATCGTGTACAGGCTGCCCGAGAAGAGAACGACCCCGAGTGTCCAAAGCCAACCGCTCCTGGCCTTCATCCGATCGGGAGATACGGCGCAAACGAGGACTGCAGGCGCGGTGACGAGCTGAATCGCAGCTCCAATCGCCCACCACCTGACCTGTTCTGGACTGGCGATCTTCTCCAGACCGTGCGCTCCATAGGCTGCAGCGGCTACGGCGACTGCGCCCATCACAGAAGCGACGGTCCTGAGCCCGACCATCCGTTCCGCCTTTCGACGCGCTGAATCGATCACGACGTCCAGCCCCGTTCGTCGTGAAAGTCTGCGATGGAACTTGCGGGGTATTCGTCGAACGTCGAGTCGCCCGCTCGCCCCTCCACGACGACCCACGGTCGTTTCGATCCCAACATCATGTGGACATTCTCGGTGGGAGGCGCATGTACGGAGTCCAAGCTTCCGGCGACTGGATGGACGAGTTCGGGCCACTTGGGGTGATAAGCCCAAAGATGACTTCCGCAGTTTCCGCAGAAATGTCGTTCGTGCTGACTCCGAACGAGCTTTCCCGACCGCTCGAGCGTGGCCCGGTACACTTTCACGTGCTCCCGCCCCTCGACGGTGAGAGTGCGCGCGTCCGCGCTCGTATTGATACAGTACCCTCCGCCGCCCGCCGTCTTGACGCAAACGGAACAATAACATCGCATGTATGGAACGGGATGTCTGCTCTCTGCAGCGTATTTCACCGCCCCGCAGGAGCAAGAGCCGAATACCTTCATGCGGTCATCTCGCCACGTGGCGCCCCGCCTTGCAACCGAATTCTCAGCGAGTCGGCGAGCTGTGGTGACAACGCGCCAACTGAATCGCTATACCAACGACAAGTGACCAGAAACGACCAAGAGGGAGCAACGCGCTCACTGCGTGCCGCGACGGCGACGGAGCCGCTGGCGGCCATCGCCCGAGTCGTCGCCGGAAACGGTGGGGGCGGACGATCGCTCAAGCTCGGCCCCGGGAGCTACGTCATTGGGGCCAGCGGCGACTGCGATCTGGTCGTCGAGGATGCGGCGGTTTCACGGGCTCACTTGAAAGTAAAACTTGCCGCCGAAGGAGTCGTCGTGGAGGACCTCGGGAGTCGCAACGGGACGTATTTCCTCGGGCAAAAGGTGGGCAAGCTCACCTTGTCTCTGGGCAGCCGCGTCAGGCTCGGCGAAACCGAGATCGAGTTCGTTCCCGATCGCGAGGACTTCGAGGGGACTCAGGGTGCGGCGGTCGACCATTACGGGGAGCTGCACGGCAAGTCGAGCGGAATGCTTCGGCTCTTCACTCTGATGAAGCGGCTCGAGGGCTCGTTGGTGAGCGTGCTCATCCACGGGGAGTCCGGTACGGGCAAGGAGCTGATTGCTCGGGCGATCCATCAGCATTCCCCCGTGAGCAATGGCCCTTTCGTAGCGCTCAACTGCGGCGCCCTCGATCGAGCCCTCGTGCGTAGCGAGTTGTTCGGACACAAGAAGGGCGCCTTCACCGGCGCGCTCGGTGAAAACTCCGGAGCTTTCGCGGAAGCAGACGGCGGCACGCTATTTCTCGACGAGATTGGGGAACTGCCCCTCGACATCCAACCGGTCCTCTTGCGCGTGCTCGAGTCAGGGACCTACAGCCGAGTCGGGGAAACGCGCCCCCGACCGGTCAAGGTCCGCGTTATCGCGGCCACTCACCGCAGCCTCGATGAGGACGTCGAAGACGGGCTATTCCGCTCTGATCTCTATTACCGTCTCATGGTCGTTTCGCTGTACGCCCCACCTTTGCGCGAACGACCCGAGGATATTCCTCTTCTCGTGCAAAGAATGAGCGCAGCCTTGGGGCTCACGGACCCGGGGCAGAATATCATCAACGAGCTTTCGCGGCGAGCATTCCCCGGAAACGTCCGCGAGCTCAAGCACGCACTGATGGCCTACCAGGCCGTGGGTGAACTGCCGGAAGGGATTCGCGGAAAGTCCGGCGATCAGCTCGACAGCGCCCTCCACGCCTTTCTCGACCTCGAGCGCCCGTATTCGGAACAAAAGGAAGCGCTCATCGATCGGATGACCCGGCTCTATTTGAAAGCGCTGATGGAGAAAACGGGTGGCAACCGATCCGAAGCGGCTCGCATCGCCGAGCTTCAGCGCGGGTACGTGCGAAGGCTACTGGAAAAATACGGCCTCGACTAAACGACACCGAGGTGAGGTCCCGGCTAAAACTTCCCTGAGACGACGACTCCGCCCCCATCGTCTCCCGGTAACACGAGCAGTCCGATCCCGGAGACGACTCCGGTCGCGCCTACGACGACCCCTGCGGTTGCCAGATTAGCCCAACGGAGCGCGGCTTGTGCCTTGGTCTGATCCTCTGGTCGACAGGTGCCGCTCACGCAATGGCGTTTCACCTCGCTTGCCTTCACGACCGCGACCGTGGTGGCCACGGCAGAAAACAGAAATGCAGAGCCGCCCAAGAAGAACGCTGCGTGGGCCGCGCTCCTGTACGGCTTCGCCGGCGCCTTTCGATCGGGCTCGAGCGCCTGAGATGGTGGGGGCTCCGCTACCCCATCGCCCCGTCTGACGCGCGGAAACCTCAACTGGATCACGCGTGGCGTCTCTCCAGCCGAGAGATGGACCTCCACCTGAAGTCGCGTCCCCGACGCATCCCTGGCGCTGAGACGATGTGCCCCGGGGTCGAAGAGATGCGTTGTTTCGGGCTCCGTGAGCGAGACAGCACGGCCGTTGCCTTCGAGCACGATGGGAAGTGCAGGTTCGCCTGAGATCACCAAACGGACTCGGGGAATGCTTTCGGACAGCTGCTCGAGTTCCGCCACCGCGTCGATGATTGCCTTGCGCCACGCGTCAGGTGTCGACGGGGTGATGGGCTCCTGCACGCATTCTTCGAGGATCTCTTTGGCGCGAATGAGGTGGTTCAACTTGCGCTCCGAGCGTGCCTGGTAGAGGCGAAACACCGGCGAGTGCGCGAGACTGTCTGCCCGTTCGAATTTATCCCGAGCTGTATCGAACTCGCCGCGAGCAAAATGCTGGAGCGCCTCATGCCCGAGGGATAGCGCCCGCTGATAGTTCGCACCCTCAGTGTCTTGTCCACTGGCTCGATTCACGCCTCCCAGAGAGACGGAGACGACGATGAGAACCGGCAAGAAAAAGCGCATCAAGGAGATTCGACAGGGAGACCGAAGATGGGGTCCGCCTCCCGTCTTACCGGTGACGAGGAAGAACTTGAAGGCTCCGGGTGGCTCGGTTGTCGAGACAGCGGCTTCTTCACGGACGGAGGTGGCTCTGTTTTGGTAGATTCGTCGTTCCGAGGTCGCTCGCGCTCCGCCGGTTCCCCGACAGCTGCTTCCGTATCATTCAGCTTCTCGCGCCGTCCGGCGGAGGAGGGAACAGGGAGCTCCTCCGCAGCCGATGGCAAAGGCTCGGGGACCTGTACCCGTTCGGATGCTTCGCGCCGCATCCCCAATCCAATGAGCCCCAAGATTCCGAGCACTCCAGCGACAGCGAGCACACCACGCGCCGATGACTTCGGAGGACGCGTAGGCACGAGCGACTGACGCAGTTGTCGGGAGTCTGACGTAGGACCGGGCACCACGCCTGCGCTTTCTTCGGACTGCTCCGAGGGTCGTGCGACCAAGGGCGCCGTTTCGTCGTTCCGACCCAGAATTTTCCCAACGCTCGGAGCGGAATGCGCAGCGCCCTCTGCGGGCATCGCGTGGAGCAGCGCCAGCAATTCATCGATGTTCTGAATTCTTCGGGTCGCGTCGCGCTGGAGGGCCCGACGAGTGAAGACATCGACCTGCGGCGGCAGCTCGGGGTGCGCCTCCGTAGGAGGCGGCGCGTCCTCGGTGCACAGCTTGACGAGCACGTCGCTAGTGGACGTCCCGACGAATGGGGGGCTCCCCGTGACCATCTCGAAGAAAACCGCTCCGAGTGACCAGACGTCGCTCCGCACATCCACCTGGCCGCCCCGTGCTTGTTCAGGACTCATGTACGCGGGTGATCCAAAGACCTGACCCTGGGTCGTTTCATCGCCCGCGTCGAGATCCCTTCCTTTGGCGATCCCGAAGTCGAGAACCTTCACCCGAAATGAGCCCTCTGATTCTTCCAGAAAGAGATTACTCGGCTTGACGTCGCGGTGAATGATTCCAGCCTGATGAGCTGCTCGAACACCCTGGGCGGCCTGGGTGAGAATCTCCTTGGCCGAGGACAGCGAAAGTGGCCTTTCTCTTTCCAGGTACGTTCTCAGGTCCTCGCCCCGCAAGAGCTCCATCGCGAGGTAAGGTGAGCCTGCATCGACGCCAAAGTCGTACACTCGAACGACATGCTGGCTTTTCAACGCGGCGGCAGCTCGCGCTTCGCGGCGAAAGCGCGCCTCAGCTTTGCTATCGTCAGCAAGCTCGGCCCTGAGAAACTTCAGCGCGACGTCGATATCCAGTTCCAGATGCCGTCCCAACCAGACCGAGCCCATACCTCCGCGCGCCAGCCGGCGGACAAGCCGATACTTGGCGGCAATGACTTGGTCGGGCTGCTGAACCACGGGAAGGTCATGCTACAGCACCTGTCACCGTCATCAAAAATCCGAAGGTCGCCGCGCTCCCCGGCCCATCGGCACCGCTCCTAGCGGATGACCGGGATACCTAGGTCCCCCAAGGGTGAAAGATCGCGAAGAACCGCCTGCCCCGACGTTGCTGAAAACGTGAAGGCGAAAGCCTTTTGGATCGAGCTGAGGGGCACGATCTGAGTCAAGTCTCCACGGAAATATCCAGTGGCCTCTTGAACAAACTCCACCCCGGACCCGTCAACAGTGAGCTTCCCGGTCACGACCTCTCCCGAACCCTGCTGGTAGAGAACGACGCCGGTCCGTCGACCCGCCTCATCACCCAAGAAAGTTTGCATGTGTGAAAAGGACTTCGGCAAGACCAGCTCGAGCATCGTCTCGAACGGTTCACCTCTTCGCGTCAGACGATCGAACTGCAATTTGCCCGTCGACTCGTCGAACTTCAGGACGCCAACATCACTTCCTACCGAGAAGGGCGCGACTCCGGTCCATCCAGGCTCCCATTCGCCGGCAAATACTTCCCCCTCCTCCGCTGGGGCCGGCCTGAAGTATCTGTAGTTCCCATCGCTCGCGGAATACGCAAGGGCGAGCCACACTCCATCGGCAAAGAACGAAATGAGCGCCGTTCGACCGCTCGTCCCCACGTCCGTCGAAACGAACTCGAACTCTCCGTCATTGCCGACAATCGCCTGCGACGTGTAGCCGCTGACCGAGTCGTATCCCATCACCGTCATGCCTCCGTCGAACGGCACGACCCTCAAATGAGTGAGTCCCTCAGGCGCGGGGAAGTCCCAGGCTCCGATCTCTATCGAGCGGTACCCGTCTTGGCGTAGAAACGAGAGCTCCTCTTTTCCGGGATCGAAAATGAAGTAATCAGCGAATGCTCGCGGGAAAGGCGAAGCGGCAATGAGCGAATCTCGATCTAGAAGAATCGAAAAACTGTCCGGGGGCGTCTCCTCGGGAGCGCCCCCGAGATTCAAGTCCCCGTCACCGCCTGCCGTGGAGGGGGGCTGACCTCCCGTCGCCGGTTGAACGCTCTGGCTTCCGCCGGTGGAAAGTTCAGCTTCACCCTGGTCGTAGGTCAGCCCGCCGAGGCCGAGCATGTCAGCGCAGCCCGCAGTCAGAAGACACAGGAAAAGGAGGGACCCCGCCCGACCAGACATAGGCAGGAGCGTAGCATTTCGGGAAGGCGGTGAGATCAGAGGGCACGGATGGGACATCGAGCACCATGGGGGTCTATGCTCGCCCCCCTTGCGAAGGACGTGCCTGACGCCAGACCCTGGAAAAACGCCCGCTTCATGACTGACTGGGTCACTGGATCAGTCGATCCCCTGGGGGGAGTGGACAGCTGAGTGATCACCCGCTTTTGTGTGCCACACCATGGATCCACTCCGCATCGTTCTCCTCGTTCTCCACATTTCGGCGGCGGCGCTTCTGATGGGGCTCCCTATGGGGATAGTCCGCAACATCAAGGCCAACCTCGAGATAGGCCCAGCTGCGTTCAAACAAGCCACGACTGATGCAGCTCGACGAGGCACGTTGGCCAGCGTCGGTTCCTTGGTTACCCTGGCCAGCGGGATCACGCTGATCTTTTTGGCTGGTGGGTTTGGAAGCGTCCCCCTGAACTTCCACATTGCCCTGACGCTCATGCTCGTGGCGATCGTCATTTCGTCGGTTCTCGTGCGCCCAACGGTCACCAGACTCGCCCAAGTCTCACTGAAAGAGCCGATAGACAAGGAAGCCGCTCTCGGACTCGTGAAGCGCATTGCAATGGGGACGGGGATCCTGCACATGCTCTGGCTCGTCATGCTGACCCTGATGTTCGTCCGCATCTACAAGTAGCGGCCCAGCCGCCGCGGGGCGTATCACTTGCGAAGGGGTCAGACAGTCACATGCCGAGTTCGCCCATCACGGTGTCGTACCACGCTTGTTGTTTCTCGGGAGCGTAGGTATTCGATGTGTCCTGATCGAACTTCAGGTTCCTCTCCATCAGGTCGTTCATCGCATCCTGCATCATTTTCTGGATCGTGCCGGTGAGCACCTTTTCGACCGACTCCTGCGTCTTCCCTGCCGGGTGGAGATCGGCGATCACGGTCTGAGCCTTTTCGTCGAGCCGCCGCGCAGCGCTCTCCGCCAGAGCGAAGTGGATTTGCTCGTGCTGCAAGATGTACTCCTCGGGCACGTGGCTCTTCTTGGGGTTCCACCACGAACAAGTGCGATCCATGCGAGCCACGAAGTTCAGTCTATTGTACGCGCCGTGAAATCCCTCGGCCGTTTCCTCGATGTAGTACTGAGGATCCGGCTCGGTGAAAACGTGAGCACACGTCACCGCGCCCATGCGCTCGGCGTACTTCTTCATTTCTGGGGGCGGCGCTTCCGCGAGAAAGTCTTGCGGGGTGAGGGTCCTGTAAGCGATCCGATCGCCGTCTTCGAGGGTGCCGGGATCAACCGCTCCCCCCTGCGGCTCCGCGAACCCCGGTAGGTTGGATTTCTTGCCACAAGCGGGGGCAGCGAGGAGAGCCACCAGCACGACGAGTGTTCGACGCATCCTAGGGCATCTAGCACGAGTTCGCGCCGAGACCCCTCTCAAAAATCTCGACTTTCCTGCGTTTCGGGATCCACGGCTGTCTTGGGTTCGACCTTCGTTCGACCATCCAAATAGGGGAGGAACGGAATCAGCAGCATCGAGGGGACGGTCGCCAGGAACGTCATTCCAAAGTACGCGCTGAACCCCAGGGCCTCGGCAAGATAACCGCTGAAAACTCCAGCGATGGTAAAGCTCACACTCATCAGCGCGGTCAAAATGGCCATGTGTCCCGCCTTGTGCCGTGGGTCGCATGCCCTCATGAGAAACACCATGAATACTGCGGTTCCGAGCCCAGCTCCCGCATGCTCGACGGCGATGACTCCACCGAGTGCGAGCGCGGAGAGCGCCTCGGGTTGATCGAGAAGCCCCAACCACATGTAGAGTAGATTGAGAACGTTTTGAGCCATGACGAACGGCCAGATACAACGTCGGAGGCCGTAGCGCGCGATCAGCCATCCACCCGCAAGGGTCGTCCCAAACGATGCCCCCACCCCGATCATTCCGTTGTACAAGCCATACTCGGCTTTGGACATGTGCACGACGTCGGTGAGAAAGGGCCAACGCATCTTCATGAGGAACGACTCACCCGTCCGAAAGAGCACCACGAACGCCAAGATCATCCCCGCTCGGTCCTGCTTCATGAAGCTGACGAACGATTGTCGGTAGGCAGACCCTTCACCGGATCTCGCCTCGACTCGCCTTTTTCCGAGCAATCCCCCGAGCACGAGAAGGAGCAATAGACCGAAAACGACCCAATCCGAGAACCCGAGCGCACCGATCCATGGGATGGCGGCCAGTCCCGACAGCGCTCGTTCGAGTTCCTCTCCGAACCAGGGAACGGTACGAAACAATACGACGAGAATGCAGATCGCCGCGGTCGAGAGCAGCAGTCGGGGGCGAAGCAGCGTCCTTGTGAGGTCGCGAATCGGAGCTCGACGTTCTTCGTTCCGTGGCAGAATCCAAAAGTGGTATGCGGTGATCGCCATCATCACGCCGCTAACCAGACACAGCCCAGCGAACCAACCGGCCTTGTCGTAAAACACCAGAAGAGGCCCCACGACGAGCAGAGCTGCGATCCGATAGAACGTAGCGCGCCACCCGACGTAGGCGGACTGCTCCTTTTCGTCGAGTGCCTCTAGGTAAAACCCGTCGATCGCGATGTCATGAGTTGCACTGAGGAGCGCCAGGACGGACACCCCCAATATCAGGCCGAAAGAGATGGCTTGGATGCTCCCGACGAGAAGCGTCACAAGAACGAGCGTCGCACAGATGCCAAGCTCGACCCCGATGAGCCAACGGCGTTTGGTCTCGTACTGATCGAGAAGTGGCCCCCACAAGAACTTCAGGTTCCACGGCAAATGAAACAGCGACGTGAGCCCAATCACCCGTAGACTCGCGCCCAAGTCCTTGAAGAGAATCTCGACGAGGTTGTTGACGATCGCGTAAGGAAAGCCTTCGGCAAAATACGTCGAAGAGACCCAGAGAGCCGGAGATGCCCGCTTCTTCTTTCGCGCGTCGCTCACGAATGTCCGCATAGTCACGCGAGCCCCAGGAGAAAAGCGCGAGCGCAACAATTCGGCTTTGCTTCTAGACTATGGCGCCTTCTCGGCTGCCGTGGGAGCATGAAGCTGATGAGGTACCTCGTTCTACTCTTGACGCTCGTGCTCGGCACGGCGTGTGGCTCGGGCGTCGGCGGAGAATGCCGTGACGAACGCGATTGTCCCCGCGACGGAACTTGCTGCGAAGCAGGCCACTGCGGCGGAGGGATGTGCACCTACAAGTGCGACAGCGATCGCGACTGTCCCCGCGCGACGGCTTGTGAACACGGTGTCTGCCTGTTCACTTGCGACAGCGACCGCGATTGTGACCGCGGGCAGAAGTGTGAACATGGAGGGGTGTGCGAGTACTGAACCCGTGGTTCGGGCCCTGACGCCTGAGCAGCCTTGCGCGAACGGACGGGACGTCTAACGTCGCAGCGTGAGCAATATCGTCGTAATATTTGCGCATCCTTCTCTCGAGAAATCGCGCGTGCACCGGGCTTGGCTGGAGGCGACGGTGGGCCTGGATGGCGTAGACGTCCGTGACCTCTACGAGAGATATCCCGAGTTCGACATCGACGTCGAGGCGGAACAACTCGCACTGGCCGACAGCGATGTGGTCGTGCTCCAGTTTCCCATGTACTGGTACTCGACGCCAGCATTGCTGAAACAATACCAAGACCTGGTGCTGCTTCACGGCTGGGCCTACGGAACGGGGGGAACGGCACTTGCCGGCAAGAAGCTCATCTGCGCGATCTCGATGGGCGGAAAACGAGAAGCCTACACGATCGAAGGCTTTCACGGGAGCACGGTCCAGGCCCTCTTGGCGCCGCTGCGACAGACCGCGCGTCTCTGCAAGATGACCTTCCTCCCCCCTTTCCTCCAGCACGGGGCCTTTCAAATGACGGAAGAAGACGTCGTGCAGTCGGCCTTGACGTACCGAGACCTCCTGGTTCGCTTGCGAGACGATGAACTCGACCTCACCCGCATCGAGGGAGCGGCTGAAACCCTGCTGACCGCGCCCAACACCGAAACAGACGAAGGGCTCCACTGATGCACGGCGCCGGCTTTTTCGAACAAGCATTCGTCTACCTCTTGGCCACCGTGGTTGCGGTACCGCTCGCCAAGCGCCTCGGGCTCGGCTCGGTGCTGGGGTATCTAATTGCTGGCGTGATCATCGGTCCCTATGCCCTCGGCTTCGTCGGAGAAGAAGGTCAGGACGTCATGCATTTCGCCGAATTCGGGGTCGTGATGATGCTCTTCGTAGTCGGCTTGGAGCTCGAACCGTCGCTGCTCTGGCGCCTTCGAGGCCCGATCTTGGGGCTAGGGGGAGCCCAAGTCGGCGCCACCGCGCTCGCACTTTTCGGACTCGCGCTGGCATCTGGGCAACGCTGGCAAGTTGCGCTCGCAATCGGCTTGATCTTGGCCCTCTCTTCGACGGCCATCGTCTTGCAAACCTTGAACGAAAAGGGGCTGATGAAGACAGCCGCCGGACAAAGCTCGTTCGCTGTACTGCTTTTTCAGGACGTCGCGGTCATTCCGATGCTCGCCCTGATGCCTCTCTTGGCCACGAGGGATGTCACCGGCGATGCGCACGGCAGCGACCACTCGAGTCTCGTGAGTGACTTGCCGGCGTGGGCAAGCGCGCTCGTCGTGCTTGGCGTGATGGCAGGAGTGATCGTTGCGGGGCGCTTCTTGTTGGCCCCGCTCTTCCGATTCATTGCCAAAGCCCGCTTGCGCGAAACGTTCACGGCAGCGGCGCTCTTACTCGTGATTGGTATCGCGCTCCTCATGACGAAGATCGGACTCAGCCCCGCCCTCGGCACCTTCGTCGCCGGCGTCGTCCTGGCTACCAACGAGTATCGACACGAACTCGAGGCTGAAATCGAGCCCTTCAAGGGCTTGTTGCTGGGCCTATTTTTCATCGCGGTGGGCGCATCGATCGACTTTGGCTTGGTGGCGCAGCAGCCCGAAACGATCGTGTCAATCGTGACGGTTCTGATGGTGGCCAAGTTCATCGTACTCACCGTCCTCGCTCGCACGTTTCACCTGAGTTTGAACCAAAACCTCCTCTTTTCGTTCGCGCTTGCGCAAGGCGGCGAGTTTGCGTTCGTCCTGTTCTCGTTCGCCACACAAAACGGCATCATTCCCCCGGAGGTCGCAAGTCCTCTCGTAGCGAGCGTCGCCCTCACGATGGCGCTCACCCCCCTCGCCTTCATCGTGAACGAGCGCCTCATTCAGCCTCGACTCGTTTCGACCGAAAGAGAAGAACGGCCCCATGACGAGGTTCACGAGGACAACCCCGTCATCGTTGCGGGATATGGCCGATTCGGACAGGTTTGCGCGCGACTCCTACACTCTGCGGGATTCGAGGCAACGCTCCTGGACGTGGACTCCGACCAGGTGGACCTGGTTCGGCGCTTCGGGTCGCGCGTCTACTACGGAGATGCAAGTCGCATGGATCTGTTGGAGTCGGCAGGTGCACACCGAGCCCGTCTTCTCATCGTCGCGATCGACCACCACGACAAGGCGCTGGAGCTGGTGCACGAGGTGAAGAAGCACTTCCCCAATCTCACCATCCTTGCGCGCGCCCGCGGTCGTCGAGAAGCGTTCGACTTTCACGATCTCGGCGTGGTTCACGTCTATCGAGAGACGTTCGATTCCTCGCTCCGACTCGGGACGGCGGCACTAGAATTGCTCGGGATGAGATCCTACCGGGCGCACCGGGCCGCACGCGCCTTCCGCCGTCACGACGAACGATTCCTGCGGGAAACGGCACAAAAACGCCAGGAAACGGGAGATTGGTTCAAATTTGCTCGGACACGTTCGGACGACCTGCTCAAGGTGCTACGCGACGAGTACGAAAGAGAACCAGAGCTCGAGGAGGGCTGGGACACCGACGCAATCCGCGCTGGAATCCAGGGGGGCATTCAGAAAGAGCGAGAAAGCTCTTCGACCTGACGCAGCAGCGCGGGAGCGCTCATCTGTCCCTTGTAGACGTAAAGCGCTGCCCCCGTCTCCTGGGGCAGAACCTCTTGGCTAACGCGCAGGCGACTGGACACGGCGAACACCACCTTCACGGGCGCTCCGGCTTCCGCCCATTCGACGCGCTTCCAAACCGCCTCGCGACTCCAGAATCCGAGCACTTCCACATACACATCGTCGCGACCGGCTGCGCTCAGCTTGAGGTCGGGGACGCAAAGCCCCACTCCCGGGATGTTGAAGAACTCCCGCGCCGGTTCGGCGTGGAACGGAGACTTGGCCTTCTCGAGAGCCGACATGATGCTCGAAACCTCTGAGCGCAGCGGCGCAGCCCCTACTTCTTCGTTTCCCACGAATGTCGTTTGAAAGGTCAGCCTCCGTCGTTCCTTGCCCCAGAGGAGCTCAGCTGAGAGTTCGGCCCGGAGGCATCTTTGGAGAATGGGCACTAGGAGCGCCAGCTGGAGCCCGTATTTCGTGACCGACTCGAAAAGGCTGAACGGCCCCTCGATTTGTATTTCGTAAACCCCAGGATTCGTCTCGTTCAGTCGGAAAAGAAGCCGACGAAACTTCAGCTTGTGAAAAAGCTCACGGGCTTGGTCAGGGGAGGAACACTCGACAGTGACCCGGAGACTCACGGCCCTGAGAAGAATGCCCTGGATCTGCGCCAACTCGAAGGCTTCAACTAGTAGCTCCTTCGACAAGCGCGTCGGTCGGGTCAACCGGGACGCGCCCTTGAGATCCGAAAACAGCCCATCTTCAACCTCCTCACAGGTGGCCCTGACGCGCGCGGCAACTTCTCGTAGAACTTGCTCTCGCGAAAAGGGGGCCTCGGCCGTAGCCGCTCTTCGCGCTCGACAAGCGGCTGTAAAAAGATCCGTACGGAGGGAGGGCGCGTCGACTTCGAGTGGCGTACCGAACTGGCAGTCGTCGAGCGCCAACTTCTTGAGCCCAGCCCAGACTTTCTCGTGTCGAGGGCTGCGCGCCACTGCGGACAGCGCCTCGGAGATCTCGTCGAGGGTCTGACCCTCGGAGGCTTCGATGGTGTCGATGATCTGTGAAGCGATTGACTCGATTTCGGGGCGCTCGGTTCCCTTTATCTCCGTGAGCACCAGCTGATCGCCTCGCCTACGTGCTCGAACCAGGTCCGACGACAGCATCAGGAGCGCCTCCAATATCCTCGTCGGCCCTTGTAGGCGCTATGTTCCCGACGACGGTCACTTGTGTTCCCCTCGCTCGTATCCTTGGAAACCAACTCGTAGAGCTTCGCTTGTTTGCCACCCTGTTGCCGGAGGATACGCCCGAGCCGTTGGACGTGCTCCATAACCGACCCGCTTCCGCTGAGCACGACGGCCACGTTTGCTGATGGAATGTCCACCCCTTCGTTGAGGACCTTGGACGTGACGACCGCGCCGTAGCGCCCTTCTTCGAACCCACCTAGGATCTCGCTACGTTCCTTGACCTTGGTTTGGTGAGTGATCACGGGAATGAGGAACCTTCGGCTGACCCCGTATGCCGTCGCATTGTCCTGAGTGAAAACAATCATCTTGTCGTGGCGATGCACGTGCAGCAAATGCTCGAGGTATTCGAGTTTCCCGGCGGCAGCCAGGGCGAGCGCGCGCTGTCTTCGATAGGCGAGCAATGCGCGTCGACCGCTTTCGGTTCGTGATGCGCGCATCACGAACTCGGTGAATCCGCGCGGAGACCCCATCTGGATTCCCTGCGATCGCACGTACGCGAGATAGGCTTCTCTGCACGTGGCGTACTCCTCACGCTCTTCTGAAGTGAGATCGATGACGACGCGCTCGGTCGTGTAGGCGGCCAGGTACTCACCGCTGAGGTCCGTGATCTGTTTTTCGTAAACGACATCCCCAATGAGCTCCGGGAATAGTTCGTGGCCCTGATCATTTCGCTCGGGGGTAGCCGTGAGTCCGAGCCTATAGGGCGCCAGGCACATCCGAGCGATCAGGGCATAGCTTTCGCCTGGAAGATGATGGCATTCGTCGAACACGATGAGCCCGAAACGATTCCCGTAGCGCTCCATGTGGAGATAGGCAGAATCATAGGTCGTCACCGTGACTGGTAGGACGGTGTGCTCTCCTCCCCCTACGATTCCAACATCGATTGCGAACGTAGCGCGCAGCAGATCGTACCATTGTCGTACGAGATCCAAGGTGGGAGCGACGACCAGCGTGCTTCGCTGCTTTTGAGCCATCGCCATCAGGGCGACGTGGGTCTTGCCAGAACCCGTCGGGAGCACGACCACTCCGCGTCCCTTCGCCGAGAGCCATTCCTTCACGGCTTCGGCTTGAAAAGGTCGTGGGGCTCGGCTCGCCCGAAAAGCCAAGGTTACTTCCTCATAGGCCCGGGCCTCGTCTTCCAGTTCGAGCTTCTGACCAACGATGGCGCGCACGACCGGGCCGTACTCTGAGGCAGGCGCACGGTGCACACCCGCCCTGTCGTCCCATTTAGCGCCCGCCGGGAGCACCGAATCCTTGGGGTAGCCGGAGATCTCGAGCGTTCCCGCTCGGAACTTGAGCCCTACTGACAAGCCACCCCCCGTAGCGGTTCGCCGAATCTCATCACGCGTCCGGCCTACCGCACCTCTCGAGCGATTTCACCCCGCGCGCGCGCCCAGTCAGAGGCGCATGGCCACCCAGGTGAGATGTCGAAGTCCGGGACCGGCTGAAGTCGGGCTGAGCTCAATGGTTTCTCCATTGGCGGAGACCACGCCGGTCCCGATGTACTCGAACTCGCTCGGAGAGAGCCAATCAGGATCGAGATACGTTCCCAGGGCCAAGATCTCCACTTCTGAACCAGGACGCCACCCGCCGCGGTTGGCCACCCGGAGCCCGACCTCCGCGGGTCGGTCGTCCTGACCGCTCATGTCCGCTTCGAATGGTCCAAGAGCGAAGACACGTGCGTCCACCAGCTCGGGCGCAAACTCCGCGGCGAGCTCGGGCTCGAGTTCTCGCGCACGAAACACCTTGCCTTCCTCCCCGCCAAGAGCGTCGCGAACGGCGAGGCGAAGTTCCGTTCCCTCGCCCAAGAGCAAAGTGACATCGCCACTGGTCGCGCTCTGAGCTGGCGCAGCTCCGCCGGCCAAGTCGAGCTTCGTCGTGAGTAGATCCCCCTCGTTCGGGAGGCCGACGACACGCAGCGTCCCCACATTGATGCTCCCGTCAGTGGGGTCCTCGGGTAGCTGGTAATAGAACGTTGAAGCTCTAGGACTACCGTGAGGCTGGACGGAGTACTGGGACGCGATAACGAAACTCTCGATGCGAATCGAGAAGGTCCCGTCCTGGTTGGTCGTGCCGAGAAAACAAACTGGGCCGCAGACCGTGACATCCAGGTCAGACATCGGAGCGTCGGCCTCGTCGACGACCCGACCGGTGACTGCTGCTAGGCAGATCGCACCTTCGGCCCGCTCCCCAGCGCACGCGACGCCGGACACATCCGTAGGCTTTCCAGGCTCATCTGCAGTGCCGCAGCCGATGAAGATCGTCGCAAAGACCGGCCCTGCGAGGCACCTGTGGAACGATTCCGGGGGCTTCATCTCGAACTGTGCCTACGGCGCCATTCTGATGGAAGTTGCACTCAGGCTCCAGGCCGATGCGATTCACGCAACGAGTCTATGACAGCGCTGTCATGTTTAGGCAGCAACGGACGCGAAACTCGGAAAAAGGTCGCGAATCGGACCAGTAGTCATCCCGCAATCACTCGCCGGTATGACCACAATGTGGGTCTTTTGAGTCCCCCAGCCGCCCGGCGTATGACAGCAATGTCGCACCGAATCGCCGTCCACATATCGAAACGATACGGACTCAGGGATGAAAAAAAGGGCTCAACCTTTCGGTTAAGCCCCTGATTTCATTGACGTTCTGACGAATCAGTTGGCGCCGCCGGCACCGCCGTCGCCGCCCATGTCGCCGTCGCCGTCACCGGATCCGCCGCCCATGTCACCGTCGCCGTCGCCGTCGCCGTCACCGTCGCCGTCGCCGTCACCGTCGCCGTCGCCGTCACCGTCGCCGTCGCCGGATCCGCCGCCCATGTCGCCGTCGCCGTCGCCGGGGGGAGAGGTTTCATCGTCGTCGCTCGAGCAGCCCGAAAGCGCGACGCCTGCACCGAGTGCAAGAATCGAGATAAGGCTCAAAGTCTTCTTCATTTGGTTTTTCCTCCGAACAACCCTTGGGTTCTTAGTTAGGTAAGGACGGGTGTTGCTCCGCCACTTTAAGCACAAGATGTGCCAACATTGGGTATCGGGACCTCAGCTCCGCCTCCGAACCCAGCAGAGGATTCGGCTCCCTTCGTACGGAAGGGCGCAGGGGGAGTTCCCCGAAATCGTCGATCTGGATAACTGCCCAGACGGACGCGCCTCGTATAGGGCGAGAACGCGACGAAAGTAAAGGCGGGATGCGCATTTGGTGACGAGTTGCAACGACATGGGAATTCATGCCGTCGTGACACGCCACACGCACCGTGGCGTTCGTAACTTCTTGCACGGCCGGATCCCGTAGTGTAACTAGCGAGCCCCTCGAGCTGGACGAGCTCTTGGGTCCGCGCGAAGGTGGCGGAATTGGCAGACGCGCCGGCTTCAGGTGCCGGTGGCCGCAAGGTCGTGAAGGTTCAAGTCCTTTCCTTCGCACAAAGACAGCCCCAAAACCCTCATGGATGTGACGGGTTTTGGGGCTGCTCCCTTTCTGCTCACGCGGCCTGGGGCACTCGCTTCGCTCGGGCACAAGTCCTCTCCTTCGCACAATGGCGCCGAGCGCTTCCTTCCGGCGCCGAAGGCGGCGGAGTAGGCTACAAGCCATGAACACCAAAAGCAGATGGCTCATCCCCGCCGCCCTGGGCCTTTTGATGTTGGGAGTCGGCGTCGGTCTGGCCCAGGCCGAATCCCGGGTCTTGCCGTCCCCCGCGCCCATACAACGCGCCTACTTGTGCTTCGAAGGGTCAAGCGCCAGCGAAGTCATGCACAAGGCGAACGAGGCGGGCGCAAGAGGTTGGAAAATGGTCGCGGCATCCGGTCAGGGGCGCACCACAATCTGGTGCTTCGAACAGCTCGGCGGAACCCGCCCCCAAAGCGACCGCTGAACCATGCAAATCTGTGCACTGCGCGCCTGACTTGGCGGGCGGGGCCATGCTATGGGGTCGGCCACCGTGAGTCGCCCCGACGAAATCAAAGGTTTCTCCCCGTCGGACCTAATGATTTTCCGAGAGGTTCGCGCGATTGACCCGGCGGCGGGCCTCGATGAGGTCGTCGACCTCGTCGTAGAGAAGGGCACGATCACCCGAGTCGGCAAGGACGCGGGACGCGAACTGCTGAACGTGGAGGCGGCGCGCGTCGTCGACGGCAAGGGGAAATGGCTCGTTCCCGCGTTCGTAGACCTGCACGCGCACCTGCGCGAACCGGGGCAGGAATACAAGGAAGACGTCTTTTCGGGCCTGAATGCGGCGGCGGCCGGTGGCTACGCGCACGTCTGCGTGATGGCCAACACGAAGCCAGTCAACGACTCCCGTGCCATCACGGAAATGATGATCGCCCGCGCTCGCGAGCATGGGGGAGCCCGCCTTCATCCCATCGGTGCGATCACGAAGGGCATGCTGGGTGAAGAGCTGACTGAAGTCGGCGACATGCGCGAGGCTGGCGCCGTCGGGATCAGCGACGATGGCGTTTGCGTCATGAACGCGGCCGTGATGCGCCGCGCCTTGGAGTACGCCCGGGGCTTCGACATCCCGGTGATTCAACACGCCGAGGATCACGACCTCACGGCAGGAGCCTCGATGCACGAGGGCGTGATTTCGGCACGTCTCGGACTCCGCGGTTGGCCGCGGGTTGCCGAGGACATCATCATCGCTCGAGACATCCTGCTGGCTGAGTACGTGGACGCGCGCTACCACGCGGCCCACCTTTCCACGCATGGCGCTGCCCGGTTGGTCGCCGAAGCGAAGTCCCGCGGACTCAAGGTGTCGGCGGAGGTCACGCCGCATCACCTGCTTCTGACCGATGGTGCAGTCGTTGGGTACGACACAGCATGTCGTGTCAATCCCCCTCTACGAGAAGAGGAGGACGTGGCGGCCCTGCGCCGGGCTTTGGCGGACGGAACGATTGACGCAATTGCCACGGATCATGCTCCACACTCTCGCTTGGAGAAGGACCTCGAGTTTGCCGAAGCCAGCCCCGGTATGATGGGGCTGGAGCTCTGCTTCGGGCTTCTGGTGCAGCTCGTCGGCCAGGACGGCCTCACCTTGGCGCGTCTGCTCGACGCCATGAGCACTGCTCCGGCCAGAGTCGCAGGAATCACGCCCCCCGCCCTCAAAGTGGGGCGGGAGGCGGAGCTCACCCTCATTGATCCAGCTGCAAAGTGGATCCCGGCAGAGCGAAAGCTAAAAACCAAGAGTTTGAACTCCCCCTTTCTCAAAAATGAGCTAGGAGCCCGTGTGCTTCTGACCATGGCGCATGGCTGCGTCGTCTTCGATGAGCTCTAGACGAGACTTCATCGACTCGAAAGCCCCACCCACGAAGCCCAAACCCCACTCTGGAGACCTTACGTTTGACTCGCGCATACCTAGCCCTCGCCGACGGCACTATCTTCGAAGGAACTAGTTTTGGAGCCGAGGGACAAACCACCGGTGAAGTGGTCTTCACGACTGGGATGAGCGGCTACCAGGAGGTGCTGACGGATCCATCGTTCACGGCGCAGATCGTTACGATGACGGCGCCCCACATCGGTAATACCGGTGTCAACTCGAGCGACCCGGAGAGCACCACCTCAAAGCCATCGGTGGCTGGCTTCGTGATTCGCGATCCGAGTCCGATCGTATCGAACTATCGATCTCAGCAGTCGCTCCACGACTACCTCGCCGAACAGAACGTCGTCGCCATCGGCGGTGTGGACACTCGGCGACTCACGCGACACCTCCGCGACAAGGGCTCGCAAAACGGATGCATCGGAACGGGAAACCCGGACGATCTGGTGGATCTTGCGCGGCGAGCCCCCAACATGGAGGGCCTCGACTTGGTTCGACAGGTCACGCCGAAGGAGGAGTATGCGTTTTCCGAGACCCAAGGCGAGTGGGTCCCCGAGGTGATGGGCAAGCCGCTGGTTGGGGCAGGTCAGGAGCGCTTCCGTGTGGTCGCCATCGACTTCGGTGCCAAGAGGAACATCTTCCGTTGCCTGACGAGTTCAGGTTGCGACGTGACCGCAGTCCCCGCAACGTACACGGCGGCGCAAATCATGGACAAGAACCCCGATGGGATCTTCCTGTCGAGCGGCCCAGGAGATCCAGCTGCCCTCGACTACGCCGTGGCCACCGTGAAGGACCTTCTCGGTAAGAAGCCCATTTTCGGCATCTGCCTGGGTCATCAGCTCCTGGCGCGTGCACTCGGAGCGGGGACCTACAAGTTGAAGTTTGGTCACCGCGGCCTGAATCAACCCGTGAAGGACCTTTCGACCAGTCGCGTCGAAATCACGAGCCAAAACCACGGTTTCGTCGTGGACGTGGATTCGGTCGGTGCCAGTGTCGCCAAAACGAGCCACCTGCACCTGAACGACGGGACGAGCGAAGGACTCGAAGCAATCGAAGCCAGGGCTTTCAGCGTACAGTATCACCCCGAGGCAGCAGCTGGACCGCACGATGCATACTATCTCTTCAAGAGGTTCACCGACCTCATGAAGGGCTAACCTTTTCAAAGGCGCGCCGCGCACTCGCCTCCCCCCGCGTACATGGCAGACAAAACCGTTCACTTCGTCTCGTTGGGTTGCCCCAAGAACAGGGTCGATTCCGAGATCATGTTGGGCACGGCGAAGGACGAGGGCTTTCGGCACGTGAGTGACGCGTCGGAAGCCGAAATCATAGTCGTCAATACGTGTGGGTTCATCGACGCGGCCAAACAAGAGTCGATCGATACCATCCTGGAGATGGCGGAGCAGAAGCGATCCGGTGCTTGTAAGAAGCTGGTCGTCACTGGCTGCCTTTCGCAGCGATACTCCGGCGACTTGGCGAGTGGGCTCCCAGAGGTCGACCACTTCCTGGGCTCCAGCGACATGCCGAAAATTCGCCAGGTCCTGAGGGATGACGCTGACCGGATGTTGGTTGGTAACCCCGCGGACTGGGTGCCCTCGGCGAGCGACCCAAGAACGCTTTCGACGCGCGGCGCGAGCGCCTACGTGAAGATCGCAGAAGGCTGCAATCGACAGTGCTCGTTCTGTGTCATCCCAAACCTGCGAGGGAAACAACGAAGCCGCCCCATCGACGACGTCGTCCGCGAAGTAGAGCAACTCGTCGACCGTGGAGTCCTGGAGGTCAACCTCGTGTCTCAGGATACCATCGCGTACGGTCGGGACTTGGGCCCGGAGACGAACCTCACTGAGCTCGTCCGACGAGTCGCAGAGGTGCCGGGCCTCGAGTGGCTGCGGGTCTTTTACCTATACCCAGAGAAGATGGGCGACGAGCTCATCGAGCTGATCGCTGATCATCCCGTCATTGTCCCCTACGTGGACATGCCGCTCCAACACGCGGCTGACGGGATGCTTCGTCGCATGAGACGCGGGCACGGAGGCAAGCGCCTCTACGAACTGGTGGAGCGCTTGAGAAACCGGATCGACGATCTCACCTTTCGCACTGCCTTCATCGTCGGCCATCCTGGCGAGACCGAGGAGGAATTCCAGGAGCTCTGCGACTTCGTGACTTGGGCCAAGTTCGACCGTGTCGGCGTGTTTCGCTACTCCGACGAACCGGAGTCACACGCCCACGAACTCGAAGCAAAGATACCGCGTCGAGATTCCTACAAGCGCGCGCGCAAGCTCATGGCGCTCCAGAGAAAGATCAGCAGGAGTAACAATCGGAACCTCCGGGGTCGCACGTTGGACGTTCTTGTGGAGGGTCCCAGCGAAGAGAGCGAGCTCGTGATGGTTGGTCGCCACCGTGGGCAGGCGCCGGACATCGACGGCGTCGTCTATCTCTCGGGCGGCGAGGTCTTCCCCGGCTCCATAGTTCGGACGAAGATCAGCCAATCGACTGACTATGACTTACTCGGTGACGTCGACGAATCCTTCCCCGCCGTTTTCGGAAGAAGCTCGAAGATCACCCCCCCCGCATTTCCGGGCGAAAACCTGGTGAGCCGGGCGCTCGACGGTCGCCGAGTATTGCGTACCGTCAGGTAGTGTAGCGCCGGCTCGAGTTGGCTCTCGCCCCACCGAGACTCACCGGGCTGAGGCGATGAGGGCGGAGCAATGCCAGCAAACCGTCATCGCCCAGAAGCGCCACCCATTTCCTCGGGAGGCGCGGGCGTGTCTCCGATGATCGAGGTGGCGGGGACGATGACTTCCGTCGATGGACTTTCCTTGGTGCCGATTGACTGCCAGATGCTCAAACGATCGCCGACTTCCGCCGCGATGAGCAGATCGTAAGCGCCGTCGGAGCGAGTCACTTCGCCCACGATCTCATCGGTGCGTTGGTTGTGAACGAACACTGTGGCGCGACTTTGCGCCACACCCTTCACGCGCACGTTTCCATCCTCGTCTGGCGACCACACGTCGGGGCGACTCGGTGGGGGAAGTGGTAGAGTGGGACTCAAGCACCCCGCAAATGCGGCGGGGAGCCCAACCGCGAGAAGCACCAGCAGCGCACGACGACTCACCTGATTGCGTCCCTTGCCTGCACGTCCCGTCACGCGAAGAGGGTACACCCGACTTGGGTCCGTCGCTCGTGGTTTCGGGTATTTCGGGTAGCGCACGCTCTCCCGAGCGCGCCGCCCGAAGGGATCGTCATTCAGGGGAGAATTTTCCGCCTTCTTCCGAAATTATGGTCGAGTTTCTTGCCCTCTGCGCCCGCATGAGCCTCAAAATAAACTACAACAACAATGGAAACCCATCTCGCCAAGAGCAGAGTTCCCGTGTAGCCTTGCGCCGTCGAAATTTCGGTGTGACCAGAAAAAGGGCAACGCAGTCGCCCACATCAGCTGGGCCATTTCGATGCCGCACACACCGAGAACTGAGTCCTCCCCCCGGGACGAGGATCATCCACCGACATCCTTAATTTGACCTTGCAGCCGAGTGGGCTGCCAAGCAGGAGATTCCCCAAGCAATGAGTGATCAAGACGGCTCCGATCTGGACGTTTTTGAGAACCTATCCAAGAAGGCCGGGTCGGCTTCCGGAGATTCGCAGCAGAAGACTTTGCTCGGAATGGCGACCCCACCAGCTAAGACGGGTGCGGGCGGTCCTCCGCCTCCTCCTCCAAGCAAGGTCCCCCCGCCGCCTCCCTCGAAGTCGGTTCCGCCTCCTCCTCCAGGTTCGATGCCGTTCGCCTCAACGCCGAGTGGCTCTGCGGCTCCGCCCCCCATTCCATCCGGCGCAGCCGCGCCTCCGCCGCCTCCAGCACCGTCCAAGGCCCCCCCACCGCCGCCCGCGTCATCCAAAGCTCCAACGGCACCTCCGCCGCCCACTCCTTCCGCCGCGGCGGCGCCACCACCTGCGGGCCCGTCGAAAGCACCCGGCCCACCGCCGCCGCCCGTGCCTTCCTCGGCGTTCCCGCCGCCACCACCCGCACCTTCGAAAGCGCCGGCTGCGCCGCCGCCAGTGCCTTCGACTCCCTCTGCTGCGCCGACTCCGGCGGCTCCCGCCCCAACCCCTTCGGTTGCTACCGCCCCCCCACCACCGCCGGTGCCCTCGAGCGGCGTGGCTCCGCCACCGCCTACCCCATCGGCCGCTGCAGCTCCGCCCCCCCCGGTTCCTCCGGGCGCTTCGGCTCCGCCGCCGACGACCTCGAAAGCGGCACCGCCGCCCCCCGTTCCCTCGGGTAGGAGCTCTGCACCGCCCCCACCACCTACGGCTTCCAAGGCTCCCCCCCCACCGCCAACGGCTTCCAAAGCGCCGCCGCCCCCCCCGGTTTCCAAAGCTGCTGCGCCACCGCCAACACCCACGCCGAACGCCGATTCAAAGCCATTGGTACCCCCGGGGCTCTCGGGCGACGAGTGGGACGACGACGACGAGAAGACGACCGTGTTCGATCGATCCCACGAAGAATCGGCACAGGCTCTTCTTCAGAAGTCTCCGACGCCGGCCGCGGGTATGCCGGCACGCTCCAGCGCGCCGCCTCCCCCACCTCCGGGAAGTCGAGCACCCGCGCCGCCGTTCTCGTCGCCCGGAGCGCCGATGCCTTCCGTTCCCATGGCACCGGCAGCACCTCCGACCACGCCAGGCTTGAGCTCGGCTCCGCCGCCACCGGCGTCATCGACGGCCTCATCGCCAGGGATGTCTTCGGCAATGGCCTCGGCCGGTCCGTTTCCAGGTCCTGTGGGCGAAACCAAGAAGAGCAAAACCGGGCTGATCGCGGGTGTGGTTGCAGCAGCAATAGTCGCAGGCTTTTTCGTCTTCGGTGGAGCCGACCCCGGCGGACTCGTCATCTCCGTCGCCGGTCCGGGTGGAAAGGCCGTTCCCGGTGTCACGGTGCTGCTCGACGGCAAGGAAGTCTGCTCCGACAGCGCGTGCAAGGTCGAGGATCTCGAACCTGGTTCCTACGTCGTCAAGGCGACTGCCAAAGGCTACGCCGACATGGCGGGCAAAGCGTACGAAGTCGCGGCGGGCGAGCAAAAAGCCATCAACATCGAACTCACGCCGGATGGTGGGGGAACGGGTATCAAAGTCTCGTCAAAGGCCTCTGGTCTGACGCTCACCGTCGATGGCAACAAGATCGGCAGCTTGCCACAGGAGCTCAAGGAACTCGAGCCGGGCGAGCACAAGATTGCCATCACAGGAAGCCCATTCATCGAAGACTTCGAGGAAACGGTAACGGTTAAGGAGGGCGAGATCCTCGACTTCGAGCCCGAATTGAAGCTCAAGAAGGGCCAAGTCAGCATTCAGCTCGACGAAGAGAGCACCAAGGGAGCGAAGGTGGCGCTCGTCGTCGACGGAAAGCGACGTTCTCTCGCCAGTACCATCAAGAAATCGAAATCCAACACGGTGAAGATCGATCTTCCCATCGACGGGAAGAAGTACCAGATCACCGCAACCCGAAAGGGATACGTGGACTTCGAACAGGATCTGGAGTTTTCGATCGAAAACCCGGTCCAGACCGTCGATCTGACACTAGAAAGCGAAGGTTCGGACACCGAGGTCGACGAGGCACCTGTGGCGGGCCCGGCTCCTCGACCTCGCCCCACCGGGGGGTCCGTCGCCCCCAGTCCTGCGCCGAAGCCGGCTGCATCGGGCAACGGTACCCTCAACATCAACTCGATTCCCGTATCGAACGTCCTCTTGGATGGGCGCCCGATGGGCTCCACTCCCAAGGTGGGGATCTCGGTTTCACCCGGAGCGCATACGGTGGTGTTCATCCACCCCCAGCATGGCCGCAAGGTGTATCCAGTCACGATTTCGCCCGGCAAGGTCTCGACCGCCGCCGTGCGCTTTCCCTGAGGCGGCCCGCCTCACGAAGCTGAGCAGATCGCGAGCTAGGGGAACGCGCCCGCCGCGCTGCTACGGAGAGGGAGCAAGCAACCGCTGGCTCCCTCTCAGCGTTTGACGTCACGGGAGCGGGCCAGGATGTCGCTTCGAGTCAGAAACGACGTCGCACAATCCAGCTCCGCGTCGAAGCTCGTCGCTCCGGCGCAATGCGTTTCGTCGAACGGTGGAGAGAGAAGCTGATAGCGGGTTGAACTGACCGCTGGCAGATCGCTCTGCCTGAGAGGCTCGAGATAGCGAACGCTTTCCTGCACCTTCCAAGCCAAGCGTTCCCCGGCGAGCCGTTCGAGCCGAGCACTGGCGCGAGCCCGGAGGGTCTCGTCGTCCGTCACCGCGATCAGCCGCTCCAGGGCCCGGATCGCCGCTCCCGTTTCACCGGCTCGATCGTAAAGAGTAGCGCTACTCAAACACGTATCAGGAAGGGCTTCGCGCGTGGGCCAGATGTCGCAGGCATGCTGGATGATCTTCGCCCCCGCGAGGCGCCAACTCCGCTTTTTTTCTTCTTGGTCTGGGGAGAAGCGATTGGGAGCAAGATAAGCCAGGAAATGGCCAGTCGAGAGCCACAGCTGCGGATCGTGGGGAAACTCCTCGAGACCTCGCTCCTGGATTTCACGAGCGATGTCGAGGTTTTCCTTGGGCATTTCCACGGTCGAAAGGTTCAAGAGTGTGTCCGCGTAGCGGTACACGTCGAGGTACTTGGGATCGAGCGCGATGATGCCCTTCAGATAGGCGTCGAGCTGCTGAAACACCCGCCTCTCTGCGAAGTGCACGCCCGCCGCAACCATCGTTCGACCGAAGAGCAGATCCGCGACGGCAGACCGATACCCAAGACTGAACACGATCAATTGCTCGTTCGACGGAATCGCGTAGACCTCGCTCGTCGTTCCGAGTTCCTTGTAGTCGTTCGCGAGTCGGGGCCTCAGCAAAAAGATCGTGAACCCGCACAGGGCAATGACGACGAACTGAACGATCTGCGTGCGGTCGATCGCGCGCCCGTAGTTGCGGCGAGACCTTCGTCCCGACGTGCCCCGCTTAGCTGGGCTCACTCGACCTCCCGAAAGATCCGGACCGGATAGACCATTGGCTCCTTGCCGGGGCGCGTTTCGCCGAAGACTTCGAAATGGGATAGTTCGCCGTCGCCGTCCAAATCACCAAAAGCTCGGGCAACGAAATGAGCTCCTTCGGGCGACGTCGTGCTCTCGAATTCGAACGAAAAGTAGTGCGGCCCCGCCTTTTCGAAGTTCAGGAGCCGCCAGGTAGGATGAGCCCAGGTGCCCTCGGGATCGGTCGCACTTTGTCCCGCTGGGACGCTTTCGGGTGTGCGCGGAGCGGACTCGGGGTAGGCGAAAATCGTTGGCGCTCCTGCCGCCTGCATCGAGGCGCGGGCCGAGATATGTCGAAGACCTTCGAGCGGCTCCACCAACCGGGACGCATGCAAGTTACCCAAGAACTCCGGAATGAAAACAGCAGCCAGGCTACCAAGGAGGGCAGCGACTACGGCGAGCTGAAGTGGGGTCAGGCTGGTCCTCATGGCGCCGCCCAGGATGCTATTCGCCTACGTTCTCCGCGTGAAGGGTGCCGTTGACGTTCGTGCCCACTACCGCCGTGTATACACCGTCACCGCTCCCATCGAGGTCGCTCACGCCAATTGCGATGTAGCCTGGTACGAGGGTCGGAGTATTCGTCGGATTGAAGCCAGGCGCGAACGCGGGAGCCGTCGGCGCCGTTCCGGTCGGAACGGTGGTGCTCGCGTACCTGAAGCGTACCGGAGTGGTTACCACCACACCGAGAGCATCGAAGTTGTCGCGACAAGGAACGGCTCCATTGTTGCAGCCGTCTGCGGCTCCCCATTGGATGACGACGTCGCCATCGAAGGTGGGGTCGAAGGGGTAAAACGCGGTGGTCCCAAGCGGACCCGTAACGTCGAGATAGCCTCCGACTTCGCCCTTGTACGCCTCTTGAGCAGCCATGATGCTGGCAACCACCTCGCGCGCTTCGGCCGACTTGGAGCGCCTGATGTATTTGACCATGCTGTAGATGGCCAGGCTCGCCAAGACACCCATGATGACCACCACGATCATCAGTTCCATGAGCGTGAAAGCACGCCGTCTCGAAGTCTTCGTTCGCGCGTCCCGCACACTCACTCTCCCAAGTTCTCGATATAAACCCGATCGCTGAAGCTACTCATGATGATCACCGAGTTGTTGTCGTCTCCATCCAGGTCGCCGAGCGCTCGGACGATGTACCATGGGTCATTGACCGTCGCGGGCCAGACCGGCGCTTGAGCTGTTCCAAGAGCAGGCCACCCAGTGCCAGGCAGACCCGCCACCGTCGCAAAACCAAAGCTCACGGCGGTGGGCATCTCGGGGGCGAGGGCGAGCCAGTTTTGATAGATAGCAGGGGGAACGGCCGAGACTTGACCCCAAAAATGGTACTCAATCTCGCCCGGGTTCGCCGTCGGATAGAGCACGCTCAGGTTGCCTTGAGACACGTCGAGATACTGCGCGTTCAGGGTCTTGTAGCGCTCCTGAGCTACACCGATGCTACGACAGGCGGCAAGCGTTTTCGTCGTCTTGGCCCGCGCCGAATGCTCGGTGAACGACGAGAGACCAATCACCGCCAAGATCCCCATGATCAACACCACGACCATCAATTCCAGGAGCGTGAACCCTCGCTCGATCCGTTGCGCGGCGACGCGTACTCGCTCACGAGTTCGGGAGACTGGGGTGCTACGTCCCATGCGGTAGAGGTTAGCATCGAAAGCTCGCCCGAGGAAAATTCCCCCGGGCGCGTCCGCCAGCTGGATTCGAAGCGGTCACACAATGTCCCACACCGGCGGCTTCGTGAAATGCGAGCCACCATCAGTTGGAGTCGGGGGGGGCGGAAATGGTACCAGACTCGTCCGCAGATTCTCCATCCAGGTGTTGCTTCTCGAGGCGATAGCGAAGCGAGCGGAAGCTGATTCCGAGGAGTTTGGCAGCCTGAGTTCGCACGCCCCCCGCCCTCTCGAGGGCTGCAATGACCAAGCGTCGTTCCACTTCATCGAGCACTTCGTCGAGCCGGCAACCTTCTTCAGGCAACTCGAGCAAGTGCGGAGTCGTGCTGCCCGCAAGCCCACTGAGTTCCGGGGGCAAGTCGCCAAGTCCGATGATGGGAGAACCAGCCAGCGTCGCGGCCCGCTCGAGCACGTTCTCGAGCTCGCGGACGTTCCCGGGAAAATCGTGGTTCATGAGAACCCGGAAGGCGTCGGGTGTGAACCCTTTGAGCTCCTTCCCCATTTCGGCGGAAAATCGACGAATGAATGCCTCGGCCAGCCCCGGGATGTCGTCTCTGCGGTCTCGGAGGGGGGGTAGCTCGACCCGAATCACGTTGATGCGGTAGTACAGGTCTTGGCGAAAGCTGCCGGCTTTAACGTCCTCTTCGATGTCTCGATTCGTCGCCGCAAGAACACGAACGTCGACGGGAAGTTCCTTGGGAGCACCAACGGGTCGGACTGACTTCTCTTGGAGAACGCGAAGCAGCTTGACCTGCAGGGGCAAGGGCAGCTCGCCAACCTCGTCGAGCAGCACGGTACCCCCATCGGCCTCGCGAAACACACCGAGCGTCTTCTCGACTGCCCCGGTGAACGCACCCTTTTCGTGCCCAAAGAGCTCACTCTCCATGAGATTTTCGGGAAGCGCGCCACAGTTGACGACGAGAAACGGGCCGCGAGAGCGGTCAGAGAGTTCGTGAATTCTCCGTGCGATGCGTTCCTTGCCTGTCCCGCTTTCTCCCGTGATGAGGACGCTAGTTTTGGCCGGAGCAATGCGTCCAACGAGATTGAGAGTCTTAGTCATGGCCGCACTCTTGCCGATGATCTGACCCTTCCCAGTCGCCACCTTGGCGCGAAGCACGGCATTTTCCGCCTGAAGCGCGTGCCTTTCGAAAGCCTTTTGAACCAGTGCTAGAAGTTCGGCATTATCGAACGGCTTGGTCACGAAGTCATAGGCTCCACCACTCATCGCGGAGACGGCGTTTTCGACCGTCGAGTGCGCCGTGATGAGAATGACCTGCGTCGCAGCCGATCGGGACTTGGCGGCCGAGAGTACGTCGAGTCCGGAACCGTCGGGCATCGAGAGATCGCTGAGCACGACCGGGTAAGGGGATGGGGCACTTGCCAGAGCGTCGATGGCATCACGTTGGCCCGCGCATGCGGTAACCTGATACCCAGCCCGCTTGAGCAAGATGCTGAGGGTCTGGCGAAGGGCAGGCTCGTCGTCAACAAGCAGAATCCTGGGTTCGACCGGGCGAAGAGTCATTGCCTCGACCATAGCAGGACCCGTACCCTGGGCGCATTCATGTCCTTGCTTAGTCGTCTCCTGGGAGCGGGCGCGAGCCCCTCCCATGCCCCTGAGTTGACTCGGATGCTGCTTGGGCCGGGTTCGATGACTCGGCTCGCGATTTTCGCGCTCTCACTCACGACGGGAGGCTGCGTCAGCGGCGAGAAGGCCGAAGACGGCAACGCCAGTGAGGGTCCGGGGCCGGCGGATCCCCCGATCGAAGAAACGATCGAGTTCGTCCAATCCTCGCCTCTCGGCCTGGCTCCCTCGGAAGCCTCGATATTGACGATTCGGGTCACCCCGCGCCGTCTTCAAAACGTCACCTTCGAGATCCTGTCCGAGAGTGCGAATTTCGACGGCTTCATCGCCCGAGCCGACAGCCGCATTCGCGAAGACGGGACAGCGACGGTCGAGGTTCAGGCACCGTCCAGCCCCTCTGAATTCACCGTTCGGGCGTCCCTTTCCGAGGGAGCGTCCGCAGCAATAACCGTGCGCGTCGGTGTCCCTGGCTCCGGCACGATTTCAGTCACGCCAGATTATGGTGGTTCTCGCATCATCAGACAGTGGACGGCTTCGGCGTACGAAAACCAGACATGCGATGCGCTCAACTCTTATTGGGAGGACGGCCCCCTCGTCGCAACCGGGGCTTCTCGCGCGACTATTGAAAACGTGTCACTCGGAGTTCCGATCGCGGTCACGCTGCGGGGAGGTCCGTTGGTGGCCGGCTGTACGACTCTTTCCAGCCTGAGAGCCGATCATTTGGAGGAGGTGGTCGTGCCGGTGACGGATCGACCCGTGGACGTTCGAACCGGTACCCTGAGCGTCAGCTTGGGAGTGACGTCATCGACGACGGGATTCACCGGACACCTCGAGGCCGCGATCCAAATGTCGCCCGCCGCCTTTCGCGACTCGCTGGACTCGGACGCGGCCGCTTTGCTTCGGCTGATGGCAAACGAACTCGGCGCGAGCCAGCGGAACACTTTCCTCGAATCGATCGAATCCAACGATTTGGTCAACGTCGTCCAGGGCGTTTACGGCCCGGGTGAGCCTATTTCTCAGGCATTGCGTGGTATTTTCTCGGATGCTGGCGCCAAGATCTCCGGCACCGCGGTCGTCGAGGGCGAGCTCGAACTGGATGGCGACGACTCGACCCTGGTGCTTTCCCAAGTCGCGGGGGTGGACCCCGCCGCCGCCGGGTTCCTGCCAGAGTCCCGTTGGATTGTCGGGGCGGAAGCTCCTGACATCATCGTCATCAGCGGCACCTTGGATTACTCACCGTTCAGGTGGCTCCATGCCATTGCGACGACTATGACCGAAAACGTTCCGCCATCCGATGTCCTCGCCGCCGCAGCTCGTTGTAACGACGTCGGCGCCGCTATCGTCGGCCAGGCTCAGGGTGCGCCGTTTGGACAATGTGAGGAGCAGTGCTTGGAGGAGCTCTGCGCATCATCGCTGGGCGTGCATTGGCAAGCTCTCTCATCCGGGGAGGGAGATTCCGCCGTCTCGCTCCAAGTAGGACTCAGCGGGGACGCGAAGCTGTTTGGTGCGGCGCGAATCGAGAGCTTTCAGGGCTCGTGGGTCGGGCGGCTCGGCACGGGAGCAGAAACCTCCATCGCCGGACCGGCAGAGGGACACCTCATCCTCGAACCGTGAGCGCACCAGGTTCGGAGAAGAAACGTCCCGTGATTCGCGGATTCGCGCGCTCACGGGAAAGCTTGACGCCAAACAAATAAGGTGAAGAGGCTTAGGGCGACACTCAAGAGTGAGAGCACGGTCGCGATTACCGCCACACCGATGACTACCCTTCCCTGCTGCGGCGTCGCACGAAGCCGGTGCAATACCCCACCCGACACCACTCCTGCGACGAACCCGCCGAGGTGGGCGAAGTTGTTCACGGGCATGATGATGGCGAGCGCCACTGCCATGAATAGGTATTGAAAAAAAGCCTCCTTCGCCATCGGGTCCCGTCGGAGCGCCAGCACGGCAATCTCGACGCCAATCAGGCCGAAGAGCGAGGCGCTCGCACCTGCCGTTCGAGGTCCGAATGGCCCGTACCACCATGTGCTGAGGGCGAACCCACAGATCCCCGTCACCACGTAGACGATCATGAGGCGGGCTCCACCGTATCTCTCTTCGAAGCTGCGTCCGAACGACATGAGCGCGTACAAATTCATCGCCAAATGAAGGAGACTCAGATGCACGAAGTTCGCCGAAACCAGACGCCACGGTTGGAAAAAGGCAAGATCGCGCGCCGTCCCTCCCACACCGAGCACTGCCTCATGACTGGCCGGTGGACCGAATAGCCCGATCGGCAAACCACCGTCGATGAGGACCAGCATCGCGAAATCGATGAGGCACAAGCCTGCCAAGAGCTTGGTCGCAGCCTGGGGACCAGCGAAGAGCCACGGTCGCTCGGCGACTCCGGAGCGGGATGGTCCGAGCCGTCGCCCACAATGATAGCAGTCGGTATCGGAAGCGCTGTTCAGACGCCGACAGGATGGGCATACCCGGGCTCGAGTCATTTCAGCGAGCACCTACCAAGTGGGACCCTTCGGTCCAAGTTCTGGGAGTTGAAACGTGGACAGAACTCAAGCTAACCTGCCTCCGGAGGGGATTTTCGGCTCTATGGGTCGGAGCCTTCGCGCCAGCATCATGATCACCACCGGGCACATCGATGAATTCAGTCTCCTCAGGGGCGGGTCCCGTGGCTCGCGCGTTCCCGGGGGACAACGATGAACATCAAGCCCCCTGAGATCAACCCGGACGATCTCGAACCTACGATCGACATCGATCTCTCCGTCCAGAAAAAGATCCTTCAGCTGTACGCGATTCTCGCGACGGCAGATCACTACACTCTCTTGGGCCTAACTCCCTCGGCCGAGAAGAAGGAGATCAAGGCTGCTTATTTCGAGCGGATGAACCTTTTCCACACGGACAAGTTCTACGGGAAAAACATCGGTTCGTTCGGTCCGAAGCTGCAGAAGATCGTCCAAACGCTCACCAAGGCGAGCGACACACTTTCCCGAAAGAAGACCCGTGCGGAGTACGATGCATATCTGTCGAGCCGTACGACGACCATCGGCGCCCGCACCTCGGTGGCGCCGGCCGCGCGCTCCAGCCACCCGCCTGCCGCGGCCGATCGACCGCAGCGCCCTGCGGTTGCGCCAGTCGATATATTCCCGCAGATCCCACGCGCACCTCGCGCTCCTCAGGTCTCCGACCCGCGGCCACCCCCCGCGAATCAGCAGGTCTCGCCGTCAAACATGACTTCTCCCCCCTCGGCGCCAGTCGAGTCGAAAGCCGTAGTCACTCCGCCCCGCACTCCGGGGGGCCCCGCGTCTCAAGATGCCGCTCGGCGGATGCTGGCGCGAAAAATGGGAGCGCGGGCGGCACGGCCAGGAGCTACGCCGAACGCGACCGCTGGCGGCCAGCGTCCCTCGCCCCCGCCGGCGGCTTCGACCCGCGAGGCGCTGGAGGCTGACCTGCGTCAGCGCTTCGACGCACGGAGGAACCCTGGAAAGCTCCAGATTGATAAGTACGTCAAGATGGCGGACGACGCTGTCAACCAAGAGAACTGGTCTGAAGCCGTGAGCGCAATTCGTCTCGCTGCCCAAGCGGCTCCGGACGATCCCAAGGTTCAAACCCGACTTCAGGAAATCCAAAGCCAGGCTGATCGCGCCCTGGCTCCCCAGTTCCTCGCGCAAGCAAAATACGAGGAAAAAGATGGCCGCCCGGAGCGCGCCGCGCGCTCTTACGAACGTGCCGCCCGGGGAACGAACTCGGCTGAACTGTTCGAAAAAGCGGCCCGCTGCCTCTTGAAGGTGGGGCGCCTCAGCGACTCGGACAAGAGGAAAGTGGTCGAAATGGCCAGGAAGAGCGTCACCTTAGATAACCGCGCCGCGGACTATCGCCTAACCCTTGCTAGGGCCTATGATGTAGCGGGTATGAGGACCAGCGCCCAAGGAGAGGTGCGGCGCGCCCTCGAGCTGGAACCCAACAACAAAGATGCGAAAGAACTCCAGAAAGCGCTCAAGTGATCCCCACTCGAGCTCGACCGCCAATCCGGGGCCGAGTCGTCAACTGGATGAGGCACTCACCGCTGACGGGGCCCGCAAGGCGCCGCTTTCACGACTCTCGCAATATCCCTCCGTGCGCGCGGGGCACCCCCTTCGGGGCAGAATAAGGACATTTGAGGAAACACCATGGAGCGTGTGATCGGAATTGATCTAGGGACGACAAACTCGTGTGTGTCGATCCTCGAGTCGGACACTCCGACAGTGATCCCCAATCGAGGCGGCTACAAGACCACTCCGAGTATCGTCGCAGTGACCGAGGCGGGTAAGCGCCTAGTGGGGCACATCGCCAAGCGACAAGCAATCACGAACGCGGAAAATACCGTTCACGCCGCAAAGCGACTCATTGGCCGTAAGTGGGAGTCACCACAGGTCAAGAACGCCCTGATGACGTCGAGCTATCACATCGTCGAGGGACCGCACGACGACGTTCGCATCGAGCTCCGGGGCAAACAGTTCTCGGTCCCCGAGATCAGTTCGATGATCCTTCAGGAGATGAAGCTCGTCGCTGACGAGCACATCGGCGAGAGCGTGAACAAGGCGGTCATCACCGTGCCCGCCTACTTCAACGACAACCAACGGCAAGCCACCAAGGACGCCGGCGCAATCGCGGGTCTCGAAGTGATCCGCATCATCAACGAGCCGACGGCGGCTGCCCTCGCCTACGGTTTCGGGAAAAACGTCGACAAGACCGTCGCTGTTTTCGATTTGGGCGGCGGGACGTTCGACATCTCGGTTCTCGAAATAGGCGGCCAAGGCGTCTTCAAGGTGATCGCCACGACGGGAGACACCTTCCTCGGAGGTGAGGATTTCGACGCGCGCATCATCGACTGGCTCGTAGACAGCTTCAGGGACGAACACGGGATCGACTTGCGCGAAGACCGGATGGCCCTTCAACGGCTTCGCGACGCTGCAGAAAAGGCAAAATGCGAGCTCTCATCCGTACCCGAGGCAGAGATCAATCTCCCGTTCATCATCTCTACCGCATCGAACGAGGCTCTCCACCTGCAAACCAGCCTGTCTAGAAAGCGTCTCGAGGCTCTCACGGAGGACCTGATCGAAAGGACAATCGAGATCTGCCGGCAGGCGCTCGAGGACGCACAGCTGGACCAGGATGAGATCGAGGATGTCCTTCTGGTTGGCGGGATGACTCGCATGCCCGCGATTCAAGAGGCGGTGGAGGCATTCTTCCGTCGGCCCCCGAATCGCGGTGTCCATCCCGACGAAGTAGTGGCGATGGGCGCAGCGGTTCAAGGTGCCGCGCTGGTCGAAGATTCTCGCGACATGCTTCTGCTGGACGTGACTCCTCACGCGCTCGGCATCATGACGTTCGGGAGTCATTTCGAGGAGCTGATCCCGGCCAATACGACGGTTCCTACGAGCATGGGCAAGACCTTCACGACGAGCCGGGACAACCAGACCGCGGTGAAAATCATCGTCATGCAGGGCGACAGCGAGCGGGCCGACGAGAACGAGCTGTTAGGCGAGTTCATCCTCACCGGCCTCAGGCGAGCGCCCAAGGGCGAAGTCGAGGTAGAAGTGACCTTCGAGATCAACACCGACGGCATCGTGAGCGTCCGCGCGAAGGATCTCGAGACGAACCAGGTGCAGGCGATCGAGGTGACGGCTTCGTCGGGCCTCACTCCGGAAGAAATCCGGGCCATGGCCGACGAAGCACGCGACTTCATGGTGGAGCGGAAGACCGACGAAGCTTTCGAGGCCGCAAAGCAGAAAGCCGAAACGCTCATCGCCGGAATCGAGGGTATGTTTACCGAGGTGGAAAACGCCGTGGGAAGCGCCGATTTCGGCCGCGACTCCATCGAGAAGGCCCGAGCAACGCTCGAGACGGCCAAAGCGGCCATCGCCAGCGGCGATGCAGGGCGCATCCAGGAGCAGCTTGCACACCTGGAGCGAGCGGACAAAATGTTCCGTGGGGTAGTTGCTAGAAGCTGAAGGAGAAACGAGCCCGGAAGACACTCGTGATAGCATGGTATCAGGCGGAAAACCGAAGTTGTCGTTGCCTCCCGAGCTCGGGGCAATCGACGAAGCGTGGAGCAAGGACGAGCAGCCCACCGTTGCCCGCCCGAGTCGCATTCCTACCGCCCCCGCTCGCCGTGACATTCCCAGTGAATTTCCGACTGCACCTGGAATCGACCTGGACGCGCCGATCCCCGAGGCGCCTGCGTTCGAGATCGAGCTCGCTTCCACGGAAGCAGAAGCCGACATCCAGGAACGAGTCACGACGGTTCCGAAGGTCCCGCTGGATGACTTCGCACGCCGCGCGATGCGCTCGGATTCCGCAGCGGCGCGGGTGACGGATGTGCCTGCCCCGCGGGGGCTCGAATCTACGGAGGCCCCTGCGCCCGACTTCGCGTCCGAGGCTCCCACGCGCGTTCCAACGATGCGCGAGATGCCGACCGCTGCCCCGAAACCAGCATACGGGCTCAACCGTCACGGCGAGGGACACTTTCCCCCTGCGAGCAACCCTGGCGTCACGCTCGAGTCGATGGCACCGAACATCAGCGCTCCGCCGCTCTCGGATCCGCGGCGTGATCCGCTCGCCTTTTCTGGGAGATTCAGCTCTGCACCTCCAGAGGACAAGAACGCCGATCAAAGGATGAAGGAGCGTTTCGCGATGGGTGACTTCTCGGGCGCGCTCGAGGTTGCCGAACAAATCCTACGGGAACGACCGAACAATAGCGAAGCCCTTTCCCTAGCCAAGAGATGCCGGGAAGTGCTGGTCGATATGTATTCTTCTCGACTATCGGGTCTACATCGTGTCCCGCAAATCGCGATGGGCCCGGACCAAATCCGCTGGCTCTCGTTGGACCATCGTGCGGGTTTCTTACTCTCCATGATCGATGGCATCTCGTCGATTGATGATCTCTTGGACGTATCCGGAATGAAGAAGGTGGATGCTCTGCGCATTCTTTGCGAGCTCCTCGATCAAAAGGTCATCAGTCTCACCTGACGACCCCCTTGGGGAGCACGTTGAAACCAACGCGGCACAACCACGGCTGGCAGATCCGAAAACCCACCATGAGGAAACTCCTCTGCCTCGCTGGGCTAGTCGGAACCTCGTTCATCGGGCATTCTGCTGCTGAAACCGAAAGCAAACGCGCCGGGTCGCGCGACCAGGCTCCTCTGAGCCCAGAAACCGTCCCTCGGGTAACCGACTACATTCTCTCAGCGAGGCTCGATCCCGAGCGGAAGGAGGTCAGAGGAACGGGAAGGATCGTCTTCCGGAATCCATCGAACAAGCCAACACGGGCGCTCTATTTCCACTTGTATCTCAACGCTTTCGAAAGCGACGAGACTCTTTTTCTCAGGAAAAAGGCGAGTCGAAGCGGTCAGCGACAAGGCGAACGCGGTGGTATCACGGTTCACTCCCTCTCGAGCTCAGCCCTCGGAGGCACGAACCTTTGGCCGAAAGACGCTCATACGCCATCGGATCCCAAGGACCGCACCGACATTCGGGTCGAACTCCCACGCCCCCTCCGTGGCAGCGAAGTCATCGAGCTCGACGTCGCGTTCACGTCGAAGCTCCCTCAGGTCGTGGAGCGAACGGGGTGGGAGCGCGACTTCTTTCTCGTCGCCCAGTGGTACCCCAAGCTCGCCAAGCGCGAACCTTCTGGAAAGTGGGCACACTTCCCCTTCCATCCGCACGGGGAGTTTTATTCCGATTTCGGCGACTACGATGTAACGCTGGAGGTACCCGATCGTTTCGTCGTTGGGAGTACTGGCGAGCTCGTCGAGCTCGAGCCTACTTCGGATGACGTGAAGCGTTACCGGGCGATAGCGCGCGGAGTGCATGACTTCGCGTGGACTGCCTGGCCCGGCTTTCATGCAGAAACTAGGGACCTCGACGGCGTCGCGACGAGGGTCCTCAGCCCGCCCGACACTCCAAGATTGCGCGAAAAGACTTGGGCGACTTTGGAGCGGGGGCTCGAACATCTCGAAGGCGCCTATGGCGACTACCCGCATCCAGCGTTGACCGTCGTGATACCTCCTGCATACGCGTTTCGGGCGGGCGGAATGGAGTACCCCCAGTTCATCACGACCGGCGGCTCCGAGCCCAGAACGTACCTGGGGGTGCGCGACGTAGAACTTCTCACCATCCACGAACTCGCTCACCAGTGGTTCCAAGGGATGATCGCCAGCAACGAAATGGCTCACCCGTTTCTCGACGAGGGGCTCACATCCTACGCCGAGAGCCGGTACCTCGAGGAGGTCTACGGCGATGGGGCGCTGCTTTCGATACTGGGCTTGAATATCTCACGCACAGCAGGCTCCCGTTACGTCAACGCCAGGCACCCCGGCAAGCATCCGATCGCAAGTGCAGCTTCCGTTTTCGATGACTTCAGATCCATCGGAAGCTTGGTTTACGCACGCTCGGCGCTCTGCCTGGAGACGCTGCGCCGGGTTTACGGCACCGATGAGTTGAACGAGGTCCTTTCCACTTACGCGGACCGCTATCGCTTTCGACACCCACGGCCGGCCGACTTCTATGCCGTCTTTGAAGAAGTCCTCGGCCCTGCCGTGCGACGCCAAGTCGAGTTGATGTTCGAGCAAGAGGGTGACATCGACTACGAGGTGTCCTCAATCGATACACGGCGAGACGATGGAGCGTTCGTTTCGAAGGTCGAAGTGCTGAAGTCAGGCACTCTTTCGTTGCCAACTTTCGTACGTGTGGCGCTGGAGGACGGTAGCAGCGAGACGATCCCGGTTCCCGCCATCGAAGGTGGTCACACCATACGGATCCGTCACCAGAGCCCAATTCGGTTCGCCGAAGTCGATCCGGAAAACCGGGTCCTGCTGGACCGGGATCTTTTGAACAACCGCGGCACGCCAAGTGGCAAATCCCCGGATCGAGACCAACAGTTTCACTCAGCCCTTGCCGTGACCTCGTGGGCGCTTTCCTGGTTTTCGCCGTGACACGTCCACTCCACTTTGCCGAGAGAGTGAAAACGCTCGCCCCGTGTATTGCGACTGTATGGCTTTCTACGCTCCTCGGGGGCGCAGTAGCGATGTTCCCTACCCTACGTGCCTTGGGCGAGCCCTGGGACGACCAGATCTTCGACACGGGCGGCCTGCTACTCCTCGAGTCCTTGCGCGTGAATCGACTGGACTTCTGGTCGGGACTGCGAATTTCGTTGCTCCTATTCGTTGCGACGCAGCTCATCCTACTACTCGCTCGGTCGCGTCTCACTGCCGTCTTGGTGGACACTTCCGAGGGAGGTTCGGCGCGCAAAGCACTACTGTCCGAAACACCGACGTTCGTCCTCGTCAGTTTGATGAAGCTCGTCGCCGTTTGCGTCGTTTGTGTGGTCAGTGCCGTTTCGTTCTCACAGCTGCCTGAATTCGAGGGGCAGCTCCCCGCCCATCTCCTACTGATCTACGCGCTGACGCTCCTAGCAACTCTCCTCGCTCTCGGCGCGATCGTGTGTACGTTCGACCTCTACCGAATCGCCATCTTCATGGAACGGGATTGGCGCGTCCGCCTCCGCGCGGTCCACAAGGCCCTCCGAGAGCACGGAGCCTCCCTCCTCGCGCGACGAGCCGTTTGGGCAGGCGTCTCGCTCGTAGCGGGCGCCCTGACGTTCCGACTCTCCAGCCGTCCCCTCCTCGGAGACGGGTTGGGTGCGCTTGCTACCTTTGTACTCGCCCAGTTTCTCGTTGTCGCAGTATTGCTGGCGGAAACTTGGTGGCTGCTGCACGCAGAGCGGCGCCTCGCCGCATCAGGGGGCGAGCTCCTTCGTCAGTCGGAAACAGCGTGAGCCGACGCGGCGCTCCGATAGAGTTGGAGATGACGCCGGGCAGCGCGATCCCATCCGAGATCCTGACGCAAGACCCGCTTCAAGAAACCGACGAAGGAATCAGAGCGGTAGGCGGCAATCGAGCGCGCTATCGCGCTGACGACCGCCCTTTGAGTCATTGATTCGAAGATGATTCCGGTACCGGTGAGAAGCTCGGCATCCGCGTCGACAATCACATCGGTAACGGCGTCGGCTCGGAACGCAACTGGGATGGCTCCGTAGCGACTTGCCTGGAGGAGTCTTTGGCCGGACGGTTCACGACGATTCAGCGACAGATAGAAGTCCGCTGCAGCGAGCACGCGCCGCCGATCGCCAGGAGAGAGAGACTCGACCCACTTGACCTGTTTCGGGAAGGGAGCCAAAAGTTCATGGTTGGCGTCTCGAATCTCCGCGGGCCCGGAAACGATGAGCGTGATGTCATTTCGAATGAGAGCCGGCAAAGCACCAAGCAGGGTCTCCGTTGCCGTATCACCATGCGGCGCATGCTCGAAGAACACCACGGGACGAGTGAGCTCGTATTCGAGCTCCATTTCGGACAAGACGCTGATCTTGTTTCGTCCCTTGTTTGTCGGATTGGGTGCGTCGAATCGGCTCACGAGACTCGAATCCGTGGCAGGATTGTACTGGGAATAATCCACCCCGTCCGGGATTCCGTAAACTTGCACAGTTTGGAATGCGCGGGACAGTGCGCCGAATTTCTCGGGAGCCTTGATTTGGCGGCCGTAGGTATCGGACGGGGTGACGATGATGTCCGCTTCCGAAACCAAGCCCTTGAGAAGGCACAGCCCGTCCCCTGAACCGAACTCCTGCTGTCCCCCTCGCTCCGGTGGAATTCCGAGCGACGAGAGCGCTTCGAAGGGGAATTCGCCAGCTCGAGTAGCATCGTGAATCGAGAGGACACGTCCCGGACTCGGACCTCCCGCGGGCAGCCGTTCCGAGAGCTGAAGCAGAGCAAGGCCCGCCAAAGCGTCATGCGCATGAACCACGTCGAACGGAGCGTCGGTCTTCGCCTGTTTCGCTACGAGTGCGGCGACGGCCTTCGAGAAGCCCCCCACCAGTGCAGCGTCTGCGGTCGCCGTTTGGGACTGGCCCGGCTGAATCCCCTCTACGTCGATGAGCGTGAGAGCCACACCGCTTGGCAGCTGAACGTCGTAGAGCGTCGCTTTGCGACCCGCATCGAGTTCGAGCGGACTGAGTTGGCGCGCGGCCAAGAGGCCAGCGGCTTCGTACTCGGGCAGTCGAGGAACACAGATCGTGACGTCTTCACCGAGCAATCGCAGAGCCTTGCCCAGGCTCGACACGGCTAGCGCGGCAGGGGTGGTCTCGACGTAAGGGGCGAGTTCAAACGCGACGATTAGAACGTTCATGCGGGTTGGGCCTTACCATAGAGGCAAGCTCGTCACAGTACCGACGGGGGACTCTCGCCAAAACCCGCGTCTTTTTGTACCAGCAGGGGCGGATTTGCCCGGGGTCCGCTTGCTCCAGCCGTTCTCAGCGGACGAAGTTGGTGCTAGGGCCAAAGCTTCCACAAGCCATGAACGAGCTCATTCAAAAAGCCGCGGTGCTGCACGAAGCCCTTCCCTACATCCAGCGATTCCAGGGCCGGATCTTCGTCGTCAAATACGGCGGGCACGCGATGATCGACGAGGACCTGAAGCGGTCGTTCGCGAGGGACGTGTGCCTCCTACGCTACGTCGGCATCCACGTCGTGGTGGTCCATGGTGGCGGCCCGCAGATCAGTCGAACCTTGAATCAGATGGGAATCGAGTCCACGTTTCAAAACGGCCACCGAGTAACGGACGATGCCACGATGGACGTCGTGGAGATGGTTCTCGGTGGACAAGTGAACTCGGAAATCGTCGGGCTGATATCCGAACACGGAGGCCGGGCGGTGGGTCTGAGCGGAAAAGACGCCCAGCTCATCACGGCGAAGCGCAAGTCTCCCTTCGAAAGCCGCAACGAGGACGGAAACAGCGTTTCGGTGGACCTCGGACGGGTCGGAATCATCGACGAAGTTCGACCTCAACTGATCCGCGACTTGATCGAGAAGCACTACATCCCCGTGGTCGCTCCCATTGCCAAGGCTCCAAATGGCGAAGCCCTCAACGTAAACGCCGACACAGCAGCTGGCGAGATCGCCGCAGCCCTCGGGGCGGCGAAGCTCATGCTCATGACTGATGTCGAGGGAGTGAAGGGCGCCGATGGCACGCTGTTGCGCTCGCTCCGAGCGCGCGAAGCGCGAAAGCTCATCGAGGACGGCATCATTTCTGGCGGCATGATTCCCAAGGTGGAGTGCGCGTTGGATGCGGCGGAGGGCGGCGTCGAAAAGGTCCACATCGTGGACGGAAGGCGCCTGCACGCACTCTTGCTCGAGATCTTCACCGATCGGGGTGTCGGATCGGAAATCCACCAAGTGACCGACTGAGAGGACCGTGGTGCCGGGCCCCAAGGACGAACCCGAACGGCCTCCCGGCGTGGCGGACGATGCCATTTTGCGCATCATTCGCGTTCCCCCGGAGTCTCAGGGCATGCGCTTGGATCGCTTCCTGTCGGGTGAGCTTCGTGCGACGAGTCGCACTCGGGCGCAGGCGATCATCGAGGCCTCGGCGTTCTCTTGGGACGGTCGCAGGCTTCGAGCATCGGAGCGTGTGCGCGGCGAACAACAGGTCGTGCTGTGGCGCCCTGCCCTCGACGAGGAACCGGCGCCCCACGCCATCGAAGTGATTTTCGAGGACGAGCAACTACTCGTCGTCAACAAGCCTCCGATGATGACGGTCCATCCGACCGCCAGGCATCACCGACACACGGTGATCAAACAGCTCGAGGAGTCACGACCAGGAGAATATCTATCGCTGATCCACCGGCTCGACCGTGAAACGAGCGGCGTACTCTTGATCGCGAAGTCGAAAGAGGCGGATAGCAAATTCAAGATACAAATGGAACAGCGCTCCAGAAAGGCGGCCCGCGCGGCTGAGCGCGGCGAGACCTCCCTGGGGGAGGCAGACAAGTCCTACTACGCAATCACCTGGGGAATTCCGCCAGAGGGTCTCATCGACGCACCCCTGGACGCCGATCCCAGTCCCCTCCGAGTGAAGATGATGGTAGCCGAGCGCGGCGCGGGACTGGCCGCACGAACGGGCGTCACGGTCCTTGCAACGACGGGAAACTATGCCCTCATAAGATGTGATCTGTTCACTGGTAGACAACATCAGATCCGAGTGCACCTGTCCCACCTCGGCACCCCCATCGTCGGGGACAAATTGTACGGTCCCGATGAGCGACTGCTGGCACGGGGAGCCGATCGCGAGCTGACGGAAGACGACGAACGCGCTCTCGAACTGCCGAGACATGCCCTCCATGCAGCGATCTATCGGCTGGACCATGTATTTTCGGGGAAACGCCTCGTCTTCGCTGCCCCCATGCCATCTGACCTGGAGGAATTTTGGACGGCCAAGGGTGGCTCGCTGCCCGACACTCTCCGGACGGAATGAGCGACGACTGCAGGATTTTCACCAAAAGAACCAGGCGTTGACGGACTGACCCGAGGAGGATACCTCGACTTCGATATGCCGATTCGCCGCGCACTCCTTTCCGTCTCCGACAAAACTGGACTCGTCAGCTTCGCTCGTGCTCTCGCTGATCGGGGTATCGAGCTGCTCTCGACCGGGGGCACATTCAGCACCCTCGAGCAGGCCGGTATCCCGGTAGTTGCGGTCGACGCCTATACGGGATCTCCCGAGGTCATGGCTGGACGGGTAAAGACCCTTCACCCCAAGATCCACGGCGGCATTCTGGCCCGCGAGGGGACGGATGAAACCGATCTCGAGAAGCTTGGTGCCGGCTTCATCGACCTCGTCGTCGTCAACCTCTACCCCTTCGAACAGACGCTGAAGAACCCGGAAGCGAGTCTTCAGGATCTCATCGAGAAGATCGACATCGGGGGGCCGAGCATGGTTCGCAGTGCAGCCAAGAACCACAGCCGGGTGGGTATCATCTGTGATCCCGCGGACTACGGTCCCGTCTTGGAGGAAATCGAAGCATCGGGTGAGCTCAGCGAAGCGACGAGGCGCAAGCTTGCTGGCAAAGCATTCGCTCAAACGGCGGCCTACGACGCCGCCATCAGCGGTTGGATGACCGGTCTGGACGAAGAAGATGGCTTCCCGAAGAACCTGACCCTGGCACTCGAGAAGGGCTACGGCCTCAGGTACGGGGAAAACCCGCACCAAAAGGCCGGCTTTTACGTAGAGAGAGACGCCCCGGCGGGAAGTCTTGCGCGAGCCGAGAGCCTCGGCGCTGGGGCCAAAGAGCTGTCGTTCAACAATCTCGTCGACGCCAGCGCCGCACTCGAGGCCGTCCGGGAACTCGTCGGACCAGGAGCCGTCGTGATCAAACATGCCTGTCCGTGCGGTGCTGCCACGGCGCCAACGCTTTCGAAGGCGTACCATGCAGCCCGTGAAGCCGATCCGGTGAGCGCCTTTGGAGGGATCGTTGCACTCAATCGGCCGGTCGATGTCGAAACCGCCCAGCTGCTCGCCGAAACGTTCCTTGAATGCGTGATCGCCCCGAGCTTCAGCGAAGAGTCGCTCGAGCTCCTACGCCAAAAGAAGAATCTCCGGTTGCTTGCGACGGGCGAGTGGCTCGACGGATCCCACCAAGCCTTCTACGCGAAGGGGATAGGAGGAGGCTACGTCGTTCAACAAAGGGATGATACCGCGGCTGGCGAGGTGAAGAACGGGAAGGTCGTGACCCGAGAGACGCCGAGCGAAGCGACCATCGGCGCTCTCGAGTTCGCGTGGGCCATCTGCAAGCACGTCCGCAGCAATGCCATTCTACTGGCCCGAGAAGTCGAACCGTCGGTTTTCGCAACGGTCGGCGTCGGGGGAGGTCAAACCGCCCGGGTCAATGCTGTTCGGATTGCATGCGAACAAGCGGGCGACAAAGCGAAGGGAGCCGTCATGGCATCCGATGCGTTCTTCCCATTCCCCGACGGTGTCCAGGTTGCGGCTGAGGCGGGGGTCAGTGCGGTCGCGCAGCCCGGTGGGAGCAAGAAGGACGAGGAGGTCATTCAAGCAGCCGATGCCCTAGGAATGACCATGGTCTTTACGGGACACCGCCATTTCAGGCACTGAACAACACTGAAACGCCGTTCAGACCGCCGATTTATTTTTGTGGATGGATCCAGCAGAAATCCTGCTGGTTCGTGCACTTAGGCCGGTTGTCCAACATCAAGAAGTCCTTCCACAAAGTTGGCCGCGCATCCATAGTCATGAAAAGACCGTTTTCGCGCGGTCGCCAGGCCGCAGAGGAGGCAAAATGAGCGATCATTCAGATTTTCAAGCGACCGCTAAGCCTATCGATGACGGCGACGCACTTCCGTCAGGGATGTACCCTGGCCCGAAGAGCGTGAGTCCGGAGCGACGCAAGGCGGAGAAGCCCACCCACTACAAGGTGATTTGCATCTCGATGTACACCAAGGATCTCAAGCGACTCGACGAAATGGTCGATACGCTCAAGGCCAAGGGCATGACCAAGGCCAATCGCAGCGCCTTGATTCGTTATGCTCTCAGCGAAGTGGACTTGGACCAGGTCCCTCAGGGGATCTGATCTGAGCGTAGGACATGCCGCTTCGCTCTCGGATGGCGAGGGGAGTGGCGACCGTCGAACCAGAGGTTCGGCGGTCTTGTCGTTTTGTGGGGCGGCCCGCGCTCAGGTGCGGCGTTGCCGATGACCTGCCATATTTTATCGCGTGAAAGCCCTCGACGACTTCGAGTGGCCGTCCGTGGAGCGGCTACGGCGGCGCCTCGGCATCTCGCACGAAGCTGCAGAGCTGTTTCACCAAAGCGACGTGATCGACTTGCACGTCGAATCCTACAGCTTCTATCGGAGCTTCGGCTACCACCCGCACAAGCGTCACACCGGTGGGCTTCACAGTGCGTTGTTGGTCGGCCAGGCAGACCTGCCACGCCTGCTCGAGACTGGAGTAAACGGCGCCACCTGGGTGATTACGGCAAACCCTCTCCGCCCCTCCGCAGACCGGCATGCCTCCTTCGCTGCGCAGTTCGAAGAGCTCACCACCCTGCTGGAAGGCGCGGACGGCCATGCGAAGGTCGTGCGCAATCTCGCCGAGTACCGTCAGGCGGTGGATGAGAACAAGCATGCGTGCTTTCTCGGCGTGCAAGGCGCCAATGCCCTGCCCGAAGACCCCGAGGCGTTGGACGCCTATGGACCGCACCTCCTGCGTATCACCCTGCTTCACCTCACGAATACGGCCTGGGGAACAACGAGCGCTCCACAATGGCTGCGTAAGCTGCGGGGCTTGACCGATCTGGGCTTTCAGTTCGTCGAGAAAATGAACGAGCTCCGGATCGGTGTGGACCTCGCGCATATTCATGAGGACGGGTTCTGGGACGCCGTGCGGGCAGCAGATCCAACCCAGCCGCTGCTTGTCACGCACACGGGGGTTCGCGGGGCACACGACCATTGGCGGAATCTGAGTGATGCTCAGCTCAAGGCAATCGCCGACACTGGGGGTACGATAGGTGTGATGTACCACTCGCAGTACCTCGGCGACGGACTCTTCTCGGGCCGTCTGGCCTCCGTCGTCAGGCACATCGTCCACGCTCTGGAGATCGTGGGCCCCGACCACGTCTCACTGGGTAGCGACTGGGACGGAGCCATCTGCACCCCGCGCGACATGCCAACATGCGCCGAGCTCCCCCTGTTGGTGGAGGCACTACTGAAGGCCCGCATCTCACCAGACACGGTCGAAAAGATCCTGGGAAAAAACTTTCTCCGCGTGGTAGGTCATCTGAAGGGAGCCTCCTGAGTGAACGAGCAACGCTGGATCCTGCATGCGGACATGGATGCCTTCTATGCCTCCGTGGAACAGCGTGACGACCCCAGGCTCCGCGGCAAGCCGGTCATCATTGGTGCGAGTAGCGAGCGGGGTGTCGTGTCGGCAGCGAGCTACGAGGCGCGAAAGTTCGGAGTTCACTCCGCGATGCCAGGTTTTCGCGCGCGCGAGCTTTGTCCGAACGGTGTGTTTCTCCCCGGCGACATGAAGAAGTACGCCGCGGTCAGTCGTCAGGTTCACGACATCTTCAAGGACTTCACGGATGCGATCGAGCCCCTGGCACTCGACGAGGCGTTCCTCGACATCGGCGGGAGCGTGAACCTATTTGGGTCGCCACTGGAAATCGGGAAGCTCATCAAAAAGCGGGTTCGCGCTGAACTCGAGCTGCCGATTTCGGTAGGGATCGCTCCCAACAAGCTGGTGGCCAAGATCGCTTGCACCAAGGGCAAACCCGACGGGCTCCTTTTGATTCGCCCTGACGAGGTTCGCAAGCTCCTGAACCCGTTGCCCCTTCGGGCGCTTTGGGGGATCGGGCCCAAGGCAGGAGAAAAGCTCGAAACGGCTGGGTTCTCTACCATCAGCGACCTCGCGGATGCTCCCCTAGCCTCCTTGCGCGAAGTGTTGGGAGACCATGCGGAAGAGATCCAACGGCGCGCTCGCGGCATCGACGAGCGCCCCGTTACGGTCTCGGGTAAGGCGAAGTCCATCGGCGAGGAGGCCACGTTCTCGGACAACGTGCTGTCGATGGAACGCATCACCGCAGCCATCACGGCTCACTCAGAAGCGGTCGCGTCTCGAGCTCGCCGCGCTGGCTTCAGAGGGAGGACGGTCACTCTCAAGGTCAAGCTTGCCAAACGAAGGACCTGGGGGAGCAAGGTCGTGGCAAACCACGAGCTGTTTCCAGTGGTATCCCGGCAGGCGAAGCTCCCCGCGCCATCCGCAGACGCCGTCGAGATTCGCAAGCTTGCGCTGCTACTATGGGACAAACTCGATCTGAAGGAAGCAGTACGCCTGCTAGGTGTGACGCTTTCGGACTTGGTGGCCGAAGAGGCTCCGCGGCAACTGGGTCTCTTCGACGTTCCTGCCTCGGGAACGGACGCACCCGCTGGTGCTACCCGCGCTGAAGCTTTGGGCAAGGCGATGGACGCAATCAGTGAACGATTCGGAGAAGGTTCGATCGCCCGCGCGACTGGCGCTGTGGAGAAAATCACCCAAGGGGATCGACCCAAGATGGGTCAGCTCGACGACTGACCGAGTCGGCGTGGCTCGAACCGTCATGCGGCCCCTACGCGTCGCTTGTGGCTTTCGATGAGCCCCAGGAGTTCTTCACGAGTGACCCCCAAGCGGGCCGCCGTGTTTCGCGCCAAGGAAGTGTCGGCCACCCCGTCGACGAATTGGTAGGTCGGCACCTCTCGAGGGCCTATTTCCACCTGCAAGAACTGGAGAAAGTCGCTCCCCTGCGACTTCAAGCGCGCGGCATAATCCAGGAAATGCGTCGTGATGACCACCTGAGGCCCGAGCTCATGGAACAGATCCAGGACCATGTCGAAGATTCGCTCACCCTCGGATGGATTGGTTCCCGAACACAATTCATCCATGATCACGAGGGCTCGAGGGCCTGACGTCTCGAAGACCTGGCGAATGCGCATGAGCTCGAGTCCGAGACGTCCTTCGGCCTGAGCAGCTTGGGCGTGTTCGAGAAGCGAAAGAAATAGCTGTTCGACTAGAGGGATTCTTGCCTCCTTGGCTGGAACGAAGAGACCACCCTGCGCAAGGAGTTGGGTGATGGCGAGGGACTGAAGAAGGCGTGTTTTGCCACCCGAGTTCGGTCCGGTGATGATCGTCGTCACCCGCGCCTCTTGCTGCAACAAATCGCAAGGAACTACGTCTACCCCTTGGGCGCAGAGCCAAGGATTGAAAAGTCCGACCAAGCGACGCGGCTGTACGGCGCCGTCCGAGAACTGCGGAAGACATACGGAAAGCCCCCGTTCCTGGACGAGCGAACGAAACCCGAGCGCCCTGAGATAAAACTCAAGGTGACGAGACAGTCCGAGAAGGCAGACGACTTCTTCCTCTAGACCGGAAAAGACTTGGTCGAGGAGGCGACTCATGACGTCCTCCTCGCTGAAGCGATACCCCTTGAGAAGAGAGACAATCTTGCGGCAAAATCGCAGAAACCGTCCTCTCGGGAACGGCTTGTAATCGAGCTCCGTCGTGCCGACGACGTCGAAACAGCGCAGATCTCCATCGTAGCCGACTTGAAGGCGCGTCTCGAGCACGGTTCGACCGTCCTCGAAGTCCAACAGATGCTCGAGGCGCTGATAGCGTTCGCTCTGCCGAAAGCTCTCGATCCAACGTGCTACCCTCTCGAGGCCGGATCGACTGCTCCCCGTTGCCGACTCGAGATCGTGCATCGCTCGCCGGAGCGCCGTGAGGATGTCGATGCGACGTCTTACTCCTACGGTCTTGGCATTGAAGTGGTCGGATCCACACAGCGCGTCACGAAAGGCCGAAATCGAAAGATAAGCGCTCTCAACGAGGTCACGCCGTTCCGGTTGCTCGACCAGCTCTGTCAAGATTTTCTGCCGAAACAGAATATCATCTTCGCTCTTGGGGGGCACCGCGAGCGCAGAACGGAAAAAGCTCGCGCCTTCGTCGAGCCTCTTGTCTCGAACGAAGAGAGGAAAGGCACCCTGAACGAGTTCGTCGAGGAACAGGTCTTGGACGAATGATTCGGGTCGGAAGTTCGACTCGGCCAGTGTCGGAGCCGTGAGCCGAGCGAGCCTTCCCGCGTCGACCCCTCGCGCGAAACCGAACGTCAGCGCTTCCGAAACGCCGGACACCACCTCTTGCCGAGGCGGTCGCTGATACAGGAGGTCGGGGCAGCGCATCTCGGCGCAAGTTAGCAAAGAGCTGTCACCCGAGACCATGAAAAAAGGCGCTTCCGAAACCAGGAAGCGCCCAGGCGATGGTTGGGAGCGTGATTTTCCAACGCTCAGATGTCGAGAGAGTCGATATCGACCATGTCCTCTGGATCGGGAGTCTCCTCGTCGGGCTCCTCTACTGCGGAAACCACGCTCAGCTTCGCGCGACTACGCGCTTTGGGATCGAGCTCTTCCTGTGAGATCTTGGGTAGGCGCCGTTTTCCAACCGGACCCTCCTCGACGTAGTCGCGCAGAGTCTCCATGTCGGTGAGAGCTTCGAGCTTCGCGAGTGCCTTCACCTCGACCTGGCGAATTCGCTCCCGAGTCAAGTTCATGATCGCCCCCACGTCCTCGAGCGTCGTTCCCCCGTGGTCGGCGATGTCGAGGGCGCAAGATTCTGAAAGCTCCCAGACCTCCAGATCGGGAAAGTTCAATTTGATCGCGCCCGTGCGCGGAGACACATCGACGTAGAGATGGTGCTTGCACGAGATGTACGGGCATGGGCGTGGCCCACCCTTGCAGTCTGCACGGGTCCGCGGTTTCCAGTAGTCCGTCTCCGGATACAGGAGTCGACCGATTTCGAGTTCGCGCTTCGTCATCCGCTTGACGCTGATGGTGCGGGCGCGCACATCGCGCTTGCGACGGGAACGACGCTGCTCACGCGTGATGGTTTCGGACTCGGACTCGGCCACGTCGTTCATCTCATCGATATTCAAGACCTTCGCTTCCATGATCATCTGCCTCTTGCTGCCTCTATTTGCCCTGATTTTCCCGTTTTCGGGACGTACTCTTCCCATGGCGGTCGGGCCTCTGCGTCCTGTGGACGGCCCGCGCTCGAGAAACGCTCTTCAATTCGTGTGAGGGACTGAACGCTTAACCGACCGCTTGGGCCTCCGGACCGAAGCCGCCTCCGAGGCGCGCTTCTCTGCGTTCTGAAAGCAACCGACTTTCGAGAGTCCGAAGGCGCATCATCAGATCTCGCCCCACGTTCTCTGCCGCGCTCACCTCTCGAGAAAGGCCGAGCGTCGTGCCCGCCGCGCTCTTGGTGGCATCGACCAACTTGGTCAAGATGCCCCCGAGAGTCGTCTCGAGTTGTTCTAGATCCCCCCGCAAGAAAAGGAACTCTTCTTGGATCTGCTCGATGGTGAAGTCCTGCGCCATCATCCGCTTGACCAGCAGAATCTGTCGCATGACGCGCACGGGATACACGCCCTTGGACCCTTGGTGTTTGCCTTTGCTCCCCACCCGCACACTGCGCGGGAGGAGGCCGAGCTGCACATACTTGCGGAGAGTCGCCTCGCTCATCGAAATCCCGTGCTCCGCACAGAGCGCCAGGATCTGCTTCGAGGTCAGACCATGAGCATAATCAGACTCGATTCTCTCTAGGGTGCTGTCCTCGATGAAGTGCACGAAATGATCTCCCGGTTTCGAGGGTCTGATCGCCAATGTGCGACCCGTCCGCCGAAGGTGCGAGCGAATATATTCCACTGAGTGGATCTACCAAAACACTTTCATAGCTAAATTTTAGGGACAAATTGCAACAACGACGATGGAGCTGCTTCTCGACATAGGGCGGACATTTTTTTACCCATCTAATGGAATGTCCATGGAGACGACTTTCCGTCCATGGACATGACAGACCTCGCCCCAAATCGCTGCAGCCGATCCGCTCTTTTCCCCCTCGGGTTGGTGTTAGGCTCGCGACCATGTCGCAGGGCGACGATGATCCACAGAACGCCGACGTGCCTACCGAAGCGCATCAGGATGTGTCTTCCGGTGTTGTGCGCCTGAGGACGACAGAATGGCGCACGGCAACGTCGAGGGAGGATGAAGCACCGATCCTGATGCTCCCCGGAGCCCTTGCGACCCGCCTATCCTTTCGACAGGTCGCGCGGTGGTTGGCCCCCCACGTCCGAGTGATTGCGGTGGACTTTCCGGGCTTCGGTGACAGCGAGAAGCCCTCGGCCCAGCGCTACGACTACGGGGTGGCAGCGTTCGCGGAAGCGATCGCGGATCTCTTCGGTGGACTCGATCTGTCGCGCGCAAACGTCCTGGGCCATGGAGTCGGGGGAGCTGTAGCGCTCAGACTCTCTGCCTCTCGTCCCGAACTCGTGAAGCGACTTGCGCTCATCGCTCCGCTCGCCCACCCGGCCCGGGCCCCGCTGGGCATGCGTCCGCTACTGGCGCCGGTGGTCGGCGGACTACTCTTCCGGCAGCTAGTGGGAAAATCCTTATTTTTCCGTATATATAGGGAGCGCGTCAATCCAGCGGCGGACCAGGCCATGCTGGAGATGTATTACGAATCCCTATCCTCACCAGCGTCGCGCGCAGCGCTTCTCGCCACGCTCCGAGACGCGCAGGACTCGCGAACCGTGATAGCCGACTGTCGGCGAGTGCGCGCCCCTTCCCTGCTTCTGTGGGGAAGGAACGATCGGCTTTTCCCCATCGAGCAGGGTCGGCACCTTTCGCGAGAGATGCCGCACTCGGGACTCGAAATCCTGACGAGCGCGCACGCCCCGCATGAAGAGGTGCCGGAGGCGACCGCAAAAATCCTTCTCGATTTCTTCGAGGGGAAGCGGGCTGGGTTCTCCTGAGGCGGATGCCAAGCCATCGCCAGCGCGGAGACATCCTGGTCAGGGAGCAGGGAACCCAGCGCTGGGGGGATTGTCCGAGGGACGGCGAGTGGCTTTGGCGCGTTCGACCGCGCGGGAGGTCGACGGGGTCTGCGACCCCGCTGCGGGTACGGGAGCTGGTGTCGGCGCAGGCGTCGGCTCTGAGGCAACGCTTGGACGCGAAGACGAGCTCTCGTCAGGCGAGGGGTTCGTTCTGGGGGCCGGAGCGGGAGGCGAGCCTGGTGACGGCTCGGGGGCTGGCGAAGAACGTTCCATGGCCGGAGATTCAGCGGAGGCGTCCTCCGCCGGCTCTTCATCTGGCTCCTCTTCATCGGGGGGAGGAGGCGGGGGCTCCTCGGATGACCCCGGGTCGGGCCCGGCCTGCTCGGCTTCGGGCACAGGCGTGGCGCCATCCGCTGCGACGTCACCCTCGCCTGCCGCGCTCGGCTCCTTGGAGCCGCCGCCGCTCACGAGCATCCCGGCCAACACCACCACTGCGCTCACGCCGACGACCCCCAGCACGATCTTCGAGAACTTCTGTCGGCGCTCGACGAGCACGCCTGGGGGCAGCGAGGTGTGTGGGTGGAGGGACGGACCCTCGACGTCCATCGCTTCGAGCTCGGCCTGTTGAGCTGCGATATCGGCGGGGCCTCCGGCGTATCGACCTTCCTCTCCCTCCTGGAAGAACTCGTGAGCCTTGGTGCTGATGGGCCGACTCTCGACCGCGTCGTCGGTGGTCGGTTCGTCAGAGTCGGGGCCGGTCGCTTCGCTGTCGTCCCCTCGGGGCCCGGGATGGCGCGGCTCCGCTTCCGGCTGCTGAACGCCCGCTTGTGTCTGCTCCTGAGGTGACACAGGCGGCGTAGGCTCTGGATGGCCACCAATGGTTTGCCTCAAGCTCGGCTTGGGCATTGGCTTGTACTCAGGCGGCTCTTCCGAGACCGGACCGGGTGGAGGCGTCGCTTCTTCGACGAAAGGGACCTTCGCTTTCTTGCTATAGGCAGCGATCTGGGCGAGGTCCTGGGAGCCTCTGCGCCGACTGAGCGGGATGGGCGGCGGTTCGGATGACATGGTGACCGGCAGCACGTCGGGTGTCGGATGACCCACGTAGGTCTGCGCCGCCCAGGGGTTGCGCGGCGGGGCTTGTCGTTGAGCAGGTGGCTCCTGCTTCATTCCGGACGGTGAGGCTTCGTCGGCTGCGGGCGGGGGTGCATTTTCCAGTCCCTGCGAATGAAGAGTCGAGCCCAGGTTCGTCGGCGCGGGCGCGACCCCGCGGTGAGTGGCCGCGGGTCCGGTGGAGGCCTGAAGCGGCGCAATTCCCGGGGACGTCTGCGGCCCGGATTCGTCTACGAAGGCGCCAGGCGCGCGCGGCGCCTCGTTGGCTTGTCGGAGGGCCGCAGGTCCATCGGGTCGGGTAGCGGGCGCGACGGCGGACGGCGCAGTCGCCGACGGTGCTGGCATTCCTCGCTGTCCGATCTGTGCGAATCCTGACGGGTCGTGGGCAGGGATCGCAGGCAGCGCATCTGGGTCTTCACCACCCGCGCTCGCCTCCGAAATCGCCTCGGTCGCCTGGGCGAACTGCTCCTGGAGGCTGCTGTCGGCATCTTGGAGGGCTGCCCGAGAGAGTTTCTCGGCGTCCACAGCCGGGCGACGAGGAGCCTGCGAGGACGGTGGGAGGGGAGTGTAGGAAAGCGACTCGGGGGGAGGAGGGGCGGACTCCGCTCGAACTCGGGCACCCTCAGCGCGCTCGGATTCCGCAGAAACGAAACCACCTCGGGCCGCATGCTCGGGAGACGGAGCTGCTGTGGCCGCGTGCGGATCGGCGGGCTCTTCGTCTCCAGACGGCAACGACGGGGCCATCGTGTCCTCCATTCCGGGGGGAGCCGGTGCGTCCATGGGAGGAGGCGGAGGGAGACTGTCTCGGACCTGCGCCTCGAGATCCGTGTTGGACGGCTCGGGTTCCGTCTTGACGCTGACGGGCGGCGCCGACGGGCGCCACGAGGAGCCCTCGGGAGCACGCGCGGTCGCTTGAACGACGGGGATGAGGTTGTCGCTGTCGTGAGCAGGGACGAGCACGTCGGCAGGTTTGGGCGGCTCCGCGATAGTGAGAAGCCCCTCGAAATAGAGCTTCGTGACCGTCGACATCGTCGAAAGGTCCTCGAAGGGGCTCTCGTCGACCACGTCCATGAGGCTGCGGTGCCCGTCAAAGAGCCGCAGAACCCCATTGAGCTCGTCCGGGATTTCGTTGAGCCGCTCAGCCAGCAACGCGCCGTCGACCTTGAATATCGTGTCGAGCGGGGGAAGCTGCTCGCAGAGGCGCCCCCACTCGTCGACCCGGCGCATTCCCTCCATGAGCAGCCCCTGGGTCGAAGTGAGGATGACCTCCTCTCGATCGCAGGGCTCGAACTCCACGTCGAAGGAGCCCTTGGTCCAAATGAGGCAACGATACACGGCCTCTTCACCACGTAGCTTGCCGTGTTCGGCGTCGACCACTTTGCCGTCCCGAAAGAAAATCCGGGCTTCGAGATCACCATCGCGCAAGACCGCCCAACCGCTTTTTCTGGCCAGTTCGAACGTTTGCAGGAGGTCGACGGCCCCCATGTCTTTCAGATCGCCGCTGAGATGCGTCCGGCGGCTCGCAGGCGTGGACGCCGCCATGGTCTGATGCGTACGGCGGGTGAGGAGCAGCTGAACCCGAACGATCAGTTCTCGGACGAAAATCGGCTTCGTGAGGTAATCCTCAACTCCAAGCTCGAGGCCGCGGATCTTGTCTTCAACGCTTTTCTGACTCGTGAGAAAGACAATCGGCACTCCCGCGAGACTCGGCATCTGCTTGATGCGTCGGACGAGTTCGTACCCATCGACCCGTGGGAGGCGCGTGTCGGTCAGGATCAGGTCCGGGGACGACAGCTCCAATTTCGAAAGGGCGTCTTGTCCATCGGTCGCAGTCGTTACGCTGAAGCCGGCCTTTTTGAGACTGACCTCGAGGACGCGCACGCTTGCTGGGTCTGCATCTACGAGTAAGAGCTGCTGTTTCGCCACGCTGGGCGGAATCCTTGAGGCGGCGCCCTCTTGTGTCAAGGGAAACCAAGTTCAATCGCGCACTTAGTTGCTACCTTGCGGTCGACCAGCTTGGCGTACCCCAGCCCCCTTGGAGGCCGCCCCACGAGAGGACCGGGCCACTACCCACGTTGATCTGGGTCGAACTCGAGTCACTTACTGCGTCGCATCAGCATCTGTTTGGCTAGTTTTTGCACTGCTCCGGGAATGTTCTTGCTCCGGGCCATGACCTTCAAATCGACTTGGCGGAGGTGCGGCATCAAGCGCGAGGTGTAGGTCAGCGGGGTCAGGGGGTTTTGAACCAGATTGAGCTTGACCTTGTAGCTTCGCGTCAATTCTCTGTTGTTGGCAATGATGCGCAATACGTTCTCGGAAACTGCTCGGCTGGCCGCGATTTGGCCGGCTTCGTTCTCCGTCATTCTGGGGCTTTTGGCCGCCGCTTCAGAAACGAGACGGTTCGTATCACGGACCAAGATCAGCCGTTCGGTGGCGTTGCCCAACATCGCCCGCCGAATCTTTTCGGTGACCGAGGCGTCCTGGAGCTGCTTGAAGAGAGGAACCGCCTTTTGGACGATCTGTTCCTCCCCGTCTTCATCACGCTCACACACGTCTTCGTGCTCTGCGAGCTGAACCTTGTTGGCCTCGACTTCCGTCTGCTTGAAGTGCAGGTCATCGAAGGTCGGTTCCTCGGTCGCCTCCGGGATGAGCTGGCTCATGATCGCCTGGGCCGCTAGCTTGAAGGCGGGGAAGTCGAGTTCAATCTTGTTTCGCACGGCGAGTTCCACCAAGCGATCGGAAGTCGACATGCGGACCCTCTTGTTCATGTAGAGCGACTCGATGGCGCCGGGAAACTTCAACAACAAGGCTTCGTTGGTGGCGATGACTTCGCCCGATGCCTCGTCACAGGCCGACGACAGGGTCCGCAGGATGTCCTCGTCCATGGCCTGTTGGGCGAGAAGCTTCGGAAGCAGACTCCGGTCCAGCGACTCCACTTCTGCTAGGGCGGCGACCACGTCGCGCTGGAGCTGGGCGGCGAGCGCACCCTTCAGAAGAGGCGGGGGCGGAGCTTTGAGCGTCGCGCGCGCGGCTTCCGCGATCTTGGGATCTTCCGATTGGGAAAGGCCAACAATCACGGTGATGAGATCGGGCGGTTGCGCGCCTGGAACGATCCCCTTGGCCCCCAACATCTTCATCGGCAATGGGGCCCCAGGCGAAAGGACCTTCTTGGCCGGAGCGCTCAGACCATCGACGGAAATAGCCACGAAGCCACTATATTCATCGAATGCAGGACGGTGCAATCGGCTTCATTCAGACCCGTATTTGCGGATTCGCTCGGCAAGTTTCGCTGCCCGGATCTGCTCCTGCCTTTCGACCTTCTCGGGATCGATCACGAGGGCAATCGTTCGCTCGCTCTCTTCGAGCTGCTTCTTGTAGAGCTCGGCTTCGTACCGAGTCTTGAACGAACCGATGCGGACCCGGTGCCAGATTCCGCGCCCCGGGACGTTGGCGGCGACGCGAAACGCCTTGTGCCCGCGACGACGCAGCTCGCCCACGAACTCATCCGCGTCCTCTTGATCCTTGAAGCTGGCAACTTGAACCAGATAGCCGCCTTCGGATCCCGAAGGGGCGGGCGCCGCGTCCTGGGGAACGCGCGCTACCTGGGCAGCCATTTGGGAAAGTTCGTCCTTGGGCTGGGTGGTGACCGGCGTTGCCGTGAGGAGAGTTCCAGCGGGGAGCGGCACGACCGGAATCGTGTCGGTCGCGGGTGGAGGTTCGGTCGGCTCCATCTCCTTGGCGGCTACCAAGCGGCCCTGGTCGTCCTTCACCGCAACGAGCGCGGTCGTGCGCGAATCGGCGTCGCTCAGGATGTCTGGGAAATCGAGCTCGTCCGCGCGCACCTGCGCGAGGGACGTCGACTTCTCCTTTTCGGCGCTCTCGACCAAGGCGGCCAAGGGATCTTTGTCCACCGGCTCCTGCGCCGGCGCTCGATCCCTCATGGCAAGCGTGACCACGATCACCGCCGTGGCGCCGGTAGTTGCGAGCAGCAAGGTGGCCAAGCGAGGAGAGCGAGCGGAGCCTCCCTCGTGAATCTGCTCGAGATTCCTTAGGTTGACCGGAGACGTGTTCATACTTCAAGACGCCTAGCCCGTCTGGGTCCTCCCGGCCCAGTTTTTGGCGCCGCGTGAGGTGTGCTGCGCCTATTCCAATGGAACGAGCGCTCGTAGCTGCTCCGCTTTCCATGTCGTCTCTTGGAGCTCCTGCTCGGGATCGCTGTCGGCGACTATGCCGCCGCCCGCGAAATAGTGAGCCCTGCCCCCTTTGATCGTCAGGACTCGGATGGCCATGGAGAGCCGCGCCCCGCCCCCGTAGGTCAAGTAGCCGAGTGCGCCGGTGTAAAGACCACGTCGCTCGGCCTCCAGCTCGGCAATCAGGTCCATTGCCGCTACCTTGGGGGCGCCTGTCACACTCCCGCTCGGGAGCATCCCGGCCAACACATCTGCTCTATTGAACTCCGGCGCCAGTTGGGCAAAAACCGTAGCCTCCCGATGGTGCACCGTCGGATATGAAACGACCGAAGGCGGGTGCGTCATCTTCACGGTGCCCGGAACCGCAAGGCGGCCGAGATCGTTGCGCTCGATGTCTACCACCATGGCAAGCTCCGCTCTTTCCTTTTCACTTCGATCGAGTTCCTCCTTCAGCCGCTCATCAACCATTGGATCAGCTGAGCGGGGCCGCGTCCCTTTGATGGGTCGCGTTTGCAGCATCCCGTCGGGACGATAATCGAGAAACAGCTCGGGAGACGTGCTGACGACCTGGACCAAACCGAAGTCCAGGGCCGCCGCAAACGGCGCGCCAGCCATCGACCCGAGGGAATTCAAGATGGAGATCGGGTGACCGCTCGCCTCGAACTCGAAGCGGCGCGCAAGGTTCACCTGGTAGAGCTCCCCACGACCGATCCTCTTCAAGGCCGCGCGAACCCGCTCTCGGTGCAGAGCGCCGTCCTCGGGAGGGCGCGCCCAGGTCAAAGTGGGCTCCGGCGACGGAGCCCTCGGGTCGGTGGCAAGGAGCGCGGTAACGAAGGCGTCGACATCCTCGCGGCGCGCGCCTCGCACGAGCAGACCCTCAGAAGTTACCCGAGAAATTGCACCGTATCTCTTCCAAATTACTGAAGAAATATGCGGCTCTTCACGGGGGTCCCCAGACCGCCCCGGGGACCCCCGCTCGAGATGGCGGAAGCTCTCGTAAGGCAGCACGCCCACCCATTCCGGCCAATCCTCGAGCGGGGCAGAGACCTGCTCGGCCGACGCGTTCTTCGGATCGAGCTCACTCGAGACCTCCGCGGGCAGCGCGCCCACGAAGACCTGGCCCTCATCATGCAGACAGAAGGCGCCCGACAACTGGACGAGCCGAGCCCACACCTCGTCGCGTTCGAGGCGCAACGCTGTCTCCGAGAACGTCACAGTCGACCTATCCTTGGCCTTCCTGGACAGACATCACCCGGCCCGAAGGGGTGACAATTGCGCCAGTGAGAGGCGCCGTCGCGTGAGCCCGAGGCAAGATCAAAGAGGCGACCACGCGCCCACTGCCGGTGATTTGTGCTCCCGCCCCGACGACCGACTGGATCACTTCAACCCCCTCGGACACGCGCACGTCAGGCCCCAGGTAGGATTCGGCCGCGGCTGATTGTCGCTGCCTCAGCCAGCCAAGATTGGCCGTCAGGTAGTCCTCTGGGGTTCCGATGTCTTCGAACCGTCGCTGAAAAACCAAGGTCCGCACCTGTCCCCCTGCGCGCAGGTGCGGAAGAGCCCAGTCCCCGACCAGACAGCCCTCTTGCGGTAACCTCGCGAGGCAATCGGCGCCCAAAGCGGCCACCCCCATGTAATCCCCCGACGCAACCTCCCTGCCGAAGGATTCTCCCCGCAGGCGCGCGACGTTCCCCGCTTCGTCCAAACCTACGGTTCCTTGGCCGTTTTGGGTCGACACCAACGCCATGACCAAACCTGCGTCCGCGGCCCCCACGATTTCCCTGAGAGGGAGATCGCCCACGATGTCCCCGTTTACGATCACCAACGGTCCGCAGTCGACCAACTTTCGAACGGCCGCGATGCCTCCCGCGGTACCTAGAATTCGTTCCTCCCGAGACACATGAACCTCGAGCGGTAACCCTTCGAGATACTTCTCGATTTGGCCAGCGTGATGATGGACGTTGACTATCAGACGCCGCGCTCCCGCCTCCGCGAGTTTTTGAAGAGAAACCCCGAGGAGAGGCTGGTCACCGACGGGCACGAGGGGCTTGGGAATCTCGTCGGTCAGTGGTCGAAGGCGAGTGCCTAGCCCAGCCGAGAGGACCATTGCTGAGAATTCTGCGGGCTCGGGCACGCGCGGGAAATGGCACGATCTGGGCTAGGATGGCAATCAACGAAAATTCGTCCGCCCGGGGAGGCAAATGATAAGTGCTTCTCCATGCAGTCACTACCGAAAATAGGCGGTCGCCGCCGACGCTCGCTCGGCGGGGCGGTGGCCCTCCTGGGAGCCGCCGTTACCGTCTTGGGCTGCAGCACCGACGCGGTGGGTGTAAACGAGTGTCGTGACGTAGAGTATGCTCGATGCGAGGCGTCGGTTGCTTGTGGCGTAATCGAAGAAGACGAAGTCGACGCATGTAAACGATTTTACCGGGACCACTGCTTGCACGGGATCAGTGGGGACAAGGTCCCCACCGCGGATGAACACAAGGCGTGCCTGGAGTTGATCGAGCAAGCACAGGCGACGGCAGAAGACAGCCTGGGAATGGGCGGCGCAGGAGAAGCGGACGAAAGCGCTTGTGAAATCATCGACAAGCCGTGGAAATCCGAGGAATGCGCCTATCTTAGTGCGGACAGTAGCTCCATGGGCGGAGGCGAGTAGAACGAAGGTGATGAGAGCCGCATCCCCCATCCTCCTGCTCAGTTTGGCGCTTTCTGCCTGCGGCGGAAAGCAAGAAGGCCCACCACCCGAGGTCAAGACCCAGACGTCGGCTGACGAGATCCTGAGACTCGGACACCATTGGACGAGCATTTTGCCCGACAAAGGAATCCTCTCCCCCCCTAGCAAGATCAGCCTATTTCGCACGCACCGGAAGAGCGAGCTGCGGATCTCCGAAAACGCAGTGTTCGAAAAACTGACGGTCGAAGAGGAAGTGCAACTGCGCGACGGACCCGTGATCACCTGTTTGACGGTATTCGAACACCAGGTGGGTCACCGCTGGGGTCGGAAGAACGGAGAACCGGCCCTGGAAATCGTGCGGCCTGCTCTCAATGCCGTTCGAACCTGCAATGGACCGCATCCGGATGGCCCCATCGCCGAACCGGCCCGGAGGGCCCTCTTCGTGTTGCGGTCGGACAGCCTCGTGGCAGTGGAACCGGTCGTCGATAAGCGGACTTACATGCCAGGTCAGCTGTGAATGCCGACCAGCTTCCCCCGGGGCGCCGCGCCTGCTAGGCCGCGCCCCATGCGGCGCTACGCCTGGCTCGGTGCAATCTCATTTTACGCCTGCTCTTCCAGCACGAGCGACCCGTCCCTGTTCAGCCAACCGACCCGAATCCGGGTCTCGCCAGCGGCGTTCCTGGGCGACACCCCTTGCTCGGACGACGGAGGCATGCGCACCTACCAGGCTACCCTATATGACGTCACCGATGGACTGGAGGGTGCATTCGCTCTTCCCTCGTCGGACTTGGTCGCCTGCACCGCGGACGTTGAGTTTCAGTATGTCGAAGAGGGCCGCTACTACATCGCCGAAGTGCGGGGCTTCGAGAGCCCGGACCTGACGACCGCCTCTCCGGGCGCACCGGTGGTCGTCGACGATTCGGGGTCGGTCGTCTCTCCTCGTTGGACGACCACATGCTGGGGCCAAGACGGCGTGACACCGGACAGCCTCGGTCTGGGCGGTGCGGGCGGGGACGCAATGGGAGGAGCGTCGGGCCGCCCGGAGGATCTCGGCGTCCGCTCCTTCGCGAAGACCATCGTCACCGTGCGCGGCTGCGAGCCACTCGCCGACTCCGGAACGGACGGGATGACGAGGGTCACCCTCTCGATTGAAAATGCCTTGGTGGATCTGAGTTGCGGCGAGGGCGACAGCGAGATCGCGCACTTCCGTCTAGCGGCCACGAACGAGGCACCGCCCTCACCTGGGGGCGCAGGCGGCGGCGATTCAGGCGGCTTGCCACATTCCACTGCCGCATGCGGCCAAGAGCTCGTCTTGTCCGCGGAACCGAACACCATCGCCGCCTACGAAGTGGAAGGCGTCAACCAGAGCGGGGACGTCATCTGGCAGACGACGTGCGAAGCCCGAACTCGAGAAGGCATCACCGTCGCAGCAACTTGCGATCCCGCCCGCGCGCTCTGACCTCCGCTCGGGCCGCAAAAACGAGGGCGCGCAATTCCTTGTCCCGCAGTCCAGGCAGCGCTACCTAAGTGAGCGATGCCCCCTCTCGGCACACAGCAAATGTCCTTCCCGAGGCCCGGGCGCGCCCTCAAGGCCGTGCTGATCGCGCTGTTCGCCATCTGGCTCGTCTTCGCTCTGGGGATGAACTGGGGCGGAGTCTCCAGTGCGCCTTTCTTGAGCCTCACCGGCAACACGGAGAAAATCGCGACCGGGGAGATCTGGCGGATCTTCACGGCGGCCCTGTTGCACGTCCCCAGCGGCTCGATCTCGCACATCATCTTCACGATGCTGCTGTTGTATTTCTTCGGTTCGTCCCTGGAGGAAGCATGGGGAGGGAAGCGCTTCTTGAGGTTCTTGGTCTTCTCGGGCGCGATCGCCTACGGAGTCCAGTTCGCACTCAGCCTGGTTCTCCCTGGCTCGATTGCTAAAAAGCTCGTTCCAGCGGACTATTTCGGCGGGACTCCGGTAGTGGAGGCGTGCGTCATTGCCTGGGCATGCTCCTTTCGTGGACGCACCGTGCTGTTGTTTTTCGTGCTTCCCGTTGGAACGAGGACTCTCATCTATCTGACGGTTGGCGCCAATGTCCTCATGCTGATCGCAGGAGCGCCGACGCCTTCCGGTCACATTGCGCTATTCGCCGGGATGGGCGCCGGATGGCTGCTCGGCGGGGACTCGCCCTCCCCGCTCCGGAAACTCTACCTTCGATTCCGCCTCGCCCAGCTGGAGCGCGAGGCCGAAAGCGAACGCCGCACGAAAAAGAAACGCATCAAGAGCTCGGGCCTTCAGGTGCTTCCTGGCGGCAAGGACGATAACCGGCCCCCCAAAGACATGCTGAACTGAACCCCACGGCCCTCCGAGGCTCAGCGACCGAATGCCTTTTGCGGTCGTACTGGCTGTGTTACCCCTGACCACCAAATGAGGAAGCTCCTGGATGCTGCTGACGCCGACCGAGGGCTCCGTCGCCTGGCTGGTGAAATCGTCGAGCGAAATCGTGGCACGGACAAGTTGCTCCTCGTTGGGATCCGGCGCGGCGGGGTGCCACTCGCGCAACGCCTGGCAGAGCTTCTGGCTGAAGGCGACGAACAGGTTCCGGTGGGCACGGTCGACATCACGTTCTACCGGGATGATGTGGGAACCGCGTTGCCGAATCCGCGCATCGGTCCGACCAAACTCCCCGTCTCCATCGAGGGATGGCGCGTCGTCCTGTGCGACGACGTGCTTTACACTGGTAGGACGGTGCGCGCCGCCGTGGACGCGCTTCTGGACTACGGACGCCCCTCACAAGTTCAGCTTGCAGTGTTGGTGGAAAGAGATGGTCGGGAGCTCCCAATTCAAGCCGACTACGCGGTGCGGTCCGTCGACGTCAGCGCGAGCGAGCGGGTCGACGTCCTTTTGTCGGACGACGGATTTTCCGCCCACGCGGTGCCGGTTGGCTCTCCCACAACCCCGCCTCCGCCTGTAGAAGCTCGATAGGAGTCACCACGTGAAGGACGCGAGGCTACGCCATCTGCTCGGGATTCGGGATCTCAGCACAGAGACAGCTCTACACATCCTGGAAACCGCCGAGAGTTTCCTCGAGGTGACACGGCGCCCGATTCGCAAGGTCCCGACCCTTCGGGGCAAGACGGTCCTGAACGTTTTCTTCGAGAACTCGACTCGAACGAGAACCAGCTTCGAGCTTGCCGGAAAGCGCATGGGTGCCGACGTGGTCAACATGGCCGCCAGCTCGTCCTCCGCGAAGAAAGGCGAGACTCTCTACGATACGATGGCCACGCTCGACGCCATGCACGCGGACGTCGTCGTGATCCGTCATGGCGCCTCGGGCGCTCCACATCTGGTGGCTGCCCGAAGCCGCGCGGCTGTGGTGAATGCTGGAGACGGGATGCACGAACACCCGACCCAGGCCCTCCTCGATGCTTTCACGATGCGTCAGCACTTGGGCCCGGATTTGAACGGTAAAGTCGTGGCCATTTGCGGCGACATCCAACACAGTCGCGTAGCCCGTTCCAACGCTCTTTTGCTTGAAAAACTCGGCGCCAAGGTGCGGATGGCCGGCCCGGACACCATGCTCCCACCCCGCGCCAAGGAGCTTGGGTGGGAGGTCCACAATCGCCTGGAGCCCGCATTGGAGGGCGCGGACGTCGTCATGATGCTGCGCATTCAGCGCGAACGTCTCGGGGCAATGCTGTTCCCTTCGCTCAGAGAGTACTCCAGGATTTGGGGACTCAACGAACGTCGCTTGGCCCTCGCGAAACCCGAAGCCCTCGTGATGCATCCCGGTCCCCTCAACCGAGGAGTAGAAATCCACGAGGACGTGGCCGACGGAGCACACTCCGTCATTTTGGACCAGGTCGAGTCCGGCGTTGCCGTGAGGATGGCAGTACTCTACCTCTGCGCTGCGGAGCCGGGCGAAGCCACGGACGGTTGATCTTCGGTTCCCCCTCCGGAAGCCGCCCGACCGACTTACTCGACCGTGAGATCGATCTGTTCCACTTGCGGCGTGTGCTCACCGAGAAACAGGTCGGCCACCTTCTGAAATCCGCCTGGTTGGTCGGTGACGAGAAGCGTGAGCTGCCCCCGCGCTTGTCGTTGGGAAGGCAAGATCCGGCCTTCCCCGAGCATTTCACAGACGAATCGGCCGGTCGCGTAGGCGCTATCCACGACCGGGATGTCATGACCCGCCATATGCCGAAGCACCTTCTCCACGACAGGTCGCAGCAGTGGGTAGTGGGTGCATCCCAGTACGAACACGCCTGCGCCAGCTCCGAGTAGCCCCCCGACGTAGCGCTCCACGGCCCGCTCCGGCACCTCTCCCTCGAGCCACCCCTCCTCCACCAATGGGACCAAGAGCGGCGCCGCCTGTCCGAGCACTTCGAGTCGCGTCGATAGCTTCCCGACTTGGCGATCGTATGCTCCCGAGCTGATTGTCCCAGCGGTGCCGAGGACACCAATCTTGGGCGGGGGACCGCCAGTACGCGTCGCCTCGCGCTCAGCTGCCTCCACTGCCGAACGGGCGCCCGGTTCGATCACGCCGATAACCGGCATGTCCAGCTCAGCTCGAAGAACATCGAGGGCGACGGCGCTCACGGTATTGCAGGCCACGATGAGCGCCTTCACCCGACGCTCGGTGAGTGCTCGCGCGCAGCTCCGAGCATAGCGAATCACCGTGGATGCTGATCGGGTTCCGTAGGGAACGCGCGCCGTGTCCCCCAGGTAGACGATGCTTTCGTGCGGCACGGCTTCTCGAAGCGCACGAACGACCGTGAGCCCGCCGAGCCCCGAGTCGAACACACCCAGGGCCGCCTCCGGCTCCAGGGGATAGCTCATTCAGATGTCCTCGATGCGAATGAAGCGGGGTTCGCCGGTCAGCTTCGAAGAGCCTTCGAGCTGTGCGAACGCTTTGCGAAGGGCGCCTTCGCGACACATGTGCGTGAGCATCAACACCGTCGCAGATTCGGCAGCATGCTCTTGAAACATCTCCTGAATGCTGACTCCCTGGGCTCCGAGGGCGCCCGAAATCTCGGCGAGTACGCCAGGCGCGTTCTGGGCCTCGAATCGGAGGTAATAGCGACTCATGAGATCATCGAGGTTCTGAAGCTTGCGCGGACCAAACTGGATCGCCCGGGTGGAAAGCCCTCGATGGCCTTCTATCCGCGAGCACGCTACGTCGGCGAGATCCGCCACCACACTCACGGCAGTGGGCATGTCCCCAGCCCCGCGCCCCATAATCAAACAGGGCCCGAGACCTCGGCCCTGCACGAGTACGCAATTGAGGACGCCGTTGATGTTGGCGAGAACGCTCTTCTTCGGAATGAGAGCCGGATGCGTGTGCAGCGAAAGCTCATCACCAATCTCCCGTGCGACGGCAAGGTGCTTGATCGTGTAGCCGAATCGATCGGCCGCAGCGAAGTCTACGGTGTCTATCTTCGTGATGCCCTCCACCGGGGACTCATCGGCCCGGAAGTTCGAACCAAAGGACAGCATGCTGCAAATGATGAGCTTCTGCGCGGCATCGAGACCTTCGATGTCTAGAGTCGGGTCCGACTCCGCATAACCGAGCTGTTGCGCTTCGTAGAGCGCGCTACGAAAATCCGACCCTGCGTCCCGCATCTTGGTGAGGATGTAGTTGCAGGTCCCGTTGAGAATTCCGTGAATGGAGGAAATCGAGTCACCTGTGAGGGCTTCCCTCAGGGTGCGAATGATGGGGATCCCACCACCGACGGATGCCTCGAACGCCAGATCCACCTGATGGGCCGCCGCCCGCTCCAAGAGAGCGGGCCCATGGGCCGCCATGAGAAACTTGTTGGCCGTGACGACGGTGATGCCGCGATCAATTGCTCGCTCGACGTAGGTTTTGGCGGGCTCCTCCCCTCCCATCAGCTCCAGAACTACGTCAATCGAATCGTCGCCGAAGACGTCTTCGGGGTCCGTCGTGAGCCACTCCTTCTTGCATTGGGCGACTCGGGACTTCTTCGCATCTCGCACCAATACCCTGACCACTTCGAGGGGAGCCCCGACCTTTTGCGATAGAGATTGGCGGTTGTCCGCGAGAAGTCGAAGCACGCCTCCTCCCACGGTGCCGCAACCGAGAAGGGCAACGCGCACGGGTCTGACGTCTTGGCTATCGGGGCTTTGCGATGGGTTTGCGGGACTCACGGTGACCCGTCTCTAGCCCGAGGCGGTTCCTTCCTCAACTGGCGGGGGTCAGCCGATTCGGCGCGAGCTGCTGGGGGCTCCCCGGCGGTACCCGGCGGGCTCGGGAGGCTCTGCTTGCTCGGGGATCCGGACGCGGCCGAGAGCTTCCCGCCGTGGCCGCCGGATCCCAGCGGGGAAACCGGGGGACGGTCCTCGGCCACGCGCGGCAACGAAATTCGATCAGGGGCCCGCTCCCCGCTGCGGGCGCGTGCGACCGAACCCTCCTCGTCGTCAGAATCCCGGCTCGGGAAGCCCAGGGGAACCCCAGGGTTTTCCCGCGCCTGCTCGTGGGCCCGCTTGAGGATCTCTCGCCGAACGCGGACCCGGGTGACGATGCTTCTCATCGGAGCGTTCTGCATCTCTCCCTCCCAAGAGCGCGCCTGAGGCGGTCCAGCATTGGCGACGACAACGGTCGGCATTGCCGTGACTGGGTCCTTCTCGTCAACCAAGAACGAATGGTAGTGGAACTTACCGTCGTCCCGCAGACCATAGATGAAGACGATGTCACCCCGCCGGTATCGTGTCGCGTCGCGCGCCAGATGTTCGAAGAATTTGGTTCGGTGACGAAACTTGATCCGCTCTTCCTTGGGCAAGTAGTACACGTCGAACCATTCGGGATGGGCGGATGCAAACTCCGCCAGGTTCTCCACGCTCCGCGCGTTCTCCATCCCCATGCTACCGAAGTTGAGCGCCCCCTTCCGGTAGTTTCTGCTCTCACCTCGCTCCGGCCAATACCCACCGGTTCCCCAATCGAAAGCGTCGGTGATGAAATCGATACAGACTTGAGGAACGCGGGGCCGACCGTATCCATCGAAGACGTAGTAGCTGTCGCCGTTGAACTCGTACGTGTTTTGGTAACGGCGATACGCCTGCTTGAAATGAAGCCGCAGGAGACCATCCTGCTGCCCTTCCTCTGTCTTGGGCTCATCGAACGGCAGGCGACGGAAAATCATTTCGTGGGCCGCCTCCATGATCGGGTCGATGAGCTGCTGATCGAGATGATATTCGAAACGAGCCTCGGCTAGCTCCGAATGGGGCGTTGCGCCGGGCGTCTCGCACTCGAGTCTGGCCTCCGGCCCCTCCCAGGTGAACACGGCCGTCGACTTGGTTCCGTATACCGATAGGTCGGCCACTATGGTTTCCTTACCGAAGTGACGGATGTTCGCGGAGGAAAATCCGAGCTGTCGTTGCAGCGGTTGGAGATCGACGTGCAAGGTGGGGCCGAACTCTTCGTCCACGGTCCTCACCCGATCGAAGAGCAGAAGACTGGCCAGTCTTTCGTGATGGCGCTTGTTCGGATCGGTATCGGGGATGGGAGGAAGGAAATACTGCCCCTCCTGCCGCGTCACCTCGAGCGTTTCCGTCCCCCGTTGTATGATGAGCCTTCCTTCGCCCTTCGAAAAGAGATGGTCGAGTCGCAATACTTGCGAAAGACGGAGCGCCAAAACCGGTGTCTCGGCGTAGAGGTAATGGTCGGATAGGAAGATCTGCCGCCGGAGGGGATAGTTGCCTCGGGTCTTTCGGAGTACTTCCAAGATGGCGTGAGCGGGGTCTTCCGCTTCTTCGAGCGACGCTCGCATCCGAGAGACGATGTCAGGAGCGCCTTGTGGTGGCTTCGGTCGGGTGTGGAAAACGACCGGAACGGAGCGGGCCCGGGCCAGGATCTCGGCGCGGTGCTGGTCGAAGACTGGGGTGGGGCTTTCGCCGTTTTCCGACTCGATGTCGAAAACTCGCTCCGCGCATAAGTCTGGTTGCGGATCCGGCGACCACTGCGGTTGGCTTGGCCGTGCGGACCGTTTTTCCGCCACCGGGGAGACGTCGCCCTGCTGGCAGCCGAGCAGCGAAAGCGAGCCCGCCATCATCAAGACCGTGCCAAGAGTGCGGAGCGGGGAACGTCCCCCGCGGCATCCGACTTTCCCCATCATTGTTTAGCTTGCCCGATCCACGGATAACGTCCAAGGAGTCTCGCAAGCAAGGAAGGGCGAACCTTCTGCCAAGAAGATCCGCCCCGTGTCGACGAAAGGAGCCCACGGCTGGGGGCGATCGCTCGCCCCTTCCGATTCAGTTGGGTTGGGAGGACTTCTTGGCCTCGCGAGAAGCCATTTCATCGAGATACGCTTGAGAGGGCTGAGGCATTTCCTCGAGCGCAGCTTCCAGCACTTCCTCGACCTTTTTCACGAAAACGAATTCGAGCTCGTCACGAATCTCCTTGGGAACTTCCTCGAGATCCGCCTTGTTCCGGTCAGGAACGATGACCCGCTTGATGCCGGCGCGATGCGCGGCGAGCGTTTTCTCCTTGAGACCGCCGATGGGAAGCACCCGACCACGAAGCGAGATTTCGCCCGTCATCGCGACATCGTGGCGCACCCGGATGCCCGTGAGCAGCGAAACGATTGCCGTGAACATGGTGATGCCAGCGCTCGGACCATCCTTGGGCATGGCACCCGCGGGGATGTGAATGTGGATGTCGCTCTTCTCGATGAAGTTGTTGTCGATACCGAACTTATCGGCATTCGTACGGACGTAAGAAAGCGCGGCATGAGCGCTCTCCTTCATCACGTCGCCGAGCTGCCCAGTGAGCTGCATCTTCCCCGAGCCGAACATCTTGGTCACCTCGATGAATAGAATCTCGCCGCCCACGCTCGTCCATGCGAGCCCCGTGGCGACGCCGCTCTCCTCGGTGCGTTCGGCCACTTCGCTGGTGAACTTCACGGGGCCGAGGTACTCCCGAAGATCTTCCTCGGTCTTGATGACGAAGTTCGTCTTGTCTCCTTCGGCTACCTTGACCGCCACACCGCGAATGACGCTGGCTACCGTCCGTTCCAGAGAACGCACCCCAGCTTCTCGGGTGTAGTGCTCGATGAGTTCCTCCACGGCCTCATCCGTGATGCTCAGACGCTCGGACGTCAGCCCGTGCTCCTCGAGCTGCTTGGGAATGAGGTGCTCTCGGGCGATGGCTAGCTTCTCCCGGCGCGTGTATCCGGGAATTTCCAGGATTTCCATGCGGTCGCGCAGCGGTGGCGGGATCGGATCCGCGACGTTGGCGGTCGCAACGAACATCACGTTCGACAGATCGTACGGGATCTCCAAGTAGTGATCCGCGAAGGTGTTGTTCTGCTCCGGATCGAGGACCTCGAGCAATGCTGCGCTCGGGTCTCCGCGGAAGTCATGCCCCACCTTGTCGATCTCGTCCATCATGAAGACGGGATTGATGGTGCCCGCCTTCTTCATTCCCTGGATCAATTGCCCGGGGAGCGCCCCCACATAGGTGCGTCGATGTCCGCGGATCGCAGCCTCGTCGTGAACGCCGCCCAATGAGACCCGCACGAACTTGCGGCCGAGCGATTTGGCGATGCTGCGGCCAAGTGACGTCTTGCCGACACCGGGAGGACCGACGAGGCAGAGAATCGGCCCCTTCTTGTCCTTCTTGAGCTTACGCACAGCGAGATACTCGACGATGCGCTTCTTGACCTTGTCGAGGCCGTAATGGTCCTCGTCGAGGACCTTGCGGACCTCGGCGATTTCGAGGTTGTCCTCGGTCGATTCGCTCCACGGCACATCGAGGATCCAGTCGAGGTAGGTCCGCACGACCGTGTACTCGGCGCTACCAACCTGCATGCTCCGCAGGCGCTTGAGCTGCTTCTTGGCGACGTCGTCCGCTTCTTTGGGGAGCTCTGCCTTGGCGAGTCGCTCCTCGAGTCCGTCGAGGTCTCCCTGATCGCCGTCGTCCTCGCCCAACTCTTCCTTGATGGCTTTGAGTTGCTGACGCAGCACGTACTCGCGCTGATTCTTCCCCATTTCTTCCTTGATTTGGGAATTGATGCGCTCTCGCATCTTGAGGATCTCGAGTTGACGAGTGAGGAGGCGCAAGACTTTGCGAATACGCTCCTTCACCTCGACCGTCTCGATGAGCTGGGCCTTTTCGTCGACAGGTGCGTCGAGGTTGGCCGCGACCAAGTCGGCCAGGGCCCCGGGCGCTTGAATGGAATCAATCAGACTTCCCGCCTCGCGGGGGAGCTCGGGCATGAGCTGGATCACCTGTTTGGCCACGTCGCGCAGGCTCATGGCGAGGGCCTCTGCCTCCACGTCCTCGGTGGGGGGCGTGTTGACTCGGATGACCTTCGCCTTGAGGAAAGGATCCGACCCCGTCACCTCGTTCATCTTGATGCGCGTCAGCCCCTGCAAGATGAGCGAATAGTTCCCCGAACTGTGCTTGAGAGCTTTCAGCACGCGAGCAGCGCAGCCCATCGGATAAAGGTCCTCTTGACCGGGATCATCCGTGGAAGGGTCTTTCTGCGCGAAGATCGCGATAATCGGACCATCGAGATTGTGCACGTCCTCCACCAGGGCCACCGACTTGTCGCGACCGACATCGAATGGCGCGACAGCACCGGGAAACAGCACCGCGTTGCGGATCGGAAGCACGGGGAGTTCGTCCCCAAACTCGATTTCGTCCTCGGAAGGAGGTGGCGGGGGGACTGATGATGGGTCTTGCTCGCTCATAAAGTCGCTGTGGTTACCTGAGTTGGGGACCCCCGGGATGGGGCCTGTGATCAACCTAGCCACTCCAGCGCCAGGGACAACCTGGGACCGAAAAAGAATCCAGCCAGCTCGACCTGGGCCGTGGTAGGCATGGTGCGTGCGTGCTATTTTTTGCGGGACCCCGGAAATCGCCGTTCCCTCCCTCGAAGCCCTGGCCGAAATCGCCGACATCGTTGGCGTGGTCTGCCAACCCGATCGCCCCGCCGGAAGAGGAATGAGACTTCGACCGCCCGCGGTCAAGGTGAGGGCCCTGGAACGCGGGCTCGATGTCCATCAGCCCGTGAAGGTTCGAGACGGCAGTCTAGCCGAATGGATGCGGAACAAGGATGCCGACTTGGCCTTGGTGATTGCCTACGGTCGCATTCTCACCGCGGAGACGTTGCTCGCGCCTCGGCTCGGTTGCGTCAATCTGCACGCGTCGCTGCTCCCTGAATTTCGAGGAGCTGCGCCAATCCAGCGTGCCATCATGGCCGGCAAGACCGAGACCGGCGTTTGTCTGATGCAGATGGATGAGGGTATGGACACGGGTGACGTTCTCGCATGTCGAGCGGTTCCTATCGACCCCGTCGACAACGCCGGAACCCTTGCCGTGAAGCTGGCTGAAACCGCTGCTCGACTGACGCGCGACGAAATCCCCCGCTTTTTCCGCGGAGAACTTGCCGCCAAGCCCCAGGATCACGTTTACGCGACCCACGCACCGCCCATCACCAAGGAAGATACCAAGTTGAACCTGAATTCCCCCGCCACGGACTTGGTCAATCAGGTTCGAGGACTAGCCCCACGGCCCGGGGCAGCCTGCGATCTCTCGCGGGTGGGTGAGGAGACTCGTCGCCTGAAGGTGCTACAAGCGCGGGTCTTTTCCGATGGTCCGTCGCTCGATCCCGGTGAGGTGCGCTGGGAGGGGACGCATCTGGTAGTTGGGACTGCGGATGGATCCATCGAGATCCTCTCGGCCCAACCCGAGGGCAAGAAACCGCAAGGCCCGGTCGATCTGAAGAATGGGCGGGTGCTTCTGGATGGGGACCGACTCGCTTGAAAGAGGCCGGAAGCGTCTCCGACCGGTGCACTTCGTTTCTCGGTGAGCTCTCTTTGCAGTTCCCCGATTTTCGAATCGTCCACAAGACGGACAGCCGACTTTGCTGGTGGATCGACAAGTTTCTTCGAGTCATCACGGCCGGGGGTCAGCACAAGTTCTTGAGCGGGTACCACACGATTCTTGGCTCAACGCTGTATGTGGCTCCAACCTGGACTACGATGGGTCCCGACGAACGTTATGTGCTGTTGCGCCATGAGCGCGTGCATCTCGAACAACGGCGCCGCTACACGAGCGTAGGGATGGCCTTCCTCTATCTCGTCCCCATTCTTCCTCTTGGACTCGCTTACGGACGCGCTCGCCTCGAATGGGAGGCGTACGCCGAGACATTGCGAGCCCGCGCCGAAGTGTGGGGAATCGAGGCGGCGCGCGACAGCGCTTTTCGTATGCAAATCGTCGAACGCTTCACCGGGCCCGACTACGGCTGGATGTGGCCCTTTCCGCACACGGTAGGACGCTGGTATGATCGCGAAATCGCTCGACTAGAGTCCGGTGTAGGGCCCGAGAGCACACTGTAAGCCGCAACGTTTCCTTTCCCTTCCCCCGCCAACCAGGCACGCTCACCCAAGACCCAATGGCAGTTGTCGGAATCGACCTCGGAACAACCAACACAGTTATCGCAGCGGTGCGCGACGGTCGAGCGACTGCCCTGAAAGACAAGCTGGGACGGGCCCTGCTTCCGAGCGTGGTGTCCTTCTCGCCCTCGGGTAAGAAAAAGGTCGGCTACGAGGCGAAAGATCGCCGCACGATTGACCCCGAGAACACGGTCTTTTCGATCAAGAGATTGATCGGACGCACTTTCGACAGCGAGCACGTCCAGAAAGCGATCTCGAGACTCCCGTTCGAGATCAAGGAGGGTCCGGGCAAATCGACGATGGTTTGCTGCTACGGCGCCGAATACACGCTGCCTGAAATCAGCGCCATGGTGCTCGAGCAGGCAGCTCAAATCGGCGAGGCTCGGCTCGGCACCCAGGTCAGTGATGCGGTCATCACCGTTCCCGCCAATTTCAACGATCTGCAGCGAGCAGCAACAAAGGTAGCGGGGAGAACGGCAGGCCTCGAAGTCCTGCGCATCATCAACGAACCCACCGCTGCGGCGCTCGCCTACGGATTCGGAAAGGGGACTCGCGAGCGCATTGCCGTCTACGACTTCGGCGGGGGAACATTCGACGTGACGCTCCTCGACCTGAGCGACAACGTCTTCGAGGTTCTGGCGACGGCAGGCGACACGTTCCTGGGAGGCGACGACATCGACATGGCGATCATGGATCGAATGGCCGAAGAGCTTCTCAAGAAGAACAAGGTCGACGCAAACGCCGACAATCTCGTCCGAGAACAGCTTCGAGCCGCTGCAGAGAAGCTCAAGATCGACCTTTCGACCCGCAGCATGGGCAAGTGCAGGATCGAAGAATTGGAGTTCGAATTCACTCTCCGCCGCTCGGAGTTCGAGAAACTCGCGGAACCTCTGCTGAAGCGGACCCTCGTGGTCTGTCAGGAAGCCATGGACGTTGCCGGGGTCTCGAACAAGGATCTCGACCAAATCCTCTTGGTGGGAGGCTCGACCCGTATTCCCCTCGTGCGACGAAGGATTTCGAGCTTTTTCGGGAAAATGCCTCAAAGCCGCATCAACCCCGACGAAGTCGTTGCCATCGGAGCGGCGATTCAGGCCTCGAGCCTCGAAGCAAAGCAAGCGGCTGGAGTGAGCCTCCCAGCCGCACCTCGTGGACGCGGCGCGGGAAGCCAGCACCCTTCCCGAGCGCCAGCGCCCCTCAAGCCCGTCAAGGGCACGACCAGGACTGGGCTCGCTGGACTCAAGCAAACTCTCGCCGGCCAGGGAGGTGGCGCATCTCGCGAAAAGAAAACGACTCTCACTGGGATTCGTTCGGTTCCTCCATCAGGACAAAAGCTTGGTCCCGCAAAGACTCTCGCGGGCGTCGGCCCAGGATATTCGGATCATCCGTCGTCACCGCCAGTTCCCGCGCTGGGTACGGCCCCACGGGGTAAACATAACACTCTTGCCGGCGTGGGCGGCGGTGACGAACCCCGCAGCAAGTTCGGTACCCTTTCGGGTGTCGGTGACAAGCGTACCGAGATCGCCGCGGGAAATACGGACCGAAAGAAAGGCTCGACCAACTTGGGGTTGGGTGCGGCGCCCGGCACGCCTCCCGCGACAGGGGCATCGCCGCCAAGCACGCGAGGCGAAGAATTCAGCTTCGACGACGAAACCTCAGTAAACGAAGGCGCGGCGCTGGTCGCAGCCGAACTGGACAAGCGCGCTCGACAAAGTCAGTTCGACGATGACGAGGAGCAGGGCACGCTGCCTGGCGCAGCGGCACCGCCGGGAGGGAGCACCGAGGCTTCGACGACGGATGGATCGGTCACGTTCGATCTCGCCGAGCTGGAAGAACTGAATGAAGACGACAGTGGATTCACCGACCTCGAGAGCGAAGCAACGGCGATTGTCGATCCTGACAAGGTGGCCGCGCGCGCCGCGCAACTCGATTCCCAGGTCGACAATGAGCTCCCGATTCCCGACCGAGCGGAGCCGGAAGAGATCGGAGGAAGCGCCCTCATCGACATCAGCGAGTCGGTCGAGGAAGAAATCGCCGATCTGCCCGCCCCGATGTCACGGAAACCCGACGAACTGGGTGACAGCGCCCTGCTCGACCTCCAGGACGACGACCCGGACGAACAGGTTGACCTCCCCTCGCCCGCGTCGAGAAGTGCCCTGGATAGGACGGAGATCGGGCTCCCCGCCCAAACGGCGGCAAAACCTTCGCTCGAGGCGGACCTGCCCGAGCTGCAAGCCAGAGATGCCGGACTCCCATTGGTCGACGCTGCGCTTCCTTCACCCGCTGGAAACAACCTCCCATCACCCGGCGGCGCCCTCCCATCCAGACAGCTCGGACAGCTTCCAGTTCGGAAGGGAGCCTCGCGGACCAATTCGGGTGAGCTTCGCCTGGGCCTGGGTAAGACGCAGGTGGCCCCTCGAGGCGCAGGTATCGGTTTCGACGACGCTGTCGACAACGCACCGAGACCGTCCGTACAGGAACTCGACGAGCTCTCCGTTGCTGCCCTACTTCCCGATGACGATTCGAGCGCCGAGGAGCTCGATCTGTCCCAGGCTGGTCTCGAGAGTCTGAGCGACGAGCTCCGGGGGGACACGGCCTCGCTGGGGAGCGCCGCGCCTGGACAAGCGACACGGGCACACAGTTCCGATCCCGGGGAGCAGGTCGACCTTGCGGATAGCCGAATCTCGATGATCGAAGATTCGGTGGCTACCGCTCTTTCGCAGCCACCAGCGCGACCAGCACCCGCGCCTCAATTGCCTCGCAGTCCGCTGCTTCTCGACGTGACGCCACTGTCCCTGGGTGTGGAAGTCATCGGCGGCTATGTAGACAAGTTGATTGAGCGCAACAGCCCTATTCCTTGTGAAAACACGCGCACATTCGCTACGGCTCGGGACAACCAGGCGATGGTGCGCGTGCGAGTCAGTCAGGGAGACGAGGATAGGTTCGATCGCAACACGCTTCTCGGAGAAGTGGAGCTCACTGGCCTCTCACCAGGCCCACGCGGCAGCGTGAAAGTCGACGTGTCGTTTTCGCTGGACGAAAGCGGGATGCTCCAGGTCTCGGCCCGCGATACGCGGACTGGAAACGCCGCCGACGCGCGACTGATGTTGGTAGGAGTGGCGCCCGCGCACCAGTGACGGCAAAAGGAGTGCTCCTTCCCAATGAATGACGAGCGACAACTTCGAGAGCAGGTTCTCTCATGGCTCGAGGTATTGGACGACACGAGTTACTACGACCTTCTCGGTGTTTTGGAGATCGCCGACGACGCCGCGATTCAGTCTGCTTTCCACGAGTTTTCCCAAAGCTTCCACCCCGACAGCCATCGAGGCAGAGCTCCAGAAATCCGGGAAGCCGTCACCATCATTTTCAAGCGAGGCGCCGAGGCTTACAGGGTGTTGCGCGATCCTAGGAGTCGCGCGGCCTACGACCTTTCCCTTGCACAAGGGGCGCTACGGTACTCGCCTACGGGCGGAAGCCGTGACGGACAGGGAGAGCAAAAAGGCCTCGAAGCGTTATGCGCAACCGCAGGCGGCAGACTACACGCTCGCCAGGCCGAACGAGCCTTGGCGGAAGGTGACCTCGCAACGGCTCGGGAACTTCTCCAGAAGGCTCAGACCGCCGAAGGAATCAACATCGCTCTCCAGAACAAGTTCCAGGAGCTGTTCGATGTCGCCCGGACCATTCCGCCGCGCGCCCGAGATCAGTAGGCACGCGCCGTTACATATTCGGGAGAATTTTCCCCGGAGTGGACCTCCCACCCCAAATCGGGAATCCTGGGAAATCTGCCCCAGAATAGAACAGTTTTCCTGGATAGTTCTCGTAACAAAAAGGGGTAGGTCAGATCCGTCCCCCCTGGAAAATCGTCCAATCAATGATACAAGGTCCGCGCGCGAAGAGTGGAGGAATCCCAGCCCTGCTCGGAAGAGACCCTTTCGCGAACTGGTACGTCGAAGAAAGACACAAAACTTACGGCTTAACGCGCTTGAGTCGTAGACACCGAATACGGAAAATTGCGCCCCTCAGGTCGCCCTCTGCGATACTGACGGGACGGAGACCCGCCTCGTGAAGATCTCTTGCCCCTCATGTTCAGCTAAGTATTCGATCGCGGACGAAAAAGTCCAAAATCGCCTCGCCAAGATCCGATGCCGGAAGTGCGGCACCTCAATCGTGATCGACGGGAACGTCTCCCCCGCCAATGTCTATGCGGCGGACGGCGGAGGAGCTGGAGCCCAGGCACCTGCTGCGGCGACCGCACCGGCAAGTGACGCTGGCACGACGTATTCCGTCGACCTCGGTGAAAACGACCAGCGACAAATGACGGTTGCCGACATCGTGGAGGCCTACAATTCAGGCACGGTTACGGCGGAGACTTTCGTGTGGGCCGATGGCTTTGCCGATTGGACCGCACTCGCGCAGGTCGAAGAGCTCGTGGCAGCGCTCCATGCAGCCGCTCAGCAAGAGTCCTCGGGCCTCACAGACGAGACCTCGGCGGCAAGTGCCTCCACGGCTCCCGAGGAGAGCCCTTGGGACCAACAACCTGCCGCACCCGCGGGTGGCGGCCCCGACCTTTTCGGCAACGTCTCATCGGCGGGCGGCTTGGATGACGGCCCCGCTGCGGCCGCTGCACCCGCGGCGGATCCATCGCCCTTTGGCGCGAGTGGCGGCTTGCAAGACGCAACGGGTGCCAGAAACGAGTCCTCAGTCCTGTTTTCCCTCAGCGCTCTGACCTCCAGCGCATCCAGCCCAAGGCCTAGCGTTCCTGCACCGGCTGCGACCTCCGGCAACAACGACGACTCCGGACTGATCGACCTCAAAGCGCTCACGGCAGCTGCCGAAGCCACGGCGCACGTACCCAACGCTCCGATGCCGGCGCCCGTTCAAACCCCGCTTGCGGCGGCGCCGCTTGGCGGCTCGCCTTTGGGTGGCGCTCCGCTCGGGGGCGGGATCGGCACATCTATTCCCCCACAGGCATCCAAGGGCAACAACAACGTCCTGATTATCGGGGGGTTTCTCTTCGCAGGCATCGTTGCTGCGGCCGCGATCATGACCCTGGGAGGAAAGGACGAAGAACCCGCGGTCGCGCCCCCCGCGCCAGTGGTTGCCCCGGCCCCCGTTGCAGCTCCTGCTCCCGCCCCGATCCCAACGGCCAGCACCGGTGATCTCCCGACCGCCGATGCGAAGCCTCCCTCGACTGGAACGGAAGAGGAAGAAGACGCCCCGAAGGCGGCTGGACCGAAGGCATCCCCCCGCCCGAAGGCATCGAGTTCTTCGCCCAAACCGTCGAGCGCCCCTGCACCCGCTGCAGCTCCGGCGCCCGCTCCCGCTCCGAAACCGAGCATGGGCAAGTGCGGCTGCAAGAAGGACGACCTGATGTGCCTCATGAACTGCGCTCAGTGAGCGCGCGCTCTTAACGACTTCGACGGTAAGAGAAGAGCGTTCGTCCTCGACGAGCGCTCTTCCCTATCGCCCCCCGGGGCTCAAGCTTCCGCGGACTCGAGGTGCTGCAGCAACGCTTCAGCGGGGTGCTTCGGAACGAACCCCTCGAAGCGCTTCACCTGACTTCGGCAGGAGTGTCCCGCGGCAATTACGCCCTCGCGCTGGCGAGCCTCCGTCGGAAGGTGCTTCTTCCAGCTCATTTCGAATACGCCACGGGATTCGTCGTAGTGCTCAGCCTCATGGCCAAACACGCCACACATCCCGCAGCATCCAGTCGACTCGAGCGCCAGTTCGGCGCCGGCAGCTGCGAAGACCTCCTGCCAGAGCTTTTGACTTCGTGGCTCATACGTGCGCTCGGTGCAGTGCCCAAATAGCCGAAATGCAGAAGTCGCGCTGGGTCTTGCCGTCGCAGCGATCCGGTCACGTTCTCCGACGAGATATTCCTGGAGGAGCTGAACTTTGAAGCCGACGTTCCCCAAAGCCTTCGGATATTCGTCCCGGTAGGTCAGCGTTACGGCGGGCTCAATCCCGACGATCGGCAGACCAAGCGCCGCAACTGCCGCGTAAAATTCCGCGTTTGCCCTTGCGACGGATTCGAATCGAGTCAAAAATCCCTTCACGTGGAGCGCCTTCCCGTTCTGACGAAACGGTAGGAAGATCGGCCTCTTGCCGAGGCGACGGAGTAGGTCGTACGTCGCGAGAGCCACTCTTGGCTCGTAGTACGTCGTGAATGCGTCCTGTGCGATGAGGACGACGTCGTTCTTCTGCTCGGGCGCCAGCTGAGTGAGTCGCGCCATGTCGAAGCGTTCGGCCTTTCGCTCCGCGAGCCCCGCCCGAAGAGTATGTTCCGCCAACAGTGGAGAATCGACCACGCCCACGACCCTTTCGAGGAACCAGGCAACCGGAGCCAGCCCCATGAAAAAGTTGCTCAAGCGGGGCCATACGACCAATAGCCGGAGAACCGTTTCGAGAGCTCCGACGAAATAGTCCTTGATCGGCCGTCGATAGCGACCGTGATACTGCTGAAGGAACTCCGACCTCATGTGCGGTATATCGACCTTGATGGGGCACTGAGTGGCGCAAGCCTTACAGGCCAGGCAGCCGTTCATCGCGTCGTATACTTCATGAGAAAAATCGACCGGCTCGGCTCCTCGCCCATGCCAAAGCTCGAGCCGCGATTCATCGGAATCCGGATGGGCGCCCACGTCGTGCCCCTCCTTCGTTACGAGCCGGAGCCATTCCCTCAGGATGCCCGCTCGCCCCTTCGGTGAATGGATGCGATCCTTCGTCACCTTGGAAGACGGACACATGACGGAATCGGGATTCCAATCGAAGCAAGCACCGTTGCCGTTACAGTTGATGGATTTGGCGAACTTCTCCCGGACCGCGTCTGGTATCTGGCGATCGTAGGTGCCGCGTTTCATCGCATCGATGCTGACGAGCTGGTCGCTACTCTTCGATGGTGTGGCGAGCTTGCCTGGGTTCAGTTGGTTGAAGGGATCGAACGCTCCTTTCACTCGTCGAAGCTGAGCGTAGAGCGCATCTCCGAAAAACGTCGGAGTGTATTCGCTCCGGTATCCCTTACCGTGCTCCCCCCAAAGCACGCCCCCGTACTTCTTCACGAGTGACACGACCTCATCGCTGATCCCCCGCAGCATCGCCTCGTCTGCGGGGTCACGCAGGTTCAAAGCCGGCCGAACGTGGAGACAGCCCACGTCGACATGTCCGAACATCCCGTACCGCAAGCCGCGCCGGTCCAAGAGGGCGCGAAACTCCCGGATGTAGTCAGCAAGATTTTCCGGAGGAACCGCCGTGTCCTCGACGAACGGCACCGGACGCCGCTCCCCTTTCGCATTCCCGAGGAGCCCTACCCCCTTCTTCCGAAGGCCCCACAGAGCAGCGATGTCTTCCCGGGTCGAAGCTACCGCGTACCCGGAAGACATACCGCTTTGCCCTTTCTCCGCGTCCAACTCGGCGACGAGAGATGCAACCTTCGCCTCGACGACTTCAGCATCGTCGGATTCGAACTCGACGAGGTTGATTGCGGCGGCCGGCGGTTCGTCTTGCCCTTCGACCAAGTGCGAAATGCCGTGCCAAATGACGTCACCCCGGGCCAAACCGACGATGGTGTCGTCCACGGTCTCGATTGCGCCTGGTTGTTTCTCGACCAAGCGATTCGCAGCCCGGAGCGCATCGTCGAAGTGGCTGTAGCGAATTGCGACGAGTTTTTTCTTCTTGGGAATCGGAGTAAGCTTTACCTTGGCCTCCGTGAGCACGACCAGAGTTCCCTCCGATCCCGCTATGACGCGGCCCAGGTCGAAACGTCCATCATCCGTCTTGACGTGGGCCAAGTCGTAACCCGTTAGGAAACGCTTCATCTTGGGCAGATCACGGTCGATCAGTCCGGCGCTCTCCTCGACGATATGCCGCACCTCACGGTAGATCCGAGCACGGAGCGAATCACCACGACATGCGTCCTCGAGCTCTGTGAAATCAAGGGGTCGAGTCTCGAGAACTTCGCCATCGAGCAGCACCGAGCGGAGGGCGAGCACGTGCTCGCTCGTCTTGCCGTAGATGCGCGATCCTTTTCCGCTGGCGTCGGTGTTGATCATGCCTCCTATCGTCGCACGATTGCTGGGAGACAGATTCGGAGCAAAAAACAATCCATGATGCGCGAGGTGCGCATTGAGTTGGTCGAGTACGACACCTGGTTGAACTCGAGCCCACCCCGCCTCGACATCGACTTCGAGGATGTCGCTAAAATGGCGGGAGACGTCGATGATGACTCCATCGCACAAGGCTTGGCCGTTCGTGCCCGTTCCACCACCTCGCGGGCTGAGCTTGATGGTTCGGTATCGCTCCTGGTGTGAAAGACGAAGCACCGTTCGAACGTCGGCTTCATTCCTCGGATAGACCACAGCGAGCGGGACGATCTGGTAGACGCTGTTGTCCGTGGCGGTGACGAGACGAGTCGCGTAGTCGGTGCGCACCTCACCGGAAAAGTCACTCGTCCGAATCTCGTCGAGAAACTCCTGATAGAGCTCGGGCAGGTGCTCGTCCGGAGCCAACCGCGGAATCATGGGCGCGGGATAGTAGATGCCCGGTCGTTTTGCCACCTCGTTCCACGTCACGAAGGCCCCCAGCCGCCGGAACACGACCGAAAACCCAGCTTTTTCCGAGCGGCAGTTCTCGACTACCCTCCCTTGGATGGACCGCCGTCGAATTCTAGGGGGAGCAGCCGGAATACTCGGGCTCGGGGCAATCGGCTACGCTTTTTTCGCGCCGGCAAACGACGAGGAACTGATCGCCCAGGTCCTCGACGACTTGGCTAGCTCGCTCAGCTTCTCCGAACCTATTTCGAATCCGATCTTCTTCGGCTCGAGCCTCTCCGGCAAATTCGAGACGATCTTCACCGAACAGGTGCAGCTCAGCGTTTCCGAGGTGTCCGGCAACATCCCCAGCTCCCGAGGCAAACTTGGGCTCGTCGCCGCGCACGCACTCAGCCGCTATGGGTCCATGCATGTGAGCATCTCTCTCGACGCAGTCGACGTGACTGGTGATTCTGCGCGTTGTGAGGCCACCGCTACCGTAGCGGCGGCTGACGGGGGACAGCTTCGACGGGACTCGCGCCCAGTGCTCGTTCAGCTCGTGAAAGAAGATGGCGACTGGTTGATTCGTAGCGCCCGTGTAGAGGCTCCGGATTAGAGCACATCTCGTCCTCGCGTGGCCCGCGCTCAGAACTGCCAATGCGGGTCGACAGGTGCCAGACTCTCGTGTGGCACTACGGCATGACCGGCTCGATCGGTGAAAAGGCGCAGACTGAAGCCCGGCCCACGAGCCTCGCCCAAAGCGCCGGCCGGAGCTCGCACGGCGTAAGGCGTCAGCTCCAAGGGCTCACCCAAACCCCAAACGCGTTCGACGCGGAACGGAAGAGAGTCCGAGGACCCGACGCTCCCTGAACCGGCCCAGGGTTCGCACTCTCGCGCAACCTCTAGTCGACGTTCGTAAAAACGGCACGCTCGCAATTGGTTCGAATCGGGCCTCTGGGCGACGAGTAAAGACGCTGCGAGTCGCCTCATGCGTGGATCGGGGTCGTGAGCCAGTACGTCCTCGAGCTCTCTCCCGGCACAAGGCTTTTCGAGGCTGGCGGCCAAGCGGATTGCCTCGGCTCGAAGCAAGTCGTGACGCGTCGAGCAGGTCTCGGTGGAGAGCACTTGCTGCGAAATCGAAGAGACGTGGCCTCGAACGGTCAAGAAGTAGAGCCCCTGGAGGGCCGCTGCACGAACCAGATACGCCCGCTCGGAAAGTGCCATGTTGATCAGCACGGCCGCGTCCTCGGCTTCCCCCACACGCCCCAAGCTTCTAGCAGCCAGAGCACTCACATGCGGATCGGAATTGCGCACGAGTTGCTTGAGCAACTCCCTGGACTTGGGTTGATACCACCCGAGTTGCGCGATCTTCAGAAGGTCAGGACGCGCGGAGTTCGAGAGCAGCCGCTGTCCCGAACGGGGCGTGCCAGCCCTCACGAGGGGATACAAGAGAGCGTCACGATCCGCCCCTCGCGCGCGAAGGTAGAGATGCTCCAACTTGGTCAGACTCTCGGCGGGAAGCCTTTCCGGCATCGCGAAAAATGCACTCAAGAGGGCGTCCCGTCGACCGGAGTGCCCCTCGTCCACCAGGCCGATCAGAACCTGGGCCTGTTCAGTCGTCATACCGCGAGCGAGGCCCTGGAGAGCTCCTCGCGCCACGGCCTTCTCACCGATGAGGTATCCTTCGAGTTCCGCACCGCTAGCACCGAGGCGCGTGAGGGCGGTCGACGCTGCTGTTCGAATCGTCTCCTCTGTGGAATCGAGATACTGCGCGATGACGTCTTGGGACGAGCCGGAGTCGACCTCCCCGAGGACGAGTAAAAGAGTTCGGATCTCGTCAAGCGACCGACCTGGGGCACGCAAGGCATCCAGGAGAGGCCCCTGCGCTTCCCACGGAATCTGAGAAAGGCTCGTGAGATAATCTAGAGCACTCTTGAATTCGAGCGACCCCCCGAGCGATAGCTGCTCCAGCGCAAGGATGACCGCGGTGCGATCGAGTACCCCCGAAAGCACCTCGAGGGTGTGCCGGGAGGAAAGCCGTCCTTCGTCCTGCGCCGCAAGAATCTGTGGCACGATGAGCGCTGGAGTCCGATGAGCGCGAGCGCAGAACAACGCAATCTCCGACGAGTACTTCTCGATGCATTGGCGCAGGACGAGGTCGGCACCCGGGACCCCGCGAGCGAAAATTCCGCGCAAGACCAGCCGGTGCTCGCTCGACTCCAACATGTCCAAAAGACGCTCTCTGGCGAGGGGAAACTCGGACAAGCGCACGAGCGCTTCGAGTGCCTCCTCGCCCTGCTGACGACGCGGCGCATCCTCCGCGATCGCCACCAGTCCAACGATGACGTCCTCGGAGCCGAGCGCACCAAGAGCTCGGACCACCGCCGCCACGACGGAGTCGTCGATATCCAAGAGTGCCACTTGAAGCGCCGGCACGGCCGTTTCAGCGCCAATGGCGCCCAGAGCGAGGGCGACTTGGGCCCGCACCGCTGGCTCTTGATCCTTGAGCCGTGCCGCGAGGGCCAGCGTGGCCGAGGACGCCGAGAGCCTTCCCAGTGAAGCGGCGACTTCCATTCGAACGTCCCGATCGACGTCGTCGAGCATACTCAGAAGCTTCGCCGTCGCACGAGGGGCAAACTCTTTCCGCAAGCCCCCAAGGGCTTCGGCCGCTTCGCGCCGGACCGACTCGTCAGCGTCCGACGCCGCGACCTCTAGCGCCTCCACCTCGTCTTCTCCTGAGCTCAGTGCAATCAATCGGACAGCCTCGACCCGTTCTCTGACGTCAGTGCTCTTCATGTTGGGAAGAGCGAGACTCCCGAGCTCCTCGAGGTGGAAGGCTCGCGCCGTCCGAAGGCCTATGAGGCGCACCTCGACGTCTCGATCGTTGATGGCTTTGTCGAGCACCTTGCTGGCAACGACTGGGGTCAGCTCCGCGATCCTTCGTGCGGCTGCGCGGCGCTCCTGCGCTTGCGGCCTTTCCAGAGCTCGCTCGAGCTCGGCCGAAAGTCCAGGCCACGGATTCGCGTAGCAGAGCGTCGCCGACAGCAGCATGGCGCTTGTGGCGCTCAACAACGCTCGAATGTTCTCACGCATAACCGACCGCCCTCCTGAAAATCCAATGCAAAGACATGAAGAGCGCAGCTGCCGTTGCCCAAACCCACGGAGGAAGGAGCGGCGTCGACTTGCGACGAGCTGCGATGAACGTCGAGTCAGGTTCAGGAATTTCGGCAAGGGCTCGAGCCGAGGTCGCGGCACCGCCCGTCGTCTCAGAGATCCTTGCCAGACGCTCCGGGTCGGGGCGAGAGTCGGACCAGGCCTCTCCCCCCACTTCGCAAGCAAAGACTGAGCGAGTCGGTGGCGCCTCTCCGATCTGAACCCGCGCCGCATAGCCCCCGCTTTGAAGGCCACGAGCCACGTAGCGTGCGGCGCCGTCAGAACCACTCGTTTTCTCGAGTGGGCGAGCATCGCTCGCCTGGGAACCCAACTTCTCTAGGGTAACCTTGACATCGACGTCCCCGGGCGGCGGCGGTTCGATGAGGATGACCTGGTCTCGTCCGGCAATGCATGGAGACTCGAGACGCATTTGAGCGCCCTCGTAGCGCGGGTCTCTCATCAGCCACCCGAGCAGTCCTGACCAGAGGTCGGCGTGGGCACGGCCGCCTGTCGCAGCACCGATGGCGCCGAAACGAAGAGTATGAGTGCTGTCCACCGAGATGGCGATGGTACGACCATCGCCTACCTCCCCCAATGCGAGGACGGGCATTTTCTCGCCCCCCGAGAGTCCCGGCGCCGCAAGCGTCGGATGTTCCCAAAGGACGACCGCTCCCGGCTTCGGACGCCCGAGCACGTTTGCGCCACTCATCTCCGGCAGCTCCTCACCAAGAGTCGTCCGAAGCCCTTTGAGAAGGGGAGCGGCGCGACCGGCCGTGGTGTACGAAGGGACGAACGGACGCCTGGTGATCAGCTCGCCGGTGAGGGGCAGTTCGACCGGCAGGACTTCGCCCACCTCCGAGCCGGCATACCCGCCTGAGGAGAAACCAGTTTGACCGCCAACTAGAATCAAACCTCCCCCCTCGAGGACATAGCTCCGAATGGAGGGGAAGTAGCGTTCCAGGCCGTACTTGGGAGCGTCGATATCCTGAAGGATCACTGCATCGAAGCTCTTGAGGTGTTCAGAAAAGAGCTCATCGACCGGGAACGGGATGAGGGCAAGTTCGTCCGCCGAAGCGCCGACTTGGTCGTTGGTGGTCCGTAGGATGAAGAACGAAATCAAATCGATGCTCTCGTCCGACTTCAGGAACATGCGAAGGGCCCGCACGTCGTAAGTCGGGCGCCCGGCAACGTGCAGCATCCGCAATCGGTCGCGCCGTACGTGGATTGGGAGGATCCGTCGATCGTTGTCGGGGACGGCGTCGGCCTCGTCGCTGACCAACGCCACTTCGATCACACGCCCCCCTGCTCGCTCCAGCGTGAGCTCGAGGTCGAGCCGCGCGAGTCCATCCTCGCCAGTCGTCTCCCCGCGAACCAATTCCACGGGCTCCTGCCCCTCGAGAAGCTCACGGGCGACCACTTCGACCTTGTCGCATGTTGATGCTGGGTGGCATCCGACCTCTAGTTTGAGAGTGAGCGGCTGGTGGGCAATGGCGCTGCCCGTCAGTCCCACCTTCCGCAGGCTTCGGTCCATCGGCATTTCCTCGGCTACAGCAAGTGTGTGAACGGGGACCCCCCCAGCGGCAAGCCGCAAAGCCTCCTGAGAGTCTTCTTCGTCCAGGGGTCCAGGTCGAGTCAGACGCCCGTCCGTCAGGACGACGATGGATTGGGGGCGCTCCTCTCCGTTCGCCGCGACCTGCCGGAGCGCGGAAAGCAGGTCGCTCGTCGACTCGACTCCGCTCGCCGCTTCGCCAGAGCAATCCAGGTCCGAATCGAAGTAGCAGGTTCTCAAGCGGGCGCTGGACCAACGCTCCTTGAGCCCGGCGAGCGCTGCCTGCGCCACCGCCGCGCGAGTCTCTTCGCCGTCAGACGGCAGAGCGAGACGGTGAGAGGCGTCGACCAAGGCGATGGCCAGACCCGGAATCTCATTGCCTTCACTCGTCAACCGTGTGGGGCGAAGTACCGCCGCACACAAAAGCAGGCTCGCGACGAGCCCTGTGAGGAGAATCAATGCGCGGCGCCGCTCGTGGGCCCGCGCCTCGAGGACGAGCAGGACGCACGTAGCGAGGAGCAGCACGAGTACTCCCCCTTGCGCCCACACCGAGAGGTCCTCTGAGAAGCGAAAGCTTTCTGGCGAATACCTCATGTTGCTCAGCGCTTCTTCAGCCGGCGCCGCATCAAGAAAGGCGCGTGAACTTGATCGTCCTTGTAGTCCGAGCACAGGACATACATGGCGATGTTGACGGCAAACCGAACGGCATACTCCCGAGCTTGCGACGAATTCGTCTCCATCGCGTTTGCCCAGTTGTCCCCTCGTCTGGCCAAGGCCCCGAGCAGATCGTGATTCAAGAACAGGACCTGAGCCGTCTTGTCCCTCACGATGGCCTCGACAAAGTTCGGGCCCTGGCGTCGCCCCATGGGCTCCTCGAGTATGTAGTAGCTCTTGAAGATCACGTGTTGAGGTGGAAGCTGCACGATCCCTGATTCTGGCAAGACCTTTCGCAGTTCGCGCTTCACTCCATTCAAGAACTTCTGCGCGTCCTTGCTGCTGGCTCTCTCGTCAACCAAGAGCATTCCGCCCATACGCAGGTACTGCCGCAGGCCCCTCACCGCTTGACTCGAAAGCTTTCCCGGGTCTTCGTCCCCAGACCAAACGCAGAACGGCTCTTCGAGCAGCTCCGCACTGCCCGGACGGACACGCTCAGCCGCAAGGCGGCCGGGAGCGCTGCTCCTTCGTGTCAGTTCCCAGGCCCAGCGGCGCGCCGCTGAGAGGTCCTCCTCGCGCTCTTCATTGGAGAAGGAAATAAGGCGCGCGTGGAAAGCGCCCTCCTCACCAAACGCTTGGGCGACGCGAGGCGACAGGCTCGGGCCGCCGACAGCCGCCAGTCCCAGGAAGAGGTCGCGTCGAGAAAGACTCACTCGAAACTCTCCACACGCCATGCAGACCCTTGTCGTTTCAGCGAAATCACCCGACCGTCCAAGAACTCGATCGTAGCTTCATCTTGGCGCACGTGGACGACAGCCGTATCGAGCTGAGAGAGGCTCTCCTCGAGCCGCTCGAAAGCCCGAGAGAAATCACGCCTTGCCTCGTCCGTCAGGGTGCGCTCGATTTTCGCGTAGTCGCGCGCCAGAACCGCCTCTCGCAGAACACGTGCGGCTTCTTCTGGCGTTCTCGGCATTGCCGGGACCAGGCCAGCGCTCGTGACCCAAAATCGTCCATCACGCAGGCGCAACGCAGCTGACCGACCTCCGAGGACGTACACCGTCGCGGCACCCGATTGAGCCTTGGAAACACGAGAAAGATCCCGCGCTCGCCTCTCGAACTCTTCACGATCTCGCTTCAATAGTCGTCGAATCTCCGCAACGGAATACTCCGACCGAGCTTCTGTCGTCATCATGTTCCAAAGAGCGTCAGCGTCGGACTGTTCCACCGCTCCAACGTATTGCGCCAGCGCAGACTCTGGCTTTGGCACTCGCGAGCCACCGCCGCAGGAGATCGTCGCGGCACTTGCCGCGACGACGACGAAACTCCACGCACTTTTCCGAGAGCGAAGAAGGACGTGATTTGTTCCCAGATGAGCCAGCATTTCAGTCGCGTTCCGCCGCCGCTGATCGCATCTTTGCGGCTAGATCTTGGCTTTTCAATAGAAGACTTTACGTAGCGCGCAGGAGCGCTACGTACCAGGCGTGACCGACTCTGAACAACGTTCGTCAGGCACGGCGGGACCGGCCAAAAAGGCCCGCCGCGCCGAGCGTTGGATTTACGGTGGTGCCGCCGCGCTGAGCATGGGTATCCTCACCAGCCTGGTCGCATGGGACGACCTGGCGGCTCAACTGACCTTGGGTGGATTCTTGGCGGCCGTTTTCGGCCTGCACCAGCTAGGGCGAAGCGGTCCGAGCAGCGTCTCGAATCACCAGTCCTGAGCCCGTCTTCAGGTCTCGCTTCGGAGAACCGCAACGGCGACATTGTCGCCGAGCTCTGGGAATTTCTGCACAGCGACCCCGAACTGCCGATGAGTGATCTCGAGCGGCGCAGCAAAGACTTGTCCTTCCTTGGTCTTCTCCAAGGGGTTGAGATCGAGGATCGCTTTGCCGCTCACCTCGGGGGACACGGGAGCACCATACGCCTTGTCGCCAGCGATCACGTACACGTAAATCAGAGGGACCTTCTCACCCTCCTTGGTGTTTTGGAGGATCTCCGAGCGCAGAGCGTTCTCGAGGCGGTAGGCGTAGGACGACCAGGACCAGCCACTGACGAAGTAACCGACGGTTTTCCCTTCCAATGAAATCGGAGAAGCCGCGCAATGCTGAGCGTCGTCCTTGCCTGCAACGCCACGTGCAAGGTCCCAGCTCCCGTTGAACTCGAAGTACCCGTCGCCTTTCTTCTTGCGAGCCTCGGGATAAACCTCGAAGAGATTCTTCCCAGTCATCTCATCCTCTTCCAGATTGTTGCGAAGTATCATCCCGTCGTCGGTCGCAATCAGGAAGAACGTACTCTTCGCCGAATCGAGATCGTTGTTCTTCGAGCGGACGGTCGTGAGTGCCTCTCGAGCCGCTTCGGCCGATGGCACTTCGGGTGCTGCTTCTTTGAAAAGAGAGGTCAGGGCCTTGGCCCCGGCAGGCATCCCCGCCCGAACCTCTTTCGTGTCACGCCTCACGGCCTCTGCCACATACTCCATGTGCTCCTTGGCGTGATTGGCGCTTACCTTACCAGTATCCTCACAGGCAATCAGCGACGATCCCAGCGCGACGACGCCGCAGAAGGCCATGAGCTGGACCATTGTTCGCTTCGAAAGGTCGACTCCCTTCATTTGTTCGCCTCTGCCAGGACCGCTGCGACGTGGCCGTTCACCTTGACCTGGCGCCACTCGGCGCTGACTTTGCCGGTCTTGTCGATGAGAAACGTACTGCGAACGATTCCCCAATACTCGCGCCCGTAGTTCTTTTTCAGCGCCCATACCCCATAGGCCTGCGCCAGCTCCTTTTCCGGATCCGAGAGCAGTGAAAACGGCAGTTCGAACTTGCTGGCAAAACCAGCGTGGCTTTTCACCGAATCAGGACTCACACCGAAGACAGTCACCCCAGCTGCACGAAAGTTCCCGAGATCGTCACGGAACTCGCACGACTCCCGCGTGCACCCCGGTGTGTTGTCCTTGGGGTAGAAGTAGAGGACGTAGGGCTTGCCCTTCATGGATGCGGACGAGATCTCCTTGCCCGACTGGTCTTGAAGCTTGAATGCAGGCGCCTTCTTCCCCAAAAGAGAACCCGACGATGCTGCGCCTTCGTCCATCGCCCTCTTCGCGGTTGATTTCGAAGCCGACGTCTTCGGCTGGGCCTTCTTGGTCGCCACCTTCTTTGGCGAAGGCTTCGACGTCTTCTTGGTCGCGGTCTTCTTCGCCGTCTTCTTCGCCGCAGACGACGACTCCTTCTTGCTCGCGGTCGTCTTCACGGTCGTTTTCTTCTTCGATGTTGCGCTTGCCATCTCGAGTCCACCTCTTTCGTCAGTTCGTTCAGTTGGGAGCGCCGCCAGCGCCGTTTTCGGGGGAAAGTAGGGCCTCCACGAGCGTCTCACATTCCAGAAGATCGAAGCAGATCGACACGAAGTCGGTCCCCTGGTTGAGCGCGGCTTCTGCGTGGGCTTCCTCGACGTCCTGAAACTGGTCGGCCTTGTCGCAGTCGACGGCTTCGGCGGCGGGAACGACGCTCAGTGCCAAGGCGTTCACGCAGTCTTCGAGCAGGCTCACTGGGTGGTCACAGTCCTCGGTCAACTCAGCGCTGAAGACAGTGCAATCGACCGGCGCGGGCGCCGAACGCACCGAAGTCTGCTCTAGTGCTTCATCTGGATCCTCCAAGCAATCCTCGAGCTCGCTCGAGCAAGACCTCGCGTCCGCTTCGGCGGCAGCCACGATTCGACACGACACACCGGAGTCCGCTTGCTCGAAGACGGCGGCCATCGATTCACAGGCTCCCCTGATTTCTTCGTCCGTGAGAGACGAGAGGGAGCGTTCGTCATCCAAATCGAACTCTATTTGCTCCACATCGAAAGTGGGTCCGGACGCGTCGCCGTCACCGCTCCCCGACGACGCCTCCTCGTCGTCGCTTCCGCAACCAAAAAAGCATCCCAAAACCGCAAACAGAAGGACAGCGCTCGTCGCTTTCATGATTTCCGAGGACCTCGCATCTCGCAAAAAGGACCGATGAGCCCCGAGCCCACCGAATCGGGCGGGCATCATGGCACCAAACGCCCACAAATTCCCAGCATCGAAAAACTTCCGCCCACTGGGTTGAAACTGGCCAGGGGGCTACTTAGATTGCGCCCCACAATGCTCGATCTTCCGTCTAATGGCCTATACCGCACCACCACCGCAATGCCGGGAAACGAGGAGGCCTTTCCGGCGAACGTCCTCGTTTACATTGGCGAGAAGAACGGTCAGAAATTCGTCGTTCGACCCGGCGACAATAGGCGCAACCGCTGGTTCTGGGGAGAACCGACGACCCCGCTGCGCAGCCCCACCTGGTCCCGGACGCTGAAGAAGCTGCCAAGCGAGGGGTTCTACTCGCTCCCTGATGAAGTCACTTTCGAAGGGGGCGGGAAATGGCTGAAGAACGCGATCGTGCAACTCGGCTACAATGGCGAGGGCAAGGGCATCATTTTCGTTGCCGAGAGCCGAGAAGCGTCCGACGAAAACGCCTTGTTCTTCAGCGACAAGGGCATGATTGTCAGCGACGAGATGCTCGACCGGCTCGTGTGGGCTCCTATCCTACCCGTTCGTTCCAACTGACTCCCCGCGGCGAACATCGGGCGTCACCAGCTGGATGCCCGACCGATGCATCAGGGAACGGGGAGTTCGGCCTACGGGCCTGATGAGCCAGCGCTCGAACTTTGGGATGTCTGGCCAGGGAGCCCTCCGAAATCCCCAACTTTTTTCTGCCCCTGCGTCTTTTTTTCCCCTTCGTGGTTAAGGCTCCGAGGCGATGACCGTTTGTCCTGAGTGAGACGGCCAGTCCGGCCAGTTTCATTCAATCGAAACGAGATTCGAGACAAGGGGAATTGAAGACATGATGGGAGATGCTGCAGAAGACCGCTTGGTAGTTCAGGACGCGGGGGAGCTCCCCCCTCCTCGCAACCCGGCGCGCATGACCCTGCGTGACATCCGCAAGGACTTGGGGCGCACCCAGGTCCAGGTGGCAGAGAAAGCGGGTATGTCACAGGGAGACCTCTCGCGGCTGGAGCGGCGTAGCGATCATCTTCTTTCCACTCTGGAGCGCTATGCCGCGGCGCTCGGAGGCGAGCTCGACATCGCAGTCGTGCGCGGGACGCGGCGCTATCCTCTCCAGTTCTGACATCCGAACCTCGAGTTGCTGAACCGCGCTCACCAGCTTCCTCCGAACTAAGTTGAGCCCTCAGCCGTCCGATCGTTTCCCGTCGGGCGACTGAGGGCTTCGTGTTTTCCCGAGGAGGAAAACGAACAATGCGGAGCTACATGCGTTCGGCCAGGGATACGAGCGACAAGAACTCGTGCTTGTGACCGTACGGGTCTCGTCCCAAGGAATCCTTGGCCAAACTTCGAACCTGCTCGAACGAAGCGCGTCCCCTGAACTCCGATTCTCGCAGGAGCATTCCAAAGCCAGCGACAGCAGCTGAGAATCGGAACGCGTCGGTCGTTTGCCGCGGCGAAAGAACGTATCCCCTGCACGAGCCCCGTACTTTCGGGGGTGATGGGGGTCGCCTAAGT